>JADJSH010000001.1 GCA_016711805.1 Bacteroidota bacterium
AGTTTTACGTATTGGTGTATTTGAATCTGGTATGTTTGATGCTTTAAAAAAAGAAACACACATCAAAAAAGGAAATGTATTGCAATTATTTTCTCATTTACCAAGCCTCAAAAAATACCTCTGTATAATTTTTGTGACTGTACCTGTTTGGTATGTCATGGGAACCCTAGTTTTATTTTCGCCTGAGTTAAGCGAATTAATGGGACTTCCAGAAAAATCGATCTCTGCTGGTAAATCCATCATGTTTGCGTATGCAGGAATAACCGTTGGCGATATAGCTTCTGGCTTAATTAGTCAATTATTAAAATCTCGAAAAAAAGCTTTTGCTATATTTTTATCATTAACAGTACTTGGCGTTATACTTTACTTTTTGTATGGCGGAACTTCCGTTACGGTGTTCTACTCTATTGTGACGTTTATTGGCTTTGCAACAGGTTTTTGGGCCGTATTTATAAGTACCGCCGCCGAATTGTTTGGAACAAATATTCGTGCCACAGCCACTACTACAGCTCCAAATTTTGTAAGAGCTTCTACCATTTTAATTTCCTTGTTATTAAATTTAGTAATCTCTGTTTTAGATGTAGATAAATTACTAGCCACTAAAATTACTGGAGCAATAATCATTAGCATTGGATTTATAGCCCTTTATTTCTTAGAAGAAACCTTTGGTAAAGATTTGAATTATGTTGAAGAATAAACCAACCGTTGTTATTGGAGCATCGCCCAATGCCGATAGATATAGCTACAAGGCAACTTTAAGTTTGCAAAAACATGGGCACACCGTTTACCCTGTAGGTATTAAAACTGGCAAAATAAACGGACTTGACATTATCAAAGATAAGCCCCAAATTGAAAATGTAGATACTGTTACTCTGTATGTTGGGCCAGATAATCAACCTGAATGGATAGATTATATTTTGTCACTTAAACCTAAACGTATTATTTTTAATCCCGGCACCGAAAACCCTAAGTTTGAAGCCTTAGCGGAAAGTAAAGGAATTGAAGCTACTGAAGCTTGCACGTTAGTTTTATTATCTATTAATCAATATTAAATGATTTCATTTACTACTAAAACCTTTAACGAATTAAGTAATTTAGAGTTATACCAACTCTTACAATTACGTGCTGAGGTTTTTGTGGTAGAACAAAACTGTCCGTATTTAGATATGGATGATAAAGATCAAAAATCTTTTCATGTATTAGGTTACGATAATGGAAAGCTTGTTGCTTGTACTCGTCTAGTTCCAGTAGGAGTGTCTTATGATTTAGAACCTTCTATTGGCCGCGTGGTAACGCACCCGTCTGTAAGAAGTTTAGGCTACGGGAAACTGTTAATGGAATATAGCATTACCGAAACAAAAAAACGCTTCAAGAGCTCTGTTATTGTTATTGGCGCTCAATGTTACTTAGATAAATTTTATCAAAACTTAGGTTTTGTTCCTGAAGGTGAAATGTATTTAGAGGATAATATTCCTCACATGACTATGAGACTAAGTAAGTGATTTTATATAATTTTGGCGTTGCGGCGCAAAAGGAACAGCCTTACGTATGTCTGCAATCTTTTGCAAAAGGCAGGCAAAAGGATTTTCGCTTGCATCCCTTACGCAGGTTTAATTAAAGATCCGTCCAATCCGCGTCATCCGTGTTCCCATTTCCAATGACTAAAAAACAAAGGTTCCATAAACAAGCTTTCACTTATTTACAGAACCATGTCAACAACAAACCTAAAAATTAACAAAAATCTTTTACAAACTTACTACTTTATGTAGTATATTCGTGCTACAATTTGTAGCAATTTAAAATTATGAGCAAAATTTTTAGTAACTTAAAATTCTTGCGTTTGCAAAAAGGCTTGTCGCAAGAGCAAATGGCAGAAAGCCTAGGAATTACACGTTCGCGCTTAGGTGCCTACGAAGAAAATCGTAATGAACCGTCTATCGATTTATTAATTACCATTTCTGATTTTTTTCACATTGCTGTAGATGCTTTGGTTAGAGGCGACTTAACCAAAACTAACCTCGATGGCTTAATGAAAATTGGTAAAAACCGAATGTTATTCCCTGTTGTTATTGACGAGGACGGTAGAGATGCTGTTGAATTAGTGCCATTAAAAGCCAGTGCTGGTTATTTAAGAGGCTACGCCGATCCTGAATATATGGAGCGCTTACCTCGTATGAAATTACCTTTCTTACCTTCTGGTAAACACCGTGCTTTCCCAATTAAAGGCGATAGTATGCCTCCAATTAAAGAAGGCTCTTTTGTGGTTGCTAAATATTTAGATAGAATAGAAGATATTAAAAACGGACAAACTTATATTGTAGTGACTAAAGAAGATGGCATTTCTTACAAACGTATTTTCAATGTTAATACAAAAAAAGGTTTTATGGAATGCCACTCAGATAATAAAATTTATCCACCATTTAATGTCAGCTTAAAAGACGTATTAGAAGTTTGGGAATACACGTGCTGTATTAACATGACAGACTACCGAGAAGAAGAATTAAATGTTGGTAGCATTATGAGCATGCTTCGTAACCTACAAGTAGAAATGGAAGTGATTAAAAAGCAAGGAAAGAAAGCGATTTCTTAACTATTAAAAATAAAAAAAAGCCCTGTTATTAAATAACAGGGCTTTTTAGTGCCCAAAACTATCAAACTTCCATTGTTAGTTAAAAAATCTAAATAGCCTTTTAACTTCGCTCTTTACGGTATAATTTAGAGAATTAGTTAAATCACCTCTTTGCGCAATTGCTTTTGTTAATTGTGCTTTGCGGTTAAACATCAAACACATGAAAAAATTCTTCGCATCAAAAGTATTTCGCGTAATATGGTCATTAGCCTTAGCAGCGCTATTATATTATATTACACCATCTTGCTTTAGCAAAACAACCATTGCTATTATTTTAGGAATATTAGTTCTTATCGTAAATGGTTCTAGTTTACTTAATAAATTCCCCATCATTACACATATTTCACGAATTGCCGTAGGTGGTTTATTTATTTTTTCAGGATTCATTAAAGCCAACGACCCATTAGGGTTTAGCTATAAACTAGAAGAATACTTTGAAGTATTTAAAGCGGATTCAGGACTTGGTATTTTTGAAAGCTTTGCACACATTGCCTTGCCCTTAGCCATTTTATTGTGTGTAAGCGAAATGGCTTTAGGTTTTATGTTATTAGTTGGTTACAAACGAAACTTAACTTTGGGATTATTATTTGCACAAATCGCCTTCTTTACCTTCCTTACATTTTATTCGGCATGTTATAACAAAGTAACTACTTGTGGCTGCTTTGGCGACTTTTTAGTATTAAAACCTTGGACAAGCTTTTGGAAGGACGTTGCTTTGCTCATATTAATTACGCTCTTAATTTCGGGTAAAGAAAGTATCAACGAATTATTTACAGAAATGATTACCATGTCGTTAACAGCCATTGCAATCATTCTATCTTTTGCTTTCCCAATTTATGCTTACCGTAATTTACCTCCTTTAGATTTTAGAGCGTACAAAATTGGAGATAACATAAAAACCAATATGCAAGCTGGCGCTGATTATAAACCTGCTGAGTATGAATCGGGATTTATTTATGAAAATTTAAAAACGCATGAGCAAAAACATTTTGATATGAAAAACTATCCTTGGGCAGATACTCTTAACTGGAAATGGGTTGCTACTGATAATATTTTAATTCATGATGCGATTAATCCTCCAAAAATTGTTGATTTCTCTATTACAAACTTAGATGGAGAGGATATTAAAGACAGCATTTTAAATAATAAAGATTATATGTTCTTATTGGTGTGTTACGACTTAACAAAAACAGAAGATGATGAAACGCTTCATGCTAAAATTAACGATTTATATAAATTAGCTGAGGGCGAACATATTAAAATGGTTGCTTTAACGGCTGGTGATGCTAAGCAAATTGATGATTACAAACATAAACATCAAGCTATGTATGATTTTGCAAATGCTGATGGCATTGTTTTAAAAACCATGGTAAGAGCTAATCCAGGATTAATTTTAATTAAAGATGGAACCGTTATTATGAACTGGCACCACAATAATTTTCCAACTTACAGCGATGTAAAACAGAAGTTTATGAAGTAGTTTAACGTGAAGACTTTAAAATTAGCGCTCACATTTTACAGAGGTTTCTTTTTTGCATCTTTATGTATTACCTTTCTTTGCCTTGTTGTTTATAAAACTTGGCAAGCTATGCCAGTGATGTTGGTTGTTTTATTTTGGTCAAAAATAGTTAGTTATCTGTTTACCTTTTTTCATATTAAATATAACAAACGTAAAGAGTTTTATTATTATCAAGCCTTAGGAGTTTCAAAAACAGCGCTCTGGATGATTTCCCTGCTACTTGACTTTATCATATTTTCCGTTTCTATGTATATCACTAATCGTATATATCATGCATAAACTAGAAATTGATAGCGTGTTATTAGAATTTGATTTAAGAAAAGTCTTGTCCGATGTATATCTAAAATGTGAAACTGGTAAAATTACAGGTTTACTGGGGCGTAACGGAAATGGCAAAACGTGTTTAATGAATATTATTTGCGGTAGTCTTGAACCTCAAAGTAAATCCATACGATTTGATAACAAAACAATAGATGTTCCTTTCAAAAAACCAGACCTATTACTATACCTTCCTCAGTTTAATTTTATTCCTGAGCACTTAACTTTAAAAAGAATTTTCAATGATTTTGAAATAGACTTTACTAGCTTTGAAAAATTATTTCCAGATATTGGCGTCAATTATAATTCTCCAATTAAACATCTTTCAGGCGGACATAGACGTATTGTTGAAGTGTTTGTAATTGCTAAATCTAAAACACAATTTGTGCTATTAGATGAACCATTCTCTCATATTATGCCTTTACACATTGAAAAAATGAAAGAGTTATTGGTAGAGGAAAAACAAAACAAGGGGATTTTAATGACAGATCATCTCTATCAACACATTACATCAATTAGCGATAGTTTATATGTTTTAGTAAATGGTAAAACGCATCTCACAAAACATATTTCAGATATCGAAAAACTCGGTTATGCCAAAATATAAGTTTTTCCGTTCCTAATATTTATCTAACTTAGTTATGATTTATTATGTTTTAAATCATTAATCATACTATTATGTTAGAGTTTCTAAAAAAACTATTCGGCTTAAAAAAAGAAGATAGTGGAGTATATATTCCACCAGCTTATACTGCACCTGAAAAAAGTAAATCAACCTCTATCGATGATGTATTGCAAGAATCCAAATCAACTTTTGTTGCTGAGGAATCAATAAATATTACAAGCCAAAAAACAGAACCAATTAAAAAATCAACATACACCATTGAAGAAGAATGGGAAATTTTTGAAGAAAAAAATTTATATGGCTTTAAAGATGAAAATGGTGATATTGTTATTCCTCCAAAATTTAAAGACGCTGATGGTTTTGAAAATGGCTACGCTGCTGTAGAAATGAAAACTGGAAAAGGAATGATTAATAATAAAGGTAATTTTATTCTAGAGCCTATTTACGAATATATTATGTTTGAAGAAAACGGCTTTATTCAGATTGAAAAAGACTCCTTGTACGGACTCGTAAAACCAAACGGCACTATTGCTGTTCCAGTTCAATATAATGATATTGGCAAGTTTTCGGAAGGATTAGTATGGGTTGCTAAAGATGGGTTTATGGGTTAT
Organism: Bacteroidota bacterium; assembly: GCA_016711805.1. Classification (GTDB taxonomy): domain Bacteria; phylum Bacteroidota; class Bacteroidia; order B-17B0; family Aurantibacillaceae; genus UBA4416. Next base: position 5,703 of record JADJSH010000001.1, read on the forward strand.
GTTGACGAACATCACAATACCGTTATTGATTTTAAATTTGATTGGTGTGGTAATTTCTCTGAAGGATTAGCTTCAGCCACCCAATATGCTCAAGAAGAAGGGCAAAAAGATAAATTTGGATACATCGACAAGACAGGTGAATTTGTTATTGAATTTGAAGACTATGATGAAGCTGGCGAATTTAAAGAAGGATTAGCTCCATTAAGTATTGATGATAAATTTGGATTTATTAATAAACAAGGCAAATTTATTTGCGAACGCATTTACCACGGTGCAGGAAGTTTTGTTCAGGGACTTTCCTGTGTTCAATTAGAAAAAGATGGAAAATGGGGTTATGCTGATAAAACAGGTAAGTTAGTTATTCCTTATCAATTTGAAAGCACTTCTGATTATATTGACGACCAAGAAGAATTAAATGAATTGATAAGTGGATTGAAAAAGAAGTATAAACTTAAATAAAAAGGTAATTCATGTCACTTCGAGCACAGCATAAGTTCAGTGAACTTTTGAGCGAGAAAGTGTGTCAGCGAGAAGCGTTCTTTTGAAAAGTTCTCGATACAATTTTTCTCCGGAGGTAGACAAAAAATCACTCGAACTGACAATCAATACAATTTACTTATTCTTCAATTTCTCATATTCTTTCTCAACCGAATCGTGCTTCACAAAAACATAGGCACCTAAAAAACTAAACATAATGCCTATGCCCCAGCCTAACATAGGAAATATTGGCCAAGGCACACCAGCGCTTTCTTCTTTTCTATCAGTAAAATACCAAAGCAACCACAAAAATGTATTAATAACAATATAGGTTGCTAAATGTCTTTTGAAACCCACACGTTTTTTTGCAAGTTTCCATAGTTCCTTTTCTCTTTCTGTTTCCATTTTCTGTTTTTTTAAATAATATTACTCTGTTACGTCACCCTGAACTTGTTTCAGGGTCTAATGAGATGCTGAAACAAGTTCAGCATGACTGTCCCTTTAGTCAAGCAGTCCCTTAAATCCCTTTTGTCTTCGGTACTAAATATTCTTTTAAATTTTCTACATACTCATTAAAAGCAACTAAACCTTTATCAGTCATTTTACAAGTAGTTTGAGGGTAATTATTTTTAAATGATTTTTCTATTTCTATATAATCGGCTTCTTTTAACTTTTGTAATTGTACACTTAAATTTCCTGCAGTAGAATTAGTTTCTTCCTTTAAAAAAGAAAAGTCAGCTTCCTTCACCCCTGCCAATAAAGACATAACCGCTAACCGAAGTTGGGAATGTAATAATGGATTGAGCTCTTTAAGTGCCATTAGTTTTTAAACTTTGCTTTTAATAAATGACCGGGAATAATGTAGGATACCAACATAGCCGTTGCTATAAATAATAATTGATATTCGAATATGACGAAAAAACGAACTAATAGATAAAACGAAACAAATGGCTCCACCAATAATTAACGGCCTAAAACTTAATAGACCTCCCGAAACAAAAGTTCCGATACCATATATTAAAATTAAAATAGGATAGGTATTCTGATTTAACCGCGCTCCCATAAATATGACAAGCATCATGGATACCACCATAGCACACCATAAATAACTCATAGATGTATTTAAATGTGTTTTTATTTTCTCCTTTTTATTTGCTTTCATTCCATAAAGCGCAGAAACAACTCCTCCAATTGGCATTAAAAACCAAACATAGTAAGCTTGTTGTACCTCTACTTGAATAAGAACAAAATGGATGATTGATGCAACAAATACTAGCCACCCCCACATCATATAATAAAAACTATCATCATTAAATTGCCGCTGTGTTTTATTAATCATTGTTTTAATAATAACTAAACTTTCTTGAGGACTAATTTCTTTCTCTTCCATATTGTTATTTTTTTGGTTTGGTGGCTGAGCTCGTCGAAGCCATTTTCTTCAATTCTTTTTCTGTTTCTTCTTTTCCCCATGATGGCGATAAAGAAGATTCAGGTTTATATGTTTTTATTTTTTCTAAAACCAATTCAAAAGCAGGCTTTGCTTTTTTCTCTCCACCACCAAGTGCAGGTGGCGTATTTAAAATGGCTTTTGCTTTTACAAAATGTGCTCTTGGATTTGCCTCATTTAACTTCACCGCTTCCATCGCAAATTTAGTGGCCATGGCTCCGTATTTTTGTCCGCGTTGTGCTTTATTGACATTGATACGAGCTGCTACAATCATGGATTTTAAAACTAACACTTCCGAATTATTTTTGCTTAACGAATCTGCCTTGTTAGCTAAAGCTTCTGCCTTATTGCATAAAGGATCAATTTCTATAGTTGGTTTTTCAAAAGCAGCCAGCGCATCACATAATCCAGCATAATAAAATGCTAGCCATTCCTTTTTTTCTGTTTTAGCTAATGCTTCAAAACCATTTGCAGCCTTTATAAAATCAGCAGGGGTTTTTGCGGATTCAAATAACTGAATATTTTTTTTCAATCCTTCTTTATAGCTTGCACTTTGTGCAGACACAGTAAATACAGAGAAGATGGCAATAGTTAATGTATATAATTTCATTTTCACGACACAAATATAAACTAGTTTATAATATAAACCAAATTACTTGTCATTAAAATAGTTTACTTAATCGGTTAAAAACATCTAAATAACTAATTATTAGCTATTTAAAGAAAATAATATTGTTAATAGCTTGTTATTAAATAAATTTGATTACCTTTGCCCCGCAATTAGATTTAATATTTGCATCCAATACATTGTGAACGCGCCTACGTCGGGCTATAAAATGTTCACAGCTACTGCGGAAATTAAATCTTAGTTAGCAGCTAGTAATAATAATTTAAACAAAAACAAATGACATTTCAAGAATTAGGCTTGGAGCCGATGCTCCTAAAAGCCGTGACCGAGATGGGCTTCGAAAATCCTACGCCTATCCAAGAACAAACTATTCCTCAGTTGAAGGATAAATCTACCGACATGGTAGCCCTTGCACAAACAGGAACAGGAAAAACTGCAGCATTTGGCCTGCCTTTATTAATGAAGTTAGATTTAAACTCTCGCTTCACTCAGTCTTTAATTTTAGCACCAACTCGTGAGTTATGTGTTCAAATCAGTAAAGATTTAATTAACTATTCAAAATTCCTTAACGGATTAAGAGTAACTGCTGTTTACGGTGGAGCACCAATCATGTCTCAAATCCGTGATATTAAAGCTGGTTCTCAAGTAATTGTTGCAACTCCAGGTCGTTTAATCGACTTAATTGAGCGTAAAGCTATCGACTTATCTCATGTAGATGTAGTTGTATTAGATGAAGCTGATGAGATGTTAAACATGGGCTTTAAAGATGATTTAGATCAAATTTTAAGTAACACACCTCCAACAAAAAATACATGGCTATTCTCTGCTACAATGCCTCGCGAAGTTGAGCGTATTGCAAGCAAATACATGGAATCTCCTTTAGAAATTTCTGTAGGTAAAAAGAATCAAGGTGCTGAAAATATTCAACATATTTACTACACAGTAAATCAACGTGATCGTTACGCAGCTTTAAAACGTATTGCAGATTTTTACCCAGATATATTTGGTATTGTTTTCTGTCGTACAAAAGCAGAAACTCAAGATGTAGCTGATCAATTAATTAAAGATGGTTACAATGCTGATGCATTACATGGCGATTTATCTCAAGCACAACGTGATTTAGTAATGAAACGTTTCCGTAGCCACACGCTACAAATGTTAGTTGCAACCGATGTGGCTGCTCGTGGTATTGATGTTAATAATGTAACTCACGTAATCAACTATAACTTACCTGAAGAAGCAGAAAACTACACGCACCGTTCGGGTCGTACTGGTAGAGCTGGTAAAACAGGTATCGCTATTGCAATCGTTACTCCTCGTGAAGTAAATAAAATTCGTGATATCGAACGTATTATTCAAAATACATTCACTAAAGCTGATGTGCCAGATGGCGTTGCAGTTTGCGAAAAACAATTATTCCATTTAGTTCATAAATTACATAATGTAGAGGTAAAAGACGATGAAATCGAAACTTACCTTCCAAAAATTTATGATGAATTAAAAGATTTATCAAAAGAAGAATTAATTAAACGTTTTATTTCTGAAGAGTTCAATCGTTTTTATGCTTACTACCAAAATTCTCAAGATTTAAACATTGGTAATGATGGAAATAACGGTAAAACAACTCGTTTCTTCATGAATATGGGCGAATTAGATGGATTTAACCGTAATTCTATCAAAGATTTCTTAGTGGAGATTTCTGGTATCAATGCTCGTGTTATTTTCAATGTAGATGTTAAAAATTCATTCTCTTTCTTTGAAACAGAAAACAAACATGTGGATGAGTTCTTAGCTTTAAACAAAAAAGGAATTGAGTTTAATGCTCGTGTGATTTCTTTTGAAGTTTCTAAAGCAAAACCTTCTGGCGGATACGGTGAAAAACGTTCTTACGGTGGTGGTTCAAGAGAAGATGGTCGCCGTTCATACGGTGGCGGTGGTGGCGGAGAACGTCGCTCATACGGTGGAAATCGCGAAGGTGGTGGAGAACGTAAATCTTATGGTGGCGGAGAACGCAAAACTTACGGAGGTGGCGAAAGCCGTTCTTACTCAGGTGGTGGCGAACGTCGTTCATCTTATGGTGGAAACAAAGAAGGTGGAGACCGTAAACCATTTAACCGCGAAGGTGGTTCTGGTGGCGGCGAAAGACGCTCATTTGACAAACCAAGTGGAGAAAGATCTTTTAGCGGAAACCGCGAAGGAGCAGAACGTAGAAAGCGTTTTACTAAATAAATTTAGATAATTTGGACGCAAGTATATTATTTTTTGAAAAAAACCTACTATTTTTTGTAGGTTAAAAAAGAAATACTATATTTGCGTCCCTATTTTAAGGGATAACATTTAAAGATTATACAACATGTCACGTATTTGTCAATTAACAGGTAAAAAAGCGATGAAAGGAAATAACGTTTCTTTCTCGAACGCTAAAAGCCGTCGTCAGTTTAAAGTAAACTTAAAAACTAAAAAGTTTTTTGTTCCTGAAACTGGAGAATGGGTTGTTTTACGCGTATCTACATCAGCTATCAAGAATATTAATAAAAAAGGAATTTTTGCTTGTTTAAAAGAAGCTGTAGAAGGCGGAATTTTAGCTTAATTCAATAAATAACAGAAGAAAATGGCAAAGAAAGGTAATAGAATTCAAGTAATTTTAGAGTGCACAGAGCACAAAGACAGTGGTAAACACGGGACATCTCGTTACATTACTACTAAAAACAAAAAAAATACTCCTGATCGTATTGAGTTGAAAAAATACAACCCGATCTTGAAGAAAATGACAACTCATAAAGAGATTAAATAATCCATTAAAACTAAGAAGAAATGGCAAAGAAGGTTGTAGCAACACTAAAAACTGGTAAAGGAAATAGCTTTACTAAAGTAATTAAAGTAATTAGATCTCCAAAAACTGGTGCTTATGCATTCCGTGAGGAAATCGTTCAAAACGAATTAGTAGCTGATTATTTAAAGAAATAATTTGCTTTAATATATTAAAGAAAGCTTCTTCCGAAACGAAGGAGCTTTTTTGTTTTTACTATATTAATTTAATAGGAACACAGTTAAAACTGATATAGCGGATTTACACAGATTTTCTTATCGAATATATGAAACACCAATCCGTATTAATCAGTCAAATCCGTTTCATCTGCGTTCCTATTTCAATATTGCACCGATATTTTTAATACATTTGTACCCTACTACAAAACACATTATGGGATTTTTCAGTAAACTATTTGGCAAAGAAGAAAAAGAAAGTTTAAATGAAGGTTTATCAAAAACGAAAGAAAGTTTTTTTGGTAAACTTGCCAAAGCTGTTGCTGGAAAATCAACTGTTGATGCTGATGTATTAGATAACTTAGAAGAAGTTCTAATCTCAGGCGATGTTGGTGTTAACACCACTCTTAAAATCATTAAACGTATTGAAGCTCGCGTAGCTGCCAATAAATATGTAGGCACTGGCGAATTAAATAATTTATTGAAAGAAGAAGTAGCTGCCTTATTAACCGAAAATAATTCTACCGATACCATCTCTTTTGAAATCCCTAAATTACCATTGAGCGCAACTGGCGAAAAAACTCCTTATGTGATTATGGTAGTTGGTGTAAATGGCGTTGGTAAAACAACAACCATTGGTAAACTATCTCATCAATTTAAAAAAGCAGGCTATCACGTTGTACTTGGTGCTGCAGATACCTTTAGAGCTGCTGCTGTAGAGCAATTAACTATTTGGAGTCAGCGTGTGGGTGTTGATATTGTATCACAAGGAATGAATGCAGATCCTGCAAGTGTCGCGTTTGATACATTGAGCAGCGCAAAAGCAAAAGGCGCTGACGTCGTGATTATTGATACGGCTGGACGTTTACATAACAAGATTAACTTAATGAATGAGTTAACTAAAATTAAAAACGTGATGAAGAAGGTTATTCCTGATGCGCCACACGATGTGCTTTTAGTTTTGGATGCAAGTACTGGACAAAATGCTATTGAACAATGTAAACAGTTTACTGCCGCAACAGATGTATCTGCTTTAGCATTAACCAAATTAGATGGTACCGCTAAAGGCGGTGTTGTGATTGGCATTTCCGATGAATTTAAAATTCCCGTAAAATATATTGGTGTAGGCGAAAAAATGGAAGACCTACAAGTGTTTAACCGCACTGAGTTTGTAGATAGTTTGTTCTCACAAAATTAAATTATGAAATTCTTTTTTTGCACAATAATTAGCTTTTTTAGTTACTGTGCAATATCTCAAAATAACACAGTTCTTCTTGAAGGAACTGTCTCAATGGATGATGAAAAAGATCCTGTAGAGAATGCTATTATTCACTTAAAATTATCCTCGGGAACTATGCTCGAAGAAAAGACAGATGTTTTTGGCAAATATAAATTTATCGTAAAAGATACAACATCAAACTTTAGTATAACCTTAGTAACTGACAAAAGTACAAGGTCATTATCAAGATCATCGTCTTGCTTTTTTGCAACAAAGGATGAAGGCAAAGGAACATTAAAAGCAAATACAAATTTTGTCAAAGATTTTCAATTAGTAAAAGTCCTTGATTGCGGAATGCGCATGCCAACTATTTTATTTTATAAAAATTCACTTTCGTGTTGCAATGACTCACTTCATAAAATTAAGCCAACTAACTACGAAACTTTTGAAAACGCAACAAACATGCTTTATCAAACACTAAAAGATAATCCAACAATATCAATAGAATTGGCTGGACACGCGTCTATGGAAGAAAATAAACCAGATAAGTTATCAAAGCAAAGAGCCAATACTATTAAACGTGCGTTAGTGTCAAAAAGGGATTAATAAAAAAAGAATACAAACGAAAGGCTGGGGCACTGAAAAGCCGTTGTTTAAAACTGAACAAATCGAAAAAGCAATTCGCGAAGAAGAAAAAGCAGTCTTACATTTAAAAAATCAACGCGTAGTTTTTAGAATTATAAGTTGGGATTTTGTAGAAGAAAAGAAATAGTTCGAACATCCTCCGCCCTGCGGGCACCTCCTTCAAAGGAGGAATAAGAACAAAAAACTAATCTCCTATAAAACTTAATCCCCTAATTTTTCATCTCACACCAAACTATTCTGTATTCTAATGCTTTCAATATGGATCGCTTCCAAATAGTTTTTTATAAACTCATTGCTCAGTCCCACTTGTTCTCCTTTTTTAATGGATCTTTCTAATACTTCATTATAACGCGAAGATTGCAATACAGTTACTTGACTATTTTTCTTTATCTCCCCTATTTGCTTGGCGACATTCATTCTGTTGGAAATAAGTGAAATTAATTCTTCATCTAAATGATTAATTTGTTCTCGCAAATTATCTAACTGTTTTACAAATGCCGCTTCATTAGAACTACTGTTCTTACGAATAATAGCTTCTAACAATTGTTTTAAATCCTCTGGTGTGAGTTGCTGTTGCATATCTGTTAAAGCAACATCTGGGTCATAATGCGACTCAATCATTAATCCATCATAATCTAAATCCACACTTTTTTGTGATACTGAAAGTAACCCTGTTCTGTTACCGCAAATATGCGAAGGATCACAAATTAAAGGCATATCAGGGAACAAGCGTTTCATCTCAATTGGAATTTGCCACATGGGCACATTACGGTATTCAGTATTACCATAAGACGTGAAACCTCTATGAATTAAACCTATATCTGTAATGCCACTTTTTTGCAATCGCTCAATAGCGCCAATCCATAATTTAATATCTGGATTCACTGGATTTTTGATGAGCACCGTTTGATTCGTTCCTTTTAAGGCATCTGCTATTTGTTGCACACTGAAAGGATTCACCGTTGTGCGTGCACCAATCCATAACACATCTACTTCAAAACTCAAAGCATCTTCCACATGCTTTGCTGTAGCAACTTCTACAGCAGTTTGTAGACCTGTTATTTTTTTAGCTTTCAATAACCAAGGCAATGCCTTTGTTCCATTTCCTTCAAAGCTTCCTGGATTGGTTCGTGGTTTCCAAATACCTGCTCGCAAGATATCTACTTTTTTAGTGTGTGATAATTCTATTGCCGTTCTCAGCAATTGTTCTTCGCTTTCTGCACTGCAGGGTCCAGCCAACACTAATCCTTTTTTGTAAATGAGATTATGATGGACTTGTTTTGTTGTTTCAATTAAAGGTTTCATTAATTTAAATTTTTAAGAGTATTAAGCTCATTGATTAATTTTGGCTTATAGGCTTCGCTTCTATATACACCAAGCACTTTTAAGTTCACTGTTTCTTTTTGCAAATCAGAGATACATGTTTCGAAAACAGATTTATAATCAAATTCAATATCCAAATGAAATGGATAAGCATTTGAATTGTTGGGAATTGGCAAGCTTTGAATCTTACTTAAATTCAAATGGTGTTTTTTAATAACATCTAACACTGCACTTAATTTCCCAGCTTCATTCATCACCTGCAAAGTCACAGATGCCTTATTAGGATTAGAAACATAATCGCTGCCTTTACTTAAAATATAAAAGCGAGTGAAATTTTGTTTTACATCACACACATTATCTACCAACACTTCCAAATTATATGCTTTTGCTAATGTTGGCCCACCAATAACAGCTAATTTACCAGAGCGATCCTCTGTCACCATTTTAGCGCAAGAGGAAGTGTCTTTGTATTCTGTTACTAATAAATTATCATGCTCAGATAAAAACAACTGGCTTTGACCTAAGGCCATAGGATGAGAAATTACTTCTTTGATATCCGCTAACCGACTGTCTTTCTTTCCTAATAGCTGCAGTTCTATCGGTAAATAAATTTCTCCAATCACTCTTAAGTCATAATTTTCAATCAATTGATAATTCAATAAAATGCTTCCTGCTACTTTGTTTTCAATGGCTATAATGCCATAGTCTACTTTATTATTCGCAATTTTATCGCACACTTCTTTAAATGATCCACATTCTTTAACGGAGACATCTTCGCCAAAGTATTTTTTAGCAGCTAAATCGTGGAATGATGATACGGAGCCTTGTATGGCTATTAAATGGTTTCTCATAATTATAATAGGTTAATGTTTTGTTCTTTTAATTGTTTAATTAATTCTTTAGGCCAAATACTGCTTTGCACTTCGCCAATATGTTTTTTGTGCAGCAATAACATTGCTAAGCGCGACTGCCCTATTCCACCGCCAATGGTATAAGGTAATTCTCCCTTAATTAATTGTTGGTGCCAATCTAATTGAATACGATCTTCTGCACCTGATAAAAACAATTGCATGTATAAGGCTTCTGGACTTACTCTAATTCCCATCGAAGAAATTTCAAATGCTTTGCCCAACACTTTGTTCCAAACTAAAATATCTCCGTTCAATCCTCTTTTACCTGGAGACGTTTGCGTGCTCCAATCATCATAATCAGGCGCTCTACCATCATGTTTTTTTCCATCCGCTAATTCGCCACCAATACCAATTAAAAACACTGCACCGTATTCTTTCGTAATAGCGTTCTCTCTTTCTTTAGCGGTTAGTTGTGGGTACAACAACTGCAAATCTTCTGTATGAACAAACGTAATTTCTTCGGGCAAATAAGCTTTAATTGAAGGATATAAAGAGGTAATTGATTTTTCTGTTTCTAAAATACTTTGGTAAATCAATTTCACTTCTTTTTTTAAGTAATCCAGTGTTCTATCTGTTTTGGCAATTACTTTTTCCCAATCCCATTGATCCACATATATGCTATGTACTTCAGAGAAATCTTCATCAGGACGTAAGGCCTTCATATCTGTTATTAAACCTTGTCCTACCGAAGCTTTTAAGCGAGCCAATTTTGCACGTTTCCATTTGGCGAGAGAGTGCACTATTTCTATAAACACTTCTGGAATTTGTTTAACCTTAACGGATACGGGGCTTTCTATACCGTTTAAGTCGTCGTTAATACCCGTTCCTCGTTCTACTAATAAGGGAGCTTCTACTTTCGCAAGCGTTAATTTATCGCTTAAACTCTTAGTGAAATACGATTTTACAGACGCAATGGCTATTTCTGTTTCCATTTCGGTTAATAGCGATTGATAAGTGCTTGTTGTTTTTAATTCAATTGTTTTCATGTTTTGTTTTTTTTATATGGTTTATTTAATTTTTTAAAGGGAATAAAAAAAGCCCTGCTGGTTTGGCAGGGCTAATACGTATGCAATACATGGCCATGCCTCAGGGAGGAGAATTAAAAAAATAATTATTAAAATTTTTATTTATCATATTTTTTGGTGTTGTTATTTTCTATTTCTAATTTATTTTCAAAAAAAAAGCCTCCCATTTCTGGAAGGCTATATATTGTGTATGTATTGATAATACTTATATAAATAGCCTTCCTTCACGAATAAAATAATTATTCATGTTACAATTAAAGAAGTTATTTATTACTAAAATCATGTTTGTTTTTTATTACTGAGATCGTAAACGTATGAAAGTTTTTTTTACAAACCAAATAATTTTTAAAAATATTTTATTTAATTAATTTCTGTTTTAACAATTAATTTATTCCTTATTGCCAAAGTACCAATAAAATAAAGGAAATCAAGAGCTCCATTATCGTAATCGCCCACTAAAAAGGAACCGAAAAATAAAATTAAAAATAAGACTAACGATAAATCTAAGCCAAAATTAAAACTACTTTTTCCAGAATCTGTTTTATACTCTTTCTTAATTAAAGAAAAAATCATACAAATGGCAATACTAGTTTCTAATAAAGTAATTACAATAAATGAAAATGTAATACCGAAAGGAATTAGATTAATAAAAGAATTTTCAAACTTATGAATGAACCACTCAGGAACCACCAATCCACTTATTTTTTGAAATGCTGTAATACCAGCTAATGACAGAAATAAGAGTTGAATTAAAAGTGTGTGATTAATTTTAATTTTCATCTCTAGTCTCTTTTAAAACTTAATCGTTCTCCCTTTTTGCTCTCGTCAAATGTTCCGTTATCGTAAACTAAATGTCCGCTTACAATAGTTTTATTAATGCTCGCAGAGAACGTCGTTCCTTCAAATGGACTCCATCCACATTTATAGAGTAATGATGCTTTAGTAACTTCAGTTGGCTTGTTCAAATCAACCAATACTAAATCGGCGAAATAACCTTCACGGATGTAACCACGCTTTTCGATTTTAAAAATATCAGCCACATTATGTGACATCATGCGGACAATTTTCTCTAAAGATATTTTCTTTTGCTTATAAAACTCCAACATTGCTAAAATAGAATGTTGTACTAATGGTCCTCCACTTGGAGCTTGTAAATATGGTAATTGTTTTTCTTCTAAAGTATGAGGCGCATGGTCAGTAGCGATTACGTCAATTCGTCCATCTAAAACAGCTTCAAAAATGTGAGCACGATCGTATTCTGTTTTTACGGATGGATTCCATTTGATAAAGTTTCCTTTCTTTTTGTAATCATCATCATTAAACCATAAATGATGAATACATGCCTCCGCCGTAATGCGTTTTTGCTTTAAAGGAATTTTATTAGTGAATAAATCTAATTCCTTAGCTGTTGAAATATGTAGAATATGTAAACGTGTATTATGCTTCATTGCTAATTCTACAGCAAAAGATGAGGATTTAAAACAAGCTTCTTCATTACGAATAATAGGATGAAAATAGGCTGGCAAATCTTCTCCATATTCTTGTACAATTCGTTTTTGATTTTCTTTAATCATTGGATCATACTCACAATGCGTTGCAATTAACGTATTGACTTTTGAGAAAAAACCTTCTAGTGTTTTCTCATTATCTACCAGCATATCGCCCGTGCTCGAACCCATAAAGAGTTTTAATCCGCAAACTGTTTTATAATCAACCTTTAATGTTTCTTCTAAGTTCACATTTGTTCCCCCCATAAAAAACGAGTAGTTAGCTAAGGAACATTCTTTGGCGCGAGTGTATTTTTTTTCCAACTCACCAATCGTAACCGCTTGCGGAACTGTATTTGGCATTTCCATATATGACGTTACGCCACCGGCCACAGCCGCTTTAGCTTCTGTATAAATTTCGCCTTTGTGTGTTAAACCTGGTTCTCTAAAATGCACTTGGTCATCGATTGCCCCTGGCATTAAAACTAAACCTTCGGCATTAATAATTTTAGCGGTATCATCTGTAATATCTTTATCAATTTGCGAAATATAATTTCCATCAATTAATACATCTGATACAAAAGTTTCGTCTTCGTTAACGATAGTGGCGTTTTTAATTAAGATTTTGCTCATATTATTTTTTTAATGAATCTAATACTGTTATTTCTACTTTAGTTAAGCCTGATTTTACAAAATTTAATTGTTTTGCAGCTTTTGTTGTTAAATCAATTGTTCGTTTTGATTTTTGAGGAAGTCGATCATTAATTTTCACAACGACCGTTGAATCATTTTTTAGATTCCTCACCAAAACATACGTTCCAAATTTAAGCTTTTTATGAGCGGCAGTTAAACTATCGTTATTAAATTTTTCACCCGACGAGGTTTTTCGTCCGTTAAACTTATTAGCATAAAAACTAGCAGTTCCAGTTGACTTATTTACTCTTGGAATTGAATCCTGAGCAATGGATAGATGCCCAAAACCCAGTAATACCAATATGATTAATGCAGCTCTCATATTCAAAGCTACATTATTTAGCTGAATTTTGCATATAAATCAGTCGAAAAACTGGCAGATACTTAACCTATTTTAACAGGAAAAGCAAAATAAATGCTGAAAAATGACGCTTTTAATAATCTAACAAAATAGTATATTAGCAAAAGTTTATGGGCAAGAATTTAATCATCATACCTACTTATAATGAGATCGAAAACATTGAAAAAATGATTCGAACGGTATTTGACTTGCCTCGTGAATTTGAATTACTCATTGTGGATGATGGCTCGCCTGATGGCACTGCGACTAAAGTAAAAGAATTACAAAAGGAATATACTAGCAAACTACATATCGAAGAGCGTAAAGGCAAATTAGGCTTAGGCACGGCTTATATTCATGGCTTTAAATGGGCATTGGCTCGTGATTATGATTTCATTTTTGAAATGGATTGTGATTTTAGCCATAACCCAAAAGATTTAGTTCGTTTATTAGAAGCTTGCGAAAATGGAGCTGATGTTGCTGTAGGTTCTCGTTATACAAAAGGCGGACAAGTTAGTAACTGGCCAATTGGACGTATTCTAATGAGTTATTTTGCGTCCGTATATGTTCGTATTGTATTGTGGTTACCCGTAAAAGACACGACAGCTGGCTTTAAATGTTACCGCAAAAAAGTATTACAAACCATTGATTTAGATGCCGTTCGTTTTATGGGCTATGCTTTTCAAATTGAAATGAAATACAGAGCTTATAAAAAAGGATTTAAAATTGTAGAAGTTCCTATTATGTTTACTGACCGCGTGTTAGGTGTCAGTAAAATGAGTACAAAAATCTTTAAAGAAGCATTTTTAGGCGTTGTTCAAATGCGCTTTATGAAGATGTAAAACAAGCATATTGTTATTACAATATAATTCAATAATTCACGTTAGAATATAAAATCAACTATCATGAAAAATAAAACTGAATTATTGAGCATTGGATTATTCTCTATTTTATTAGCTTCTATAGGTATGTACATTGATGGAGATAAAAACACCCTAAGTATCTTGGACAATATTAAGGAATTTATATTAATGTCAATTTTAGTGTTTATCGCACTAAGTGTAATTTATTTTAGTGTAAAATTTGTCCTAAAACAAGCAAAGCAATTATTAGCATAATTACTTCACCAAACTTCCATTTGCTCTCAATAAATCCGTCTCCGCCATCTTAATGGCATATAAAGCTTCAATATAACGAACTTGAGCATCTTCTAAATTCTTTTGCGTTTCTATCGTTTCTAATAAATTAGATTTACCTACTTTATAACGCTCAATCGATACATCTAACACTTCTTTCGAATCTTGCAAATTCTGACGTTCCAAATCAACAATCGTTTTATTTAATAAATACGTCTTATAGCTATTAAAAACTTGTCCATCAATTTGCTGTTGCATTTGCTCCGTAACATATTTCTGATTGAGGTATAAGATATTTCTTTCTTTTACTAATTTACTATTCTTGTTTCCATTAAATAATAACCAACCCGCGGTAACACCTGCATTTAAACCTGCTTGTCTGTTTAAAAAAACAAACCCCGCTTGACTTTGAGAGCGTGTAAAATTATAAGCCCCATTTAATTGTACAAAAGGCAAATTAGCAGAGCGTGCTTCTTTAATACTTTGCTGTGTTATTAATTCGTTCTGTTTCGACATTAAAATAGATGAATTAGATTTGGACACTTCTTTTTTAAGATCATCGATATTCGGATTGAAATTAACTACAATCGAATCTGTTGTATTAAACTCCGTATCTACAGGTTTGTTTAATAAGGTATTTAATTTAGTTTTAGCATTTAGCAATTGTAATTCTAATTGTATGATGGCACTTTTGGCTTTGTTTTCATTAGACTGAGATAACAACACATCTACTTTAGAATCTGATCCAATTTCTAATCTTAATTTTGCTATTTTTTTCCGCTCTTCGTAAATACTTAAATTTTGTTTCGCTGCTTTAATGAGCTCATTTGTTTTAACAACCGTATAGTAAGCCGACACAATATCATACACGATGTTTTCCATTTGTTGTTTCAATTCAATAGCCGACAATTGTTCGTTTAAACCTAATCTTTTTTTAACGGCAAACATTTTTAATCCATCAAATATCATCCAACCAATATTTACGGATGCTCCTGTGTTATTAGATTGCGCCCCGTTTCTTTCCTGAATAACACCCGTACTAAATTCTTGATAAGAATTAATATTAGCTAAATTCAAATTTGCGTTTACACTCACCGTTGGCGACATACCTGCGTTACCAAAGTTGTTTTGAAGTTTCGCGATTTCCTGTTCATTCTTTACAATTAAAACCGAATAATTTTTTTCTAACCCAGTTTTAATAGCGTCTTCAATAGTTAATACAGATTGCGCATACAATCCTGAACTTAATCCAACTAAAATAAATATAATTTTATGCAGCATCTTTAACATGTTTTTTATCTTTTACTAAGTATGAATAAATAGCAGGAATAACGAAAAGCGTTAATACCATCGACAGTAATAATCCTCCAATAATAACAATCCCCATTCCCATGCGGCTTTCAGAACCAGCCCCTAAAGCCATAGCAATTGGTAAGGCACCTAACATCGTTGCTAAACTGGTCATTAAAATAGGACGTAAACGAGCCGTAGAAGCTTCAATTAATGCTTCGCGAACATTCATTCCTTGCTCACGTAATTGATTTGTGAACTCAATAATTAAAATACCATTTTTAGTTACTAAGCCAATCAACATAATCATTCCAATTTGACTAAAAATATTTAAAGTTTCATTGAAATACCATAAAGAAAATAATGCTCCCGACAATGCCATCGGAACAGTTAGCATAATAATAAATGGTTCCACAAAACTTTCGAATTGTGCAGCTAACAATAAATAAATTAAAACTAAAGCTAACAAAAAGGCAAATAAAATATTAGACGAACTTTCAGCAAAATCTCTAGACGCGCCAGTTAAAGAAGTTTTGAAACTATCATCTAAAATTTGTTTTGATATTTTATTCATTTCCTCAATTCCATCACCTATCGTTTTGCCTGGCGCTAAACCTGCTTGTATTGTGGCTGATTGAAAACGATTATAATGGTACAATTGCGGCGGACTACTTCTTTCAACAACCGTAATAATATTATCTAATTGAATCATTTCACCTTTACTGTTTTTGACAAACAAATCTTTAATATCATTTGGATCATCACGATTTTCTCTATTTACCTGACCAACAACTTGATATTGTTTATCGCCTTTAATGTAATAACCAAAACGTTGTCCGCTTAACGCTAATTGAATGGTTTGAGCTACATCAGCAATACTTACACCCATTGTCTTCGCTTTATCTCTATTAATTTCAATAATTAATTCAGGCTTATTAAATTTCAAGTTCACATCCACGCCTTGAAAGACAGGATTTTTATTTGCCAACTCTAAAAACTTCGGCAATTTCTCTCTGATTTTATTAAAGTCGTTATTTTGTAAAACAAACTGAACAGGCAATGCACCTTTTGGTCCGCCACCCGAAGAAATTGATTGCTCTTGAATCACAAAGATTTTCCCTTCTGGGAACTGCGCTAAGTTTTTAGTAATGTAATTTGCAATTTGATCTTGTGAACGTTTTCGATCTTCTGATTGAGATAAAGCTAGTCTTACAAAACCTGTATTAACTGCTCCAGAACCAGCAAAACCAGGAGCAGTTACTGTTAAGCACACGGCTTTTTCAGCTACTGAATCTCCCACAAAACTTGATATTTTATCCATGGTTGCATCGGTTGCTTCAAAGGAAGTTCCTTCTGGCATCGTTACCAACATCCGTAACCAATTTCTATCTTCTAAAGGAGATAACTCTGATTTTAATTGTGAGCCAAAATAAAAGATAGCACCTGATGACACAACAAGTATGATTAAAGCCCACCATCTTTTTTGTAAAAAATTAGTGACTGAATTTTTAAACCAATTATCTAATCCAACAAAAAATGGCTCTGACCAAATATAAAATTTGCTACGCTTGCTATGATCTTTTCTAACCAACTTAGCATTTAACATAGGCGTTAAGGTTAATGATACAAAAGCAGAAATTAAAACGGCTCCGGCAATTACTACACCAAACTCTCTAAATAAACGCCCCACAAATCCTTCCAAGAAAATAACAGGCATAAATACCGCTGCTAGAGTTAACGACGTAATAATAACCGCCGTGTAAATTTCGCGAGTACCTTGTATGGCGGCATCTTTTGGAGACAAGCCTTTTTCTAATTTCTTGAAAATATTTTCAGTTACAACAATCCCATCATCTACTACCAAACCTGTGGCTAATACAATAGCTAAAAGCGTTAATACGTTAATAGAATAATCCATCATGTACATAATAAAGAACGCACCAATTAACGATACTGGAATATCAATTAAAGGACGGAAAGCAATTAACCAATCTCTAAAAAATAAATAGATAATTAAGATTACTAATAACAAAGCGATAATTAATGTTTCGCCAACTTCGGTAATTGATTTTTTAATGAAACGAGTATTATCTAAAGCGATGTTAATCGTATAATCTTTAGGTAATTCTTTTTTTAGAACTTCATAACGCTTATAAAATTCATCCGCTATATCAATGTAATTAGCTCCTGGCAATGGCACTAAAGCCATACCTACCATTGGCGTTCCCGATTCTTTTAAAACAGTTTCTTCATTCTCAGCACCTAATTCAACTTTAGCCACATCACGTAAGCGAACAATATTATTATCGCTTTCTTTCACAATCATCGTTTCAAATTCAGTTACCGTTGATAATCTTCCGATGGTATTAACGGTTAATTCAGTTGTGTTCCCTTCAATTTTACCAGAAGGTAAATCCACGTTCTCTCTATCTAACGCTTGCTTTATATCTAATGGCGTTAAGTTATAAGAAGCTAATCTATCTGGCTTTAAACGAATACGCATGCAATAACGACGTTGTCCCCAAATCTGAACCGCACTTACACCTGAAATCGTTTGAAAATTTTGCGCTAACACATTCTCGGCATAATCACTTACGTCTAATAAAGAACGTGTGTCGCTTACTAATGTCATGGAAATAATTGGATCTGAATTGGCATCTGCTTTTGAAACCACTGGCGGTGCATCAATATCCTGAGGTAATTGTTTTACCGCTTGCGATACTTTATCACGTACATCATTTGCTGCTGCTTCTAAATTTGAACTTAAATTAAACTCTACAGTAATAATACTTGAACCTTGATTGGATGCTGAGGATAATGTTCTAATTCCATCTATACCATTAATCGCTTTTTCTAAAGGCTCTGTAATTTGAGATTGAATCACATCCGCATTTGCACCCGTATAACTGGTACGAACAGTAATGACCGGTGGATCAACCGAAGGAAATTCACGAACACCTAGATAGTTAAATCCTATTAATCCAAATAAAATTATAATAATTGAAAATACCGTGACTAATACCGGCCGCTTAACGCTTAATTCTGCTAAATCCATATTAGTTAACTGATTTTAATAATTTTAATGGAGACTCTTTTTTGATAGATAATAATCCTGTTGTAATTACTGTATCGCCAGCGCTAATCCCATCTATGATTTGAATTTTATCATCCGTTCTCACACCAATAGTTACAATGACTTCGGTAGCAATGCCGTTTTTAGCAAGATATACTTTTTGTCCTTTTAAAGTTGGGATTACACATTGTGTTGGAATCATCAAGGCATTTTGTGTTTCTCCTAAATTAGCAAACACTTTCACAAAACTTCCTGGATAAAAATGTTCATTACCATTATAAGCGGCTCTTGCTTTAATAGTCTTAGTCATTTCATCCACACGAGGTTCAATAGCATAAATCGTAGCTGTTTGCTGTTCTTTAGTATTATCATTCGAGAATTTAACAGCAATACCTTTATTAAATAAGTTGCTATACTTTTCAGGAACCGAAAATTCTACATACAAAGGTTTTGTTTGTACTAAAGAAACAATTGGTGTACTCATATTCACAAAAGAACCTTCACTAATATTTTTTAATCCAATCACTCCTGTAAAAGGTGCGACAATATTCGTTTTCGCTAACTGCGCCGAAATATAAGCCTGATCGGCTTTTAAAGAATTTAATTCATTTTCTTGTATATCAAATTCTTCTTTACTAATTCCATTGATAGCAATTAATTTTTTTAAGCGCTCTAACTTTTGTTCTGATAAAGCAATTTGTGTTTTAGATTTCAATAACTGTGCTTGTAAATCAGCATCGTTTAATTTTACTAATAAACTTCCTTTATTTACAGTTTCACCTTCCTTAAAATAAATAGCCATCACCTTCCCTCCTACTTCGGGCAAAATATCAATTTGATTTAAAGCGCCAATTTTTCCGGTGGCAAATACATCATTATTTAAAGCTGTAGCTTTCACTACATAATAATTAACTGCTGATGGACCTTTAGGTTTTCCTTTAGCTGCCGCGGCCGCATCTTCTTTTGGAGCGAAAAATATAAATTTAGAAGCTACAACTAAAGCAATAACAACAACAATAATAATCCAATTAGGTATTTTTTTCATTTTTTTTCTTTTAAATATTATACTTTATCTGAAGCAACCGTTTTCTTTTTTCTACCCGTTTTTTTATAATTAAAAAACAAATCGGTAGCTGGTAACTCCTTTAATTTAGAGGACAACTGACACAATACTTTATTGAATGTATCTTGATCTTCTTTTGAAACTTCCGAAAATATTTCCGAATCAATAGCATTAAATGATTTTACAATTTCTGCAGTTTGCTTTAATCCTTTTTTAGTTAATACAATAAAATGTTCTCTTCTATCATCAGGATTTACATTTCTATCCACAAAACCAACTTTAATTAAATGGTCAATCACCTTAACCATAGCTGTTTTATCAATAGCTAAATTGTTGCAAATATTTTGCTGATTGCAACCATTATGTTCGTTTAAAAAGAACAAAATGGAATAATAACGTTCCACATCTAAATTCTCGAGACTTTTGCTTAACACGCTGTAATAAAGCTTTGAAAGGATTAAGGCTTTAGTTCCAACAGATAATTTAGCATAATTGGCATTGGTAGGCATATAAAACAGTTTAATTGTAAAATAGTTGGTAAATATAACTATTATCCATGATTGATATTCTCTTTAACGCTTTTTAACTTTAGCTGAAAAGTCGCTATAAAACCTATTTAATTTTTATTTAACTTTATAGTACCTTTTGTATTATACACACATGAAGTCATACCCTAACATAGCAATCGAACAATTTGGAAAGCACATTCACGGAGACGTGCAAGCCTTTAATTGGTTAATGGAAAACAATTACCGAGAATTAATTGCCACTTTAGATGCCATTCGAGATGATAAAAATGCCTTTAAATACCTAATTGATGGGAAGCATTTTGAATTAGCTGCTTTTGTAAATGCAATTTGGGATGATGCTAAAGCCTTTAAATTTTTAATAGATAATAAAGCTTTTGATTGGGCTGCTTGTGCTAACTTTATTAATGGTGATGATAAAGCTGAAGCGGCTTTAAAAAGAGCGGGCAAACATCATTACGTGGCACTTGCCCATTCTATTTTAGGTCGTATACACGAAGATGGTGACAGAAATACTTCGCCAACAGGAGTCATCAAAAACATGTTGGATTTCAAAAAAGCTTTTAAATAGTTATTATGCGCATTATCGATTCTATTCCTCATCCTTCTATTAGTATTTCTATTTTTCAAATGAACGATAAATACATCGTAAAATTTGAAGCTGGTCCGATGGAGCAGGCTTTTAAATTTTACACCGAAGATGTAAAATCCGTTGATGGGTTAAAGAAACTCATTAACGAAGCATTTATTGAAACCGTACGAGTGCGTTTTAACGAAATGTTCATGCAAATGAAGGAAGCTCAGGTTTAAGGTTAATATTATTTGGGCGTGTCCGCCAGCTGGCGGATACGGGCTTTCCGTTCCAATCTTTTTATTCGTACCTCATAAAAAGGATTTCCACTACAATCCCTCACGCGGTATTGACATTTCAGATTCGAAGTTTAAGTTTTATGGTGCTTTTTTGCGTGAGGGATGCAAACGAAAATCCTTTTGCGAACGAAGTGAACAAAAGATTGAAGTGACAGCCCAGTGCGGCCACCGCCGCACACGCCCAAATTATTAAGCCTTTCTTACTCACCAACAATTTAGTATATTTACAACCTTTATTCATCAATTAAAATAATACAGAGTGTTTAAATTTATAGGTGCCATTATCGGATTTTTCTTTTTAGGTAAAAACTTTTTCGGAGCGTTTATTGGTTTTTTAGTGGGGTCATTTATTGATAATGTTACCGTTATTCGTTCAAAAATAACTGGTGCTGGCGGAAATGCCGACGACGTTTTTAAATACTATCAACAACGTTCATCTGCTGGCAATAGCGATTTTGCTACGATGCTCATTGCCTTATCAGCTGCCGTGATGCGTGCTGATGGCAAAGTGATAAAAGCTGAATTAGACTTTGTAAAATCTTTTTTCTCACAACAATTCGGCCCAAACTTTTCAGTTGCACATTTACAAACATTAAAACGCTTTGTAGAAGGTGACGAAATTCCATTAGAACAAATTTGTAATGATATTAAATTACGTACCCAAGTGGAAGTACGTATTCAGTTATTACATTATTTATTTGGTATTGCCAAAGCTGATGGACATGTATCTGAGGTTGAAATACAAATCATACAACGTATTGCCAATTTAATGGGCGTGCCTCAATCTGATTTTGAGAGTTTAAAAAATATGTTTTACCGAGATACTAATTCTGATTATAAAGTATTAGGTATTGAAAGCACGGCAACTGAAGAAGAAATAAAGAAAGCATACCGTCAAATGGCTATTCGCTACCATCCTGATAAAATAGCATCAATGGGAGATGAATATCAAAAAGGCGCTCAAGAGAAATTTCAGAAAATACAAGAAGCTTACGAGAATATTAAGAAACAAAGAGGGATTAATTAAGTTCGCTTTTTTTCAGTATTAAAAGGTATAATGTCACTTAGTTCATTAGGAATTCCTTGCTCCTTGTATGGACTCTCAATATTAATTTGAACATCATTCCTTTTCCCACGAAAAATTGCTGAAAAAGCTATTGTCATTTGTCTTTGTTTTCTGAACCACTCCATTTTTCTTTAATTTCCGAATCCGAGTTAAGATCGACTATTGACATATATAATTTCAACCCATCATCAATTAACTCTAACTTATCATTACTAATTTCTTCTTCGCTCAATTTTTCATGCGATATACTTGGCAAATTTGTCTTTTTCAACACAAACAATGTATTATGAATATCATATTCTGACGAAGGAATTCTTTCAATTATATCAGAATACTTTTCTATTATATTTATTAGTTTTCGTGGCGCTCCCCTTTTTCCCTCGTTCTGTTTTTGTTTCATTTCTAGAAATTGATTCGGCAAAAACCGTATGAAAATTCATATGTGAACTATTTTCTGCAAAAGCAGCTTTTGGAAATAAAGTCTGAAAACCTCGAAGCCTAATTTCAGAATGCGTATCAGAAGAATCATTTAACAATGGTATAAATATTTTATCAAAACTAGAAAACAGCGTTATAATAGATTTAGTGCTATCACTAAATAATTTTATTCTTTCTGGCAACAATCTTTCCTGCTCTTCCTTCTCGTCAATTTTAATAATTATAGAAGATTTTAAATCAGAAATAAATTTTTTAATATTATCAGAATTCGTATTGACGATTTCATTGTATTTTAGTTCATCTAATAATTTTTTATTATTCATTATATCTCCCAAACATTTTTCAAAAAATGGAAGCCCCTTGTATTCGTCTTTGCGGCTGCTCTTGCGTCACATAATATTTTTTTAAAGTATATTGTCTGAGAAACAATAGTGATATATAACTACAAATCCAGTAAATTACTTGGCGCCTATTACCTAAATTATCCAGTTCCGGGAAATAATATTTTAAATCTAGGCGTTCCTATACTCATTTCAACTAATTCAAAATGGGTTGGTTTCTGTATTGGGATCTATGAATTTCAAAGTATCTAGACTCAACATTTTAATATATTTATCAGTATATAATTTTAATTTAAATCAAGTATGTTCAGACGTATTTAATTTCACTAAAACTTTATCTATAACCAACATCAAATAGTAGTTTTGCCTGTAATTTTTTTTTTTTTACTTCAAATTAATTTTATAACTAACAAGTATAAATCAACAGGTATAAACGGTACATTTTTATCGTGTGACTAATTTTGAAAATTCAAGTAGTAGAGTATTGATTTTAATGATACTGAAATTGCTAAAAAAGTAAATTTTTTTGTTTCAAATAATTAGATATTTTAAATTAAATATAAGACAAAAATTCTACATCACCACTTTCAACTTCGCATACTTCAATAGCAAGTTCTTTTCTCCGCTATCTCTAAATTTAATATTTGCTTTTGCATTAGGATAAATGCCTTCAATGGCTGTGATCTCTCCAATACCAAATTTTTCATGCTCAACAACACTACCTACTCTTAAATCGGCATTCGCGCTATTATCCGTTGGCGCATTGGTTTCTGCCATACGCTTTGCCAATGGGATTAGTTTTTTAGGTGGCGCAAAATTAATTTGTTTGGGTTCAGGTTTCTTTATATCAACTCCTTTGGTTCTAAAATCAATCGATTCCATCGGTTTTTGAAAAGGACGAGTTGGTCGCATAAACACATCATCTCCAAATTTCTTTTTCTCTGGTTCTTGTGGGAAGTCTACACAATTTTCATCCAACTCATCAATAAAGCGACTTGGTTCGCAATAAATTAAATTACCAAAACGGTAACGTGTGGTTGCAAAACTAATCGTTGCACGTTTTTCTGCACGTGTAATGGCTACATAAAATAAACGGCGTTCTTCTTCTAATTCGCTACGGCTATTCAACGCCATTTGCGATGGAAACAAATTTTCTTCTAACCCAACAATATGTACATACGGAAATTCTAATCCTTTGGATGCATGTATCGTCATCATCGATACTTTATCTGCATCTTTCTCGTCTTCCTTTTCTTTGTCAACATCCGTTAATAAAGAAATTTCCTGCATAAACTCATCTAAGGTTTTAAGGGTTGGATTTTGTTCAGTCGCATCAAATAACTCTACAGGATTTACTTCTGTAGTTGTGAAAATGGCTTCTTTTAGTTCTTCTTCTTGCGGAGTTCGTTCTTGCTCCACAAAATCCTTAATACCATTTAATAACTCTTGTATGTTTTCATATCTACTAACACCTTCAGGTGTTTTATCGTGATACAAATCTTTTACAACTCCACTGGTTACAGCAATATGATTAGCGCATTCAAAGGCATCTTTGTATGGAATCATTGCCGAAAAAGTTTTAATCATGGTCGTAAACTCCGATATTTTTAAAGCCGTTCCACTATTGATACCAATATTAAAATCCTTTAAATTATCTAACACATGCCACATGCTAATATCATGTTCCATGGCAGCCAACATCACTTTATCAATTGTTGTTTGCCCTATACCACGAGTTGGGTAATTGATAATGCGTTTCAACGATTCATCATCATTATGATTGATAGACAATCTAATATAAGCCAAAGCATCTTTAATTTCTTTACGTTGGTAAAATGATAAACCTCCATAAATTTTATAAGGCACATTCATTCTACGTAATGCTTCCTCAAAGGCACGCGATTGTGCATTGGTACGGTATAAAATAGCGAAGTCTTTAAAGCGAGCTTGCTGCGTATAATGTGTTTCGTATATACTAGCCGCTACTTTTTGTCCTTCTTCGTTATCAGTATTCGATTTAATAATTTTAATCTTCTCACCTTCTTCATTGTCGGTGAAAATATTTTTCTTAAACTGATCTTTATTAATGGCAATTACCGCACTAGCTGCTTTTACAATCGTTTGCGTACTGCGGTAATTTTGTTCAAGTTTAAAAGTTTTTAAATCTGGATAATCTTTTTCAAAATTTAAAATATTTTGAATATTAGCTCCACGAAACGAGTAAATACTTTGTGCATCATCACCCACCACACAAATATTTTGAAACCTTGCGGCTAATTGTTTCACAATCACATATTGCGAAAAGTTAGTATCCTGGTACTCATCTACCAAAATGTATCTAAATTTGTTTTGATACTTAATTAATACATCTGGAAAATCACGTAATAAAACGTTTGTATTATACAACAAATCATCAAAGTCCATAGCTCCTGATTTGAAGTTACGTTTTTGATACGCTAAATACGCTTGGCCCAATAAAGGTTTATTAGATGCTCTGTCTTCCGCTTGTGTGATTGGATTATTAGCATATTGAGCTGCCGATATCAATCCGTTTTTTGCAGATGAAATTCTGTTTAAAACCATGGATGGTTTATACACCTTATCATCTAAATTTAATTGCTTTAAAATATCTTTAATAACGCCTTTGCTATCATCAGTATCATAAATGGTAAAGTTGGCAGGATAACCTAATTTCTCAGCTTCAAAACGTAATATTTTAGCAAAGATGGAGTGAAAGGTTCCCATCCATATGTTCTTCGCTTCTTTGTTTCCAACAATTTTAGCAATACGCTCTTTCATTTCGCGTGCTGCTTTATTGGTAAAGGTTAAGGATAAAATATTAAAGGCGTCAGCGCCTTTTTCCATAATATGGGCAATACGATAGGTTAATACACGTGTTTTACCAGAGCCAGCACCTGCAATAATCATTACTGGGCCTTCGGTAGTTTCTGCAGCCATACGCTGCACTGGATTTAGTTCATTTAAATAATCACTCATTAGTGGAAGCTGATTAATATTTATCTAATAATTTTGTTATGCGTCTTTTCTGCTTCAAATTCGTTAAATTTTTCGAGATAGTAACAAACTATCTCTGCAAAATTTGCCTCTTTTCGCTCAAAAATACATCATAACAATTATTACGATATAAATTTAAACAGCTTCCTACAAAAATACATATTATGTAGGTTTGATGAATGAGATGTTTATAATTTTTATTCTCAAAAAAGCGGGTTTATCAGTACGAACTTCACATTTATTTAGATGAATGAGTTGCAAAACAAAAAACTATTTGTTTTGTTTGTTATAGTACAAATAGACCTAATTTTTAAGAACTATGGCAGGCGTAAATAAAGTAATTTTAGTAGGAAACTTGGGTAAAGACCCTGAATTAAAGTATTTAGAAGGAAATATTGCTCGTGCTAATTTTAGCATAGCAACTAGCGAATATCATAAAGACAAAAACGGCAATAAAGTTGAACAAACTGAATGGCACAATATTGTGGTTTGGCGCAGTATGGCCGAAAGCGCTGAAAAATTGCTAAAAAAAGGAACTCAAATTTATTTAGAAGGTAAATTACAAACCCGCCAATGGATTGATAAAGACGGAAATAAACGTAATATTACCGAAGTAGTTGGCGAATCGTTCTTAGTACTACAACGAAAAGAGAACACTAATAGCGCAAATCCTAGTACCACAGATGAAAATAGCAGTAATGTGAATTTTGATGATTTGGGTAAGAAGGATGGATTGCCGTTTTAAACACTATATCGTTATCAAATTTAACCCCGATACTTTGTCGGGGTTTTTTATTGTTTAAATTTGTATCTATGATAAAACCATCATTTAAAACCATATTCAAAATACTAGTGATTAGTATTTCCATAGTTGCATTTTCTTCTTGCGGAGACGATGAAGATGATGAAGTATTTATTCCAAAACCGAAAGGCTATCCAAGAATTTATTTTCCTGAAAAAACATATCGTTTATATGATAGTGTATGTCCATACAGTTTTGAAATTCCTACTTATTCAAATATTTTAAATGATAAACATAAAGGCGCAGACCCTTGTTGGATAAATATTAATATCCCAAAATACAATACACAAGTTCACTTAAGTTATAAAGTGATTACAAATAATTTAGATACGATTTTAAGCGAATGCAGAGATTTTGTAGTGAAACATCAAGTAAAATCAACTGGTATCGACGAAACGATTATTGTACGAGATAGCGCTCAAGTTTACGGCTTAGTTTACGACATTGCAGGAAACACCGCCTCAAATGTTCAATTTTATTTAACAGACAGCACTCATCATTTTATGCGTGGCGCATTATATTTTAATTCCGTACCAAATATCGATTCTTTAAAAATAGTCGTAGACTATTTAAAAAAAGATATTGTACACATGATTCAAACCTTTAATTGGAAAGGGATTGAGAAGAAGAAACTCAAAAAGTAATTCATTATTCTGAACTTGATTCAGGGACTCATAAGATGACGAAGAATTCCGATAGCTATCGGAAAAGTATGACTTATGACAGCTGTTCCGCCAACAATTCCATTTCGTGTTTAGCGTCTTTATGATTGTAAATGATGTTATTTACAGCATTCGTAATTGGCATGTGTGCATTGTATTTTTTATTAATCTCTACCACGCATTTCACCGCATAATATCCTTCGGCAATCATGTTCATTTCTAACTGTGCTTGTTTAACACTGTAGCCTTTACCTAGCATGGTTCCAAACATTCGGTTACGAGAAAATTGAGAATAAGCTGTTACCAATAAATCTCCTAAATAAGCAGAAGCCTTAGTATCTCTGTCAATTGGATGAACCGCTGCTACAAAACGATCTATTTCCTGAATAGCATTACTTACCAAAACTGATAAAAAGTTATCTCCATAACCTAAGCCGTGACAAATACCTCCCGCAACAGCAATCACGTTTTTTAAAACTGCTGATAATTCTGTTCCATAAATATCATCGCTGCTCGAACATTTGATATAACGGCAGCGCATGTATTCACACAACTCATCTGCTTTACTAATATCTCTGCAAGCCAAAGTTAAATACGATAATTTTTCGAGCGCTACTTCTTCTGCGTGACAAGGACCAGTAATCACACCAATGTTTTCTAAAGGAACTTGAAATACAGTATTTAAATATTCGCCCACAATTAAATTGTACTCAGGCACAATACCTTTAATAGCCGAAAAAACTGTTTTACCACTAAATACATTAGCAGGAATATCTTTAATTGTATTATTAATAAAGGCTGATGGCACTGCTAAAATAATAATATCTGCTTGCGTTAAAGTTTCTAATAAATTAGACGATAAGTGCAATTTGTTTAAATCAAATTGTACAGAGCTTAAATAACGCGGGTTATGACCGTACTGATTCATGTGGTCGATATCCGATTGATTTCTAAAATACCAATTGACTTTACTGGCGTTATTACTCAATATTTTAACGATAGCGGTTGCCCAACTTCCACTTCCTATTACTGCTATTCTTTTTCCGTTTGTCATATTATATTTTTTCTAACTGCAGAGTAGGCAAAGTTTTTACGCAAAGCATGCAGAAAATGTTTTATGTATAAATTATATCGTCATCATTTAAAGGTGTCAATCCTTTTAAAGATTGATAAATGCGCGCTAAAGTAACAACATCCTTGATGCAATAGGTTTTAATTCGTTCAATATTTTTTTCTTCGTAATATACTTTTGCAATCTGACTTCCATCTATATCATCTTTTGGAGATGGAATACCAAATATATGTGCTAATAAATTTAAAGACGTAAAATTCTTAATATCGCCAAAGCGCCACATTTCCATGGTGTCCAAATGTTTTACTTCCCAAGGCTTCATTCCTTGCAATTGCAATAGTTTTGGCAATGCTATACGATTTACTAATAATCGTCTGCATAAAAATGGATAATCAAATTCTTTACCATTGTGCGCACATAAAAAATGCTCTTTGGTATTAAAAAATTGTTCTAATAATTTAGAAAACTCGGTTAAAAGATCATGTTCATTATCTCCAGCAATGGCTTTCGTTCTGAATTTACCTTCGCTCATAAATCCTAAACCAATACACACTACTTTAGCAAATTCGGCATAAATACCAGCCTTTGCATATTGTTGCTCGGGTGTAGAATCTTTAACATAAAACATTTTTTTATCCCACAATTCTTTTTCGGTTATAGACAAAGAGTTGTATTGATAATGAATTGGAGCCGTTTCAATATCAATGAATAAAATATTTTCTAATTTAATAGAACTCATTTTCTTTCGAATTTTTGAAAGGTGTAATCAAATTTATTTTTTTCGTCGGCTAAATGTTTTTCTTCCCAAACTAAATCAAATTTTGATGAATCAATTACAGGAAAATACACATCAGCGTCTATCGTTACATTTACTAAAGTCAGATAAATAGTATCTACCGTATCCATAGATTGCTTATAGATTTCTCCTCCGCCAATAATAAATACTTCTTTTTCAGCATGCAATTTAACTAGGGCTTCATCTAAACTTCCAACTACCAAAATATCAAATTGATTATCTGAGTTAAAGGATTTATCTCTAGTAATCACTACATTTTGTCTGCCAGGTAAAGTTCTACCAATCGACTGAAATGTTTTGCGCCCCATAATCACAGGACAACCCATGGTTGTTGCTTTAAAAAATTTTAAGTCGGCAGGTAAATGCCAAAGCAATTGATTGTCTTTACCAATAGCATGATTTAAGGAGGTAGCTACTATACTTGATACGATCATAATTAGTATGCCAAATCTTCAATAAAGAAAAAGAAAACAACAGCTCCAACCCACTCTTTTCTTACGCCTTTGCAATCTCCAATTTTAGAACCGTTCTTATAAATATCTCCGTCAGATTCAATTTGACCAATTTTAGAACCGTTTTTATAAACGTCTCCATCACTTTCAATTTGTCCTACTTTACTTCCGTTTAAATAGATATCTCCATCTGATTCTATTTGTCCTTTTTTAGATCCACCAACATATACATCTCCATCACTTTCAATATTTCCTTTTTTAGAGCCTCCAATGTATACATCGCCATCCGATTCAATTTCACCTTTTTTACTTCCTTTAATATAAAGACTTTGAGCCGAAATAGTGGTGCAGAAAAATCCTGCTACTAAAATTAAAATTAGTTTTTTCATAGTTTTATTGTTTTATAAATTTTGATTGATAATTATTACCTGATTTGTCTTGCATTCTAATAGTATATAATCCATTAGTTAATGAAGTTATATTAATAGATTGTGAATCTGATAGTTTTTCTTTTAAAATGATTGCGCCAAAATTATTCATAATTGTGTAATCAATTATTCTTAATGAACTATTAATGTTTAATTCAGTATTGGCAGGGCTAGGAAATAACTTGATTTGATTTTCTTTATCGTAATCTTTAACAGATGTAACACTACAAGATGAAAATCCTGTTGAGTAAACCGCAGAAGGTTCAAAAGGACAATAACCTAAATAACCAGTTACATCAAATTTATCTTTAAACCCAGCCCCTTCAATCAAAGAAGTTTCAAATCCTCCAAGAGAGCATCCAAAATTAAACCGTTTATGATATAATCCACAAATTAAAACACTATCAATTGAACTAACAATTCTTCTCTGATTATTCATTGTATATCCTGTGCTAGTATATGCAAAAGTCTCTTTTAAAGAATCTCCTATATTCAAATTAAAGTCATACCATAATGTATCTTTATTAATTCCACCTGTAACATCCAAGTAGTAAACTTTTTTATTTATTGAATCATTTCGATATGCGAATTTAAATGTATAAGGACTAAAATTAAATGGTCCAGGACTAATGTTGTGTGCATACAAAACTTTTACATAAGTATAAGCTCCAATTAATGTATCTCCAGATGTTTTATAATTTTCATAGGTTAAATAAGAACCTGTTGGGGGCCATCCAATATAATGTTGCCCCGAAACACTCCACGTTCCTGAACTTTGAGGAAATGGCTTATACACATTAGCTTGAGAAAATACATTATTGCAAACTACTAAAACAATAATCAATAGTTTATAGGATTTAATAGTTTGCATAATTGTTTATTATTGAATGAAAGATTAATCTCTATATTTCACTTCAACGTTATGAAGCTCAATAATAGGTTTTAAGAATTCTTCTAAATCTGTTACACATAATTGAGAAGCAGCATCACATAAAGCAGTTTCAGGATTTGGGTGTGTTTCAATAAACATACCATCAATACCTGATGCTACTCCTGCTCTTGCTAATACTGGCAAAAACTCACGAGCCCCACCTTTTTTATCTGAACTTGGAATACCGTATTTACGAACACAGTGTGTAACGTCAAATACTACAGGATAACCAATGTTATTCATGTGATAAAATGCACGAGGGTCTACAATTAAATCATTGTAACAAAAAGAGTAACCTCTCTCCGTTAAAATCACTTGGTCATTACCACTGTCAATACATTTTTGTACTGGGTGTTTCATATTGTCAGGTGCTAAAAACTGACCGTGTTTAATATTAATGACACGTCCTGTTTTTGCAGAAGCTACTAACAATGATGATTGCATACATAAGTACGCTGGAATTTGTAATACATCACACACATCAGCTGCCGCAGCTGCTTGATCGTGAGAGTGAATATCAGTTAAAACAGGGAAACCAAATTGCTCTTTGATTTTACCTAACATCTCACAGCCTTTAATTAATCCTGGCCCTTGGTAGTAACTTAAACTACTGCGGTTATCTTTTGTGAAAGATGATTTGTAAATAATTTTGATTTTTAAACTCTCTTGAACTTCTCTTAGTTTCTCAGCTGTTTTCATCATAATAGATTCTTCTTCTATGACGCAAGGTCCTGAAATCAAGAATAACTCTTTACTTCCGCACTCAATATCTCCTACTTTTACTATTTTTTTGCTCATTGTATTTTATTTTTGCTCCCGCTGATTTCGCAGATTGCGCTGATTGTTTGTTTTCTAATATTTAATTCCGCGAGATTTGCGAGATCCGCGGGAAAATTTTTAAAGTCTTCTAAATAAATCTTTAATATAATCCATGGTGGCAATTTCTTTGTAATTATCACCAAATGCATGGTTCCACATAAATGGTAAATTATAAGATACTTGAGCCATGGCGGTGATTTGTTCTTCTGTCCAATCTTTACTTAAGTTTTGAGGCAATACAATTTTATGCTTTTCAATCATTTGCATAAACTCACTATGACCTTTTAAGTAAATATCTCCTAAATGCTGAAAAATTAAACAGTTTGCATAACAGTGACGAGTTCCTAGAACCATTGATAAACCGTAGCTCAACGCATGACACACGCCTACTTCACTATATGTTAAACTTAAGCCTCCCATTAAAGAAGCTACCATTAACTTATCATCATTTTCAGGAGTACGCCCTGCATTTTCTCCTAAATATACTTCTCTGCAAAGTTTTAACGATTGCTCACCATAAGCAAGACTAAAAGCATTATTACGAATTCCTGTTTCAGACTCAATACAATGAATGTAAGTGTCCATACCAGTATAAAACCACCAGTCTGTTGGCACAGAAGCAATTAATTCAGGATCTAAAATCACTTGATTAAAAACGGTCCAATCACATTTTAATCCTAATTTTTTTTCTGGTCCAGTTAATACCGCTGTCATTGATACTTCAGCACCTGTACCTGAAATTGTTGGAACACCTAAGTGATAAATACCTGGTTTCTTCACCAAGTTTAATCCTTGATACAATGTTGAAGAACCTTCGTTAGTAAGCATTAATGATAAAGCTTTTGCGATATCCATGATACTTCCGCCACCAATGCCGATAACGCCACTTGGTAAACCTTGCTTTGCTAGAATTTCATCTCGTAACGAATCGATTTGCTCTGTCTTAGGCTCATGAGGATCAACATCAATATAATAGATTAAGTCCTCTGGTTTGTTTTGTAATTTGTTTGATAAAGGCTTTCCTTTAAAGTAATTATCAACTACATAAACAAAGTAGTTTTTATTTTCTTTACGGATAGGCTCTACTGTTTCTGCTAATTGAGCAAACGAACCACGTCCATAAGTTACTTTATCTATGTTTTTAAAATTTTTGTGTAACATGTTTTATTAAGCATTAACAGGCTTCATCGCCTTAGTAGCACATTCAGAAATTTTAGCAGCTAAGGTTTTCAATTCGTCCTCCGTCCAAGTACAACGAATACCAAAAGAAATTAAACGACCTACTACTTCTTGTGTTTTAGGAATATCTAAATTATTGTAATCTTGAGGCGCACCCAATACTTGAATAGCTAATTTAGAAGCTGTTTTCAATCCTTTAATATGTTCCCATTGATTAATGAAGTGATACATGTTTGTAAACCAATAATTAAATCCACCAACTCCTGCTTTATTAAACTCATCAACTGTGCGTTTAGCCGTCTCCGTATCAGGCATCAAGATATTCAAAAACGTTCCTGAATCTCCATTATCATCACCTAATTTAGAGAAACTAATTCCTGCTACTTTAGATAATTCTTTTTGTAAGAAGGCTTTATTTTTTAAGTTCGCTGTGCGAATAGCTGGCACTTTACGAGTTTGCGCTGCACCAACTGCTGCGTGTAATTCAGAAATACGGTAATTGAACCCAATAATTGGATGATTTTCCATTCCACGGTTATTACCAACATGGTCGTGACCATGATCACAGTAACTATCAGCAAATTTATAAATAGCTTCATCGTTAGTCACTAAAATACCACCTTCGCCTGCCGTAGCAATTTTAAAAAAGTCGAAAGAATAAGCTCCAGCGCTTCCAAATAAACCTGTAGCCGTTCCTTTGTATGACGCAGCAAATGCTTGACCTGCATCTTCTACTAATTTTAAATTATGTTCTTTCACAACAGCCATAATAGCATCCATGTTAGCGTTTCCACCACACATGTGAACTAAACATACCGCTTTTGTTTTTGGAGTAATTGCTTTTTTGATACCTTCTGCGCTTAAACATAATGTTTCGTCGATCTCAGCAAATACTGGTAATGCCCCAAGCATTAAAACTGCCTCAATAGTAGCAATATATGTAAATGGCGGACAAATCACTTCGTCGCCAGCACCAATACCGCTTGCTGCTAGAGCTGCTAAAATAGCTGCTGAACCGTTAGATACGGCTAAAGCATATTTTGCTCCAGTAATTTTTTTAGCTTCAGCTTCAAAATCTTTTGCTTTCCAAATATTATTGCGTTGTGCGTCGTGATTAAAACGGAACATAATTCCCGTTGATAACACATCTTCAATTTCCTTGCGCTCTTCTGCGCCAAATAATTCTGTTCCAGGCATTTTATAAAGTTTTAGTTTTTATTTTTTTATTTGAATTGTCGAATTCCATTGATTGAATAATTAACCTAGTTCGGCAAGAATTCAAAGTTATTCAATTCATCAATGACTCCAAAGTTAATAGACGTTAATCTTCCATTCTCGTAGTAGCAGTCTAGGCCAGCTTCGTCGAAGCTTAAACGCTTTTCGCCCCATTCTTGCTTTTCAGAATCGGTTAAAATGTATTTATGCTCTTTCATTAAATCAATCAATTCCTGCTCTTTTAATGAAAATATTTTTTTATTAAATAACAACGTATCTTCATTATCAACTTCTACACTTCCAAACTTCATAGAGTTTTTATTATCAAAAAACAAAGAGAAACCTGATTCCCAGTAGTGATAAACGGTACAAGATGTTTCTAAAATAGGATCATCTAATACTTGAATTTCTTCGGGTTTACCAAAAACCAACTCAGCATCCACTATTGTAACTCCGAAATTTAAAGTGCAAAAGCCTTTTAATAAATTTATTTGAGGTGTAAAGTCCATAACTGATATAAAAATAACGCTAATCGCTAGTAAAAACAAGCCTTTGAAATAAATTATAAAAAAAATAAAAAAAAGTTTTGCTAGTTACAAATTGGTTTATATATTTGCAGCCCGAAAGAACAGAATTACTCTTTAAAACGATGATTCTGTAGCTCAGTTGGTAGAGCAATACACTTTTAATGTATGGGCCCTGGGTTCGAGTCCCAGCAGGATCACAAAAGTGATCGTTCTTTCGAAAAAAGGAGACAGAAATGTCTCCTTTTTTGTTTTACAACAATTTACAATCATCAATTAACTATTTTTATAATCGCTTAACGTAATTAAAATCAGTTATTTCCTAACTTAACGTTTCAAAAAAGATAATTGTTTCAACTATGAATAATATAAAAACGATCGCTTTAATTTTAATACTGTTTACATCCATAACAATTAAGGCTCAAAAAACTAAAACTGCTGAGGATAAAGGTTTAACATGGTACACAGATATCATGAAAGCTAACGAAGTTTCAAAAACAACTAACAGACCCATTTTTGCTTTTTTTACTGGCAGTGATTGGTGCGGATGGTGCAAGAAATTGCAAGCGGATGTTTTTTCGAAATCTGAATTCATTGAATGGGCTAAAAAAAATGTGGTTCTTCTTGAATTAGATTTTCCGAGAGGAAAAACCTTGAGTCCAGAATTACAACAACAAAACAATAGTTTACAACAAACATTTCAAGTGCGAGGCTATCCTACCATTTGGATATTTAATCTTAATAAAAGTACAGATGGTCAAAAGTTTGATATTGATAGCTTTGGTTCATTAGGTTATCCTCAAAATGCAACACCAGGAAAAGAACAAATTAAATTTTTGGAAGACGCAAAAAGTATTTTTGATAATAAAAAAACAAAATAGAATTCTATATATTCTTTACAGATTCTCTTACTAACTGGCGAGATAACTTATCTACTTCAATATTATAGTTTACAACATCTGTTGCTTTTTGATGCGCTTTAATCTTCACAAACTCCACGTTAATGATTGACACAAGGTGCAACAACTCTTTCACTAAATCTACATTACGAATATCATTCCCAGCTTTAGTAGTAAAATTGCTTATCGTAAACTTTGATTGACGACCTATTAATCCAATCACGTACTGACTATCAGAAACAATTTTAATTTTAGTAATTATCGGAAAATGTTGTTGAATGTATTTAATAGCGTTAATTACTGCCAAAATTTCCATTCGATTATGAGTAGTATCATTTTCTTTACCACTCAATACAATTTTTTGCTCATCTATTAATAAAACTGCCGCCCATGCGCCAACGCATTGTTGGGTATGACACGAACCATCTGTGTATATTTCTGCGTAAGTAGTCAATTTATTTTCTACTAAACTAGTATTTTTATTTAGCTTTGAAAGCCTGAATGAAATTAAAATTACACATACCTATTATTTTTGTTAGCCTATTACTATTAACAAGCTGCAACGCTTATTATAATGCCTTTTATACCGATCCAACAAAATGTTTTAAAATAGCCTGTTCTAAAAAACCATACGATGTCATAATCGTTCCTGGTTTCCCGCATGATTCAGGGACCGTTAACGGCATATTAAATGAACGTATTAAATGGGCGAATTATCTATACAAAAACGGTTTTGCAAAAAACATTATATTTTCCGGCTCTGCTGTTCATACACCATACATTGAAGCTAAAATAATGCGGTTATTAGCTTTGCAATCAGGAATAAAAGATGAGAATATCTTTATAGAAACTAAAGCTGAACATACTACTGAAAATTTATATTATTCGTGTGTATTGGCTGATGAACTAGGTTTTAAAACTATGGGGTTTGCTACAGAACCTGCACAATCAAGCTTTATGAAACCCTTTAGAAGAAAATTTAAATTAAAATTAGATTTTGTTCCTGTAGTTACGGATAGTATAAACTCGATTCCATTAAAACCTATTGATGAACGTTCAGCCTTTGTTTCTAATTTCATACCTTTAAAAAAACGCGAGAGCGCATTGAAAAGTTTATTGGGGACTAAAGGTCAGCGTGTAAAAAAAGAAATACGTAAAGCAAAAAAATTACGACGTAAATCAACACATGATTATGATAACAAATGAAAAAGTAATACAGCAAACCAATAATTGGATTAAATCGGTAGTCATCGATTGCAATTTTTGCCCCTTTGCTGCAAAAGCTCTGTTTAATAAAAGTATACGCTATGTTGTGAAATCAAACGTGAACATTAATGAAAGTTTGGAAGCTTTAAAAACTGAGTTAGAAGAATTAGAAAACAAAACCGACATTGAAACAAGTTTCATTATTTTTGAAAATGACTTTAAAGATTTTGATGATTATTTAGATTTGGTAAAAAAAGCTGAACGCCTATTAACTAAAGAAGATTATGATGGCATTTATCAAATAGCAAGTTTTCATCCAGATTATTGCTTTGATGGCGCTGAAGAAGAAGATGCCGCCAATTATACTAACCGTTCCATCTATCCAATGCTACATATTTTAAGAGAAGAAAGTTTATCAAAAGCCTTAAGTCTATTTCCAAACCCAGAAGAAATTCCGCATAAAAACATTGATTTTGCTAGACAAAAAGGCTTACAATACATGCAACTACTTAGGGCTGCTTGTTTGTAAAACATATTGTTGATTTAATTAACTAGCTTTTGTATCTTTACAAGTGATGCGTATTTTAAAATTCAAAAAAACATTTAGTATAATTGGTCTTTTTGCAACCATCATTCTATTATTTGCTTGCACAAAAGATTCTGCTCCACCAACTTTTGGTGATTACCCTACAGAGATTGGAAAAATATTTACTTATAAATGCGCCACCTCTGGTTGCCATAATACCGCGAGTTACAAAGGTGCTGCTGATTTGGATTTGTCATCTTTGGCAACATTATTTAAAGGATCCAATAATGGTTCTCCTGTGATACCATTTCGTAGCGATTTTTCATCGTTATGTTATTTTATAAATACCTATAGCGACCTTGGCCCAGCAAATTCTCCAACAATGCCATTATACAATAATGCTTTAAGCAGAGACGAAGTGAAAACGATTAAAGACTGGATTGACAGTGGAGCTCCCGATATTAATGGAAATATCATGTGGAGTGATAATCCAAACAGAAAAAAATATTACGTTTTAAACCAAGGATGTGATGTGGTAACTGTTTTTGACGCTGCTACTCAGTTACCGATACGATATATTACAGTCGGTAATATCCCTAATTTTCCTGAAAGCCCTCACATGGTCAAAGTTTCTCCAGATGGACAATATTGGTATGTTGTGTTTGTAGCAAATAATATTTTGCAAAAATACAGAACTAGTGATGATAGCTTTGTAGGTCAAATAACGTTAGGGGTTTCTTTGGATTGGAATACCATAACTATAAGTAATGATGGCACAAAAGGATACTGTATGGCTTGGCCAAATGGCTCTGTAGCAGTTGTTAACCTTCATCAAATGAGTGTACTACATTACTATAACAACGCGTTTCCAAACGGGCATGGTACAGCATTAAATGCAACAAACGACACGTTATACGTTACTGCTCAATTTGGGAATTTTATTTACAAAACCGATACAAGTGTGGGAAATCCTCCTTTAACCGTTATAGTTGACGTACCAGGAACCCTTCAAAATTTAACCCCAAATACTTTAGATCCACATGAAATTACATTTTCACCAGATGGTTCAAAATATTTTGTAACATGTCAGGCTTCCAATCAAGTAAGAGTGATGCGAACAGCAGGCGATAGTTTATTACAGATTATTAATACAGGACAATATCCTTTAGAATTCGCTAAAAGTGTTTCAAAAAATAAATTGTATGTTACTTGTCAAAATGAACCTGGATTAAATTCAAATTCAAAAGGATGTATAAATGTGATTGATATGACGACGTATCAATCTACTAAATACATTGTTGGGTATGAACCTCATGGAATAGCATTAGATGAGACAAATGGATTTGTTATTGTAGCAAGCAGAAATACGGGAGTGACAGGGCCAGTTCCTCATCATTCTGGGGTTTGTGGCAGAAATGGTTTTGTAAACTATTTTAACATTAACACCATGCAACTCTTATCTAAAAAAACAGAAGTTGCATCCGATCCTTATTCCGTTACCTTTAGACCTTAATGAATAATATTTTAAGAAATAAGACGATTTTGTTATTTGACGGGTATTGTAATCTATGTCATTCATCTGTTCAATTTGTAATGAAACACGAAAAAAAACAAGAATTGTACTTTACCTCTCTTCAATCAAATGTTGGAATAGAAATTTTAAATTACTATAAAATTGATGCAAGTAAAATCGACAGCCTTGTTTTAATTGAAAAAAACAAAGCCTATATAAAATCTACCGCTGCATTAAGGTTAGGTAAATATTTAAAAGGAATTTACGCTTTAGGTTATATGTTCATCATCGTGCCGCCATTTATTAGAAATTGGGTATATGATTTTATTGCCAAAAACCGTTATAAATGGTATGGAAAACAAGATAGTTGCATTATACCTGACGAAAATTTAGCTAAACGCTTCTTATAAAACTTCATTAAATAGTACATTTGTAATTATGACAAAACTTTCGGTTAACATAAATAAAATTGCAACTATTCGAAACTCGCGTGGTGGCAATACTCCTAATTTACTACAAGTAGCAATAGACGCTGAACGTTTTGGTGCACAAGGAATTACAGTACATCCTCGTCCCGACGAAAGACATATTCGCTACCAAGACGTTTACGATTTAAAACCTTTACTAAAAACAGAGTTTAACATTGAAGGCAATCCGAAAATTCAAAAATTTGTGGATTTAGTTCTAGACGTCAAACCCGAACAAGTAACCTTAGTACCTGATGGAGATAATCAACTCACGTCAGATCATGGCTGGGATACCATTGCGAATAAAGAATATTTAACAGATATGATTTCTAAGTTTAAAAGTGCGGGCATTCGTACTTCTATTTTTGTTGATCCAGATTTAAAAATGATTGAAGGGGCTAAAGCAACGGGTGCCGATAGAATTGAACTATATACTGAAGAATATGCTCGTTTATACTCAACAAAAAAAGAAACAGTTATCAAACCTTTTAAAGAGGCATCAATTCTTGCTAATAAATTAGGTCTAGGCGTAAATGCTGGGCACGATTTAAGTTTAGAAAACTTAGCCTATTTTAAAGCCAATACCGAAAACTTATTAGAAGTATCTATAGGACATGCTTTAATAAGCGATTCACTGTATTTTGGGTTAGAAAATACAATTCAGTTGTATTTAAGACAGTTGAAGTAGAAATAATTATAAATAAACATGTCTATTAAAGTATTAATCATAGAAGATGAGCTAGCTCTTCAACAAACTTTAAAATTAAATTTAGAGTTAGAAAAATATCAGGTTGACACTTGTAGTTCCGGTGGTGATGCTATTTCAACTATAAAAAATTTCAACCCTGATTTAATTCTGCTAGATATTATGCTTCCAGTTATTGGGGGCATTGAAATTTATAAGCAATTAAAAGATTTAAAAATTAATACCCCTGTTATTTTTTTAACTGCTAAAAATAATGTGCAAGATAAAATTGAAGGTTTAAAATTAGGAGCTGATGATTATATCACTAAACCTTTTGATTTAGAAGAATTATTATTAAGAATTCAGAATGTTTTAAAACATAATTATCCTAAGAAAAATGAAACCAGCATTTTTAAATTTGAAAATGGTGAGATTAATTTTTCAACCTTTCAAGTAATTACTAAAGAAGGTAAAATTGAAGACATCTCCAAAAGAGAAATGGCTTTACTAAAACTTTTGACTGACAACATTAATAATGTAGTTTCTAGGGACGAAATTTTAGATAAACTATGGGCAAAAGATGAAGTATCATCATCCAGAACAATTGATAATTACATCTTAAACTTTAGAAAATTATTTGAAAAAAATCCAAAAGAACCTATTCATTTTTTATCCATTAGAGGTGTAGGGTATAAATTTTGTGTTTAAATCTTCTCAAAGCGCTTCCTCTCTACCCCATCAATTACAATGGTTTCTAAAAACATAGCTAGCGGTCGCACCCATATATTCTCACCTTCTTCTTGATAGGTAGCTTTATAAACCACCAATTCTTCTAGTGTTTCACTGTGGCGAGCAATGCCAATCACTTCGTATAAATTACCTTTATAATGTTTATATAATCCTAGTTCCATACTAACTTGTGTGGTCCGCCACAATAACCCATTGCCCGTTTATTTTTTTCCAGAGTAATGTAAAATATCCACCAGCAGGTTTTTCTTTAGTAAGATCCCACTGCCCTATTACATAAATACTAGTTTCAGATAATTGAGTTGCTTCTTTAATTGTAAATGTTAAAATCCCCATGGCTTCCTTTGTAGGATATCCTTTCACATAATTATCATACGTTTTTTGCCAACCATAAGTAATCCCCTTACTACCAATAAATTTTAAACTATCACTTTTCCAATAATATTTCATAAATCCGGCAATATCAGCTTCATTCCAAGCCAATTCCTGAGTTTTCATATTCTTTACCACCGTATTTACCTCAGCCTGTTTAACCTGAGAAAATAAAATAGAGGAATTAACTACAAACAAAAAACAAATAATTCGATACTTCATAAGGATAGTAAAAGCTGTTAATAATTTTGATTAATTAATACAATAATAAGTAAAAATATAGTAAATTTGCTACTCGTTCTTTAACACACTTATTAAGAAAAGCAGAGGGAAACGCCCAATGAAGCTTTACCAACCCTTAAAAGTGTTTATTGTTTAATTGTTATATGTTTACTGCAGCAACTTTAAACATATAAACAACAAAACTTAAAACATTTGTAAAGAAGGTGGGAATTCGTCACGCATTTGCGTGAAAAATAAGTCGGAATACATTAGTAAAAAAAATAAAATATTATAAAACACTAATCCCTTCTGACTATAAAACAGAAGGGATTTTTTATTGCATAAATTATATGAATACAATACAACAAGAATTAGAAAAAAGAGTATTAGTAATTGATGGTGCCATGGGCTCTATGATTCAACAATACAAACTAGAGGAAAAAGATTTTAGAGGAAAACGATTTGCAGATTGGCCAAAAGATTTACAAGGTAATAACGACTTGTTGTCTATTACCCAACCACAAATCATTAAAACCATTCATAAAGAATATTTAAAAGCTGGCGCTGATATTATTGAAACAAATACCTTCAGTGCTACAACTATTGCTATGGCTGATTACGACATGCAAAGTTTAGCTTATGAATTAAATTATGAATCTGCTAAAGTAGCAAAGGAAGCCATTAAAGAATTTTACGCTGAATTCCCTGAATTTGCTGGCATACCAAAATTTGTAGCTGGTGCCTTAGGGCCAACTAACCGAACTTTATCATTATCACCAAACGTTAACGATCCTGGTTTTAGAGCTATTACCTTTGATGAATTAGTTACCGCCTATACCGAGCAAGTAAAAGGTTTAATTGATGGTGGCGCTGATTTATTATTAGTTGAAACAATTTTTGATACGCTAAACGCTAAGGCTGCATTATACGCTATTCAGAATTACTGTCAATCCATTGATAGAAAAATGCCAGTGATGGTTTCCGGAACTATTACTGATGCAAGCGGAAGAACTTTATCTGGACAAACAACAGAAGCATTTTTAAATTCAGTGTCTCATGTAGATTTATTAAGCGTTGGTTTAAATTGTGCCCTAGGTGCTAAAGATATGCGCCCGTATTTAGAAGAGCTTTCTAATAAAGCCCCTTTTTACGTAAGTGCTTATCCAAACGCTGGGTTACCAAATCAGTTTGGAGAGTACGATCAAGATGCTCACGAAATGGGACATCAAATAGAAGATTTTTTAAAAGCAGGATTTTTAAATATAGTTGGTGGTTGCTGTGGTACAACACCTTCACACATTAAACGTATTGCCGAACTAGCAAAAGAATCAGCTCCTCGTAAAAAACCTGTTGCTGATCATTTAATGCACTTAAGCGGATTAGAACCTTTTACACTAACACCAGAAAGTAATTTCATGAATGTGGGTGAACGTACAAACGTTACTGGTTCTAAAAAATTCTTACGCTTAATTAAAGAAGGAAATTTTGAAGAAGCTTTATCTATTGCCCGCGAACAAGTGGAAGGCGGCGCACAAGTCATTGATGTAAACATGGATGAAGGCATGTTAGATAGCGAACAAGCCATGACAACTTTCTTAAATTTAATTGCATCAGAACCAGATATTTCACGTGTTCCTATTATGATTGACTCTAGTAAATGGAGCGTTATTGAAGCGGGATTAAAATGTGTGCAAGGAAAAGCAATTGTAAACTCTATCTCATTAAAAGAAGGCGAAGAAAAATTTATTGAACAAGCTTTAAAAATAAAACAATATGGGGCAGCTGTTATTGTGATGGCTTTTGATGAAGTTGGACAAGCAGATACATTAGAGCGCAGAAAAGAAATTTGCAAACGTGCTTATGATGTGTTGGTTGATAAAGTTAAGTTTCCACCACAAGATATTATTTTCGACCCTAACATTTTTCCTGTAGCAACAGGAATGGAAGAACATCGATTAAACGCCTTAGACTTTTTCAATTCAACCAAATGGATAAAAGAAAATCTTCCTTATGCCAAAGTTAGTGGTGGTGTAAGTAACGTTTCTTTCTCCTTCCGTGGTAACGACCATGTGCGTGAAGCTATTCACGGTGCATTTTTATACCATGCTGTAAAAAACGGAATGGATATGGGAATTGTAAATCCTGCGCAATTACAAGTATATGATGATATTGATAAAACATTATTAGAATTAGTAGAAGATGTTTTATTAAATAGAAGAGATGATGCGACAGAGCGCTTGGTTGACCATGCCGAATCCTTAAAAGGAATTACCAAAGAAAAAACAGA
Source organism: Bacteroidota bacterium (assembly GCA_016711805.1). Classification (GTDB taxonomy): domain Bacteria; phylum Bacteroidota; class Bacteroidia; order B-17B0; family Aurantibacillaceae; genus UBA4416. Next base: position 49,506 of record JADJSH010000001.1, read on the forward strand.
AAAAGATGAAGCTTGGAGAAAAGGAACGGTTGAAGAGCGTTTAAGTCATGCATTAGTAAAAGGTATTGTTGAATATATTGATGCTGATACAGAAGAAGCTCGTTTAAAATTAGGCAGACCATTACACGTTATTGAAGGTCCGTTAATGGACGGAATGAATATTGTTGGCGATTTATTTGGACAAGGGAAAATGTTTTTACCTCAAGTAGTAAAGAGTGCGCGTGTTATGAAAAAAGCGGTAGCCTATCTTGAACCTTATTTATTGCAAGAAAAAGCGGACAATGCCAAAGCGGGTATTGTTGGAGATGGCAGAACCAATGCAGGTAAAATTTTAATGGCAACTGTAAAAGGTGACGTTCACGATATTGGAAAAAATATTGTAGGAGTTGTATTAGCTTGCAACAACTACGAAATTATTGATATTGGTGTCATGGTAAGCTGTGATAAAATTTTGGAAGAAGCGAAAAAACACAACGTTGATATTATTGGCTTAAGTGGATTGATTACTCCTTCCTTAGATGAAATGGTTCACGTAGCCAAAGAAATGGAGCGTTTGAAATTTACAACACCTTTATTAATTGGCGGAGCAACTACGTCTAAAGTTCATACAGCTGTTAAGATTGCTCAAAATTATTCAGGACCTGTAGTACATGTAAACGATGCTAGTAAATCTGTTCCAGTAGCAAGTAGTTTGATTTCTAATGAACTACGCGACGCTTTTATGGCGGATGTGAATAGTGACTATGCTCGTGTTCGCGAACAAAACAAAAATGCACAGTCGCAAAATAAATTTATTTCGATCGCAGAAGCCCGTCAGAATAAATTCCCGATTGATTGGAACAAAACAGAAATTGTAAAACCAACTTTTATCGGAACCAAAATATTTGACAATTATGATTTGAAGGAGATTGTTGAATATATTGACTGGACGCCATTTTTCATCTCTTGGGAAATGAAAGGATCATATCCGAAAATTTTAAAAGATCCAACTCGCGGTGCTGAAGCCACTAAATTATTTAACGATGCGCAAGCAATGCTTACTAAAATAATTTCAGAGAAATGGTTAACAGCCAAAGCAGTGATTGGCATTTTTCCTGCTAATACAGTTAACGACGATGATACTGAAGTGTATGATGAAAAAGGAAACAAATTGGATACTTTCCATTCTATTCGTCAGCAAAGTAAAAAACCAGCTGGTCAATATAATGTAGCACTATCTGATTTTATTAAACCAAAAGACTCAAAAGAAACAGATTACCTAGGCGCTTTTGCATTAAGTACAGGTTTTGGTATAGATTCTCACGTAGCTCGTTTTGAAGCTGACCATGATGATTATAGCGCTATTATGTTAAAAGCATTGGCAGATAGATTAGCAGAAGCCTTTGCCGAATTAATGCATAAAAAAGTTCGTAAAGAATATTGGGGTTATGCAAAAACTGAAAATTTCTTAAATGAAGATTTAATAAAAGAAGAATATGCTGGTATTCGTCCTGCCCCTGGCTACCCTGCACAACCAGATCATACGGAGAAAAACACCATTTGGAAATTACTAGATGTTGAGAAAAACACAGGCATTATTTTAACGGAAAGTTTAGCAATGGTTCCAACAGCTGCCGTAAGTGGTTTATACTTTTCACATCCTCAATCTCATTATTTTGGAGTTGGTAAAATAACCAAAGAACAAGTAGAAGATTACGCAAAACGTAAAAACATGCCAATTGAAATTATTGAACGTTGGTTAGGAAGTGTTTTAGCTTATTAATTTTATAAAATGACTGTTGAATTTTTAGTTAAAGAATTAAACTTATTGCCCCATCCCGAAGGTGGTTACTATAAAGAAACTTATCGTTCGGGAGGAAAAATACCTCATACCTTCTTATCTCCGGAGTTTTCTGGTGATAGAAATATGGCAACAGGAATTTATTTTTTAATTGAAAAAGGAAATTTCTCGGCTTTACATAAAATTAAAAGCGACGAAACTTGGCATTTTTATTATGGAGATGCCTTGGAGGTGATTGAAATTGACCATGATGGCAATCTTAGCCTCACTCAAATTGGCTCCAATCTTTCAAAAGGAGAAAGCTTTCAATATACCGTAAAGGCAAATACATGGTTTGGGTCAAGGGTAAGCAACAATGGCACTTTTTCTTTGGTCGGCTGTACCGTTTATCCAGGCTTCGACTTTTATGATTTTGAGTTAGCAAATCGTAACGATTTAATTAAATTATTTCCATTGCATAAAAATATCATTACAGAATTAACTAGGGTATAGTTTTTGTAGATAATCTGTTGAAATTTATTAATTTCACAAAATCTATCAACTAAATTAATTGACAATGAGAGTTTTTGAAACCAAAGCCTTTTTAATGAAAATTCATGATGATTTACTTATTGAATTTTTAGTAAAAGAAAATGTCAATCTTCAAGCTACTGATGTGTGGGAATCTCGAGATTTATCGGTTGATTATATTCCTAGTAAAAAATTTTACGTTTTATTTGAAGGCGGCGAAGATGCCTCTGTTTCTGGTGAAGCCCGTAGAGCAGGTGCTTCAAAAGAATATACAGGACATGTAGCGGCACTTGCTTTATATAGTAATAAAGCTTATGAAAGAATTATTGGTAGTTTGTTTTTAAAAATCAATAAGCCTCTTGTTCCAACAGAATTCTTTGACGACAGAGAAAAAGCCATTGCTTGGCTAAGAATCATGCAAAAAAGCATGCATTAATTGTTGTTATTTATTAGCATTTTTTAGTATCTATTTTTACAATATATCGTTATATTTATAGAACTACTATTTATTAAATTATGCGATATCTATATTCCTTACTTTTTATTTCACTATCTGTTTCTATTGCTTTTTCTCAAAGCATGCCTCCTGGTACGTATACCAGTACTAACAAAAAGGCAATAAAATATTATGAAGAAAGTAAGCAAATGTTTCAGGTTAGAAAAGATATAGAAGCTGAAAAACTCGTAAAAAAAGCTATAGAAGAAGATCCAAATTTTCTGGAAGCACATTCAGCATATGGTCAACTTTTATTAAGTAAAAATAGAATTAAAGAAGCAATTACAATATATGAAAAAGCTGTTCAAATTAATCCTAAAATTTTTGTAGAAAATCATTATTACTTAGGTGTTTCTTACCTTAACGAAGCTCAGTACGAAAAAGCCATCCCTTGTTTAGAAACTATCATAAAAACGGAACGAATAAATCCAACAATAAAAGAAGAAGCTGCTCGCTATCTAAAAAACGCCAAATTTGGAGCAGACGCTATTAAACATCCTCAAACATTTAAACCAATAAATGTCGGAGCTGGTATTAATACCGCAGAGTTTGAATATTTCCCTGCATTAACAGCAGACGGCAATACATTTTTATTTACGCGAAATATCAGAGAAGGTGAAGGTGTAACGGCTCCAAGGCAAGAGGATTTTTATGTAAGTAAGAAAGTAAATGGAGTTTGGCAAACAGCTAATCCAATTACATCGGTTAATACATTAGGAAATGAAGGCGCTCCATCTTTAAGTGCCGATGGAGAGATTATGTTCTTTGCATCTTGTATGGAAATGACCGGAGATTATGGTTCTTCAGATAGGAAAGGTTACGGAAGCTGTGATATTTTTTACGCTCAAAAAATAAATGGAAAATGGACTAAACCACATAACGCAGGCCCCATGATTAATACCAGAAATTGGGAAACACAACCAAGTTTTAGTAGCGATGGCAAAACACTATACTTTATAAGGGGAATTGCGGGAAGAGGAGATATTCAAAATCCAGATGTTTATTCTTCAACCATAGGAGAAGACGGTAAATTTTCAGAACCAATAAAATTATCTGATAATATTAATACACCATTAGGAGAGGAAAGTGTATTTATTCATCCAGACAATCAAACCTTATATTTTAGTAGTGAAGGGCATCCTGGCATGGGACGTTTAGATATATTCATGAGCAAACGCCAAGCAGATGGAAGTTGGGGGAAAGCCATAAATTTAGGTTATCCAATAAATACCGTTGCTGAAGAAAATAGTTTATTAGTTGACGCAAATGGAAAATTAGCCTACTTTGCCAGTGAGCGTGAAGGTGGATTTGGTGGATTAGATATTTATCAATTTGAATTACCAGAATCTGTTCGTCCCGAAAAAATTACTTATGTAAAAGGATTAACCTATAATGCTAAAACAAAAGTACCCGTGGATGCGTCTTTTGAATTAATTGATTTAGAAACACAACAATCCGTAACAAGTGCTTATAGCAATAGTGCAGGAGAATTTTTAGTAACCTTAACGTCTAACCACAATTACTTAGTTAATGTGAGTAAACCAGGTTTTTTATTTTACAGCGACAATTTTTCTTTAAAAGATAAAGTAGCAGATTACAACAAACCTTATCAATTACAAATTCCTTTGCAACCAATTGATACTGGAATCATTGAATTAAAAAACATTTTCTTTGATGTAAATAAAGCGGATTTGAAAGCTGAATCAAAAGCAGAGTTACAAAAAATTATTGCTTTCTTAAAAGCCAATCCAACACTAAAAGTTGAGTTTAGCGGACATACAGATAATAGCGGAGATAAATTATTTAATAAAACCTTATCAAATAATAGAGCAAAAGCTATTTATGATTATGTCATTGAAAAAGGTCCTATCCCAGCTGCAAATTTATCTTATAAAGGATATGGCGACACTAAACCAAAAGCACCAAATGATTCTCCTGAAAACAAAGCCAAAAACAGAAGAACAGAATTAAAAGTATTAGCAAAATAATATGATCTTAGGTAAAAACATTAAAAAGCAATACGGTTCGCTAGAGGTTTTAAAAGGAGTTGATTTACATATTCAACCTTCCGAAGTCGTTTCTATTGTTGGTTCTTCGGGTGCTGGCAAAACAACCCTATTAACTATTCTTGGAACACTCGATAAAGTAACTTCAGGAGAAATTTTATTTAACGGTGTAAATATCACTTCCTTAAACGAAAAAAAATTAGCCGCTTTTAGAAATCAACATATTGGCTTTGTATTTCAATTTCACCATTTACTTCCTGAGTTTACAGCCCTAGAAAATGTGTGTATCCCAGCTTTTATAAATAAAACATCGAAAAAAGAAGCCGAATTGAAAGCTAACGAATTATTAGATTTATTAGGATTGAAACATCGTGCCAATCATAAACCATCCGAATTATCTGGTGGCGAGCAACAACGCGTAGCTGTTGCCAGGGCTTTAATTAATAACCCTAAAGTTATTTTTGCAGATGAACCTAGTGGAAATTTAGATAGTGAGAATGCCCAAAATTTACATCAATTGTTTTTTAAGTTAAGAGATGAATTCAAGCAAACTATAGTTGTTGTAACTCACAACGAAATATTAGCAAACATGGCTGATAGAAAACTCATCATGAAAGACGGATTAATACAATAAAAAAAGTATCAGTTTCCTCTCTAACATATCTATTCCCGAACTAAGAGCAATTATTCACAGAAGAAATGCTAAAAAGTTATCCAGAGTAAATCGCATTTTACTTTGGATAAACTATGTCTTTATTGTTAGTTTAATAAGTGCTATTGCCTCTAAATATATTTCGCCTAATCACTTTTGGATATTGGCATTTTTTGGATTGGGCTTCCCCATCATTGTATTTGTAAATATTTGTTTTGCTATATATTGGTTTGCTCAATTTAGAGTTCACGCTGCGTTTTCATTTATTGCTGTTTTATTGAGTGCTAAAACTTGTTTAGGCTTTATACAATTTGATTTTACATCAGATGACGTTTCCAATAAAGATATTAAAGTAATGAGTTATAACTCTATGTTATTTGATTTATATAACTGGACAAAAAACAAACAAAGCCGTAATATCATTTTAACAGCTTTGGCAGAAGAAAATCCTGACATCTTATGCTTACAAGAGTTTTATACATCGGAAGAAAAAGGTGATTTCAATAATATTGATACGGTGACAGGTTTATTAAATGCTAAAAACCATCATATAGAATATACAACAACTTTAAGAGGAAATGATCATTGGGGAATAGCAACTTTCACAAAATTCCCCATCATCAAAAAAGGAAAAATACAATTTAATACCAGCGCCAATAATATGTGTATATACTCTGATATTATAGTAAAACAAGATACAATTCGTATTTACAATATGCATTTACAATCCATTCGTTTTCAAAAAGCAGATTATAAATTTTTAGATCAAGTGAAAAATGATACCGTTGATACTAAAGATGAAGTTGAAAAAAGTAAAAACATATTACGCCGTTTAAAAAGAGCTTTTACAAAAAGAGCTATCCAAGCAGATGCTATTGCTGCTCATATTGCCAGTTGCAAATACAAAGTAATTGTTTGTGGAGATTTTAATGACACGCCAGCTTCTTATGTTTATAATACTGTAAGAGGCAATTTAAAAGACGCTTTTGTGGAATCAGGTTCAGGATTTGAACAAACCTATGCAGGAAAGTTTCCAAGGTTTAGAATAGATTATATTTTACATAGCAGAGAATTTACAAGCAAACAATACCATCATTTAACCGAAACGTTGACTGACCACTACCCTATTGTGAGTTATGTTTCTTATGAATAAAGGAATTGAGCATAAAATGTTGCTAGTATTCTAAAGGCTACTAATCAAAAAACAACCAATTTACCCCAAATTTAAAGGCTCTGTCGTTTTGTAAATAGCCTGGAGTTAAAGAATAATTTCCGCCAAGCAATCCTTGTGTGACGTGATCAATCTTAACAAAGATTCGAACTGGTTTGATTCGTGCATTTAAAAAGAAATCAACGTAAGGATAATCGCCAACTGTTTTAGTGGTTTGCACATAATACTGATTAGTCATAGGCATATAAGCATATCCATAAAACGAACTAAAGTACTGAGCATTAAATCCTATTTGAATTTGTAAAGCACGTTTAAATAAATTCCCTTGATAGTATAATGCACCATTAATAACATGATTTGGCACACTAATAATTGCCTGATATGAAGTACTTTGGTAATTATACTTTGCATTAATACCCAAATGCTTAAACAACAAAACATCTTTATGAATAAAAGCCGAAATATTTTGAATACCAATGGGGGTTTGTTCTGGAACAGCTAATTCATTAAAATAAATAAAGTTTTTTACATTCTGATAAACAACACCGATATCAAAACGATTATCATTTGTACTAATAGAAAATAAAGCCTGTTGTTTATCAATAGGCGAGAAATTATTATTCCACGCATAATGATTACTTACCCAATTATTAAAGATAAAATCTGGGTGACGTTTTTCTATACTTGCGTTTAATCTGAAAATAAATGGGACTTTAGCTATATTTTGTTTGTAGCTATTATTGATTTCAAAAGAATAATCATTTTGATTAGATCCTTGCGCAACATAGTTTGCTTTCACAAAACCTATATATTTATTTTTACTCACGTACAAACCAGCATTTACAATATGATTCATAAATGTAGAATCTAAATATTGATACATTTGATTAATTTCGTTTTTATAACCAATCTTTAATTTAGTATTGATAGGATTAATCTTTAAGGTATAATTTAATCCATTATTAATGATTCGCCAATGAGTTGAATCCTTTGTAGAAACCGTATCTAAATAAAACACGTTATAAAATGATTGTGAACCACTATACGCATCTGTGTATTTTGAGAAATTACCAGAATAATTAAATTGATAATCTATAAAATGAGAAAGTACCGAAGAACTATCTTCGTTTTTATTTAACCTAAACCAAGGATTAAAATCAAAAGTGGTATTTCTTAATTCGCGTTTAGCATATTTCAAGTTAACCGGGAGTAAAAACTTATTAATGGAAACGTTTTCTAAAAACAAGGTATCATTTGATATACCTCCATTTTCCTGATGTTTTACTTTATTATATAATACATAAGCATAATAGCCTACTCTATTATTTTTTGAACTATAATTAGATGTTGTGTAAAAATTATTAGTAAAGCTTTGCTGAGACTGATAAAAACCAATGCCACTATAACGATTAAACCCCAAGGTAATATTTAATTTATTTTTAAAGGTGTTTGAAAACAACAATTTAAAGGCTTGTTCTTGCTTGCTTCCAGCAATTCCTGTTAAACTAGCATAAGGCCCTTTTGTTTGATAATACTTTACATCATCAGCACTAATCATATCATTTTGATAAGGTGCTGTAAATAAATTAAAGCCAAGTGCTTTAGATTGATAATTAATATACAAAGGAGCAGATGGCATTCCTAAATGACCGTTCGTATTTCTTGGAAAATAATTCTGAAAATTAGTAATGCTCGTGTCAATTTTAGAATACAAAAACTGTTGCAAATTGTTTTTATCTGCATGAGTCAATGTATTAATAAAACTACTATCTGTTGGATAATTTACCTGTGATGCTAATGAATAAGATACAAACCATAAGCATAGTAATAATTTACTACAAAAAGTATGTTTATGTTTACTCATTAAACCCAGAAAGTGAAAACTTAAAATTTATCGAAGAAATGTTCTTCAACGTCAAAGGTAGACTTTATTCCGACTTGTTTAAAATCAGACTCTAACCATTTTGAAGCTGTTTGACGTCCACGTTCTTTTAAACTTAATAAAAAGTCCCAAGAGGTGTTCATTTTACTGCTATAACTCAACTGACTTAATGCATCATATCCAGAAATAGTGTGTACAAAAATCTCTCTATTTGCTTTATCATCCGTTTTTAAAATCCCATTCCTCAACAATTCGTTTCGATAGTGAATTAATTTCATTTCGTTTATCAAACTGCTATTAAATGAAATTTCGTTTACTCGATCTGCAATATCTCTTGCAGAAGTAGGCACTGAACCTATATTAATAGAATTAATTTTAATTAAAACAATATCATGCAAGTTTGTATTGGTAATTAAAGGGAAAATTGGAGGATTACCCATGTAACCACCATCCCAATAATATTCGCCATCTATTTGCACTGCTTGAAACAATTGTGGTAAGCAAGCCGAAGCTAAAACAGTATCTACTGTGATATCTTTATTGCCAAAAATTTTAGCTCTATTGGTTTTAACATTAGTAGCACAGATAAACAATTTCTTTTTGCTATACATGTGTAACTCTTTAAAATCAATCAAATCCGTCAAAATATCACGAAGTGGATTATAATTTAAAGGATTAAAATTATAAGGAGACATGTACTGAGTCATGTTATTAAACAACATATACCCTGGAGAATTATGAATATCTCCATCGCTAAATAATTTATCGAAAGTACTAGGTTGAAAAAAGCTACCTGCCTGTGCAACCTTACGCCACAAGGTTTCCAATAATTCTTTAGCTTTTTTTGGTCCACCAACATGCAAACCATAAGCACAAACAACTGCATTAACAGCGCCAGCGCTAGTACCACACATAGCATCTGCTACAATGTGCTCAGCCTCCAATAATCTATCTAAAACACCCCAAGTAAATGCTCCATGAGCACCTCCACCTTGCAAGGCGATACCAACTTTTTTAATTTCTTCAGAACTACTCATTTAATTGAATACTATTTATAAATGTTAAACCAATTTAGCATATCAATAGACTACCAAATATAGCTAAATAATTGAACTAAGAAAATAAATTAAGACGAGTATTAACAATCATTAGATTAATAATCCCTTGATGGGGCTACAAATTCTCTTTCACAAATTTCAACATCTTGTTATATAAGTGGGTTCTGGTATAACCACCATAAATACCATGATTTTTGTTAGGATAGGTCATAAAATCAAAAGTTTTGTTGTTTTTAACTAAAGCATTAGCCAATTCCATCGAATTTTGATAATGCACATTATCATCACCGCTACCATGAATTAATAAGAAATTTCCTTTCATTTGCTTAGTGAAATTTACAGGCGAATTATCTTCGTAACCACTTTTATTATCTTGCGGCTTGCGTAAAAAACGTTCGGTATAAATATTATCGTACCATTTCCAATTAGTTACTGGAGCTACTGCAATTGTTGATTTAAAATAATCTGCTCCTTTAGTAATTAATAACGATGCCATATAACCACCGTAACTCCAACCTTGGAAACCAATACGTGATTTATCAACATAAGGTAATGCTCCTAAATATTTTGCGGCGTCTATTTGATCCATAGTTTCTAATTTACCTAATTGCAAATACGTGCAGTGTTTAAATTCACGTCCGCGGCCTAAAGTTCCTCTACCATCCACACAAACCACCATATATCCTTCTTGGTTTAATAAAGAATGCCACCAAAAATCAAAGGTTTCCCAGGCATTATTACATTCATTTGATCCTGGGCCATTATAGGCAAACATATAAACAGGGTATTTTTTAGTAGCATCAAAGTTTTTAGGTTTCATCATCCAGCCATTTAATTCTACGCCATCTGTATTTTTAAACGTAAAAAATTCTTTAGTCGAAAGAGAATATTCTTTCATTTTTGCTTTTAAAGCCGCGTTATCTTCTAATACTTTGATTAGTTTTCCATCTGCACTGTGTAATTCGTAAACTGGAGGCGTATTTGCATTAGAATAAGAACTTACATAGTATTTTAATCCTGTACTAAAATCAGCGCTTGATGTGCCTTGAGCTGTTGATAGGCGCTTTTTAGAAGTCCCATCTAATTTAATACTGTAAATATCTCTATTGATTTGGCCTTGTTCAGTAGAAATATAATATAAGGTATTTAATTTTTCATCATAACCATTAAATGAAATTACATCCCAATTTCCTTTCGTAATTTGATTGACTAATTTCCCTGTATTATCGTAATAGTATAAATGATTGTAATTATCAGCTTCACTACTCCAAATAAATCCTTTATTATTTGGAAGGAAAATTAAATCGTCTGTAATATCGATATACGTTTTCGATTCTTCTGATAAAATAGTTTTTGTTGAACCGTCAGTTGCATTAGCATACATCAACTCTACTTTATTTTGCAAACGATTCATACGTTGCAATGACAAGGTATTTTTATCAGTTGTCCATTGAATACGAGGAATATAAATATCCGTTTCTTTACCGATATCTACCATAGTTGTTTTATTTCCTGCTAAATCATACACATAAACAGATAATACAGAATTATCTTCTCCCGCTTTGGGATATTTAAAAGTTACTTTATCAGGATACAGATTGTTATTATATTCATCAAATGAATACTCTTTTACTTTGCTTTCATCAAAACGAACAAAAGCTAATTTACTTCCATCCGCATTCCATTCAAAATAATTGGCCTTACTAAATTCCTCTTCATAAACCCAATCTGCCCAGCCATTTTTAATCTCATTATTCTTTCCATCATGAGTTATTTGAATTTCCTTTCCGTTATCAAAATTTTTGATATACAAATTATTAGCTCTTACAAAAGCTACTTTATTGCCAACTGGCGAAAATGTGGCAAACATTTGTTTACCATTATCCGATAAAGGCATTGTTTTTCCTGTTTTAATATCATACACATAATTAGTTTCAACAGATGAACGACGGTAAATACCTTCAGATTCTGTTGAAAAAAACAATTTGGTTTCATCTGGACTAAAAGAATAATCGCTGATATTGATGGTTTTATCTCCCACTTTCACATCAGCACCTTTTACTAAAACCGCTACTTTTTTTCCTGATTTCAACTCATATTTTACAATATTATCAAAATCACCTTCTTTTTCAAGATCAGTATAATGTAACCCATCTTTCATGGCATTAAAACCTCCCGCAGAAGCTGGCATAAAAGCATATTTACTCCAAATATCCTCAACAGATATTATTTTTTGAGCAAAGCAGTTTATAGATACTATCGAAAAAACCGCAACAGAAAGAAAAAAAGACTTCATAAAATGGTGTTTTGTTTATTTAAAGTGCTAAGATAATGATTGCTCCCTATTAACAAACACTATTTTACTCAAACGGTTGCATTGTTAAATAAATGACTAAAATGTTACATGAATTTTTATTAGCTTAGCGTTATATAAACTAAACTATGCAAATTTTCAAAACCATTATCATTGACGACGAAGAAAATAGCCGTAGCAATACTAAAAGTATGTTAGCTAGCTATTGCCCAGAAATAGAAGTAATTGCTGAGGCTTCGAGCGGAATGGAGGGTAAAAAATTAATCCAGGAATTAAAACCTGATGTGGTTTTTTGCGACATTAATATGCCTGGAATGACAGGATTAGAGATGATTGATGGTTTAGTACATCGTGATTTTTGCTTAATATTTTTAACAGCCTATAGCGAGCATGGTATCAATGCTGTAAAAGCTGGCGCTATTGATTATTTATTAAAACCTTTGTTATTAAGCGAATTACAAGGCGCTGTAAAAAAAGTGGTAAAACACTACGAACAAAGAGGAGGAACTGCGGCGCCAACTGGAAATGACAAAAACTTGGTATTAATTAACCATAGCAAAGGCTTTACATTAATTGATTATAAAGACATTATTTGGTTAGAAGCATCAGATAATTACACAAATATCTTTTTAAATAACGCTAAAAAAATTGTGGCTTCAAAAACTTTAAAAGAGTTTGAATCTATTTTACCAACTAATGTATTTTTCCGTATTCACCGTTCTTCTTTAATAAACATTGATTTCATTAAGGAATATTCAAATGCGGAAGGTGTCACCATTATTATGGCAGATGGCACAAGTATTCAAGTATCAAAAGCTCGTTCACAGGAGTTTGCTGAGTTTTTGAAAACAAGAGCCGTTACCCCTAAGTAAATTAATTGAAATGTTTATTTTCAATAATCGCGAGGCCTACCTCGCGATTATCATTTAAAGTAAATTGTAAAATATTCCGTATTTTTATAAGATACAATATGTACAAAACACACATATATATTCTATTTATTAGTCTATTATGGCTAATTCAAATCACATCAGCCCAAAATCGTAGCTTTTCGTTTCAGCATTATGGTCCAGAAGATGGATTAAGTAATGCCAATGTATTTGCTATTAAGCAAGACAAGCATCACATCTTATACTTAGCTACCGAAAATGGTGTTTATAATTTTGACGGATATAAATTTGAAAAAATAAAGCCTAAAACTCCTCTTAAATCTAATTACATAAGAAATATAGGATTTAATGGTGCTGACAATTTAATTATTATCAATCGCAGAGAAGGAATTTACGAATACAAGAAAAAAGAAAACGACGCTTCTCTTGTGAAAAATCTAGTCTTTCATAACTCTGTAGATGAATTAGTATTGGATGGAAACTACGGATATTCATTAAACGATCAAATATCAGTATCATCAACAGAATTAAAAACGGGAACTGTATATGAAGACAATGTAAAAAAAGCAGATAACAACAATCAAGCCTTTGCCATTTTTAAAACTAAACAAAATCAAGTATTAGTTGGGAGAACAGATGGTTTATATCAGTTTAAAAATGGAGTTCAAGAAAAAATAAATATTGGAAAAACAATCCCCATTTATTCTATTACAGAAGATACAACTGGCACTTTATATGTGGGAAGCGACAATGCAATTTTATGTATAAAAAATAACACCATCATAAAAACAATTCCAGTAAAAACGCAAAAAGCAACTAGTTTTTTTATCGCTAATAACACAGCTCGAGTAAGTAAGTTAATTATTGATAAATATCAACGCTTATGGTTTACAAACAATCCTGATGATAATTTATATGTTATAGAAAACAATATCACCTTTGATGCCTTTGATTTATTGGGTATAGACAAAGTACTAATTAATTGTATTTATAAAGACACCGATGATCATATTTGGATAGGAACCTTTAATGATGGTGTATACTTTATCCAAAACCCACAATTACAAAACTTCTCCTTTACATCTGGTCGAAAAATATTGCCCGTTAGCAGTGCTGCATTTGTAGAAAAAAGTATTGTGGTTGGAACAAATAATGGCTTATTTATTTTTGATAAGACTAATAACAATACACAAACCATTATTGCTCCAGATGAGCTGTTTAACGAAACGGTTTATGGTATTCATCCTTTAGGAAAAGAAGTCATCTACTCTAAAACAAACTCAGCGAATAATAAAAAAGGGTCATTTTTATTGAATAATTCTTTCTATAATTTTTCTCCAATAGCATCTCGTTTATTTTCATATTGCCAAAACCCAGAAGAAGCCTATATGGCAGATGGGACAGCTACTTTGTATAAAATAAAAAACTACAAGTCTGAGAAGTACACGGTTATTGATACCCTTATTTCTTATCCGGATTATAGAACCAAAATCAATACTATTTTCGAACTAAATGATAATCTCCTTGTAGGAACATCTGATGGATTAAGTGTGTATTCTTTAAAAACAAAAAGCTATAAAAACTATCGTAATCAATTGTTTAGTTTCGGTATTAACGATATTAAACACTTCCAGAACAAAACATACTTAGCACATGAAAATGGAATTACAATTTTTGAAGACTCTATCCTAATACAAGAAATTGGCACGCAACAATTAACCGCAGTTAAAAAAATAAAATTTTATCAAAACCGAATATGGATTGCCACTTTAGATGGCTTGTTTATTTGCGATAACAAATTTCAACCAATAGTTATTTATAATAAATCAAACGGATTGTTATCAAACACTATCAACGATGTTGTATTTAACGGCGACAATTGTTGCATTTGTAGTGATAAAGGAATTACAATATGTGCTATTAATGATTTATTAAAACAAGCAAGACCAGCAAATAAGTTATTTATAACAAGTATTGATGCGGAAGGAAGTATTATAGAACTACAAAACAATAAATTAAATTTAACCAGCGCTCAAACTGATGTGATGATTAGTTTTTCTAGTCCACTATATGTAAAACCTAACAAACAATATTACCGTTATAGATACAATAGTACTAAAGACAAAGGATGGTTTGATTTAGAAAACCGACAAATCCACTTAACATCAATTGACGGAGGAACACATCAACTAGAAATTATCTATTCCTACGATGGATTTAATTGGTCTGATCCTATTTCTATCACCATAAAAAAAGAAATTCCTTTTAAGCAAACCATTTGGTTTACATTATCAATCATTTTTGGAGCACTCCTCTTTATAATGATTGTAGCTGTTATTGTTGTTAAACGTGTGCGAACAAAAGCTACCAGAAGAGTGCAAGAAGACCGCCAGGTAAATTTATTAAAACATCAGGCAATGAATTCGTTAATGAGTCCGCACTTTATTTTTAATTCATTAACTTCTATTCAAAATTACATCAACTTAAACGACTCTTTGAAAGCGAGTGAATACCTTGCTAAATTTTCTAGATTAATCAGAATGATTATCGAAAAAGCTTCGCAAAGCGAAATTGCTTTACATGAAGAGTTAATACGATTAAATTATTATTTGGATTTAGAAAAAGAACGCTTTAAAGGAAAATTTGATTTCCATTTGGATGTAGCTCAGGATATTAATACGCTAGATATTAAAATCCCTAACATGATTATTCAACCTTATGCCGAAAACTCAATTATACATGGCATTTTACCAAAACATGAACACGGTAATTTATACATCCGTTTCAAAAAACAAAACGAACAAACTTTATTAATCATTATTGAAGATGACGGTATTGGATTTAATAAGGCCAAAGAAAATGCGAAAGCTGGTCACAAATCGTTAGGAACGAAAACGATTGAAAACATATTAGAATTGAATACAAAACTGACTGGAAAGAATCAAAAAGTGGAGATAATCGACAAATCTGAATTATCACCCGCCGAACAAGGCACAAGAATCACAATTTCTTTGCAGATTTAATTTTTGAAAATAATTAATATAAATTAACAGATAACAACATCATAAGCGCATAACTTTTGCAATTACTTGAGCATCAAAAAAAACATATTCATATTACTATTTAGTGTTTTACTGTGTAATTTAAATGCACAGATAAAACCATCAAATTTATTACCTGATACAACATTCATTTGTGCGGGTGATTCGTTTTTAATTAAGTTCACTGAAGATCAAGTAAGCAAAAATGCCACCTATCAATTAAATACAAGTTATGGTATCATTGTTAATACAAAACAATTTTACATCAAAAAGAAAGGCATTTACTCAATAAAAATTATTGATGGAAAAAGAACACTAATAGATACCACCTATTTAAAGTTTAACGAAAGACCTAAAATCCGCATTAGGGATACCATTATTTGCGGCAATCCAATAACGATTACCGCTAATAACAAAAACTATAAATACGCTTGGAGTACAGGAGAAACTAGCGACCAAATAAAAATAGAAAAACCAGGAATGTATTGGTTAAAAAGCAATAACAAGGGTTGTACTTATATTGATACATTTAAAGTAAGTTCTGCAAATGCCGTAGTACCTAATTTTGGTAAAGAAATTTTAGTTTGTGAAAACGAGCCTAACAAAATTCTATCGGTTAAAGCTCCCTCAGATGTAAAATTATTTTGGAACACAGGTGCTAATACATCAAGTATCACTGCTACTAAAGAGGGTTTATATTGGGTAATTAGCACATCCAAAACTTGTGGTATTAGAACAGATAGTGTGGTTATTAAATACAAAAATTGCGATTGTGATGTTTATATCCCAAATAGCTTTACGCCAAATGACGACGATAGAAATGATGTCTTTTCTCCAACATTTCAATGCGAATACAATTACTTTTCGTTAACTATTTTTGATAGATGGGGTAACACTGTTTACATATCAACCAATATAAATGCTAAATGGGATGGTAAATTTAAAGGAAATCCATGTCCTGATGATGTATACGTTTACCGATTAGAAGCCATTCAAAGAGGTAACGATAAAAAACTAGTTCGCAACGGACATATTTCTTTATTTAGATGATGAAATCAAAATTTAGGTTATACTTAATAGTTACTGTTTTGTCAAGCATCATTACGAGTCATTCTATTTTTTCGCAAGAGGATTTAGTTCAAATTCGTCCCTTTGGTGCAAATCCAGGTAATTTAAAATTGATGTTTTATGATCCAGGAAATATTACAGAGAAAGCCCCATTAGTTGTAGTTCTGCATGGTTGCACACAAATGGCAAAATCCTGCGCCGAACAAAGTGGTTGGAATAAATTAGCAAAAATGCATCAGTTTTATGTTTTATATCCTGAGCAAATCATCGTCAATAATCCTGAAAATTGCTTTAATTGGTACCGTGCTTCCGACCAAAGTCGTGATAAAGGCGAACCTGCCTCTATCATGCAAATGATAACACATTTAAAGAAAAACAAAAACATTGATAGCACTAAAATTTATGTGATTGGTCTTTCGGCTGGTGGTGCCATGAGTAGCATTATGATGGCAGCTTTTCCCGAAGTATTTGATAAAGGAGGCGTGATGGCTGGTGGCCCCTACAAATCAGCAGAATCTGTAATGAAAGCAGGAACCTCTATGGTAGGTATGGTTTCTAAATCGCCTGAAGATTGGGGAGATTTAGTTCGAAAAGAAAATCCAAATTATAAAGGTAAATATCCCGAATTAATCGTTTTTCATGGTGGAATTGACCCAGTTGTCAGCACTAATAATTCTAATCAATTGATTAAACAATGGACTAATATTCACAATGCCGATTATGAAGAAGACGAGCATTATGAGCGTTTTAGAAATGATGAGGACATTGAATGTACCATTTACAAAAACAATCAGCAAGAAGAAATAGTGCGTTATTACCGAATTAGAGGTATTGGCCACGCTTTACCAATAGATACAGGTAGTTGCTCTACACAAGGAGGGAAAACAGGGTTATTTGCAATTAACAAAAGGTTTCATAGTACATTTTGGGCCGCACAATTTTTCGGACTCATCAAAACACCTTATCAAATTACTGGCGAAACAATTGTAAAACCCAAAACAACCAATCTCACCTACTCCGTTCCTTTTCATCAAGGTTCCAAATACTTTTGGAATATGCCTGCAGGTATGTGGATTACGAATGGGAAACACACCAATTCAATCTCCGTAGATATAGATTATCAAAGCGGTTGCCTAGAGGTTACAGAAACTGATGCAAACGGCTGTAAATTAGAGCCTTGCAAATTATGGATTGAAGTAAAGGATTAGTCTAAAAAGATTTCATTTTTTAATAAAAACCCCCTAAATTCACTACTTTATAAAAATTTAGGTGTCTTTTAAGAAAATACTTTTTTTTCCTTTTGCTGTAATTTATGGCATTATCACATCGTTGCGTAATTTATTGTACGATTGGAAATTTTTTAAAAAGTAAATCGGTCGATGTGCACACTATTTGTGTTGGAAATTTAGCAGTTGGTGGTACTGGAAAACACCTCATGTAGAGTATTTAATTAATATATTACAAAACGACTTTAAAATAGCCATACTTAGTCGCGGTTACAAACGTAAAACATCTGGCTTTATTCAGGCAACAAGCACAAGTACAGCATTTGATATAGGTGACGAACCATTGCAATACAAAACAAAAAATCCTCAATTAGAAGTTTGTGTGGATGCCAATAGAGTAAATGGCATTAAAAAAATGTTAGAACTTCCTGAACCACCAAAAGTGGTAATTTTAGATGATGCCTTTCAGCATCGTGCTTTAAACTGCGAACTAAAAATTGTGATAAGCGAGTACAATAATTTGTATTTAAACGATTGTATGATGCCTGCTGGTTATCTGCGAGAATCAAAAAAAGGTATTGAAAGAGCGGATATTATTATCATCAGTAAAACACCTGATAAAACAACCGCCATTGATATACGTAATGTGATAAAAGATTTAAAACCTTTAGCTCATCAACAATTATTTTTTACTTGGTTGAAATATGGCGAATTAAAAGGCTTTCAAAATCCTGCTGACACCATTGATACGTTAGATGATCTATTTCGTTACCGTATAGTAGCATTTACTGGTATTGGTAATCCAAAACCAATGATTACCTACTTAAAAGAATACGCTTCAGATGTAATACATATTCAGTTTCCTGACCATCACAGCTTTACAATTCAGGATATTGCAGATGTAAGAGCGCAATTAGATGCCATTGAAGGCGGAAACAAAATAGTAGTAACTACTGAAAAAGATGCTATGAGATTACGTGGCACTGACTTGCAGGATATAGCAAATACATTACCTTTGTACGTTTTGCCGATAGAGGTAGATTTTAAAGACAAAACACAAGAATTTAACGATACAATCATAAACTATGTTAGAACAAATAAATTTTACCACAAAAAGTATTCTTGAAAAAACAAATAACTTCCGCCCCGAAATAGGAATTATTTTAGGAACAGGATTAGGAGGACTAGTAACAGAAATAAGCGCAGAATTCGTTATCCCATACGAGGAGATTCCGAATTTTCCTGTAAGCACAGTAGAAGGTCATAGCGGCAAATTAATATTTGGAGAATTAGGTGGCAAAAAAGTAATGGCCATGCAAGGTCGTTTTCATTTTTATGAAGGGTACACCATGCATCAAATTACATTCCCTGTTCGTGTGATGAAAGCAATTGGCATCCATACAGTATGTGTATCAAATGCAAGTGGTGGCATGAATCCTGATTTTGAAATTGGAGAAATCATGATTATCAATGATCATATTAATTTATTTCCAACCAATCCTTTAATTGGAAAAAACATTGCTGAACTAGGTCCACGTTTCCCAGATATGAGCGAAGCGTATGATAAAAAATTAATTGCAATGGCTGTAGAAATTGCGAAAGCAAATAATATTAAAGTAAGTCAAGGCTCTTATGCTGGATTAACTGGCCCTTGTTTTGAAACTCCTGCCGAATATCGTTACATCAGAAGAATTGGTGCTGATACCGTTGGAATGAGTACTGTACCAGAAGTAATTGTTGCTAAACATGGCGGCATGCGCGTATTTGGTGTAAGTATCGTAACTGATTTAGGTGTAGAAGGTGATGTTCAAAATGTGAGTCACGAAGAAGTTCAACATATTGCAAAAATGCAAGAACCTAAAATGACTTTATTGATGAAGGAATTAATTCGTTCAATGTAATATATTTTCATCGTCATTTTATCACAATAGAACTCTGCACCCTTTGCTAAAAAACTCCGCTTCTTTGCGGTTAAATAATAAACAAAACATGAAACAAAAACTACTTGCATTAACACTATTAATTTCTTTAATCTCAAAAGCTGACGAAGGGATGTGGTTACCACAACTTTTAAATGCAATGAACATTAAAGACATGAAGAAAAACGGCTTAAAATTAACTGCCGAACAAATTTACAGCGTTAATAAATCAAGTTTAAAAGATGCCGTTGTTCAGTTTGCTGGCGGTTGTACTGCCGAAATCGTTTCTGACCAAGGTTTAATTTTAACCAATCATCACTGTGGTTATTCAGCTATCGCTTTTCATAGCACAGTTGAAAAAGATTACTTAACCAATGGTTTTTGGGCGATGAATAAAAATGAAGAAGTTTATACGCCAAACTTAAATGCCACTATCATACAGCGTATTGAAGATGTTACAGCAAAAGTATTAAAAGGAATTATAGCTACCAGCACAGAAGCTAAAAAAGATTCTATCATCAAAGCCAATATTAAACTATTAGAAAAAGAAGCTGTTGCAGGAACTCACTACGAAGCTTTTATAAAACCATTTTTCTATGGTAACGACTATTATTTATTTGTTGTAGAAACATTTAAAGATGTTCGTATGGTTGGCGCTCCTCCTTCTTCTATCGGAAAGTTTGGTGGCGAAAGCGATAACTGGATGTGGCCGCGTCATAATGCTGATTTTTCTGTATTTCGTATTTATGCCAATAAAGATAACAAGCCTGCTGAATACAGTAAAGACAACGTTCCTTACAAACCTAAAAATGTGATTCCAATTTCTTTAAAAGGATATAAACAAGGTGATTTTACCATGGTATATGGTTTCCCTGGGCGTACACAAGAATATTTATCAAGCTATGCCGTTGATATGATTATGAACGAAAGCGATCCATTAAAAGTTTCTCTTCGTGAAAAACGATTAAATATAATGAATGTAGATATGTTACAAAGTGATGCAGTTCGTATCGCTTATGCTAGTAAATTTCAAAGTGTTGCTAACTACTACAAAAAATGGATGGGCGAAATGAATGGCTTAAAAAAATATGATGCTGTTGCAAAAAAACAATTATTTGAAAATCAATTTAACGATGCAATAAGTGCTAATCCTGCTCAAAAAGAAAAGTATGGTAATATTTTTCCTCAATTACAAAAAGTGTATGCTGAATATAAAATCCTAAACAAACAAGTAGATTATTATAGCGAATGTTTAATGGCCATCGACGCGCTTAATTACGCTCGTTTTTATGTAACCTTAAATAATGAATTAAAGAAAAAACAAAAAGGGACCACAAACACCTATGATAAAACGTTAGAAGAATACAAAAAGTTAGGCTTCTTTAAAAATTATAATAAACCAACTGATATCAAAATATGTGAAGCTATGTTGGCAGAATATGTCAAAGGAGTGCCAAGCAATAGCAGGCCTTATGTGTTAGATTCGTTTATTGTTGCTAATAATAACGATGCGAAAAAAATGACCGACTTCTTATTTTCAAACACCAATTTTGTAGATAAAGAAAAAGCTGAAGTGATGTTAAACGATTATGATAAATACACTAATTTATACGAAAGAGATCCGATTTTTTACATCACTAGCTCTATTGTAAAATATTATAATACTTCGGTATTTCCTCAATTTCAATACGATGAAAGAGAAATTAATGAATTACAAAAACTATATATTCAAGGACAAAAAGAAATATTTAAAGATAAAAAATTCTATCCAGATGCTAACTCAACTTTACGTGTGGCATATGGTAAAGTAAACAACTACATACCAAAAGATGGTGTAGAATACAATTACTACACAACCTTAGATGGTATTATGGAAAAATACATTCCAAAAGATGAAGAGTTTGATGTGCCGGCAAAGTTAAAAGAGCTGTATGAGAAAAAAGATTACGGACAGTACGCCAACAAAGATGGTAAATTACAAGTAGCGTTTACCGCAAGTAATCATACCACTGGCGGCAATAGCGGAAGTCCTGTATTTAATGCAAAAGAACAATTAATTGGGACTAACTTTGATAGAAACTGGGAAGGAACCATGAGTGATATTATGTACAATCCTAATCAATGTCGTAACATCACTTTAGATGTGCGCTACACTTTATTCATTATTGATAAATTCGCGGGAGCAGGTTATCTATTAAGTGAGATGAAATTGGTGAAGTAATTCTTTAAAAAAAACAAATTTAAACTATGAAGTCATCTATCACATTTTTGTTCGTTTTATCTTTCCAGTTTCTGTTTTCTTTTGACGAAACAAATGGCACTGCCGCTAGATTATCCGAAGTTCAAAAAAGAACTCTTATAGTTGAACTACCAATTAAAAGTCCTAATTATATTAAGGAACTGCAAAAGCGAAATAAACTGAAAGAGATAGAAGATTACGAAAAAAGGTGTATATATATCCGCGAATCCATCAAAACTGCATTTACAAAATTCTGGGACTTCAATGAAAAGATAGTATTTATAAGTTCTGATTCTATTTCATCCTATTTTAACGCTAATGAAAATTTATATGCCGTAATGCGTTATGGCAATCGCTCAAAATTTTTCGTATTAGGAGAAAAATATGAAACCAATTACATCATGGCTTATGACAGGCCAAGAGCATTTACATTATTTTTGGCAGATGAAAAATCGGAGGTTTTATTTTTAATAACTCCATTAAAAGCAGCTTTGGGTGAGTTTGTTCAATCTGTTGATCAATTTAAACTATCTCTTAAGGTGTATTTATCTCACCCCGACATTAAACAAACAAATGTCAACACCTACGTTTTTTCCAAAGAAGACAAACCCAGGTATGAAGTAAAAAAACTTACTGCACTTATTAAAAAAGACGATATTATTAAGGTGTTAGAGCAACAAGATTTTAGTGAAGAAAAAATTGCCAAGGCATATCCATACAATTTTAAAATTGTTGAACAAACCGAATGGGAGAAAGCTATCTTAAATCATGATGCAAAATATGCCTGTTTAACTGCCTATTATTTCCCAGTATCAAACAATGTATGCGAAGTATCTGATAATTTTCATTCTGTCAATAATGACAAGACATGTGAAGGCGAAGGTGGTCGCATAATTCAAATATTCGGCTTGCATGCCGCATCTGATGGATTATCACAAGGCGCAGATCCTGGTAAAAAAATTGAAAAAATTATGGGTGGTATTGCAAAAATGCTTGATAAAATGGAAGAAAAGGCTAAAGAAGCAGATTTTAAACCTCATTAAATATTTCAAGATTCAGTTAAAACTAATAAAGGCGTTCTCACACCCTTATTGGAATAAATAAATTGCAGGAGCAGATTATTTATTTAATAAAATGAAATTCGTGAAATAGTGCCATTATTAAAAACAAAAAGACCTATTACAATTAACTAATAGGTCTTTTATTTTAATTACTTTTTAGGTGGCAAAGCAAAAGCTATTGCTTCATGATCAAAATTTCCATTATGTGAGCCATCACAAAAAGGTTTATTTTTAGATAAACCGCAACGGCAAATCCCTACAATTTCTCTACCTCCTAAATCATAAGCAGTTCCAGATTTATCTACTATTTCAAAATCGCCTTCTATTTTAAGAGAACCATTATTATTAACCGTAATTTTTGTTTTAGCCATCGTTATTATGTTTTAGTTTTTTTAAATATACTTAAATAAAAGGCAATTAAATGTATTAGGTAAAAACTAATTATTTGGCGCTCCTGCAGTAATCCAACTTTCAATTCCTTGAATTTCACAATCACTCAATTTGCCTGTTGGCGGCATCAAACTATAACCCTCACCTTTTAATGAACTGAGCAAACTGCCAACCAATGCTTTATTTTTAATTACGGTATAAGATGCCAGTGAGCCATAAGGGCTAGTGCTTGCATGACAGCCAATACATTTTGTGTCAATAATTGCTTTTACATCAGCATTATAGGTATACGTATTTGTGTCGCAAACTAAGGTATTAGACGGTTTATCTTCGTCACTCATCAATTTTCCTTTATCCTTAGTGCAAGATAGAATAACACTAATGAACATGAAAAATATAATCTTACCACAAAGATTCATTTGTTAAATTTTAATCAAATTTATAAAAAAACTGAAAGAAATATTCATGATTTTTCAAATAGAGCAAAATAGTAGAACTCATAAAAAGCGATATGTTTTGTTGCAAAAAAACTCAATTTAACTGAGGTTAAAAATCCGTAAAAAAGCCCTATCTTTGCCATCATGTCATTTGAAGGAAAAACTGTATCATTTCATACCCTTGGTTGTAAACTGAATTTTTCAGAAACATCCACCATTGCTCGTTTGATGCAAGAAAAAGGTTTTCAAAAAATGCCATTTGACTCGGGTGCTGACGTGTGTGTGATAAACACTTGCTCAGTCACCGAAAATGCAGATAAAGAATGTAAGCAAATTGTGAAATCTGCTTTAGCTAAAAACCCTGATACTTTTATTGCGGTTGTTGGTTGTTATGCTCAATTAAAACCAGATGAAATCTCCAATATTGAGGGTGTTGATGTGGTTTTAGGTGCTTCTGAAAAATTCAAATTACTAAATTACATCAACTTTTCAGGTAAAAACGTTCATACCGAAATTCACAATTGTGAGATTTCTGATGTTCATACTTTTGTTGATTCCTTTTCTGTTGGAGATAGAACTCGCTCTTTCTTAAAAGTACAGAATGGTTGCGATTATAGCTGTACATTTTGTACCATTCCATTAGCACGTGGTAAAAGCCGCAGCGACACTATTGAAAATGCTGTTTCAAATGCTAAAAAAATAGCCGCAAGTGGTGTTAAAGAAATTGTATTAACTGGTGTAAATCTTGGTGATTTTGGCTATGGAATAGATATTGACACCGACACTAAAAAACGTAAAGAATATAATTTCTTAGACTTAATTACAGAGTTAGACAAAGTAGAGGGCATTGAACGTATTCGTATTTCTTCTATCGAACCAAATTTATTAACTAACGAAGTCATTGAATTTGTGGCAAACTCTAAACGTTTTATGCCTCACTTTCATATTCCCTTACAAAGCGGTAATAATGAGATTTTAGCAAAAATGAAGCGTCGCTATAAACGCGAATTGTACCAAGACCGTGTTGCTAAAATTAAAGAATTAATGCCGCACTGTTGCATTGGTGTAGACGTGATTGTTGGTTTCCCAGGAGAAACCATTGAACATTTTACAGATACTTACAATTTCATCAATTCATTAGATGTTTCTTATTTGCATGTATTCACATACAGTGAACGCGACAACACCGAAGCCATTGAGATGAAAGGTGTTGTTGATTATGCAGAGCGCAAACGCCGTAATAAAATGCTACGTATTTTATCTGCTAAAAAGTTGCGTCATTTTTATGAGCAAAACCTTAATAAAGAATATACAGTGCTATTTGAACATGAAAATAAAAATGGCATTATGAATGGTTTTACTGAAAATTACATCAAAATCGTATATCCTTTTGATGAAAAATTGGTAAACCAATCTCTTACTATTTCCACTAAAACTATTACTGAAGATGGTTTTGTGAGTGGAGAGTTATTACCATCTTTAGCTTAATTTTCCTTTAAACTTATTATATGAGGGCGTGCGCGGCGGTGGCCGCACCGAGCTGTCGCTGCAATCTTTTATTCTCACGCCTCAGCGTGATCATAAAAGGATTTTCGCTTGCATCCCTCACGCAAATTTCCCCCAAAACCGAAATGAGTGCCCCGATTTTTGAAAATTAAACCGCGAGAGGGATTGAGGCATTGTTTGAACTCATTTTATCATGCCAAGGCGTGATAAAAAAGCGAGTGTCGAAAGCCCAACCCGTAGGGACGCGCACAAATAAATTCTACAAATAATGCCTTAACTTATTAAAATCCCGAAGTTTAAAACATTTTAAGTATTCTCCTCAATTTTACCATCTTGCCCCTATTTTTAAATACTATAATAACATGGCAACAACCAAAAATAAATTCAGGGAAAAACCTGTCGACGATATGGTCGTTCAGGATTCATCTATTGATAAAAACGATATTGAAGAAACCGTATTAAGTTCTTCAAAAAATAAATCAAAATCTACTAAAACAGATTCTGCTAAATCTTCTGCAACTTCAAAAAAAGTAGATACTAAATCTTCTGTTAACGAAACAAAAACTTCGTTATTAGAACGTTGGAATAAAACCGTTACTGTATATCGTAACGAGCGCACACAAAAACTAATTGGATTATTATTGATACTTGGTGGTGCTTATCTATTTATTGCATTAACCTCTTATATTTTTACTTGGGAAAAAGATCAAGATAAAGTACTAGGTCCTATCTCCGAATTATTTGCTATTGATACAAAGGTAGTAAACTGGCTAGGCAAATTTGGTGCACTTGTATCTCACCTGTTTATGTACAAATGGTTTGGTGTAGCGTCTTTTATTTTAGTACCCGTTTTTATTATTTATGGGTTGCAAAAAGTATTAAATAAACAAATTACTAAACCATCTGCGTTTACCGCTAAATGGCTATTCTTTTTAGTGTGGACAAGTTTAGTATTAGCTTTTTTCTTTCATGATAAATTATTTTATCTAGGTGGTGGTTATGGTTACATCTTAAATATTCAATTATCAAATTATGTAGGAAGTGTTGGAACCTTAGCCATATTAGCATTTAGCATGTTAGGCTTTTTAGTATTAAGCATCAACATGAATTTCAATATCAAAAAAGACGTATTACCTAATTTAGATAACGAAGATATTATTGAGCAAGAATTAAATAACAATTCAAACGTTATTAACCCTCATGCAAATACTGTTTTTGAAAAAGAACCAACTTTAAGTAAAGAAGAGGAAGAAGCTTTACTAAACTTTGAAGTGATTTCAACTAACGAAGAAATAAAAGAAGAACCTATTGTTGAACCAGTAGCAGAAAACATTCCTTTAGAATTAGAAGTTAATACACAACCTGAGGAACTAAAGAAAGATTTAGATTTTGAGGTGAATAATCCTGGTGCAGATGAAATATTAAAAGAACCAGAATTTGTAAAAGAAGAACCAAAAGAAAATCAAATTACCTTAGATGACGAATTAAAAGCATCTCAATTAGTTGAAAAATTTGGACAATACGATCCAACATTAGATTTAGGACACTATCAATTTCCAAGTGTTGAATTATTAATTGATTATGGCACAGGTAACGCAAAAGTAAGTAACGAAGAGTTAACCGCTAACAAAGATCGTATCGTTAGCACATTGAAAAATTACGGAATTGAAATCGATAAAATCTCAGCGATTGTAGGGCCAACCGTAACGCTTTACGAAATAGTTCCTGCACCTGGTGTTCGTATTTCGAAAATCAAAAACTTAGAAGATGATATCGCTTTAAGTTTAGCAGCTTTAGGTATTCGTATCATTGCTCCTATTCCAGGTCGTGGAACGATTGGTATTGAAGTACCAAACCAAAATCCAGAAATGGTACCAATGCGTAATATCATTGCTTCTGAGAAATTTCAAAACACCACACACGATTTACCAATTGCTTTAGGTAAAACCATTAACAACGAAATTTTTATTGCCGATTTAGCCAAGATGCCTCACTTACTAATGGCTGGTGCAACAGGGCAAGGAAAATCAGTTGGATTAAATGCTGTATTGGTGTCTTTACTTTATAAAAAACATCCGGCGCAAATTAAATTTGTGTTAGTAGATCCTAAAAAAGTAGAGTTAACCTTATTCAATAAAATTGAACGCCACTTTTTAGCGAAACTTCCAAACTCTGAAGATGCAATTATTACAGATAATACGAAGGTTGTTCATACATTAAACAGTTTGTGTATTGAAATGGATAACCGTTACGCTTTATTACAAGATGCACAAGTAAGAAACATTAAAGAGTACAACGTTAAGTTTATCAATCGTAAATTAAATCCAAACGAAGGTCACAAATATTTGCCGTACATTGTGTTGGTTGTGGATGAGTTTGCTGATTTAATTATGACTGCTGGTAAAGAAGTAGAAACGCCTATTGCTCGTTTAGCTCAGTTAGCGCGTGCTATTGGTATTCATTTAATTATCGCGACTCAACGTCCATCAGTAAATATTATTACAGGTACAATTAAAGCTAACTTCCCTGCTCGAATTGCTTTCCGTGTAACAAGTAAAATTGATAGCCGAACTATTTTAGATGCTGGCGGTGCAGAGCAGTTAATTGGAAGAGGTGATATGTTATTAAGCACAGGAAATGATTTAATTCGTATTCAGTGTGCTTTTGTGGATACACCTGAAGCAGAAAAAATTACAGAGTTCATTGGTTCGCAACGTGCCTACCCTAGCGCCTTTTTATTACCAGAGTATGTTGGTGAAGACGGTAGCGATGGCAAAGAAGAAATTGATTTAAGCGAGCGTGATAAAATGTTTGATGAAGCAGCTAAATTGGTAGTACAGTTCCAACAAGGCTCAGCATCTTTCTTACAACGTAAATTAAAACTAGGTTATAATCGTGCTGGACGTATTGTTGATCAACTAGAAGCTGCAGGAATCATTGGACAATTTGAAGGTTCTAAAGCGCGCGAAGTGAAATGCAAAGATATGGCTCAGTTAGATGAAATTATTAGAAATATTAAGGGGTAATTGGTTACGGATGCGAAGTAGAATGTGTCACCTATAACCGCCATAAAAAAGCCAGTATGTTTTATAAGTATAAAGTTTTTTTGGAAAATAAATTAATAGTATTATCTTAGATATATTATTAACCCTTAAAAATATAAACCTATGATTATTGGAATTGTTATTATGATTGGCCTTTGGCTATCGATTATTGTATTTGCTATTTTATCACAATGGAAAGTATTTGAAAAAGCCGGTCAACCTGGTTGGGCATGCTTGATCCCTTTCTACAACATCATCATTCTTCTTAAAATTGCAAACAAACCTACATGGTGGCTTTTCATGTTTTTTATTCCTATTGCCAACATCGTTTTCTTAATTATGATGTTAAACCGTATTTCTTTGTCTTTCGGAAAAAGTTCTGGCTTTACTGTTGGTTTAATTTTCCTATCCATTATTTTTTGGGGAATTTTAGCTTTCGATAAATCAGAATACAAAATGTTACCTAACGAATAATATGATTTTCATGAAATAAAAAAGTCCCAATTACTTTGTAATTGGGACTTTTTTATTTCATGATTTTTTCGATTAATGCTTTGTAGCATCTATCTCAAATTTCCACTCGTTTTTAAAAGCTGTTTGAGCATCTTCAATTACTTTCGATACTTTTTCGCTTTCGCTATTTAATTTATCTGATAATTCTTCTACTTTAGTTACATCTGCTTCTGTAACAGCTGCCGAATCTTTAGTCATAATCTCCACCATTTGCTTACTTTCATTATCTGCTAAAGCATTTAATGTTTTTACAAAATTAACGGCTGCATCTAAAAATTCTCTCTTCTCTGCAAAAGGAGCTAGTTTATTAATTTCATCTAAACCTGTTTTTGATTTGGCTGAATATGTTTTTAAAGTCAGTACTAGTGAATCCATATTATGACCATCTGTTTGATCAAAAAAATCATTTTGAGCCAAAGTAACATTGTTTACAATAGTCATAATATTGTCGTTATAAGCCACAGCATCTTTAGCCGTTGGTCCGCACGATACAAAAGCTAACATCACTAATGCACTAATTGATAAGGTAATTTTTTTCATATATTTTAATTATAGGTTTTAGTTTAAATTATTAATAAAAAAAGTCCTATTCGTAAACGGATAGGACTTTTTATGATTAGATTAAATACTAGTATCTGTAAGCGTCTCCTTTGAAAGGACCTTCTACTTTAACACCAATATAATCTGCTTGATCTTTATTTAATGTATCTAATTCAACACCAATTTTACCTAAGTGTAAACGAGCTACTTTCTCATCTAAAATTTTTGGTAACACGTATACTTTTTTCTCATAAGCAGCAGTGTTTGTCCATAATTCTAATTGAGCTAATGTTTGGTTTGTAAATGAGTTACTCATTACAAAACTTGGGTGACCTGTAGCACAACCTAAGTTAACTAAACGGCCTTCAGCTAAAACAATAATGTTTCTTCCGTTGATTGTGTATTGATCTACTTGTGGTTTGATAGTATCTTTAGAAGAACCATAAGTTTTGTTTAACCAAGCCATATCAATCTCTGTATCAAAGTGACCAATATTACAAACGATAGCACCATGTTTCATTGATTCGAAATGACGACCAACAATAATGTCTTTATTACCAGTAGTTGTTACTAAGATATCTGCAATTTTAGCAGCGTTATCCATTTTCATTACTTGGTAACCATCCATTGCAGCTTGTAAAGCACAAATAGGGTCAATTTCAGTAACAATTACACGAACACCTTGAGAAGATAATGATTGAGCTGAACCTTTTCCTACATCACCGTAACCAGCAACAACAGCAATTTTACCTGCCATCATAACATCAGTTGCACGACGAATCGCATCAACTAATGATTCACGACAACCGTATTTGTTATCAAATTTAGATTTAGTAACTGAATCGTTTACGTTAATAGCCGGTAACAATAAAGTACCATTTTTCATACGCTCATGTAAACGGTGAACACCTGTAGTAGTTTCTTCAGATAAACCTTTGATAGCATTTGCTAACTCAGGGTAAACATCGAATACTAAGTTTGTTAAATCACCACCATCATCTAAAATCATATTTAAAGGCTTGCGATCTTCGCCAAACCATAAAGTTTGCTCAATACACCAGTCAAACTCTTCTGCAGTCATCCCTTTCCAAGCATAAACTTGAATACCAGCTGCTGCAATAGCTGCCGCTGCATGATCTTGAGTTGAGAAAATATTACAAGAACTCCAAGTAACCTCTGCACCTAAAGCTGTTAATGTTTCAATTAATACAGCAGTTTGAATAGTCATATGTAAACAACCTGCAATACGAGCACCAGCCAAAGGCTTAGAAGCACCATATTCAGCACGAAGTGCCATTAATCCTGGCATTTCTTCTTCTGCTAATTTAATTTCTTTACGACCCCATTCTGCTAATGAGATGTCTTTTACTTTGTACGCTAAGTACTTTCCTGTTGCTACTGCTGACATGTTTATTTTATTGATTTAAAAGTTTATTTTTTGTAATTATGCAAAGATAAGACATAAGTTTGTAACAACAAACAGCCAATTTAGTTTAATTAATAAAGCATTGATAGAGGTTTTTAACATAAAAGAAGGTGTTTTTTTGGGGATATTAAACCTCAATGAATATGCTCATTCCTTTGATTTAACCGCCAAAAGAGACATCGAAACACAAGGAAAAAACTACCTTATCAATTACTTATTAGGCCGCGAGGCCACTATAGGCTATGATGAGAAAGGCAAGCCCTTTTTAACAAATGAGAGTAAACATATCTCAATTTCACATTCTCATGATAAATTAGCCATTATTGTGAATGAAAAAGAGGCTACAGGTATTGATATTGAATTGATAAGAGATAAAGTACTTAAAATCAAACATAAATTTCTTTCACAATCCGAATTAGCAGATTCTAATGATAACATTGAAAAATTACTGATTTATTGGGCCGGTAAGGAAACTTTATATAAGATTTACGGCTTAAAAGAAGTTGATTTTATTGAACATTTGTTTGTAAAACCATTTACAAAACATAAATTAGGGACAATTATAGGAGAGATTAAGTTACCAAATTTCACAGAGTCCTTTGATTTGAATTATCAAATTTTAGAGGATTATGTTTTGGTTTACGCTTTAAATAAGATAAACGCTTGCTAGAAAAACAAACACATACTCAACTCATTATTTTAATTGATCCGGATAAATACAATCCCGAATTAATTAAAATAGCTAATAAAAGTAAAGTGTCTTATATTTTTGTAGGAGGTAGCGTTTTAAAGAAAAATACTTTCGAGAAAACGATTAAATCTATTAAATCTATTACCGAGATACCAGTTGTTATTTTTCCTGGAGATGAGACACAAGTATCTAAACATGCTGACGGTATTTTAATGTTATCTCTTTTATCGGGCAGAAATGCTGAATATTTAATCGGTAAACATGTAAAAGCGGCTTCTAAAATTAAAGCATCAAAATTAACGGTTATTCCCACAGGTTACATTTTAATTGATGGCGCCAATACTTCTACAACTCAAAAAATAACTAAAACTAAACCCTTATCTAGCAAAAAAGAAATTATAGAAACCGCCATTGCAGGTGATTTATTAGGCAAGAAACTGATTTATTTAGAAGCTGGAAGTGGCGCTAAAAAAACACTAGCGTCTTCCATTATCAAAGAAGTTAAAAAAAATATCAGTATTCCATTAATTGTGGGAGGCGGTATTGATAGTGTTTTAAAAGTAAAAACCATTTTGCAAACTAATCCTGATTATTTAGTGATTGGCAATGCCCTTGAAAAACGTCCTGAATTATTAATAGACATAAATAAGTTATTTTAATGAAGTTAGTAGTGATTACACAATCGCAAAAAAGCGACACCGAAATTCTAGCCATCATTCAAATGTTTGAAGCTGGATTAGAAACTTTACATGTACGTAAAAACAGATTTTCGACAAAAGAGTTAGATGATTATATTAAAGAAATACCTGCTCACTTCCATAACCGTATTATTATTCACTCTCATCACAAATTAGCTCTTAAATATGACTTAAAGGGCTTTCATTTCACCTCTACTCATATAAAACATAACATTAAATTATGGTGGAATACAAAAATGATTTACCTAAGAAAGCCTCATTTGGTGAAGTCTATTTCTTACAAACGAATTGCCGAACTATATCAAGAACAAAAAGTAAAAACAGATTATTGCTTTCTTGGAACCATGTTCCATAATATTTCAGGAGAATTGTATAGTGGATTTTATCCAGAAACAGTAACAGCTGCCATTGAAAAATCAGGTAAAAAAATATATGCCAGAGGTGGTGTAAATGAAAAAAGTGCTGAGTTAGCATATAAATTAGGCTTTCATGGCATTGCTCTTTATGGCCATTTATGGAAAAGTACTTCTCCTTTCGAGAAATATATTGCCTTTGTGAGGTATTGTAAAGAAAAAAATATCCCCATCGAATAATGGCATTTTGGGATTGGATAGCTTTATTAACAGGAATTGCCGGTGTTTTATTAACTATCTTTCAAAGCATTTGGTGCTGGCCAATGGCGCTTATATCAGTAGTTATTTCGGGCACAGCCTTTTACAATCAACGTTTATTTGGAGATTTCGGTTTACAAATTTTTTATTTCATTAGCGGAATATATGGTTGGCTGTATTGGAATAAAAAGAAGGGTAAAGTATTTACAGTAACCAAAATGCCCTCAAAACATTATGCTCCAATAATATTATCAATCATTATACAAGCCATCGTTTATTATTACCTTTTACATTATTTTAAGTCCGACCAAATTTTAATGGATGCCATATTGACTTCGTGCAGTTTTACTTGTACATTTATGATGGCTAAAAAGTGGGTTGAAAATTGGATGCTGTGGATTATTATTGATGCAGCTTATGTTTTTTTATACATCATCAAAGATTTACCTACTTATGCCCTGCTCTATGGATTTTTTAGTTTAATGGCCTATTATGGATTTTACTCATGGAAAAAGCAACTGATCAAAGAATAAAAAGGATAGTAATTGTTGGTCCTGAAAGTACAGGTAAAACTGTTTTATGCGAACAACTAGCAAAGCACTATAATACAGTGTTTGTTCCAGAGTATGCCAGAACCTATTTTGAAGAACACGACATTGATAATTACAATACTTCTGATTTAGAAATCATAGCAAAAAAACAATTAGAGTTAGAAAAAGAATACTTGCCAAAAGCTAAGCGTTTTTTATTCTGCGACACATCCTTAATCACCATCAAAATTTGGAGTACCCATAAATTCAACAAAGTACCGGATTTTATAAGTAAGTCGATTAAGGATAATGATTATGACTTAACCTTAATAACCAATAATGATGTGCCTTGGATTGCCGATCCACAAAGAAGAAATGAAGATTTAAGAGAACATTTATTCAAATGGAATAAACATGAACTTCAAAAATTAGATGTTGATTATAAAATCATTAAAGGCATTGGAGAAGAGCGTTTAAAAAATACAATTCAATTAATTGAAGAAGCTTTTAAAGCTTAAACAATAAATTCCATCACACAATTAAAAAAAGCTTCTGGCTGTTCGGCATGAACCCAATGCCCGCTATTAGCAATTGTCTTTAACTGATAATCAGAAAATCGGTCAGCTATATCTTGTTCATCTGCATCGGAAATATAATTTGATTTCTCGCCTCTTATAAACAATGTCGCTGTATCACTTTTAAAATCAGGAACTCTCACACCAATGTTATTATATTCTGCAGTAATTACTTTTAAATTAAAACGCCAAGCCATTTGCTTTGTTTCATCTTCGCGCCAATAAATATTTTTTAACAAAAACTGCTTGGTTCCAAAATCTGAAATATATTGTCCTAAAATATTTTCAGCTTCTTTGCGTGTATTTATCTCTGTAAAATCTACAGCATTTAATGCTTTTAAAACAGAATCGTGATGAGGCTCATAAGCTCTTGGAGCAATGTCGGCTACTATTATTTTTTGTACTACTTGTGAATACATCTGTTCAAAGAACATTACAGTTTTTCCTCCCATACTATGTCCTAAAAGAATCACATTTTCTAATTGATGTGTTTCAATAAATTCTTTTAAATCCATTGCCATCACATGGTAATCCCATGCATTATCATGATGTGATAATCCATGATTACGCTGATCGACCGTAAAAACTCTGAATCCATTTTCTCCAAACCGTTTGGCTAATGTATTCCAATTATCGCTTTGCCCAAATAAACCATGTAATATAATTAGTGGCTGCCCTGTTCCAAATTCTCTGTATGCTAGTTTCATATACCTCACCCCCAACCCCTCTCCTTCAAAGAGGGGAGTATGGATTTATTTTAGTCTTCAATTTTTAAAATTAATTTGCGTAACATATTCATGGCTGTATTAGCTGTCATTTGAATATTGCGTTGTCTATTATGTCCAAATACAAATTGTTTTGGAACAATTCTATCTCCATAAGCTACTGCTATCCAAGTAGTACCAACTGGTTTTTCGTCTGTTCCGCCACCTGGTCCAGCAATACCTGAAACTGCAATGGCCACATCTGCCTTAAAGGTATTTAATGTTTCTTTCGCCATTGCCATCACACACTCTTTACTGACAGCCCCATTCTTTTCAAAAATAGCATTACCAACTTTCAATAAATTGTGTTTAAACTCATTATGATAAGGAACAATACATCCATTGTAATAATTAGAACTCCCAGCTACACTCGTAATTAAATGAGAAATATAACCACCCGTACAACTTTCTGCTAATCCTAATTTCAAACCTTTTTCCAATAATAACTGCCCTAATATGTCTTCAATTTTAGGTTGAGCTTTGCCATATTCTTCGTAACCATAAATAAATTTCTCTATCAAAGGCTTCACCTTTTCTATTTGAGATTCTATTTTGTGATGTAGTTTTAACTCATCAAATCCTTTACTACTTAATCTCAATCGAACCATTCCTGGTGAAGGTAAATAGGCTAATCCAATCTCTTTTTCAGTTAAACTATCTTCCCAATCACTAATTAAATCAGCTAAATCACTTTCTCCAATCCCTTGCGTTAAAATAGTTTTATGAAAAATAAAAGGTAACTTAAATCTTCTTTTTATTTCAGGAATCACATTATCAGTTACCATAGCCTGCATCTCGTAAGGCACCCCTGGCATAGAAACAAAAACAGTATTATTTTTTTCCATCCACATTCCTGGAGCTGTTCCATTTTTATTTCGAATCACCAAACAACCTTTAGGTACTTCGGCTTGCTTTCTATTAATTTCTGAAACTTCCTTATTTCGCTTCGAAAAAAATCCTGTAACATCTTTTAACACAATTTCATCTGTCACTAATTCAGTTTCAAAGTACTCGCAAAAGGTAGATTTTGTAATATCATCCTTTGTTGGACCAAGTCCGCCAGTTATTAAAACAATATCTGCACGTTTACTTGCATCCTCAAACGCCTTTAAAATAGCCGTTTTTTCATCGGCCACAGAACTCATGTGCACAACACTTACGCCAATTAAATTAAGTTCTTGTGCCATCCAAACAGCATTTGTGTTGGTAATTTGACCAATTAATATTTCGTTACCTATTGTTAAAAGTTCTGCATTCATAGTATATTTGGCAATATATTTGTAAAACCACTGTAAATTTAAATATTAAGAGATAGTTCTCTTTTAAAAGCGTAAATACTTATTAAAAAAATATCCATTATGAAAACTAAATTAATATTAATAACAACACTAGTTACTGTAAGTTTAACGTCAAAGTCACAAAACTGGGGTAATATTATAAAAGATGCGGCTATCACAAATTCAACAACAATTATTGACGCAGCAAAAACAAATTCTGCCGCTGTAATTGATAAAGCAACGGCTATTGTTACAGGAACTCCCAAAGCACCAGCTTTAACAAATGATGAAGTGATTAATGGCTTAAAGGAAGCTTTAAATGTTGGGACAAACAACTCTTCTAGTTTAGCTTCAAAAGCAGATGGCTTTCTTAAAAACCCTGCTATCTTTATTCCTTGGCCGCAAGAAGCGAAAGATATGCGTGCCAAATTAATTAAAATGGGAATGCAGAAAAAAGTAACAGAATTCGAGACTTCATTAAATAGAGCGGCGGAAGAAGCAGCAAAAAAATCGGTTCCTGTATTTAAAGATGCTATTACTGGAATGAGTATTGGCGATGGTTTTGCTATCTTAAACGGTGGTGATACTGCAGCAACTCACTACTTGAGAGAAAAAACATACGCTCCATTGAAAGAGAAATTTATGCCAACGATTAAAGAAGCAGTGACTAAAGCTAAAGTAGCTAGTTACTGGAAACCTTTAGCAACTGCTTACAATAAATTGCCTGGCGTTAAAAAACAAAATCCAAATTTAGATGATTACGTTTGTAATAAAGCAATTAATGGTTTGATGACTTTAATAAAAGATGAAGAAGCAAAAATCAGAAAAGACCCAATGGCGCAAGTAACAGACCTTTTGAAAAAAGTATTTGGTGCTAAAAAATAAACTTCGACAAGTTCAGTAAACCTTAAAAATAAAAGAAGCCATCAACTATCAAGTGATGGCTTCTTTTATTTTACATTAAAATAGTTTTTATACCAATCTATTTCATGATGGTCTTTTGCTTCTTTATTAATAACGTGTGAAGCATCTATTTTTGAATACAAAATTTCTAAAGAGGCATAATCACGCTGACTAATCACTTTAATACCTGAACGCATTAACTGAGCCGCACAAACTCCTGCACCAATCTGATAAACTTTATTTTCAGCAAATCGATTTCCGCTGTAAATAACCTGACTACCACAAGCCGCACTTACATCCATCATCACTGCTAACTCAACATTTTCGGTTCTAGCAATTTCCAACATTTTTTCGGAAGCTTTAATCATTCCTTCTGACCAATCAATGCCTGAATCAGATAATACTTTAGCATTCCCTTCCAATACATCTAAACCAGTTCCACCATGTATATCACACATTTCTCGTGGAGAACCAAATGAATATTCCTCTGGACAAAATTTCACTAATTTTATGGTATGATAATTTAATAACTTTAGGACAGTTGGGTATTCTCCGTTAGCTGTTCCATCATAGCCACAAAGGATTCCCGTTAAACATGAGCTTACTAATACACGCAATGGATTTTCTGCAGTGGGAGTTCTTAAAGTCTTAAGATAATTAATATCTGTCATAATTATTCATTTAAATATTTAGGTGCATTTAATCATCTAAATTAAATTTGCATCTTTATACAAATTTAAACAAATGACATTAAAAGAGCGTTACGACGGCGTTATTAATTATTTTAAAACGAATGTGCCCATTGCTGAAACCGAATTGCAGTATAGTAACCCCTACGAATTGATAGTCGCGGTAATCCTATCAGCTCAATGCACTGATAAACGTATTAATCAAGTGACGCCGAAATTATTTAGAGATTATCCAAATGCGGAAGCTTTAGCATCAGCAAGTTCAGATACTATATTCAATTACATAAGAAGCGTTAGTTATCCTAATAACAAAGCCAAGCATTTGGTAAATATGGCTAACATGCTTTTAAAAGATTTTAATGGCGTTATTCCGAGTGATATAGATGAATTAGTAAAATTACCTGGTGTTGGACGTAAAACAGCGAATGTGGTAGCATCTGTTATTTATGATAAACCTGCAATGGCAGTTGATACTCATGTGTTTAGAGTTTCTAATCGACTAGGTTTAACTAAAGCCATAACGCCTTTACAAAGCGAACAACAATTAATAAAATACATTCCCGAACAATATGTGGCAACGGCTCATCATTGGCTCATATTACATGGTAGATACACTTGCTTAGCAAGAACACCAAAATGTGAAATTTGTCCCTTAACCGAATGGTGTCTTTATTTTAAAACAAAAATGATAAACAAAAGTGCTCCTCATTCGTTATCAAATAAGAAAGTCACTTTAAAAAACGATATACCAAAATTAGTTATGGCAACAAAAAAAATTACGACATCGGCAAGTTCAGCTGCAAAAAAATCAGCCTCTAAAAAGTTAGCAGTAAAAAAGACAGTAACAAAAGCTAGTACTAAAGCTTCAATAAAACCTGCAGCAAAAAAAACAGTTATTAAAAAGGTTGCAGTAAAGAAATCCCCAGCCATTGTTAAAAAAACGGCAGAAGTAAAAGAAACAAAGTTTGTGGCACATAGTACTAATTTAAAAGTGGGAGACAAAGCTCCTGCATTTAAAGCAAATGATCAAAACGGAAAATTAATTTCTTCAACAGATTTAAAAGGCAAAAACATTGTTCTTTATTTTTATCCAAAAGATAATACTCCCGGATGTACTATGGAAGCATGTAGTTTAAGAGACGAGCATCAATATCTAAGTAAGAAAAATTTTGTGGTATTAGGTGTAAGTGCAGATGACGAAAAAATGCACAAAAAATTTGCTACGAAATACGATTTACCATTCTCCTTATTAGCAGATACGGATATGAATATTATTAAAGCTTATGACGTTTGGGGAACTAAACAGTTTATGGGAAGAATTTATGATGGAATCATTAGAACTACTTTTATCATCAACGAAAAAGGCATAATTGCTCATGTGATTACAGATGTAAAGACAAAAGAACATGGTAAGCAGATTTTAGATTTATAAAATATAACTATTCATAATAAAAAAAGCGCTAGAAAATAACTAGCGCTTTTTAGTTTTGAAGAAGTCAATATTACTTCACAACAAATACTCCCATCTTTTCTAGATCTTCTAGATAAATTCTTTTGCCGTTGTACAATACTGTAACAAATGCATCTTTTTGACCTTTTAACACTACCTTTTTATTGTGTTCGTATGCTTCCTTGAGTGTTTTAAATTCACCACCAATGGTGATTCGTGTAATACCATCATCTAACAATAAATTTTCTACAGCACCTAATCCTTTTAAATGAGCATAGGTGTAATTTTTTGGTATTTTATAGGCAGCAATTTGCACTTTAAACAACAATCCTTCGGCAGTAATATCACCATATTTTTCGCTGTAGTCTTTAATTTTTTGCTGCAATTGATTATTAGGTACAAAATCATCTTTTTTAACAACGGGTTCTTTCACAGGTTTAACAGGTGTTACCACTGCAACAACTGTATCTTTAATAATGGGAGCTGCAACAGAAACTGGTTTTAATGTGTCCCCAAAATTAAAGTTAATATCAAACAATTTTTCATCATAACCTTCTAAGGATGTGGTATTAATATCTAACGTTTTGTAAGGATATGATTTGTACTTATACGTCAATTTAAACATACCACCCGATGGCAAAGACACTAAATAATTTCCTGTTGCAGAGCTGCTTCCAAACTCTCCTAATTTTTTATTGTTTTGATCAACAATTTCTACTAAAACAGACGCTGCTATAGGCATACCTTCTGCCATAATTTTACCTTTTACAATATAAATAGAAGGCTTTTTACCTACATAACCAGGGTAAACAGTATAAATA
The DNA here is from genome assembly GCA_016711805.1 of Bacteroidota bacterium. Lineage (GTDB taxonomy): Bacteria > Bacteroidota > Bacteroidia > B-17B0 > Aurantibacillaceae > UBA4416. The sequence goes on from JADJSH010000001.1 coordinate 89,684, forward strand.
TCTTTCAATCCTTCTCCCCCACTCTTACCTGAAGCATAGTAACCTCTATCTCCATTAGCCGATAACACATAATAAATGTCATCATCCGTGGTATTAATTGGATAGCCTAAATTAATTGGCTTACTAAACGTAGAATCTTTCCAGTTTAAACGAGACTGAAAAATATCATAACCTCCCATACTATTTTTACCCTTAGAACTATAAAATAAGGTTACTCCATCAGGATGTATAAATGGTGCGTCATCATCTAACGCTGTATTGATGCTATCTCCTAGATTAACAACATTACCCCAAGTACTGTCTGGTAACAAAGTCGCGCGGTATATATCTTTTCCTCCAAAACCACCTCCTCGTTCGCTACTAAAATATAAGTACTTTCCATTAGCAGTCATTGAACAACTTCCTTCCCATGAATATGAATTGACTTCTCCTCTTAATTTTTGTGGAAAAGACCATTCTCCACTCAATGAATTACTCATGTAAATATCTCCATGATCATCTCCGCTATCTCTATACACAAATAAATAAAAACCATCTGCACTCAAAGCAATAGCCCCATCATGTGAATTAGTATTAACATTTTTAATAGGCGAAGGTTTTGTCCACTGACCGTCAATTTGAACTGCTTGAAAAACATCCTCAAAATAAGAACCATATTTATCTGCCTCTTTAAATTCATTTTGTAATCCGCCAATACTTTCTGGACCTCTATAAGTATAAATCATAATTGACTCATCAGCAGAAATTACAGGTACGTACTCATCATTTTTTGTATTAATGCCATTTCCAAAATTAGTAATCTTCGCACTTTTTGGATTAGCATATAGATCTTTACCATTAATACAATATTGCTTTAATTGACTCGCATTTTTTTTAAAGTCGGGGTCTAAATTTTTCTTTAACAAATATTTATCTAGCAAAGCTAAGGCTTCATCAAATTTGTAATTAAAATGATTGGCTTTTGCTAAATCGTACTCAATATTTTCTACCTTTTTATTTTTTTCATAAACCTCACCTAATAGTTTAAGAGCCGTCTCATGCTTATCACTTCTATATAAAGCACATCTACCGAAACAATACTTCAAAAATTCTTCTTTAGGGTGTGCAGTATATAAATTTTCAAAAAAAGGAAGCGCTAACAAATAATTAGCATCCTCAAACATCATCACAGCACTCGCCATGCTGTCTTTTTCTGTTTTTCTCCATTTTTTCGTATTGGTTGATTGAGAAAAAATATTGAAACTAAAAGAAAGTATCAAAACGAATAAGAGAAAAAATTTAGATAGCATAAAAATTGTATTATAGTTGATTCTAATATACAATAAAATACACTTTAATAATAAACAATTTTATAACAAAACAACTAGTTTAAGATGTCCAAACTACCTAAACCTTCTCTTAAAACAACGAGTTCATCTTGCGAACAATCAATAACGGTTGAAGCATAAAGATTTCCAAAACCACCATCAATCACCATGTCTACACGTTTTTCGTACTCACGATGAATCACTTCTGGATCAGTGAAATAATCCATAATATCATCTTCTGTATTATGCAAGCTTGTTGTAATAATTGGGTTTCCTAGTTCTCTAATAATAGTATTACAAATTGTATTATCTGGAACACGAATACCTACTGTTTTTTTATTTTGTTTTAAAAGCTTTGGCACATTATTATTTGCTTCTAAAATAAAAGTATATGGGCCGGGTAATGCTTTTTTCATTATTCTAAATAATGAATTTGAAATAGGTCGTGCAAAATTTGATAGGTGACTTAAATCGCTACAAACAAATGAAAAGTTAGCTTTTTCGGGTTTAATGTTTTTTAAACGACATAATTTTTCAATGGCTTTTGGTCTCGTTATATCACAGCCAATAGAATAAACCGTATCGGTTGGATAAATAATAACACCATCATTTTTCAAACAATCAACAATAAATTGAATGTCTTTTGGATGAGGATTATCATAATTTAAGCGAAGTAACATTTAACAAAGGTAGGTTTAATTTATTCAATATTATTCTTTTTTTGGGCGTGTCCCTCATTTAGTCGGGTCGGGCTTTTGCTTCAATTCCCGCATGAAAAATGCGGAAGATTTCCGCGACAATCCCTCACGCAAGTTTGCAGCAACATAAAAATATTAATTTCAAATTTAATATACTTCTCTCTGCGTTAGGGATTGAACGAAAATCCTTTTACGCGACGGAGTGAAGTAAAAGATTGTAGTGAAAGCCCGGCCGAAGGTAACGCCCATATAAATAAAACAAATCCACTAAATCATTTAACAATCACCTCTTCCAATGGCTTTCCTGTTGTACCATTAGGAAAAGACATGTGCAGTATCATTGAAATAGTTGGCGCAATATCAACCACATTTACTTTTTTTACAGAACTTCCTTTTGGAATACTAGAGCCAAAAAACAATAACGGCACATGTGTATCATAGCTATATGACGCTCCATGTGTTGTTCCTTTGTTATGATATTCCATCCATGCAGGATTATAGGAGAAGGCTACATTACCACTTCTAACATGATTGTAACCTTTTTGAATTAAGTGCTTAAATGTTCCTTCTGCAAAATCATTATTCCTTAACACCTCTGAAGTATAAGCTTCTGCAACACCTTTAACCGTTAACAAGTAATTTACTAATACATGTTCAACAACTAATTTATTTAATTTCATTGCCATGATTTTTGCTTCATTCAAAAAAACCTGTTGATTTATAACTGATAAAACCAAGCTGTCGCCAAACTGATTCATGCAATGTGTTTTAATATTTTTAGTTAATTCATCTTCATTAATATAACCTCCAGGAATTTTCACATCCATTAAATGCGCAGGCACATCGCAAGCACCATGATCGGCAGTTAAAAACAAGACGTAATTATCTTTACCAACTGTAACATTTAATGTGCTAATCAATTCTTCTAAATCTTTATCTAAACGTAAATACACATCTTCTACTTCCACACTTCTTGGTCCGTATGAATGCCCCACATAATCGGTTGATGAAAAGCTAATACAAAGCATATCAGTTTGTTTTCCTTTTCCTAATTGTTCGGCTTTTAAACACGCTAAAGCTAAATCCTTAGTAATTGTATTGCCATAAGGTGTTGCTTTTATGATTTCAAAATTATTTTTATCTATTTGAACTTTATAATCGTAAGGAAAAATGGCAGTATCTTTTTTATTCGGTGCCGCTTCGTAATTATTTTTATCAGCAAGACTTTCTGTATATCCAGCAATAGGATACAAGGTATTCCAACCTTTGGATAAATATTGTTTTGCTAGTTCTTTACTATTAAAATCACTCACCCATGTTGGCAACTGAGTCATATAATGTGTACTCGAAATAAATTTACCATTACTACCGTCAAACCAAAAAGCACCATTTGCACTATGACCAGCAGGTAAAATAGAACTTCTATCTTTTAAAGATATTGCAAATACTTTAGCTTGCTGATTAGTATTTAATTTTAACTCATCTCCAATTGTTGTTACCAATAAATTTTTTGGCGACATTAAACCAGCTTTACTTTCGGTACCAACTGATTTTACATTAGGATCTTCAGTACAATAGGTTTGCTTACCTGTTTCTTTTACAAACCAATCGTTTGAAATAATACCATGCGTGGCAGGGCTTGTACCTGTGTAAATAGAAGCATGTCCAGGACCTGTGTAAGTAGGCACATAATTATAATGTGTGTTTTTATAAAAATAACCTTCGTTAATTAGCTTTTTAAATCCACCGTTCCCAAATTTATTCCAGTAACGATAAATATAATCTTGACGCATTTGATCAACCACAACACCAACAACCAATTTAGGTTGCTTAAGATCTGTAGCTGCTGCTGGTTTTGTTTGTGCTATTACTGAATTTGTTATAACAATAATTCCTACAATTATTTTTTTCATATTATTTTATTTATAGAACGCAGATAACGCTGATGATTATGATAAATTAAGATATTTTTAGAGTATAAATAAAGCTGATAGATTTGATATAATGATGACACTAATTGTTGAAATATCATTAAAAAAAACAACCATCTTTAATACGCGTCGCCTGCGTTCCATTATTTTAGTTCTTATCTAAAGTTTGAAATACTGAATTATTACTCACAAACTCAGGTATTATATCTTTCATTTTAGAAACAATTCGCGTATTATCTTGTGTATTAAATAATAAAATAAGTTCGTTAATAAACTGGGTAACCTCAGCAAATTCGTATTCGCGTACCTTACCTACTAATATTTGTTGGTGATGTGTTGGCAAAGTGTTTTCTGAACTAGCTAATAATTCTTCAAATAATTTTTCTCCTGGACGCAAGCCTGTGTATATAATTTTAATATCTCTATCTTCTTTTAACCCCGATAGCTTAATCATCTTACGAGCCAAATCAACAATCTTAACAGATTGCCCCATATCAAACACAAAAATTTCTCCACCCTTACCCATACAGCCCGCTTCTAAAACTAATTGACAAGCTTCAGGAATGGTCATAAAGAAACGAGTAATATCAGGATGTGTAATGGTAATTGGACCACCCTCTTCTATTTGTTTTTTAAAGCGAGGAATGACTGAGCCATTAGAACCCAATACGTTTCCAAAGCGAGTCGTGATGAATTTTGTTTGTGCGGTTTTCCCTAAACTTTGAGTATAAATCTCCGCAATACGCTTAGAAGCTCCCATTACGTTCGTTGGATTTACGGCTTTGTCGGTTGAAATCATCACAAATTTTTCCACCTTAAATTCAACTGCTAAATCGGCTACTGTTTTAGTTCCTAAAATATTTGTTAAGATAGATTCAGATGGATTATTTTCCATCATTGGCACATGTTTATAAGCAGCGGCATGAAATACAATATGCGGTTTAAATGTATTAAACACATTGCGCATACGATCTTTATTACGCACATCGCCAATAACAACTTCGTGTTTACAGGTTACTCCGTTTTCGTTAAACTCTAATTCTAATTCATGTAATGGACTTTCTGCTTGATCTAATAAGACTAATGAACTTGGATTAAATTTAGCACATTGCCTTGCTAACTCAGCACCAATAGAACCAGCGGCACCTGTAATTAAAATGGTTTTATGATTTAACTGTTCGTTGATTAAAGCATTATCCAATTTAATTGGCTCACGTTCTAATAACTCTTCAATGTTAATACTCTTAATTTGATTGAAGCTTAATTCTCCATTAATCCATTTAGCAACTGGAGGAACATTTAAAACACGTACTCCAAATTGTAAACACTCATCAATGATGTTGTTTTTTTTGTGAGGTGGTAAATTTTGAATACTGATAATCACAGATTCTACTTCATTATCGTTAATTAATTCGCCTAATTTAGAAGTCGGATACACAAATACACCTTCTAAACTTCTACCAACTTTTTTTACGTCATCATCAATAAAACCAACAACCTTGTAACGTACAGCGGCATCTCTGTCAAGAGTACGCTTTGTAATAATTCCACTTTCGCCAGCGCCATAAATAATAACTTGTGTTTTTTGTTTTTCGGGGTTTTTATTTTCAAAATAAATAGCTTTGATAGCTAAACGCGAGCTAATCATAATAAAGATAGTGACCAAGGCATCAATAATGATAACAGAGTGAGGAATAATATAATATCCCAATAAAATTTGACGTGTAAATATATTGATGATGTATAAAACAAAACTACTTAGCAAAACTATGGCAAATATTCGAGAAGCATCTTTACCTCCAGTATATCTTACAACTCCTTTATATGTTTTAGAAATAACAAAAGCCAATAATCTTACTAATAAAACTAAAGCATAATCGTAAGGTAAATTTTTTAAATCTTCGGGAGGAATAGATTTAAAATTAAAGCGTAAAAAAAAAGCTAAGGTTAAAGAAAATGCACAAATAATTAAATCAATAATTAAAATTGACCAGCGTGGTAAATTATACTTCCAAAAATATTCGAGTATCTTGTGCATCTCTGTAAAAATACATTTTTAGCACCAATAGACAAAATAGATTTTTGCATTAATAACTCAAATAAGGCAGAATTAACCTCAACTTTTCCTCACTAAAAATACCCAAGCCTTTCATATCGGCTTCCGTCAATTTTCCGTGTTTTAATCTAAAATTTACTACTGCTTGCGCCGATTGAAAATTAAAATAGGGATGCTTGCGCAAGGAATTAAAATCTATGGCATTGATAGGGATTTTAGTCAAAGCATTTGCATCTAGTTTGATTTGAGAAGAAAGCAATAAAAACAAACTATCATTCATTCCATAAACTTCTTTCAGTTGACTTTGTGAATGAAAACCTCCTAACATTGTTCTGTATTTGATAATACGTTTTGTAAACCCCGGACCAATTCCTTTTAAAAACACAATAGATAAACTATCAGCCGTATTTAATTCTACTAACTCCATTGTAAAGGTTTTCTTTTCGTAAGTGCTCGGTTTATTGGCATAGGCAGAATCACGCTTATACTCTTTCTTTGTATTAGGAATTAAAATATAACTTTCTAACTCTTCAAATAATTTTGAAGACATCCCATACAATTTTTTAAGATCTTCGGGTTTAAAAAATTTGCCGCCTTTATTTCTAAAATTAATTAATGTGCTACTTAATTTTTTAGAGAATCCTAATTTTTGAGCATCTACTTCGGTAATAGTGTTTGGATTAAAAACAAATAATTGATTATTTGTTTTATGATCAGACCATTCTTTATTTTTGTCGGATTTATTGGAATCTTTTATAACCGAATTATTTTCTTCAATCCCATGAGTTGAAGATTGAATATTAATTGTCATTAATTGAACATTGCTGAAATTGTTCCCAAAATAAGGCAGTAACAGTCGAACAGCAAACAAAACAACAATAATGACACAAAGCACAAAAACGCCATTGCGCTCTTGCTTATTGAAATGAAAGAAATTAAATAAAAATGATTTAAACTTCTGAACTGGCATTTTTACTTCGTTTAAACATAAAATACACAGGAACTCCTAAAGCAATAATCAATAAACCCATTCCGCAATTAAAGGTTTTATAAACTAATAAGTCTACACAAATTAAGGTCGTTAATATAATATACAATGCTGGAATTACAGGATAACCAAATGCTTTATAAGGACGATCAGCATCTGGCATTTTTTTTCGTAACACAAATAAACCAGCAATAGTGATGATATAAAATATTAAAGACGAGAACGTACAGTAATCTAATAAATCGCCATAAGAACCACTTAAACATAATAAAGAAGCCCATATTCCTTGAAATATCATCGCATTAGAAGGCACATTAAATTTATTTAAAGTAGCCGCTTTCTTAAAAAACAAACCGTCTTTTGCCATTGACTGAAATAAACGTGAACCCGCTAATATCAATCCGTTATTACAACCAAAAGTTGAAATCATAATTAATGCCGCCATTAAATATTTTGCGATATCACCAAATACTAAAAACAAAGCAGCTGTACCTACTCTATCTTTTTGTGCAAACATGATTCCTTGCTCGGCAACTGTTTGAGCATTCGCACTTCCCTCTAAAGGCAGCAAACACAAATACGCTACATTAGCTAAAACATAAATTAAAGTCACAATACACACTCCAAAAAATAATCCTAGCGGGATATTACGTTTAGGATTTTCTACTTCGCCTGCAATAAAAGTCACATTGTTCCACGCGTCGCTACTAAATAAAGAACCAATCATAGCCAAGCCTAAAGCAGTAGCTAACGACATGCCAGATAGAGATGTAAAACCTTTGAAAGATCCATTTTCAGCATTATCAATCCCTTTTGCGTCCCAAGCATTTGTCATATTATTAGAAAACACATCACTATGAAATCCGTAGTAAATTCCCACAATGATTAAAGCAAATAAAGCGATTAATTTAGCCGACGTAAAAATTCGTTGAATAGCTTTTCCGTTTTCGATACCACGTGTATTAATGAAAGTAAGGAGTGCAATAATAAAAATAGCCAACAATTGCGCGCTTGTAATTTTAAGATCCACTATTTGAAACATGACATTTCCTTCTTCGAAAAAAGGAATAAATACACCCGTAAATTTTGCAAAAGCAACAGCTACGGCGGCTATAACTCCTGTTTGAATTACTAGGAAAACTGTCCAACCATAAACAAAAGCCACTAAATCGCCAAAAGCTTTTTTAATGTAAACAAATTGGCCGCCAGCTTGAGGCATCATGCCCGCTAACTCACCATAACTTAATGCTGCAAATAAAGTGATAACACCAGAAAGAATCCAAACTACTAATAACCATCCTGCAGAACCAACCACACGTGCAATATCTGCACTTACAATAAAAATCCCTGAACCTATCATTAAGCCTGCAACTAGCAAGGTGGTATCAAATAAATTAAGACTTGGCTTTTTTATGCTCATAAATATCTTTTTATCGAAGAAGGGTAACGTGCCCCAATTTTTCTATCGTTTTACTATTAATGTCTGTTGCAGTTAACTTATAGGTATAAACACCTAACTCGCAATTTACATTTTTATAGGTTCCATTCCAACCTCCGTTTAACTCATTTGTTTTAAAAATATTTTCTCCCCAACGATTACATATCAATAATTCAATTTCAACATAACCGCTATGTTCTGGTTTAAAAATATCATTAATACCACTACCATTAGGCGAAAAGCTATTAGGGATATAAAGCCTAGGCGTTACTTTAATCTCCACCGAGTCTTTAGCAACGCAACCGTATTCATTTGCCACGCTAGCGTAATACGTAATACTTGATGGCACGATAGCGGCACTACTATTACAAAAAGTACACGACAACATATAGTCTGGTTCCCATGTACTTATAGTGTCGGATGCACTATACATTTGCACGACTTCTCCCGAAAAAACCTCAACAATTTTTGGTGTTACAGTTAAGGTTGGTAATGCGTAAACTACCACATCATAATTTCCAGAAGTTAAACATGGACCGTTATATACATTTAAGGTATATGTCATCGTTTGTTGTGGATTTACAAAAGGATTAAAAACATCTGTGTAATCTATGTGATGAGCAGGTATCCATTCGTAATCGTAATTACCCGTGGGACCAAACAATTGCTTACGCTCATTAATACACAATGAAATAGAATAGGTATTCATACTTACATGTGTAAAGGAATCAACACGTATACTATCTTTATACAAACAATTATTTGATATAGTCGTTAAATAATACCACCCTGGTGTAAAGACATTTATTTGTGGAGTGCTTTCTCCATTACTCCAAAAATAAGACGCGCAAGTTTGGTTAGCTAACAATCTTATTGTGTCATCAATACAAGCATGCGCAGGATCTAACAAAATTTTAGTGTCGTTTTTAAAAACAAATACTCTTACTGAATCAAATGCGATACAACCACTTTGTTCAACTGTAACATGATATACGATGTCATTTGGCGTAGTTGTATAAGGGCGTTGAACATTAGGATTGGTGAGGAAAGTGCTTGGTGTCCATGTAAAAGTACACGCTGTTGGCGATGATAATTCTAATCTTGCAGAATCGCCCAAACATAAATTAACATCAGGTATGGCTGGTAAAATAAATGGAGCTGTTACATTAATAGAAAGATCAACTGTATCAATAACATTGCAAATAGTATTATTGGAAATTAACTGAACCGAATACGTTCCTACTGTTGTATAAGTATGCACAGGTGCAATTGCTGTTGATGTTGAACCATCACCAAAACTCCAGGCATAATTTATCGTTGGGCTATTATTATTGATAAAGTTAACATTTACTGCTGGCACACATCCACTAATATTATACTGAACAGGTGTTAACGCTGCTGGTGAAGTAACTGTGACATTGGTGTAAGTCGTATCCCAAACATTACAGGTATTAATATTATGAGAAATCAATTGTACGGTATAAACCCCAACCGCTGTGTAAGTGTGCGTTGGTTGAAAAGTAGTAGAAGTCGCACCATCTCCGAAATTCCAAAAATAATCAATACCATTCACGCTATGATTAGCAAAGCTAACGGACAAAGGGGCGCAACCTACTGGGTTAGTTGGATTAGTAGCTAATTGAGCAACAGTTAAATTTGAATTAAAAGTAAATTTTACAACGGCATTATTACAGTTAGTTGAACCGTTTTGTGTAGACCATGCCGTTGGCGTAGAAGGCATATCATCATTACCCCCACAACTTTCGCAAATGGATTGATAAATAATTCCCGATTTATCAAATCTGCTTGTTCCACCATCTACATGCTCATTACTAATATTTCCGCCAAAAAAAGTAGCATATTGTAATGATGCTGCATTTGGATTTAATACCATGAAATAAAAATCATTCCCGTCAGTTGCACTCATAAATGCATTAGCCGTTACTGGCAGTCCGTTTGTAGAACTATTAGGTTGACTCTGATTAAATAAAGTTCCTCCCCAACCAGAAATATAAATGCTACCACAAAGATCTACTAAAAAAGCCGCAGGAGAAATATCTGGAAATCCATCACCAGATCCTACTACGGTAGAAAACACCGAACTCGTTAAATTAGAATTAAAACAATGGATAAATTGGCCGCTATTTGGATTACTATAAACACCAGTAGAAACAGGATATACACCTTCAGTTTGTCCAAATACATACACTCTATTTTGTTTGTCCATTTCCACAAAATAAGATTGATCGTACTGAGCTGTTCCTATATATGTTGAAGCTTGAACGAAATTTCCATTAAATGAAAACAAACTTAAAAATCCATCTACTCCTCCTTGTGCTGAGGGATGAAAGCTTCCCGCAGTTGTATAAAAATCCGAACTATTTGTCCCACCTGTAACATATAACTGATTGTTAGTATTTAATGCAATATTGTATGCACCGTCATCCGACGAGCCTCCAAAATATGTACTAAATATTAATCCACTTAAACTAGGATTTAATTTCGCTATACAAGCATCTTGTATTCCGCTTAAAGAACTTTGAAAACAACCTGATGTTACAGGAAAATTAGAGGAAATCGTATTTGATGCGATATAGACATTATTTGAATCGTCAACAATAACACTACCCCGCAAATCGTCAGAATAATTATAATGTAAGCCCCCTAAAAAAACACCGCCATTCACCCCTTCATCCTGAGTACCTCCTAAATATGTGCTAGCATTTAAAGCGGTACCTGTTGCATTTAATTTTGTGACAACTAAATCAAAATTACCAGCATTAAATGTTTGAAATGCTCCAGATGTAATGGGAAAATCAACAGAATGGGTTCTTCCAAAAATAACCAACTCACCTAAATTATCTACAATAATACTCTCGGCTGATTCGTTACCGCTACCACCTAAATAAGTTGAATACAATAAACTAGAGCCTGTTGGATTGAATTTTGAAATAGAAATATCACCACCATAACCTGTACCACCCATATAATTTATCTGAAATGCACCAGCAGACAAAGGGTATGAAGGGCCAAAACACATCCCTGCCGTATAAGCATTTCCTTGAACATCATACGTAGCCGTCATACCAAAATTATCAGACAACGAGCCTGTGTAAGTAGCAAACACTAAAGTTGGGTCAATAATTAATGGAAGGTTTTTATTGTATTGTATAATTTTAAATTTTACTTGATTATTTTCTAAAACATAGCTACACTTTACCTCTGCTTGCTTACCATTAATAATCTGATAAGCATAAGGAGCCTTTTGTGTAATATCTCCTACTTCGGTTTGTAAAATCAAATTACCATCTATAACTTTCAAATGATTTTGTCCAGTAAAGTTCATCACTAACTGATTAACGTCTGCACCAGGATGAACAATAAAATCAAAACGAAAATTATTTTTTTCGCTACAATAGTTTACATCAACACCTTGATATAAATTTTTGTAGATGATTTGTTTGAATGATTTAACTTGCGACGCCCATTTTAAAGGATCTTTGCCAATAAAATAATTCTCATAAAACGCATTGGAATCTCTTTGTTGAATAGTAGCGTTTGCATGACTATTTACAAAATCCATTTTAATAGCATGATAGGTAATTGGAGCTTTGGATCCATGGTGATGCATTTCCTCTAATCCATCTTTAGGGAAAAATACATAAGACAAGCCTTGTTGTTCTAAAAACACTTTACCGCCTTTAAATTTTCCTTCATATAAAACATTGTTGTTCCATTGACCTTTATTTTGAGCAAACAACACATGTGAAGATTGAGGCAAAGAAATAGCCTTCAAAGAATCTTTGTCAAATCTTGCATATCCCCAAAAGGATAAAAAGACAAAAAACGATATGTAACAAATTGCTTTAATCGCAACTCAAATATATGATAATTAAAGAGATATACAAATATCTTCACTCATTAACACCATAAAAAAAGGCGGATAAACCGCCTTTTAATTTATTATTCTATACCTTGTTTTTCAAGATTACTATTTCGTTTACCGTATATGAAGTAAACAATAACACCTAATACTCCCCAAATTAAGAAGAAGTTCCAAGTTGCGGCTCTAACTTGAGTCATTAAAAATAGATTAAATGCCACACCTAAAGTTCCAACTAAGTAAACTGCAGGAGTTTTATATGGACGCTCTAACTCTGGCTTTTTGTAACGTAAAATCATTACTGCCACACAAACCATAGCAAAGGCTAATAAAGTTCCCATACTACACATCTCACTTACTTTATCAATTGGAGTAAATGCAGCTACTAAAGAAATTAATCCTCCAACTAAAATTGTACTTTTATATGGAGTTTTAAAAACTGGATGTAACACTTTAAAGAAAGCTGGCATTAATCCATCTTTTGCCATTCCTAAGAAAATACGTGTTTGCCCTAACATCATTACTAACATTACAGAGGTTAAACCTGCTGTAGCGGCAATCGTAATAATAAATACCGCCCAGTTTATGCCTATCCCTGAAAATGCAGAAGCCACAGGAGCTGCTCTATCTAACTCAGTATATTTTACCATACCTGTTAAAACTAACGACACTAAAATATATAACACGGTACAGATAATTAATGATGCTACAATGGCAAAAGGCACATCTTTTTTAGGATTAATTGCTTCACCAGCTTGTGTAGAAACAGCATCAAAACCAATATAAGCAAAGAATACAATCGTTGCCGCTGTTAAAACCCCTCCAAAACCAAAGTTCATTTTACCAGTTGCATTGCCCAATTCATCTAATGCAGGTATTTCATCTGGGATAAACGGAACCCAATTCTCGGTTTTAACATAAAAAGCACCTACAATAATAACAAATAACACAACTGCTATTTTTACAATTACAATAATATTGTTTGTTTTAGCCGCCTCTTTAATACCTTTTACTAAAATAGCCGTTACAACCCATGTAATTAAAAAAGCAGGTAAATTAAACGCAAACCCTGGGGCTGCCAATCCTAATGCTTCAGATTTTTCAGCAGCGGTTGCCATATCATTACATAACCAAATTGGAAATTCAATTCCAAATAAATGTAACAACTTTACAAAATAACCACTCCAAGCAACAGCAACCGTTGTAGCTCCCATCATGTATTCTAATATCAGGTTCCATCCAATAAACCATGCAAATAACTCTCCTACAGTTCCATAAGCATAAGCATAAGCAGATCCCTCAACAGGTAAAACAGATGCAAATTCTGCATAACATAAAGAAGCGAATAAACAGCCTATACCTGCAATAACGAATGCTAAAGCTAAAGCTGGTCCAGCATAATCGTGAGCTGCAATACCTGTTAAGGTAAAAATACCTCCCCCAATAATGGCGCCAATTCCTAAAGAGGTTAAGCCCCATCTTGTTAAAACGCGCTTTAAATCATTTTTCTTCATATCTGCTTCAAAAGCTGATACTGGTTTTACTCTCCAAACTGACATATAGTATATTTTATTTTTTAGTGATAAATATTCTTAACTACTCAAATATATATAATTTTATTTAAAAACATATAATCCGCTATCTTTACCTCAAAAAATGACGTCCTTAATAATTATACTATTTATTGTTGGCTATTTAGTAATTGCTTTAGAGCATAGCTTTAACATCAACAAAGCAGGAACCGCCCTTTTATTAGGCGTTTTATGCTGGACAACTTATGCGCTGAACTCGTCGGATAATCATTTTATTGAAGGTTTAAGCCATCACTTAGCAGAGATTTCTGAAATACTATTTTTTCTTTTAGGTGCCATGACGATTGTGGAGTTAATTGATGCGCATGATGGCTTTGATATTATTACCGAAAAAATAAACACAACTAATAAACGCTATTTATTAATTATTGTATCTGCTTTAGCCTTTGTATTATCAGCAGTATTAGATAATTTAACCACTGCTATTGTTATGGCAACGGTTGTAAAAAAAATCATTCCAGAAAAAACAGATCGTTTTTACTTTTTAGGTTTAGTGATTATTTCGGCAAACGCTGGAGGCTGCTTTAGTCCTATTGGTGACGTAACAACCACCATGCTTTGGGTAGCAAATAAATTAACTCCTGGTGTTATTATCGCTCATCTATTTTTACCTAGTTTAGTTTGTATGCTGGTTCCATTAGCCTTTAGTATGATTAAAATTAAAGGGCACGTCAGCCCAATTAATGTTGAGAAAAAAGACAGTTCCATTTCATCCAAAGAAAAAACGCTCATTTTTGCTTTGGGCTTAGCTTGTTTATTATTTGTTCCTGTATTTAAAACCATTACTCACTTACCTCCATATATGGGAATTTTATTTGGTTTAGGAATTATGTGGGTTGTAACCGAATTAATTCATAAACGTAAAGATGAATTTGAAAAAGGAAAATTCTCTGTTGTTAATGCTATTACAAAAACGGATGTACCGAGTGTATTATTTTTTTTAGGAATATTACTAGCTGTAGCCTGCTTACAAGAAATTCATGTATTACAAAACACAGCAACTTTATTAAATGAAAATATTGGGAATTTAAAAATCATTTCTGTTTTAATTGGTTTATTATCAGCTATAGTAGATAATGTACCTTTATTAGCTGCATCAATGGGTATGTATGATTTCCCTACTAACGATACTTTTTGGGAAATGATGGCTTATTGCACCGGAACTGGTGGCAGTTGTTTAATTATTGGCAGTGCAGCAGGAGTGGCGGTGATGGGAATAGAAAATATTAGTTTTAGTTGGTATTTTAAAAACATTTCGTGGCTGGCGCTTGTTGGATATATTGCTGGCTTTTTAATTTATAATTTACAAAATAGTATTATTGCATAGTGGAACCTTTAGAACCTGAACATAATAACGAAAACGAATCTACTGAAAACAACAATTTTCAGTCGCAACCAACCATTTTACCTAAGCCAGTATTAATGCAGGACGAAAAAAATTGGGTAAGGAAGTCACTTATCAGTTTGGCAATTTATGGTTTCTTATTTCTATTTATTTTTAAAACAGAACCCATTTATATAGCGGCCGTTCTATTAGTTTTATTAATTCACGAATTCGGACATTTTTTTGCCATGAAGGCTTTCAATTACAATAATGTAAAGTTATTTGTATTACCACTTTTGGGAGCTTATGTTACTGGTAAAAAATCTATTATTTCTCAACGACAAATGACTGTCGTTGTTTTAGCTGGTCCAGTTCCTGGCATTATCATGGGAATCGCCTTACTGATGTATACCGATTCATATCCAAATGAGCGATTAGATATGTTAGGAAAAATATTTTTAGGGCTTAATTTTTTTAACCTATTACCTTTTATGCCTTTAGATGGTGGGCGTTTATTAGAAACACTATTCATCAACCACAACCATGCTTTAAGAGTTGTATTTACAAGTATTTCTATTTTAGTATTGTTACTATTTGCTGTTTTATTTAAAAGTTTGTTCTTTTTAATCATTCCTATCTCTATGATATTTGATTTAATCATGGAAATTAAAAACCAAAAAATTAGAGATTATTTGATTCAAGAAAAAATCAATTACATCACCGATTATAATGATTTACCAGATAAAGATTATTGGACAATTAGAGATTGCATTATTTTGTCGTTCAATAAACGCTATAAAGGAATTCAAGCAGGCGTTCATCAATATAGTGTTATTGAAGGTGGCTTAATACAGCATGTAGTGGCTGTTTTAAAAACACCGATTATCAAAGATTTGAAAATTGTGGGGACTTTGATCGCTTTTTTAATTTTTTGTTTCTTCCTGCTTTTACCAATCATTTATTATATCCCAAAAATAATTGTAGCACTACAAGCCGCACAATGAAAAAATTAATCCTTATATTTTTAATAGCACAACAATCCCTTGTTCATTCGCAAAATTTAGATTTTTCGATGCTGAGATCTATTAATAAAAATGAGCATCCAAACTGGGATAAAACTATGAAGATTACATCTGAATCTATTTATCCCGCTATGGTTATTGCTCCGGGATCATTAATTTTAAGTGGCTATGTGAATAATGACAAAATTATGATGCGCAATGGCGTTAAAACCGGCGTCGCTATTGGCTTAAACGTGCTTTTAACATCAGGTTTGAAATATGCTATTAATCGTCCGCGACCGTTTGAACAATATCCTAATGATATTGTAAAACGCACCCATGCAGGCAAATATTCTTTTCCATCAGGGCATACATCAACCGCTTTTGCAACAGCAACTGCCTTAACGCTTTCAACAAAAAAATGGTATGTAGCTTTACCTTCATATGCCTATGCTTGTGCCGTTGGATATTCGCGAATGCGATTAGGCGTTCATTTTCCTAGTGACGTATTAGGAGGTATGGTAATTGGCATTGGAAGTTCATTATTAGTTTTTCAAATTGATAAGTGGATTCAAAAGAATTAAGGATATGTTCCGCAGATTAGCGCAGATAGAAAAACGTATCCTAAGAATTTCATTAACCAAAATATTTCCAATAAAGAACCCGAATTAACTCTAAAAAAAGATCGACGAATATTTGTGAAATCTGCTGGACAAATTATGCGATAAATCAGCCTATTTTGTTTGTTAATTTATGTTTATTTGCGTTCCTTTCCTTTATTTAAATTGTATTTTTACAAATAGTACTAATTATTACAACACATTACCATGAAGCATTTATTTATTATTACTCTTATATTTTTTTCAGCTACCTTATTTTCGCAAAACAAAACTGCTAACGAAAAATACTTGCAAATTTCGGGTGTTGTATTAGATGATAGTTTACAACCTCTACCATTTGTATCTATTATGTTAAAAGGAACTCGTTCTGGCACTGTAAGTGATTTCTATGGTTTCTTTACCATTGTGGCTCGTCCTGGTGATGAATTGCAATTCTTTTCAATTAACCACAAAAGCAAGGCTTATAATTTAGCGGATACATTAACTGGGAAGCACTATTCTATTATTCAGATTTTAACAAAAGATACGATTCAACTGGCACAAGTAAACGTATTTCCATGGCCAAGTAAAGAGCAATTTAAACGTGCAATTTTAAATCTTGATTTAAGTGATACAGATATTGAGCGTGCTTATAAAAATATGGACAATGAAGATGTTCGTGAATCTATCAAAGGAGGTTCGATGGATGCAGCTGCTAATTACCGAGTTAGAATGCAGCAACAATACACTCGTTTGTATCAAGTTGGGCAATACCCAAGTGTGAGTTTATTAAATCCTGTGGCTTGGGCTAAGTTTATTGATGCTTGGCGCAGTGGGAAATTGAAGATTAAATAAATAACGCTCAACACGTATTAAACTTTATCTGTTTTATCCTTTATTACTTATAATAAGTCACTAAACTTACATTTGAATAAGTAAGAATTAAAGAAGATATTTTTTTGATAAGCCGTTTATTATTTTATCTTAGATGAAAATTAAGCGTCATGAAAAAAATATCGCTATTTATTTTCCTCTTATTGATGACTCATCAATATATTATCTCCCAAAACTTTTGGGCATATACTGCAGGTAGTATTAAAGAAGATGAAGCGATGGACATCTGTTACGATAATTCTGGTAACATAATTTCAGCTGGATATTTTGCTGGCACCACAACTTTTGCAACTGGCATTACTTTAAATCCCTCTAGCAACGGCAACCCTGACATTTATGTTTCAAAATCAACAGCCGCGGGGCAAATTATTTGGGCAAAAAAAGCTGGTGGTAATGGAAGCGACAGGGCAACTTCAGTAAAAGCAGATGCTAACGGCAATATTTTTATTACGGGGTTTTATTATGGCACTGCCACTTTTGGTTCAATAACCTTAACATCTGTAAGTGGTTCTCAAGACGGCTTTATTGCAAAATTAGATGCGACTGGAAATTTTATTTGGGCTCAATCATTTGGCGGAAATTTAGCTGAATGGGGAAACGCCATTGCTATTGACGAATTAGGGAATCCTATCATTACCGGACAATTTCAAGGTACTTCAAATTTTAGCGGTACCTCATTAACCAGTATGATCAATCCAAATACATTATTTTCTTCCTTTGATGTTTTTACAGCTAAATATTCAGCCACAGGTAATTTAATTTGGGTAAACCAAGGCAAGGCAAAATATGACGACAGAGGATTAGATATTATTACAGATAACTTAAATAATGTTTATGTATGCGGTCAGTTTTCAGACACCATTCAATTTCAAAACACGCACAATAATATGATTATGAATGCCTCATTTATTATCAAATATAATGCGACAGGGCAAGAACAATGGTTTAGAAAAGCGACCGGTGTATTTTCAATACCATACAGTATGGTAATGGATAATGCCAATAAAATTTATATCACTGGTGATTTTCAGGGAACCTATACCTTTTTTGGTTCAGCCAGTAATAGCTTTATAAACGGAACTTATACTAATAAAGCGTTCTTAATGAAAATCGACAACAATGGAAATTTCATTTGGGGCAAATCAGAATCCAGTAGCAATTATGTTTCTGGAAAAAAAGTAGCATTAGATGCACAACAAGATCCATACATCTTTGGCGAATTTGGTTGTACGATGAATGAATATAGCGACGCTTATGGACCAGGTGTTTTTAACAGCATTGGTTTTGGAGATTTGTTTATTACAAAATATAATAATACTGGAACACGCCAATGGTTTAAACATTATGGCGGGCCAAGAAACGACAAAGCTCACGGTTTATTAGTGGCAGGTATTAACGAACCTATCATGGCAGGTAGCTATGAGCATCATATGAATATTCCGAGTACAAGTGGGAATTTGACACGAATTAATAATAATATTGCTAGTATATGGAATAACTCAAATCAGCCAGCAAATTATTGTTCTGCCAATAATAACTATACTCACTATATGCCTCTATCATGTAAAGGCTACTCGGATGCTTTTATTTTTAAAGGAATTGATTTAACTCGTAATCCTTACGATTATTACGACAGAAATGGTTCTTTATGTAATTTAAATTTTGTTGGAACTTGCATAGAAAAAACCCCACAAACTTGCCAAGACACTATTAATTTTTGTTTAGAAGGAACTATTAATACAAATAATCATGCGGGTACAACTCAATTAAATTTTAATTATTACGGTATTGGTCCAATTCAACGATATATATGGAACAATAGTATTAGTGATACATTAAGTAGTTTATTCGTAAATACAAGCGGATACAATAATGTGAAAGTAACTACACTTGATGGATGTTATTCGAGCGAAGATACTGTTTTCGTTAAAATCAATCCATTACCCCCACCGCCGGTTATTACAGATAGCTATGGAGCAAATACACTTCAGCCTCCTTTAACTCAATCCATACATGTTTGCGGTCCTTCTACTATGACACTAACTGGGGGAAACATTCAAAACACAAGCTACGCATGGTACGGCCCGTATGTTTCAACTCACGATTCAGTAGCTTTAATTAACTCAACAGGCACTTAT
Source organism: Bacteroidota bacterium (assembly GCA_016711805.1). Lineage (GTDB taxonomy): Bacteria > Bacteroidota > Bacteroidia > B-17B0 > Aurantibacillaceae > UBA4416. The sequence continues at coordinate 109,533 of JADJSH010000001.1, forward strand.
ACATTTGTGGTAACAGATGCAAATGGATGTATCAATAAAAATAGAATAAAAATTATTATTGATGCTCCTATACCTCCATTTGGTCCAAAACAAAAAAATGATACTATAAAAATATGTCAAGGACAATATAAAACACATTTTATCTGTGACTCGATTTCAAACCCTGCCTTGAATTATCCTTATGGTTGCCTTAATTATCAAGGATCATATATTCTTTCTCAAAGCCCTGGATTATTAATGAACCCAGTAAACAATGTGGTTTAAGCTTTAATTTAAGTGCTAATGCTACAGGAAACTATACTTATACGGTAGGGTATATTATCAATAATCTATGCATTCATGATACTATATATTTTACAGGGCACATTTATATATTGGTAAATCCAAAACCAAATGCCGTTATTAATGTTACAGGCGGTGCTCCCTTATGTCCTGGAGACTCCACATTATTAGTTGCTACTATTGGAAGTTTTAGTTCTCCAAATGTAACTTATACAATATCCCCAAATGATTCTATCATGGCATTTAATCAAGGAAATTATTATATAAGTGCAAGTTTATTAGATACGGTATCTGGCTGTACAAATTCAATATATGATAATGTGTATGTATCCGTAAAACCAAACCCTTTTATTATATTAAACCCATACAACTCCATTATTTGTCCAAACGATTCAATAAAACTAACATTGAATTTACCAAATGCTACTAATTACGAATGGCATGGCCCATCTGGCTTGTTACCAATTAATACTCAAAGTTTTTACAGTCAACAAGCAGGATTTTATCATTGTATTGTAACCGATAATACGGGTTGTGTATTTACAACTAATACAGTTGAATTAAAACAATATGCTACGCCTTATTTAATAAGCACGCCAACTAATATTATTTGCAACAACCAGCCAATCACCCTAAATGTTGTTACATTAGATGCGACTCAAATTGTATGGAACGCTCCTTTATCAGGCAGCGGAGCTACTAAAGTAATTACCAGCCCAGGCGTTTACTCTTGCCAAGTAACCATGTGCGGCATCACAACTTCTTTATCCATTACTATTTTAGGTTCTAATCCAACAGCTAACATTACAACGTTTGGATCAACAACAGCTTGTCCTTTTGATTCTGTTTTATTAACGGGTAATTCTGGCATGACAAATTATGTTTGGCAACCTGGTAATCATTTAGGGCAAAATTACACGGTCCATAGTGCAGGAAGCTATACGTTAGAAGTAACCGATATTTATGGCTGTACCGCTTTATCTAGTCCAGTTACCGTTGCTTTCTCTTCTACTGTTTCACCTCCAACATCTATTGTGAATGACACTATTTGTGCAGGACAAACAGCTACCCTGTCTGCTTCCAATTCTGGCAATCAAATACATTGGTTTCCAAACGCAAACAGCGGCTCAATTATAAACACAGGAAACACATACACTACTCCAACATTAACATCACAAACAACTTATTATGTGGCTTCTGTCAATGCAACAGGTTGTCATAGTTTCGGAGTTCCTGCAACTGTATTTATGCACCAAACTTCTGTTACTCCAATTTTGTTAAGTGATACTACTGTGTGTAAATATGACAGCTTAACGATTACAGCTCCATATATAAATGGTGCAAGTTATAATTGGTCGGGACCAGGTATTGGAACTAATAATACGAATCACATTTTAATTGGCAATGCAGATAGCACAAATGCAGGCATTTACACTCTACAAATTTCAGGTTTTGGCTGTAGCAGTCCAAGTTCATCCGTAAACATTCATGTACTAAATTCACAAGCACCTATTATATCAGCAAACGATTCAATTTGTGAAAGTTCAAATTATTCTGTAGTTGTAAATTCAAATCAAAATTATGTTTATGAATGGCAAGGACCAAATAATTACTCAAACACCAGCGATTCCTTAAATATTAATAATGCTGCTCTGAGTCAATCTGGTACTTATACCATTACATCCAACTTGTATGGCTGCATGAGTTCTTCAAGTTCAATAACTTTAACTGTATTACAAACACCTCCTACCCCAACTATTACAGGCAACACAACCGTATGTGCTGGCGATAGTATATTTTTAAGTGTTACTACAAATTCTATAGCAACATATAATTGGTATGGCACACATGGCTTTGTAGGCTTTGGGAATAGCATTTCATTTTTAGCAACCGACACATCATTTAGCGGTTACTATGGTGTTATAGCTACGAATTTATTTTGTCCTAGTAATACCGCTTACGATTCCATATCGATTGTTCCTCTTCCTATTATGCAAGTTAGTAATGATACTATTGGTTGCGATAATGCCGCCATTACAATTTCATGTTTGAGTAATTATGGAAACTATAGTTGGAATACGGGTTCAACAAACTCATCTATTTCAGTAACAGAAAGTGGTACCTATTGGGTGACATCACAAAACGGAAATTGTACAAAAACCGATTCCATTCATGTGAGTTTTATTCCTTGCTCTAATTTTGATATTAATGTATTTACTCCAAACGGAGATGGAGCAAATGATGTATTTATGTTTAAATCTGCCGCCATTACACAAATTCATTGCGAAATACGAAACCGTTGGGGAGAAAAAATGGGCGAATTTGATGGTCCAGAAAATGGCTGGAATGGCACAAATATGTTTAACAACCGAGATTGTGAAGAAGGCACTTATTTTTACATTGCCGAAATCACCACAATTGAAGGTGTATCTAAAAGCATAAACGGATTTGTGAGTTTAATAAGGTAATCAATTGATTTATAAGCCTATTTAGATAGCTATTAGCATTATAATTCCATTTCTTTTTGCAATATTTGTAGGATAACACCGTTATTTAACCTGTGCTACAAAAACACGTTTATACCTTTATCCTTTTTTTAATTGGAGTTATTTGCTTCGGGCAAACAGCTACTATTTCTGGTACCATAAAAGATGATGATGGTGTGAGTATCCCAGATGTACAAATTGCTATTTTAGAAGATGGCTCTATCAATACAAATTCGGATGCTAACGGAAAATACACCTTAACTGTTCCCGCTGATAAAGACATTACACTATCTGTTTATAGTATTAGCTATAAACAAGTCAATCAAAAATTTAAACTAAAAGCTGGAGAACAAAAAAACTACAGTCCGCGTTTAGCTACCAAAAATAATTTTGAAATTGTTGATGTAGTTTATGAAAAAAATAGAGCGGTTGAAATGCAAAGCATTAATCCTAAAAACTTTATTTATATACCGGGAGTTAGTCAAAATATAGAAGAATTAATTAAAACACAAATTGGCGTAAGTAGCAATAACGAATTAAGCAGCGGCTACTCGGTACGTGGCGGTAATTTTGATGAGAATTTAGTATATGTAAATGATATTGAAGTGTACCGTCCTTTTTTAGCGCGAAGCGGACAACAAGAAGGTTTAAGTTTTGCAAACCCTGATATGGTAAGCAACATTAATTTTTCGGCAGGAGGCTTTGAAGCAAAATACGGTGATAAAATGTCCTCGGTATTAGATATCACCTATAAAAAACCTTTGAAGTTTGCAGGTACAGTGAGCGGAAGTTTACTTGGAGGAAGTTTACATTTACAAGGCGTTTCAAAAAACAGAGTCATTGCTTGGAGTTTAGGTTCTCGTTACAAATCAAATACTTATTTACTAAAAAGCATGGATACCAAAGGAGAATATCGTCCACGCTTTTATGATGTGCAATCTTTTATCACCTTTACCTTAAACGAAAAATGGAGTATTGAGTTTTTAGGAAATGTAGCTAACAATCAATACTTGGTTATTCCTGCAAACCGAGAAACGACGTTTGGTACCGTAAACAATGCAGTCAAATTAACTATCTACTTTGATGGACGTGAGTTAACTCAATACACTACTATGATGGGAGGTTTATCAACCACCTTTAAGCCTAATGCCAAAACTAAATTAAAATTAATTGCATCCGCTTACAATGCCAAAGAAGAAGAAAATTATACTGTACAAGGTCAATATTATATTGACCAATTAGAAGCAGATTTTGGTAAAGATAATTTTGGACAAGTAGCGTTTAACAGAGGGATTGGTACTTTTTTAAATAACGGCCGTAATCGTATTGATGCAACGGTATTAAATGTAGAGCACAAAGGCACACGTCTTATTGGGCGCAATAGCGAATTTTTATGGGGCGCACGTTACCAACACGAAATTATTGAAGATAAATTAAGTGAGTGGCGTACAATTGACTCTGCTGGATATGTAGCGCCTTATAGTGCTACTGAAATTAATTTAATTGACGTGGTTAAAACCAAAATTAATTTACAAAGTAACCGTGTGCAAGGCTATGTGCAATACGTGTTTAGTAAACAATTAAAAGATTCTTCTACAATAACAGCAACTGGTGGTGTACGTGCTAACTTTTGGGATTACAATAAACAAACAGTTGTATCGCCACGATTAACAGTTTCATATAAACCGTATTGGAAACAAGATATTTTATTTAAAGCCTCTTGGGGTTATTATTACCAACCACCTTTTACAGAGAGATGCGTGGCTTTGATGGAAAATTAAACGCCAACATTAAAGCGCAACAATCCGTACATTATTTATTATCGGCTGATTATAATTTTAAATTATGGCGTCGACCGTTTAAAGTTATTTTGGCCGGTTACTATAAGGAATTAAAAGATTTAATTCCTTATGAAATTGATAATACTCGCATTAGATACTTTGCTAAAAACAATTCCGTAGGTTACACACAAGGTGTTGATTTACGTATTAATGGCGAATTTGTAAAAGGTATAGAATCATGGGCCACCATTGGTTATTTAAAAACCATGGAAAACATCAGCGATGACAGAAAAGTAACATACTTTAATGCCGCTGGCGATAGTATAATTCCAGGTTACACCTTTGATACTAAAGCAACAGATAGTATCGTTGAAAGACCAGGTTACATTCCTCGCCCTACCGACCAACGTATTACTTTTGGTTTGTTTTTTCAAGACTATATTCCCAAAGTACCATCGTGTAAAATGTATTTAAATATGCAATTTGGTACGGGCTTACCTTTTGGTCCGCCAGATCATGAGCGCTGGAAACAAGTATTTAGGATGCCTCCTTATCGAAGAGTAGATATTGGATTAGCTTATCAAATTATTAAAGAAGATAAGCCTTTACCAAAAACAAATGCGTTTCATCACATCAAAGGCATGTTTATTAGTTTGGAAGTGTTTAATTTATTACAGATTGATAATACAGTATCCTACACCTGGGTAACGGATGTTACTAACCGCCAATATGCAGTGCCAAATTATTTAACACGTAGAACGTTGAATTTAAAGTTGCAGGTGAAATTTTAATTTTTTACAACTTCTTCAACACCTCAATCACTTTCGTTAGCATATCGTCTGTAAAATCTAAATGTGTTACAAAACGAATAGTTTGTTTTCCAAAAGCAGCTAATTTAATATCATAAGGTTTTAAAGCTTCCTCAAAACTAGCAGCCGTGTATTTATCGGTTAAATTAAAAATAACAATATTGGTGTCTACAGGCATTACACTTTCTACATAAGGCAAAGAGCTTAGCGCTATTCCTATGTGCTTAGCGCGAGCATGATCTTCTTTTAATCGATTGATGTTATGATCTAAAGCATAAATACCAGCAGCTGCTAAAAACCCTGCTTGTCGCATGCCGCCACCAAATACTTTCCTTACACGTCGCGCTTTTTTAATAAATGCCGTTGTACCAATTAATAAAGAACCGACAGGTGCTCCTAATCCTTTGCTTAAGCAAATAGACACCGAATCAAATTCGTTTCCAATATCGGCTGCTGTATAATCACACTCTACTAAAGCATTAAAAATACGAGCACCATCTAAATGCAAAGGCAATTGTTTTTGCTCACAAAGTTGTTTAATATCTTTGATCGCTTGTAAATCATAAAAGCTCCCTCCTGCTCTATTAACGGTGTTTTCTAAACACACTAATGAGGTACGTGTTAACCAATCATAATCGGCATTAATATTATCTTCAATTTGTTTGGCAGTAATTCTACCTCTATCACCATGTATCAATTTAGCTTGTACACCAGAGTTTGAAGAAATTCCGCCACCTTCGTAATTATAAATATGAGAATTAACATCGCATAGCAATTCATCACCAGGCACCGTGTGACATCTAATAGCAATTTGATTGGTCATAGTGCCACTAGGGCAAAATAAAGCTGCTTCCTTATTAAATAATTTAGCCGCTTTTTGTTCAAGCGCTAATATCGTTGGATCTTCATTAAACACATCATCTCCCACAGGCGCACTCATCATGGCATCCATCATGGATTTAGTTGGCTTTGTTACTGTATCACTTCTTAAATCAATTATCATTTAACTAAATTTTAAAACATAAACATAAGAGAATATTCTGAAATTTGAGTACGAATTATCAAAACATTCTCTTTGTAAAACTGTTTTATATCAGTATCTTAGATATTCATAAACACAAAATCATGCGTCAATTTATATACAGTCTTTTTTCTATATGCATATTAAGTTATAGCGTATTAGCACAAGTTAATCAAAACTGGTGTGGCTCCATCGAGGCTATGGAAGCCAACTTTAACAAACATCCTGAGCTAAGACAGCAATTTGAAGCCATTCAAAATAATTTGAATAGCATGAATCAAGATAATAACGCAGGTAAAACCGCTGCTTCAAATTATACCATTCCAGTTGTATTTCATGTCTTACATGTAAATGGTTACGAAAACATTTCAGATGCACAAATTCAAGATCAGGTTGCCATTTTTAATAGAGATTTTAATTTGCAAAATGCAGATACGTCAGTAGTTATTGCTCCATTAAAAAATGTAATTGGTGACGCTAAAATTACTTTTGTATTGGCAAAACGTGACCCAAATGGAAACTGCACAAGTGGCATTGACCGCTTTTATGATCCAAAAACAAATAGCTGGGAGGGTGATTACCAAGATTATTTGTATACTTGGGATCCAACGATGTATTTGAATTTTTATGTGGTAAAAGGTATTGCAAGTAACGCTGCTGGATATGCTTATTATCCTGGTAGTTTAGGAACTGGTTCGCCAATGGATGGCATTGTGATTTTGCATAATTATGTAGGTAGTATCGGAACTGGAAACGTGAATCAATCGAGAGCATTAACACATGAAGTAGGACATTGGTTAAATTTACAACACACTTGGGGAAACACTAATAATCCAGGTGTTGCTTGTGGTAATGACCAAGTAAACGACACGCCTATTACAAAAGGTTTTACATCGTGTTCGTCATTAACAGGTTCACGTATTTGCAATGCCAGTATATCCGAAAACTATCAAAACTATATGGATTATTCTTATTGCTGCGTGATGTTTACTAACCAACAATGTGTAAGAATGACCAATGCGCTTAATTCATCTGCTGGAGCTAGAAATAATTTAAGTACACCTGCTAATTTAGCGGCAACGGGTATTACACCTCCCGCTGTTTGTGCGCCAGCTGCTTTATTTAAAGCTAACCGACAAATTGTTTGCTTGGGTCAATCGGTATCCTATACCGACTTAAGTAACATATCCGCGCCAACTAATTGGTCATGGGTTTTTGAAGGCGGCACTCCAAATACATCAAGTGTTCAAAATCCAACTGTTACTTATAGTACTCCTGGCACCTATTCTGTTCAATTAATTTCGAGTAATAGTGCCGGAAGTTCGGCACCTGAGATTAAAACAAATTATGTGACTGTTTTACCGAGTCCAATTGCAACAAGTTTGTATGAAAGTTTTGAAACGAGTACATTACCAAATAACATTTGGATGGTAAGTAATAACTCGACATCAAATACAAACTGGCAACAAACGTCGAACGCTTTTGCTTCTGGAAGTAAAAGTGCTTTTGTTAGTCAAACAGTTGCTCCAGTGTCAACAATCGAACTTTACTCTCCAACTTATAATTTCAATGCAATGCCCAGCGTAGCTTTAACGTTTAAATGGGCTGGTGCCGAAAGGGATACAACAACACATTCTTCATATGATATATTGAGTGTGCTTTTCTCCACAAATTGTGGTGCAACCTGGATTCCACGTATGACAAGAAATATCAGATCAACTACGGCGGGTGTAAGCATTGATGTTAATGGTAATTTTAATCCTACTCCATCTCAATTTGTACAAGAAGTTATCCCTATTGGGTCATATTCCTCGGCAACTAATATTTTATTTAAAATAAGATTCGTATCAGAAATGGGATTATCTAATAATTTATACGTAGATGATATAAATTTAAGCACTATCACGAGTATAAAAGACCAATACGATAATGCTTTAAACCTTTCGATTTTCCCTAATCCTACAAGCGATATAATATCAGTTGCATTTGATCTATTAGAAGATAAGGCTGTTGAAATAAATTTAATCGATGTTTTAGGCAAAACCGTAAAGTGCATTTCTAAACAAACATTTGGAAATGGGAATCATTCCATCTCAATTCCTGTAAACGACCTTAGTAAAGGAATTTACTTTATTAAAGTAAACGTGAACAATGTGTCTTCCACTCAAAAAATCATTATTGACTAATAATTAATTTAAACAATAACGCTACAAAGTTGTTTTATGAGTGATGAAGACAACTTTAATTATTGGTGCATCCTCTGGTATTGGAAAAGCACTCGCGAACAAATTGATTAAACAAAGAGAAACTGTAATTTCAATTTCTAGAAATTTACCCGATGCTTCATTTAGTCATTTTTACCAGCACGATATTTTATCGAATGAAGAAATGCCAGCATTAAATGGAACAATTGATGGATTGGTATATTGCCCTGGCTCTATAAATTTGAAACCATTTCGCACATTAAAAAAACAAGATTTTTTAGATGATTTGGAATTAAATGTTTTAGGCGCCATCAAAGCAATTCAAGCATATACCACAAATCTACAACAGTCAAAAAAACCTTCTATCGTATTATTTAGTACTGTAGCGGTGCAAACAGGCATGCCATTTCACGCATCTGTTGCTCTTAGTAAAGGTGCCATTGAGGGATTAACAAAAGCATTGGCGGCAGAATTTTCTCCAAAGATAAGAGTGAATTGTATTGCACCATCGTTAACTCAAACTGCCATGGCGGAAAAATTAATTAATACTCCCGAAAAATTAGAAGCAAGTAACAATCGCCATCCGCTTAAACGTATTGGAGATCCAATAGATATTGCAAACACAGCTGAGTTTTTATTGTCAGAAAATTCATCATGGATTACAGGACAAGTGATTCATGTAGATGGTGGAATGTCATCAATTAAAAGCTAACCAAATGGAACATCAATCACAGCGTTATTTATCATTTGTTGATTTAATGGGATTAGAGCAACGCTACCGTGCAGCATTTGTAAACTCACTTACTGGATTTAAAAGCGTGGCATTAATTGGTACAATTAATAAAGAGAGGCAAACCAACTTGGCCATTTTTAATTCACTAATTCATATCGGAGCAAATCCTCCTTATATTGGTTTTATTTCAAGGCCCGATTCTGTTGACAGACATACCCTTTCAAATATTATGGAAACTGGTTATTACACCATTAATCATATTAATGAAAGCATCTATCATCAAGCCCACCAAACATCGGCACGATACTCACGAGAAATATCAGAATTTGACGCAACTCATTTAACACCTGATTTCAAATTAGGATTTAAAGCACCCTTTGTTAAAGAAAGTCATATTCAACTAGGAGTGCAGTTTAAAGAACGCATCAACATTACAACAAACAATACTGTTTTAATTATTGGTCAAATTAATCAAGTGTATTTTCCAAACAACTGTTTATGTGAAGATGGTTTTTTAGACATCGAAAAGGCAAAAAGCATTACATGTAGTGGCTTAGATAGCTATCATAAAACGGAGCGACTAGCACGGTTAAGTTACGCAAAGGCAAATAAAGAAACATCTTTAGCCAAATTAGGGTACATTGAATAAAGAACCAATTAATATTGTTTGGTTTAAACGTGATTTAAGGTTTACCGATCACGAACCACTATTTTTCGCACAACAACAAGCATTACCTATTTTATTACTATACTGCTTTGAGCCATCTGTTATGGCTTATGATGATAGTGATGTGAGGCATTGGCGATTCATTTACGAATCGCTCGAAGAAATGCAATCTAAATTAAAAAACTTAAATGCGCAATTATACATGTGCCATAACGAAGCACTAGCCGTTTTTGATAATATATCCAAGCATTATGAGATTAACACCATCTACTCGCATCAAGAAATTGGGAATAAACTCACCTTCGATAGAGATATAGAAATGCAGAAATTTTGTAAAAGGAATCAAATATCTTGGAAGGAATATCAAATGCATGGTGTTATTCGAAAACTAAAATCACGGTCAAACTGGGAAGAACTTTGGCGGCAAAAAATGACGGAGCTTCCAAAATTAGTAAGTGAAGACAATTGGAATATCTTACACTTAAATGAATCCGTTTTCAATGCTATCAAAGGAACTCCATTACAAAAAGAAATTACGAGCAGAAATAACAACTTTCAGCAAGGCGGCGAGCATTGGGCTTGGCGTTATATGAATAGCTTCATCAAAGAACGCTATGTAAATTACAGCAAACATATCAGTAAACCATTATTGAGTCGCAAAGGTTGTAGCAGACTATCACCCTATTTAACCTACGGCAATATAAGTATGCGCATGGTGTATCAATATACCAAACAACATTACACTACTGCTGAAAATAAAAAAGCACTCAATAATTTTGTGTCTCGATTGCATTGGCACTGCCATTTTATGCAAAAATTTGAAGATGAATGTCGTTATGAATTTGAAAATATCAATAAAGCATATAATCAATTAGCAAAACCTAAAAACGAAGTATATATAAAAGCTTGGCAAGAAGGCAAAACGGGAGTGCCTATTGTTGATGCATGTATGCGATGTGTTGTAGCTACAGGCTATATTAATTTTAGAATGAGAGCTATGGTAGTTTCTTTTTTTGTATTTAACTTATGGCAAGATTGGCGAGAGTTACATTTTTTAGCACGCCAGTTTTTAGATTACGAGCCAGGTATTCATTACCCTCAATTACAAATGCAATCGGGTGTTACTGGAATTAACACAATTCGTATTTATAATCCTATAAAAAACTCAGAAGAACATGATCCAGAAGGCCTATTTATAAAACAATGGATCCCAAAATTGAATGAAGTTCCCGCACATTTAATTCATGAACCTTGGAAATTGTCGTTAATAGAACAGCAACTTTATCATTGCGAAATTGGCAAAGATTACCCCACGCCCATTGTTGATATAGAAGAAACCAGAAAATACGCTAGCAATATGGTTTGGTCTTTCCGAAAAAAAGATGAAGTAAAACAAGAAGGAATGCGTATCTTACAAAAACATGTGAGTAATCCTAAATCACATTTAACTAAAAATTAAAAACATGAACCGCTACCTTAAATTAACACTTTGCATTTTATTGCCCTTATTAATTGGAGGCATCTCTGGTTACGCTTCAGCATCTGGCATTAATATTTGGTACATGGGTTTAAATAAACCATTTTTTAATCCTCCTAATTATCTGTTTGGCCCTGTTTGGTCGTTACTTTATATTTTAATGGGGATTTCATTTTACAGAATACTTCAATCAACACCCAATGAAACAAGAACAAGAGCGATTGCACTATTTTGCTTTCAGTTATTTTTAAATTTTTGTTGGAGTTTCTTATTCTTCAGATTTCAATTGTTAGCTGTTTCATTTATTGAGATTATTATCATGTGGATAAGTATTGCCACCATGATCTATACATTTATAAAAATTGATAAAACGGCTGCTTGCATGCAAATACCTTATTTAATGTGGGTAAGTTTTTCGAGTGTTTTAAATGGTGCAATTTGGTATTTGAATTAAACATTCATTCGCATTATTTGTTTTATAGATAATGCAAGGCGTTAAAAAACAACACCTCCCTTCAAAAACATGTATGACCTGCGAAAAACCGTTTTCGTGGAGAAAAAAATGGGAGAAAAATTGGGATAACGTTAAATACTGCAGCGACAAATGCAGAACTCAAAAACAAAAATAAAAACACTTCGCTTAATTTTAGGTGATCAACTTAATCTTCAGCATTCATGGTTCAAAACAGTAAATAGTGATGTGACTTATGTATTGATGGAAATACGAAGTGAAACCGACTACGCTTGGCATCACATTCAAAAAGTAGCAGGCTTTTTTGCTGCAATGCAACAATTTGCCAAAGAGTTACAAGAACAAAATCATCAAGTTATCTACATAAAGCTTAATGATAAAAGTAATCTTCAAGCATTTGATAAAAACTGTAAAGCACTCATCAATAAACATCAGTTTACTGAATTTCAATATCAATTACCAGATGAATACAGAGTAGATGAACATCTAAAAACATTTACGACAAGCCTTACAATATCAAGTCAAGTAGTAGATAGCGAACATTTTTTAAGTACGCGAAACGAACTTGGTGAGTTTTTCAAAGGAAAGAAAACATATCTCATGGAGAGCTTCTATCGCTACATGCGAAAAAAGCATCATGTGCTAATGAATGGTAACGACCCACTCACTGGCAAATGGAATTATGATGAGGATAATAGAAAAAAATTGCCTGCTACTCATAAAGCCACACCTCCTTTCATATTTAGCAATGATGTGGCCGAAATTAGCAATGAACTAAAAAAGGCCAACATTAAAACAATTGGCAATATTGATTCTAAAAATTTTGTTTGGCCAATCAGCAGAGTACAATCTTTACAACTACTCGATTTTTTTGTAACTGAGTGTTTACCATTATTTGGCACTTATCAAGATGCCATGACACCAAACGACTGGTCACTTTATCACTCTCGTCTGTCATTTTCATTAAACACAAAATTAATTTCTCCTTTAGAGGTCATTAATAAAGCTATTGATGAATGGAAGAAAAGACCTAACGATATTGAATACAACCAACTAGAAGGATTTGTGAGGCAAATTATTGGATGGCGAGAATATATGCGTGGCATATATTGGCAAAAAATGCCAGAGTACGCTACCCTCAACTATTTTGGGCATCAAAACAAATTACCTGAATGGTATTGGACTGGTAAAACAAAAATGAGTTGTTTAAAACATACTATTCATCAATCTTTGGAATATGCTTATGCACATCACATTCAACGATTAATGATTACAGGTAACTTTGCTTTATTAGCAGGCGTTCATCCTGATGAAGTAGATAAATGGTATTTAGGAATTTACATTGATGCATTAGATTGGGTAGAAATTACAAATACACGAGGTATGAGTCAGTTTGCAGATGGCGGTATAGTGGGTACAAAACCTTACGTAAGTTCAGCAACATACATTGATAAAATGAGTCACTATTGCGGCGGATGTTTTTATAAAAAAGCTATAAAAACAGGCGACAAAGCTTGTCCTTTTAATAGTTTGTATTGGAACTTTTATGATCAGCACAAAGATAAATTATCCAAAAATCCTCGAATAGGAATGATGTATAATGTTTGGAACAGAATGGAACCAAAAGTTAAAGCAGAGCTATTGCAACAAGCGCAGTATTATTTAGAAAACATAAATCAATTATAATGCGAACCTCTATTGTTTGGTTTAAAACCGATTTACGATTACACGATAACGAAACACTGGTAAAAGCCATTGAACAAAGCGACGAAATTGTTCCGGTGTATTGTTTTGATGAATCACATTTTAAAATAACTGAATTTGGATTTCAAAAAACAGGAAATTTTAGAGCGCAATTTTTATTAGAGTCGTTACAAGATTTAGATAAAAACTTAAGAGCCATTGGTTCAGGCCTATTAATTGTTAGAGGAAAACCAGAATATGAATTGTACAAAGTAGCACAAAAATATAATGCGCAAAAACTATTTGCTAAAAAAGAAGTAGCATATGAAGAAAAACAAACGGAAGAGCGGGTAGAAAAAGAACTCTGGAAATCGAAATGCGAAATCGAAACATTTAGCACTAGCACTTTATATCACGCGCAAGATTTACCATTTTCAATTAAAGACATTCCAGACGTATTTACTAATTTCAGAAAACGTATTGAAAAAGAGTCAAGTATTCGCGAAATTTTTTCTGCTCCTTTAGCGATTAAATCACCTAATATTCCTGAGTTACAATTACCCCGATTAGAGCAATTAGGTTTAATTCCTAGTAATATAGACGTTCGAGCAGCCATTACCTTTAAAGGAGGAGAGACAGAAGGCTACAAGCGTTTACATTATTACTTTACACAAACAAAAGCGATTTCAAATTATAAAGATACTCGCAATGAAATGATAGGCACTGATTACTCCTCTAAATTTTCGGCATGGCTAGCTTTAGGCTGTTTATCACCAAGAGAAATATACGTTGAACTTAAAAAATACGAAGAACAATTTGGAGCAAATGAATCAACTTATTGGTTGATATTTGAATTGTTATGGAGAGATTACTTTAGGTTTATGATGAAAAAACACCGTCATCAATTTTTTCTACAAACTGGTATTAAATCAAATGAATTAAATACCAATAACCATAACGAAGAACTACTACACAAATGGATTAACTCGCAAACTGGTAACGATTTCATTGATGCTAATATGCTTGAATTAAAACTAACGGGCTATATGAGTAATAGAGGAAGGCAAAATGTTGCAAGTTATCTTTGCAACGATTTAAAACTAGATTGGCGTTACGGAGCAGCTTATTTTGAGCAACAATTAATAGATTATGATGTGTGCAGTAACTGGGGAAACTGGGCCTATTTAGCTGGTGTTGGTAACGACCCACGAGGCAATCGCTATTTCAATATTGAAAAACAAGCAAACGATTACGATTCAAAAAAAACATATAGAAACTTATGGCTGACGAAAATTTAATGTGTTACTACAGCGATCTACCTTCTCCTCTAGCTTATTTAGCATTACAAGATGAAGAAGGAGAAAAAAATAAATCAACTATCCTATCTGAAAAAGATATTAATAGAATTATTGAAATGGCTTGGGAAGATAGAACTCCTTTTGAAGCGATTGAATTTCAGTTTGGATTAAGAGAAAAAGAGGTGATTGAATTTATGAGAAAGCATTCTTTACCATCGAGCTTTAAAATGTGGCGTAAGCGAATGAAATCAAGAAAAACAAAACATCTGGCTTTAAGAGAAAAAAGCACTTTAAGATTTAAATGTAACCGACAAAGAGGCACAGGAAACAAAATAGCAAAACGTCGTTAACACAAAAAAATATCGTTAACTACGATTATTTTTGATCAAACACACGGATATAAAATATAAATCCATTTTTACGATACAACTCCTTTAAATAAGGGCTAGAACTTTTTATAACTTCCTCATCTAATATTTTTGCTACAAAACAGGAAGGCTTATTTGTTTGAATATCTCTCATCCAATTGGTTCGAATTAAACTGTATGAAATATCAACATTAATATTTTGACTTTCATACTCGCTACGATGTAATTTAAGATAATCTTTAAACGATTGATTACTTTCAAATGAAGGCTCCAATTCTCCATAAAACAACGTTGCGTAACTTTTAAAGCCAATAGACTCAACACTAAATCCGTGTTTAGCACACTGTTTATAAAACTCAATCGCTGTTCGTTGAGAGTATTGTTCGACTTTAGGTGCCACAATCATAATTAAACTGTAAACCGAAAATAGGGAACCTAAGAAAAGCAAATAAATATATTTATAGCTTCCTATCTTGATTTTAGATAAACTAAAATGAACCAAGCCTAAAAACACGATACCTATTAACCATTCATAACCACTCCAATGTACATTGGCTTTTAAATTTTCAACTGCAAATGGATCTGCAATTAAATCACTTGTGAGCAACCATGGTTTAAAAATTGGCACACAACCTATTAATACAAAAGCGAATCCAAGTAAAGTGCTAATGAAGACAAAAAACAAATGGAATACTTTTTTCCAATTATACTGCGCCGCAAACAACTTTTGAATAGCATAGGTTGCTAAATAGGTTAAGGGGAAATAACACAATGATGAATAGTGTACGATTTTAGTTTGCACTATCGAAAACAAAATTAATACTACCCAAAACAAACTCATCATCCAACGCTTACTATGTATTTGATAAGGTGTATCAGTAGCTGATTTTTTGTGAGCCAATATTAAAAATAAAGATGAGGGAAAACAACCTAATAATAATACTACAAAATGATAAATAAATGGCCCGCCATGGTCGCTATCTTCTGTATTAAATAATCGTACTTGATAATCAATAAACTCTTTAATCACTTGTCCGTTACCTTTTAAATACATAACGGCAAACCAACTTAAGCCAGTAATTAGAAAAGCTAAGAAAAAAGCAGCCATAAATTTAAAAGACGATATTTTTTTAAATCGTCCTAATACAAAAAACAAAGTAATCGTTAAACTCACTAAAATTAAGGCGGCAGGTCCTTTTGTTAATAAGGCCAATCCTAAAAAAAATCCAGAAACAATAGCTGTTCTGTATCCAAATTTCCCTACTGGGTTATTGGTGTGTTGCAGTAAATAATATACTGCCACGTATATAAATAAATTAAACCAAGGATCGATGATGCCGCTTTTAAAAAATAAGTGAGGTAATAATGTAGACGCGTACACAAAAACCCAGGTTAAGGCAAATTTTCGATCATTTAATTCTTTTCCTGTTTTATATAATACCATTAGTGTAATTACACCGCATAAAGCATTTGGAAATCGTGCAGCAAATTCATTGATGCCAAACACATTCATGCTCATAGCCTGCAACCAAATAAATAAAGGTGGTTTTTCCCAAAAGGGATGAAAATATAATTGAACCTCCGAATAGTTATTAGAAACCAACATTTCGCGAGCGCACTCTGCAAAATTAACTTCATCCCAATCAAATAAAGGCATATTCCCAATAAAAGGTATATAAAGCAAACAGGCCGCTAAAAAAATAAAAGCATAAGCTTTAATATCTGTATTCAAGAGTTTAAACACTTTTATTTTTTAATAAAGTTGATAAATTGGTATTTAAATGAGGCCATTTATTAGTAGAATAAAACACCACATAAAGTAAAATAGAAAAACATACGCCAATAATAGAGCCCACGTATACATCAATCAACCAATGTTGAGATAAATGCACTCTACTATAGGCTGCTAAAATGGCTAGTAAAAAAAATACCATTTTCGAAAAATGATTTTTACTTACGAATAACAAACAAAAAAACAATGCAAAAGCAGATAAAGCATGGCCACTTGGAAAAGAATGAAAAGCAACTACATCAACTCCATCAACTAATTTTAATTGCTCGCGCACATAATATTGAAACACAAAATGCGGGCGAGTAACTTCATAATACACCCAATGTTTTAAAATATAAGACATAATGCCTGCTCCAGCATACGAAAACAAGATGTATAATGACACGCGTACATTTTGAAATGAAAAAGCAATCGCAATTAATACAGCAAATAAACCATCTCCTAAATGTGTAGCGTAGGCTAAAAATTGATCAACAAACGTATTACCAACATAGGTATTCATTTCTCTATGAATAGGCACTTTTCCTGCATTTAATAACACATAACCAATAATACCCAATAGTAGTAAATACAAAAGAATATAAATGATGTTATGTTTAATTAATGCTTTCAATTTTGTTTGCTTAACGAACCTGTTGTGCTGTATTCTTTTTTTCTTTTACTTCAGTTTGTTGAATTGGAGGTGTTACTTTCACGTCTTTTTTGAATGGTTTATCTTGAGCCGCAATATCGCACATGGTTTTGATGGCTTGTTTTACAACCTTCATGACACAAACTGTTGGTTGTATGTAAATTTGTTTTACGGTACTATCTGGCATGGTAAATGACATATCGGTTGCTATACTTTTAGGCCCTTCAAACAAAAAAGGATCTTTAAAATAATCTTCTAAATGTATGTCTTTTATGTGAATTTTTTTCTTTAATACCATCGTATATAATTCAAATACAGCATCGGTAATTTTAATTGAAATCACATTTTTTTGATCGTCATATCCAATCTTTACATGCCCTAATACTTCTGATTTATATCCAAAAGGCCCTACTTCTACTTTTGCTTCGCAGGTAAAATCGCTGCTATCAGGTTTAAAACTAATTTTAGGATTCAGTACTTTCCAAGTATAATGGCCGTCAATAATACCAAGTACTTCATATTGACTTTTCCCTTTAATCTCGCCAATAGCCGTAAAAACCTTATTAACGGCTCTTTCGCTCAACACAAAAGCAAAATCATTAGGGTTTTGACCTACTAAAATGGAAGAAAAATGAATTAAAAAAAGAAGAATAAGTTTCTTAAATTGCATGCCATAAATATATAATTTTACTATGTTTATATACCAATAAATAATACACATTAAATACAATTTTACTCTTTTTAACTTTACTAAAAATGAATATAAAAGCTAACAACCCAGCCCTTACTTCTTGGATATCTGTTGATGCTAACTCCGATTTCCCAATTCAAAACCTGCCTTTTGGCATTTATTCGGATAGTACTGTAAAGCACCATGCCTGCTCTGCTATTGGTAATTACGCTATTGATTTATATGAATTAGCTAGTCGCGGCTTTTTTTCAAAATTAAATATCGATAAAGAAGTATTTAATAAAGCGTATTTAAATGATTTTATTGAATTAGGAAAAGATGCCACTCGTGCTTTAAGAGACCGTTTATCAGAACTATTAGATAGTAATAACAAAGAATTACAAGATAATAAAGACATATTTGCTCATATTTTTAAACCGCACAATAGCGTTAAGCTTTTATTACCCGTAAAAGTGGGAGATTACACTGATTTTTACAGCAGTATTGATCATGCTACAAATATTGGAACCATGATTCGTGACCCTAAAAATGCTTTATTACAAAACTGGAAATACATTCCAGTTGGTTACCACGGACGTGCAAGCAGTATTACTGTTAGCGGAACAGATTTATACCGTCCAAAAGGACAAATGAAACCAGCAGATGCCGAAGTGCCAACTTTTGGACCTTGTAAATTATTAGACTTTGAACTAGAAACTGCTTTTATTATTGGAAAAGCAAGTAAACTAGGAGAAAGCATTAGTACCGAAAAAGCAGACGATTATATTTTTGGAATGGTATTATTTAATGATTGGAGCGCTAGAGATATTCAAACATGGGAATATGTGCCATTAGGACCCTTCTTATCTAAAAACTTTGCAAGTACGATTTCACCATGGATTGTCACTCTAGATGCTTTAGAACCATTTAGAACAGAAGGTTATGTTCAAGAACCAAAAGTGTTTCCATATTTAGAATATACGGGGAATAAAAATGTAGATATTAAATTAGAAGTAGCCATACAACCAGAAAACAGCACTGAGACTGTTATTTGTAATTCAAATTACAAATACATGTATTGGACTATGGAACAACAATTAGCACATCACACGGTAAATGGTTGTAATGTAAATGTTGGCGATATGATGGGTAGTGGAACGATAAGCGGGCCTGACCCAAAAGAGTATGGCAGTATGATGGAACTAAGTTGGAAAGGTACAAAGCCTTTAAAATTAAATGATGGTAGCGAGCGTAAATTTATTAATGATAACGATACTGTTATTTTAAGAGGTTACTGTACGAATAATAAAACCCGCATTGGCTTTGGCGAATGTAAAGCCAAAGTTTACCGGCTTCTTAAAACCTTTAAATATGATAGCTTAGTTTTATTTTCAAGCAATTTGGCTTAACTTTAGAAAAAATTAATCTGTTTTAAACATGAAGAAATTATTTTTACTTCTTTTTATAGGAATTGTAATTAAACAGCAAGCACAGGTAATTTCAAATACACTAAACAAAAGTGTACCATGTTGTTCTCCTCCAAATTCTACAATTTATAGAGACTCCGTTGATATAAATGGAGATAATATCAATGAAGTAAAAATTATATCTAAACGCGGGTTGGACAATATATACTATACGGCGATAGGCTCAAACAACTTACTACTTAGTGGATGTAATAATATTGGACAGCCATTTACTTCGTTTTCATCAATAGCAGCAATGCCATCAACTCCAATAGGTTATACATGGGTGGGTTGGATTCCTAATAGTGGTTTTAAATACTTAGGTTTCAGAAAACTAAATGCTCCTGGCGATACCACTTTTGGTTGGATTAAATTGGATTTTGTTGGAAATTTATCGGGGCCATTGGATACAGTAAAAATCTTACAATATGCTTATAATAGTGCACCAAACGTTCACTTAGATGCTGGTCAGCTATTCTTAAATTCAGTAACTGAACTAAACTTAGAAACACAAATCTTAATTTACCCAACTATCACCAAAGGCATTTTAAATATTGAAAATAAACTTTCACAAAGTTGTAACTATCGCATCAATAATATAATTGGGAAATTAGTACAATCAGGAATATGTGAACGAGAATCTATCTCCAATTTAGACATTTCACAATTACCATGTGGGCTTTATTTTACTACTGTAAATAATGGAAGTATTAGTAAAACCATCAAAATAATTAAAGATTAATTAAAGTTTTAAGCCCGCAAACGATTATTAGAAGTTTTCCCAAACTAACAATTCACTTATTAGCTTTGGCGAATGTAAAGCAAAGTTGTTGCCAGCGAATTAGTACTTTTAAAGATAAAATACACCCTTTAATAATAAATCAAGATTATGAAAAAAACATTTTATTCAATATTTATTGTTTTATTTAGTATAATAAATATAAATGCACAGTCTTGGTTACCTGTAGGTGGTGGAACAAATGATCCGATAGGATCCATGTGTGTTTTTAATAACGAATTATATGTAGGAGGGAACTTCATATCCGCAGGTGGAATTGCAGCAAATGGCTGTGCCAAATGGAATGGCTCTAACTGGGCGGCTGTAAATTCTCCAGGTAATCAAATTCAATGTATGATTGTATATAACAACGAACTATATGAAGGTGGAAGTATGGGATTTTCTAAATTTGATGGAATAAATTGGATTCCTTTGGATAGCAATGGACTTTTTGGGCATGTAGAACATTTAGAAATCTTCAATAATAAACTATATGTATCAGGGTCTCCAGGTTACATTTGCGAATGGAACGGATCGACCTTAAATATAATTGGATTTGCCAGTGCCAGCGTTTTAGGATTGCGTGGTTTTAATAGTGAACTTTATGTCACAGGCTATTTTAATAACATCAATGGAGTTCCAGCAAGTGGAATTGCAAAATGGAATGGTTCTACATGGTCGGCTCTTGGAAACGGTATTCTTGGTGGCACAGCAGGTAGTATGGAAGTGTTTAACAATGAGCTTTATGTTGGTGGAGGTTTTAATGCAAGTGCAGGTAATGCTGACGATTATTTAATGAAATGGACAGGTACAAGCTGGCTACCTGTTGGGGCAAATTTTTCTGGTGGCATTTCTGGCTTAACAGGTGTTGGAGAAATTAAATTAATAAATGGTAATCTTTATGTTGGAGGCAATTTTACTTCAGTTCATGGATTCGGGGCAAACCAAATAGCATACACTAATAACAACACATGGTATCCTATGGGGGCTGGGTTGAACTCATACGTATATCAAGTTATAGCGTTTCAAAACTCTATCTATGCAGCGGGCTATTTTACTACCTCGGGGAGTAATCTTACTCTTCATATAGCAAAATGGGACACTCCCACAGAAATAGATCAAATAATTAAACCTATAAATAATATATATTTTTCTCCAAATCCTTTTAATATAGAAACCGTTTTGAAATCTGATTTCGGCTTACAGAACACCACACTTTCAATTTATAACCAATTAGGACAACAAATAAAAAGAATTGCACTAACCAACGATAATCAAACTAAGATTGAGAGAGGACATTTAAGCAATGGATTATATACTTATCAATTAACTCAAGAGAATAAAATAATTCAAGTCGGTAAATTGGTAATTACTGATTAACATAATTCCAAATGATCTCAGTTATATGAAGATTAAATGATTATGAATAAAAACAAACAAGCCATAGACGTTTTTAATAAACTTGCGAAAGTGTATCAAGATAAATTTATGGATGTAAGTTTATACCATGATAGTTTTGATGTGTTTTGTAGTCATATAAAAAAAGAAAACCCAAGTGTATTAGAATTAGCTTGCGGTCCTGGTAACATTACGCAATACTTACTAAAAAAACGTCCCGATTTAAATATCTTAGGAACTGATTTAGCACCTAACATGATTGAGTTAGCAAAAATCAATAATCCTCAAGCTAATTTCCGGTTATTGGATTCGAGAGCTATTACCAGCTTAAATAAAACGTATGATGCCATTATGTGTGGCTTTTGTTTGCCATACTTATCTAAAGAAGAAGCCATTCAATTAATTGCTGATGCTGCAAAAATTTTAGCAAAGGATGGTGTGATATACATTAGCACGATGGAAGATGATTACAACAAATCAGATTATAAAAAAGGAAGTAGTGGCGACGAACTATTTATGAACTTTCATGAAGGTGATTATTTAAGAGAAGCATTATACACCAACGGATTCAAAAACATTGATTTAAAACGTCAAAATTATCCTACGACTGATGGTTCAAAAGTCATTGATTTAATTATCATTGCTCAGAAGTAAAATTAATCACTACTCAATATCATCACTTGGCCCAGGTTCCTTAGTTGTTTCCGAATTATCTGGTTCTAAATTAGTGATTAGATTTTCTACTTCACTAGTTGAACTAACAATTTCAGGTATAGGGTTTCCAACAGTGAAAGTATATCGACTTCTTTCTGAAAACCACACATAAGGAATCCAAATACAGGCTTGCACTACCACTTTTATCATAGACGTTGTTTCTTTTGACAACGTTTGTCGTTCTGCAATATCTGTGGAATCTCCGTAAAAACTATACAAAATAATTAAGTTCACAATAATAAATACAGAATTAAATCCTCTAAAAATCACAAAGTATAATCTAAATTGTGTTTTCTTTTGATAAAACATCACTAAAATTAAAACTGAAAACACAAACACACAGGTATTAACTACGGCCACGAAAAAAGCATAATACCCTCTAACAGGTGCAAAGTAACTTGATTCAGGATCAAAAAAGTAAACCATATAATTTACTCCCATTTCTGTAGAATATTCTGAATAAAGGGCATATAACAAAGATAATGGGTTTAATGTAATGCCTATTCCCAACAAAATTAACCAGCCACTAATTGAACTATACTGAAAATGATCAACCCCATACTCTGTCGTAAATGGGCGTTTATATAAATACCAAAATAAAATACACGAAAGAATAAATGCTCCTAATAGCGCTGATAATAAAGGCCAGTTAAAGCCCACAATACCGGTAGTCAAAGGTTTTTCTTCAGCAGTAAATAACATATTATAATTAATAATATCCATTTTTTCCTTATATTCTTTGTAATCTGTAGGATATATAACCCCCGTGTTAGCATTATAACTATATACCAGTTCTAACACATCATCATGCGTTCTATAAGCGTAACTGTAATTAAAAAAATTATTATTTTCTTCTACTGTTTTTTCATCTACATTCCAACCACTTTCTTTTGTAACAGTAATTGTGTGCGTATGAAAATATGGAAATGCAATTTTAAGAGGGTCTTTCCTTGTGTTTTCGTTGCCATAATTTAATTTTGCATTTAATGCGTACGGCATAAAATCCTGGGTAATCGATTTTGAGGAACTAGAATCTTTTACACTCCATAATTTTTTTAATAAATAATATTCAATCGTTGTTACTTTATTAATTTCTGATTCATCAATTATTTTAACCGTATCAAGCACTTCCACTTCCTTCGAAAATTTAGTGTAAAATTTTTGGTAAGATTCCTGAATATCGTAAATAGAATTGGTTAAAAAATAATATCTGATATCATCTGCATTCACTCCTGTATAAACACATGTGGCCTTTAAACGAGCATCCCCATCTTCCACTATCACAATTTCTTCGAGCATTTCATTTTTACTTGTCTTATCTATGGGAATTAAAGTAAAAGGATCTTCCTTATTATCTAAAATCATTCCTATTTCATAGGTTGGTAAAATTCTCAACTTAAAATTTCCACGTTGGTAGGAAATTGTTGGGTCAATAAAATATAATTTATCTTTATAATAAAACCCAGAAATACAATGGTCAAAAGCATTAATTGAAGGTACTTCTTCAGACAATTTTGTGCCCATATATGTATTTATTAAGACAGGATACGACTCAATATTAATCATCCTTAGCAAAGCATTCAATAAACCTGACTTCTCTTTACAATCACCAAATCTATTTTTTAAAACATATTCCGGACTTCGAGGCACATGAGAATAAATTCCGTTTTCGTTACCTGAATAACGAATGTGCGTTTGAACAAATTCAACTATTGATGTAATCTGACTTTCAACATCTGAACTTGATTTAACAATAGAATCAATAATTAATTTCAATCCCCTTTTATCATAAGTCGTTTCTTTGAACAGGGTTCTACAATAATCTTTTACTTCTTTCCAATTTTTTAAATTACTTACCTGAACCGAGGCATAAGCACTATACCAGCTTGGTAAAGATCCTTCGGTTGTCATTACTACTGGATTATTTATTTCCCAGGTATAGTCATTAATATCTGTCTGCTTTATGATAGGTTTCAGCTTTGTGTTTTTATAAACAATAGTTGGTGTAATATTTTTTGGGAATAAAAGTCTAACGCTAATTTTACCAACAGGCACTGCGTAGGACAATGAAATATTAAAACTAAAGTTATTTGCCATAATTGGATTTTCCCCAACTATTGAATAGCTATATTCTAGTATGTCACCTTTTCTAACATCACTCAAATTAACATAAAACGTTTTTTTACCACTTAATATCCCTTTGTTTCTTTTACTTTCTTCGTTTAATATTTTAACATCAAGACTCTTCGTTTTATCAATAATTTCAATACCTCTGTAAATTTTTACATTATGTAAATATGCTTTTTCGTATGATGGATCATAACTAAATTCAATTTGCGAAACATCTGTTAAAGCCTCTTCCGTTAAAACCGAAATTGCATAATGATAGTAACTATGTTTCTTAGGCACGTGAAACTGCTCATCAAATAACACATAATAATATCCTTCTTTAATTTGCTTTTTATTAACGGCTCCTACACTTTTTACATCAATAAACTTTACCCAATCAGGAATAACAGGATTTATTTGAGCAAACATGCTATTAAATGACCATAAAAAAAAGAAAACGAACAAGTGCTTCATAAAGGGAGTTTAAGTAAAATAAATATATGTAATTTATTTAAATAAAATGTTTTATTACCCAAACAATTTCTTATCATAGGTCAAGAGCCAATAACTTTTGTATTTATACCTTTGATCTGTAAAACTATAATAACAATGGACAGAAAAGAATTCTTAAAAAAAGGCCTAATGGGAACAGGAATGTTTGTCGCCTCTTCCGCTCTGGGTAATATTATTAAAAACGATATCGACGAACTAAAAGAATTAGAAGTAATAGGATTTAATCACATACCAAATACAACATCAACAATTATGAAAAATACCATCTTACATAAAGCAGAAACCCGTGGTGATGCTAACCACGGTTGGTTGCATAGCAAACACAGTTTTAGTTTTGCAAACTATTATAATCCAGAACGCATGCACTTTGGTGTATTAAGAGTTTTAAACGACGATACCGTTGCAGCAGGAATGGGATTTGGAACGCACCCTCACGATAACATGGAAATTATTAGTATTCCGTTAGAAGGCGACTTGGAGCACAAAGACAGTATGGGGAACACAACTGTTATTAAAAATGGCGACATACAAGTGATGAGTGCAGGAACAGGGATTCAGCATAGTGAGTACAATAAAAATAAAGATTCTCAAGTAAAATTTTTACAAATTTGGGTATTCCCAGATAAAAAAAATGTGACGCCTCGCTACGATCAAATCACTTTAAAGTCAGAAGACAGACATAACAAATTACAACAAATTTTATCTCCCAACGCAAATGATGCGGGTGTATGGATTCACCAAAATGCTTGGTTTCACTTAGGTAAATTTGACAAAGGTGTAAGTACTGAGTATATGATCAAAGGAAAAGGAAACGGTTTATATATATTTAATTTGAACGGTACATTATTAGTAAACGATCAAATAGTAAATACCAGAGACGGTTTTGGCATTTGGGATATTGATAAAGTAACGTTGAAAGCCGATAGCAACTCAGAGTTCCTAATTATGGAAGTCCCAATGACTGCTTAATTATAACAAAATCCCCCGCGTTCTTCGCGAAAACACTTTGCGAAATCTGCGGTTAAATAAAAAACAACTAAAAAAAACAAATAAACATGAGCACAACTAAATGGGCATTAGACCCAACACACAGCGAAATTAATTTCAAAATCAAACACATGATGATTTCTAACGTAACAGGGGGTTTTACCAACTTTAATGTGACAGCCGAAACAGATGGCGATAACTTTGCTAACTCAAAAGTATCCTTTACAACGGACGTTAATTCAATTAACACCAATAATGAACAAAGAGATGGGCATTTAAAATCAGCTGATTTTTTCGACACCGCTAAGTATCCAGAAATAAAATTTGAAGGAACTAAATTTGAAAAAGCATCTGATGAAGAATATGCTTTACATGGTAACTTAACCATCAGAGATGTAACTAAACCTGTAAGTTTAAAAGTAGATTTTGGTGGAATCGCAAAAGATCCATACGGAAATATTAAAGCAGGTTTTACATTAGATGGTAAAATTAATCGTAAAGATTTTGGTTTAACGTGGAATGCGGCTACTGAAGCTGGTGGCTTATTAGTAGGCGAAGATTTAAAAGTACAAGCTGAAATTCAATTAGTGAAACAAGCATAACTATTTTAACGATTACAAATAGCCGCATAGATACATTGGCAAATATAATGCTAGGTAAGGATTAAATAGAGAAATAAATTTCTTTAATATAGTACTATGCAAAAGCATAGCGTCTTATACAGAACTGTTATCTGCATCTCCTATGTATCTATGTGGCTAAATAATTTTAAACTATATTTATTACTATCATTGCATCTAAAAAAAACGTTCGTTACAACTAACAAAAAATAAAATCATCTGAAATAATCAGATGATTTTGTATTTTTATTTAATATAAAGCACTAATAAATGAAACCTCCTAAAAAATGGAAAATGGCGGTGGTAATTTGGCTAGCCATTTACCCGCTCATCACCCTAATATTTGCATTATTGGGTAAACAATTAATCTTAATTGAACCATTGCCTTTACGCACGCTCATCATTACTTTAATTGCTGTACCAACCATGGTATTTATTTTAATACCTGCTTTACAAAAACTATTACATAATTGGTTATTTAAATAAATGGTAAAAGCACTCATACATAAAGCGCATTACGCTACTCAAATTTCATCAGCTACTAATACTTTAATAGCCGATGAACCAATATCTCATGGAGGAACTGGAAAAGGATTTGCTCCTATGGAATTACTTGCTTCATCTTTGGCAGCATGCACTAGCATTACTTTACGTATGTATGCCGACAGAAAAGAATGGAATTTAGATAGCATTGGAGTAACCGTTGATATTGAACGAAACAATGAAGTCTCAACCTTTAAAAGAACCATTGATTTAAAAGGAAATTTAACTGAAGAACAAACTCGTAAATTATTAGACATTGCTAATCATTGTCCTATTCATAAAATACTCAATAGCTCCATTTCAATTCACACCACATTATCATGACAGAGATCACAAAAAAATATAGTAATGAAGATATTACTATTGTATGGAAACCATCCGTTTGTATACACTCCACTTTATGCTGGAAAGGCGAAAAAGGGTTAAAACAAGTATTTAATCCGGCAGAAAAACCTTGGATAAAACCAGAAGGTGCCACCACTGCCGAAATTATTGAACGCGTGAATAATTGTCCATCAGGTGCTATTAGTTACTATCACAATAACGAACAACATAAAACTACTGAAACCCAAGCAGAAAGTATTGTAGAAGCCATACCAAATGGGCCACTTTTAGTATACGGTAATATTACCGTAAAGCACAGTAATGGTGAAACAGTACAAAAAAATAAAGTCACTGCTTTTTGCAGATGTGGTGCTTCATCCAATAAACCCTACTGTGATGGCACTCATGCCAAAAATGGTTTTGTGGGATAAAAATAAATGTTACTTTTCATCAAATAAAAAAACATCATGAGTAAAATCGAAAAAATATTTGAAAATAATAAAGCTTGGATTGCCGAAAAATTAGCAGTTGATGAAAACTACTTCGAGAACTTATCGAAAGGTCAAAGCCCAGAGTTTTTATACATTGGATGTTCAGATAGCCGCGTAACTGCCGAAGATTTAATGGGAGTGCAACCTGGCGAAGTCTTTATTCATCGCAACATTGCCAATTTGGTAAACAATGTGGATTTAAATGTGATGTCAGTTATAAATTATGCGGTGCGTCATTTAAAAGTGAACCATGTAGTTGTTTGCGGACACTATAATTGCGGAGGCGTAAAAGCAGCTATGCAACCAAAAGATATGGGCATTTTAAATCCTTGGTTACGTAATATCAGAGATGTATATCGCACACACAAAGCAGAATTAAACGCGATACAAGACGAAGAAAAAAGATATGAACGATTGGTAGAATTAAATGTACAAGAACAATGCGTTAACTTGATTAAAACAGCAGCCATTCAAGAAGCTCATAAAGAAAGAGGCTTGATAGTACATGGATGGGTATTTGATATCCATACAGGAAAACTAATTGATTTAAAAATCGACTTCCCAAAAATATTAGGTGATATTATGGAGATTTATAAACTCTATTAAAAACAAAAAAGGTGTTGATTTCTCAACACCTTTTTTGTTTCACTTCTCCATCTTAACGTGTTATCAAATAGTGAACTGCGGAAAGAGTTTAGTGCAATGTTATTTTATAGAGTCTGTGATTAAATTTACATTTGAAAAATCAGTTGTATCGTACTTAATATAAATAGAATCATTAATACTAACTACGTTAATATACTTTATATCAGTGTTAATATATCCTTTATGCTCAATGTTATTCACGAAATAATTTACATGAAGAGATAGCCCTCCCTTAGGCAATCTAACCATTTTACTAACAATTGCTTTGCCAATCTTACCCGCATTTGCTCGTTTGTTCATACTAAATGGTATATACATCATAAAAAATATTATTAAAAATAATATTAATAGTATTATAAAATACATCTTATTTTTACTTTTGGGGCTTTGATGTAGTGCCATATGTTGATGATGATTTTAAATTAAATTGTATGAAACCCTTATCAACCCGTTAGCCCGTGCGGGAATCGAACCTATTTCAACCAAATTTACAATAATGTCGCCTTTTTCTGAATATGTCTTTCGATAAACAGGTGTAACCAAATTTAAGAAAACAGTTTTGGTAAAAATCGTCCTACCTGCTTTTGATACTCCTTGTAACTGGGATATTTTCCTGCCGAAATATTTTCAGAAAAATCTGCTGAACCTTGAAACAAAATTAATAATAACAAGCAACCCGCCATACTCCAATTAATAATATGCCCCGTTGCTGCTACCGAAAATAAATAAAACACAATCCAAATGGCTTGCTCACAAGCATAATTTGGGTGACGTACTTTAGCCCATAAGCCAGTATGTGTAAATCCTTTCGCATAAATTCCTTCAGGTGCTATATTTGCTTTTAAACGACGGTGTTTTTCGTTTTGGTAATTCCATTGTTGTTGGTCAGCAATGGTTTCTAACACAACTAAAACAATAAATACCAAGGCAAGCATATATTCAAACACACCTAATGGCTGTCCTATACTTTTATATGCTACCAACATGGGCAACGTGAACAATAAAATTAATCCGTTTTGATATAGCGAAATAAAAAACAAATTAAATAAACTCCATTTCAAACGACCTTTTAGTGCTGGTGTTTGACGTAATATTTCCCAACGATAATCTTCTTCGCCTGTCCAAAATTTTAATTTATAAGCACCACGGCGCGAAAAATTATAGGTTAAACGGATTCCCCAAACTGTTGCTAAAACTGCCATTAATACTAATCGTGCATCAAATGAGCCTTTGTAAGCCATATACCAAACATAAAAAATAGGAACCACGCTCCACAACTTATCTACTTGAGAGCAATTACCTGTTATTTCGCTCACACTATAACACAACAAGGCAACGGCTAAAGTTCCAAATAACAAATGTTGTAAGGTTTCTTTTTGCAAAGGCATTAAAGGATCATCTAAATAGAAAGTAACAATGGGTACAACTATTAATGTGAAAATTAAAAGGAAAATGGTTTTAACTAAGCCGTTCATAATGGATATTGTTTGAATAAAAATGAAACGTTAAAATACAGGTTTTGTTTAATAAAATACATTAAAAAAAGCGCGAGTTAATTAACTCGCGCTTTAATATATGTGTAATTTAAAATTAAGCTGTAACTGAAGATAACACAGAGTTCATGCTTCTTACTGCATCTGCACTCTTAGCAAATAATGCTTTTTCTTCGTCGTTTAATTTAAAGTCAACGATTTTTTCCCAACCGTTTTTACCAATAATTACTGGAACACCCATGCAAATATCAGATTGACCATATTCTCCTTCTAACATAACGCTGCAAGGAATTAATTTTTTCTGATCGTTTAAGATAGCATCAACAATCGTTGCAACTGCTGCACCTGGAGCATACCAAGCAGAAGTACCTAGCATTCCTGTTAAAGTAGCACCACCAACCATTGTGTCAGCAGCAATTTTTTTCAATGTATCAGCATCTAATGTTTGAGAAACTGGCACACCGTTATGAGTTGCTAAACGAGTTAAAGGAATCATGGTTGTATCACCATGTCCACCAATAACAACACCTTGTACATCACTTGCTGGTGCATTTAATGCTTGAGATAAATAACAGTTGAAACGAGCGCTATCTAAAGCACCACCCATACCAATAATACGGTTTTTAGGTAAATTACTTCCTTTTAATGCTAAGTAAGTCATTGTATCCATTGGATTAGATACGATGATGATAATTGCATTTGGAGAATGTTTTAAAACGTTTTCAGTTACTGTTTTTACAATTCCTGCATTGATACCAATTAACTCTTCACGAGTCATACCTGGTTTACGAGGAATACCAGACGTTACAACTACTACATCAGAGTTAGCTGTTTTAGCATAATCATTTGTACTTCCGCTAATGCGAGTGTTGAAACCATTTAAAGAAGCTGTTTGCATTAAATCTAATGCTTTTCCTTCTGCAAAATTTTCTTTAATGTCTAAAATTACTACTTCACTAGCAATTCTTCTTTGTGCAATATATTCTGCACATGTTGCGCCTACGTTTCCGGCACCGATAACTGATACTTTTGTCATTAATTGTTGTTTAAATTATCTTGTTTATTTATGTTTTTACTTTTTGGAATTTTTTTAATTTAATTTCAACTTAGTCTAAGTCAAAGTCTTTTACCTAAGCATCAATCTTAGCATACTTCGCGTTTTGTTCAATGAACTCTCTACGAGGAGGAACTTCATCACCCATTAACATCGCAAATACACGATCAGCTTCTGCAGCACTATCAATGGTTACTTGACGTAAGGTACGAGTTGATGGATCTAAAGTAGTTTCCCATAATTGAATCGCATTCATCTCTCCTAAACCTTTATAACGTTGGATACCAACACTTTCAGGTTTATCACCACCTAACAATTTCACTTGTTCTGCACGGTCGGTTTCGTTCCAGCAATATGCTTGCTCTTTTCCTTTTTTCACCAAATATAATGGAGGAGCTGCAATATATACATGTCCTTTTTCCACTAATTCTCTCATGTGACGGAAGAAGAACGTTAAAATTAACGTTGTAATATGTGAACCATCTACATCGGCATCACACATAATCACAATTTTATGGTAACGTAATTTTTCCATGTTTAAAGCACGGTCATCTTCTTTCGTTCCACGGAAAACTCCAAGAGCTGTAAATATGTTTTTAATCTCTTCGTTTTCGTAAATTTTATATTCTAATGCTTTTTCTACGTTTAAAATTTTACCTCTTAATGGTAAAATAGCTTGAAAATCACGGTTACGACCTTGTTTTGCTGTTCCACCTGCCGAATCACCCTCTACTAAGAATAACTCACAAGCCATTGGATCGTTATTAGCGCAATCCGCCAATTTACCAGGTAAGCCTGAACCAGACATCACTGATTTACGTTGCACCATTTCACGAGCCTTACGAGCCGCGTGACGAGCTGTAGCAGCTAATACTACTTTATCAACGATTAAACGCGCTTGTTTCGGATTTTCTTCTAAATAATTACTTAATGCTTCACTGATTGCAGAATCAACAGCTCCAGTAACTTCACTATTTCCTAATTTAGTTTTTGTTTGTCCTTCAAATTGTGGCTCTTGTACTTTAACTGAAACTACAGCTGTTAAACCTTCTCTAAAGTCATCTCCACTAATTTCAAACTTAATATTTTTAAATAAGCCATTCTTTTCAGCGTAGCTTTTTAATGTACGAGTTAATCCTCTGCGGAAACCAGCTAAGTGAGTTCCACCTTCGTGCGTATTAATATTGTTTACATAACTTTGAATACTTTCGCTATAAGAGTGATTGTATAACATCGCTACTTCAACTGGAATTCCGTTTTTCTCACCTTCGATGTGAATCACGTCATCCATTAATTTTTCTTTACCGCCATCAATGTATTGAACGAACTCTTTTAAACCACCTTCGCTATGGAAAGTTTCTGAATAAGAAACACCATTTTCATCTTTTTGACGATCATCTAATAAATGGATAGTAATACCTTTATTCAAAAAAGCCAATTCACGCATACGATTTGCTAAAGTGGCATAATTATATTCCCCAACAGTAAATATGCTTAAATCAGGCGTAAAAGTTACTGTAGTACCTCTATCGGTTGTATCACCTACAACTTTAGCAGGATATTGAGGAATTCCTTTTCTGAACTCCTGCATGGTTATTTTACCATCTCTGCCATGAACTTCAGCAATTAATGGATCAGATAAGGCATTCACACAACTTACCCCTACTCCATGCAATCCACCCGATACTTTATAAGTATCTTTATCAAACTTACCACCTGCGTGTAAAACCGTCATTACAACCTCCAATGCACTCACTCCCAATTTAGGGTGAATACCAGTAGGAATACCACGGCCGTTATCTTTTACGCGAATACCATTGTTTTCTAATATAATAACCGAAATTGTATCACAATGACCAGCCAAGGCTTCATCAATTGAATTATCAACAACCTCATATACTAAATGATGTAAACCTTTTACACCAATATCGCCAATATACATGGCAGGTCTTTTTCTAACTGCTTCTAATCCTTCTAATACTTGAATGTTATCGGCACCGTAATTCGTCTTATCAATCGCTGTATTTTCTTCCATAAATTCTGAGATCTTCTTATTAAGTATATATTCCTTAAATATAGCGATTTTATTAGGTTTTTGGGCAATTTATTTCGAGCATTTTACTAACAAATGTTAATAAAAAAGTCGCTTAAAATCTTAAAAAAATTGTCAAAAAAATTTGCTGATTTGCAATATCCTATTTTAGAAAATAAGGCGATAATTTCACTGTTTTTTATTCCTATTTTTATACTCTAAAAAAATAATGATGTCAGATATATTTTCTACCGAAGCACTCCTTAGTTTAATACCATTAACCTTAATGGAAATATTATTAGGCATTGATAATGTCATATTTGTTTCTATTGTTTTAAGCCGATTAGATAAAAGTAAAACCAAACAAGCTGGATTAATTTGGATGGTTACTGGCATTATTATGCGATTATTATTCCTATTCATTTTAGGTTATTTGATAAAAGGAGAACAAGAATTATTTGTCATATTTAATCACTCGGTTGCATTAAAAGATATCATCATGTTAGCGGGAGGTTTATTTTTATTAGTAAACTCAACCCTTGAAATTCACAATAAATTAGAAGGAGAAGATCCTGATGAGCACTTAAACAACGAAAAAAAAAAACCTGCCTCTTTTAAATCAATTATCATTCAAATCATAATTATTGATATGGTATTTAGTATTGATGGCGTTGTAACCGCCATTGGTATGGCCAACAATATCGTTATTATGATGATTGCTGTTATCATCAGTATGGCAGTGATGTTTTATTTTGCTCCAAGAATTTCTGCCTTTATTCATAAGCATCCAACCTTTAAAGTATTGGCTTTATCATTCTTAGTTTTGATAGCTGTATTATTAGTTGTTGAAGGCGTTCATGTTGATAAAATAGAAATCCCTAAAGGTTATATTTATTTTGCGATGGCGTTCTCATTTGCGGTGGAGTTAATCAACTTAAAAGTAAGAAAACAATATAAGCCTGTGGAATTGCGCTCGCCTACTTTAAAAGAAGAGGAAGAGAAAAATTAATACATATAATAAGGTATGGTCTTTATGATGTTAAACAATTATTAAATCCTGTTAAAAGGATAAGTATTTTTATGGCGTATTAAATTTTGTGTACTTTTGTAGTTGAAAATGAAAACTAACAAGTCTACATATTTTTCTTTATTCTTCTTGTTTTGCTTTTTAGCATCGTTTTCTGCTAATACATATAAAAATACACAATCTGTATATTCAAAATCACATTTAAGCACTCATAAAGTCTTTTCATTATCTAACAAAGAAGAAAACAGTTCACCTATCAACGATTTTTTGTTTGAAGAAAATGAAACTGAGACCGAAAATGATTTTCAAGCTCAGGTTTTTATACTTCCTTTTTTTATTACTTATTTTCAATACGAGCTTCTTCAACCTAAGCTCGTTTCTGCGCAACCTTTAGCAGAAAAACTAACAACCCCAATTTATATTGAGGTTTGTAATTTCCGTATTTGATTTTTATAGATATACAGTTTCTACACTGTATGTTATTTTTAAACAGATGTGATTATTAAATCATATCAACTTTTCTATTATCCAATCCATTAATCTTAATTTATTATGCGAAAAAACATCGTATTAATTAGCATCTGTGCAGCATTATCACACATCAGTTGCCAACATCATGAAAGTGAGAAACAAGAAGAAATCCATTTTTTGGTAACAAGTCCTTTAAAGAAAGACACTTTAATAACAAGAGACTATGTATGTCAGATACATGCCATACAGCACATCGAGTTAAGAGCCATGGAAAAAGGCTACCTGGAAAACATATTTGTGGATGAAGGGCAATTTGTAAAAAAAGGGCAACAAATGTTTAAAATTATGCCGCAAATTTATAATGCCGAATTGCAAAAAGCACAAGCAGAAACCAATTTTGCAGAAATAGAATATCAAAACACGAAGCAGCTATCCGAAAAAAATGTTGTTTCTCCAAATGAGTTAGCATTAGCTAAAGCCAAATTAGATAAAGCGAAAGCCGAACAATCTTTAGCTCAAACACATTTACAATTTACGGATATCAAAGCACCTTTTGACGGCATCATGGATCATTTTCAAGTAAGACTTGGAAGCCTTATTAATGAAGGTGATTTACTATCGACATTATCCGATAATAGCGAAATGTGGGTTTATTTTAATGTTCCTGAGTCTGAGTACTTAAATTATAAAGCGCATGCAACAGAAGAAAATTTATTAAAAGTAAATCTACTAATGGCTAACAATACAATGTTTGAATACCCCGGAGTAGTAACGGCTATTGAAGCAGATTTTAATAATGAAACTGGTAACATTGCTTTTAGAGCGACTTTTCCTAATCCAAAAAGTTTATTAAGACATGGCGAAACGGGTAATATACAAATGAGTATTCCACT
The DNA here is from genome assembly GCA_016711805.1 of Bacteroidota bacterium. Lineage (GTDB taxonomy): Bacteria > Bacteroidota > Bacteroidia > B-17B0 > Aurantibacillaceae > UBA4416. The sequence continues at coordinate 145,465 of JADJSH010000001.1, forward strand.
TAAAGGCGCTATCATTATTCCTCAAAAAGCTACTTATGAAGTTTTGGAAAAAAGTTTGTGTATGTAATCGACAAAGACAATAAAGTTAAGTCGAGAGAAATTACTGTTGCCGCTGAATTACCGCATATTTTTATTATTAGTAAAGGCCTTAAGGAAAACGACAAAATTCTTCTTGAAGGGTTACGTCAAGTAGAAGAAAATCAAAAAATAGAGTACAAGTTCGCAAAACCTGACTCTCTAATTTCACATTTAAATTTATATGCTGAATAATTCATCTCTAAAAAATAAAAAATATGTTTAGTAAATTTATACGTCGACCGGTATTTGCTATTGTGATATCGATCGTCATTCTCTTTGTTGGTTAATTGGCAATTAAGGAACTACCTATTTGGCACTTTCAAGATAGTGCACCTACTACTGTAAATATATTTATAGCCTATCCTGGATCTAGTGCAGACGTATTAGTGAAATCTACTCTGATTACATTGGAACAGGCCATTAATGGTGTACAGGATATGAGGTATATCGCAACTGACGCAACTAGTGCTGGTGAGGCTACGATGCGTATCATTTTTGAGCCAGGCACAGATCCCAACGATGCCGTTATTAGGGTAAAGACAAGAGTAGATCAAGTTATGCCTCTTTTACCTGAACTAGTGCAACGTGAAGGAGTTATTATCACACCTATTCAGCCGAGTATGTTGATGTATGTCAATCTTTATTCCACCAAAAAGAGCATGGATGAAAAATTTTTATTCAATTATGCTACTGTAAACATGATTCGTGAAATTCAACGAATCAAAGGTGTGGCAAGGGCACAAATATTAGGCAGTCGGAGATATGCTATGCGGGTATGGTTAAACCCTGAGCGTATGCGTGCGTATAAAATTTCTGTAGAAGAAGTGATGGATGCGATTAGTGAACAAAGTATCATTGGTCGTCCTGGCAGGATAGGACAGAGTTCGGGAATCGCTGCACAATCACTAGAATATGTGCTCACCTATAAAGGAAGGTTCAACAAACCCGAAGAGTATGAAAGTATTATTATTCGCGCTAACGCTGAAGGTGAAAGTATTCACCTGCGGGATATTGCTACAGTAGAATTAGGTAGTGAATTTTTTGATATTTATTCAAATCTTAATGGGAATGCTTCTTCAGCAATTGTGTTAAAGCAAAATTATGGAAGTAATGCTAGTGATGTAATTGCAGAAGTTAAAACGACATTGGAAGAGATGAAAAAATCTTTTCCTCCTGGTCTCGATTATAAGATCAGCTATGATGTTTCTCAATTCCTCGACGCATCTATAGAACAGGTAATTGATACGCTGCGTGACGCATTTATACTTGTTGCTCTGGTTGTGTTTTTATATTTTTGGGCGACTGGCGCTCAACATTGATACCAATTCTGGCTGTTCCAATTTCATTGATTGGTGCGTTTTTCGTTATCCAGTTTTTTGGAATTTCAATTAACCTAGTAACACTTTTCGCACTGGTGCTTGCTATTGGTATTGTGGTAGATGATGCCATTGTCGTCGTCGAGGCCGTGCATGCTAAATTTGATGAGGATCCAAATATCTCTCCTTACAATGCCGTAAAGAAAGTGCTTGGTGAAATCAGCGGAGCTATTATCGCTATCACATTTGTAATGGTTTCAGTGTTCGTTCCTATCTCATTCATGTCGGGTCCTGTAGGTACATTTTATCGTCAGTTCTCAATTACAATGGCAAGCTCAATTGTAATTTCAGCCTTAATTGCACTTACACTTACACCTGTATTATGTGCGATGCTTTTAAAAAATCATCATGGGCATCCAAAAAAGAAAAACATACTGACAAGATCACTTGACAGTTTCAACAGAGGGTTTGAAAAACTGACTGGGAAATATGTATGGCTGCTAAAATTAATTGTTCACAGAAGAACAGTTACTTTTACAATATTGATCATATTTTGCGCGGGGATTTATTTTGAAAGTCAGATTGTGCCCTCAGGTTTTATTCCTAATGAGGATCAAGGGAACTATCTATGCCATTATTCAAACTCCTCCAGGTTCTACGCTTGAACAAACCAATGAGGTGTCTCAAAGACTTCAGAAAATTTGTGAAAAAATTGATGGAGTTGAATCAGTTTCCTCATTGGCAGGATATGAGATTATGACAGAAGGACGAGGATCGAATGCTGGTACTTGTCTAATCAATCTCAAAAACTGGTCGGAACGCCATCATACCGTAAAAGAAGTGATGGAAGAGCTGGAAGCTAAAACAAGAGATCTTGGAGCTATTGTCGAATTCTTTGAACCACCTGCAATACCTGGTTTTGGTACATCCGGAGGATTTTCTATGCGTTTACTAGATAAAAACACTGAAACGGATTACCACGAGTTTGACAAAATAAATAAGGAGTTTATGAGTAACCTTAGTAAACGAAAAGAACTCACTGGTTTGTTTACATTTTTCGCAGCCAATTATCCCCAGTATGAGCTAGAAATAGATAACAACCTAGCCATGCAAAAAGGAGTATCTATTGGAAAGGCAATGGAAAACCTGAATATATTAATAGGAAGTACATATGAACAAGGTTTTATTAAGTTCAACCAGTTTTTTAAAGTATATGTTCAGTCAGATCCGAAATTTAGAAGACTTCCTTCGGACCTTTTAAATCTGTATGTAAAAAATGATCGTGGAGAAATGGTACCTTATTCATCCTTTATGAAACTTATAAAAGGACAGGGGCCAAATGAGATTACCCGTTTCAATTTGTATAACTCAGCAGCTATCCAAGGTCTTCCCGCTAAAGGGTATACCACTGCCGATGCTATACAGGCAATACGAGAGGTGTCTGCCAAGACTTTACCTAAAGGCTACGATATTGCTTTTGAAGGACTTTCGTATGATGAATCAAGACGGGGCAATGAGGCGCTTTATGTGTTCCTTATCGTATTATTGTTTGTGTATTTTGTATTGGCCGCACAGTACGAAAGCTTTCTCATTCCTTTTGCCGTTGTATTATCACTTCCTGTAGGGGTATTTGGTTCGTTTTTAATGCTGAAGCTAATGGGGCTCGAAAACAATATTTACGCCCAAGTCGGATTGATTATGTTGGTAGGTTTATTAGGGAAGAATGCCGTATTAATCGTTGAATTTGCTATTCAAAAACGACAACAGGGAGAAACCATTCTTAATGCTGCTATTGAAGGAGCAAAAGTTCGTTTCCGACCCATTCTAATGACTTCATTTGCCTTTGTTGCTGGGTTAATCCCATTAGTTATGGCACATGGAGCCGGAGCCATAGGTAACAGAACCATTGGCGCTTCTGCTTTAGGTGGGATGTTATTCGGAACCATTTTCGGCGTTATAATCATACCCGGATTATACTACATATTCGCCAAACTGGCCGATGGGCGTCATCTGATTAAATACGAAAATGACAATCCTTTAACTGAAGATTTAGTTCATCAAATAGATAATTTCTCAATAACTGAAGACAATGATGATAACGCATAGAAAAAAAATAGCAATATATTGCGGACTAATAAGTCTATCGTTTATGTATACTGCCTGTCTTGGGCCTTCTATCATTAAGCGGACAGAAAACAAAACAGTTCCAACAAGTTATAACACAAGTAAAGATACGCTGAATACAGCCAGAGTTAAATGGAAAACATTTTTCAAAGATCAAAATTTAATTGCACTCATTGATACTGCTCTAAAAAATAATCAGGAGCTGAATATTTTGATGCAGGAAATCAGTATCGCTAAAAATGATGTAAGAGCAAAGAAAGGCGCATACATGCCAAATTTGGAAGTTGGCATTGAGGCTGGACTTGACAAATCTAGCAGTTATACAATTAAAGGGGCAAACGAAGAGGCAAATGATATTGTATCAGGACAAAAAAATCCTTCGCCTTTATCAAACTATATTGCTGGTGCAAATATCTCTTGGGAAATTGATATTTGGAAAAAGTTACGCAATGCTAAAAAAGCAGCTGTATTCAGATACCTCGCGAGTATGGATGGAAAAAACTTTATGGTAACCCATTTAGTTTCTGAGATCTCTAATTCCTACTATGAATTATTGGCTCTGGATAATCAATTAGAAATTTTAAAACAAAATATCGAACTGTATCAGAGCTCACTTGAAATAGTGAAACTCGAAAAAAGTGCCGCAAGAGTAACAGAATTAGCCGTTCGTAGATTTGAAGCAGAGGTTTTAAAAAACCAAAGCAGACAGTACTATATCGAACAACAAATTACGCTCACCGAAAACAAATTGAATTATTTGATGGGTCGTTTCCCTCAACCAATTGTGAGAAGTTCGAGTACATTTTTTGATCTGGCTATTGATACTATTCATTCTGGTATACCTTCTCAACTTTTAGAAAACAGACCAGATATAAAAAAAGCAGAACGCGAATTAATTGCTGCAAAACTAGAAGTGAAATCAGCTAAAGCAGAATTTTATCCGGCTTTAAAAATTACCGCTGGTGCTGGTTATAGCGCTTTTAATCCAAAATATATTGTTGAAACACCATGGTCATTAGTCTATAATGTAGCAGGAAATTTAGTAGCGCCTTTGATCAATAGAAATGTGATCAAAGCAAATTACTATTCGGCTAGTTCAAAACAAGTGCAAGCCGTTTATAATTACGAACGCACTATTTTAAATGCACATATTGAAGTAGTCAACCAGCTTTCAAATATCAGTAATCTTAAAAAGAGCTACGATTTAAAAACAAAACAAATTAAAGCGCTTACCGAATCTATTGACATCGCTAATACATTATTCAAATCTGCCCGAGCAGATTACATGGAAGTGCTACTAACACAACGTGATGCTTTAGATTCGAGATTTGAATTGATTGAAACTAAAAAACAACAAATGAATGCCATGGTAACTATTTTTGAAGCACTAGGTGGTGGTTGGAGATAATCCAAACCAAATGCTCAAGAAGCTTGCTAACCTTAGTCGAAAAAATCAGCATTTTTATTTCATAGTTTTTATGCTGACAATTGAGACTAGGGTTTAGCAAGACCATTTTACAAAAAAAGCTCTATCATTTTATGATAGAGCTTTTAAATAAAACAATACTGTAATAACTAAAAAGGAATAAACGTTAATCCAGCCATTAAATTAAAGCGTTGACTAGGATATTTCTCCCAACGGTAATAACGTGTATTGGCAATATTATTAAAGTTAACGAAGAAAGACAACATTTTACTATAACGGTATTCTGCCCCTAAATTCACGTCCACAATGCCTTTTAATAATTTAGGCTCTGTGGTGTATTTAAAACTAGCGTCAGATACTTGGGTTAAAGCAAATTGATTCCCTATCACAAAAACATCTCCTTTTAAAATGATTTTACTCTTTAAATTGTACTGAGCCGAAAAAGTTAAATCAAAGTCTGGTTTATGATACGCGCGAGTTAAGTTTTTAGTTTTATACATATAGTAGTTCCCTTTTGCTATAAAATGTATCTTTTCTTTATACTGATACTTTACTTGTCCTGATACATTAAACAAGTTCGTATTATCATAAATCACTTTATATTGGTTATCTAATGTCCCATTTTTAGTGTAGTCAATCACAAAAAAGTGCATACTATCTACCACACTATAACTTGCTTTTACATCATAACTCGTTTTAGAGCTCAAATTACCTTTTAATCCACCAAATACATTGAATTTAGTATTAGAGTTTTTATAGTTTAATGTATTTGTAATAAAAGGATTTTCGTTAGACAAACTTCTTAATGAATTTTTTTGTAAGCCACCATTTACACCAGCATAAGGAATAATAATGCTTTCATACACATCAAATTGAGCATTTAACTGTGGGTGAAAATAAAACTTAGTACTGCTTTGATTTGTAAATACATCCATTGTAGCAGCAACTCCAATATCTAACATCCATTTTTTACCATGGGTTTCAAAATAAGGATTCAACTTAATAATAACATCATTAAATGTATCGTTAGGTAATTTATGATTGTAGTAATCAGCATCAAAAGCCACAAACAAAAGTTCTTTATTAATAAATGTATTGAAAACTGTATTTAATTTAATATTGTTTTCTGCTACGTTATATAAATCCTTTAAATTATAATAACCCACTTTTATAGCGTGATTAATTTTGCTACTGTCGGTATAATGACTTTGTAATTTCACAACAGGTTCAAATAACTGATAACGTTGCTTAGTATAATCCTTATCTAATTTATTTTCAGTAGTATCATATCCGTAAAAGCGACTCACATTTCTTTTATAATTAAACTCACCAGACAAAGTGTGTTTTTTATAAAATTTCTTTCCGTAAATCTCTCCTTCGTTATCACTAAAGCCACTGTAACCAACATCTTTTAAATGTGAGGAAGACGACAAATGCTTTAAATGTAATCCATAAGCTACATCTCTCGTTCTTAAACTGTTGATCCAAAATTCACCATAAGGCGTTGTATATGTTCCCATTCCCACTTTTAATAAAGAATGGTACAATTTAGATAAAGGCTCATTTTGCATTTTTGCCGCATCTATAGGAATCACTTCATATTTGGATACGAGCGGTGTTGAAACAATACCATAATTAATATTAGCAATCTTTTTAACGGTGTCTTTAATCTCTGGTAAATCACCTAATTTTACCGCATCCTTAATAGTAGGTTCAAAAACACTTTCAGCATTTAAATTAATATCATTTAATCCTGTTTGTGCTAATGCTGCAGCAAAATAGCCTAAAACCAAAAGCAATACAAAAAACCATTGTAGTTTTTTAATACGACGTTTTTGTATTTGTTGTTCTTGCTCGTACATAAACGAATTACCATACTTGCTTGAAGAAAGAATAGTTTCGCTATTAAATAATTTTGTTTCTCTCATAATAGTACTTTAACCGAATATTTATTTATTATTTTTTAATGAATCTAGTTTAGCTTCATATAATTGATCAAATAAATCTTTATCGCCTTTTGATTCTTTAAACTCCACTTTCATATCATTACTTGGAGTTGTTTCTTGAATAGTTCTAGCTGCACGTTTAGCTTTTAATTCTTCCAACTTTTTAGTAGCCTCGTCAATATATTCCTGTCTTGGTTTACCATCAATGACTGTTTGTAACATCAACTCAGCGTCTGCATCTTCTCCCTTAGCGATGTATGAATCCGCTAATAATAACAATCCTTTGTTATTCCAGTCATCGTTAGAATATTCGTAACTAATTAAGCTACCAATTGTTTTTTCAACTGCTGTATAATCTTGTTTCGCTAATTGAATTTTAGCAATTAAATATAAAGCTTCAGCACCAGTCACATTTTTAGCCGTTTTATGAATGGCTTTAAATTCAATTAAAGCATCATCAAAACGTTTTAACTCATATAACGATTTTGCTTTATCATACTTTGCTTCATTAATTTGTTGTGGTGTGATCTTTTCGGTATTTAAAACTTTACTGGCAAAATCTAATGCCACTTCATAATTCTTTAAGTAAAAAGCACTGCGCATCGCTCCTATTCTACCAGTTAATTTATTAGCTGGTGCTTCGGCATACTCGTCTAATTTTTGATATAAAGGTAATACCTCTTCATATTTTTTATCCTTATACAACATATATGATAACTTCAATAAAGAGGTTTCTGTATTAATTCCTCTTGCTCTACTAACAATGTATTTATATGAAGGAATTGCTTTTTCAAATAAATCCTTACTATATGCACATTCAGCAAAACAGAAATGAGCTTCCGCAATATATTTTCCTTCAGGATATTTAGAAATATAGCTTTCAAATTTAGGCATGGCTACATCACAATTCTTTTGATTATAATAAGCTTCTTTAGCCGCGTCATATAAAGATGATTCTAATTCTGTTGTACTTAAAGGATTTCCAATAGAGGCAAAATATTTTTCTTTACCGTCAACATCGCCTTTAGCATCAAAAATCTTTTTAATAGTTTCTAATACTTCTTTTGACTCAGTGCTTTTTGGATCTTTTTTAACGATTTGATCAAAATAACCAAATGCTTTGTCATCTTCTTTCTTATTAAAATACATTAATCCAATACCAGCTAATGCAGAATTAACATAAGATGATTGAGGATAATCATCTAATACTTTTTGATAATAGACAATCGCATTATCTGGATCATTTAAATCTTTACTATATGTCTCAGCTGTTTCAAACACAGAAGCTGCGATGTAATTAGATTTAGGATATTTACTCGCTAACAATTTTAAATCGTTAATTTTTTCATTATTATTTTTTAATAATCCGCTGCATAATGCTTTTTGGTAAATACAATAATCTACGTCCATTTGATTTAACGCAATAGCTGTTTCATAATAATCAGCTGCTTGTGGATATACATTATTCATAAAATAACTATCAGCTGTTCTCACATTAGCATCCGCTATCTTCTTTGCATCGTATTGGTTTTTGGTTAATAAAAATTTACGGAAAGCGATATTGGCATTCTCGTAATCTTTTTTATTTTTTTGCTGAAAATATGCATAGCCAATATTATAGTTAGATAAATCATATTCCTTTAAACTAAAAGAACCTTCGTTTAACTGAAAGTTTTTCCATGTTTGAATAGCTGTAGCATAATCCTTTTTAATATAAGAAATCTCTCCTAACCAATATTGAGATAAGGCATTGTATGTTTTGTCAAAATTAACAGAAATAGATTTATTAAAATACTTACTAGCGCTATCTAAATCAATATTATTAAAATACTCAACCGCTTTAAAATAAATTAATTTTTGATACGTGATTTTTAAGATTGGATCCAAAGGCTGAATCTTTTCAATGGAGGCAATAGCTTGCGAATAATTTTTAGTAGTAGAATACACATTAACTAAATAATTATAAGCATCCGCTTTTCTTGGCGAATCTGGATATTGCTTGATGTATTTTTGAAAGGCTATCACCGCATCATTATATGGAGCAAATGATAATTCGTAACACAATTTAGCGTAACTAAATAAAGCATCCTCTGTAATTTTCGGATCATAATTCATATTACTTGCGGCAGAAAATGCACTACGTGCTTTTATTTTATTACCAAGCTGCACATGACAATCTGCTAAATGATACCAAGCATTTTGAACCAAACTATCATCACCATAAGTTACTTTTTCGAACTTAAGTGCTGCATTTTTATAATCCTTAATTTGGTAATAACAATATCCAATCTCATAATTTCCTTTTTCATTAAAACCACCGCCTGTTGTTTCCGACTTTTTAAAATAAGTTAAGGCATTAGCGAAATCTTTTAAATTAAAATAAGACTCTCCAATCATTCGGTTAATCTCACTTTCTTTTTGAATTTTAGAGGAATCGTTTAGTAATGCTGGAGCATTTTTCACAACCTCAGAATATTTACCTTGAATAAAATAAATTTGAGTAATATAATACGGCACAACAGCACTAAATGTTTCATCATTCAGTAAGCGATTAAAGCCTTGTAAAGCCGTTTCGTAATTTTTTTCTTGGTAAGAAATGTGCGAATAATAATAATTTGCAGGATGAGCATATTTATTATCGACGTCTTTAATTTCAAATAAATCTAATTTTGCTTTTTCGTTGTTATTAGTTATGAAGTAACTGTAACCTCTTTTAAAATATAACTCTGCTAAATTATCTTTGGTTAATTCATAGATATCAACCTTCTCCAAAAATTTAATCGCATCTTCATATTTCTTTTTTCTAAAATTTGATTTCCCTAAATAAAAATAACCCCATTTAACTTTATTACTTTCTGGGTGACGTTCAATAAATTCTTTCATACGCCATTCGCCATCCTTATGAAAAAGCTCAATACCACAAGCAGCGGCATAATACTCCGCATCTGTTTTTAGTAAGGTGTTTCCTTTTACAGAATTCATATAATCTGTAAACGTTTTTTGAGCTGCAGTATATTGTTTTTTATCAAACAATTCTAGTCCCATTTTATAGCTAGCATCTTTATCTAAATAAAATTGTGTTTTTTGAGAAAACAACAATCCTGAGAACGTTAGAAGCAAAAGACTTATGAAATATTTTTTAATCATCATGTAGTATATAATCGTATATAAATAATTTGGTCACAAAAAATTTCATAAAAAATTTAAAGCAACTTTTTTGTTCAATAATTTTCGTTCTTAAAAATAACAGTCAAATAAGCTCCCTTAACACGCTGATTATGTAGTTATTAACCCAAGCATGTTAAAACTTGAAGCCAACCATTGCCGAATGAAGCTAATTACTTTCTAATTTCACAACACAATTATTTTGCTATGATTAACGATTCGGTTATTGAATTTAAAGACGCTACGATTTACCAAGGCGATGTTCCAGTGATTACTAACTTAAACCTTAACCTTAATAAGGGTGAGTTTGTGTATTTATTGGGAAAAACAGGAAGTGGAAAGAGTAGTTTACTGAAAACTATTTATGGAGATATTGAGCTAAAGCACGGTGCTGGAGAAGTAGCAGGATTTAAATTGCATAATCTAAAACGTAAGGAAATTCCTTTTTTACGTCGTAAATTGGGTATTGTATTTCAAGATTTTCAGTTATTAAGCGATAGAAATGTATTTGAAAACCTACGTTTCGTCATGAAAGTAACAGGCTGGACAGATGAAGTCAAAATAAAAAGTCGAGTAAAAGACGTTTTAGCTAAAGTTGGTTTAGAAAGCAAGGAACAAGTGATGTCTTTTCAATTATCAGGCGGAGAACAGCAACGTATTAGTATTGCTCGTGCCTTAATTAACGAACCTGAAATTATTTTAGCTGATGAGCCAACGGGGAATTTGGATCCGGAAACCTCGGAAGGCATTATGAAAATATTATTAGATATTAGCAAACAAGGACGTTGCGTATTATTTGCAACTCACGATTTATTACTATACAGTAAATTCCCAGCTCGTACTCTGTTATGCGAAAACAATAAAATTGCCGATAGCGTGTCATTAAAATAAATGAACGACTCCTTTGATATTTCTTATTACGAATCGCCAATAGGATTGATTCAAATAAAAAGTGTAAATCAAAAAATATGTTCAGTTTTATTTGTAGAAAAAGAAACAGAACCATTTACGATTGACACGCCTTTAAACAAAGAATGTATCAAGCAATTAAAAGAATACTTTGCTGGCAATCGTTTACAGTTTGATTTGCCTATTTTTCAAATCGGCACCGACTTTCAACAAAAAGTGTGGAACGAAGTACACAAAATTGTTTACGGCGATACTTGCACCTACTCTTTACTAGCGCATAAAATTGGAGATATAAAAAGTATTAGAGCTGTTGGCACTACCAATGGCAAAAATAAAATCGCCATTATTGTTCCCTGTCACCGTGTTATTGGCTCCGACGGTAGTTTAACTGGTTACGCTTGGGGACTTGATAAAAAAGAATGGTTATTAAAACATGAAATAGAACATTCGGGTCCTGTTGAAGGGAGATTGTTTTAACTATTTAACCAACTCTACGTACACATTTCTATTCAATGAAATAGATTTATGAGCTTTATCTAATGATATCGTTTGCCATTGTGCAGTAGGTGAAATCCAAAATTCTTTATCCGTTTTAATTTTTACTGGCATATTAAATCCATCAATGCAATTGACGTATCTAAATTGAAGCTTCTTCTTAGTGAGTTTATATTCTAAACGTGGGATTTGAGTAGTTCGTAAATACTGATTAAAAAAGGGTTTTAGGTCTTTGCCCGTTTTTAAAATTAAATACTCTTCAAACTCTTGAGTAGAAATAATTTTATGGTAGAAGTGTTTAGACACATCTCTTAATAACAATCTAAATTTCTCTTCATCATCTACTAACTGCCTAATCATGTGAATCACCTGGCTACCTTTATTGTATATATCACCGCTTCCTTCTTTCTTTACTCCATATTGTCCAATTAAAGGAATATCATTATCAATAAATTTTTTAACGCCAGCGCAGTAATCATTCCCTGCTTCTTTACCAAACTCACATTCGGTAAACAACGCTTCAGCATAAGAAGCAAAACCTTCATGAATCCAATTATCAGCAACATCTTTAGCGGTTACACTATTCCCAAACCATTCGTGGGCCGTTTCATGCACCACAATAAAATCCCATTTTAAACCCCAACCTGTTTTTGATCTATCCATTCCTGCATAACCATTCAAATAGGAATTACCATAAGCCACATTACTTTGGTGCTCCATTCCTAAATAAGGTGCTTCTACAATTTTATAACTATCCTCATAAAAAGGATAATGCCCAAACCAATGCTCTAGGCATTGAAGCGTTTTAATCACATTTGACTTTAAATGTGATTTTGCTTTCGCGACGTGGTAATTCAATACCCAATAATCTGTTATCAATTTCCCATTCTCACCTTGCACAGAATCGTGCAATAATGTGTATTTCCCAATATATGGAATGATATCATAACTATTAATTGGATTAGTCACTTCCCATTCATAGGTGGTAAAATTATTTTGCGCTAACGTTTTATACTTCTTTATTAATTTCCCATTTCCTATACCTACTAAACTATCAGGAACAGTAATATTTAAAGTGCAACTTTCTGGTTCATCACTCTGGATATCTTTACAAGGAAACCAAACGCTTGCTCCTGCTCCCTGACAAGCAACGCTCATCCATGGGTTTCCTAATGAATCTTTTTTCCAAACCAAACCGCCATCCCAAGGTGGATTTTTTGCCACTTTTGGTTTTCCAGAAAAGAATGTGGAAATATAATGAACCGATTTTTTTTCTTGTTTAGGTAAGGTTAATAGCCATCTATTTTTTTCCTTTTTAAAATTTGAAAATGAGGCTCCATCAAGATATATACTATCCATTTGCATGGGTTCTTGTAAATCTAATTGCAAAACAAATGGCAATGAATCGGCAACCACCTTGTATCCAATAATATTGATGCCAACAATCGTTTTTGTTTCAAAATCAGGTTTAACACTTAACATGTAGGTTTTAACATCCCACCATGCTCTGTATGATGTATTACTTCCTATTAACGTGTCTTCTTTCGTTAGTACTTTCGATTGAGATAATACAATTTCTGAAATAAATAAAACAACTATAACAAGTAAAATTCTCATAATGATTTGCTTAAGGTGTTTTTTAAATTCTCATTAAAGTCGCCAAAAACCTCAGCATCCAGCTGATTAAACTCATTAGAAGAATAGCTTTTCGTAAAGTGCTTGTTTTTTAAATGATGTATCTTTTGGCAAATGGTGTATAATGGTTCAATAATATGCGAAGCTATAAAAATAGTTTTCTGCTTTTTATTTAAGAGTTCAATAATCATTTGTAATGTTTTGTTGGACTCCATATCCAAACCATTAAAAGGTTCATCTAAGATAAATATTTTTTTATCTTGTTTTAACTGAGAGATAATTAATAGTTTTTTCTTCATTCCTGTCGAATAACTATCAATAAACTCATCCAAAGGTAAATCAAATATATTAGCCAACTCCACTTCATTATAATTCAAATTTGTTTTGGGAAACACTGATAAAAACTCCAGAGCAGTTAATTTCGGATAAAAAAAGGATTCTGCGTCTATGTAAGCAATATCGTTCTTTTTTATAGTAACTCCATTTAAAGTGATGCTTCCTTCGTCAGCGGTTAAAAAGCCTGATAAAATATTAAAGAAAGTTGTTTTGCCGCTTCCGTTCAATCCAACAATGCCGTGCGTTAGATGCTCTTCAAAACTAATATTGATATTTTGTAAAACAGGTTTTTCGTTATAACTAAACGATAAATTATGAATGGCGATCATCTAAATAATTATTTAAATTTTTAATGGCTTCTGCTCTTGATTGAACATAAAAAATAAGCGTTAAAGGCGATAAATAAGGAATAAACAACCCTAAAATCATGATGATTAATTTTATCTGAATACTGTTACCTTGTTTTTTGTATTGATAATCGGCATACTTTAAAACAATAATAGTTGCTAGCATTAACAGATTATAAATTAGAAAATAAAGATTAAATAAAAATAAATCGAAATTAAATGCAGTGTTTATAATTAATACGGGGGCATTTACAATTGCTAATTTAACGGCAGCGGAACTTAACAAACTTGATATGAAGGACTTTGGAGTTTTATTAGATGCTTGTATCATTTGTACACTTTCATTGACTTCGTAAAACGAAAACACAACGGCGTTAAAAATAAATAAGGCAACTAAAGGAAAAAGTTTTAAAGGACTCAAAGCCAATCCGATTAATAACAAGGGAACTAAAACAAACAGATTTTTTCTGATGCCTGAAATAAAAATATAATCATTTTTAAAATACTTGGTAATAAACAAAAATTTAAATTGAATTTTGCGAGAAGTATCTAAAAAAGGAATTGCCAGAACTAATGTATGCAAAGCAAAAAAACTGTACCAATATTCTGTAAACAAAACTGGAACTGAAAATGGTAACAAAAACAATTGATACTCTGTTATTATTTGAGCTTTAGCTGAATTAAAATGTTTGTACGCAAATGCTAAATCTCCTCTATTTTTATGAAAACTATAAAACAAATAGGCAATAATAGCTACAACATAAAGCCCAACTTTCTCTGGATGATTAAAAGCAAAAAAAGAAATACAAGAAGCTAAAGCTAAAATGGGAAAAAATAAAATTCCTAAATCTCGTTTAAGCTGATAGAATCTTATTTTTAAAAGTTGCATGAATTAGATTGAGATTATTATTGTTTCAACGTTTATAGGGCTTCGATATTGGTTCGAATTTAGTTATTATGTTTTGTCACCCTGAGCGGAGTCGAAGGGCGTTCTATTTTTTCTATAATTTGTATGCGAAGACTCATTAATACAAACTGCTAATTCTTTTATCTTATCCCAATTCTTTTCAATCAATGCTGCTTTCTTTTTCCTTTTCCAACCTTTTACTTGCTTTTCAAAAGCAATTGCTTGTTTTACATCTTGAAACGGTTGATAAAAAACTAATTCAACTTGTCTTTTGTCAAAAGTATAAGCTGAATCATCTAATGAATTATTATGTTCATAAACCCTTCTTTCAACATTATTTGTTACTCCTGTATAGTATGATTTATCAGAGCATTCAGCAATGTACACGAAGTAATTAAATATTCTCATTTTACACAAAGGCTTCGACTCCGCTCAGCCTGACAAGCTTCGATAATTACACTCTCTACTAGAATGAACTACAATTAATTCCTACTTCCCTTCCTTAGCCTTTTGCATAGGATTACCGCCCGTGCTTTGTCCGCGACCAACCGATTTACCTTTAAATATATCGAAGCGATTAGGCGCTTCTTTTATATTCCAAGTGTTATTTTTTTCGTCAATATCACATGTTTCTTTATAAGGGTCTAACAAAATAGAAGCTACTTCTTTATTTTTAGAATACGTTTTTACAACATTCTTTTCATTCTTACGCCATACATAAGCATTAACTCTATCAATCTCCGAAGTACCATCTTTAAAGTTCCATTGAATAATTAATGGCGTTACGCAACCACCTTTATTAGTAAAATAAATTTCATAATTATATTTTCCTTTCAAACTTTCAAAAGAAGAATCACTCACGGCCTCTAAATTTTCATAACGGTTAATCGCTTTTTTCTCAACCGCTGTTTTTACTTCTGGTTTGTAGTGGAAGTAAAAATCACGTAAGGTTGTATCTACATCTACTAAGAACTTCAATCCCTCTTGCTTATTTCTAATTTTAGAAATTGGTTCAAACGTGTCTTTTGTTCTAGGGTAAATTCTAATGGTATCATTCTTTACTGGCACTTCTTTATTATTAATAAAAGTATAAGCCTTCACAGAATCAACTGATACATCTACTGGTTCAATATCATAAAACCATGCTCTCCAGTACCAATCTAAATCAACGCCACTTGCATCTTCCATTGTTCTAAAAAAATCAGCGGGAGTTGGGTGTTTAAAAGCCCAACGTGTGGCATATTGTTTAAAAGCAAAATCAAATAACTCACGGCCCATAACTGTTTCACGTAAAATATTTAAAGCCGTGCAAGGTTTACCATAGGCGTTAGCACCAAAGTTATTGATGTTCTCGCTATTGGTCATAATGGGTTCTAATTGATCTTTCGGTAAACGCATGTAATCCACCATTTTATGAGCAGGTCCACGATTTGATGGATAATTATTATCAAACTCTTGTTCTGTTAAAAATTGAGTGAAGGTGTTTAAACCTTCATCTAACCAACTCCACTGACGCTCATCGCTATTGATGATCATTGGAAAGAAATTATGTCCTACTTCGTGAATAATAACGCCAAGCATTCCGTACTTCGTTCCTTCTGTATAGGTTCCATCTTTTTCGGTACGACCAAAATTGAAACAAATCATAGGATACTCCATTCCGTTAGAAGCTTCAATACTTTGAGCAACTGGATAAGTATATGGAATGGTGAATTTAGAATAGGTTTTAATCGTATGCGCTACTGTTTTAGTTGAATACTTTCTGTATAAACCAGCAGCTTCTTTTCCATAAAAACTCATGCACATTACTTTTTTGCCTTCTACTTTAATTGGCATCGCATCCCACATAAATTTACGAGAAGAACCCCAAGCAAAATCTCTTACGCTATCTGCTTTAAATATCCAAGTTTTGGTGGTTGTGGCTTTATTTTTTTCGGCAGCAGTGCATTCATCTAGTGTTACAATTTCCGTTACATCGCTATAATTAGTAGATGCTTTTGTCCAACGCGCCATTTGTGTTGGATTTAATATTTGTGCATAATTTTGACACTCGCCAGTTGAGCAAACAATATGATCTGCAGGTACAGTCATTTTTACTGTATAATCTCCAAATGCTAAAGCAAACTCTCCACGACCAGTAAACTGCTTATTCTGCCATCCCTGAAAATCGCTATAAACACACATACGTGGATACCATTGAGTCATGGTAAATAAATAATTTCCATCTTCTTTAAAAAATTCGTAACCACCTCGGCCGCCAATTTCCATACGATTTCCCATTTTATATTGCCACTTCACAATAAATTTCACTTTACTATTTGGCATTAATGTTTTTGGCAAATCAATACGCATCATGGTTTGATTCACTGTATATTTAATCGGCTTTCCTAATTCATCCGTTACAGATAAAATTTGATCGCCTAAGCCTTTCAATCTCTCCTCAGTATTCATAGCCTTAGCAGTGCCTTCATCATAAGGAGCATTCATTTTATTGTTATCAAAAAAATTAGCATCATTAGTTGGATTATGCTGATTTTCATCTAACTGTAACCATAAATAAGATAATTTATCTGGCGAATTATTATGGTAAGTCACCACTTCTTTTCCAATTAACATCAGATTTTTTCATCCAAAGTAGCCTCAATATTGTAATCGGCTTTTTGTTGCCAATATTTAGCGCCAGGTGCGCCAGAAGCTGTTCTTTGTTCATTGGGTGTTGGCAAAATAGTTCCTAATTGTTCAAACTTATTCCCATGATTTGACATAGGATTGTTTTTAGTATTTTGAGCTAAAGCAACTGAAGCTACTAAACATAATGAGGTAGTAAGTGTAAAAAAACGAGTCATATTATAAATCTTTTAATCGTTGTACAAATAATAAAAAAGCAATTCCAAAAACAGCAGAGGATATAAAAAACACATAATCCGCTTTTTTGATTCTGGTAAATCTAGTTAAAAAAACAGAAAACAAAAGCATTACAGTCACGATTATTAGCTGGCCTAATTCCAAGCCTAAATTGAAAGATAATAATGGAAAAACAACGCTTTCTTCCTTCCCCAACATAGACCTTAACAAATAAGAAAAGCCCATGCCATGAATAAAGCCAAATACTAGCGCTAAGGCATAATTAAATGTATAGTTTTCGGGATTACGATTGGCACGCTGAGCGGAGTCGAAGCGTTTATAATAAAGGTTAACAATACAGGTAAATAGAATAGTTATTGGGATTAATACTTCTATTATCCCTTGTTTCATTGTAAACATATTCAAGGCACTTACAGCTAAGGTTAACGAATGCCCAATAGTAAAAGCTGTTACTAATATTAATAGTTTTTTCCATTCTTTAACAGAAAACAAAACGCATAATGCCATCACATATAAAATATGATCGTAGCCATTCCAATCTAAAATATGTTCGGTACCGGTATTAAACCACAACCAAAATTCATTCATATAATTTGTTACTTTTGCGTATGCTAAAATTAAAAAATATAGCCACTTTTAAGCAATTTATTACAGCAACGGTAAAATCCTTGTTTTTTGGGCTATTCATTGTTTTAGCATTTGGTTTTCATTCTTTAAAACACCCGTTTTATATCAGTGTAATTGATATAAAACATGATGCTAAACAACACACTTTAAATATTAGTGTTAAATTATTTACCAACGATATTGAAGAGGCTCTTAAAAAAACAACCTCCAAATCCATCGATTTATTAAATCCAAAAAATAAAGCAGAAATGGAAATTGAATTGATGAATTACATCAAAAAACGTCTATCCATTCTGGTCAATAACAAAGCGACAAGCATAGATTTTATTGGTTTTGAAAGAGAAGAAGATGCTATTTGGGCTTATTTAGAGGTTAAAAAAGTAGCAATCCCAAAAAATATAATAATCAATACAAAGCTATTATATGATTTTTTACCTCAACAATCTAATATTATTCATGCCGAAGTAAATGGTGCAAAAAAAAGCAGCAAAGTCAATAACCCCGATAGCAAAGTAGAATTTAACTTTTAATGGCTAATCGGCTTTATAAGTGGTAATACAGATAAGAATTAAATAAATAGTTTTGACATACTTTAAAACTATGTCATTTTTCAAATTCACAACGATAGTCATTCTTCTCTTAACACAACTATCAAAGGCTCAAAACAATTACAAAATCAGTGGGAGCATTAATGATAGTTCCGGAAAAACAATAGACGGCATAATTTTATCACTCATAAAATCCTCTAATTCATCATTAGTAAAAACTGCTTTTACTGATGAAGCGGGATTTTTTGAATTTGACAACCTAAAGGCCGACAGCTTCAAAATCTCAATCACTCATCCTGGTTATAAATCATATTTAAGTTCTGATATTATCATAACGGAAACTGAAATTGATAAAAAACTGCAACCTATAATGCTTTCAAAAGACAATGGAGTTCAGTTAGAAGAAGTAGCAGTTGTATCTAAACTACCATTTGTGGAGAGGAAAATAGACAGAACCATCATTAATCCAGATGCTCTTATAGCAAATGCAGGAAGCAATGCCTTAGAGGTTTTAGCAAAATCGCCAGGAGTTATGGTTACAGAAAATGGAACCATCAAACTAAAAGGCAAATCAGGTGTAATTGTTTTAATAGATGACAAGCCAACCTATTTATCTGCCACTGATTTAGAAAGTTACTTAAAATCTTTACCTGCTAGTCAAATAAAACAAATTGAACTAATGACTAATCCACCAGCTCAATATGATGCTGCTGGTAATGCAGGCGTTATAAATATTAAAACAAAAAGAACTAAATTAAAAGGAATTAACGGAAACGTTAGTTTAAACTATGCACAAGGCAGATATGCGCGTTCAAATGATAATTTCAGTTTGAATTTTACTAATAAAAAAATATCCATCTTTTCAAATCTAAGTTATGGCAATAATAATAGCTATCACGATTTATCAATAGAAAGAACCTACAAAAACGATGACCTAACAACAAAATCAGTATTTAATCAAAACACCTACATAAAACCTAATGACCTTTCTTACAGCGCTAGGTTGGGACTTGATTATTATGTAACGAAAAAAACTACTCTAGGTATAGCTACAAAAGGTTTATTGAATGAATCCAAAGTCTCACGCTATAATCTAGCTCAATTATTAAACGCCGATCAATCATTAAGTTCAACGGTTATTGCAGATAATAACGAAAATCACACCTTTAAAAATGGAACTATTAACTTTAATGTCAGGCACGAATTTGATTCGATTGGTAAATTGTTAACTCTTGATTTAGATTATGTAAATTACCAATCCAATATTAATCAGGTATATAAAAACGATGTATACTTGGCTGACAAATCAAATATCTATAACGACATACAAAACGGCATCCTGCCTTCACAAATTAAAATTTATGCATTTAAAACTGATTACGCTAACCCATTTAAAAATGATGCAAAATTAGACGTTGGTATAAAAACAAGTTATACTGATACTGATAACGAAGCAATTTATAGTATAACGCAAAATGGCGTTACTGAAAATAACTATAATTTAAGTAACCACTTTAAATACAGCGAAATGATTAATGCCGCCTACGTCAATTTTTCAAAAACGTATAAACGATTATCATTTCAATCGGGCTTGCGATTTGAATCCACAACTTTAAATGCTACTCAATTAGGAAATCCGGTGAAAGCTGGTAGTTCATTTTCTCGAAATTATAATAATCTTTTTCCAACCTTGTATTTTTCATATAATTTAGATAGTGCTTCAAATCATAACCTGAATTTATCGTATGGTAAACGTGTGAGTAGACCGTTTTATCAAGATTTGAACCCTTTCAGTAGTCCTTTAGACAAATATACTTTTTATGAAGGAAACCCGTATTTAAAACCGACGTTTGCAAACAATGTATCGCTAGCATACGGTTTTAAAGAACTTTTTACTACAACTCTATCTTATAGTAATACAAAAGACCAAATTCAAGAAACTATAGAAATAAACAACGGTTTATATTACAGCAGGCCAGGTAATATTGGATTTAGCGAAGTTTATTCTCTATCGGTACAAAGTTCCATTCCCATTGCAAAATGGCTAACTAGTAACGTGTATACAGAAGTTACGCAGTCTCATTATAAAAGTAAATTATATACAGAAACACTAAACTCCTCTGGAACCTATTGGTATATAAGTTGCAATAATAGTATTCAATTAAAAAAAGGCTGGAGTGCTGAAATTAATGGTGAATACATTAGCGATTTTATAGACTCTCAATTTTCGTTTGGCGATTTTGGCCATATGTCTTTCGGCATTCAAAAGAAAATACTAAAAGATAAGGGAAGCATTAAATTTAACTTTAATGACGTTTTACATTCAGACAAAATAAGAGGAACCATTAATAATTTACAATTAACAGATGCCAATTGGTATGGACCAAGAGATACCCGAGTGATATCTCTCACTTTCTCTTATAGATTTGGTAAAAACATAAATTCAAAACCAAAACATAATGGTAGTGGATCTGAATCAGAGCAAAATAGAGTAAAAGGATAAAAAACTGATTATATTTGAAGTCTAATTAAATTACTTTTTCTGAATAAAACACTCATAATTATTGCAGGTCCAACAGCTGTCGGTAAAACAGCTTTGTCCATTGAACTAGCAAAGTTCTATTTATGCCCAGTTATTTCTGCCGATTCTCGCCAGTTTTATAAGGAAATGAGTATTGGTACAGCCAAGCCTAGCAGTGAAGAAATGCAAGGTGTAAAGCATTATTTTATTGACAATATCAGTATTCATGATACTTATAATGTTGGTCAGTATGAGCGAGAGGCCATAGAACTTATTGAATCTTTATTTAAAGAACATGAAACCTTAATTTTAGTGGGAGGCTCAGGTTTATACATCAATGCAATTTTAAATGGCGTAGATGAATTTGAAGAAATTCCCGCTGAAATAAGAGAACAATTGATTAAAGAGTATAACGAAAAAGGCTTAATTTATTTACAAGAAGAATTAAAGAAACGAGACGAAGTGTATTACAACCAAGTAGATTTAAATAATCCGCAACGTATCATGCGAGCTATAGAAGTTTGCATTCATAATAACAAGCCCTACTCTAGTTTCAGAAAAAAAGAAAAAAAAGAACGCTCTTTCGATACAATTAATTTATTAATTAATACCGAGCGCGAAGTATTATATCAACGCATAAACAAACGTGTTGATTTAATGATGGAACAGGGTTTATTAGACGAGGTAAAAGCCTTATTACCATACAAACATTTGAATTCATTAAATACAGTTGGCTATAAAGAACTATTTGATTTTATAGATGGTAAATGCACTTTAGAAGAAGCGGTTAATATGGTTAAACAAAACTCTCGTCGTTATGCAAAGCGTCAGTTAACTTGGTTTAATCATCAAGGAGAATTTGAAACGTTTGCTCCAACCGATTTAGAGAAAATAAAAGCATATATCGATATCGTTAATCAGTACTTGTAATTTATGTTTGCTTTCATCAAAGACTATAAAAAATTAAAACCTGCCATTATCAATGTAATTATTGCCGAGTTTTTTATTCAATTAGTCAACGCAACATTTATGTTAATTCTTCCATTGTATATGGATAGAAAAGGATTTAGCGAAGAGCAAATCGCACTATTTATTACCTTTCGATTTTTAGGCGTTTTTGCCTTAGCTCTTCCGATTGGTAATATCATTAAAGGTCGCGTGATGAAACCTTTCTTTTATTTATCTTCTATTCTAGTTCCACTATTTGGTTTATGCATTGTATTATGCGTAAATCTTCAATTAACAACTTGGATATACGTTTCGCTTTTGTTATGGGGCGCGTCTTTTACTTTTATGCAAATTCCCATTACACCATACATTTTAAGAAATGAACATAAAGAACATCACACGTCTGGTATTGCATTAAGCTACAGTACTTGGAGCTTTGCAGGCATTTTTAGCGGAATTATTATTTGGTTATTAGATATAGTAAATCCATTATTTTTTAATGAAGAAAAAATATTAATTCTATTTTCAGTTTTAGGATTTGGGGGCGTCTATTTTATGAGTAAAGTAAACTTGAGAGAAGAGATGGATGACGCAAAAACATCTGTAAAAAAAGCTAAAACATATAAAAATGATTGGTTCTTAATTTTTAAAGGATTAATTCCAACCTTGATTATTGCCACAGGGGCAGGTTTAACAATCCCTTTCATTAGTTTATTTTTTGATAAAGTACACCACATGAGTAAGGGCGATTTTAGTTTTGTGAGTGCAATAGCAGCTGTATTAGTTGTTTGGGGTGCCTTAATGGTTCCTCGCATTAAAGAAAATATTGGCTATAAAATTGCCATTCCAACAACACAATCTTTAGCGGTTATTTCATTAGTTGCTTTAGCAACAACTCAATTTTATAGTCAGTATAGCATTGCCGTTTACATTGCCATAGTTTGTTATTTGCTGCGTCAACCGTTAATGAATATGGCTGGACCAATGACATCAGAATTAGTAATGAACTATGTTGGAGAAAAAAACAGAGAGATTACGAGTGCTTTAACAGCGGCTATTTGGAGCGGCAGTTGGGTTATTAGTGGTTATATGGTAAAGATTATGTTTCACGAAGGTTTTCCTTATGTGAATATATTTTTAATCACCGCGGCCTTATATGCTTTTGGCGTTTTGATGTATTATTTCTTAATAGTTGATTACAGTAAACGTGAGAAGCAAGGATTGATTAAACCTTAAAATGCAATTGTAAACTGTACATTAGACGAAACCTTTTTACCATCTTCTAACGCTGGATTCCATTTTATCATTGTATTTAATACCTCGGTGATTGTGTCTTCACAATTACAATTCACTTTAGTTAATTGTATAATGGAACTTACTTTCAATTTACCATCAACAGATACAACTCCTTTTATTTTATAGGTTCCAGCTAAAGATATAGTTGATTGTTTTTCTTTTAAATAATTCAATACATAATCTCTAATTGCTAATTCGCTTCCTAAATAATAAGCATTCACTATTTTATTATCGATGGTTGATGCAGGAGCTGAAGCTAGATTTCCTCCAAGTGGTTCATTGTTAGTTTTGTTAAACGAATCATCTGCTTTACTTGCATTTGTAGCGGGACTTCTTGAAGCTACAGAACTAGATTTTTCTTTTTTTAAACTTTTTTGGGCAACAGCAGGTTTATCTGCATCTGCTTTATAATTAGAATCTTCTTCCTTGGTACCTTTTTTATTCTCAGCTAATTCTGAAGAAGAAAGTGTTACTGCATTTTGCTTAGCTTGTAAATCACTATTAGTTTGCTCTTGCTCTAAGCTATTTTTTTCTTTTTTCTTCGCATCTAAATTGTCCGCTAATCCTTCTGATAATTTTTCTTGATCTCTATCGTCTCTTTCACTTCTTGCTTTTGCTTCATCTTCAGTTACCACATCTAAGGTATTAACAGTTGCTTCTCCTGCTGAAGCAGCTCCCGCCAAACTTTCATTTGTAGTATTTCCACTAACTATTGTTTCTTGTAGTTTTAATTGTTTTTGAGCAGCATTTTTATTTTCACTAGAAACAGAAGTAGCATTTTCATTGATTGTTTCTAGCGGTTTAGATTCTTCTAACAATGGCGCCGCTGCCGTTTCATCTTTATTTAATTCATTTAGTGCAATGTTGGTTACTGAATCTTCTTTAGTTTGATTAAAAAAGAAAATTGAAACCATCAAAATTAAAACAATAGATGCTGCTGCACTAAACCAAATAATTTTATTCTTGGTGACTGAGCTCGTCGAAGTCACTTTTTTTGAAATTGCTAAATTCAATTCATCTGTTAAAGCTTTTGCTTTTTGAGCATCGCTATGAGCAGAAAAACCATCTAAAGCTTCTTTTTCAAAATCATCCAATTCATCAAAATCACTAGCCTTGTTAGATGTGGTATCTAACAACTTAAATAATTCTTCAGCAGATAATGGTTTATGTTTATCGGGGTTGCTCACTGTTTTTCTCTAATTTAATTTTCAAATTTCGTTTTCCGTTTTGTATAAAGCTTTTTACTTCATTCATCGTATAACCTGTTATGTCAACAATGTCGTTATACGATTTCTCTTTGAGGTAAAATAATTCAATACACTTTCTCTGATCTTCGTTTAATTCCTCAATCGCTTTTTCTAATGAGGTATATTGCGCTTCTTTTTCCTCTGCCTTATTTTGATGCATTCCGCTTTCTGTTTCCATAAACGAATCGGCATGTACCTGTATATCAATCTCTTTCTTTAGCTTTGATTGTTTTCCTCTCAATATCATCAAACAATGATTTTTCGAAAAGGTATACAACCAACTTTTAAAATATTCAATATTAAACTTTAATAAATCAGATAATAACTTTTCAAAAATTTGCATGACTGCATCTTTCGCCTCATCTTCATCTTTCAAATATTTAAAGGATAAACCTAAAACCAAATGCGAATACCGCTTATATAAAATACCCACAAACACATTATTTTTCGTGTTTTTATACTCTGTAATTAACTCGTTATCAGAGAAATGGTTATATTTTTCGTTGTAAAGCACTAGTTTTTATGTAGCATAAATGTATTAATTTTTGACGAGGATTAATATGTTAAAATTAACTTTGTTTAATACTTTGTTAATGTTATATTTGTTGGTTCACGAACATTGGCAAACTATTTGTTTTACAAACGCATTAATTGAAATTTTTATTAAAATATAGCTTATTGTTTCTCTTGGCTTTTTCAAGCCTGAGCTTCCAACAGCAACCATTTGATTCGAATCAATTAGTTGCTCGCCAAAAAGCTGTTTTCCTATACAACTTTACTAAATATTTTGAGTGGCCAGAGAAAATGCGATCTGGGAATTTTATTATTAATGTTATTGGTAATAATGCTGGGATTAATGGTGAATTAAATAAAATGGCAACCTCAAAACAAGTTGGAAATCAAAAACTTGAGATCAGAAATACAACATCTGTTGACGGATCAATTCAACCGCATATTATTTTTCTTTTGAATGAGTCTTCAGAAATGTTAAAAGAAATAGCGGCAAAATTCAAAGGAAAGGGCACATTAGTTGTAACAGAGAAAAATGGATTAGCCAAAGCGGGCTCGGCCATTAACTTTGTAGCAATAGATAGTAAATTAAAATTTGAGTATAGTAAAACGAACGCAGTAAAAGCTGGACTAAAAACAAGTGACGGACTAAACAGTTTAGCTATTGCAGTTGATTAAATTAATTATTAAATTTGTATAAGTGTTAACAGTATCAAAATCATATCATTACCTAAAAAGCAGTATCTGTTTTTTATTGGTATGTGTTTGTCATAATTTTTATGCTCAAACTGATTTGTTATTTGAAGCTCAACGACTTTGTAATGAAAAGAAATTTGATCAAGCTATTCCTTTAATTGAAAAAGTAATTGTTCATCCTGAAACAAAAGGCGATCCAGCATCTTGGCATATTCGCTCATATTCTTACATTCAAACATATAAGTTAGCTGGACCTGCAAATACTTCTAAAATTAATCTATTAGATACAGCTATCTCTTCAGCATTAAGATCAAAACAACTAGATACTGACAAAGGTTACTTAGAAAACAATAACGCTTTTATAAAAAATGGCGCAAATACTTATTATAAGATTAGCACTATTTTATTGCAAGATTCTTTAAATAACGTCAAATCTGAAGAATATTACAGCAAATATAAAGAGAGTACTAAACTATTTGATCCAACTTTTGACTTCAAACAACAAGATATAAAATACTATAACACAACAGGCAGTATTTTTGAAGACTTTTACATGCGTAATAACTTCAATCAAAAATATGGAGATGTTGCTAAAACAGCCTTATTAAAAGTTTTAGATATTGACAGCAAAAACATTAGTGCTAATATTAATCTTGGTATATTATACTATAATCAAGGTGCAACCTTAATGCGTATGATGGATTATGATGTTGACTTAGCGCAATTAGATGTTATACAAGAAAATGCTAAGAAATTGTTTAAACAGTCTTTACCATTTATGATTAAGGTTTACGAGTTAGACCCTAAAGCAGAAAAGGCACTAGAGAGTTTGCAAGGTATTTATTCAGCCTTATTGGATGATGAAAAAGCAAATGAGTTTAAACAGAAAAAAGAGGCCTTAAATAAAAAATAGAGGCTAGCGTATGGCATTTAAATTTACCATTGGTAGAAAAATAGGAACAGGATTTGGCGCATTGCTTTTACTGACACTTATTGCCTTTATTTTTACAATTGTAACTGTTACAAAAAGTAAACAACAAACCGATTCAGTGGTAGGTCAAGTGACGCCATCGGTATCTGCCTTAAAAGAATTTAACTTTATTCTTCAAAAATCTCAAACCTTAATCTCAAAATGGTATTTTAATCAATCGCCAGATACTGATCCTTCAAAAACTGAATTAAGAAATTTGATAAGTAAGGATTATCCACACATTAAAGCTGAAATAAAAACACTATCAGAAGATTGGAATAAAGAAGAAAAATCTAAAATTAAAACTATAATCCAATTTAGTGACGAACTTTTTAAAGTTTACCAAGAAGAGATTATGACACCATTAAATTCTTGGGAGAGTTATCAAGATGCGAGTGTCAAATTTTTAGTTACTTCTCCTTTTGAAGATAGCCAGGAAAAAATCAAAATGCTATATGTACAATTAAATGATTTGATTAACCAAAAAGAATTAAATGCTGAGAAAACAAAAGAACAAATGTTTAGTTCCTTCAATTTCTTAGATCGTTTTGTAAAACTCTTGGGCATTGGTTTATTTATTGGAGGAATTTTAATTGCCATTTTCACTACTCGTTCAATTACAAAACCAATTCAACAACTTAAAAAAATGTTGCTATCAATGGGCTTAGGTATTTTGCCCAAAGAACGTATTAACTATCGTACCGATGAAATTGGTGAAATGGGGATTGCCTTAAATAGTTTAGTGGAATCGATGGAAAGTACTACCGAGTTTGCCAAACAAACCGGAAGAGGTAATTTTGAAGCTTACTACAAACCTTTAAGTAAAGACGATACCTTAGGCCATGCCTTATTAAAAATGCGTGACGGCTTATCTGAAAACGAAAGAGTACTAGAACAAAAGGTAGTAGAAAGAACTGAAGAAGTTGTAAAACAAAAAGAAGAAATCGAATTAAAAACTAAGGAACTCGAAATACTATTTAAACAAGTTACAGATAGTATTCATTACGCCAAAAGAATTCAAGAAGCCATATTGCCTCCAAACAATTTAGTAAAACAAATTTTACCAGAATCTTTTGTGCTATACAAACCTAAAGATATTGTAAGTGGAGATTTTTATTGGATTGACAAAAAGAACGATTGGTGTTATTTTGCTGCAGTAGATTGCACGGGCCATGGCGTTCCAGGAGCTTTTATGAGTATTGTAGGCTACAATTTATTAAAAGATATCTTAAAAAATACAGATAGTATACAACCATCTATTATCATGGATAAAATGAATGATGGCGTTGCAAATACATTACATACCAACACAACTTCTGGTAAACAAACCAAAGATGGTATGGATATGACCTTATGCGCTTTAAACTATAGTACTTTAGAGTTGCAATTTTCTGGTGCCTTTAATCCATTATACATTATTCGTGGTAATGAATTAATCCAATATAAAGCTGATAAATTTCCTGTGGGTATGTTTATTGGCGAAAAACAAAATTTCACCAATCATACCATCCAATTACAAAAAGGCGATAGTATTTATATTTTCTCTGACGGTTACGCCGATCAGTTTGGTGGACCAAGAGGTAAAAAATTCATGGCTGGTAACTTCCGTCAGTTATTATCAGACGTAAGTAAATTACCAATTGAAAGACAAAAAACAATGCTAAATCAAACCATTGAGGAATGGAGAGGGAATTTAGAACAAGTAGATGATATTTTAATTATTGGTGTAAAAGTATAAAAAAGGCTTTCAGATAACTGAAAGCCTTTTTTATGTTTTATTGAATTTGACAGTTGATACTATAGTCTCCAAAAAAATCAGTTCCAGAATCTGTATTGTCGTTACATCTATCTTCCGCTCTTTTTCTCGTATCCTTATAAGTGTATTGAGAATAATCACCTGTTGCATTTCCAGAACCACTAGAGTATGTTTTTGAACATTTACATACGTAGTCTTTTTTGCAAGAAGTCATTGATGTTCCTGCTGCTAATAAAACTACTGCTAATAAAATTGTTTTTTTCATTTTGTTTTTTTTAATTGTATAATTTATAATACAAAGGTGCTAGAATAACAATGAAACATATTACATAAATTCTAATAATACTTACATCATTCACACTTAGAAATAGGAAACAAAATGATTACTGAAAAAGAAAAACTTTTACCTTTGTAAATATCATGGCAGATAAAGACAATAAACCAAGTAAAGAAACTCTAGAAGAATGGAGTAAAAATCCAGATAATTGGATTTTAGGTATTTTTTATTTCAACAGAAAAGACAAACGTATTTTTCCACCTAAACGAATCGCTCAGTTTGGTTGGACCGTAAACTTTGCTAATCCTATTTCTGTATTAGCTATTGTGGCAATTATAGTAGCGACTATATTAATTACAAAACTAAGAAAGTAAGTTTTTCTATTTTATAGTTTTACTAATTTACCTGTCCAATTTTTCCCTTTCGCCGAACTCAGATTAACCATGTATAATCCTTGAGAAAAATGAATGGATGGTATTTCGATAACGTTTGGACTTTGTCCAAAATAATAATTTGAATACACGAGTTCACCTCGAATATCATATACTTTCAGATTCAAATCATTTATTTTTTCCCCAGACAAATCAATCAACGCATTTTCGGTAGAAGATGGATTAGGAAATAATTTCACTTGCATAGAATGAGTGATTTGCTTATCAATATTTGTAACAACACCAACTCCTTTTAAAATAATAGCCGTAGTAGACAACGCTGGCAAATTAACAGTAAATGTATTAGCGGTTACTTGAACTGTGCCCGACGATAAGGCATTATTAGTATGCGAGATAAAAGTTTCGGTTGAAGGCAATGCATTTAATTGTTTGAACGTGTAAATACCATTCGAAATATTAAAATTACTTACAGTCATACTCACAGTTTTTGAGGTAGTTAATGCTCTATTTACTAATACCGTTGTTACAGAATCATTTGTCGCATTAATAGAAGAATACGCGGATACATTTAACTCTTGACTAGACAATGACTTTATACGTGTCGTTTTTGCATAGCGACTAAACAAATGCATGGTCTCCCACTGCCCAATATTCCAGTACCATGGCGCGAAAAATGAGACGCCATTATCTGCAAATGTGCCAAGAACAGAAGCGTAACTTACCGAACTTATATTAGCGTTGACATGCGTAAATCCATATTCAGAAACAGCAGTTCCTACACCATGATTTGGTCCCATGTATTGATTTAACCATCTATTGCAACGCTCCAATACAAATTCTTGAGTGATAGAATTGTCCCAACCTGATGCAGCAATAGTTTTAACGCCATTGGCTCCAGGATAGCTGTAAGTAGTATCAAAATACAAACGATGTAACTGAACTACATCAGCACTATTCGATTCGTTTGGATAACTGTGTATATCAATTACATCTAACAACCTAATTCCTGTTGCTGTTTGCTCCTCCGAAATACGTTTAATAAAAAATTCTAACCAAGTGTAACTTAGTCCATTCATAGCGGTGATTTTCGTATTATTCCAGGCATACCATTGCCATTCGCTAGCAGGTACTGGTCCGCATAATTTAATATTAGGAAACTTAGCGCGCGCTTTTTTAGCCACTGAAAAATATAATTGCATAAAAGCTTCGGCAGTAGGTTGCGTTAGAATGATATCATCATGCGTTCCATACCAAATATCTGGTTCATTATCCATACTCCAATATTGAATCTTATTATTATTTAAACCCAAACCACCACTTCCAAACCAATGATCTAACATATTAACGGTAGAATCTGCTGTCCAGTTTTGTAAGTATAAATTCGGATTACCATTAGTAGTTGCGTTACTTCCTCCTGCTCCATTTGGAACGCCACCTCCTGCTAAATTTTGTTGTACTCCACTCCACCAATTAGAACTATTATATGCCCAATCATTGAAATTATTTGAATTATTGGAAGCCGCTTTTCCAATTAACTGAAAGCCCCACATCCCTTGCGCATTAGGCAAACTATCTCCTAATTTTTGGGCAGCGTAATCCCAATTGTGAGTGTATACATTATTGTACCAATCTGGATGGCAAGTAATTTTTTTACGCCAATTATATTTACTCCCATTATTCCCACCATTCTCTCGCGAAAAACGCAAACCAACATCTCTTAAAAATTTCCATTGAGCCGCTGATGTTGGCGATGAAGGATTATCTGACACATTATTATTTTTACCGTAAATAAAAGGAGATATTATTTTTCTTCCAGCATTAGCATCTACAGTAATATTTACTGTTTGCCCTAAAGACATTTGATTAAAAAATGCAATTATGAATATCGAGTAAATTTTTCTCATGGTAATTTGATTAGTTAGTCTAAGTTATGAATTTCTTCTTGTAGATTTTATGTAATACTAAAAATAGATTAACTTTACTCTTATTGATAATCTTTGAATCCATTTAGTCGCATATTATTTGTCTTGATGTTTGTTTTATTAAACAACTATTTAAAATCTCAAACCATTAAATTAGACACTATGTTATTGAAAGGTAGTTTCTTTGGAAAAGATATATATGTGCAAAATCCACAAATCATCGTTGGAAAAGATACTATTTATACGGCTCAACAAGTATTAGTAAATGACAGTTTGGTATTAAACTACATGCAATTACAAAAAAATGCATTTGCTATTCCTTTAACTAAACTGCATTTAAAAGAAGGTGCTCCTATTACCATTAAAATTATACAATCTCAATTTGGACGTGCTAGAATATTAAACCCAACTATACTAAGATGAGACGTCCAAAACTATCCGATGATAAAAAAACTGAACTTCGCGAAAACCTCGATAAGCATCTAGCTTTAAAAGCAGAAGAAAAAAAGCAGTTCAATAAAATATTTAGAAAAAGTCCATTGTTTATTTCTTCATGGATTATTCGATTAGTATTTCATATTTTCTTTATTACCGCAATTAGCTTACAGCATAAAACCTCAAGCATTAATGAAGAAGTTTTATTAGAACGTCAAATTAAACGCGACTCTTCTTTTCAAACACAAACGCAAGTTATTTCAACTATCTATTTAACAACTAAACAAGGGAGTTATACGGGTGATATTTCCAATGTAAGTATTCCTGGATTTGATGTGGGCGACACTATGCTAATACAAAAAAACATATTTGGTAAGCCTACATTTTTTACTAGAAAAAAATGGCCATATAAATACGAACTCAGCTATGGACTTGAAGTGTATTACATTGTATTATTTTTAACGCTTATATCAATGGGCTTTAACGATGGGCAAGACAAATTCACTAATAAAGTACTTTGGGGTTTTATGATATTAGATATTGTAACCATCTTCTGTTATTTCTTATTATAATATTAGTATAAATCAAATATTTTCTAATCTTAGTATATGAAAAATTCAATCCTATTTATAGCCATAGCTTCATTAAGCCTAGTATCTTGTGGTACAGAAAAATCAAATGGAGATAAACTACCTTTTAAATCATTTGAGTTAACTAATAAAGCCGACACTATTAATTTAGTAGATGGTAATGGTAAGAAACAAGGACTTTGGCTTATGCCTATCAGTAAAGATACAGTTGTATATCGAAATGATACGGCTCATTCGGTTACAAATATGACATCTGGAGAAATGATTCGTTTATTAAAATCAGGCTTTACTGGCCCATTTGTAAGCTATGATTCTCTAGTAGTGAAAAGTAATTAATTTTATATTGACATGATATATCGCATATTTTTTTTCATATCATTTATTTTTACTTGTAATTGTCTTTACTCCCAGAATGAAATAAATAAAATTACTGAGTTACTAGATAAAAACAACTTGAAAAAATCAGAATCACTCATAAAATCATACTTTATAAATGATACTAACTCCATTAATTACTCGTTTTTAACTGGTAGACTCGAACGAAAAAAAGGTAATTATATAATTGCCGAATATTATCTTAAAAAATGTTTAAAACTAGATTCTTTATATTCAATGGCTCATGCAGGGCTTGGAACAATTTATTGTATAAACAAACAATATAATAAAGCGCTTATCAGCATGAATAAAGCCATCGCTTTAGATTCGAGTAATATGGATTTTTATAATGATCGATCAGCAATTTACTATGATACTAATGAATTTGAAAAAGCATATAATGATTTATTAAAGGCATATACAAAATATCCCAACGATGAATATTTAATTCATAATATGGGTACGGCATTAAATGCACTCAACAGATACAAAGAAGCCATTGTATACTTTAATAAGGTTAATATTATAAACCCAAAAGAAGCTCGAAATCATTTTGATAGAGGAATTGCCTATTATCAGATTGATGAACCGAAAAAAGCTATTAAAGATTTAAAGATGGCAATAAAATATAATCATAAGACTATTTTGAATGAACGTATTGAACTCTATAAGATATACCGACAATTAGCATTAGCATATTCTGAGATAAATGAACCAAAAAAGAGTGAACGATATCAAATAAAAGCTTTAAATAACGGTTGGACAGATACTAAATAAATCTGTCTTAAATAGAATTTAACTATAATTTTAATTCTAAGAATAAACTACCAAAAAAATAAGATGTTATAACCATATTTTGTTATTTCTTCATTTAATATATCTTTAAAACAATAAATCTTATCTTAGTGTATGAAAAATTATGTTTTATTTTCAGCGATTGTACTAATAAGCCTTGTTTCTTGCAGCACAGAAGACAAACATACCATCAATTCCTTTGAAATCCCAACAACAAAGTGTTCGTGGGACACAATTAACATGGTGGTTGATGGTTTAAAGCAAGGTATTTGGATTAATCATACCAGTCATGACACTACTGTTTATTTGAATGATACTGCTCATTCAGTAACTCAGCCAATGACTGCACTTGAGATGATTATTCATTTACGAAAAGAAGGTAATAAAGGTATTATCTCTTTACCGGATTCTTTTACAGTAAGACATAATTAAATACTGAGCATAATCATATCAATAACTAACCATTCTCATTTTTGGGCAACACTAGATTGTTGAACTTCGTTATATAAACCAAAGTCAAAATCCACATGAGAAAAATATTAGTTACAACAGATTATTCTACTAACTCAAAAGCTGGCGTGCGTTTCGCCATTCAATTTGCTTCTCAATCTTCTGCAGAAATAATTTTTTATCATGTACACGAAGGTGTAGCAGACAATAATTGGAACCCTAAAAAGAAAAACGAAAATCCTGATCACGATTTAAGACTAGAAAAACTTCATAATTTTATAAATTCTATTTACACTTCTAGTGAGTTACCATTAGTAAAGTTTCGTTGTGTAGTCGAAGTTGGGTTCGACACAAACAATATGATTTTAAATTTCGCAAAACAATGTAAAGCGGATTATATATGTATAAGCACAAGAGGTGGAGGTGCATTAAAAAAATTACTTGGTACTACCACTTCCGCTTTAATTGAAAAATCAACAACTCCAGTATTAGTTGTGCCAAAAACATACCGCATAAAACCAATAAACGAAATATGGTATTCATCTGATTTAGCTAATTTAAAAAGTGAATTAACTAAGGTGCAGAAATTTGCTTTACCGTTTAAGGCAAATATCCATGTGTATTATTATGATTTCATGATTGAGGTAGATGAAATCATGAGTAAACTAAATAAAATCGCAGCTAAATATACTACTAAAGGCACTTATTTTCATTTTAAGAAAATGAAAATAGACCACACCATTTCTCATCACTTACAAAATGATATGACTAAACACAAACCTTCTTTGGTTGTATTGTTTACTAAACAAAACCGTAGTTGGATAGACCGATTATTTTATCGAAACAATACCAAAGAAGTGACTTTTGACACCAAAACTCCTTTACTCATTCTAAAAAAGACAACCAAATAAATTGATCGTTTCAAACAAAAAAGGCTTTAGAATAACTAAAGCCTTTTTTGTTTAATTCAGTTTATGAGTTTCAATCTCCGTTCCTTTTTCTTCAATCGTCAACAAACCCTTGCCATATTTTTTAAGACGTTCGGCATAACGTTGTTTTACTCGTTCTGAAATAGGAATAGGATTTCCTTCTTCGTCAATACGAACAAATTTCACGTTAGTATGAGTTACAATTTCTTGCTCACCAGTGTAAACATTGTGTTTACGAATTTCCATATATAGTTCTAATGAAGAGTTACCAAATTTTACAACCTTACCATACACTTTTAAAATATTGCCTACTTTAACTGGCTTTTTAAATACCAACTCATCAAACTTAATAGTCACCATTCTTGGCGTATCACATAACTGGGACGCATATGAACCAGCGGCATCGTCAATTAATGACATTAAAGTTCCTCCAAACATATTGTCGTGTACGCCAATATCAAATTTTTTGCAGATGTAAGTGGTAATTAATTCCATTGTATTTAGATATGAGTTATGAATGATGAGTTTTGGGTTACAATATTAAATATTTTAGCTAAATCCGCAGATAAATATTTAAAATCAGCAAGTTAGCGAAATCTGCGGGACATTATTAATCAATTGTCCCAGCAGCAATCGTATTATTTGTGTTCTCGTTAATTAAAATAAAAGAGCCAGAGTTTCTGTTATCAGCATAACTATCAAAACTAATGGGTTCGGCGGTTTTAATTAACACTTTACAAATATCATTGAGTTTCATCGCACCGTCACTTTCTAATTGAGTAAACGAATGAATATCAATTTTACTAATCACTTCTTTTACCACCGCTTTAGTTCTGAAAGAATTTTGTTGTAATAAAATCTTTTGTCCAGGTATATACGCCGCGTTATCCATCCAGCAAATCGTAGCTGTCACTTCTTTTTCTGTTTTAGGCAAATGCTCCGTAGGTACAATTGAATTTCCTCTGCTAATATCTACATCATCTTTTAAATGTAATACTACTGGTGTATTAGTTTCAGCTAATTCTACTTCTTGCTGATTGACTTCAATTTTATCAATAGTTGTCTCAATACCTGATGGTAAAACAGTAACTTTTTGTCCTTTTTGATAAGAACCACTTACGACTCTACCAGCAAAACCACGGTAATCATGCAAATCATCTGTCTGCGGACGAATGACATATTGCACTTGAAAACGAGAAACATCAGTTTGTTTTGCTTCTACAATTTCAATGGTTTCTAAAAACTCTAATAAAGGTTTTCCTTTGTACCAAGACATTTTATCAGACTTAGTCACTACGTTGTCTCCAGCCAATGCACTTGCTGGAATAAAAGAAATATCTTTTAAATTCAATTGTTTAGCGAAGGTTAAATAATCACTTTCTATTTGCTTATACTTCTCTTCTGAGTAATCCACCAAATCCATTTTATTAATGCACACCAATACATGAGGCATTCCCAAAATTGCAGAGATAATACTGTGACGTTTAGTTTGATCAGTAATACCATTACGAGCATCAACTAATATAATTGCCAAATTAGCATTAGAGGCGCCGGTAAACATATTACGTGTATATTGAATATGCCCTGGAGTATCAGCAATAATAAACTTACGTTTATCGGTACTGAAATATTTATAAGCCACATCAATCGTAATACCCTGCTCCCGCTCCGCTCTTAAGCCATCGGTCAATAAAGCCAAATCAATTTCTGTATTCGTTCCTGTTGTTTTACTCTGACGAGTAAGTGTTTCAATAATATCTGTTGAGATAGAATTGCTATCGTATAATAAACGACCAATCAATGTGCTTTTGCCATCATCGACGTTACCTGCTGTAAAAAATCTTAATAAATCCATAATTAAAAATATCCTCCTTTTTTTCTATCTTCCATGGCAGCTTCGCTTACTCTATCATCCATACGAGTAGCTCCACGCTCACTAATTTTTGCTTCTTTTAATTCTGCAATGATATCATCAACGGTGTAAGCTTCACTTTCAACGGCTGCTGTACAAGTCATGTCGCCAACTGTTCTATAACGAACTTTCTTTTTGACAATCACATCCTTTTCTTCAATCGTTACAAATTCATTGGTGTTCACTAACTGACCATTTTCTGTTAAGATACATTCACGTTCATGTGTAAAATAAATAGAAGGTAATTCAATCTTTTCACGTTTAATATAATTCCACACGTCTAACTCGGTCCAGTTAGAGATAGGAAATACACGCACATTTTCTCCTTTATTGACTTTACCATTATAAATATTCCATAACTCGGGGCGTTGCATTTTAGGATCCCATTGTCCAAACTCATCACGAACTGAGAAAATACGTTCCTTTGCTCTCGCCTTTTCTTCATCTCTTCGAGCACCACCAATACAAGCATCAAACTCAAATTCCTCAATCACATCCAACAAAGTATAAGTCTGCAAACCATTACGACTTGGAAATTTTCCTTTTCCATCTTGCAACTTCTTTGCTTTGATGGTATCGGTAACATAGCGAACAATTAATTTTTCATCTAATTGTTTAGCCAAATTATCACGATACGAAATTGCTTCTTCAAAGTTATGCCCCGTATCCACATTGCGACCTGCTCGAAAATCTTCTCCTTCTTTGACAGCTCTCGTGCAAGGCGCACAACCTATACTCACAAATCCTTTATCATGTAGCGGGTTGTATGGAATATTGTGTTTAAAAATATAAGCTTTCACTTCATCTAACGACCAATTTAAAATCGGATGAAATTTGACGATTTGATTAGCTTCGTCCCATTCTACGCTTGGCATATCTTGTCGATTATCAGACTGCTCTGCTCTAATGCCAGTGATCCAAATAGAATTTCCTTTTAAAGCACGCTTTAATGGTTCTACTTTCCTGATATAACAGCACTCTTTTCTATTCTCCAAACTTTCGTAAAAACTAATGGGGCCTTTTTCAGATACTAATTTTTCTATGGCTTCAGTTTGAGGATATAAAACTTTGATAGGTGTTTTATATCTTTCTAATGTGCTATTTAAAACAGAATACGTTTCGTTAAATAAACGTCCTGTATCTAAAGTAAAAACTTCAATAGGTAATTTATTGGAAAATATAAAATGAGAAATCACTTGGTCTTCATATCCTAAGCTAGTGGAGAACACAATCTTTCCAGGAAACTCTTTGCTAATAGCGCCAGAGCTTCTTCGGGTGATTTATCTTTTATGAGTTCTTTTATGTTGTTCATTTTTATTTGTTATTTAACCGCAGAGGACGCTGAGTTTTTTCGCAGAGAGTGCAAAGGGTTTATGTTTCAATAATTATATATTTTCTCTCTTTTTCTTTGCGTCTACTTTGCTTCTTTGCGGTTAAATTATTTCAACGCACTTAATAAATCATTTAATATATCTTCTTTGTTTTCTAATCCAATGGATACACGAATTAAACCTGGAGTGATACCAACTTTTAATCGTTCTTCTTCACTTAACTTACAATGAGTTGAAGATGCTGGGTGCGTCACAATACTTCTAGCATCTCCTAAGTTTGGTGAAATTTTAATCATTTGCAGTTTATCTAAAAATTGCTTTGCCGCTTCATAACCACCCTTTAATGTTAAAGTAATAATACCCCCACCAGCTTTCATTTGTTTTTTAGCGATCGCATGATGAGGATGAGAAGGCAAGAATGGATAAGATACATTTTCTAATTGAGCATGCCCTTCTAATTTTTGTGCAACGTACAATGCATTCTCACAATGTCTATCCATACGCAAGGCTAAAGTCTCTAAACTCTTACTTAACACCCAGGCATTAAACGGACTCATCGATGGGCCAGTTAAACGACCAAATAAATAAATATCATGAACTAATTCTTTCTTACCAACTACAATACCGCCAAGCACACGTCCTTGTCCGTCCATGTATTTAGTAGCTGAGTGAATTACTAAATCTGCACCATACTTAATAGGATTTTGCAAATAAGGTGTTGCAAAACAATTATCAACGATTAATAAGATATTATGTTTCTTAGCCACTGCCGCTACCAATTCCAAATCAATTAATTCAATAGCAGGATTCGTAGGCGTTTCTAAATAAATAAATTTCGTTTCAGGCTTAATTAATTTTTCAATTTCATTGGCATTATTGGTATTGAAATATGAATAAGAAATATTCCATTTAGGGAAGTACTTTGTAAACACGGCGTGCGTCGCACCAAAAACAGAAGAACAAGACACGACATGATCTCCTGATTTTAAAATAGACATAAACGTCGTGAAGATAGCAGCCATACCAGTTGCTGTTGCAAAGCCTGCATCAGCGCCTTCTAACAAGCATACTTTATTAATAAATTCACTGGTGTTTGGGTTCACATAACGAGAGTAAATAAAATCATCTGACTCTTCATTAAAAGCCGCACGCATTTCTTCAGCTGTATCAAATACAAAACTAGAGGTTAAAAATAAAGGAGCTGAATGTTCATTGTAATCTGTACGCTCTAGTTGTGCTCTGATGGCCTGTGTTTCAAATTGTTTATTTTCCATAATATTATTTTGTTCTAACCGCAGAGATCGCTGAGCATTTTTCGCAGAGGTCGCAGAGTTTGTTCTCACATTTTATAAACCTCTGTATTCTTTGCTTTTTCTTTGTTTCTTTGCGGTTAAATATTCTTTAATTTAAAGTAACCTTATAAGTGATTTTTGCTGTTGGTTCTAAAGTTTTAGTAACCGAACAATATTTTTCCATTGATAATTTAACCGCTCTATCTACTTTATCTTTATCCACATTACCTTTTAAGATAAAATGCACTTCAATAGTTTTGAATAAAGAATAGCCTTCAATTCCAACTGGCTCTCTATCTCCGTTCACTTCAATCTCCACTGATTCTAATTCCTGTTTTTGTTTTCTCAAAATTGAAATGATATCTACCGAACTACATCCACCCAAAGCAGCCAATATTAATTGCATGGGACGCATGCCTTTTCCATTACCGCCAATTTCTTTAGAGCCATCCATTAACAAGGAATTTCCTTCATCGTTTCGGGCTTCGATATTAAAATCTTTATCTATTCGTTTTAAGTTAATTTGCATAAAATTGCGATTGTTTTACAGTAAAGATAACCAATTTTAAAATTCATTTACACCATTTACAGTAGTATATTTCATGGTATATTTTACCCCTGGATTGATGTATTTATAAGCACTATGACTCATTAAAGCAGCCTCATGAAAACCGCATAAAATCAACTTCAATTTGTTTTTATAAGTATTAATATCGCCAATTG
Source organism: Bacteroidota bacterium (assembly GCA_016711805.1). Taxonomy (GTDB): domain Bacteria; phylum Bacteroidota; class Bacteroidia; order B-17B0; family Aurantibacillaceae; genus UBA4416. The sequence goes on from JADJSH010000001.1 coordinate 185,556, forward strand.
CATAAACCCCTTCAATATTGGTTGAATAATCGTCCGTATTTACTTCAATGGCATTCTTATCAATATTTAAACCCCAATTTTCAATAGGCCCCAATTTTGGACTCAAGCCAAATAATGGAATTAAATTATCAGCGACAATCAATTTTTCTTCCTTGGTTTTCGAATCAACAACGGTCACATTTTGTAAAACAGTATCGCCGCTTACTTTCGTTAAATTAGTATTTAGTAATAAATCTATTTTGCCTTCGGCTGCCAAAGCCATCACTTTATTCACGCTATCAGGAGCTCCTCTAAAGGATTCGCTGCGGTGAACAAGCGTTACTTTTTTTGCCACATTTGCTAGGAAGATGGTCCAATCTAAAGCACTATCTCCACCACCTGCAATTACCAAATTTTTATCTCTGTAGGTTTCTGGATCTAACACCATATAACTTACGCCTTTTCCATTTTCGAATTGTACTAAGTTTTCTACTTCAGGTTTACGAGGTTCAAAGCATCCTAAACCACCTGCAATCACCACAACAGCGGCATTGATTTTTGTACCCATATTAGTGGTTAATACAAAATCTCTATCTCCAATTTTTTCAAGCGATTCAATGCGTTCACCTAATGTATAAGAAGGATTAAATGGCTCTGCTTGTTTTACCAAATTATCTACTAATTCTTGCGCTAATACACTAGGGAAACCAGGTATATCATAAATTGGTTTCTTAGGATAAATTTCGGATAATTGCCCTCCAACTTGAGGTAAATAATCAATTAAGTGGCATCGCATTTTTAAAAGTCCTGCTTCAAAAATGGCAAATAATGCTACCGGTCCTGCGCCTACAATGGCGATGTCTGTTGTTATCATGTTTTAAAAAAATAATCGTTTTAAACTTAATATAATCACTACAATACCTACGAGTATCATAATACTTTTTGTTGGGATTTTATTAGCAATATATGCTGCAATTGGCGCAGCAATAACACCGCCAATAATTAATCCCGCAATAATGGTCCAGTGTGTTAATCCTATAATGGTCACAAAGGTTAAAGAACTAGAAAGAGCAATAAAAAACTCGGCTAAATTTACGGAGCCAATGGTATATCTTGGATTTCTACCTCTAGCAATTAATGTAGAAGATACGATTGGTCCCCAACCACCGCCGCCAATGGAATCTAAGAAACCACCCACCATTGCTAAAGGAAAAATTCGTTTAATACGCTGTCTTACTTTATCTTTTTGTAATGCCTTAAAAATAATAATCACACCTAGTATCAATGTATACGTCGACACTAATGGTTTAATAATATAATTGTATTGTTCGAAAGACGATAAAATATAAGCTCCTAGGATCGCGCCAATCACACCTGGAATTAATAAACTCTTAAATAATTTATTGTTGACGTTTCCAAATTTTAAATGCATTAAACCTGACACACCACTTGTAAAAACCTCAGATGCGTGAACACTTGCGCTAGAAGCAGCGGGTGTAATTCCAAATGACAATAAAAATGTAGTAGCAGTTACACCATAGGCCATTCCTAATGCTCCATCAATCATTTGGGCGGTAAAGCCTGCCAAAATGTATAAGAAGATAGAAGAATCGATACTTTGTGTAAATCGATAAGCATAGCCTCCTAATATATCAGGTGGTAAAAAATGACTTAATAGGTATCCTAAAATCAATAATAAAGGAATTGACAAACTATATGTCCAAATGCGTTTTTTACTAATAGTCGTTTCTTTTAATTTTTTAGGATTCGAAGAAAGAACGGATGTAATGGCATTTAACTGTTTTACTTTCTCTGTAAAATCTCCAGATAAATAACCTCGTACTTTTGTTAAGTTATCTAAAGATTCATTAATATCATTTGGAAAAGATTCTTCAAATGTTTCTCTGATTCGTTTAGCTAAGGTTGGTGATTTACCATTTGTTGAAACTGCGATCTTCACATTTCCTTTTTGCACAATAGATCCTAAATAAAAATCGCACTGATCAGGCGTATCAGCCACATTTGCTAAAATATGTTTTTGCTGAGCTAATTGTTTGATTTCTATACTTGTTTCTCTATTGTTGACAGCTACAATTACTAAATCAATATCATTCAAATCGGTTTCCTTAAAAGAACGTTGATGAATGGTAATATTATAATTGCTTTGAATAGATTTAATTTCTTCAGACACATGAGTAGCCACCAAAGTAATTTTTGTAGCAGGGCTATTATTTATTATAGCCGTTACTTTTTCTAATCCTACTTTTCCTCCGCCAACAATTAACACTCGAAAATTTTCGAGCTTTAAAAAAACGGGGAATAAGGTATTTTTTACTTCGGTAGTACTCATATTTTCGTGTAGTAACTAATTTTTACTTAATATTTACTTAAATGAATATCTAAGTGTTACACCATAGGTTCTTTGGTCTCCCAACACAGCAGCATAATGCCCTGCATTTCCTCCCGCTGGCAATAATTGCTCGTAATAATTTTGATCCAACAAATTTCTGCTCCAAACAATAAAAGAAATACCTTTTGTTGTTCTAAAACCAATACGCGCATTTAATAATGAATAGCCATCAATATTTAAATATTTTGATGGAGTTGGACTCGAAGAAAAATCAGAACGATACGAAACTTCTGATGCTAAATAAAATCTACCAGAATTCTTTAAGAAATTTCCCGCAACAGATAACTCGCCTCCCAATGTTCCTGCCCAATCAGAAATCCCTGGAAGTCTGCCACCCGAAACATCTTTAAAAGCAACTTGTTTACCGTCAACTGTTTTCCCGGTTTCTTCTAATGGCAATGGAGCATTCGTAAACTTTACATATTTACCTTCTGTATAAGATACATTGGCAAATAATGACAAGAAATTTTTAACAGCGATACCACTTTCCAATTCAATTCCTCTAACATTTACTTTTTCAGCATTTGCTAGATAACCACGATTGATGCCTAACTCTGGCGACTGAACATTTGTTTGAAAGTTTGAAATATCCGTATTATATACAGTTAGGTTTAAAGTTGAACGTCTCACTGGAGATGTTTTTATCCCAAATTCAGAATGAGAAACTTCCTCTGGTTTTATAACTGCAAGATCAAGATCGGCATCACCAGCTGCTGTAGTTGGTAATCCTGCAACGTTTACACCTATAGGTTTATATCCTGTAGAGTAAGTTGCAAACACATTAACTCTATTATTAAAATTATACGAAAGCGTTAAGTTCCCTGATAAATTAGTATTACTAGCGCTTTTCTGATATGCTTGATCGCTATATACTGCTTTTTTTAGTGCCAATAACTGAGTATTGGTTGTTTCTAATCCTCCATAAGTTGTTCTGTTATAATCTGCATTTTTTTCATCATAATTATATCGGATACCAGGTAGTATATGTAAGCCCTTAATAATATTCCAATCGGCCTGTGCAAAAACTGCTGCACTCGTAGAATTTATACTTGCTTTTGTTTTAATACCATAACCTTCAAACAAGCCTGGAGTTTTCCAAAGTGCACTCGTTGAACTTTGTAAAAAACGCCATTGATCTTTACCAGACTCTTCAGTTCCGGATATTCTAACTTCTTGATTGATGGCATACACACCAATAACAGCACTCAACTTCGAAGTGATTTGTCCCGAATATCTAATTTCCTGACTATATTGCTGATGCTTCGCAGGATTTTGAGACAAGCGTAATGCCTCTAAGCCTGTAAAATCTCGATCATTAGAAGGGTCCCAATTCCAAAAAGCCCAAGCTGTTGTAGATGTTAAAGTTCCCTTCCCTATTTTATAATCAACATTAAGTGATGCTCCACCTATTTCTTGATATGACTTCCATGGTGTATCATGGTCAATTTTTCTATCAAACGCATTTGAACTTGGAAGAGTATAGTTTAAATCTTTAGTAATCGCATCAAACTGACGGTAAGCTGCTCTTTCGGTTGTAACAACACCTGCAACTACCTGCGCATAACCATTTGGCCTTTGTATATTATAATTTCCAGAAAGAACAATATTTAATTTATCATTTGGTGCAAATAATAACTGTCCTCTAACTCCCTGATTATTTAATGTGTTTGTATAAGAATTTGTTTTTACGTTTTGAATGACACCGTCTCTTTGAGTTCCTGAAAAAGAGATACGAGCAGCAATTTTTTTAGTAATGCCATTCGATACAGTTGCTTTAGCTTGTACATATTGAAAATTCCCATAACTTATCTCTGCACTAGCTTCAGGAGTAAATGTCGGCAAACGAGTAGAAATATTAAATGCGCCAGCAGTAGTGTTCTTTCCAAATAAAGTACCTTGTGGACCTCGCAAAACTTCTATTCTTTCTATATCAATAAAATCAAAAGTTGTTGCAGCAGGCCGAGCATAATATACGCCGTCTACATAAAAACCTACGCCTGGGTCAATACCATCGTTAGTTAATCCATAAGTAGAACCTAAGCCTCGAATGTTTAACGTTGTGTTTCTTGGATTAGATGAATATAATTGAACCGAAGGTGTTAACTCTTTAACTCTGTTAACATTAAAAGCACCTGCATCTTCGGCTTTAGCGCCGCCAATAACTGTAATTGGTATTGGCACCTGCTGAACTGTTTCTTCTCGTCTGCGAGAGGTAACAACTTGCACTTCGTTCAATGTATTATCTGGCTCCAACTTAAAATCAATTGATAACTCTGATAGTTGATTAATTTCTTTTTCAATTTGTTTGTACCCAAGATAAGTAACATTCAATTTTAATGGAAGCTCTCGGCTGATCTTAATATTAAATTGTCCCAAAGAATCGGTTATAGAACTTACGTTGGAACCTTTAACATATACTAAAGCACCAAATAATGGAGAACCGTTTTGATCCTTTATTGTTCCATTAATTTTTTGTTGAGGAGCATTTGATATAGGCTCATTTTGAGCCAAAATAGCTGATGTTATTAGTAATAAAAAATATAGAAATTTTGTTTTCATAAAATAGTATAATTGTTTTCTTGTTTGATGTTAAAAAAAAGTTAATTGAAAAGCATTGCTATATATATTTATAACAATGGTATTAACAACCACAACATCGTTCAAAATAAACAAGAGTATATATTTTATGCTTTGGGAACACTAGTTAGATAAAAATTGATAGTTAGATAATAAAGAATCAAAATTTTGGTGCTGCTTAACCACTTCTCCAATTACAATAACTGCAGGAGCTTTGATGTTGTTTTCTTTTGCCGCATCCACTATCGTTTCAATAGTTCCTAAAGCGATTTTTTGACTAGGCAAAGAACCATCTTGAATTAATGCAATAGCAGTATCAGACTTACCTTCTTTGTTAAAGACTTCTGTAATTTCTTTTAGTTTTCCTAAACCCATTAATACAACAACTGTAGCATTGGTTTTTGCGGCTAATAAAATATCCTGAGACAATTGATTGTCCTTTGTAGTGCCAGTTATTACCCAAAAGCTTTCACTTACACCACGATGAGTCACGGGAATTCCCGCTATGGCTGGAACCGATATTGAACTGGAAATACCAGGCACAACAGACGTTTCGATATTGAATGCATTGGCATAATTTAATTCTTCTTGTCCTCTACCAAATACAAATGAATCTCCACCCTTTAAACGTACCACATGACCATACGTATAAGCCATATCTACAATTAACGTATTAATTTGTTCTTGAGTATAGGTATGTTGATGATTACGTTTTCCAACGTATATTTTCACTGCATCTTTTGGTGCATATTGCAATAATTCTTTATTTACTAACGCATCAAATAAAACAACATTAGCCGTTTTTAATGCATTGATACCTTTTAAGGTAATTAACTCTATATCACCAGGACCTGCGCCTACTAAAGTGATTTTTGGTGTTATATAATTTGACATATTTTTAATTTTATAAAAGTTATTTTAATTCTAATACTTGTGATTCTCTAAATAGTTTAACTTGATTTAAAAAAACTTGGGCATGAGAAAAATAGGCTTCAGCAAATTCTTTACTAGGTTCATTTTTATTAATTTGAAGCACTAATTCTTTAAAACTAGTTTGCAGTGTAACTAATTCAGTCTCTACAAAATGTTTATCAAAATCGGCAATTAATGTATGATGTGTATTTACATGAACTTGCTTATCTAACAACAATGCTTTTGCTCCGCTGATAAAAGATGCATAGGTGTAATAAATACTATCTCCAAATTGCCCATTATCAAAAGCTTCGGCACTCCAAGCTAATTTCTCTTCAGCCTCAAAAAACAAAGTAGACACTAAATCAATAATCACTCCGGCACACTCGCCTACTCCAATAGCCGTTGCAAATTTTTCATCAGAACCCCAATCTGTATAATCAGCATCCTTCAATGTACTGTTATCTCCCAACGGTTTTAGTAACTGATAAAAATAATCTTTGCCTTGTCTGTCGTAGTAAGAATTAAAATATTCACCTTCTCTTGCATTTGTTTCAAGGTCTTTAAATAAAGTACGTAATACATCCGGTCCGCGTTTGCTAGCAACTTTGATTACTTTCTCTGAGATTCTTCCTTCGCCGTTTCCTAATGTGCCTCCACCCAATAACACTTGCAAGGCAGGCACTACATTAGTTCCAACTTTAAATGAACTACCATGAAAACCGATGTGCGCCAATCCATGTTGTCCGCAGGAGTTCATACAACCACTAATTTTAATTTTGATATCATGGTTGTGAATTAAATCAGGAAACTCCGCATAGATAACTCGCTCTAACTCAACAGTAATATTAGTACTATTTGAAATCGCTAAATTACACGTATCAGTTCCAGGACAAGCAGTGATATCTGCTACCGAATCAAATCCAGGTGTTGCTAATTTAAGTTTACTTAATTCGTTAAATAAATATGGCAATGCATCTTTCGTAACAAACTTCAATAATATCCCTTGATTAATAGTTAATCGTACATCTTCCGAAGACGCATAAGCATTAATAATCTTAGCTAATTTGCGAGCAGTTGCAGAAGAAATATTTCCGAGTAAAACTTTTATATACACTCCATAAAAACCTGATTGTTTTTGTTCGAATGTATTAGTAGACACCCAATTATTATATTCTAAACGATTGGATATAACAGGCTCATCTTTCTTAACTGAATTAACAGGAATAGAAAACTTAACGGCGTTTAAATCAATTAGGTATGTTTTATTTAATACCGCTTTCCGTTCTTCGTCCACTAATTTCAAAAACTCAGTTACCCCAATTTTATGAATCAAATATTTGATTCAGGCTTTATGTCGGCTAACACGCTCTCCATGTCTATCAAAAACTCTAATAGTAGCTTCCACAAATGGCACTAAATGATTTTCTGGTAAAAACTCATGAGCAGTTTGAGCTAAAAATGGTTGAGCTCCTAAACCTCCCCCAATTAAAACTTTAAAACCTCTTTCTCCTGCTTCATTTAATTTTGGGATAAAACCAATATCATGAATATACGTTACAGCCGTATCTTTATCATTATTAGAAAAAGCTATTTTAATCTTACGCCCTAATTCTTGTCCGAATGGCTTACGCAAAAAATAACTAAATAAAGCATGAGCATAAGGAGACACATCAAATGGTTCGTTAGGATCAATTCCAGCTTCGGCCGAAGCCGTAATATTGCGAACGGTATTTCCACAAGCTTCACGTAAGGTAATATCATCTTGTTCTAACTTAGCCCATAATTCTGGTGTTCTGTCTAAACTCACATGATGAATTTGAATATCCTGACGAGTGGTTAAATGCAAATTTCCATTAGAGTACTCATCACTAATATCTGCAATACGCAATAATTGTTTAGTGGAATTTTTCCAAAAGGCAATTTAATACGAATCATTTGAACGCCTTGTTGGCGTTGACCATATACACCACGCGCTAAACGAAGGCTACGAAATTTTTCGTCATTGATTTTACCTTCACGAAATTCTCTAATTTTTTTATCCAAATCAATGATATCTTTTTCAACCAAGGCTTTACCTGAATGATTGACTAATTCTAATTCTGTTCTAAAACTTTGCATGGCGCTTATTTTGCGGCGTTATATAATTTATACCATTCTTCGTTACTTAACTTAATTGAGTACGCACTAGCAGCATTTTTAATACGCTTTTTATCGGGGCTACCAATTATTGGCAATGCTCCTAATTTGTATAACCATGCTACAGCTACTTGCTCTACGTTTACTGAATGCTTCTTAGCAATATCCGTTAAAACTTTTCTCACTTTTACTGCCTTGGCATCTTTTCCGTTTAAAATACGGCCTCCAGCTAAAGGCGCAAACGCCATTGGCTTGCTATATTGCTCTTTAATAAAATCCAAACGTCCATCATCAATAGCTGAACTTTGCAATAAGTTCAACTCAATATGATTTGTTACAATTGGTTGAGACAAATGGCTAGCCAATAAACGGTGCTGAAATACATTGAAATTAGAAACACCAATGTTTTTAATTTTACCACTGCGTAATAATTTAATTAAAGCAGAGGCAGTTTCTTCAACAGTATATAACGGATCATAATGCTCTAACAAAAAGATATCGATATAGTCTGTTTTTAAACGTTTTAAAGAATCTTCTACACTTTTGGCAATATGTTCAGGACTTAAGTCGTAGTATTCGCCTTTCGTTGATTTATCAGAAAAATTCCTGATGCCCGCTTTAGTTGAAATGATGATATCTTCACGTTTTATAGAACTTGATGCAATGGCTTTTCCAAACAATTCTTCAATCTTTCCATTGTTATAGCTATTGCTATGATCAAAGGTATTTACTCCTAACTCTAAATTATAACGAACAATTTCTTCAATCTTTTTTTGATTGGCTAAAGCAGCTGTATTCCATCTCCAAAATCCGTAAATAGCTGCTGATACTTCTGGTCCTGTTTCACTAATAAATATTTTTTCCATAATCTGTTTTTTGTTTAAATGTGTTTTTGATTTTTTTATAAAAAAAGCCCCTCCGTATTAACGGAGGGGCCAGTTATTGTATATCAATATCCTTCCGTTAACAACATCGAAGCATCCAACAACACATCATGTGTTTATTAGTAAAATTTATATTTAATACTGTGTTTTTCATTTTTGATGTTGCAAATTAATGAAGTTTATCTTTATTGTGCAAGAAAAAAGTGATTTATTTTCTATATTTCCTATTGTTATAGTAGGAATTAAAGTGTTCTATCTCTTTGTTTTCAATGTTTTTACTTTTTTACTCAACTTTAATTCTCTTAATAAAATATCTGCTAAACTGGTTTTAGACAATATTTTAATACTTGCTTCTCTTACCTCTAAGATGACATTTCTCAATCCACAAACCTCTTCACTGACGCATTCTACGCAGGGTTCATAAAAGTTTAAACTTACACAGGGTAATAAAGCAATAGGCCCCCCGGTTAATCGAATCACATTGCTTAGCATAATCTCTTCAGGATGTTTTAACAAGTAATAACCTCCTGTAGCTCCCATCTTACTTCCCACAATGCCATGATGTCTTAATTCCAATAAAATTGCTTCTAAAAACTTACGAGGAATTCCTTCCTTTTCAGCAATTTCAGATATCTTCATAGGTTTATTGTCTTTATATTCTTTAGCTAAAGACAATAAGGCCTTGATCGCATATTTCGTTTTTTTCTGTAACATAAATTGAGTTATTAAAATTATGTCACAAATATACTACTAATTTAGTAGGAATTAAAAACAATTTAATTATGCCACTAATTCTCTTTTAAAAACTGTGGTTCTTGTTTCATCTTTAGCTAAACTCACCTTCTCATCAACTAATGAAATAAATAAGTTGTTTTTCAAGATGTAATCACGATTAGCTATTAAATGCGTTAAATTGACCTTACCAACTACATAATGATAATCCTTGCTCGTATATTTTTCTGATATCTCATCAAATACAATTTGTTTTAAATCATCAGCGTTATTGTATCTGAAATAAGCTTCAATAACGACGTCATTTGTGAATGTTGGCGCATGTTTTTGTGCATACTTTTTAAACTCATATTTATATCCGTGAGACAATGCCGAAATATCTGATAACACTGCTGCTCCAGTAGGATAAGAACCTGCCCCTCTTCCTTGCAAGAATTGTTCACCAGAAAATTTACCTTCTACAATCACTCCGTTAAATTCATTATCTACATTGTATAAATGATTGTGTTCTTTAATAAAACGTGGTGCCACAAATACACTTACCTTATCATTTCCTAAACGTTGAATAATAGGTGTTAACTTTATTTTGTATCCTTTTTCAGAAGCATACTTAATATCGTTATCGTGCAAAGTTGTAATTCCTATATTCAATACTTCCTCTTGTTTTATAATTAAACCAAATGCATGTAAAGCTATAATCACCGCTTTAAATTTAGCATCATATCCTTCCACGTCATTTGTTGGATCTGACTCCGCAAAGCCTTTATCTTGAGCTTGCTTTAACGCATCTGCATAAGATAGTTTTTCTGCAATGGTTTTAGTTAAAATATAATTAGTTGTTCCATTAAAAATACCAGATACTTTTTCTAACTCTTCGTTATCAAAATATTCTTCTAATGAGCGAATAATTGGAATACTCCCACAAGCTGATGCTTCATACAATAAAGACACATTATTTTCTTGTTGCAAACGATACAATTCTTCCAAATGAGTGGCTAATAATTTTTTATTAGCCGTTACGACGTGCTTTCCTTTTTTTAATGCTTCGCTAACAATATGAAATGCTTCGTCGGCATCGTCAATTAATTCAACAACCACATCAATTTCAGGATTATTTAAAATTTCCCATTTATCGTATGTAATTAACTCCGCTCCTACCGTACGCGGTTTATTTTTATTTTTCACTGCAATTTTTGCTATGTCAGCCTTGAAGCCTGTACTATTATTTAACACATGATATAGACCTTGTCCCACGCATCCAAATCCGAATAATCCTATTTTTAATTTCTTGCTCATAATTTCTGTTTTATATAGTTACTGTTTGTGTTTTTACGTTTTGTGTTTGATAAAATTGTTTAATATGTTCTGCCAGTTGTTTTGTTTCAATCAAGAATCCATCATGTCCGTATAAAGAATCAATTTCTTTATATACCGAGGTTTTAATTCCTTTTGCTAATAATTGTTGTTCGTTAACAGGAAACAAAACATCTGAAGAAACAGCAATGACTAAAGTAGGAACCTCAATATCATTTAAGACAGTTTCCACACTATAAGCTCTTTCCCGAGCTACATTGTGAGAATCCATTGCCTCAGATAAGCGCACGTATGAATAGGCATTAAAACGTTTTACTAATTTTTCTCCTTGGTAACGTTGGTATGAAGAGGCTGCATGGTTATTGATATTATTATTCCCATTATTTTTTTGAGTGCTGTTATACGTATTATAATTTCTATAACTTAACAATGCTATACTGCGAGCAGCTTGTAACCCCTTCTCTCCTCCATTAGTTGTATTTCCAAAATAAGTTCTATCCGCTTTAATAGCTAAACGTTGCGATTCATTGAAAGCAATTCCCCAAGGAGAATGCTGCGCATTCGTAGCAATCAAAATTAAATTCTCTGTTACTTCAGGAAATTGCAATGCCCATTCTTGTGCTATCTGTCCTCCTTGAGAGCCACCAATCAACGTATGAATTTTATCAATACCTAAGTGATTTTTCAAAACTTGTAACGTATTAGCCATATCACGAATAGTGATGTGAGGAAAATAACTGAACCAAGGCTCATTTGTATCTGGATTAATGTTTAAAGGACCAGTTGTGCCATAGCAAGAACCTAAGTTATTAGCACACACAATAAAATAATCTTTAGGATTAAATAAATCGTTTTCGCCAAATAGGCCTGGCCACCAATCAAAAACATCGCTATTAGCTGTTAACGCGTGAGCAACCCAAATCACATTACTCTTATCGGCGTTCAATGAGCCGTAGGTGTGATAGGCGATTTCTAATTGAGGTAATGTTAAACCATTCTCTAATGGAAATCTTTTTTTGTATGTATATGTCGTATGACTCATGATTTCTTATTGTCTTGTGAGAGCAACAAAACGAAAACTTAAAAAAACGTTTCGTTACTCTCATTTAGACTTTCTAACTAATTACTAAAAATGGATTCTGAAAAAATTAAATGTTTGTTTTCTGATGATGTTAAAATATTAACGTCGCTCACCAAACGTTTACTGTGTTCTTGACTTGCATGAGGAAAGGAAACTCCTCCTCTTTGAGAAAAACCAAAAGCCGCTTGTAGTTTTAAAAAGTGACGGTGACGAGCTTCGCCGATTAAGTTAGTTGTAGTTTGTGTAGTTGTTTGAGTATATTTATTTGAGTTCATGATGTTTAATTTTAATTTGTTTGTATTGAAAAAATTTAAGATTGATGAAAATTCTTGAAATAAAGAATACATCAAAAGAGCCTCGGATTTGCCAAGGTTAATTTTTCGATAAGATTAAAACGAAAAATAGCCTAGCACATGCACCAACAGCACATACAACAAGCCATCATGAAAATGGTAATGAGAACAGAATTAACTACAGTGTTTGCCTCTAATTGAGCAACTCTTACTTTGTTTTTTGAATTTGTGTGTTTCATTTTCTTTGTTTTTAATTTATTTTTCTCTGCTTTTCATCAGAGTAGGAGTTGGCACCTGTTTTCCAATTTCGTTTTACCGAAACTTTTAGTTGGTTGCCAGTGGGTCAGTGAGCCTATTCTCTCGCCACTTCTTAATAAATTAATACACACATAGGTGGGTAGTAATTCTGTTGCAAATTTAAAGCATTTAATTCATTACTTCCAAATAAAAATGAAAATAATTTAAAAATCGTTGATTTTATTGAGGATTACGAGCAATATATTCCGATGCCAAATTAACTTTTTCTCATCCTCTCTCTCAATTTCACCAACTCATACCATACAACTGATATAAACCCAATTACAAAACTCACTCCTAATTGAGATAAATTCAGCTGTTCAAATTCAAAGAAATGAGTTACTGGAGGTAAGTATAACAACATGGCAGAAATGAAAACGGTGATGCCGATAATAAATAAAATCATCTTGTTTTTATAGCGAATGGTAGTGAGCACAGAATAATAAAAGGAACGATTGACTAAGGTTAAAAATATGTTTGCTACAATCAATGCGTTAAAAACCATCGTACGCGTAACAGCTTTATTACAATCCTTATGAACTGCATACTGATATACAACTAAAGTTCCTGCAGCAATTACTAAGCCTTGCATAACACTTGAAGCTAATTCTTTCCAATTAAAAAAAGTGGTTGTAAAAGGCCTTGGCTTGCTAAGCATGGTGTTACTTTCCATGGGTTCATTTTCAAAAATGATAGAGCAAGTTGGCCCCATAATTAATTCTAGGAAAATAATATGTATGGGAGAAAAAATATTAGGATATATCCAACCCAAAGCTAAAGGCAAAAACACCGTTAAAATGATTGGAATATGGATGGAAATAATATAACGGATGGCCTTTTTAAATTCGTATAAATTTTTCTTCCCGAGGCAATCGCATCAACCATTTTAGATAAATCGTCTTCTACTAAAATTAAAGAAGCTGCTTGTTTCGCAATCTCCGTTCCTTTTTTACCCATCGCAATACCAATGTGCGCTGCTTTTAAAGCGGGCCCATCATTTACGCCATCACCAGTCATCGCAACAATTTCGTTATTTGATTTTAACGCATTAATGATTTTTAATTTTGCTTCAGGAAACATGCGAGTAAAAATAGCAGTCTCACCTACTTTTTCTTTTAACTCAACATCGCTCAATTTCATTAACTCATCTCCTGACAAACTTTTTTCATAGCCTTTAAAAGCAATTTGTTTTGCAATAGCAGCTGTTGTTTCAGCGTTATCACCAGTAATGATTTTAACGGAGATACCTGCTTTATAAAAACTTTCTAATACCGATTGTATATTTTTCTTTGGAGGATCATAAAAAGCAATCAATCCTTTAAATAGAAATTTAAAACTTTGTTGTTCTTCAGGAAAATTAGTTCCCGAAAATGTAGCTTGACCAACACCCAATAAACGATAACCTTCTTTGGCTAAAGTTTTCATCGCGTCTTTAATTTGCTGCTTTTGTTCTGCACTCAAATCAGATACATTTATTAAGGCTTCGGGAGCACCTTTAGCAGCAATAATTCGCTCTCCTTTATCATTTTCAAAAATATGCGTCATCATTGGCGGCTTACCTCCTAAAGGATATTCGTGCAACATTTTGTATTGTGAGCGTTCATCCTCTTTTACTAAAGTTTCATAAGCTTTATGAATTGCTACTTCCATTGGATCAAAAGGAATAGGTTCGCTCGACCACATCGATAATGTAATGAGCTCTCTTTCTGTTTCATCTAAGTCTGCTTCTGGATCCGAAATTTTTTGAGTAGATAACGTAAACAACTTTGCTAAACTCATTTTATTCTCGGTAATAGTTCCTGTTTTATCAGTACAAATAACCGTAGCGCTACCTAATGTCTCTACTGTTTTCATTTGTTTCACCACTACACCCATTTTCATTAAACGCCAAGCACCAAGCGCCATAAAGGTTGTAAAAGCTACGGGAATTTCCTCGGGCAAAATACTCATAGCCAAAGTCAAAGCCTTTAATAAACTATCTAAAACTAAACGTGATTGAACATAATTTATGCCCCAAACGATTATGAAAACAATCGCTCCAACGATAGCCATCTTTTTTACAAAATCCCCAATCTGTAATTCTAAGGGTGTTTTTTCTTCTTCAATATCTTCTAAACTCTTTCCAATCTTTCCTAATCGGGTTTCATTACCAATAGCTGTAATAGTTGCTACTGCCAAGCCACTCGATACTGTTGTTCCTTGAAACACAACCTTATCTTCTTTTGTTTGATCTTTATATACTACTAAAGACTCGCCCGTTAAAATAGATTCATTAACAGAAAAATCTGCTGCATAGGTAATTATTCCATCTGCAGAAATTAGCGTCCCCTCCTCTATCATCAAGCTATCACCTATGACTAATTCTTCGCTTGGTATCTCAATCACTTCGCCATTTCTAATCACCTTACAATTAGGTTGAATAAAGTTTTTAAGTTTCTCTAATGCATTTTTACTTCGTGATACTTGATATAAAGAAATAATAGATTGAAAAATAATGGCAGACACTAAAAAAATACCGTCCCCTATTTTGCCACTTATAAAATAAATACATGAAGCCACCAACAACAAAATAATCATGGGTTCGGTAGCTAAACTTTTAATAGCGGTGATAAATACATTTTCCTTTTTATAGTCCGCTTTATTTTGTCCGTGCTTTTCTCTTGCCTCTTTTACTTGCTCAGAAGTTAAACCTGTTATGTTAAAATTATTGGAAGACATCTAATTATTTTAGTAGCATTTATAAATGTTTAAGTTAAGCAATCTTTAAACAAAACGTATGGATCTTTATCATTAAAATTCATGTTTTATAATAGATCCATAATAAAAAAGGACAAATATTAAGCTAAAACCTTACATTTACACGTGCTTAAAAACGTTAGTAAACATCACTTTTTATTACACTTTATTGTGTTTATTTGGGGCTGGTCGCCCATACTTGGTAAAGGTATAAGTGCTGATGCATTACAATTAGTTTGGTTTAGAATTGCCATTACTATTTTTTTAATGACATTTTACCTCATCTATATCAAAGCCAATATATTGGTTTCCTTTAAAAAACTATGGCAACTCACTGCTATCGGACTTATTATTTGCGTGCATTGGTTGTGTTTTTATGGAGCCATTAAAGTTTCTAATGTATCAGTAACCATGGCCGCTTTTAGTACAGGCACATTATTTACAGCCATTACCGAGCCATTAATTTACAAACGAAAATTTATTTGGTACGAATTAGTCATTGGCTTAATTATCATTGTTGCTATTGGACTTATTTTTTCAGTGGAAATAAAATATGGTATGGGAATTTTATTAGGAATTTTAGCGGCTTTTACGGCTTCCGTATTTAGTGTATTGAATGGCGTTTTAATTCAAGATCAAAAAGAACCAATCTCATCTCCAGTATTATCTTTTGTAGAGTTAACGATGGCTTTGGTTGGTTTAAGTATTTTCCTATTATTTAACGGAAGTTTCTCCACCGAGTTTTTTGCCATTAACAATCAAGATATTTTATTGATTACCATTTTAGCAGGAGTTTGTACAGTTTATCCATTTATTGCCTCCGTTAATTTAATGAAGCATCTTTCGCCATATACGATTAACCTTACGGTAAATTTAGAAGGAGTATATGGGATTATCCTTGCTGGGATTTTATTTCATGAAAACAAGGATTTATCTGTTACTTTTTATGTAGGTTTTGGGATTATCCTTGCGGTAATATTTTTGAATGCTTTACTTAAACAAAAGTTTAACAAAGGATAATCAAATTCAAACATAAAAACCTTACTTTAGCGCAGCTAAAAATTAAGACATGCAATTTGAGTTAAACTCAGAGTACCTCGACCAGTTAAAAACAGCCATCGCTGAGCAAAACGATGCGTTTTTAAAAGCACAACTCAGCGAGTTGTATGCGGTTGATATTGCCTTAATTTTAAACCAATTAGATTTAGAAGATTCCATTTATTTATACGACCAAATTGATGAAGAATTATCATCTGACGTGTTATTGGAAATGGAAGAGGAAAAGCGTGAAGCTTTATTAGCTACCTTTTCTACTAAAGAAATTGCCGAGCAATTAGATAACATGGATTCGGATGATGCGGCTGACGTTATCAACGAATTACCTGAAGAAATTCAGGATGAAGTATTATCTCATATTGAAGATATTGAACAAGCCAGCGACATTGCAGATTTGATGAGCTTTGAAGAAGGTACTGCAGGTTCATTAATGGCAAAGGAGTTAGTGAGCGTATATGCTCACGAAACGGTAAGTGCTTGTATTGATGAAATTAGAAAACAAACCGAAAATGTAGATGTGCTTTATGCGGTTTATGTTGTAGATGATAACGAGAAGTTGATTGGGATGTTATCTTTAAAAAAATTAATTGTCTCTCATCCATTAGCTAGAATTGAAGAAATATACGATGGCGATGTCATTTCGGTGAAGACATCCGAATCGAGTGAAGAAGTAGCAGAGTTAATTAGAAAATATGACTTAGTTGTATTACCAGTTGTTGATCAATTAGGAAGATTAGTTGGACGAATTACCATTGATGATGTGGTGGATGTTATGCGCGAAGAAGCTGAAAAAGACATTCAGTTAATGAGTGGTATTACCGACGATGTTGATAGTAATGATAGTTTATGGCGTTTATCAAGAGCCCGTATTCCTTGGTTATTAGTTGGTATGTGTGGTGGAATTGTAGGGTCTAGAATTATTGGCGGCTATGAAGATCAAATTCAAATTCGTCCTGAGATGGCATTTTTTATTCCGTTAATTGGTGCAACCGGTGGTAATGTGGGTGTACAATCATCTGCTATTATTGTGCAAGGATTAGCAAATAATACATTAATCGTAGATAAAATTGCGCCTAAATTATTTAAAGAACTAGGGGTTGGTTTGATTAATGGATTAATTTGTTCGGGATTAATTTTAGGATATAATTTATTAATTAGCGAATCTTGGGCATTAGCAGCGACTGTAAGTGTAGCTTTATTTACAGTGATTTTATGCGCTTCATTTTTAGGAACCTTTGTACCCTTGATGATGAATCGTTTTAAGGTAAATCCTGCTTTAGCAACTGGACCATTTGTAACAACCTTAAACGACATCATTGGTATTTCTATTTACTTTTTAGTAGGTCGTATCTTGTATAGCTTTTTGTAATGCAAACCATTCAACAATTACGTTCGGGAGAATTAAGAGGAAGTAAAATCTTAAAATTATCTTGTGAATTAACGGAGTTTCCAAAAGAAATTTTTGAATTAAAAGAAACTTTAGAAATTTTAGATTTATCAAACAATCACTTATCTTCTTTACCAAATAATTTTAGTGATTTCAAAAAACTAAAGATTGCTTTTTTCTCAGATAATGATTTTGTAAGCTTTCCAGAGGTTTTAGCGAAGTGTCCGAGTTTAACGATGATTGGTTTTAAATCCAATAAAATTAACCACATTCCCGAAAATGCTTTCCCTGTTGATTTGCAATGGCTTATCTTAACAAATAATTGCATTACAGAAATTCCAAAAAGTATTGGCAAAGCTCATAAATTACAAAAAGTAGCTTTTGCAGGAAATCAAATAAAAGCATTGCCAGTTGAAATGGCTAATTGCAAGAACTTAGAATTATTACGTATTGCAGCCAATCAATTAACTGAGTTTCCTCAATGGCTATTATCGCTTCCTCGTTTATCGTGGTTGGCGTATGCGGGAAATCCTTTCAGCAAAACAGAGTATATTAAAGATGAGTTACCATTAATTGAATGGAAGGATTTAACGCTTAAAGAAATTTTGGGACAAGGCGCTTCTGGTGTTATTTCAAAAGCAACATGGCAGACTTCATTAACACAAAAAGAAATTGCAGTTAAAGTATTTAAAGGAGAGGTAACCAGTGATGGATTTCCTGAAGAAGAAATGAATGCTTGCATTGCAGCTGGAAATCATAATCACTTAGTAACCGTTATTGGCAAACTAAAAAATCATCCCGATCAAAAAATGGGATTGGTATTAGAATTAATTCCTCCTTCATTCAAAAATCTTGCTGGTCCGCCAAGCTTTGATACTTGTACACGAGATACTTTTAAAGAAGCGACTCAATTTTCGAGTGAAATCATTTTAAAAATTTCTCAATCAATTGCCGATGCGGCAAAGCATTTGCATTCAAAAGGAATTATGCATGGTGATTTGTATGCTCACAATACGTTATTTGATGATAAGGCTAATACAATTTTCGGAGATTTTGGTGCCGCAACACTATATGATTTGAATGATAAAAATGCAGCCTATTTGGAAAAGCTCGACGTAAGAGCTTTTGGTTGTTTAATGGAGGATTTATTGAATCAAAATTTTGAAACAACAAATTCTTTAAAAGATTCTTTGATTGAATTAAAAGATTCTTGCATGAAAGAGGAGATTTTAAAGAGACCTAGTTTTGAAATAATTTGCAATTACTTTCTACAAAGAAGGTAATTTTCCTTATTACTTCTTTTCTTTTTGCTTGAACAAAAAGAAACAAAAATTCAAGACGAAACGCCAACTCCAATTCTTTTCTCGCTCTAAAAATCTGCGCAATGCCACCGAAAAAATTGTAGTTCGCACCGTTTCGCCAAAAACAGCCGCACTATTACCAACGTATGCAGTAACTGAAGATTCCTCCCATAATTTTCTAATACTTATATGTACTTTAGAATAATTAAAATTCGACTTTAGAATTACGGCCTATTAAAATTTAGCGTATAAATCAAGTGGCATCAAATGCGTGGGCATGAGAGGAGATTGTTCGGGCTGTTCGCGAAGCGCTTCGAACAATCAGCTTGATACCATGCAGATTTTAGCTAAATTTTAATAAGCCTTGATTTTTTTGAAACTTTTTGTATCAAGACAAAAAGTTAAAGTTTTTATCTTCTAAACGAATTAAATCGTTTAATCGCAACAAGTTGATCGTAGTAGGTGCCTCGTTGGCGATGATACACATAAATGGTATAATCATTTTCTGTTTCCCAATGATTACCTTCTGATAAAGTTTCATCTGCCGCTTTCTTCTCATCAGCTAAAAACACATATGTGTAATTATAATAACCTTGTTTCACAAACAAGTCACATTCGTAACCCATTTTCTTATAGTTATATGTCATACGATTACTTTTATTTAAACGCCACTCAGTTAGTTTTCCTAACACATAAAAATTACCTGAGGTTTGTGTGTCATAGGGAAGGAAAAAATGTATCCAAGCGTAATCAGCTTCTATGTCAGGGTTCGTAGCTAAATCTTGATTTTTAATTAAGAAACCACCATTCAAATCATTATAAAAACTATAACTTTTAAACGTTCTTAATTCATCTGTTTTTAATTCAATATGATATGTATACGAACTATCTCGAGTAATATTGGCAACTCGTTCGGTATAAGTTCTTAAAGAACGACTATCAAAAAATCTGAATTCATTTCCTCCATTAAACGTTGATTTGTCATCTAAAGAGTAAGTTAACTGACGTGGTTCTGTAAAAGTTGGTTTAATATTATTAACGGCATTATCCCAACGGTTATTTTGCGTAATAATTACTTTCATATCCGTGAAAGGATTCGTTAATTCATATTGACTATTAATGATATTAAAATCGATGTGTTGTTTTTCGTATTGTTCATCATTACCAATTGCTTGACGAACATTAGCAACAACCGTTACTTTATCTTCGTAAATCATAAAACGCTTGGTTATAATAATTTTCTCTTTATCATTATCTTGATATACAAATACCATATAATTTCCAGTTTTAGAAAACTGCATGTTACTTTGCGGAAATAAAATAGAATAGTGTGTATATTTCTGAATAGTGTTAGTTGAGAAATTAAAATTTAAAATATTAGCTTCATAAAACCCATTCATAAATTCAGAACTCATCAAATTAGATGGCTCCCAATTAGCATCACAATGAACAAAAGCGATAGAGTAATCTTTTTTATCGGCTTCTAAATCATCAAAACTTAATTCCAATTGTTCAGTTCCATTAAATCTAAGAATAGCAGGATTAGCATCAAAGGTTGATTCGTGCAACTGCGCTGTTTTGATATATGGTTTGTAAGTCCAATCCTCATAGCGCATCTGATTATCATTTACATAATCATCTTGCGATAGCAAACGAAAGGCTAATAGTAAAAATAAAAAACTGAAATATATTTTATTGAAATTCATTTAACTTATAACGTAAATGTACTGTTTTTAGTGCGGACACTAAAGTTAAAATTTGTTGAAAGAAAAATGAATTACTGATGAATAAGATTTCCTTTACCTGTGCCCGTTAAATTAATTGTATTTGGATTACCCTTATAATAAATATTGCCAGCTCTATCAATAACAATGTCCATTAATCCGCCTTCTGGAGCATTAATATATGTATGGCCAATAGTTACACTATGCAAATACACATAATTTCTAATAGTAAGTTGGGATGCGTATATGTAATTTGTTCCTGTATAATCACTTTCCAATCTATCTGTAACTCCTGTTAAATATAAATCACCATTGCCATGGGCACTTCCAACAAAACGTCCAGTATTTAAATCCAATTTTACATCTCCTGAATTTTCTGTTCTCACAGAAATTTCGTCTTGAGTAATTGCACCAACGCTTTGAATTGTGCCTAATCCTGCATGCCTAATATGTTTATAATAAGGTGCCGTTATGTATACATTTATTTTTCCCTTATAGCCTCTTACCCAATTACAACGGTTGTTATTAAAGACTTTTAATGTTTCTCCGTCTAATTCCGTTTTAATTAACTTCTGTAAATTCAGCCCTGCCTCAACTCGCACTTCAAAAGTAGGCCCTTGAGTAATGTACAAATCCATTTTATCTCTTAAATAAATGCAATTAAAATCAGCCACATCATGATAAATAGTATTTGTTGGACCTGATGATTTAACACAATCGCATGCTTTCTTTTTTACAAGAAACAAATGCCAAAAGGCAAACTATTGATATGATTAATTTATATGGCATTTATTTTTTTCTTTTTCAAGCTAAATCTATAACCTAAACCATAATCAAAATGCGCAGCAACCGCCCAATGTGATTTCATAGTAAAGTTAACCATTAATCCATTCTTACAATAATATCTGATACCAATTCGGTGAAAAATTGGACCATCCTCTTTTGGTTTAGAAATAGCATAATAGCCCATTTCGATAGGAAAACTAATTTGTCCTACATTATAGGCGTAACAAGCTTTTACACCTAACTGCAAAATATCTGTCCAACCATTCGCAGGATTTCCTGAAGTTCTTAAATGGTATTCGTTTTGTGTATCATAACACACATCAAAACCTGCCCCCCATTTATGTGTATTTCTAACATTATAATAATAGTTAGCACCAAAAGTATTTGAAAAATATTTAGGTCCTCCCGGAGGCTCATGTTCATTAAATCCTGCAGCATCCCAAACCAAAATTTCATGTTTACTCTTCCAAACAGAACCAGAATCTATTAAATCTGATTTAACTACCTCTCCATTAATTTTATAAGTTAACCCCATATTTAAAGACACTACATTTAATCCCAAATTAGGCACTTGTGAACGTCCATTAGAAGCGTGCGCAAAAGACAACCCTGGTTCTAATCTAAATTTATTACTTAAATTCAAGTGCCATAATACTTTCCATTGAACAAATGTGTTCCAATGACTAGCAATCGCAATATTCTTAGGGTTATTATCAATATCAAATTTTTTAGTGAGATAAGAAACTCCCCAACAAATACGTAAAACAGGGCGACTAGTTCGTACTTTTTTATTTAACGGTACTTCGATATAAGGAGATAATGCATAACAATAACCTAATTGTTTAGGATTAGCAAAATCAATAAAGTTAAACGACAAGCCTACTTCAGGGAAATTATTTTCTCGGTGCCAACGCTTACTTCCAGTAGTTGGTTTTACAAAATCTACCTCAATACCTGGAATATAGCCCTTCACCAGATTACCGATAGTACTTTTATGTTCAAAAATAAAACCATAAGTAGGTGCTACTTTTATATAAAAGTCCTTAGTACCTGTCATACGCTCTTGAGCATGAGCGAAACATGTAACAATTAAAAATAGATATGTAAGGTTTTTCAGCAAAATAAGTCCCGAATTTAATGATAGATTTTGACATTTCTATACAAATAAACCCTAAATTAGCCGCGAATTTAAACCACTCCATTATGGAAGTAAAAGATCTTAAAGACACAAGTTTAGCTCAAAATCCGGTTATTGGACAAATGATGTTGCATAACCACGAGCAAATATTATTTTGTAATGATAATGCAACTGGCTTAAAAGCCATTATTGCTGTTCACAACACAGTTCTTGGGCCATCGTTAGGTGGTACACGTATGTGGAATTATAATAACGAAATGGAAGCCTTGACAGACGTTTTACGTTTATCAAGAGGGATGACCTATAAATCTTCTGTTGCTGGTATTAACTTAGGTGGCGGAAAAGCCGTGATTATTGGTGATGCTAAAAAACTAAAATCAGAAGCTTTATTACGTCGTTTTGGAAAGTTCGTGAACAGCCTTGGCGGTAAATACATTACTGCGGAAGATGTGGCGATGAGCAGCCGCGATATGGAAATTATTAAAATGGAAACTGACTATGTAAGTGGTTTACCTGTAAATATGGGTGGAAGTGGAGATCCTTCTCCAGTTACCGCTTATGGCGTTTATGTAAGTATGAAAGCCTCTGCTAAAGAAGTTTTTGGCACTGATAATCTAGCTGGCAAAAAAGTATTAGTTCAAGGTATTGGAAATGTAGGTATGCACTTAGTTGAACATTTAACTAAAGAAGGTGCTAAAGTTTATGTTTACGATATTACTGAAGAACGCATTAAAATGGCGGTAGATACTTACAAAGCTGAATTTGTAGCTGCTGATAAAATGTTTGATTTGGATATTGATATTTATGCTCCATGTGCTTTAGGTGCTACGGTAAATGATGAAACTTTATCAAAATTAAAATGTAAAATTATTTGCGGTGCAGCGAACAATCAATTAGCTGATGAAAAAAAACATGGCGAATTAGTGATGAGCAAAGGCATTTTATATGCGCCTGATTTTGTAGTAAACGCTGGTGGTATTATCAACGTGTATTATGAATTAGATGGATATAACAGAGAAAGAGCATTAGCTCATGCTGAAAAAATTTACGATACAACTTGGAATATTATTCAAACAGCAAAAGCTCAAAACATACCAACTTACGCGGCTGCTAATAAAATAGCAGAACAACGTATAGAAAGTATTGCTAGAATTAATGCAGTAATGTAATGTCACATCGAGCGTAGTCGAGATGCGATAAATGTTCTCGACTACGCTCGAATTGACAAAAAAAATAAAATCAGTCCTAAAAAATAAAACCAAACAATTAACCTTCGTTCTTTATGCTAAACAGACGTTACCTTCGAATTAAAACCATGCAAAGCTTGTATTCTTTCTTTCAACACGAGAAAGCAGATATTGGATTTCATGAAAAAGAATTATTTAAGAGTTTAGATAAAATTTACGACCTATACATTTACGTTTTAGTATTGTTTACCGATATGCATCATACTGCATTATTAGTAACGGAAGAAAACAAGAACAAACGTCTCCCAACCAAAGAAGATTTAGAACCCAACTTACGTTTTATTGAAAACATAGTCTTAGTTAATTTGACTAATAGTTCTGAATTAAAAAAAAGAAGTATTGAACCGTAAAATTTCGTGGCAAAGTGATTTTGATTTGGTACGTAAATTATATGCCGAGTTAAGAACGACTGATCTATATAAAAACTATATGTCATCTCCAACCCCATCAGCTAAAGAAGACAAACAGTTTTTAATTTCGGTTGCGACAGAATTTTTATACGAGCACGAATTATTAAACCATTTATTTGAAGAAAAAAATATCCATTGGGCGGATGATACTTTTGGAGCATTCTCTATGGTATCACGTACCTTTGAAAACTTTACAGGAACACTAAGTTTAGTGCCATTGTATAAAGATAAAGAAGACGATACTAATTTCATCTCTACCCTATTCCGTAAAACCATTGCAGGTGATAAAGAATACGACAAGTTAATTGACGAGAAAACAAAGAACTGGGAATTAGAACGTATTGCCTCTATGGATGTGTTATTAATGAAAATGGCTTTAGCAGAATTCATGCACGTGAGTAATGTTCCTGTAAAAGTATCGTTAAACGAATACATCGATATCTCTAAAGAATACAGCACACCAAACAGCAAGACCTTTATTAACGGGGTTTTGGATAAAATTATTGCTGATTTAAAACGCGATAATAAAATCCAAAAAACTGGAAGAGGTTTAATGGAAGGGAATTAACACTCGTCATTGCGAACGAAAGTGAAGCAATCTCATATTTATTAAATTAAAGCTCTCTTATTAAAGAGGGCTTTTTTTATTTCTAAATTCATATATTTGGAAGACATCCTTATCCAATTTTTTATTTAATCGCTATTTTATATAAAATAAACCTATGATAAAACTATTTCAACTTTCTATATTAATTCTATTCATAGGCTGTAAAGACAACGCTGACAAAACAATACTTAAAGACCCAGAAACTCTTGACAAGGCATTTAAATTATATTCTAAAACGGCAGAAGACACTTTTTATATTTCTGTTAATTTACCCGATAGCTTCTATCTAAAGTCAAATGCAAAGTATCCTGTTGTTTATGTACTAGACGGAAATAATAACTTTGACATACTAAAAACAATAAGTAAAAAATATAATGATGTAGAAATATTTCCAAAAATAATTGTTGTCGGTGTTGGTTATAAAGACAATCCAACATTAATGCACCAAAGACTAGATGATTTGTGTTACCCAAAATGCATGCTTCCACTTTTTGACAGTATTGAACTTGGAGACGGCGCCGAAGGATTTTATAACTTTATGGTTAATGACCTTTCGCCGCTAATTGATAAAACCTATCAGGTTGACACAACTAATAGAATATTATTTGGACACTCATTAGCGGGCTATTTCTCTTGTTATGCTTTAATGCAATCATTGGAAGGCAAAAACACATTCAGCTCTTTTATTTCAGCCGACCCTTCCATATCAATTGTAGGTGATCAATATATACCTAAACAGTTTCAAAGAAAACAATTCCCTAAACGCAAAAGCAAGTTAAAATTATATTTATCATGTGAAGGTTTGCTTCCATGACTCAATAGCGCATGGTGTACATCACCATGAAATAGTAAAAAAATTTTCCGATGATGTTATAATGAAAGATTCAGATAAAGTTTCTGTAAACTATGAAATATTTGAAAACATTAGTCACGAAGATATCATTTGGATAAGCTATATAAATGGATTAAGATGGGTGCTTGATAGACCAAATTTTAGCTACTAATACATTTCTTGTAACAGTAACCGCATAAAAAACTCCAAACTCAAATTAATTTTATTTGTTAAAATCAAAAAATAATTTGCTTTATAAAAAACTCGTATTACATTTGTAGCATAAAATGAAAAATATTTCTGTAAATAAATCTTGGTGGCCTTCATGTAAACACATGAATAGCTAAGTTTATATATACTTATAAGGCATCCCCAAAGCCCGCTGTTCATACAACAGCGGGCTTTTTGTTTTTAATCACATTCACAAAAAATTAAACTAATGAAATTACATACGCACATCAATCAAATTTTAGCAGATACCAAAACTCCGGTCGCATTATATTTAGCGTTGCGAGATCAGTACCAAAATGCTTTACTTTTAGAAAGTTCAGACTACAATAGCAAGGATGGACATTATTCGTATATCTGTTTAAATCCTTTGGCTTCTGTTTCTTTAAAGAACAGTATTTTAAAAACAATTGTTAATGAAACAACAACCAAAACAGCCATTACCTTTGATAAAGAAGTTTTACTAAAGCATTTAATTGCCTTTAAAAATAATTTCGAGTATCAAACCCAAGCATTACCATTTTGCTATGCAGGTTTGTTTGGCTACACTGGCTATGATATTGTGAACTATGCAGAAGATATTCGTTTAAATACCAATCATAAATCCTTAGATATTCCTGAATTATTATATCATGTGTACGGGATTATATTAGTATTTAATCATACGACTAATACACTTCATGTCATTAGTCACCACTACACGGAAGACAAAGCAAAACAGCAATTACAAGAAGTTTCTGAAAAAATACAATTATCAGGTGTAACTGAATTTTCTTTTTCGACCATCAATGAGACTACTTCTCCAATAACGGATGAGCATTATAAACATTTAGTTGCAAAAGCTAAAGAACATTGCCAGCAAGGAGATGTGTTTCAATTAGTATTATCACGAAGATTTTCACAATCCTTTGTGGGTGATGAATTTAATGTGTACCGTGCTTTAAAAAACATCAATCCTTCGCCCTATTTATTTTATTTTGACTTAGGAAGTTTTAAAATCTTTGGTTCATCTCCCGAAGCACAGCTAGTGATTCAAAATGATATCACCGAAATTCATCCCATTGCTGGAACTTACAGACGAACAGGAAATGATGAACAAGATTTAATGAAAGCCAAAGAATTACTAAACGACCCTAAAGAAGTCGCAGAACATAATATGTTGGTAGACTTAGCACGCAATGATTTGAGTAAATATTGCTCAGGAGTCGAATTGAAAATTTCCAAGCAAACCCAGTTCTATTCACATGTTATTCATTTGGTAAGTAAAGTAATAGGTAAAAAGAAATCAGCTTTTCATCCTTTTGAAGTCTTATTAGGAACCTTTCCGGCTGGAACTTTATCAGGTGCACCAAAATACAAAGCTTTGCAATTGATTGACCAATACGAAACTGAATCTCGTGAATTTTATGGTGGATGTATTGGCTTTATCAGTCACGACGATCAACTAAATCATGCCATTAGGATTCGTACCTTTTTAAGCAAAGACAATACTTTGTATTATCAGGCAGGCGCAGGTATCGTTGTTACTTCCAACGAAGAAAGTGAATTACAAGAAATCAACAATAAAGTATCTGCCTTAAAAAAAGCGATACAACAAGCCGAAAAATTTAATAACATTACAATCTCAAACCAATGAAATTTTTAGTACTTGATAATTACGACAGCTTTACTTACAACCTGGTTCATTTAATTGAAAAGGTAAGTGAGATTCCTTTTGATGTCATTAGAAACGATAAAATTTCTATTGATGCAGTAAAAGCTTATGATAAGATTTTATTATCTCCTGGTCCTGGTTTACCAAAGGACGCTGGCATCATGCCTGAACTGATAAAAAATATAATTCTTCAAAAAGCATTTTGGGAGTTTGTTTGGGCTTACAAGCCATCGGCGAAGCTTATGGCGGAAGTCTTAAAAATTTAGAAACTGTATTTCATGGTATTGCCACTCCAATCAGTATTATATCGGAAGATACTATTTTTAATGGTTGCCCAAAAACCTTTACCGTTGGACGATACCATTCGTGGGTAATTAATAACAATCAACTTCCAACAGAATTGCAAATAACTGCAACGGATGAACAAGGAAATATCATGGCTTTGAAACATCGCACACATGATGTCCGTGGTGTGCAATTTCATCCTGAATCTATTTTATCAGAATACGGTGAAACCATGATTCACAATTGGCTTAAAGCCTAGTTAACCTTCTGTTCTATAACTCCGAGCTGTCACACTGAGCGGAGTCGAAGTGCGAAAAGCACGAAATCAATTTTCTTTCCAATCAAAAAATTAAAAAATGAAAACATCATTTAACCTATTATGTCATGGACATACCTTATCCGAAACAGAAGCCTATCAATTGCTTCAAGATATTTGTCAAAATCAATTCAATGCTTCACAAATAGCAGCGATTATGGCATTTTATATCGCAAGACCAATCACAGTCAACGAATTGATGGGTTTTAGAAAAGCATTATTAGACGTTTGTATTAAGGTAAAACTAGATAAAGAAGCCATTGATGTATGCGGAACCGGTGGCGATCAAAAGGACACATTTAATGTTTCAACCTTATCTGCTTTGGTGTTAGCAGCCTCAGGAGTTCCTGTTGCCAAACATGGCAATTATGGTTCTTCTTCTGTTTCCGGTTCATCCGATATCTTAAAACATTTGGGATATGAATTCAAGACAAATTCTGATGATTTAAATCGTGAGTTTAATCAACATAACATTTGTTTTATGCATGCACCCTTATTTCATCCAGCCTTAAAAACAGTGGCTACTAGCAGAAAAGAATTAGCAGTCAAAACTTTTTTTAATTTACTGGGGCCATTGGTAAATCCAGCAAACATAAACTTTAGATATGTAGGTGTTTATGGTTTAGAAGTAGCACGACTTTATAATTATATTTTACAGCAGGATAAAGCTAATTATTGCTTGGTACATTCCATAGATGGTTACGATGAAGTGAGTTTGACTTCTCCCTTTAAATACATAACTAAAACAACTGAAAAAACAATAGAGCCAGAATCCTTTGGTTTTAAAATATTAAAACAAGAAGATTTATTTGGAGGGAAAACAATTAGTGAAGCTGCCAATATTTTCATCAATGTATTAAAAAACGAATGCACGGCAGCACAAAAGAATGTCGTTATCATTAATAGTGCTTTAGCTATGAATACTTATGACGCAAAAAAATCTATAGAAGAATGCATAGAAATCTGTAAAGAAACAATCGAATCAAAAAAAACATACACCTTATTTAAAAACCTAACATCTAACTAATATGAACACTTTAGAGAAAATAATAGCTCACAAAAGAATTGAAGTCAAAGAGCGTGAAGCTTTATATCCCGTTGAACTATTAAAACAATCCAACTATTATAAATCACCAACTGTTTCGTTATCTGCTTATTTAAAAAGAACTGATAAAAGTGGAATCATTGCTGAATTCAAAAAGCAATCGCCTTCAGCAGGAGTAATTAATAAATACTTAAGTGTAGAAAAAACATCCATAGGTTATATGCAAGCAGGTGCCAGTGCTTTATCTATCCTTACTGATAAAACATTTTTTGGAGGAAGTTCAGAAGATTTAAGTACTGCAAGGAAATACAACTTCTGTCCTATTCTGCGTAAAGATTTTATCATTAATGAATACCAAATCATTGAATCCAAATCTATTGGTGCTGATGTTATTTTATTAATCGCGGCGGTCTTAACCAAAGAAGAGATAATTCAGTTAACAGATTTCGCTCATCAATTGGGATTAGAAGTGCTATTAGAATTACATCATCCCGATGAACTTTCTAAAGTGTATAATAAAGTAAATGTGATTGGCATAAACAACCGTGACTTAAATACCATGAAAATTGATATTCAGCAATCATTCTTAATGGCAGATTTACTTCCAAAAAATATGATTAAAATTTCGGAAAGTGGAATTGAAAACCCTCAAACCATTGCTGACTTAAAAAAAGTAGGGTATCAAGGATTTTTAATTGGAAGCCATTTTATGAAACAACCCCACCCACATTTAGCATGTAAAGAGTTTATTAATGAATTGTCTTCGGCTGCGCTCAGACAACTAAAATCATAATACCATGAAACTAAAAGTTTGCGGATTAAAGCACGAACATAATATAACTGACCTAATGCAATTACCGATAGATTATATGGGATTCATCTTCTATAAAAAATCGCCGCGATTTGTAGGAGAGAATTTAAGTTTTGATTTTATGAGAACCATTCCAAAACAAATCAAAAAAACAGGAGTTTTTGTCAATGAAAGTAACTTCTCCATTTTTGATCACGTTGCGCGCTACGATCTAAATATGGTTCAATTACATGGAAATGAATCTCCAGAATTATGTGCTGAGTTAAAACCATACGTTAAAGTGATGAAAGCTTTTCAAATACAAGATGATTTTGATTTTAAGCAATTAGAAAATTATGTATCAGTAGTGGACTACTTTTTATTTGATAGTCCAACTGAAAACTACGGTGGAAGTGGAAAGACATTTACCTGGCAACTATTAAAAAATTACAACTATAATATTCCTTTCTTTTTAAGCGGAGGAATTAACGAGGAACACATAGAAGATATCCAACAATTAAATATTCCTCAATTAGTAGCCATCGACATTAACTCAAAATTTGAAACAGAACCCGGATTAAAAAACATAGAACAAGTAAAACAATTTATTTTAAAATTAAACTCATGATACATCAATACAACGTTAACGAACAGGGATACTACGGTGAATACGGCGGAGCTTATATCCCCGAAATATTATTCAATAATGTAGAGCAATTAAAAAACAACTACTTACAAATCATGGAAAGCGATTCCTTTAAAAAGGAGTTCGATGAATTATTAAAAAATTATGTCGGTCGGCCAACACCATTGTATCATGCCAAAAATTTATCGGCTCAATTCAACACAAACATTTTTTTGAAGCGCGAAGATTTGAACCATACAGGAGCTCATAAAATCAATAATGCCTTAGGACAAATTTTATTAGCCAAGCGTTTAGGTAAAAAACGCATCATTGCCGAAACTGGCGCTGGCCAGCATGGCGTAGCAACCGCCACTGCATGCGCCTTAATGAACTTAGAATGTATTATTTACATGGGCGAAGTTGATATTGAAAGACAAGCTCCAAACGTAGCTCGTATAAAATTATTAGGTGCAACGGTTGTTCCTGCCTTATCTGGAAGTAAAACATTGAAAGACGCTACCAATGAAGCCATAAGAGATTGGATTAATAACACAGATACAACTCATTACATCATTGGGTCGGTTGTTGGTCCGCACCCCTACCCCGACATGGTAGCGCGTTTTCAATCGGTGATTAGTCATGAAATGAAAAGTCAGTTATTACAACAAGTTGGAAAAGAAAATCCAGATTACGTGATTGCTTGCGTGGGCGGTGGAAGTAATGCAGCAGGTGCATTTTATCATTACCTCAATAATGAAGAAGTACAATTAATTGGTGTAGAAGCATCAGGTAAAGGAATTGATACAGGTCATACAGCAGCAACATTAACAATTGGCAAACCAGGAATAATTCATGGAAGTAAAACCTATTTAATGCAAAACGATGATGGGCAAATTACAGAACCGTATAGTATTTCGGCAGGCTTGGATTATCCGGGCATTGGTCCTATTCATTCTTTTTTGCATGATATAAAAAGAGCAAACTATATGCATGTAACTGATGCTGAAGCTATGGCGGCTGTAGTGAACTTAACACAAAAAGAAGGAATCATTCCTGCTTTGGAAAGTGCGCATGCTTTAGCGGCATTACATAAAATACATTTCAAATCAACAGATACAGTAGTTGTAAACCTTTCTGGCAGAGGAGATAAAGACTTAACTACTTATATAAACTATTTAAACGAAAACGATTATGCAAAACAGAATTGATACTTTATTTGAGAGAAAAAAAGAAAACATTCTCTCTATATTTTTAACTGCTGGCTATCCAAATTTAAACGATACACTTTCTGCTATTAAAATATTAGACAAGACAGATGTGGATTTATTAGAAATAGGTATACCATTTTCTGATCCAATTGCCGACGGCCCAATTATTCAACAAAGTAGTATGACTGCATTAAATAATGGAATGACGCTAAAAGTTCTATTTGAGCAATTACAATCTTTAAGAACAGTATCTCAATTACCAATATTACTAATGGGATACATAAATTCTGTTATGCAATATGGAGTAGAAGAGTTTTATAAATCATGCCATGCAACAGGAATTGATGGGATAATACTTCCTGATTTGCCTTTAGATGAGTTTGATAAAATTCACAAACCTCTATCTGAAAAATATAATATAAAAGTTGCATTGATTATTAGTCCCGAAACACCTATAAAACGAATTGAGTTAATTGATAATAAAAGCTCTGGTTTTTTGTACTTGGTTTCATCAAATTCAACTACTGGAAATTTTAAAACAACAAATCAAAATTCATTTGAGTCATTGAAGACAATCACTTCTTTACCATTAAAAAATAAAATTTTAATCGGCTTTGGCATCAAAGGACATAAAGAATTTAAAGAAGCATGCGAATTGGCTAACGGCGCTATTATTGGTTCATCCTTTGTTAAAATGCTTGGCAGTTCAATTGATTTCCAAAAAGATATTCCTGAGTTTATATCAACTATTAAACAATTTTAACCATGATTATTCAACTACATAAAACTATAAACCCTGAAGACTTACAATCTATTTTCAATACGTTGGAAAGCAATCAATATTCTGTCACACAAGTCAAAACACAATTCGAAAACTATTTAGTATGCATCGGTAAACAAGAACTTGATATCAGAATTATTGGTCATTTAAAAGGAGTGAAAGATATTCATCGTGTATCTGACAACTACAAATTAGTAAGTCGTAAATGGAAAACAGAAAACACTAAGATTGATTTGGGAAATAATGTAATTATTGGAAATGGTAACCCAAGCTTAATGGCTGGTCCATGTTCCATTGAAAGCGAAGAGCAAGTTTCTAAAATAGTAGAGCATCTTTTGAAAAACAACATCAAAATTATGCGTGGTGGTGTATATAAACCAAGAAGTTCACCATACGCATTCAGAGGTTTAGGAATTGACGGTTTAAAAATGATGCACGAACAATGCAAACCTCACAACATTAAAATCATAACCGAAGTAATGCAAGCGTCTCAGATTGAAGATATGATGGAATATGTGGATATTTTTCAAGTTGGAGCTCGAAATTCTCAAAATTATAATTTACTAGATGCATTAGGAGAAATTGATAAACCAGTGATGATTAAACGAGGAATCAGTGGAACAATTGAAGAGTTATCAAATTCGGCAGAATATATATTCAGTAAAGGAAATGAAAAACTCTTATTGTGTGAAAGAGGAATTAGAACATTTGAAACGATATATCGCAATACTTTCGACATTAATGCCATTCAGATTTTAAAAGATAAATCTCACTTACCAGTAATTGCAGATCCTTCTCATGGAATTGGCATTAGAGAATATGTAACAAAATTAGCATTAGCCTCTTTAATGGCTGGAGCAGATGGCATTATTTATGAGGTTCATGAAAAACCAGAGGAGGCATTGTCGGATGGGCAACAGACCCTTAATTTCATTGAATCAGAAAAATTAGTTCAAAAAATCGAACACTTAAAATCCTTATTATAAGGCAGTTATTGAGTGAATTCTGATTAATATTTTATCAAAATTTATATATTGTAAATCAGTATAAAATCCTAAATTTGCTATCAATTAAATCAAAAAATGAAAACAATTTATATATTAGTTGCATCTCTTCTAATTTTCGCTAGTTCTTGTAAAGAACATAGCACAGAAGTTACCACAAATGATGTGATGAATACAAAATCCGCAGACGGAAGCAGTAATTCGGCATTGCCAGATATGAAGTTTGAAGAAGAAACACATGACTTTGGTCGCATTACTCAAGGTGAAAAAGTGGCATTTGCTTTCAGATTTAAAAACACAGGGAGTTCCAACTTAATTGTATCTTCTGCTCACGGTAGTTGCGGATGTACAATTCCTGAATATCCCAAAAAACCTATTTTACCTGGTGAAGAAGGTGTAATTGACGTGGTGTTTGCAAGTGAAGGGAAATCAGGTATTGTAGAAAAATCAGTAACGATTGTTACAAACTGTGAACCAAGCACAAAAATTATTTATATCAAAGCAAATATTATTGTGCCAACGAGTGCTAATGCTAGTGAATTACCAACAGCACATTAAAAATAAACCAATAACAAATCACATAAAACAAAAACAAACATGAACAACTTAGTAATTTTAATGGGTGGCGGTGCAGCTGGAGGAAATCCAATAACTCAAATAGTACCTTTAGTATTAATCGTAGTCGTATTTTATTTCTTTATGATTCGTCCTCAGATGAAAAAACAAAAAGAAACAAAAAAATATATTGAGGCATTAAAAGTAAATGACAAAATTTTAACGATTGGTGGAATCTACGGAACAATCAATAAAATGAATGATGACGGTACAATTATCATTGCTGTTGAAGATGGTTCTAAAATGAAAATAGCAAAAAGTGCTATTTCTCAAGATGCTACTTCTACTTTAAACCAAACTACATAAACCATGAATTCGTCAAATGCCATAACTCGCATTCGGCGATTACTCCTTGGTAAAAAAGTTGGTACTTTTTTAATTTGTTTAGGCATTGCATCACTCCTTTGGGTGGTGCATGCTTTAAACAGAAATTATACCTACACGCTAAAGGTTCCAGTTAAATTTTTAAATCTACCTAGTAACAAATTAATTGTTGGAGAATTACCTGAAAAATTAGACGTTGAGATTAAAACAAGCGGATTAAAATTGCTGTTTATTTCTCTTAAAAAAAATTACAACGAAGTTATTGTTGATTTTAACTTAATGAAGAATAATGCTAAATCTCAAGCATACTCTATCAATAACGTTTATTTCAATTTAAAAAACTCCATCAACTTTGATGTTGAGTTAATCAAAATTCGCCCTGATACTTTATTTTTCTCCATTAATAAAAGTAACTCTAAATTATTACCAGTTAAAGCTAATTTAAAAGTGAATTGCCTACCAGGTTATTCCATTATATCTAAGCCAACTATTACTCCAGCCTATGTGACTGTAAGTGGAGATAGCATTTCTCTTCAAAAAATGGATACCGTGTACACTTACTTTTTAAATTTAAAAGATGTACATCAAAACTTCACATCGCCAGTTCAATTAAAAAAACCTTACACATCTATTAATTATAATGTAAAAGATGTACAGTTGAGTTTTAATGTAGATAAATTAATAGAATCAACAATCAAAATTCCTGTTCAAATTATGAATAATACAGGAAACGAAACTATCAAATTACTTCCAAATTTTATTACTATTAAGTATTTGGTAGCGATGAAGGATTACGAAAATATCAATGAGAATTCATTTAAGGCGGTTGTAAATTTTGAACACATTAAAGAGAAACAAAAAAACTTACAGGTAGAAATAATTAGAACGCCATCTGAAGTAAAAATCATAAAAACAACTCCAAGTACCATTTCATACTTAATTTACAAATAATGATTGTAGGTTTAACAGGCGGCATAGGAAGCGGTAAAACAACCGTTGCTCATCTTTTTCAAACAATGGGCTGTGTAATTTATAACTCTGATGACAAAGCAAAAGAAGTCTATTTTCAATCTGAGGTAAAACGTCAAGTTATTGAATTATTAGGTATTGAGGCTTACCTAAATGAAAACGAAATCAATAAAGAGTATATCTCAAAAAAAGTATTTTCAAATACAGAACTACTTCATCAATTAAATCATATTATTCATCCAGCAGTAAAATCGGATTTCATTCTTTTTAAATCAAAGCTGCCATTAGGAACAATTATCATTAAAGAAAGTGCTATTTTATTTGAAACGGGGATTTATAAAGACTTAGAGAAAACTATTTTAGTGACTGCTCCGTTAGAAGTAAAAATTGACCGGGTTAAAAAACGCAATTCAACTTCGGAGGAAGATATCAAAAAACGAATGTCTGCTCAATGGACTGATGAACAAAAAGCGCCCTTAGCTAATTTTGTTATTGTTAATGATGGGATAAAAGCATTGATTCCACAGGTAGTTACAATTATTCAACAACTAAAATCAAATGCATAAGCGAGATTATTTAGTAAAGCAGTTTGAAGAGTTTGGTAAAGTAATGGCTGTGTTATTGGGATTGAAAAAAGATGGTAACTTTCCTGAATATTTAGATTTAATAAATGAATCTGTAAAAAAATATACCCAAACAGAATTAGAGTTTGTTGAATCGATTGAGGATGATCAACTAATTACTATTCTAACTGCTGAGAAAAAATTAAATGACGAACAATTAAAAATGCTAGCTGATTTGATGTATGAGAAAGCAGAATATTACTTAA
The DNA here is from genome assembly GCA_016711805.1 of Bacteroidota bacterium. GTDB lineage: Bacteria > Bacteroidota > Bacteroidia > B-17B0 > Aurantibacillaceae > UBA4416. The sequence goes on from JADJSH010000001.1 coordinate 222,071, forward strand.
ATCAATCTCAAGAATTAGAAGCAACTCATTGCTATAAAAAAGCATATTCAATATACCTCTTCCTTAAAGAAAATGCAACACTCACCTACTCTTTAGATATGCATTACAAAATTGAGGTATTGAGTAAGATGGGTTTATAGTCCCATCAACTTCTCCAAATAATGAGAGCCAATACCAAAATATTTTTTTGTTTCTTTTACCTTATTTAAAATCTCTTGTTTTTGAGCATCTGTTTTAGGTTTCTTCTCTGCAACGATCATCACATTTTTTGGTGTATGAGCATCTGATATAAACTGAAACACTTTTGTATTATAGCCACAGTATTCTAATATCAATGATCGTAAACCATCTGTTAACATTTCGGCATGACGTTCTAAAAATATGCCATGCTTTACTAAAAAATCCAAATCATTTTTAGTTTTATGTTGTTCTAATTCTCTTCGTATTTGTTTGTGACAACAAGGTGCAACCACAATTAAATCAGAATTTGATGTAATGCCTTTATAGATAGCATCATCCGTAGCAGTATCGCAAGCGTGCAACGCAATTAATACATTAGCCTGCGTTGTATCTGCATCAATAATGGTTCCTTGTTGAAATTGTAAAGATTTGAAATTTGATTTCTTCGCAATATCATTACACAAATCCACTAAATCTTTTCTGTATTCTATGCCCGTTACTTTAGCATTTAAGTTTAATACATTGGTTAGGTAATCATATAAGGCAAAAGTTAAGTAGCCTTTACCTGCTCCCATATCAATAACTTCAAGAGTTTGGTGTTTCGGTAAATTCTTAATCAACGGACTTAACAATTCCACATAATGATTAATCTGTTTGTACTTATCTTGAGCACTTGGAATAACTTGTCCTTTTGCATCCGTTATTTTCAACTGCTGTAAATACGATTTACCATCCGCCGCAATCAATCTATTTTTTTGAATGTTATGTTCTAAAGTTGGTAATTCTGTTTGAGTAGCTTTATTCTTTTTAAAAGAAGTTTTATCTTTATTCATGCATTCAAACACAGCGTCAAATTCTAATGTAAATAAAGTCCCATGTTTAAATTCAGCAGTCTCTATAAAATTCTGAATGATTGAAACGCCTTCAGCAATGGAATAATTTTTAACGATATCTTTAGTTTGGTAGCGATAAGTAAAACTCAGTTTATCTTCTTGTTTAATGTGAACCCTTTTTACATAACAATTTTTCAAGCCTTTTGTAGCGCCTTTATAATTACCTAATGATAATTTCACAAAGGTATTATCCTCAAGCGATTGAGTTAAAGCAGTTATAAATTCTTTTAAATGGCTCATAAGGATAAAAATATCAGATTTATTTTTTTGTAAAGATAAGTTTGTATATTCGTTTAAGTACAAATGACTAAACTTTTTTTCATATTTATACTGATAACAAGTATTTGTTATGCTCAACATAATGAGTTTGATAAATATGGGCCTTTTGGCTCACAAGTATTTACAGACTTAAAAGTGGCTTTAGACGTTGAGAAAAACGTCTATAAAATGGACTTGAGCTACAAAAAACTGGAACCAAAATTATACGCAAAACTCAGTAAACTCAAAGATTTGCAAGCTCTTAAACTAAGTGGGAATGAAATAAACACCTTTCCACCAAATTTTGGTGAGTTATACAACTTGTTATACTTTGCAAGCTACAATAATGAATTCACAAGCTTTCCAGCTGATTTAAAAAAATTAGGAAACTTAAATTACTTAGAGTTCTTTGGAAGTAAAATCGATAGTATTCCTGCGGATATTGCTTATTTAGGCAAATTAAAAACATTCAAATTTTCGTCTTCAAATGACACATTAAAACTACCGATTACTCTAAAGTATTTAAAGAATTTAAAAGACGTAACCATTGAAAATTGTGTATTAGATAGCTTTCCGAAAGAATTGTTTAAAATCCCGAATCTTAATTTTTTGAATATTACGAATGCCAATGTATTTTACGTCACCAAACATTTTGAGCGTTTTACAAATTTAGAAGTGTTAGTACTGGATGGTAATCAATTGCAAACACTACCTTTTGATATTTACAAAGCAAAAAAGTTACGTTTCTTATCTGTAAAAAATAATCACCTGCAAAAAATGCCTGATACAATTTGTCAGCTAGAAAATCTAACTGTATTAGATGTTAGAGGCAACGGTTTCAGCAAAGAATATATTGAAGAATTGAAAGCGCTATTGCCTGGTTGCGAAATTAGGTTTTAAAACCTAACCGCAAAGAACTCAAAGTTTTACCGCAGAGATCGCAAAAATAATTCAAATTTTCCTCAGCGCACTTTGCGAAAAATCTCCGCCTCTCTGCGTTTAGACAACAAACTTTTTCATAAATCCTTCCATAAACCAAGCAGGAGGTTGCATCGGTTTATTTTTTTCTTTATCGATAAACACAAGCGTCACAGAACCAGTATTTAATAATTCATTTTTTTGATTAAAACATTCGTAATGAAATGTAATACGTACGCCTGGCATTTCATTGACGGTTGTTACAATTCTCACTTCGTCGTCATACTTTGCAGGCTTTTTATAATTAACCGTTAAATTAATGACTGGCATCAAAACGCCGCTTTCTTCCATTTCACGATAACTAAAACCTAAACTACGCATCGCTTCTACCCTTCCCACTTCATAGTATTGAGCGTAAACACCATAATATACAAAGCCCATTTGGTCGGTTTCCCCGTAACGTACTCTTAACGTTGTTTCTGTTTTAATCATACAAATAAAATATTATATTTAAAGACATCTAATTTAGTTTTTTTGCGATGCAATCTATTTTAAAAATACTCTTTTTTTCAGCACTCATTAGTTTATATGCTTGTTCTAAAAAAACATCTGTCACTAATATTTCAGAATCCCATGTTATTATCAATAATCCTAAAATTGATAGTACGATTTACAAAGCTATGCTTCCTTACAAAAAAACGCATGATGAGCAAATGTACGCTGTTATTGCAAAAAGCGAAGACGCTTTAGTAAAAGCAGATGTAGAAAGTACCTTAGGAAACTTTTTTTGCGATGCGGTTATTTATGAAACAAAAAAAATACTTGGAAAAGATTCTGCTATGTTGGATGTTGCCATTTTTAATAAGGGCGGCTTAAGAAATTCACTGCCAAAAGGAAATATTACTATTGGAAACATTTTTGAATTAATGCCTTTTGATAATGAAGTCGTTTACTGAAATTAAGTGGCGCTCAGTTTAAAGACATGTGCTATAAAATTGTAGAAAAAGGTGGCATTCCTATTGGTGGTATGAGATTAACGATGAAAGGAACCACGCCAACTGATATTACTATAAACGGAAAAGCCTTTGATGAAACAAAAGACTATTGGGTTGTTACTTCCGATTACCTTGCTAATGGCGGTGATAGCTATAACTTTTTCAAAGATGCCAAAGAAAGAAAAATCATGAATGTGCTTTTAAGAAACATGATTATTAATTATTGCGAAGATATTACCAAACTAGAACAAACTATAAAACCCAAGCTAGATGGCAGAATTCAATTATCAAAATAGACGCGATTTTTTGAAATATTTTGTAGGCACTTCGGCTGTATTGGCTGGATTTCCTGCTTTATCCAAAGAAGTATTAAAAAGTAAAGATTTATCTCGCTTAACAATTTTATATACTAACGATATTCATAGTCGCATTGAACCATTTCCTGAAAACGACCCGAAGTTTGCTGGAAAAGGCGGTTTTGCAAGAAGAGCGGCTGTGATTGATGAATTAAAAAAAGAAAATGATAATATTTTATTGTTAGATGCTGGTGATATTTTTCAGGGAGCGCCCTATTTTAATTTATATGGTGGCGAATTAGAATATAAATTAATGAGCATGATGAAATATGATGCTACTACTATCGGTAATCATGATTTTGATTTAGGTATTGATAATATTACCAAACAAATGCCTCATGCTAATTTTGCGTTTATTAATTGTAATTATGATTTTAGTAACACAAGCTTGCACGACAAAATAATCCCCTATAAAATATTTGAGAAGCAAGGCATAAAAATTGGGGTATTGGGTTACGGAATTGAATTAAAGGGCTTGGTGGACAAAAAAATGTACAAAGAGACCATTTATCAAGATCCACTTCCAATTGCCAACGCAACTGCCAAATTATTAAAACTAGATTTAGGCTGCGATTATGTGATTGCTTTATCTCATTTAGGGTTTTCTTACCCAGACAAAAAATTGAGCGATATGAGCATGGCGCCATTAACAGAAAACATTGATTTAATCATTGGAGGACACTCTCACACTTTCTTGGAACACCCTGTAAAATTAGCTAACAGAGTGGGCAAAGAAGTATATGTAACACAAGTTGGTTGGGCTGGAATTTGGTTAGGGAAATTAGATGTGTATTTTTCTTATAATAAGAAAAAAATCTCCCATAATTCAAATAACAGAAAAATTTAAAAAAGCAAGCCCAAAACGAAAATTTTCTGAAATTATTTATTCATTTTTTCCTTGCGAGATTAAATAATCAGTATATATTTACAAACTCGGACTTGTTAATAATACTAAACACTATATATTTAATAACTTATTTAAGACTATGAAGGAAAAGACAGCGGAAACCGTGTGGAAGAATTGCCTAAGAGTAATTCAGGATAATGTAAGCCCTCAAAATTTTGCAACTTGGTTTGAACCAATCAAAGCCATTAAAATTCAAGACAACGTTTTAAACATACAAGTACCATCTCAATTTTTTTATGAATGGTTAGAAGAACACTACATCACAATTATTAAAAAAGTAATTCGTAAAGAATTAGGTGCTGAAGGAAGAATTGAATACAGCATCGTTATGGATAATGGAACTGGTAAATCAGAAAAAGCAGTTATGCTTAAAGTTCCAAACATTAATACTAATTTAAGAAATAATCCAGTTTCAATGCCAATTGATAGTGGATCGATTAGAAACCCATTTATTATTCCAGGTCTTAAAAAAGTATCTGTTGAATCTCAATTAAACCCTAACTACTGTTTTGATAATTTCGTAGAAGGCGATTGTAACCGTTTAGCTCGTTCTGCTGGTTATGCTGTTTCTCAAAAACCAGGTGGTACTGCTTTTAACCCATTATTATTATATGGTGGTGTTGGTTTAGGTAAAACTCACTTAGCGCAAGCTATTGGTATTGATATTAAAAAGAACTTCCCAAATAAAACAGTTCTTTACGTTCAATCAGAAAAATTTATTTCTCAATTTATTGATTCAATCAAAAACAATAATCAAAACGATTTCGTTCATTTTTATCAAATGATTGATACCTTGATTATTGACGATATTCAGTACTTAGCAGGAAAAGAAAAAACTCAAGATGTATTCTTCCACATTTTCAACCACTTACACCAATTAGGAAAACAAATCATCTTAACGGCTGATAGAGCTCCAGTTGAAATGCAAGGAATTGAGCAACGTTTATTATCACGTTTCAAATGGGGATTAAGTGCGGATTTACAAACTCCAGGTTTAGAAACTCGTATCGCTATCTTAGAGAAAAAAGTTTATAACGAAGGAATTCAATTACCAAAAGAAGTTTGCGAATATTTAGCCTATAGCATTACTTCAAACGTACGTGAATTAGAAGGTGCCTTAATTTCATTATTAGCACAATCTTCTTTAAACAAAAAAGTAATTACTTTAGAATTAGCTAAGCAAATGATTGACAAATTTGTTAAGTCAACAGCTCGCGAAGTTTCTATTGATTATATCCAAAAAGTGGTTTGTGATTATTTCGACTTAAACATCGACTTAATGAAATCTAAAACTCGTAAACGTGAAGTAGTTCAAGCTCGTCAAATTGCTATGTATTTTGCTAAGTGTATGACTAAATCTTCTTTAGCTACGATTGGTATGCACTGCGGTGGTAAAGATCACGCAACTGTATTACACGCTTGCCGTACTGTAAACAACTTAATGGATACTGACAAACGTTTTAAAGCTTATATTGAAGAATTAGATAAAAAAATCAGCATCAATAACTAATATTGTTTTATATATTAAAAAATCCCCTTCACCAAATGGCGAAGGGGATTTTTTTTAGATGATATATGTTCAACCCTCAACAAATTTATATAGTTTTTGCCATACTCGCTGCGGTTTGCGGCGCCATGTTGTGGATAGGCTATTTTAGAAAAATAGACATCCTAGAACATGAGCGTATCATCGATGTGATTGTTGCACTTGTTATCGGCTATTTAACGCCTACTCTTGCACTTTGGATTTATTATGGTTTGGAGGTTTTAGGGTTTAACTTCAACGGAGAATTAATAAACGACTTTGCCTACTCTATTTTTGGTGTTGGAATAACAGAAGAGTTTTCAAAACTAATAGGAGTGTTTATTGCTTTTAAAATTCTAAAAAAACGCATCAACGAGCCTATAGATTATTTAGTTTTTGCTGGTATTGTAGCGTTAGGCTTTTCTGTAAGAGAGAACTTTATTTATTACAACAATTACGGAGCTCAAATTGCTACTGGTCGTACTTTAATTTCTTGCTTAGTACACATCATCAATACAAGTATATGCGTGTATGGGTTATATCGCTTCAAACTCTTTAATAAAGGAAATACCTATATTAATTCTGTTGTTGGAATTAGCGTTGCAATTGCTTCACATGGGTTATTTGATTTTTTCTTAGTCCAACCTTTTTTAGGGATTTATACATCGCTATTAGCAACAGTCGTGTACTTAATTGGTATAAACTTTTGGTTACAAATGATTAATAATTGTATTAATTTTTCTCCGTTTTTTAATTACCAAAAAATATCATCCATTACTAAATTATACAAAACCATATTTACTTGGTACGTTATTATTGTTGTTTTGGTTTTCATATTTGATTATTATTACCATGACATAAGCTTTGCGATCAAGGCTTTGATTGCCAGTTTGATTCAGGAGGGTGTTGTTTTAGTAATTGTAGCATTACGAGCTAGTCGTTTAAAAATAAATAAACGAAAATATTTTCCTGTCAAAATACAAATGCCCATTCATTATACAACAAACGACGATGAAGATTTTTCTATTTTAGGAATAGCATTTAAAATAAGGGGAGAAAATGAAAAAGAATTTCAGTTTATCCAATACATGGGAAAAGACATTACAATTTGCCCTATCAATAAAAAATTATCCAAAATACAAACAAATAAACGAGCGCGTTTATTGAAAAAATATTTTCTAAAAAATGATGTGGTTACTTATTTAGTAGAAATATATAACGAAGATGCACCTAGTGACATTTATTTACTAAAACCTAAAACACGCTCTGGTACCTATGTCAATAATATCTACCCCATAGCAAGTTTGATGTATTATGAAAATCCTTTAGATTTTCAAAAAGAACATGAAACACTTTCTTATAAAGAATTAAAAAGAATTGAATATGTGTATTTAAAATGAAGAAAATTTTGAAATAAACAATTCTATACTCTGAATATTAAAAACTAATAATTAAGCATTCTTTAAATGAATAAAATATTAATATACATCACAATTCTTTTTTTCAAATTACATGCATTACAGCTCAAAATAATGAATTAGACACAATATTAATTAAACACTATTTAGATTTTGGAAAAAAACTTATAAAACAAAATAAATCTAGCGATGCTATAGAAAATTTTGCAAAAGCATTAAAAATATACAACGAATATCTATTAAGAAATAACATTGAAAATAAATCAACGTTACAAAAAAAATATTTAGAAATAGGGGTAATAAACCAGACAATTGGAAAAATTTTAATAGCTGAATATAATTTTGAGGAAGGCATTCCGTATCTATTAAAAAGTGTAGATGATTTTGAAAAAGCAAATAATTATAATAAAATCAGTATCGCTTACAATAGCATTTCATTAGCATATCATGATTTTGGTGATTATAAAAAAGGCATTGACTATGCTCTTAAGGCAATAAATGTTTTAGATAAACACAAAAAAGAAATCAACTTAATTCGATATTGGTATTGTTATAATAATTTAGGGATTAATTATGATGACAGTAAACAATATACCAAAGCAACTGAAGCGCATTTAAAAGCACTACAATTCGCTATCAGTGGAAACGATAGTAGTTACTCTTTCAATAATTTAGGGAATACGTCAAAAAAAATTAATCAATTAGATAGAGCAGAAAAATACTTTGAAATTAGCATCAAGGTTAATGATGATTCCTTAGATTTTTATCATATAGCAACTATTTCAAGTAACTTAGTTGACATTTATAGAATAAGAAAAACTACATTTTATCTAATAAATACGTCGATTTTGCTATTCAATATGCAAAAAAAAGTAATAGCCCAGAAAAATTATTAGATATATACTATTATATATATCAACTGAGAAACGAAACAAATCAATATGAAGAAGCAACCAAATATTTATCTAAATATATGATACTTAAAGATAGCTTGTTTACAATAGAAAAGAACAGAGCTGTTATTAACTACCAAACAAAATATGAAAGTGAAAAAAAAGACAAGGAAAATTTAGAATTAATAATTGAAAACAATAAACAGAAAACCAAAAACCAATGGGTAATTTTTATTGGATTAGTTTTAACAGCATTTACATCTTTCTCAATCTGGTTCATGATGTACAAAAGAAAACAACAATTAATCAAAGAACAAAACGCACAACTAAATGAAATAACACTCGTAACAGAACTACAAGAACGAGAGCGTATTGCAAGAGATTTACATGATAGTGTGGGGCAAAAACTTTCAGTAGTAAAAATGCAACTGTCTATGAAAAACGCAGATACACAATCGGCCAGTAATTTGCTTGACGAAGCTATACAAGATGTAAGAAATGTATCGCATAATTTAATGCCCACAGATTTAAGCAAAGGCCTAATTACTGCCGTCGAAAACATGAGTGAACAAGTTAACTTGTCGTCAAATACTTTACAACTTCATCTTCATATTACGGATGCGGTTCGTTTGTTAGTTATAAATAAACAAAATAGTATGATTATCTATCGAATGATTCAAGAATTACTAAATAATGCTATTAGATATGCGCAGGCGAGAAACATCCATATAAATATGGATTGCGAGAAAAATCTTTTAAAACTAAATTTAACCGACGACGGTGTAGGATTTGACGTTAATTCACTTGAAAAAAAAGACGGTTTAGGAATAAAAAACATAAAAGACCGTGTTCAACAAATGAGTGGGAACATACAACTTGAATCAAAAAATGGAAAGGGAACTCAATATCAAATATCAATACCAATATGAGTAATTCAAAAACCAAAATCAACATACTATTAGTAGACGATCATCAATTGGTTATTGATGGTCTAAAAAGCATGCTTGCCAACGAAAAAAACTATGTCATAAAAGGCGAAGCGTTAAATGGCCAACAAGCATTAGAGATGATTACCTCCAAACCTAATGAATACCAATTAGTTGTAACTGATGTTACTATGCCTTTAATGTCGGGAATAGAACTATGCAAAATAATTAAAGAGCAATATCCTCATATTAAAGTACTGATATTAAGTATGCATAATAGCATCACCATTATAAAAGACGCCCTAAATTCTGAAGCTGATGGCTATATGCTAAAAAATACCGGACAAGATGAATTTATTAAAGCCATAGAACGTGTTTTAGGAGATGGTACTTATTTTAGCCAAGATATTTTACCAATTATTTTAAATTTATTCCAAAAGGAAAAAAAAGAAACTCTCAAAAATGCTTTAAGTCAAAGAGAAAAAGAAGTTTTAGAATTGATTGTACAAGAATATACTAGTAAAGAAATTGCTGAAAAGCTTTTTATAAGCAAGCAAACAGTTGACACTCACCGTATTAATATTATGCAAAAAACAGACTGTAAAACCCTAGTAGGCTTAATCAAATACGCTATCCAATCAGGTTACATCAAATAACATCCATACATATATGGATACTAAAATCCGTACCAGTGGGGATTGTAAAAAGTAAAGAATTTTAATAATTTTGAATTAATTAAAAAAAACAAATTATTATGAAAAAATTTTTACTCCCTTTTGCAGTCCTTTTAAATATAACTATTAATGCCCAAAATAATGCTCAAGCATTTGACTGGTCATTTAATCCAGGTGCAAATAATAACTTTTTATCCGCATTACATTATGATTCTCAAGGAAATTTGTTAGTAATGGCGAGTGCATCTGACAGTGCTAATTTTGGTGGAAATATTGTAACTGCTTTACCTTCTGGAAGCTATCCTACAACCAATTACTATATAGGAAAACGTAATACAAATGGCACTTCGCAAATTTTACTTCAAAGTAGAAACGGCGCTACAAATTTATTTTCAACTTTCAGTGATTTTAATTTAGATATTAATAACAATATAATTGTTGTAGGAGCAACATCCGCAGGGCATGATTTTGGTAATGGAGTTACGCTTTCTGATAAAGGCTACATGATTGCTAAGTACAATAACAGCGGAGTGGCACAATGGGCTAAAATGTACAATTTTGGAAATCCTAATATGAGTTCATTTACAACAAAACCTTGGTATATACAATGTTTGCCAAATGGTGATGTTGTTGCTGTTTTAAAAGAAACAACTCGTTTTGCCTACATAAAAATTGATGCTAATGGAAATGAGTTATTGTACAAAGAGTACAAAATAACTTCAAATGGAAGTACTTCAAGTATCTCAACATCAAAAAACAATTGCTTTATTGATAATACAGGAGCATTTTATTTATATTATAATTCAGTAAATAGCAACGCTATTCCTAAATTTAAATTAAGTACAGTTACAAATTCAGTAACAACGCCTTTTGATAGTGTTGAAATTTCAAATAGCGGACATTCTGGAGTGTCATTTTTATTTGCGTTTAGAGCTAATGGGAATAAAAAATATTTTAAAGGTTTTAGAGGAAGCATGGTTGATTTAGCAGTGGAGGCTTCAACAGGCAATACATTGTTAGATTGGGTACAATATGGGGGACAAAATAATATTGCTCCTATGAATATGATTTCTACTAATAATGGAACTTTTGCTCAAACATATGCGGGTATTATTGCTATTGATTCATTAGGCAATTTTATAAAAAAGTCAACCGAAACACCTTCTTTGCAATATCGATATGAGTCTATACTTCCTATAGGGAATTTTAAATTAATAGGTACTTTAAAATATGCAAATGGCAATACATTGTCAGCAGGAACTCAAACTTACTCCATTAGTAGTGGAGGTATCTTTACGTGGTTTGAATTAGATCAAAATTTAACACCATCATATTTTGTAGCAGCTCCATTAATTAATCAAAATAATAGTTTGGCAGAAGATGCAATTAGTAATTATGGAAATAAAGTAGCTGTTGGTATTGAATGGCATCCAAGTACCCAATCTACATTAAATATAAATGGAACCATCTTAAAAGCAAATGATAAAAATACATCATTTTATACACGTTATAATTCACCGTTTAATATGCCTGGCACTGATATAGCAATTGCTCAATTTGACAGAACTTTATCAGGGTCAACAGCATCAATTAATGAATCTCAAAATAAAACTATTAATTACATGTTATATCCTAATCCAGCTAAAAATGTCCTAAACATAGAATTAGATAACTTATTAAACGATAACAAAACAGTAACAATCGCAAATATATTAGGAGAAGTTGTTTTAAGTGAAACATCTTCAGGTAACAAATTTTCGATAAATACAAGTAACTTAATTAGTGGTGTTTATTTTGTAACCATCAGCAACAAAGGTATACAATCAACACAAAAAATAATTATTGAATAAAAAACAGTTTATGAAAAAAATACTCCTTTTTGTAGCCGTCACATCTCAATTCAACATTTCCTCTCAAAACTTAAATTTTAATTATGCCAAAACTATATCGTCACCTGGGAATGAAATAATTTCAGGCATTTGTAATGACAACAATGGTAATTTATACAGCGTTGGGTATTTTGACAATACTGCAGATTTTGATGAGAGTGCAGGAACATACACAATGCAAGCTGTTTTTGGATCAAATGACATTTTTATTCGCAAGCATGACTCAAACAATAATTTTATATGGGCAAAACAAATCGGAGGAACTGTAGAAGAAACTGCATATGATGTTGCAACCGATAATTTTGGGAACATTTATATAGTTGGTTCTTTTAAGAGTTTAAACTGTGATTTTGATCCATCACCAACCGCTACATACACAGTTGCAGGAAATAGCGCAGACGCATTCATTTTAAAACTTTCTTCAAACGGAGACTTTAAATGGGTAAAATCAATTGGGGGAGCTTTTGATGACTATTTTAATAGAATTGTAGTTGACAAACAAGGAAATGTTTTCGCTGCAGGATATATAAAAGACTATACCGATGCTGATCCTAACTCAGGCACAGTAACTTTAAATCCATCAAATGGCCATGCCATCATTCTAAGTTTAGATAGTATAGGAACCTATAGATGGTCTAAACAAGTTAATGGAGGATACGATCAATTTATAAATGAAATAGGATTAGATAATCACGATCATATTTATTCAGTAGGATATTTCAATTATAGCTCATCTAACAATATTTATATTGGGAAACATACAACTAGCGGCACAAATGTATGGACAAAAGATATGGGTGCTACATCAAACGAGGATGCAAGAGGATTAGCTATAGACACAATTAACAATAACATTTATGTAACGGGCCTTTTTAACGGTACAACAGATTTTGATCCAAATTCTGGCATTCAAAATTTAACATCAGCAACAAATGATGGCTATATTTTAAAATTAGATTCTGGAAGTAATTTTATTTGGGTGCAACAAATTGGAGGACCTGGTCTAGATTATGGAGTTGATATTTCTACTGATCATAATGGAAATATCTACAATGTTGGAATATTTAAAAATAGTGTCGATTTTGATCCTAGTCCAACAAGCACTTTTACTTTGAATGGAGGCTCAAGTTTTGAAATTTATATGTTAAAGCTTGACAACAATGGAACGTTTATGGGTGCAAACCAAATAGGAAACCAACTTAACGAAACCCTAAATGGTATATATGTAGACAAGAATAATTGCATTTCAATATTCGGCACATATAAAGGGACTGTAGATTTCGACATTAGCCCAACCACTTCATACAGTTTAACTGCTAACGGCAGCAATCCGGAAGCATTTATTGCAAATTATTGCGAAATCTTAAACAGTTTGAAGGATAACATAAGTGAAAACGAAACCTTTACTGTTTTCCCAAATCCTTCTAATGGAACATTTCATATAAAAACTGATGAATTAAAAATTACTGAATACCAGATTATAATTTCCAATATTTTAGGAGAAACAATTTTTGAAATGACAACCACGGAGAAAAAACTAAGCATTCAATTAGACCATGTGCCGAGTGGGATATATAATTTATCCATTAAAAACAATAACTATCTATATACAAAAAAAATAATAAAACAATAACTATGAAAACATTAATCATCACAGTCATTTCAATTTTCAGTATCAGTATAACTTCTTGTAAAAAAGATTATGTGTGTGTTTGCACCGAAAAAGCAACTGGCGAAAAAAGTTACGGAGATCACTTTAAAGCAGGTCCATTTGTAAAAAAAGCCGCCGAAGAGTCATGCAAAGCGAACAACGATGTATTTGAAGACGGATTAGAAAATTGCCATTTAGAGTAATACAATAATTTAAAAGCCCTCTGATAATATATCCGAGGGCTTTCTATTATTTATTTCTAAAAACAAACTGTTTATCAAAAACATCTAAAACAATTTCTTTAGATTTATCTACCTTATCGGATAACAATTGTTTTGATAGTTCATTCAACACTTGTTTTTGAAGCACTCGTTTTACTGGTCGCGCTCCATAATGAGGATCATATCCTAATTCCGCCAACCATTCAATCGCTTCGTCGGTAGCTGTTATAGTCATGTGTTGCTCTGCTAATCTTTCGGCAATTTGTTTGAATTGAATTTTCACAATATCCGCTACGTCTTCTCTATTTAAAGGTTCAAACATTATCACTTCATCAATACGATTTAAAAACTCAGGGCGAATTGTTTTTTTCAATAACTCAAACACTTCCATTTTAGTTTTAGCTAAAACTTCGTCTTTATTAATCTCCGTTAAGTGATCAAAATTTTCTTGAATTAAATGAGAACCAATATTTGAAGTCATAATAATAATGGTGTTTTTAAAATTCACGGTTCTACCTTTATTATCGGTCAAACGACCGTCATCTAACACTTGTAACAAAATATTAAATACATCGGGATGCGCTTTTTCAATCTCATCAAGCAAAATCACAGAGTATGGTCTTCTTCTCACCGCTTCTGTTAACTGTCCTCCTTCATCAAAACCAACATATCCTGGAGGCGCTCCAATCAAACGGCTCACCGCATGACGCTCTTGATACTCACTCATATCAATGCGAGTCATCGCATTTTCATTATTAAACAAATAATCCGCTAAAGCTTTTGCTAATTCTGTTTTACCAACACCAGTCGTTCCTAAGAAAATAAAAGAACCGATTGGTTTTTTCGCATCCTGTAATCCCGCTCTACTTCTTCTCACGGCATCGGCAATACTTTCAATAGCTTGATGTTGACCAACCACACGTTTATGTAATTCATCTTCTAAAAACAATAATTTTTCCTTTTCACTTTGCATCATTTTCGAAACTGGAATACCAGTCCAAGCACTAATCACATCCGCTATATCTTCGCTATCAACTTCTTCTTTCAATAACTGAGAACCATTTGCTTTTGCTTCACTTAATTTATCTTCCAATGAAGTTAACATCGCGTCTGCTTCTTGAATTTTACCATAACGTATTTCAGCTACTTTTCCAAAATCACCTTGTTTCTCATAATTAGACGCTTCTTGTTTGTAATCTTCAATTTGCGCTTTCACTTTTTGAACACCTTCAATCGCTTCTTTCTCACTTTGCCACTTAGCTTTCAAAGCAATACGTTTGTCGCTTAAATCAGCTAACTCTTTATTTAACGTTTCCACTTTTACATCTTCCTCTTCACGCTTCATTGCTTCACGTTCAATTTCCAATTGCATAATCTTACGCTCTAATTCATCTAACTCAATAGGCATAGAGTTAATTTGCATACGTAATTTCGATGCAGCCTCATCCATTAAATCAATAGCTTTATCTGGTAAAAAACGATCGCTAATGTAACGCTGAGATAATTCTACTGCTGCTATAATGGCTTCATCTTTAATACGCACTTTATGATGTGCTTCGTATTTTTCTTTGATACCACGTAATATTGAAATTGCATCTTCTTCACTTGGTTCATCTACCATTACTTTTTGAAAACGACGCTCCAAAGCTTTATCTTTTTCAAAATATTTTTGATACTCGTTCAAAGTGGTTGCGCCAATAGCCCTTAATTCTCCACGAGCTAAAGCTGGTTTTAAAATATTAGCAGCATCCATCGCGCCCTCTCCTCCACCTGCGCCAACTAAAGTATGAATCTCATCAATAAACAACACCACGTCGCCATCGCTACCAATAACCTCCTTTACAACTGATTTTAATCTGTCTTCAAACTCACCTTTGTATTTAGCGCCTGCAATTAAAGCACCCATATCTAATGAATACACTTGTTTTGATTTTAAATTTTCAGGAACATCACCTGCAATAATACGATGTGCTAAACCCTCTGCAATGGCTGTTTTACCAACACCAGGTTCACCAACTAAAATTGGATTGTTTTTAGTACGACGAGATAATATTTGTAATACTCTTCGTATCTCTTCATCACGACCAATAACTGGATCTAATTTACCATTACGAGCCTGTGTATTTAAATTAACAGCGTATTTATTTAAGGCATTATAATTTTCATCTGCCGATTGACTCGTCACTGTTGAACCTTTTCTTAATTCGGTGATAGCAGCATTTAGCTCTTTCTCTTTAATTCCATTATCTTTCATTAACTGAGCAACAGAATCTCCACTAGCTAAGATGCCTAATAATAAATGTTCAATCGAAACGTACTCATCCTTAAACTCTTTCAAATAGCTAGTAGCTTTTGATACTGTTTTATTAGCGTTGTTTGATAAGTAAGGCTGACCTCCACTTACTTTTGGATAAGAGCTAACAATGGCATCAACCGTTTTAGAAAACATAGATTGATTAACCCCTAATTTTTTTAATATAAATGGCGTTACATTTTCATCTACCTCCAAAATAGCTTTTAAAATATGTCCATTTTCGATTGCCTGTTGACCATTAACGGTTGCAATTTGCATTGCCTGTTGAATGGCTTCTTGTGATTTAATTGTAAAGTTATTTAAATTCATAATAGTATTTTTTTTGTTAGAGACCTCAAATTATAGTCCAAGTGAAGTTATCTGAAATAAAGTCGTGAAAAGATGATTGAAGTGGACGTATTGTCTGATTTTAATCATAAAAACTGACGTTTTATGCATATCTGGATTCATTTATTTGATTCCAAGAATTCAAAAACTTTAGTTAAATTAGTACATGTTTTTTATTCTATCTAAAATATTAGCATTCATTATTGCGCCCTATACTTGGCTATTTTTTGGGTTACTATTTACACTAAAAAAAGTGTGGCATACACCATTTAAAAAATGGGTGTTAGGCTTAACTATATTTACTTATGTGATATCCAACTCTTTTTTAATGGATGAAATTGTAAGAGCTTGGGAATATTGCGATGATGACATTTACTTAAAAAGCACTCAATACGATATGGCGATTGTATTAGGAGGCATGAGTAGAATTGATGAACGTCAAAACAAAGCTGATTTCAATTTTTCGGGAGATCGTTTGTTTCAAACCTTAGAACTGTATCATAAAGGGAGAGTAAAAAAACTATTTATTACTGGAGGCTCTGGTAGCATTAGTCATCCCGAACATAGAGAAGCCCTTTACATCAAAAAATATCTAAAAAACATAGCGATTCCTGATAGTAACATTATTATTGAAAGTAACTCCAAAAACACCTACGAAAACGCTGTATTTAGCAAACACATATTAGATAGTATGCAATTTAAAGGATCTATCTTATTAGTAACTTCTTCTTTTCATATGCGTAGAGCCTTAGCTATCTTTAATAAAGCTGGCTATAAAAACATAACTCCCTTTGTTACCAATAAAATTACTGGAGAACGAAAATTTGAATTTGACTATTGCTTCATACCAAATGTAGAAGCTGTTTTTAGTCTTAACCTTATTTTACACGAAATGGCTGGTTATCTAACCTATAAAATAAAGGGTTATTTATAAAAACAAGCCTTTTTATGGAATATTTTTTATTCTGCATCTAAACATTAAAATTTAAATTTTATGAAGCTTAAAAAAATCACTACCGTTGCTTTATTGTGTATCGCCAGCACTTTAATTTCGTTGGGTTACTTTTCAAACGTGTTTACCAAACCTTCTGAAACTCTATTGAGTTTTAATAAAGGAGATAGTTACGAAAAGCTATGGAAAAGAGTAGATAGTTGTGAAAACAAGGGTTTAACAGAATCTGCTTTGAAAATAGTAAACGGAATTTACACAAAAGCTAAATTAGATAATAATGCTTCTCAATTTGTGAAAGCTATTTTACATCGCATGAAGTTTGAAAGCTACAAAGAAGAGTTTTCTTTAGAGAAATCCATTTTCAAATTACGAGATGAAGCTAACGAAGCTAAATACCCAATTAAACCTGTTTTGCAGAGTGTTTTGGCAGATGCTTTTTGGCAATATTTTCAAAATAATCGCTGGAAATTTTATAATAGAACAACCACCGTTAATTTTAAAAACGATGATATTGAAACCTGGGATTTAAAAGCTATTACCAATGCTGTGATTAGTAACTACAAAGCATCATTAACAAATGTAGATAGCTTAAAACGCACCAAAGTTGATATTTATGATGACATTATCGATAAAGGAACCACTGAATGTCGCGCATGGCGACCAACATTATATGATTTTTTAGCGCACCGTGCTTTAGGTTTTTTAATGAGTTCAGAACCAGATGTTTCAAGACCTGCGAATCGTTTTACCGTAAATAGCGATGATTATTTAAAACCTTATGTAGATTTTGTAAATCTAACCATTACCAATCCATCCGATTCTTTAGAGACAAAATATTACGCTTTAAACATTATGAAAGACTTAACCGTGTTTCATAAAAATGATGCCAATCCAAATGCCTTAATTGACATTGAATTATTACGTTTAGATTACATCTATGCTAATTCTCAAAATGCTAAAAAAGACACATTGTATTTTAATTCCTTAAAAGCATTACAAACTAAATTCCCAAGCAACGAACGTGTTACCGAAATTGATTTTAGAATTGCTAACTGGTATTTACAAAAAGCTTCAAAATATAAACCATTGGAAGGCGATAGCTATAAATGGTATAAAAAAACTGCCAAAGAAATTTGTGAATCGGCTATTGCTAAGTTCCCAAAATCGTATGGTGCTTTAGAATGTAAAAACACCCTAAATACCATTCACTCAAAATCGTTTAATTTAACCATTGAAGAAGTTAATGAACCAAATAAACCATTTAGAGCATTAGTAAGTTCTCAAAACATTAATAAAATTTATTTCAAAATTGTAAAAACTTCTAGTCAGGAGTTACGCGAGTTGTCGAGAAAAAAATACGGACAAGAGTTATATGCAAAATATAAAACCTTTCCAGAGGTAACCACTTTCTCGCAAGATTTTATTGATGATGGTGATTATCAAAATCATTTAACGGAAATTAAATTACCTGAATTAGCAGTTGGTTATTATGTGATCTTAACTTCATTAAGCGAAGATTTTAAATACGCAAACAATATCACGGCTTATAGTACTTGTATAATGTCAGATTTGGCTTCAACAGAGAGAAGAAGAGATAATGGCTCTTATGACTTTTATACTTTACATCGTCAAACTGGTGAAGCTTTAAAAAACATCACCGCTCAAGTATGGTACGAAAATTACGATTATAAAGTGAGAGAGTACGTTGTAAAAAAAGGGCCGGCTTACAAAACAGATGATAAAGGTTTTTTAAACATTAGTTACGAAACTATCGAAAACAAAAGTTTCTTTATCGAATTTATTAATGGTAACGATCATTACTTTAACAACAACAGCTACTATACTTATAAACCTTATGAAAAGAATTATACCGTTGTGAGTTCTCATATCTTTACAGATAGAGGAATTTATCGCCCTGGTCAAACGGTTTATTTCAAATCTATTGTATTAGAATCCACTAATGGAAAGAACCATCAATTAAAGACAAATTACCCTGTTACGGTTACATTCTATGATGTAAACTATCAAGTGGTAAGTTCATTGCCATTAGTGACAAATGAATTTGGAACAGTTAGCGGTTCGTTTACAGCACCGCAAAATGGACTAAACGGACAAATGCATATTACGGATGGACATGGCAATGCATATATTTCAGTAGAAGATTATAAGCGTCCGAAATTTGAAACTGATTTTAATCCTGTAAAAGGCAGCTACAAAATTAATGATGAAGTTACTGTTACTGGTTTAGCAAAAGCTTATGCAGGAAACGTGATTGATGGCGCTAAAGTAGCATACCGTGTGGTACGAAATGTAAATTATCCATATTGGTATTGGTGGTACAGACCTTATAATGTAGGTTCAACCGAAACTGAAATTATCAATGGAGAAATTACAAGTAATGATACTGGGACATACATTATTAAGTTTAAAGCTTTGCCTGACGAATCGGTTTCAAAAACAAGTTACGCGACTTATAATTATAAAGTAACAGCTGATGTCACCGATATTAATGGAGAAACCCATAGAACTGAAACCAATGTCACCGTTGGTTATCAAGCTTTACAATTAGCGGTTTCGAGTGATGCTATTGTTGAAGTGAATAATACAAAACCAATTTACATCACCACAAATAACTTAAATGGTGTTAAAGAAAATACGAAAGGAAATTTTGCCATCTACAAATTAAAACAACCTAATAAAGTTTTCAGAAGTCGTTTATGGCAGCAAGCTGATAGACATAGTTTAAGTAAAGAAGATTACTACACAACTTTCCCAAATGATTTGTATGCTGACGAAAACAATAAATACAAATGGGAAAAAGAAACTAAAGTATTAGATAAAGCCTTTGACACGGGTTTAAAAACGGACTATGATTTATCCGCTGAATTCAAATCATTTAAACCGGGTGTATATGTGATTGAAGCCAATTGTAAAGATAAGTTTGGAGAAGACATTAAAGCCTTTAGCTACATTACTGTATTTAATAAAAATAATAATGAAATTCCTGAGCAAACAGCTGATTGGTTTTACTATCCTAAAACCATGGCTGAGCCTGGAGAGAAGATAAATTATATTTTAGCTTCTGGTTACAGCAATGTGAATTATTTATTTGAATTTGAGCATCAAGGTAAATTGGTTAGTTCAAAAACAGAACTAGCTTCTATGAAATCCAATGAATTGCAAGTAGAAGAAATTCACAGAGGTAATTTTGCATTTCATACAAGCTTTATTAAAAACAATCGCTTTTATTACCATAGCAGCATTGTAACAGTGCCATACACCAATAAAAAATTAGACATTGAGTTTGAAACCTTCCGTAATAAATTATTACCAGGACAAGCTGAAGAATGGAAATTAATTTTAAAAGATAAAAAGGCGAAAAAGCTGCTGCTGAAATGGTAGCAACGATGTATGATGCTTCTTTAGATGCCTTTAGAGCAAACAATTGGTATTTTAATATTTTACAAAGTTATTATGCGCGTTTAAATTGGTCGTCAAGAATTTCGCAAACCGTTAATTCAAATGAATTAAACAATATTTCTGTGGATTATCATTCCTTGCCTTCTCGCCAATATGATGCCCTGAATTATTTTGGTTTAGGTTTTTATAATAACAACTATTATTATAGAGGAAGCAAAGGTTATGATGGAGATGATATTTCTTTGGCAGCAAGTGAATCTTCAGGGGTCTTAGCTGACGAAATGCCTGCTGGTCAAGCTAAAAGTGCAGCTGCTCCAAGAATGATGGCTAATAGAGAAGAAAGTGAAAAGAAAGCGGAAGATAAAGATTCCAAAAATTCGCCAGTTACAACAATGTCCGGAGAATCGAGAAATGTGGTTGGAGGAGTTTCTAAAGAAAATGACAATAGAGCAAAATCTAATGACTTATCTGCTGTAAAAGCACGTTCTAACTTTAATGAAACTGCTTTCTTCTTCCCTCAATTACAAACCAATGATAAAGGAGAAGTTGAAATTAAATTTACTGTTCCAGAAAGTTTAACGAAATGGAAGGTGATGGGCTTTGCTCATACCAAAGATTTAAAATATGGTCAGTTTGAAAAAGAAGTCATCACCCAAAAAGAATTGATGGTTCAACCTAATGCACCTCGTTTTTTTAGAGAAGGAGATAACATTACTTTTATCAGTAAAGTATCAAACTTATCTGATAAAGATTTAACAGGCAACGCCGAATTAAAATTATATGATGCTTTAACCGATAAAGAAATATCTGCCAGCATGATAGAAGCCATGCATGGCAACTTCCCTACTATTGGCTTTAGAGAATTTACCGTTAAAAAAGGATTAAGTACTTCTATCGAATGGAATTTACATATCCCAGAAGGATACTCGGCAATTAAATATAAAGTGGTAGCTAAAGCCAATAATTTTACAGATGGAGAAGAAACAGCGGTTCCTGTATTAACTAATCGGATGTTAGTGACAGAGAGCATGCCAATGCCAATTAGAAGCAATCAAACCAAAGAATTTAATTTCACAAAGTTTACGAATCAAAATAACAATTCTACGACTTTAAAGAATCATTCTTACACCTTAGAGTTCACGGCCAACCCAGCTTGGTATGCGGTGCAAGCGCTCCCTTACTTAATGGAATATCCTTATGAATGTGCAGAACAAACCTTTGCTCGTTATTACGCCAACAGCTTAGCGACTTATGTGGTTAATTCTAAACCAAAGATCAAAGCCATTTTTGATGCTTGGAAAACTTCTAGTCCCGATGCTTTTTTATCTAACCTCGAGAAAAACCATGAGTTAAAAGCGCTTGTATTAGAAGAAACTCCTTGGGTATTGCAATCAAAAAGTGAAAGCGAAAATAAAAAACGTGTTGGTTTATTATTCGACTTAAATAAAATGAGTAATGAACAAATTCAAGCCTTTAAAAAGTTAAAGAAAAAACAATCTTCTAATGGTGGATTTGTATGGTTTGATGGCGGACCAGATGACTGGTACATTACTCAACATATTGTGACGGGTTTTTCTCACTTAGATAAGTTAGGTGTGATTAAAGCCAGAGAAAATGGTGAAGTTTGGAGCATGATTACTCAAGCGGTGGAGTATTGCGATAATCGCATGCGCGAAGAATATGAATGGATTAAAAAATATAATCCAAAATATAAAACAGAAAATCATTTGAGTTATATGGCAATTCAGTATTTATATATGCGTAGTAATTTCCAAGATATTAATTTAGACAAACGCCACAAAGAGCATTTTGATTATTATAAAAAACAAGAGCAAACCTACTGGCTGCAAAATAGCCGCTATATGCAAGGTATGATTGCTTTAAGTTTACACCGATATAAAGATGCAACTCTTCCAAAAGACATTTTAAAATCATTGAAAGAAAACAGCATCAATAGCGAAGAAATGGGAATGTATTGGAAAGAGAATTATGGTTACTCATGGTACGAAGCTCCAATTGAAATGCAAGCTTTAATGATTGAAGCGTTTGATGAAATTAATAACGACACCAAATCGGTAGATGATTTAAAAACATGGTTAGTGAAGAGCAAACAAACCCAACATTGGGGAACCACTCGTTCAACCACCGATGCCGTGTATGCTTTATTATTAAAAGGAACCGATTGGCTAGCAACAGAACCTAATGTAGAAATTACTGTGGGAGACATTAAATTGGATCTTAAAAATGATAAATCCTTAAACGCTGAACCTGGAACGGGTTACTTTAAAAAAGTTTGGAATGCCTCAGACATTAAACCTGCAACGATGGGTAAAATTAAAGTAGAGAAAAAAGATGTGGGTGTAAGTTATGGCGCTATGTATTGGCAATACTTTGAGCAGTTAGATAAAATTACACCACACGAAACTCCTTTAAAATTGAAGAAACAATTGTTCCTCCAAAAAAATACGGCTAGTGGCATTGTGATTGAACCAATTACAGAAACTACCAAACTAAAACTAGGTGATAAAATAAAAGTAAGAATCGAATTGCGTGTGGATAGAGATATGAGCTATGTGCACATGAAAGACATGCGCGCTTCAGGCTTTGAACCAACCAACGTGATGAGCGGATATAAATACCAAGATGGATTAGGATATTATGAAAGCACCAGAGATGCGGCTACTAACTTCTTCTTCTCTTATTTAAATAAAGGAACGTACGTGTTTGAATATCCTTTAGTAGTGAACCATTATGGAGATTTCAGTAATGGTATTACTACTATTCAATGTATGTATTCTCCTGAATTTACAAGCCACAGTGAAGGTATTAGAGTGAAAGTGGGGAAGTAAATATGTAAAATTTAGTGCAATGCAATATCCCTTAATGTTTATATCATTTGGGCGTTCCCGCCAGTTGTCGGGCCGGGCTTTCACTGCAATCTTTTACTCCACTTCGTTACGTAAAAGGATTTTCGTTCAATCCCTAACGCAGGCTTAAACATAAATACAGCGTGAGGGATGCAAGCGTAAATCCTTTTGTGAGGTACGAACAAAAGATTGAAGCGACAGGTCGACCCGCAGGGACACGCCCAAAATAGAATTAAAATAAAAAAGGAGATCAACATATCTCCTTTTTTTGTGTAATTAAAATAAACGTAACCGGTACTACAAATTCTTCTCTAATTGTTTTAATTCCTGAACTTTCTCAGCATAACCCATTTTATCAAAAGAATAAATTAAGTTATTTAAAATACGTTTAATGATGTCTAAGTTAGAACAAGGTAAATAGTGTTTGGTTTCAGGCTCTACATTTAATTGTTTGATAAAAGCATCTACATCTCCTCTATTAAAAATCAAGCCTTTACTGAATGGATTTACATAAAATAAAATGTTATCAGAAAGCGTTTTATCAGAAGGGTCAATTAAGTTAGCGAAGTCATTTACGTAGGCTAATACAAAATGCTGTGGTAAATTAACTCCATAAATAGGAATAGCTAGCTCCTTGCAGATTAATGCGTAAACTACGCTTAACATCACAGGATTTCCTTTTTTGGTTTCAAGTACAACATTGATAAATGAGTTTTGAGGAGCATGGTAGTTGGTGATGTTCCCGCCAAACTGATGCACTTCAAATAAAATATGGTTGATGATTTTAACTTTTTCAATAGCCGTTAAATCATCGTGTAATTCCAACCATACATCTTGTTTAATTTGATGTAGTTGTTTTTTTAATTTGTTTTCGTCTAAATCAGGATATTGGTAGCGCGCAATAATGGCACATCCTTTAAATAAATCATCCTGTTCGTTTTCTGACCAATGTTTTAATGCGTTTTGCAAAGCCTTAAATTGAATGGTATGAATAATCCCTTCAATTCGTTTTTGCATCAAGGCATCAAAGCTGTTTTCCCAAGCGGTTTCCAAATGTGGAATAGCAGGCGGACCTAATATGATGAACCTATTCTTTACCTCAGAATAAATTCCGTCATCCGGATCATCTAATAGAGTAATTAAGGCAATTACTTCTTTCAGGTTCATTTCGTTTTTCTTAGGTCTCATACAGGTTTTTGATATTATATCAAGGTTGTATGGAATGCTAATCAATTTAATTAATTATTAATGCTTGATTAACATTTCATACAGAAACAAAAATAGCCCCGAATCGGAGCTAATTTAAGTTGCAAATTATATTTTCTTAACAATTAGGCTGTTAATCGTTGTAAACTTTCTTGTATTAATATCTCTACGCTTTTGGTATAATCGCTTGTAAACTCTTTACGGACGCGGTTTGCGATAATTACACAGGCTGTTAAACAATTGTGGTTTAATAACTTTCCTAAACCGTATAATGCCGAAGTTTCCATTTCGAAGTTCGTAATACGGTGTTCGCCCATTTTAAAATCGGTTAAAAACTCGTTTAAATTAGGCATTGCTGCTTTTAGGCGAATTTGTCGCCCTTGTGGACCATAAAACCCTGGTGCAGTGGCTGTAATCCCAATATGAGTACCTTGTTGAAACTTAGAAATCAATTTATCCGAAGCTTTTACACAATAAGGATAAGGCAAATTGGGTTTCCAGCCTGTATGTTTGATGAAAGCCTCACTAATAGGGTTTTCACATACACTTTCCCAGTTATCGTAAAAGTTTAATAAACCATCTAAACCTAGTCCATGAGAACTTACCACAATTCCGTTTACCGGAATATCAGCTTGTAAAGCGCCACTAGTTCCTAATCGAATCACATTTAAGGTACGGTGAGTTGGATTTAGCTCCCTTGTTTCTAAATTAATATTAACGGCTGCATCCAATTCATTCATCACAATATCGATATTATCTGTACCAATACCAGTTGATAAAACCGTAACACGTTTTCCATTAAAAATACCTGTGTGAGTTACAAACTCGCGATGCTCCGTTTTGAATTCTATTTTACTGAAGAATTTAGAGATTTGAGCCACACGATGCTGGTCACCAACAACAATGACATCATCTGCAATATCTTCGGCTTTTAAATTAATATGATAGACGCGATTTTCTTTGGTAAGAATTAATTCGGTTTCTGGAAATTGAGACATGATATTTAGTTTTCGAATAGTAAAGCTAGAATATATTTTCCAAATATCATAATTCCAATTAACGCCGAAATAATAGAAAAAACAAGCACTGCGCCCGCAGCTATATCTTTAATGGCGCCTGCTTTTGGATTATAATTGGGTTCTACTAAATCCACCAGATGCTCAATGGCGGTATTAATCATTTCAAGAGCAAGAACAGCTCCGATACAAATTAAAATCACAAACCATTCGGTAATAGTAATGTTAAATAAAAAGCCAAATAAAATAGATAAAATCGCACAACCTACATGAATTTTCATGTTGCGTTCTTTTATACTTAATATAATACCCTTGAAAGCGTATGTAAATGATTTAAAAAAAACAGACATAGTTACTCAGATTTTACCCATTTTCCTGTTGATTTAAATACATTGGACTCAATTGAATAAAAATAAACACCCATTGGTAATTTTGAAGTATTAATCTGAATATTATTCCCAGAAAAAGAATTTTCATAAACGCACTCTCCAAGCGTGTTAAATAAACACATCTTTGCTGAATCAATATTCTCAGAAAACACAACAGATAAAACATCGGTTCCTGGATTAGGAAATAATCGCAAATTCTTTTTATCAAATGCACTTACCGAAGTAGCAAATTGACAATATAAATTACTTCTTTCATTTAACATCACTGAATTAATTACATAATATTGCTCAAATGAAAAACTGTTTCGACAAACTTTTCGAGAATAACTCATAATATTGGTAACATCTGGCGCATAAGGCATAAAATTAGCATCCATTGCCGTGCCAGTATAAACGCATGACGTACTTACATTTGAAGAACTCAAAATTGGATCGGCAGGAGTATCACAAATTAAATCTCCATCACTACTACAATTACTTCCATCAACTAATTCACCCTGCGAAATATCACCGTGTGTATGAAACAACCCAAAATAATGTCCTAATTCATGCGCTAAGGTGCTTCCATTTGTTGCGCAAGCTGAGGCAACCACTGCGTAATCCATACTTGGAGGAAATTGAGAATAACCACAAACTGGTGTTCCACTTACACTAGCCGTATTTGCAAAATAAATATTGATAACATCATTTGTATAATGCTGAGTTAGCAAAATACTCTCTTCCGTATCATACTCATAATTAAATAACGAATCATCATAAATAATTTCGGGAGCTAAGCATTCGTAAAAAAACATATTAGAATTATTATAAAAATAATTAACAGAATCTAGCTCACTTCTTATTTGTGAGACAGTTAAACTTGTTGTTCCATTCGCTTTAACAATCAAATGAATTTGTATAGGAATAGTAACCAAATCTGAAGTCTTTAAAGCAGAAGCTTTAGCATTATTAATAGCTTGCAGCTTAGCTATCCAGCTTGATTTAGCAACGGTGCCACATTCAACAGCAGGTATCGTTTGGCTATTCGACTTAAGAGTAGAAATAACAAAACATATAAAAAATAAATACTTCAACATAACATTTGTTTTATAACCAAATTTACAAAAAAATCAGGTCGTTTTTTCATTTTGATGAAAACACATCGTGATGTAATACAAAAACCACATAAACACACTAAATATGATGGTAAAACCGATTGTATCTTTTTCAAAGAGAATATCAAAGCTTTGACGAACTATTTGAAAAGGATGATTGACCACATTCCAACTGTTGAAGCGAAGATATCGTCCCAAATACAAGCCAAAGGAAATTAACCAAAAGATAAAAGGCGTAATAATTGCCAAATATGTAGGCTTGACATACTTTTGCAAAACACCAAACATATCTTTTAATGATTTTAAAAATACGAGTGTTCCAATTAAAGCAAACGACAATACTAGCACTAAATCGTACCATAACGGAAATGGGGCGCGTGGCCTTAAGTGAAATAAGTCAGTTAAGATGTATGGCGCGTTCGGTAAAAACAATAACCATAAAATAAATACCGGCAAATGCACAATACTCAACTTCTCTTCCTTTTTCAAGTAATTACTAATCCACCAGGGTATAAACGCGAGAAATAAATTCCACGCTAAAAATATATAACTGAGTCCTTCGCTTTTATAAATACGATAGATTAATAAACTGGTGCAAAAAAGCCGTGAACAAATAAATGAGTTGTTTGAATGATAATTTCATTTTTATAAAGTTTAAGGATTAATAATTTCTGTTGTGTTTTTACGTTTCACAAAAAACGATGTTGATGCAATACCAGATAGCGATGCCCCATGCTGCGAATACCCAAAAGATAAGAGCAATCATTAAATACGTGTACCATTGAAATCTTTCATGATAATCATCGTTAGCTGATAAAGTATCTAAACTGAATGCACTGATTACAAGATACTGAGCAAAATAAAAACCTGCAAAAACTAAAAAATAAATGCCTACCATTATCCAATAGGTTTTTAATTTCCCTATCGCTTGTTTGTTATTGATGCAAATGATCGTTCTTATCAAAGCACCTAATACTTGAATGGCTCCTACAGCAATTTCTAATAAAAATATTCCTACAATTATCGAAAAAATTAAATCTCCATAACCAGCGGGTGAATTCTCTTCCATGTTTTTATTTTTTACTTAATATCAATACTTGTATTAACACTATCCACTCTAGGAAACACTATTTTCATACAATACCAAATAGCAATTAGCCAAGCAAAGGGAATCCAAATCACAATATTCCAATGATTGTAAAGAAAGAGTTCCCAAATAGAAAAGTAAACCAAAACCATTGCCCAATAGATTCCTAATTTTTGACGGTCGGTTTTATCAAATAACGACACAATGGTTCTAAAAATTGCCCCAATAATTTGAGCCAGTCCAACAAAAAATTGTAATAACCCAATCAGCAAATACCAATCGCCGTCGTTACTCATATTTGCTTCTAAAAATAAAACTGTCATGTGATTATTGTTTTAAATAAATACTTTCTATAATTTCTTGGTCTCTTAAATCAAAGCTTCTCCAATCGTTATTATAATCTGAAACGAAGTGAAACACTTTATCTCTTAACTGCTGCACAAATGTTTCCGTATGATATCTACTCTCCAAATCACCTGTGTAATTCTTTAATCTTGAATCTGCTAAATTAAAATCCTTTCGTTTGGTCACGGCCAACAACTCAGGTAAATTAGCATCTGATAAAGAGAACAAATAATAAAAGTCAACCTGCGCTAAAGGTTTGTTTTGAATATTGTAATTCGTAATCAGTTTATCCCAATTCAACGTACTTGATACAACCAATACCGAAAACCAAAGCGCCACATTAGTTCTTATTAAATACCAGTTAGATTGTTTTTTATAAATTTTGTAGAATAACACACATAAACCAAAGGCTGCTAAAACCAACCACACATACACACCAATACGCTTGTAAGTGAAATTAAAATCGTGAATGTAAATTTGGTTTCTAAAGGCGGTTGAGGATAACATTAATACGTTTTGAATAATCCACAAATAGGCAAATGCCACTAAGGCTTTATTATTTTTGGTAGATGTAAATTCACTTCTAAATAAATACATCATTAAACTGGTGGCAATGATAATTGACAAAATGATAATCCCTACTCCACTGTGCACAAAATCAGAATGTGTGACATTTTTTGGCAAGCCTCCGTTGAAATATAAGGTTTGAATATCCCCGATATTTAAAACTACCAACATTACATTTAATAATACAAATAATAACAATCCTGCGTAACGCTCCGTTTCAAAACGTTTTTGATTTTGTTCGGCTTGGATAGCTTCTGCATTTGCTAAAGGCAACTTGTTTTCCCAAGCTTCAATAGGTGCAATGGTTCGGTGGTAGAAAAAAGCGTAGGCTAAAATAAAACCACTGATTGTAAAACAAATCCAATTGAAACTAATGAAATCAAAATTGATCCACTTGGTGTTTTCGGCAAACAAAGGATTGGAACTTTTGTACATATTGAAAAACAAAATGCTCAACAATAAAACGCCAGCCGTTGCAATAGCTTTGTGATTTTTTTTATTACCAGGCGCATCTGTTTTTGGTTGTAATCGCTTGATGGAATCAATGGCTATATACACCACACAAGATGCTACCGAGTAACAACTAAAGGCAAACGAAAACAAACTAGAAGTCGCAACATTAAACGAAACTGCCGACAATAGCAATAAACTGGCAACGTTTGCAATAATACTCAAGGCACTCGAATGCACAAAAATAGCCACTGCGCTTACCAAACACATCAGCGCACTCCAAATCCATTTTTTGTTTTTTAGTAAATTTACATTCTTGAGAATTAACACCACCAGCAACACGATATTGAATAACAAGAAATTGATTCCTGCGTTTTGTTGGTAAAATAAAAAGCTATAAGCACCTGTGGCTACTAGCAATAAATAATCATTTTTTTTCATGGTATATTATTTTGGTTATTGTTTTAAATATGTATTTACAAATGTTATGGAGCAGAAATATGATTAGCGTCAATACAGCTATTAATAAAATAGCTAAACAAATCGCTATAAAAAGTACGGTGAGTATGTCGCTATCAGTTACTTCTGTCATTTTTTATTTTCTTATTTGGGCGTGTCCAGCGGAAGCTGGAACGGGCTGTCGCTACAATCTTTCACTTCACTTCGTTCGTAAAAGGATTTTCGTTTGCATCCCTCACGCAAATAGAGAAGCTTTTACTTTCGTTAAATCTTGATCTAACATGGATTTAAAATTGATGGCTGAAATATCTTTGCATGTTTTACCTCTTTCGTAAGCAGCTTTTAGGTATTTCCATTCGTTTGGTAACAGACACCAAGCTCCAATGCGCGTGCTGATGGAGGCGATGGATTTATTGCCATTGCCATGTAAAAAAAATTGCAAGGCTACTTCATCTTTAAATGAAATAGAATAATCAAACAGGACATGATGTATGTCGTGATACTCCGCGCCTGCTAATAGTTCAACTTCATGTTGCTTTAAAAATTCGCCCAAGGTTTTACCTAGACTTCCTTCAGGATATTGAAGCAACTGAGCTGTACTAATATTCCAGTTCTTGTCTTTGCTACCAAAATTAAATACCATGGGACCTATCATTCCTGCTACCCAAGAGGATGTTTTATGATGTACCCAAAACAAATAATCGATAATGGTTTTAGGTTGTTTGTTTATTGTTTTCATATTTATTTATTTTTCGTCCCGCAGATGGCGCGGATTATCGCTGATTTTTAATCTATATTAATGCGCAAGATTTGCAGGGATTTATTTTAAGTGTTTAGTTAGGTTGATTTTATACTGTTCTTAAATCTGCGGCATCTGCGAGATTTGCGGGAACCCCTTTTTCTAATTGCTTAATCTTATTTTTTATATAGAATAAGGGAATCAATCCCAACAAACCAAAACAACAATCAATGATTTGATGATAGAAAGGAATCTCGCGAATTGGTCCGCAAATAAAGGCTAACGGAAAAACTGCTACACAAGCAGCGATACCAACATTAATACTAAATTTATTTCGGATTGGGTCTTGGTACACACCAACAAAAAATAAAGAAATGATTATGTGAGCAAAGGCTAACCAATCGGTTCCATACAATACAATAGAAGGTGTTGCGTGAACTGCATCATATACCTTAAAAATCCACACATGAAAAAAAGTTGGGAACGACTGAATGTTGGCTACCATCCAATTGACTTCTGTGACTAAAGGAAAAGCCGTGACTCCGCTTAACACTAATAGCACAATAAACACTAAAACAACTTGTCTGATTTTTTTGATTTCTGTTTTCATGGTTTCTATTTTTATATATTTATTTTAAAAGTACTTTGCAATTCAAAGTTTGCGCGCAAAAAAAAGGGGTTATCGTCCTTTCAGTAATATTTCAAGTGCATCCAAATGATCATTAAAAGCTTTCATTCCTACTTTAGTTACCGAATAAGTTGTTAATGGTTTCTTCCCCACAAACTCTTTCTTCACATGGATGTAACCTTCCTTTTCCAAAGCTGTAATGTGGCTTGCTAAGTTACCGTCGGTTATATCTAAAGTTTCTTTCATGGTACTAAAGTCCACACTATCGTTCACCATCAATACACTCATAATACCCAAACGTATTCGATTTTCAAATGCTTTATTTAAGTTATGTATGTAATTCTTCAATTCCTTTTATAATTTTTAAACGCAAAGACTATGACTTCTTCTCGTACTTAAACCACATCACTGCTCCGTAAACAATATGCAGTACTCCAAATCCTAGCGACCAATATAATAACCCGTTGCCTAAATTAAAAGCGTTTATTAATCCTAAAATAATTTCGCAGATACCGAAGTAGCGAATATCATCGTAAGTATATTTACTCGCATTAATTAAAGCCATTCCGTAAAACAACAACATACAAGGCGCGATAAAAACAATAGCGCCGTGATATAATAAAGCCAGACAAAATGTACCGCCAGCCGCTAAAGGAATACATAAATTAATTAAAACGCGGATGGCAGTATGGTCAAATAAATTATGTCCTTCTCTTTTTGCTTTACGGTTTGAGAAAAAATAAGCGGTGCTGATAGACAAAAACAAAACGCCTGCGCAAATCAAAATAAAATTCATGTAAATCTTATCTCTATCCAACATACCTCTGTCGCCTGCAACGGCATGTTCAAAAATAGTGACGATATACAAATGTGCCACATAAGCACCTGCCAGGGCAAAAATGCCGGCAAATACACCCGACAAACCACTCAGTGATAAAAAACGGGTTGATTTTTTCATCATGTTGCGAATATCTTGTATCGCTTCGAGGTGTCGGCTGTTTTCTGTTGTCATGTTAAAAGCACTTTGTGATACAAAGTTATAAGGAATTTTTAGATAGGCAATTTATTTTAACAATTATTTTGGAATTATATTAAACAAAATTTAAATGGAAAATAAATTATGATAAATACTCCACAGGATTATGCATCTTTAATAAGTATGAGAATTTCTGAAAATTAACATCGTTAGCTATATTTTCAATTAATATTTCTTGCATAATAAAATAATCGTCTATTGTTAATTCACTATCACCATCTATATCAATTGGTTCATTTATAATAAAATCCATTAATCCATTTAAAATAAAAACTAAATAATATCTCAGATGTGAAGTAATCGTTTCTGAATTAGTTTGAATAGATGCATTATGAACTATTTCATTTCTTATTCTATATATCCTATTCAAGTTCCAATCTAAATTTTTTTGATGCTTCTCTATTGTATCTTTAGTTTTTTTATCAGAACATAATTGTTCCTTAAAGGAATTAGCTCTATAAGCTAACAAAGGGTATGTTATGTATTCAGATATTATAGCATCATAATTTGACTCAATTGTTAGATAATTTAAATTATAAGAAATTTGAGGCACTTTATACCCTAAGTGGTGAATTATGATTGAGTCATGTAAATATTTCAAATTTCTTTTAAAATAAACGATAGCATGGCATTTTTTAAAATACTCTCTTATTCTGCCTACGGTGTAACTATCTGTATCATTTGGAGAAAATAAATATTCAAGTCCTATCCAATAATTCAAAATTTTATTTTCAAGTTCATGTGAATCAAACCCTAATCTTAAATATCTCAATCCTGAGTTAATCCTAGATAAAGTACCTTTATCTATCTTTTTCTCGTTAATGATTTTAATTTTATTTAAAAAATCGTCATAAAGCTTTTGCTCGCTTTTATAATAGCCATCCAAATAGTATTGAATTTTTAATACATTTGCTCTCCTAGGATTATTCTCACCTACCTGCGCACACTCTTCTATTACTGATATTTTAACATCACTATGTCCCATGTGTATAACATCAAATAAAATTTGTAGTCTCTGCCTTGCAAATTTTATTGAAGAATAAAAATCGAATGCACTTACTTCTATCTGATAGAATAAACATTTTGTTTTATATTTTTCAAAGTAATCTTTAATTTTTTGGTTTGTTTTTCTTACAATATCTTTGCGTTCAGCTTTCTTAAGCAAACTAAATTCGCCATTTAGAATAGTTATTTTAGAAGAATACTCAGATGGTATTGAAATACCAATAATCACATTAAATTTCTCTTTTACTTTAGTATTAAGACTACTAATAATATCTAGCCTGTCAGAGAAATTGCCATGAGACGGACTAAAAAAAATGCTTTTAAAAAAATAAAACAAATATTGCTTTGAAAAGCCTCTATTAATTAATTCTATAAAATAATATCCGATAATACCATTTAGAATCTTAAAATCTTCGATTATAGGGGGATTTAAAAGATTAAGCCTAATAATTTCAGAAGAAATTTTACTAAAAATAATTCCTGCGTAATTTTCATTATCATTTATTATAAGATTCGTAGAATATAAAACGTGATTTAAATTCCTTTTGCCTCCATTTTTATTACTTAAAAGTTTTATATAATAACTTTTCGACAAACTTTTAAAATTAAGTTCATTTTCAGTTTGTATAAGAAATAGAGCCTCCTGCATCAATGATTCAGCATAAGAGACATTTTTTAATTTATTATCATTTAAATCGCTTATAACCTGTCGTAATTCCTTTAAAATAGTTAAGGGGTTATGCATTCTAAGCCTATAGCTATCAATAGTTTGGGGATCTAAAAGCTCAACAACTTTTTCGATAAAAAACTTTTCAGCAACAGTCGGTGTATAATATTTAATTTGTATTTTCAGCATTAGGTTGTATATTTGTGCAAGAAATTTAAAATTACGAATAAAAGATACAAAAAGGAAGTGTGAACTTGACACACATAATCACGCGAGTGATTATTGCAATAGTTCCCCTTCCTATGAAATTAAGCCCGATTTTTTCGGGCTTTTTTTTATTTCCTTAGAATTTTGTTTAAATCTAAAAAAAGCTTAAAACGAAAATTCCCTACCTTTACTTCATGGCAAGAATATTAGCAATAGATTATGGTAGTAAGCGCGTTGGTTTAGCGGTTACTGATCCTTTACAAATTATTGCCAGCGGTTTAACACCCTTCTTCTTAAGCATTATCTCACGATAGCCCATAAATTTGGTTGCGACAGTTCAAACAAAAAGAAAATTTGTCATTTTAAAAACTGAAAAAAATTCTTGAAAAAAGTCAAAATTTCAGAAAGATTTCATTGGCATAGGCTTTGCCATGTTTTAAATCGAAAAAAATAAATTACTAACCATTAAAAAAAAGGAGGAAATTATGACACTCATCAAATGGAGCCCTTCAATGGGTAAAGAAAGACAACACCAATTATTACCTTCGGTAGAAAGTTTTTTTGGATCATTCTTTAATAATGATTTATTTCCAAAAGACTACGCTACCTACGTGCCTAATGTAAACATCACCGAGTCGGAAAACAGCTACGCCATTGAACTGGCCGCTCCGGGATTTGAGAAAAAGGATTTTAACATTAGCATTGCAGAAGGTATATTAACCATCTCTGGTACTCACCAATCAGAAAACGTAACAGAAGAAAAATCTTTTGTTCGCAAAGAGTTTAATCACGGTTCATTTAAACGTTCCTTTAATTTGGCTGATTTAGTTGACGAAGAACATATTGATGCTAAATACGACAATGGAATTTTAAAAGTTGAGCTTCCTAAAAACTCCAAAACACAAAATGCTAATGTAAAATACATTAACATTAACTAAGTGTTTCTAAATAAGCCCTATTAAACATTAGGGCTTATTTTATTCTTGTGAGTAATAAATATTAACATCAAATAAATTATGACTATGGCAACTTATAATTTGTTTAATAATAAAGACTTGTCTTCATTTAAGCCATTTGGCAACAATGATTCGAACGACACTCTATTTAATATTTGTTTAAAAAATGGACTATTAATTACTGTTCTATTAATTATGAGATTTATTGCGTTTTGCTCCTACTCAAGAATACTTGAAATAAATCAATTGTGGGTCATTAACTTATTTTTACTATTAATGGGTGTTTACGATTCACTAGAAGAATATAGTCCAACTGGTAAAAGCGATTCGATTGATTATTTTGAAGGATTTAAAGTGGGACTTTACACATCTAGTATTGCCGTAACCTTACATGCTGCTTTTATTTTCATTATTACGAATTTCGACGCAACATTGCTTAACACAGCAAAAGCTAGTTACTTTTACGGCTATACGTCAAGCCTAACAGCCGCGTGCATTACACTTTTTGAGGGTTTAGCAGCTTCACTCATTATAACGTTTTGCTTAATGCAATATTTCAAAAAAAATGAAACGTAAGATTTACTGTTTTTTATGGTTTAACTTTTAAAATGTTTAAAAATGAAAACGATATCAGTAGTATTAATGAACGCCCTATTTATGATATTGAGCTTATCATCATGTAAAGGGCAATCAAAAGAACAACTTAATCCAAACATGGATGAAAAACTAAGTGTGTTAGATACCATCCATAAACCAAAAATTAACGTTAAAGTAAATAAAGAGTTCGATTCTAAAGGCAACTTAATGCGCTACGACTCTAGTTATACGTATGTGTATAGAGGCAGTAACTTGGCCGTTAACGACAGTTTATTCCCATTCAAATCGTTTTTCGGTAATCACCCAAGAGACTTATTTAACGAAAGCAATAATTGGTTTCAAAATGATTCTATTTTCAATAACCATTTTTTTGAAGATGATTTCTTTAAACGACAAGATGAATTAAACAAACTGTTATTTGATAGGCTTTATCCAAGAATAGATTCATTAAAACACAATTACCTAAATAAGCCTTATGCAAAGCCGAGAAACAAAACAATTTAGATTAACACTATACTTAACGTGTAGTGTTAATAATAAAAATATCGGCGAGCAAAATACCATCACAAATTAAATTCCGTTGACATAAAATTCCCTACCTTTAGCACATGGCAAGAATTTTAGCAATAGATTATGGTAGTAAGCGCGTTGGTTTAGCAGTTACTGATCCTTTACAAATTATTGCCAGCGGTTTAACTACCGTGCACAGCAAAGATTTAATTGCCTACCTTGAAGAGTACTTAAAAAAAGAACAGGTAGAGTGTATTGTGGTTGGCGAACCAAAAACCTTGCAAAACGAAGCCTCTGATAGCGCCCGTTTTATTGATCCTTTTGTGACTCACTTAACACGTAAATTTCCTCACATAAAAATTGCGCGTTACGACGAGCGCTTTACCTCTACCCTCGCCCACCAAGCGATGTTGATGGGTGGTTTGAAGAAGAAAGCTCGTGCTAATAAAGATACGGTGGATATGGTGAGTGCCGCCATTATCCTACAGGATTATTTGTCTTTTATGGGGAAGTAATCGTCATTACAAAACTCCCTATTTTATCTTTCTCTTTTCTTTTTGCTTGAACAAAAAGAAACAAAAATTCAAGGCAATTCGCCAACCCCCATTTACCCCGCAGAAGCTTCGCTGAATGGCGGTTCGCACCGAATTGCCAAAATCAGCCGCACCATTACTAACGTATGCAGTAGTGTAAAAAGAAACTCATTATTTTGAAAAAAAGCTTGTAAGTAGTACTAGCCGCCTCTTAAATTTAACGAAGAAAATCGAACTTATTTTCAGCAGGGATTTGCGCGACGATTCTAGGCTGTCTGAGAACGGTTTTTCACCGTTCGAGTTTCTAGAATCGGGCGGGAAAATAAGTTCAGATTTTCGAGGAAAATTTAAGCAGCGGTGATCTTTCTTTGTTACTTTCTTTGCATGGTAGGCAAAGAAAGTAAGGGTAATAAAAAATATTAAAGGTGAGGGCATTTAGCACCCAATGCCGCGTGAGGGATTGTAGTGAAAATCCTTTTACGAAACGCAGTGTAGTAAAAGATTGTAACGGAAAGCCCGACCCGCAGGGGCACGCCCAAACCTTATAAGGAAAACTAAGCCTCTTTCTCCGAAAAAATAATATTCAAACTCTCAAGCTCAGAAAGCATAGGTTCGTAAATTTCTTTCACTAAAGGAATTTGCACACCGTATAATTTAAACTTACCTGTTAAGAAATTTTTAATGGTAATAGCTAATGGCAAGCCCACCGTTTTAGCCATGGCAGTGTGAACCTCGTCATCACCAATAACTACCAAAGAAGAATTTAATTTATGTTTAGCACCTTTTAATTCGTATTCAAATTGGTGTTGCATCACAATCATATCTTTATCGCCTGCTTTCAACAACCATTTTTCTTCCAATAAATTTTGTAATAACTCAGCAGGAGAACCTTCTTTTAATGTGATGGCTTTGTTAGAAAACAATTCTAAATATTCTAATTTAGTCATGACCTCAGCATCGAGCTCAGTTCCCATAAAGGCAACTAATTTTTCTTTAACCGAAGCTGTGCCTTTTGGTAAAAAAGAGGACAATAAATCTGTGTAAGTTAATGTGTTTGCATTTTTTATTTTATACGAATCATCTGTCAAACCTAATTTCACAAATACATTCCATGCTTTGCAATAACCAGGGAAACGCAAGGTTCCACGCAACATGGCATTAGCGTCATTTAATCCATAAGGTTCTTTGTAACCAATACTATCGCGGTTAGCGTAAGCATCAAATTTACCATAACCTTCTACCTCAATCGTTTCTATTTGTGTGTACACACGATTGTAAGGAATGAATTTTAATTTTCCTTCTTCAATAAATTGAGCAGTGCCTTGTCCCGCTAAAATAACGTTACGTGGGTTCCAACTAAATTTATAACCCCACGGGTTGTCGTTACTTTCTGGCGCTACCAAGCCTCCACAAAAAGATTTGAAGCTGGTGATTTTTCCACCTTTATCTTGTATCTCGTGAATCACTTTCATAGCCGAAGCATGATCGATACCTGGATCTAAACCACATTCGTTTAATAAAATTAAGTTCTTTTGTTTGGCTTCTACGTCCAAGTCTTTCATATCCTGACTCACATAACTTGCCGTAGCAATATGTTTTCCTAAACGCACACAATCTCTGGCCACATCACCATGCATAAAAGCTGGTAACATTGACACAACGAAATCAGAATTTTTAATTAACTCTTCTCTTAATTGAGCATTATTTACATCAAACTCTACTGCTGCAGCCACATCTTTATACTGAGCAATTTTTGATTCTACTGCTGCTTTATTAGCATCTGCAATGGTAATATGCCAGCTATGGGCTTTAGCGTTTGATAATAAATAATCA
This sequence comes from Bacteroidota bacterium, assembly GCA_016711805.1. GTDB lineage: Bacteria > Bacteroidota > Bacteroidia > B-17B0 > Aurantibacillaceae > UBA4416. The sequence goes on from JADJSH010000001.1 coordinate 260,979, forward strand.
ATTAGGCTTGAAGAAGAGCGACCAGCTCCTATAATTAATAGTTTGCTCATAATATAAATTCTACGCAAAAATAACCTTAAATTTGAAATCAAAACAGATAATATGTTGCTAAAAATAAAAGTCCTGATTTATTTCCTTTTTATAGGTTTTGCGGTTTTAGCTCAAAACAATTCGTTGGTGATCTTTAGCGCTTCAGGAAATCCTTTTTATGTTACTTTTAATGGGGAAACTATTAATTCGGTGGCTCAATCAAATGTCAAAATATTTGATGTAAGTGCAGGCTGGAACACAATTGAAATAAAGATCCCTAGTGTTATTAAAGAATTAAGATTTAAAGATTCAATTTTATTGAGCAGTAAATCAAAATTCGTCAATAAAGAATTTACCTATGTGTTAATTGAAAAAGGAGAAAAATTAGAATTGCAATTCAAATCGGTTTCAGAATTATCAGGACCAAAAACACCGCCTGTTCCGCCAGAACCAAAAGAAGCAGCGCCATTAGTGGATAATAGTATTTATGGGAACTTATATCAAGCTGTGAATAATAAACCTAAGTTTTATGAAAATTATGACAAAGAGACTTCTACTTGTAAAGTAGTGTTGACAGATAAAGAAATTAATTATGCGATTAAATTAATGGCAAAGGCAAATGATAAGGAAGCTGCTTATCGTTACCTCACACAAATTATTGAGTTGAACTGTTATAATACAATGCAATTAAAAGAATTGCTGGAAACAGCACCCATTGATATGGATAGATTGAATTCGGCAAAGAAAGCTTATACGCATGTAACCGACCAGCAAAATATCAATATGATTTTATCGGTGTTTAAATACCTAGCCATGAAAGAATCGTATGCGGCCTTTTTAAAAGAAGAAGAAAATACGATTAAGCAAAAGAATTTGAATTGCAAGGAGCCCGCTAGTGAAGAGAAGTTTAACGCAGTTTATACAAAAATTAAAAATACGCCTTACGAAAACGAAAAATTAAACATCTCTAAAAAACTTTTGGTGGATGTATGTTTATCAAGTATTCAAATAAAAAAAATAAGCGAGCTCTATACGCATGATAGAGAAAAATTAGAGTACATGAAATGTGCTTTAAACATTTTGACAGATAAAGAAAATAATAAAAATTTGGCGGATGAATTTCAATTTCTAGGTACCAAAGAAGAATTTTTAAAATACATTTCGAAATAAGATGAACAACAATAAATTAATCACCATTGGCTTATTAGGCGCTATTGCGGTGGCATTAGGTGCTTTAGGCGCTCACTTTTTAAAAAGCAAATTAGATACAGGATTAATTACTCCTGACCAATTAAATGGTTTTGATACAGCTGTTAAATACCAAATGTATCATGCACTGGCGATGTTGGGATTGTTTTTGTTTTCGAAACAAAATCCACACAAATACATCAATTGGGCTTTCAATAGTTTTTTAATAGGTATCGTGATGTTTTCAGGTTCTTTGTATTTTTTATGCACTCGCAATTTATTGGGAATAGAAGGATTAAAAGTATTAGGACCAATTACACCTATTGGTGGTTTATTTTTTATTGCCGGCTGGATTTTTATTGCATTAATCGGTTTAAAAAAAAAATCTAACTAGTGAATTTAAGCGGAGAAGTCATTGCGCTACTCACCACACTGTGTTGGAGTTTAGGCATTTTTCCATTTACTGAAGCCGCTAAACGTATTGGCTCTGCGCCCTTAAATCAATACCGTTTATTATTAGCTTGGCTTATTATTTCCATTATTCTATTTTTTTGGAATGATTTAAATCCTGTTGAATTATTTAGCGAACCTCAACCCTATCATTTTATCTTTTTAGGATTATCGGGTATTATTGGTTTTAGCATTGGTGATTATTGCAGTTTTAATTCTTTTAAATTATTAGGCCCTAAATTAGCGAGCTTATACACCACCTTTGCTCCAGGAGCCGCCTTATTAATTGGTTACATTGCTTTAAACGAAAGTGTAAATCTTATTGGCATTTTTGGCATTTTAATTACGGTTTCGGGTGTTATTTGGTTAACATTATCTAAAAAAGATTCAAACGCTGCCACACAAGTAGGATATACGAGAGATAAAAGAGGTATTATCTATGGCATTATCGGAGCTTTGTGCCAAGGTACAGGATTAGTCCTGTCTAAATACGGCATGGATTATTATGACGTGAAATTACCAACCATGCATGCCGTTTGGATACGTTTATTATTTGCATTTTCGGCAGCCTTTATTGTTTCGTTAATGGCAGGGAAATTAAAATCAAACAGCAAACCTATTTTCACCAACGAAAAAAACAATTTACCCTTTCTATTTTTTGGAACCATTTTAGGTCCAGTGATGGGTGTTACACTTTCTTTGCTTGCTATTCAAAAATTAGAAGTAGCAGTTGCGCAGACCATTTTCGCTCTTTTACCTCTTTTTGTATTGCCAATTAGCCTAATTGTTTACAAAGAAAAAATTACGATTCAATCTGTTTTTGCTTGTCTACTAGCATTATCGGGGGTATTGTTATTGATTTGGAGGAATGAATTTTAAAAATATTCTGCTACCTTTAATGCAATGTTAAAACCTAAATTAAAAATAGTCTTCCTTTTTTTATTAGTCTATGCGCTGTTTAGTTTCATTTCATTAAACCGACATTCAAAGTCTAAAATTTATACTTACCACTCCGAATTATGGGCAGATAAAGCAGGTTACAATGTATATTTACCTGCATTATTTATTTACGATTTTGATGCAACAAAATTCAAAGACAGTTTAGATTATAAAGTTGGCAATGGATTTACCTTGGATACTTCTACAAAAAAAATCATCACAAAATACCCTTATGGTGTTTCTCTTTTACAAAGTCCTTTGTTGTTTATATCACATAGTTTATCTGAAACTAAAGATGGTTATTCCATGCCATATCAAAAAGCTATTGACTTTGCGGGTTGTTTTTATTTAACTTTAGGACTTTTTTTTCTATTTTTTATTTTCAATCGATTGCATTCTGTTTGGCAATCTATTTTATTTTCTCTATTAGTTCTTTTTAGTTCGGGAATATGTTATTATGGCATTTTTGAAACTGGGATGTCGCACATTTATTCATTCTGCACTTTATCAATTCTACTCTACCTATTATTAAACAAGCAAAATTTAAAAACAACAAATTACCTTTTATTAATAGGTATTCTATCTCTTATTTACCTAATTATAAGGCCAATTAACGTGTTATTTTTAATTCCAATTTTAGGATATTTCTTATATCAAAATCATGAAGCCTATTTCAATAGAAGTACCATTTTAACTATCACTAAACAGCAGATCATTCTAATCATATCTATTTGTACATTATTAATATTACCACAACTATTGTATTATAACTATGCCTTTGGAAGCTTTTTGGTGAAATCATACCAAAATGAACCTTTTGAAATACCAACTTTAAGTAGAATAACTGAACTACTATTCTCTCCCAATAATGGATTATTAATTTATTACCCCGTTTGTTTGGTAATGATTATTTATAGTTTTTTGACCAACCATAAATTCACATTTTTGTTGTTGAGTCTTTTTATCATCTATACTTTAATTTATGCTTCTTGGTGGAGTCTTTCCTTAGGTTGCGGTTTTGGACATAGGGCGATGAATGATATTATTTTAGTATTTTTTGCTCCTTTCTTTATTTTTTCCGAAAAGCTAAAAAAGTGGATCATTTTAACAATTTTAGCCCTCGCTATTGTTAATTTTAAGTTCATTTTTAGTTACGATTCTTGCCTCTATACCTCCGTAAATTGGGACTTTACCGAATACAGCTCAATACTTTTTGGAGAATTTAAGTAATTTTAAAAAAAAGCATTCAATTTTGTATATTTATGGGATTAAAATTAAGTTCTCATGATGACATTAAAATACTTTACTCTTGCGCTTTGCTTAACTATTTGTACAACTGCTTTTTCACAAAAAGGAAAAAATGGTGCTTTAACTGTAACTGCAGCAAATACAAGAATTAACGAATTCACAGCACTCACAGCTAATGCCAATGTTGGAAACACTACTATAACTGTAGCTGCAAGTTCATTAAATGCCAATGGTCGTTTTTCGGCTAATTTAGCAGCGGGTGATTTAGTGATGATTATTCAAATGCAAGGGGCTTTAATGAATCTTTATCGTTGGACTCCAGCGTGGCAACCAGATAGTACTTATGGATATGTATATAATTACAAAACTTGTGGAAATTATGAATTTGCACAAGTGAAAACAGTTATTTCTGCTACTCAAATTGAATTAGAATGCGGCTTAAAATACGATTATTCGAGTGCGGGAAAAACACAAGTAGTTCGCGTACCAAGATACAATGCCTTAACCGTAAATAGCGGGGGAGTTTTAACATCTGATGCCTGGAATGGAACAATTGGTGGGGTATTAATTGCTGAAGTTGATGGGAACACAATAGTTAACGCAGGCGGCACCATATCTGCTAATGCACTAGGTTTTAGGGGTGGAGTAGCTGTTGGAAATAATGGTAATGGGAACACAAATTTTGTGACCAGAAACCCAAATGACGGAGCTGAGAAAGGCGAAGGTATTGGAAGTGAAAGGCTCAATAATGCGTTGGGTATAGATAGTTTAGGTAAACAATGTAAAGGCGCTCCGGCGAATGGCGGCGGCGGCGGTAATGCCAATAACTGCGGCGGCGGCGGCGGCGCAAATGGTGGAAATATAAATGGATGGTATGGTTATGGTATTACAAACACAACTTTTAGTACGCAATTTAATCTTGAATGGCCTACAAGATCTACTTTAGTATCAAGTGGAGGAGGTAAAGGTGGTTATGGAACTTCTACTACAACAACTGCAAATATTAATTCCGTTGGTCCAAATAGCACTTCCTGGGGAACCTTTAAACGCCCAAGTTATGGAGGATTTGGAGGAAGACCATTGGACTATTCAACAGGTAAACTATTTATGGGCGGAGGAGGCGGCTCAGGACACATGTCGTCTGGGCAATCGAACGGTGCTAATGCTTGTTCTGGTGGTGCTGGAGGCGGACTTATATTCTTATTAAATTACGGAACAATTTCTGGTGCTGGAACAATTAGTGCTAATGGTGCAAATGGAAATAATGCATACGGAACTGGAACTTTTGGAAATCCAACTCAAGGTATAGATGGCGCGGGAGGTGCTGGTGCTGGAGGAACTATCATCTTACAATCTAATGGTACTATTTCAGGAATTACTGCTAATGCAAATGGTGGAAATGGTGGAAACCAAGTAAAATCCGGAACACTTAATAATGAAGGTCAAGGACCTGGTGGTGGTGGAAGTGGTGGTTATATTGCTGCTACCAATGTTGGATTTACTCAAAATGTAAATGGTGGTGCTAATGGCACAACCAACGCAAGTGCTTTTGATACCGAGTTTCCAATGAATGGAGCTACTTCTGGTGATGTGGGAACCAACAATCAATCAATTACTCCATCTTTCTCTCTAACAGCTTCTCCTAATCAAACTTTATGTACTAATCAATCAGCTACTTTAACAGCTACTTCAACTAATGGTACAGCAACGGTACTTTGGTATAATGCGGCAGCTGGTGGAAATTCAGTTGCATCAGGAACAGTTTACACAACACCAACTTATACAGCTACTGGTACTTACACCGTTTATGCAGGTTCATGTCCAGGTTTATATCGCGTTCCAATTATTATTACGGTTGGTAGCGGCGCCACCATTACAGTTAATAGTCCAACTATTTGTCCCGGACAAACCGTGACCTTAACAGCAAATGGCGCTACAACTTATACATGGAGCACGGGGCCAACAACTAACACTATTTCTGTTGCCCCTGCGTCCACAACTATTTACACAGTGAACGCAACGAGCGGTACCTGTGTTGGAACGCAAACAACACAAGTTTTAGTATCTCCAACTCCAACAGTTTCTGTTGGAAATGCGACTATTTGCTCTGGGAATTCGGCTACATTAACAGCTACTGGCGCCACTAACTATACGTGGATGCCAAGTGCACAAACTACTTCAAGTATTGTAGTAACTCCTACAACTAATACAACTTATACTATTACAGGAGCCACAGGAACTTGCACTAATTCAACAACAGCAACCGTTAGTGTAACATCTACACCAACGTTATCTACTAGCTCAAGAACAATTTGTGCGGGACAAGTTGCCACATTTACCGTTAGTGGGGCAACAACATACACTTGGAATCCAGGAAGTGTAACAGGATCTACTTATACAACCAGCCCTGCGTCATCAGGAACTGTTTCAGTAATTGGTGCTAATGGAACTTGTACTTCACAAGTCACCACATCAATTACCGTTACGCCAAATCCAACTGTTGCGGTAAGTAATCAAACAATTTGTTCGGGACAAACTGCCATCTTAACTGCTACTGGCGCGACAGCTTATAGTTGGAGTACAGGAGCAACAACCAATACGATTTCTGTTTCGCCAACATCTTTAACTATTTATACAGTTGTAGGCACAACAAATTCTTGTACTAATACAAGAACTGTTAGTGTAACAGTTAACTCTCAACCTACAGTGGCAGTTGCTAATGCAAATATTTGTTCGGGTAACTCAACCATTTTAACTGCTACTGGAGCTACCAATTATACGTGGATGCCTGGTGGACAATTAACGAATACTGTTTCTGTAAACCCTGGTTCTACAACTATTTATACCATTACTGGAGCAACCGGAACTTGTACTACTTCAACAAATGCAACAGTTAACGTAACCTCTACTCCAACATTAGTTGCTAACTCAGTAACTATTTGTCCTGGACAAACAGCCACATTAACAGCAAGCGGCGCAACAACTTATACTTGGAATCCTGGAAATATTTCTGGAAGCACTTACACTATTGCACCTGCATCAAACACAACCGTTTCGGTAATTGGAGCTAATGGAACTTGTACAACCGCAGCTACAGTTTCTGTAACTATTGGAACAGGAATTTCAATCACAGTCAATAATCCAACAATTTGCGCAGGCGAAACTGCCACATTAACTGCAAATGGAGCAACATCTTATACATGGAATCCAGGGAACTTATCTGGTTCTTCTGTAACCGTCGCACCTTCATCAAATACTACTTATACAGTAACGGGTGTCAATGGAGCTTGTACCGGAAGCAATACAGCTATTGTAACAATTGTTTCTACGCCAACTTTAGCCACAAACTCAACTACTATTTGCGCAGGACAAACAACCACCTTAACAGCGAGTGGAGCTACTACTTATACTTGGAATCCAGGTAACTTATCGGGTGCATCTGTAACTGTAACACCTTCTTCCAATACAACTTATACAGTTGTTGGAGCAAATGGAACTTGTACTAATTCGGCGACATCTTCTGTAGCGATAATTAATTGTAATAACCCTTGTCAGTTTAGTTTAGGACGAGATACTGCTTTTTGTTCTCCAATGAATTATACAATTAACGGGCCTGTAGGATACAACTCTTACTCTTGGACACCAGGAGGAGCCACTACACAAAATATCACGGCAACAAATACGGGGACATATATTTGCACAGCAGATATATTAAGTAATGACTTAGTTGCTAATGGCGATTTTAGTTTAGGAAATACATTGTTTGCAAGTAACTATATTGTCCCTGTAACACCAGGTCCATTCGGTTTATTATCTAATCCAGGTACTTACTTAGTTACAACGGATCCAAATTTGGGACATACTAACTTCTTAAGTTTTGGAGACCATACAACTGGAACTGGAAATATGATGGTGTGTAATGGATCGGCAGTCGCCAACGATATTGTATGGACTGAAACTATTTCTGTAACTCCAAATACAAATTATAATTTCTCCGCATGGGTTGCCTCTGTTTATAATACAACTGCTGGCAATGAAGCTCAATTGCAATTCTCTATCAATGGCAGTTTACTTGGTACTGCATTCAGTGCACCATTTACTGGTGGTGTATGGGCAAATTTTGCCACAAACTGGAACTCAGGTGTTAGTACTTCAGCTGTTATAACGATTGTTGATCAAAACTTTACAGCGCCAGGAGCTAATGATTTTGCTTTAGATGATATTTTCTATCAACAAATATGTTCTCATTCTGATACAATTATTATTACTGAAAATTTAACACCAACTGTAACACCTAGTGCTACTAACTCAGTTATTTGCAATGGAAATCCAACAACATTAACCGCAAGCGGTGCTGCCACTTATACCTGGACCAGCGGAATAACAAATGGCGTTAGTTTCACACCGACAGTTACAACTACCTATTCTGTGACAGGAACATCCGTTGAAGGTTGCACCAATACAGCAGTACAAACTGTTACAGTAAATTCTACGCCAACAATTGCTGTAAATAGCGCAAGTATTTGTTCAGGTCAAACTGCTACTTTAATTGCAACTGGAGCAAGTACCTATACATGGTCTAATACCTTTACAGGTGCTTCTCAAACAGTAAGCCCCGTTTTAACAACAACTTATTCTGTATTAGGAACTGATATCAATGGTTGTGTAAGTGTATCAGCAGCAACATCTACAGTTGGTGTTTCTGCCACACCAACAATTACTATTAACTCGGCATCTATTTGTGCAGGGCAAACTGCAACATTAACGGCAACAGGAGCTACTAATGTTACTTGGAATACCACAGAAACAACTGCTAGTATATTTACATCGCCAGCTTTCACAACTACCTACTCGGTTGTTGGAAACAATGGAGGCTGCTCGTCTACCCAATCAACAACTGTATCGGTAACACCTTCGCCTACAATTACAGCAAGTGTTGCATCGCTTAATGGATGTGCACCTTTTTGCACAACTTTTAGTGATATAATGAGCCCTTCTGCAACCGGAATTACTTACAACTTTGGCGACGGTAGTTCTGCAAATACAAGCAATCCAAATCACTGCTATACAAGTGGTGGTAATTTTACTGTTACAGCTACAGCTACAAATTCCGTATTAGGGTGTTCAAGTACATTTACGCTTCCAATTATAACAGTTGGGGCGCAAGTAACAGCGAATTTTAATATCACAGAAGGTAATGTAGTAACTGTTGGTACACTTGTAAATTTTGTAAATACAAGTACTAATGCAGATACTTATTTGTGGAACTTATCATGCGATGGGACTTCTTTAACATCTCAGAATTTCTCTGCGACTTTTGTTGATACAGGAAGTTGTTGTATTAATTTAGTGGCAACAAACTTAGCAGGTTGTAGCGATACTATATACAAGTGCATCGATATCGTAAAAGAAGCTGTCGTAATTGTTCCGAACGTATTTACCCCAAATGGAGATACTAAAAATGATGTATTTAAAATTAATTCAACTGGATTAAAAAGTTTACACTGCGTTATTTTTGATCGCTGGGGTTTAAAAATGTATGAGTGGGATGGCGTTAATGGATTTTGGGATGGAAGTGCTCAATCAGGAAAAGCTCCAGATGGAACCTATTTTTACATTGTAGATTACACTGACTTATTGGATAATACAACTACCGAAAAAGGTTACTTGAATTTGTTTAATAACTAAAGTCATAATAAAAAGACAGTAAAAGATACTCAGAAAACTAAAAAGCCTTACTATCTTTGCTTTGTCAATTTTTAAATAATTCATGAACGAATTTAGAGAAGAACTTCTTGTATTAATTTCAATACCTATTTACACTATTGTAATAGGGATAGAAATTTTATATAGTTATTTTAAACATAAAGGATTTTATAGTACTAAGGGGATTCTATCAAATTTATATTTAACCTCTCTAAATTTGTCTTTAGATGTATTAGTGAGAGGTATTTGTTTGGCAGTGCTTTGGTATTTTTATCAATTCAAATTTACAGCTATTGATAAATCTATTCATCCAATACTATACTGGAGTGTGTTAGTTTTAGCCGAAGATTTTATGTTTTATTGGATGCATCGTGTAGATCATTACTGTCGTTTTTTTTGGGCAGTGCATGTCACACACCATTCATCCGAAGAATTTAATTTAACGGTTGGCTTCCGCTCTTCGGTGTTTCAACCATTATATAGATTCGTTTGGTTTATTCCAATTGCACTAGTTGGTTTTGACCCATTAGATATCATGTTTATGTATGCAGCTACTCAAATTTATGGCATCTTAATCCACACAAAAACAGTTGGCAAATTAGGTCCTTTAGAATGGGTTTTATCAACTCCTTCGCATCATAGAGTTCATCATGCTAGTAATATCAAATACTTGGATAAAAACATGGGGATGATTTTAATTATTTGGGATAGAGTATTTGGAACCTTTGCTAAAGAGGAAGAAGAAGTGGTTTATGGCTTAACAACTAACATCAAAACATATAATCCCATTACGATGGTGTTTCACGAATGGAAAGCCATTTATGACGATTTAAAAAAACAGACTTCTTTAAAAAACAAATTCATGTATGTATTTGGCCCTCCAGGTTGGAGCCATGACGGCAGCAGAAAAACATCTAGTCAACTAAGAGCGGAATTAAAATCTAAATAAGCCATTTAAAATTTACATGGGATTGCTTATATTTACACTATTATGGCAAACGCAGTCACTCTTTTTAAACGCATATCTCACTTCTTAACTCACAGTTTGTGGAGAGTTAGATTAGATAAGCTTGAAAAAAAACAAAGCTTTTTTATTAGACAACTGCGTATTTTTTCATTAGCTATTAATGGATTTAATGAAGATAAATGCTTACTAAAAGCAACTGCCTTAACCTATTATACTTTATTTTCTATTGTTCCAATTATTGCGCTAGCATTTGCCATCGCCAAAGGATTTGGGTTTGAAACAATCTCTACAACAAGATTTATTATTAAAATTTCAAGATCAAAAAGATATTTTAACACAGGCTTTTGTGTACGCTGACAAAATGTTAGCAAACACAAAAGGTGGTTTAATTGCAGGAGTTGGTATTGTATTATTATTATGGTCAATCATTAAATTATTGAGTAGTATAGAAGAAAGCTTTAATGAGATTTGGGAAATAAAACGTGATAGAACTTGGACAAGAAAAATCACCGATTATTTGTCCATCATGCTCATTGGTCCTGTCTTTATCATTTTATCTGGCGGATTAACCGTTTGGTTAAAAACAGGATTAGATACAGTTGCATCTAATGTAGAAATTATAAGTCCAGTGACTGTTGTATTTTTAAAACTATTTGCCTTTGGTTTAATGTGGGGCATGTTTATTTTTTTATACATGGCTTTACCAAATACTAAAGTCACCTTTAAAGGTGCTGCCATGGGATCGTTAATTGCGGCTATCTTATTTGAATTATTACAATGGGCTTATGTGTCATCTCAAATAGGTGTTGCCTCATACAATAAAATTTACGGAAGTTTTGCAGCCTTGCCCTTGTTTTTAATTTGGATTCAATATTCGTGGTTTGTCGTTTTATTTGGAGCCGAATTAACCTTTGCTCATCAAAACGTTGACCACTACGAATTAGAAAGTGATATTACTAATATCAGCGACCGTTATAAGCGCGTAATTGCATTATTAATCGCCAACATGGTTGTGAAAAATTTCAATGAAGGAAAAACAGCTTTGACCTCAATTGAAATTGCTCATAAATTAGATTTACCATTACGTTTAGCAAGAGTCGTCATTAATGAATTTATTGAAACAGGAGTATTTAACGAAGTGAAGATGGCGGCAGATAAAGAAATAGGTTATCAACCTGGCATTTCCGATTCAAAACTGACTGTAAAATTTATTATAGATAAATTAGATGAAAAAGGCGTAAACGAATTACCTATTGATGATAGCAAAGAATTAGCAACCGTAAATCGTTTAATGAAAGATATGGATGAAGTATTAAATACGTCTAAAGGAAATATGTTAGTTAAAGATTTAGTATAACTACAAAATGAAATTTCTTAAACGTTTTTTTAAATGGTTGCTTATTATTTTTATTTTCATTTTTTGCATTCTTAGTATTATCCCCTACTTTTTCAGTGATCATTTAAAAGAAGCACCTGCAAAACCTTTCGAGAACTCTTACTTTTTTGAATTTAATCACACTAGATTTCATTACAGATTATTTATTCCAAAACACATAACACATAAAGTGGTTATGATTCATGGATTTAGCGGAAGTACTTTTTCTTTTAGAAATAATATTGATTCGTTAGTCAGTCACCATGCTCTTGTTGTTGCCATCGATATGCCAGCATTTGGATTTAGCGACAAATCTGAAGATGGAGACTACAACGACTTTACCAAAATTAATGGCATTCATTTTTTGTTGCAACAAATTGATAAACATACTAATTCAAAAAAGTGGCATTTAGTAGGTCATAGCATGGGTGGCATCACTATTGGGCAATTTGCGAGCAAGTATTCTGAACTAACACAATCCCTTATATTTATTGATGGTTTACCATTTATGCAAGTTGAACATTCTTTCTTACAAAAAACACTTTTGTATCCACCTCTATTAAAATGGGCTGACGTCATATTAGAAAGAAATTTCTTATCACAACACTCTTTTGATAAACTATTGAGTTCGGCTTATGGCCAAGATGCTGATTCAATTAGTACGGATGGATATATGAAACCATTTGAAACAAAAGGAAGCGGTTCGGCTGTGATTAAAATGGGAGCTAACTACAATTATCCTAGCTTTAATGATTCAATTATCAATGCATTGCCAAAGCTAATCATTTGGGGCGCAAAAGATCAATGGGTTCCTATTGTGAGTGCCACGGATTATTTAAGTAAACCCAATACCCAACAGTTGATAATTGAGGATGCTGGTCATTGCCCCATGGAAACTCATCCCGAAAAAGTGAACACTACTATTACTGATTTTATTAGTAAATTAGACTAGTTTTTAAAGAATACCTTGCGTTTTAAATTTGTCATACTATTATTTTTATTTGTAAATCAAAGTGTATTTGCATCTGATTCGTTGTCTGTTTTCAAAAAAAGGAAGATCATCTTAGGAGCATCCACTATTGCATTAACAGGCGGATCATTAGTTTATTTAAATCAAGCATGGTTTCAACAATACAGTACTGGAAAATTTCACTTCTTTAATGATAATGATGAGTGGATGCAAATGGACAAATATGGTCATTGCTTTACAAATTATCAAGTAGCAAGAGTGATGATGGGCGCTATGGACTGGGCTGGTTACACTCAAAAAAAACAAATTTTAATTGGCGGTTTAAGTGGCTTTACATATATGACCGCTGTTGAAATGATGGATGGCTATAGCGCAGGATGGGGATTTAGTTGGGGTGACATGGCAGCAAATACTTTAGGAACTGGAATGGCCATTGGACAAAAATTATTATGGAAGGAACAACGCATTCAATTAAAATTTTCGTTTTTTGCATCTCCCTATGCTCAATACCGACCAAATTTATTAGGCGATGAAATTTACATGCAAATATTAAAAGACTATAACGGACAAATATATTGGCTGAGTGTTAATCCTTCTTCATTCATGAAAAAGGAAACTAAATTTCCAAAGTGGTTAAATGTTGCTTTTGGTTATGGCGCCAACGGGATGATTGGAGCGAGATACAACAATATAGTCATTCAAGATGAAAGTGGGAACGTGACTTCGTTTAATCGTTACCGACAAGGATATTTTTCGCTAGATGTCGATTTAACGAGAATAAAAACTAAATCTCGTTTTCTGAAATCTGTTTTTTCGTGTTTAAATATTATTAAAATTCCATTTCCAAATTTAGAGTTGAGTGAAGGGAAATTGAAGTTTAATTATTATTAATCTTTTGGGCGTGTCGGCGCAAGCTACTTCTGCTTCGCTCAATAATAAAAGCGCCGCCGGGCTTTCGGCACTCGCTTTTTTATTTGCACTTCGACTCCGCTCAGTGACCAATAAAAAGAGCTCAAACAATGCCTCTATCCCTCACGCAAATTTGAATGACCTTTGAACCTTACACTTTGATTTTACAGTAAAGCCGCGCGAGGGATGCAAACGAAAATCCTTTTATGAACGCAGTGAATAAAAAATTGAAGTGACAGCCCGGTTCGGCCACCGCCGAACGCGCCCAAATCTTCTAACGTACGATAACTAACAAAACGCTTGCACTAATCTTATTTTCTAATTACATTTAGTTCATCAATAAACATAAAACATGCAACTATACTCTATAAACACCGGACATTTTAAATTAGACGGAGGCGCTATGTTTGGCGTTGTACCAAAATCTATTTGGCAAAAATCAAATCCCGCTGATGACAATAATATGTGTAGCTGGGCTATGCGTTGTTTATTAATACAAGATGGTAAGCGTTTGATATTAGTAGATAACGGCATGGGCAATAAACAAGATGACAAGTTTTTTGGATACTACTTTTTGCATGGCAACGATACTCTAGATTTATCTTTAGCAAAACATGGCTTTCACAGAGATGATATTACAGATGTATTTTTAACGCATTTGCATTTTGACCATTGCGGAGGAAGTATTGAATATAATGCTGATAGAACAAAATTGACGCCTGCTTTTAAAAATGCAAAATATTGGTGTAACGAAAAACATTGGGAATGGGCAGTTAATCCTAATCCTCGCGAAAAAGCAAGTTTCTTGAAAGATAATATCATGCCCATTAAAGAAAGTGGTCAGTTAAACTATATAGACACGACAAAAGATTTTATGGATGGCTTTAAAATGTATGAAGCCAACGGACATACAGAAGCCATGATGTTACCACTATTAAACTACAAAGGAACGACGGTAGCTTTTATGGCCGATTTAATTCCTTCGGTTGGGCATATTCCATTACCTTATGTGATGGGTTATGATGTTCGTCCATTAAATACTTTAAAAGAAAAAGAATATATTTTAAAACAAGCTGCCGAAAATAACTGGACTTTATTTTTTGAACATGATCCTACCATTGAATGCTGCACCGTTGCTCAAACAGAAAAAGGAATTAGAATGGATAAGAGTTTTGGATTAGTTGAATTGTAATTTGTAATCAATGCCAACAATTTATCTTGAAACAATTATAAAGGCAGACATTAAAATATGTTTTGATTTATCAAGAAGTATTGACTTGCATCAAATTTCAACTGCTAAAACAAAAGAGCGTGCCATTGATGGGGTAACTGCTGGACTAGTAAACACAGGTGATTTTGTGACGTGGGAAGCTATTCATTTTGGAATTAAACAACAACTAAGCTCCAAAATTTCGCAAGTTGAACCCTATATACATTTTAGAGACGAACAACTAAAAGGCGCCTTTAAATATTTTATCCATGATCATTATTTTAAAGAAGAAAATGGTGTCGTTACAATGATAGACAATTTTGAGTTCTCGTCTCCTTATGGATTTATTGGCAAGCTATTCGACAAGCTGATATTAACCAATTACATGAAATCGTTTCTGATAGAAAGAAATCAAGTCATTAAAGAATTTGCGGAAACAGATAAATGGAAAAAGGTTCTTGATTCATAATTAGAAATTTTTCATGTTCTTTTTCTCCCATAAAAAGAACGAAAAAATCACCGCTTCTTAAATTTATCTCGAAAATCACGAAGCACTTTCCCGCCCGATTCTAGAAACTCGGTCTGTAAAAAGCAGACCTCAAACAGACTAGAATCGTCGCGCAAGTCCCTTCTGAAAGCATTTCTATTTTCTTCGTTAAATTTAAGAGGCGGCTCTTGTAATTTCAGGCATCTACACTTCAAAGCAGATATAATGGCAAGAATTGTACGCTAATAATTTAAGGTAAATCTGCGTGAGGGATTGAAGCGAAAATCCTTTTTATGAGGCACGAATAAAAAGATTGTAGCGTAAAGCCCGACCCTTAGGGTCACGCCCAAAACATCTTAATTATAATAATAAGTAGGAAAAATCTTAATTCATAATCAACTCTGGAAGCCCCATTGGCGCTGAGTCGAAGAAAGCAAGTTCAAAAATCTCCACTTTCACATCCTTGATGATAGGAAAGGTCGCCAAAACATCCATAATCGTTTCCTGATCTTTAGCCTGCATGGTTACCCATAAATGGCTGCGTTCCATATCCAAGGCGTAATTTAAAATCACACGCTCTTCTAATAGCTGATTAACACGCTCACGTTGCTGAGGAATTAAAGCGGCAAAACGACGGGTAAATATATCGGGTAATTTTATATGAACCTGAAAAGTATTGATGATATGCATGGAGTTCATTTTTTGTTCTTAATTTATAGTAAATGTAGTGAAGCTATTGGGATTTTGAGTTAAATTTGTCGAAATTTAGATAATTTAAGATTTACAGATTATGGGACGTATTTTTGAAACCAGAAAAGCAACAATGTTTAAACGCTACGCTAAAATGGCGAAGCAGTTTACCAAAATAGGACGTGAAATTGTGATGGCCGTGAAACAAGGCGGACCTCACCCTGAATTAAACCCAAAATTAAGAGCGTGTATTGCTAATGCTAAAGCGGTAAACATGCCAAAAACTAACGTAGAAAGTGCTATTAAACGTGCATCTGAAAAAGATTCATCGAACTTTGATGAAATTCTTTACGAAGGTTATGGACCTTATGGCGTTCCTGTATTAGTTGAGTGCGCAACAGATAATCCAACTCGTACCGTTGCTAACTTACGTGTGTATTTTAGCCGTAATAATGGTTCTTTAGGAACTACAGGTTCTGTAAGTTTTATGTTTGAGCGTAAAGGCTTATTTAAAATAGATTCTACAGGTTTAAACCATGATGATGTTGAATTAGATATTATTGATTATGGTGCTGAAGATTTAACTTGGGATGATGAAAACAACGAATTAATTGTACAAGTTGCTTTTACTGATTTTGGTTCGATGCAAGCAGGATTAGAAGAGAAAAAATATACTGTTAAGGAAACGATTAAAACGTATATCCCAACTACGACTAAAGAGTTGACAGAAGAAGAAGAGATTGAATTTAAAAAGATGATTGATAAAATGGAAGATGATGATGATATCATGACTGTTTATCATAACATTGCTTAGTTCATAAAAGCTTCATCAAAATTTGTCAGGCTGAGCGGAGTCGAAGCCTAGACTAAATACCCTTCGACTCCGCTCAGGGTGACTATATATAGTGTTAGAAATTTAATTAAGATTTTTCGTGGAGAAGAAATGGAACATACATCAAATACAAAATGTAGAAGAAGTTTCTTCATTACAAGCGGCATTAGCCGTTGATAAAACAATAGCCAAATTATTATCACTAAGAGGCGTTAAAACATTTGATGACGCCAAATCTTTTTTTCGTCCGAGCTTAGACATGTTGCATGATCCTTTTTTAATGAAAGGCATGGATGTGGCTGTCGACCGCATCGTACAAGCTATTGCTAAGAAAGAGAAAGTACTGATTTTTGGAGATTATGATGTAGACGGAACGACGTCCATTGCATTAGTATATAGCTTCTTCAAAAAATACATTCCCGAAATGCGTTATTATATTCCTGATCGTTATGCAGAAGGATATGGCATTTCGTTTAAGAGCATTGATTACGCTGCCGAAAATAATTATTCGTTAATCATCGCTTTAGATTGTGGAATTAAAGCCAACGATAAAATTGATTACGCTAATTCTAAAAACGTTGATTTTATTATTTGTGACCATCACTTACCAGGTGATGAAATTCCAAAAGCAGTGGCTGTATTAGACCCAAAACAACACGATTGTCCCTACCCTTACAAAGAACTAGCGGGTTGTGGCATTGGTTTTAAATTAGCACAGGCCTTTTGCATACAAAATGGTATTGACGAACAAGAAGTGTTTGAGTACTTAGATTTAGTAGTGACGAGTATTGCTGCCGATATTGTTCCTATTACTGGCGAAAACCGAGTGTTGGCACATTACGGATTAAAAAAATTAAATGCCGATCCTCGTCCGGGTTTAAAAGCATTATTAGCATTAAATAAACAACAAGACAGAGAACTTGATATAAATACCTTAGTATTTACGATTGCACCTCGTATTAATGCCGCAGGGCGTATTGAACATGGTTCTAAAGCTGTTGAACTTTTAATTAGCGATACGGATGAAGCCACGGAGTTTTCTAAAAAAATAAACGAAACCAATTCTCAACGCCGAGACATAGATATTAGCATTACCGACGAAGCTTTTGAAACCATGGATTTAGATCCTATCACACCTTTCAAAAAATCAACGGTATTATTTAACCCGAGTTGGCATAAAGGTGTAGTAGGTATAGTGGCTTCTCGTATGATAGAACGCTATTATAAACCAACTATTATTTTAACCGAATCTAACGGCATGGCAACAGGATCTGCCCGTAGCGTCAAGGATTTTGATGTATATACAGCCATCGAAAATTGCTCTCATTTATTAGAACAATTTGGTGGGCATAAATTCGCTGCTGGCTTATCACTGAAAACAGAAAATGTGAAAGCTTTTATCGAAGCTTTTGAAAATGAAGTATCGAGAAGTATTAAACCAGAGATGTTGATTCCAACTGTAGAAATTGATTTGGAAATTGCACTGGACGACATTAACGATAAATTGATTCGTATTTTAAATCAGTTTGCGCCACATGGCCCGCATAATATGACACCTGTATTTGTAAGTCGCGGCGTATTAGATACAGGCTTTGCCAAAGTTGTTGGAGCTAATCATTTAAAATTAGAAGTGTATCAACCCAACACACAACTCACCAAAATAGAAGCTATCGCTTTTGGTAAAGGTGACTTTTTAAATTTCTTTAAACGCAACATACCTGTTGACATTGTTTACAAAATAAAAGTCAATGAGTTTAGAGGCGTTACTTCTATTCAACTATTGATTGAAGAGATTAAGGCTTCGTAAGTTCTTTGTTACTTTGAAGGGCTTACATTATTCCTTAATTATTTTTTTATTAAAAGTTCCAATTCTTATGAAATATATTCCATTTGGTTGCGCGCTTAGATCCAGTGACATGATCTTATAATCACTTCGCTTAGTATATATCAATGAACCAAGAACATTAAAAACCTGAATTAATTTTTCAGACTCCGAAACAATAGTGATGGTTGTAGTAAAAGGATTAGGGTACACCATTAAATTATTACCGGAAGAAATTAGTTCTGTCAGTCCAACGCAGGTTGATACAGTTTGCGTAAATACAGTATCATTTACACAACCATTTACATCGTTACCGATAACTGTATAAGTTGTATTAACTGTTGGAGATATGACTATCATATTTCCACTACCGCTCGTGCTCCAGGAATAGGTTACAGCACCACTGGCAGTTAAAGTAGCAGATTGTCCGGTACACAATAATGTATTAGTAGTTGACACATTAATTGTTGGAAGTGGATTAACGGAAACACTTAAGATCGTTTCGGGTGTAGTGCCGCAGGTATTAGTTGCAGTAATGCTCATGGTGCCGCTTACTGTTCCGGTATTAACGGTGATGCTATTGGTTACACTTGTTCCTGTCCATCCACCAGGCAAAGACCATGTATATGAATTTGCATTACCTAACGGCGGCGTGCTATACGCTTGAAATCCTGAGCCAAAACATACATTGATATTTCCACTTATGGGGCCAGGTTGATCAGGAATACAATCATTAAATCTGGCCAAAAATCCGTCTAAAAAGCCACCACCGTATACACTTTGAAAGGATAAATTATCGGCTATTGCTGTTCCTGAATTAGTTTGTGTGGTACCACATATATAAACGTTGGAAACGCCATCAGCTACACAGGAATTAATTCCGTCATCACCAGGCCCACCGTAGTATGTTCCCCATGATCGTGTTCCTAAAGAATCAAATTTTGCTAAAAACCCGTCGCCAGTGCCTCCCGCATAATTTACCTGATGAGCCGAAGGTGTAGCGATGCTATCGATTGAACTTGCGAATCCTCCTAAATATACATTCCCATTAACATCGGTACTACAAGTATTACCATTTTCATTTCCGCTTCCACCATAATAGGTGGCCCATTTACGCATACCTGAGTTATCGAATTTTGCCACGAACGCATCGTAGAATCCACCGCCGAAATTACTTTGATGCGACCCGGTTGTTGCAATTGCTGTTCCCGTTGGGGAAGAAGAAGAACCTACAACATAAATATCACCTGCGTAGTCTATGGTACAAGACTGGATATCATCATTTCCTGTTCCTCCATAATAGGTACCCCATTGACGGAGACCGGATGAATTAAATTTTACAAAAAAAGCATCTAAAGCTCCGCCAATAGTACTTTGATAAGACGAGGCGGTTGCAACGCTTGTTCCGTTAGTTGATGACGTGTTGCCAGCTATATATACATTATTAAGTGCATCTATTGAACATGAGTAGACACCATCGCCGCTATTACCTCCATAATACGTACTCCACTGACGAACGCCCGAAGAACTGAACTTCGCTAAAAAAGAATCAGTACTGCCACCATTAGCGGGCTGATGAGCACCCGGAGTAGCTATTAACGTACTGCTTGCAGATGAAGTCGTCCCTGCAATATAAACATTTCCTAAGGCATCTGTGCAACTAGCATAAGCTGCATCGTTACCAGCTGCACCGTAATAAGTGCCCCATTGCCGAACACCTGAAGTATTAAATTTTACCAAAAAAGCATCGGAACCTCCGCCTGCATATACTAACTGGCTTGCCCCCGGGCTCGCTATCGTTACACTGCTTGCAGTGTTACCAGAAAGGTAAATATTCCCCAGTTGATCAGTTGTACATGTTCTTCCAAAATCAATACTTGAACCTCCATAATAAGTGGCCCATTGACGTGCTCCGGCTGAATTAAATTTCACCAAATAAGCCTCCTGGCTACCTCCGTGTGTAGTTTGATAAGCGCCACTTGTAGCAATGCCCGCTATACTAGTGGTGTTTCCCGAAATAAATGCATTTGATGAAGCATCCTTTGTCATACATTCAACATCATCAATCAACATTCCTCCATAATAAGTTCCCCAAACACGGGTTGGCGGATCAATGATTAATTCGAGATCCGGATTATAATTTTTGATCTCAAAGCTTAGTATATTATTTTTCACTTTCCATGATACAGGCATGCGCTTACCATTTTGGTATGCTATAGGTTTACCTTCCTGCACATCTCCCAAAGGTGTTTTAAGAAGTAAACTCCCATCCTTTTGTAACTTTATTTCCGCCCCCTTTATTTCAGTTTGTATACTCTTATAATTAGCATGAGGAGCAATTATATAATCATATTTTAAAACACCTTCTCTTTCATAGTAATGCAGGTCGATGTTATTATAAATGTTTTTTAAGAACGCACCCTTGTAACTCCTAACATCCAAAATTCCTTTAGGACAATGTGCTAAATAAAAGTTTGTGTTATCCGATGAAGCCTCATCCGTTTGCATTGTAAAATCCTGATTAGTATTTAACCAATTAGCATCTATCCTGTAAATAGTTATTCGTTCCGGTATTTTCTCGCTTTTTTTGGAATCAAAAATGTGTTCCTTTTTAGAATTATTTTTATCCGCATCCTTCCATTTGTCAATTCGGTAAAGCTGATAGCTAATCCCGTTATTTTTTATATGAAAACTTAATTGTCCGTCTGAGCCAGTGAAAATCATCAGGCCTCGGCTTGCTATTTTGATCGCACACTTGCCCTTTATTTTCAGTGAAACTAATTACTTTCTTAATTTTCTTTTTATCATCGGAAGAATTATTCGCACTAAATTCTAAAAATAAAAGTAAAAATGAAAGTGTAAAAATAAATTGCTTTGTGATCATACTTTTAAATTTATATTAAAATAAATGTACATCTATTTTTGTTTAGATATATCGTGCAAGGGAAATAAAAAAGTGAAATTTAATCCGTGGAGGGTCAAAACCGGAAATCCTTTTGCGGTCACTAGCGAAGTCAAAGTATGTCAAAAGGCAAAAGCGACAGCCCGACGCAAATAGCACTCTCAAAACAGCAGAATTAAAGCGAATCTGCAATGCAATAATCAACTAACCTATCATCTATTATTTGCAAAAATTGCAAAACCTCAAAAAACTATATTAAAAAAGCCCAAAATTACAAAAGTACCATCATTGAAACTGGCCAATTTGCAATATCTGCCATTAGCTATAAGGATACCGCGCTAAGCAATTATAAAAAGGCTTGCCTTGTCTATAATTTTGATGAAGAAATAAACATCAAAACTATTTGACAATGAACAAATACCTATTACTCATTCGATTATTTTTAGCAGGCTCTTTCGCTTTTTCTCAAAACTACGTTGACTTATTAAAAGTAAGCGCAAGCACTACTCCAAATAATACATTTGATTCGAGTGATGTTAAAACAAGAATAAATGATTTGTTGGTTGACTTAACAGTTCCAGTAAAAATAAACGAAGGCTTTTCTGTTTTAACGGGAGTGATTTATGAAGATATGCAAACTAAATTATTTGCAGATGGCATCGTAAAAAACTTTGGTTCTACCACGGTAAAATTAGGTTTCAATAAACAATTGACTGAAAAATGGTCAACCACGGTTATTGCACTTCCAAAAATAGCTTCTGATTATAATTCATTCAATCAAAAAGATTTTCAAGTTGGTGGTATTGCTTTATTCAAATATAAAAAACGTGATCACTTAAATTTCAAAACAGGTTTATATTATAACTCCGAATTGTTTGGTCCTTTATTCGTTCCCATGTTAGGCTTGTATTATCAAAGTCCAAATAAAAAATTAGAAGTTAATATCATGTTACCTCTCCAAGCAGATGTGAACTACCAAGTACTTCCGTTTATGAATGTGGGTTGTAACTTCAACGGACAAATTCGCAGCTATCATTTAAACAATCTTACTAATTCCAATCCTAGTACTTACGTTACCAAATCCACTAACGAATTATTTGCTTATGTAAAATTCAATGTCACAAAAAGTATCTGTCTGCAAACTAAGCTTGGTCAGTCGTTTGGGAGAAGTTATAAAGTGTATGATGAAGCAGATAAAGTGAGTTTTGGTTTACCAGCGACGTTTATTGGTGATAAACGCCAACAGTTGAATTCTAATTTTTCTAATGGGATGATTTTTCAAGTGACGTTTTTGTATAGATTAAATTTAAAATAGATTTCTTTGTAACTTTTTTTCTTAGTCAAAAAAAGTAACCAAAAAAGACAAGCCAAAAATATGCTCAGCCCGCCTCTTGGAATTCTACGGATTTTACGTTCCCGCTGCGCTGGACTAAATCCTTGAATTCTCAATTCACCGCTTTGTCTGCTCGCATTTTTGGCAGGCCACGCGCGTCTTTCGGACAAAATTTATATTTGAATTTGAAGTTTACAATTGTATACACATTAGAAAAAAGAGTCAGTATAAATAGATCGGATTATTTTTCAAATGACGTTTTTGTATAGATTGCATTTGTAAGAGATTCTTTACTCTTTTTTTAATGAGGGGGGTGTTTCCCCGGGGGGGGGCTGGTGCTTCAATCTTTTGTTCGTACCTCACAAAAGGATTTACGCTGCAATCCCTAACGCGAGCTTGCATTAAGTTCGATGTACAATTTTCAATTTTGATTTACGTTGCGTTAGGGATTGAACGAAAATCCTTTTATGTAACGCAGTGGAATAAAAGATTGCAGTGAAAGCCCGGGCCGAAGGCAACGCCCATAACGATAGAAAAAATTTAAACTCTAACGCCTATTAAACACACGTCGTCGACTTGTTCGTTATTGCCTTTCCAGTCGATAAATAATTTTTCGAGTTGGTCTTTTTGTTCGTGCATTGGTAAATGAGCCATTGACGCTAATAATTCGCGCAAGCGTTTACTCATGAATTTTTTGCCTTTATCGCCACCAAACTGGTCGGGGAAACCATCGGTTAAGGTATACACCACATCGTTTTCTTGTAAATCAAACTCATGCTGAGTAAAAGATATATCTTGCTTATCGTGTTTGCCTACAGGCATTTTATCGGCTTTAATTTCAATGGTTTCATTTCCTCTAATTATCCACACTGGATTATTTGCAGACGACACAAGCAATTTTTTATTTTTAAAATCATAAATCGTTAAGCTCGCGTCCATTCCATCTTTACCACCTTCCACACTTCCATCTAAAGCAAGCGTATCAATGATTAGTTTACGAGTACGGTTTAAAATTTCGGCGGGTTGCAAAATGCCTTCCTTCACCGATTCTTTTAAGCAAGAAATATTTAAGATACTCATAATAGCACCTGGAACACCATGCCCTGTACTATCAGCTGTTAACAAAGCAAAGTTGCCATTGCTTAATTTAGCTGCACGATAAAAATCGCCACTAACCACATCTTTTGGTTTAAATAAAATAAAATACTCTCTTAAATTTTCATCGAGTAATTCTTTTGTAGCTAATAAACTGCGTTGTATCCGTTCTGCATAATTAATACTATCTGTAATTTCTTTATGCTTCTCTTCAATCATGTGTTTTTGTTCTACCACTTCAGCGGTTCTTTCTTCAACCGTTTTTTCGAGTTTCAGTTTTTCGGAAACTAGTTTGCGCTCACGACTTTTAATAAAATACCAAACAGAACCAATGATCACTAACAGCACTAAAATTCTAAACCACCATGTTTGCCAAAACGGAGGACGAATGGTAAAGGCATATTCCACTGGCTGACTCCAATAGCCTTCGCTATTCATCGCTTTTACTTTAAAAATATAATCGCCGTGAGGTAGGTTACCATAAGGCGCCGAATTACGATTCGTTACCGCACTCCAATTTTCATCTAAGCCTTCTAAAATATATTGATACTTCACCTTCTTTGGTTGGTTCATAGTAACACCAATAAAGTTAAAGGTGATATAATTATTATTGTAAGCTAAACTTAAATTTTCTGGCAAATTATTCCAATTAGTAATGCCATCAAATTGAAAGTCGCCTACTCTAACTCCATTACCTAAGAGAAAACTTGTATCATTTTTATTCTCGAAATTTGCCCACGAAATATTTTGGTTAAACAACTCAATATTACTTAATTGAATACTTGGGGCATTAGTATCTGGCTTCTCGCCACCTACCGGCGGATGATACACCATCAATCTATCATTAGCCGCCATCCAAATATTTCCGTCTTTAGATTCCTGCATAGTTTTACCACCATTAACGCCTACACCTAAAAAACCATCTTGATAGGTGTAGTTTTTAAAGATCACATCGCTCTCGGCTAAAGAATTTCTATTAATTTTTTTGATGACTTCATTCAATTTACTTTCGGTGAGTTTACTTACACCAAAGCGAGTACCAAACCAAATGTTTCCAATTTTATCCTGTAAAATACTCCACACCACATTGTGGCTTAATCCATCTTTTTCGGTAAAGTCGGTAAAAGAAGTTCCGTCGTACATACTCACACCCGCATAAGTAGCAAACCAAATGTTTCCTTTTTTATCTTCAATGATATATTTCACATCATTACTAATAAAACCATTTTGTTCGTTAAAAGTAATAAAGCCTTTTCCATCAAATTTAGACACTCCACTGCCTGCTGTTGCAAACCACATACTACCTTTGCTATCTTGTAACATGGCTATCACGAAATTATTTGCTAAGCCCTGCTTTTCGGTATATTTTGTAAAGGATCTTCCATCAAATTTACAAACACCGCCGCCATAGGTCCCAAACCACAAATTCCCTTTCTTATCTTCAATAATCGAAAAAACGATATTGTTACTCAAGCCATCTTTTTCGGTATAATGTGTAAATGTGTAACCGTCAAATTTACTCACTCCTCCCCCATAAGTGCCAAACCAAATATCACCTCTTCGATCTTGAATAACCGTCTTTACATCATTACTATTTAAACCTTCCTTATCCGTGTAATGTGCAAATGATTTTCCATCATATTTGTTTAAGCCCATATAAGAACCAAACCACATGTTGCCCGATTTTTCCTCTAATACAGAAAATACCAGGTTATTACTTAAACCTTCTTTGTCTGTAAAGTGCGTAAAGGTTTTTCCATCATACTTACTTAAACCACCTGCATTTGTTCCAATCCAAATGTTTCCAGATTTGTCTTCTAATAAAGATAAAATCTCATTACTATTTAAACCTTCTTGCTCTGTAAAATGCGTAAAGCTATTTCCATCAAATTTATTTAAACCACCACCCGAAGTTCCCAACCAAATATTACCTGTTTTATCTTGTAAGATGCAACTTACTGCTTGATTGCTTAATCCTTGGGCTACGCCATAATGTTTAAAAGATTTGCCATCATACATGGTTACGCCACCTTGATATGTTCCAAACCACAAATGACCTTGCTTATCTTTTAAACTACATAATATCGTATTGTCACTTATGCCTTCAATGGTTGTATAATTTGAAAATGCTTTTCCATCAAATTTACTAATGCCAGCACCAGTTCCAATCCATAAATTATTGGCCTCATCTTCAATAATACTATAAACCACACTATTACTTAAACCCTCTTTAAACGTGTAGTTTGTAAACGCTTTATCATCAAACTTTGAAAGTCCGTCTGATGTTCCAAACCACATATTATCTAAATGATCTTGAAAAATACTCGTCACATATTTATTACTTAAGCCTTGCTGTTCTGAATAATGCGTAAAGAATTTACCATCGTATTTACACACACCACCGTCTTCTGTTCCAAACCAAAGGTTACCAGCTTTGTCTTCAAAAATAGCGTTTACTGAATTGCTATTTAATCCTTCTTCAACAGTAAAATGTGTAAATGATTTTCCATCATATTTAGTAATACCGCCCCCAGCCGTTCCCAACCAAATGTTTCCTCGGTTATCTTCTAGCAAACAATTAATACTTCCATGTTTTAATCCTTGTAATTTACCAAAAGTGCTAAAGTTGTTAGGGTTTTGATCTTTCGTAAATGGATCTTTCGCAATCACTTCTTCAGGAATACCAACTCTATTTTTTACAACAGTTTCTGTTTTAATTTGAATGACTTTTGGTAGCGAAAAAGTATCTTTGCCTGGAACACATCGTTGAGGATTACCCAAAGTAACTATTTTTTCTGCCCCTAATGCATGAACATTTGTGTTAGTAGGCAATACAGTTGGTTTACCAACCGCTACTTTTAATAACTTATTTTCTTCAATAAAAACAACAGCAGGTTTTTCCATACTATCTTTAGGAACAACATAACCATTTGCTTTATGAACTTTTATGGAATGAATACGCACATTTTGATTATCCTTTTCTTTACAAGAGAAAAAGAAGACCAACAAGAAAAGATATAGGTATATAAATTTCACAGCAAATAAATATAGGGAATTTATCTGAAAAATAAAGTCTTAGAATTGTGTGGAAAATTACTCTCTGTTTTTAGAATCCATCAAGATAGTTACTGGACCATCATTTACTAAACTCACTTTCATATCAGCGCCAAACTGCCCAGTTTTAATCGGTTTATTGAGGAGTTGAGATAATTGTTGAATACAGTATTCGTATAAAGGAATTGCTATATCTGGCTTCGCTGATTTAATAAAAGAAGGACGGTTACCTTTTTTAGTAGAGGCAAATAAGGTAAATTGAGAAACTAATAATATGTCGCCATTGATGTCCTGCAGTGATAAATTTAGTTTATCATCCGCATCAGAAAAAATGCGCATGCCAATTAATTTTTGACACAACCAATCCGCATCTTCTTTGGTATCCGCTTCTTCAACGCCTACCAATACCAAAAATCCTTTTTGAATTTCGGAGTAAATTACGTTATCAATTTTTACAGAAGCTTCAGATACTCGCTGAATAACAAAACGCATGATTACAAGAACATTATTCTACAATAAGAATTCCAAATGTCTGAACATAAGGTTTCTTATCTTTTGCTTTATTAGTGCTAGTAGTAACATCAAAATAAATTTTACTACCAATATCTGCATTTTTAAAGATATTACTCACCGAAGCTGGTATTGAATCGCCTTTACACACCGCAGAAACTACTTTACCATTTGCTTTAGCGGCAACTTCCCATGAAACATCACCAGAACCAGTCAAGTCATACTTTACAACTTCACTTAATAGAATTGCTTTATTAAGTTGAGATTTGCTGATCTTAAGAGTTTCATTTTTTTGAGAAAAAATCACTCCTGAAATCAGAAAAAAACAAACAATTAGAAAATTTTTCATTTTTAAATTTATTTATAATTTGAATGTATAAATATATGTTTACTTTTTGTATTTATCTATTCCGTCTTGTAACCAAGTAATATATTCGGGAATACTTGGATTATAACCACGAATTGGGGCGATTACTTGTTCGTTACCATCCACTAATACATATAAGGGTTGCGAACTTTGTCCGTATAATTTTTCTTCCATGTATTTAAACTTATCTCCAATATCAGTAATTTCTCTTTCCTTACCGTACCATTGTACTTTCATATAATCTTTAGGATCTAAAGCACGTTTATCATCTACATATAAAGATACTAACACTACATCATTATTTAAACGTTTGGTTACTTCTGGATCTGGCCAAACATAGTCTTCTGTTTTACGACAATTAGCACAAGCATGTCCTGTAAAGTCAATCAATAATGGTTTGCCAACTTTTTTTGAATACGCTAAAGCGTGCTCGTAATCATTTTTAAAATGAACAATACCATTCTTATTCACTTCCATGTATTTACTAAATTCAGCATCAGCTGGCAATGACGCTTGCGCTGAAGCTCCTGCGCTTGACCCGCCAAAGCCATGTGGAGATTCTGAATATTCTAATGGAGGTAAAATACCTGAGAATAATTTTAAAGGTGCTCCCCACATTCCTGGGATTAAATAAATCACCATAAAGAAAGAGGCAATGGCTACAAATAATCTTCCAACCGAAACATGCTTTAAATCACTGTCGTGTGATGTTTTAAACATGCCTACCAAATACATCGTTAATAAGGCAAAGATCACAATCCATAATCCAACAAATACTTCGCGCGTTAAGATTCCAGCTTGTACCACTAAATCAGCATTTGAAGCGAATTTTAATGCTAATGCTAATTCTAAGAAGCCTAAAGTGACTTTCACTGCATTTAACCAACCACCTGATTGCGGCAATGAATTTAACCAACCTGGGAAAGCTGCAAATAAACCAAATGGCAGAGCAAGAGCTAATGAAAACCCAAACATGCCCCAAAACGGACCAGAAATATTTCCAGTAGATGAAGCTTCCACTAATAATGTTCCAATGATTGGTCCTGTGCAAGAAAAAGAAACTAAAGCCAAGGTAAAGGCCATAAAGAAAATACCGATGTAACCACCTTTGTCGGATTTAGCATCCATTTTATTAACGAAGCCGCTTGGCAATGTAATTTCAAAAGCACCTAAGAAAGACATCGCAAAGACTAATAATAAAACAAAGAAAGCTAAGTTAAACCACACATTAGTTGATAAAGAGTGTAAAGCCCCCGCACCAAAAATTAACGTTACCCCTAAACCTAAACCAACATATAATACGATAATTGATATAGCATATAACAACGCATTTTTAATACCTTCTGCTTTGGTTTTTGATTGCTTTGTAAAAAAACTCACATTCATTGGAATCATAGGAAACACACAAGGTGTTAGCAAAGCTAAAGCTCCACCAATAAATCCAGCAATAAAAATAGCATACCATGATTTTGGGGTTTCTTGAGTTTCTTTTGGAATACCTTGTGAGATAACAGCATCCTCTTTTGTGGGTTGCACTATAGTGGCAGTATCAACAGCTGGTTCAGCAACAACCTCAGCTACGCTTTCAACTGAAGTTAATGTTGAAGTTGTAGCCGTATTAACAGTAGATGCTGACTCACCATTTAAACAAGCCGTTGTGCCTTGTAATGAAAATTCAAAAACATCTGAAGGAGGGAAAATACACTTCTCTTCGGTACAAGCTTGGAATTCATATTTACCTTTAATAGCGATTTTTTTATCCGTCTTTAATTTTATACGTTGCGTGAAAGTAGCAGTCTTAACAAAATACTGAACGTTCATTTCAAATACCTTATCAAATTCTTTAATTGGTTTACTTTCTTTTATTTTACCAACCATTTCATAGTCCGAACTTGGGGTAAATGTAAATGACGTTGGATTTGGGCCATCTTTAACAGGACTCAATGAGTAAATATGCCAAGGTTCATCAATAGCTGCCGTAAACTGCAAATCATACTCACAATCTGATATTTTTTTAAAAGATTGTTTAAAATGAACAGGTGTTTCCTGAGCTATTAGAAATGAACTTGTAAGAAACAAAAAAAGAAGAGATATTTTTTTTAGCATAACCATTAATATATGTGGTAAAAGTAAAACTAATTAGATAATTGAGGCTTTGAGTTTACAATTCAAATCCCATGATTATATGATTCCTAAAAGCCTATTTTTTTGCTCCACCTTCAGACACTAAAACCTGAAACTCAATAGTGGCGGGAGGTAAGCATTGTACATCATTACAAGTCATGAACTCTAAAGACGTTTTTATGGTAAAGCTTTTTTGATTTTTTAACTTAATTTTCTGTTTAAATACTGCTTGATTTGAAAACACAAACACCTTGGCTTCAAATGCCGCTACGTATTCTTCATGCGCTTCTTCTTCTTCCACTTTACCAACTAATTCAAAATCTGCACTTGGTGTTACTGTAAAAGAGGTAGGAATTGGTCCAACATCTGTTGGTCTTTGTGAATAAATATGCCATTTTTTATCAATGGTTGCCGTAAAATGAATTTCGCCTTCAGTTGCATTAGTGGCAACATAAACAGCATTCCAAGTCACAGGTTTTAATGGAGGATTTTGAGAGAATCCAGCTAAGCTTAATAAAGAAAATAAAAGGAAAAGAATACGATTCATAGGTTCTAATTTTTAGTGAAAATAGGGATTAATCTTTAGTTTGAACAACTCGATTTCTTAAAAAATGTTAGTTGATTATATAATGAGGGCGTGCCGGCGCAAAGGTACTTCGGCTCCGTTCAGTAACCGAGGCGCCGTCGGGCTGTCGCTGCAACTTAGCGAAGCGATATCATGAAAACAATTAATTTAACAATAATAAAAATTGAGTAATCTTTTTATTCGTACCTCATAAAAGGATTTTCGCTTGCATCCCTCACGCGGGTTCTGCGTAAAAATCAAAGTATAAACTCCGTAATTGAAACGTAAAGCCGCGTGAGGGATAGAGGCATTGTTTGAGCTCTTTTTATTTTTCCCGCAGGGTAAATGAAAAAGCGAGTGCCGATAGCCCGACCCAGGAGGGGCACGCCCTCCAAACCTAAAAACAAAAACTACTCAATAATCATTTCATAAGGTAAACGAGCCTGAACACCTTTTAGTTGTAAAACATTTTTAATCTGTTTTACATATAAATAGGTCTCACCTAAATTAGATTTCATAGAGCGCGTTTCCATTTCTTCTTTGGTGTTTCCTAATAATTCTTGTAAAGGATCTTTTTGTTTAGGTAATTCTAACAACTTGTAATCACTTACTTTAGCTTGTTTAGCCGCGTAAGCAATCGCATCATTAATACCGCCTAATTCATCCACTAAATTAATTTTAATAGCATCTGCTCCACTCCATACGCGCCCTTGACCAATACTATCAATGTTGTTTTTAGTAGTTTTACGACCAGTAGCCACTTTAGTAATAAACACATCATAAATATGTTCTACACTTTGCTGAATATATTCGTATTCTGCTGGGGTAGCGCCTCTTAAAATAGTTCCTACATCACTATGTTTATTTGTGTTTACTGTATCAATCGTAATTCCTAATTTTTCAGATAATGCTTTTTGAGCATTTGGTATCATTCCAAACACACCAATTGAACCTGTAATGGTATTTGGTTGAGCAAAAATACGATCAGCTGCACAACTAATATAATAACCACCACTAGCAGCTACATCACCCATCGATACAATAAATGGTTTTGCTTTTTGAGCTAACACAGTTTCTCTCCAAATAACATCTGATGCTAAAGCGCTTCCTCCTGGAGAATTAACACGTAATACAATAGCTTTTACGTCTTTATCTAAACGGGCATCTTTAATAGCTTTAGCAATACGCTCGCTACCAATTTTTTCGTCATCTCCTTCTCCACTCTCAATTTCACCAACCGCATAAATCACTGCAATTTTATTTTTAGATAATTTAGTATTGCTATTAGCCTCCGTATAATCTGTCAATGAAGCAAAAGTGATTTTATCCGTTTCTGCAATGTGAATATTTTTTTTGATAGCACTAAACACTTCATCTTCGTATTTTAACTCATCAACTAATTTGTACTTTACGGCGTCTTGTGGACTTCTAATAGATAAATTATTTGCCATATCATTAATATCTTTTGAAGACATCCCTCTGCTTTTAGCCATGCCATCCACCATGTGGTTCCATAAAGAACCTAAATACGTTTCAACTTGAGCTCTATTAGCCTCACTCATTTTATCTAACATAAAAGGCTCAATAGCACTTTTAAATTTACCATGTCTGAAAATTTGAACTTCAACACCCGTTTTTTCTAACATGTTTTTAAAGAACATCATTTGAGAACTTAATCCTTTTATTTCCAAACCACCTTCTGGATTTAAATATAATTTATCAGCTGTAGTAGCTAAGTAGTAAGCCTTTTGAGAATACCCCTCAGAATAAGTGTAAATAAACTTCCCTGATTTTTTAAAATCTAATAAAGCGTTACGCACTTCTTCTAAAGTTGCAAAACCTGCAACTGGATTACTAACTTCTAAGTAAATTCCTTTGATATTTTTATCAGTTTTAGCAAATTTTAAACTCTCAATAATATCACCAATACCTACTGTTCCTTTAGGCATAAAAGGACCTAAATCAACATCTCCAAAAGGATTTTTGATGCTACGCTCTTTAATATCACCATCTAAATTAATTTTTAGCACGGTATTTTCTTTAGCAGTATAGCCTTTATCCTTTTTCATATTTACAGCATCAGAAAACATACTTGCCACAGATGCAATAACAATTAACGTAATTACAACGCCTGTAATTAAAATCCCTAAACATGAGCCAAAAAATGCTCCAAAAAATTGTTTCATAGTATTATTATTTAATTTATTTAGTTATAAGAATTGATATATTTTCACAACTATGGCTCTAAATTAGGTTACTTTCTGTTATTTTTACCAATAATTATATGAACGTTACGTATTTATGTTTAGGCGGTAATATTGGTGATAGAGAAAAAGCTATTTACCATGCTTTGTTAGAAATAAGCCAATTAGTGGGGGAAATTACCTCTCAATCAAAAATATATGAAACAGAAGCCTGGGGCGTTGAAAACCAGCAAGCTTACCTCAACCAATGTATTGAGGTAAAAACACTTTTAAGTGCGAATGAACTTATAAGCACTCTATTATCTATCGAGCAACATTTGGGTCGTAAACGATCCTTAAACGAAGTGTATGAGCCAAGAACTATTGATATTGATATTTTATTCTACAATCAAGATATCATAGATAATGAGCAACTAACAGTTCCTCATCCTCGATTGCATTTAAGGAAATTTGTTTTGATTCCACTAAATGAGATTTGCTCTAACTATTTGCATCCTTTATTAAATAAAAGTATCTTTAATTTGTTAAGCCATTGCGAAGACCAATCAGAAGTGAAATTATTTAAATCAGAGCGTTAATATGTTTATTTGCATAGAAGGGAATATTGGGTCAGGAAAAAGTACGCTTGCGGAAGCTTTAGCAAAAAAATTAAAAGCATTCTATTTACCTGAACAGTTTGAAGACAATACGTTGCTGCCATTATTTTACAATGACAATAAAACCTTTGCTTTTCCTACAGAATATTCATTTTTAATCGACAGACAAAAACAATTAACTAATTATTTTAACTCTATAACAAAAGGAACCATTACTGTTAGCGATTTTCATTTCGATAAATGCTTATGTTTTGCAAACGCCAATTTATCCTCTAAAGATTTTTCATTTTTCAAAAAGCACTTTAAGCCTTTAAAGAAAACCATCCCAACACCGCAATTAGTTGTGTATTTAGATACAACGGCTGATTTACTTGCAAAAAACATTCAAAAACGCGGTAGACTAATTGAAAAGAACTTAAAGAAAAGCTATCTCGAAAAATTAAAGAAATCATTAGATAGGTATTACATGATTGATGGAAAAATAAACACATTCGTTCTAATTTTAACCATAAAAGAGTATAACGCCTCTGTTTTAGAAAATTGTTGCAAAGAAATTATTGAAATTCTAGAGAAAACAAAAAAATAATATATATTTATATATGCTTATTCAGAGAACTTTATTTTTTATGACGCTTATATTATGCAGCTTTTTAGCAAAAGCACAATATGATGGCGACCTACAATTTATTGGCAGAAACTTTATAAATAATAAACCCTTAACTAATACTAAAATAAAGGTGGTTAGCAACGGTAAAACTATTTCGGAGTTTGACACAAAAAAAGGCAACGATTTTAGAACCAAACTAGATTTCGGAAATGTGTATGATGTCTATTTTATAAATGTCCAATGCCAAACCATGTTTATTAGAGTTTATGCGGATGGTGTTCCAGAAGATAAACGTTACATAAAAATGACTTATGCTTTAGATATTCCTTTTTTTGCCAAAGATCCTAACCTAATTGACACCATTCAGTTTGATAAACCATTTCACCAAATTATGTTTAATGGCAAATCAAAATTTGTGGATGATACGGTTTACATGAATAAATTCATTAAGAACATTTATGCAAAAAAGCCTGTTGTTAAAAAAGATACGACTGCTCCTATTTTAACAACTGAAAAGATAAAAGAATATTTACAACTAGCAGGTAAGTTAAGTTTAGACAATGACAAAAACACACCACTAAAAAATAAAACAGTAAAATTATTAAATAAAAAAGGAGAAGTTATTTCCACTTCACAAACCACTAATCATGGTGCATTTGTGTTTCAGCATATAGATGCCGACGAAGCAGATGGCGTAACAGTTGCGTTAAGCAGTGCAGATAACCCAAACAACGATAAAGTTAAATTACAAAACACAGAGGGCGAAAAAATAGACGTTGCAAGTGCAAACGCCGATCAAACTTATACCTTTAAATATAAAACTGAGAATGATTTAGTTAAAAAATTAACGGATAACAGTTTCGGCTTTAATATAGCAGGTAAATTAATAGCCATTAATGGGGCTGATAAAATAGTTGCTTCTGATAAAACCGTTTATTTACTAAACGAAAAAAACACGGTGATAGCGAAAACAAAAACAAATGTTTTAGGAACCTTCTTATTTCCAAATATTTCTCCAAATCGCGAATATGGTATTGCCTATGATAGTGCTGATGCGATTCCAAATTACGTCATGAGTTTATTTACGGTTAAAGATAAATTTGTAAAACGTTTAGATTCCCTATCCAAAAGCAAGTTCGTCTATAAATTCATTTCCATTACAGGCAGTTCTTTTAACGATTTTGTAATGGATGATTCCGAATTAAAAATGAACATTAATGGTCGTTTATACGGTAATAACAAAAACAATCCATTGGCAGACATGAAGGTTTTACTATTAAATGACAAATATGAGACCATTGATTCGGCAACTACAACTAAGGACGGAGATTTTTCATTTAGGCATTTACCTTACACCAAACAATTACTCATCAATGCCGCCAACGAAAAAAGTATTCTAGAATCGTTTGATAATATTTTAGTATTTGATAACGCTGATAATTTAATCAAGATTGTATCACAAGTAAAAGGACAAAAATTTAATTACAGACCTTTAGAAACAGAACAATATAGATTTACAGAAGTGTATGTAGATGATCCATGGTTATCTATTATTGAAAAAGAAAATGCGGATAAAAACAAAGCAGGAGATCAGGCTACCATCATCGAAAATATTTTATTTGAATTCAATAAAGCAGATTTACTTGAGCAATCTAAACAAACGTTGGATAAAGTTATTTTAGCGATGAAGAGTAACAAAAAATTTAATATTGAATTAAGCGCCCATAGCGATAGTAAAGGTAGTGATGCTTATAATTTAAAGTTAAGTCAGCAACGTGCCGAATCATCCAAAAAATACATCATTAGCAAAGGTATTAATGCGGATAGAATTGTAGCTAAAGGCTATGGTGAGTCTAAATTATTAAACAACTGTGGTAATGATGTGAAATGTAGCGATGATGAACATGCTGTTAACCGTCGTTTAGAATTTAAATTGAACTTTACTAAATAACATGTTCCCTGCATCCGAAGTTATTGAAGCCACTCAGATTATTTATGAAGATAATCACTTGATTATTATTAATAAAAAAGCTTCTGAAATTGTACAAGGAGATAAAACAGGCGACATGCCTTTATCCGAAAAAGTAAAAAACTTTATCAAGCAGCGAGATAATAAACCTGGCAATGTATTTTGCGGCGTTTGTCATCGTTTAGATAGACCTGTTTCTGGTATCGTCATCTTTGCAAAAACGAGCAAGGCTTTATCTCGTATGAATGAATTATTTCGAGATAAAACCATTCAAAAAACGTATTGGGCTGTAGTGAAAAATAAACCACCACATATTACTCAACGTTTAACCCATTATTTAATTAAAAACGAGAAAACAAATACCTCTAAAGCTTTTGCAACTGAGCGCCCCGGAGCTTTAAAGGCGGAGTTATCCTACACACTTATTGCCTCTATCTCAAATTACCATTTACTAGAAATTAATTTATATACGGGTCGTCATCATCAAATCCGAGCACAATTATCTGCTATTGGCTGCCCCATTAAAGGCGATTTAAAATATGGTTTTGATAGATCCAACCAAACGCCTTTTATTCATTTACACTCTTATAAAACGGAGTTTATTCATCCTATTAAACAAGAGCCTATATCTGTAACTTGTAAACCAAGAACGGATGATACCGTTTGGAATGAATTAACTAAATTGGTATAAAAAATGAAAGCAGTAATTTTCATATTATTTGCAGGAATAATCCTTTGGTCTTGTAAAACCAATAAACAAAGCACAGCCTCTTCAACAATAGATAATGGATTGATTAAAGATTGTCCGGAAGAGTTAATTAGTAATCAAATGCCTACGCTTGATAAATCAAAAAAAAATTCCAAGTACTACATTTATAAAGGCGAACGCAAAGAGATTACAGATTTTGATTCTGTTTGGGTTAGTAAAAACTGCAAGGTAAAAGTAACAATTGTTCAGTAATAGTTCTTAAAACTTTGCTTGTAAACCAAATCCAAAGTTTACACCACCTCCAGTTAAATCTAAAATATCACTTGCGTTAAACAATGTATTTTGAAAATCCATGTTTTTATAACTATAATGTACATACGCCAAATTGATAAACATACCGATATGATCCCCAAAATAAAAACGAGGTTGTAAATGCAAATCGTATACTAAACCTCCTCCTTTTGCGCCAGATATATACTGATCTTTCGCATCCCAATTCATTGTTGAATAGCCAACATTAAATCCAGCTAACATATCTACACGCTTTGATCTTACAAAGTGGGCATTAACCAATAACGTGGCATCTAATGCCTTGAATGAAGGCTTTGAATTTGTAACCGTATCTTTTTCCGTAAAATAATCACATAATTGTACTTTTGCGCCAATACCTAGCCAATTTAAAACACCACGCTCGTAATGTAAGCTCAACATTTTATTTAGCGCTGGATTTGATTCGGATGTTGGACTCGTTGCAATTTTAGACGTATAATTATAAAGCCCTAAATCTAAACCAAAGGCAACCACATTCGCGTTTTTTTCAAAGCTCTTTTGTGCATTTACCTGTAATGAAATTATAAGAACTACTATAGCTGCAATTTTTTTCATAATATTTATTTTAATATAAAGATAACTATTTTCCTGTAATTAAAAATTCAGTACGTCTGTTCTTTGCTCTTCCTTCTTCTGAAGTATTTTCTGCAATTGGTTTATTTGGTCCAAAACCTTTGGCGGTAATACGTTTTCCATCCACCCCTTTTTCTTCTAAATAAGCCTTAACTGTATAAGCACGATTAGCAGATAAAGCCTCGTTAGCTTTTGCCGCTCCCACATTATCTGTGTGTCCTTGAATTTCAATAGTAATACTCGGATTTTCCGTTAAATATTCTGCAAACGATTCTAAAACAACAAAGGATTCTTTTTTCAAATCAGCTGAGTTTGTATTGTAATATAAATTATTTAATACAAATGAACTGCCGGCAGCTGCTTCATTTATTTCTATTTTAACAGGAGTTGGTTGTTTTTCAAAAGTAGCTTCTTTAATACTCACCACTTTTGACGAAAACGCATAATCATCTTTTTTAACCGTAATTAAAACATCATCTTTCTTTTTTAAATTTATGGCAACCATTGCCGTTCCTTTAGCTGAATCGACAACCGCTAATGTTTTTTCTTTAGTCACCGTGTTTGTAACTTCAACAGTTGCACCTTCAATTTTATTACCAGATTTATCTTTCATTTCAATATTCATGAAAGTAGTTTCTTGCGGACGAGCTTCTTTATACAAATCAAAAGAATATAAATCATACTTCCCCACTCCTTTGCCTTGCATTTTACCTTCATTATATGAAAAGAAATAACCCGTTTTACTGTCAGTACTCACTAAAAAACCTACATCATCTGCTTCCGTATTTATAGGATAACCAATATTTTCAGCTTCTAACCACTCGCCTTTATCATTTTTACGAATAAAGAAAATATCCATTCCTCCAAATCCAAAATGACCACCATCTCCTTGACGGTTGGGTCCACTACTAAAATATAAGGTTTCGCTATCTGAATGAATGAATGGTGTTTTTTCATCGCCTCTTGTATTAATTTTAGGTCCTGCATTTTGTGGCACTCCCCACACTCCTGTTTTAGGATCTTTTTTTGTTACATAAATATCAATGCCACCATAACCACCAGGTCTGTCACTTGCAAAATATAAGGAATTACCATCCGCACTTAAGGTTGGTTGAGAATCCCAATACACAGGGTGGTTAACGTTAGCGCTTATTTTGCTAATATCACTCCAATAATCATCGCCCTCATTCTTACTCATATAAATATCGCAATTAGGTTGAGCGCCTCCTTCAAAACGACTCATGGCAAAATACAATACTTTGTTGTCAATTGATATTGTACATCCTCCTTGGTTATCATCCGTTGTATTAAATGGAGGCGACATTTGTAAGCCTGCATTAAATAGTCCCGTTTTATCGCGAGCTGCCACCATAAACGTTTCTTTTTCTCCATCTAAAACCTTAACTGTATTCATTGATTTTAAAGGCACTTTACGAGTAAAGAAACACATTTTATCATCGGGAGAAATATATGCTAAATACTCATCTGCTTTAGTAGAAATTCCTGTAACAACTTTAGGATCGAAGGGGACAATTTTCTTTTTAAGTTCAGTTTCTTTTTTAGCAAACTTCACCATCTCTTTTGAGTTGTACATTTGCGTTTCGTATTCTTTACTAAACTTCAATCCATCCTCATCTCTAAACTTAATAAACTGCTGTAAGTATTTTACAGCCGAATCATTTTTAGCTTCTTCATAATAACTAAATCCAATATAGTAATAAGGTTCTGAATGAATTTGCGGACAAATAGCGATGGCCTTTTTTAAATATGGAATTGCTGGAGCAATGGATTTATTTTCTAATCGGCAATGAACAATAATTTCTCTTGCCATAAATAAATTAGCCTCTGCAAAATCTGGTTCTTCTGCTAAACATTCTCTAATAAATGCTAAACGCTCAGGCTTTTTGTATTTCTTTTTATCTGTCGCTTTTTCATAAAGCTTTAAGACCTTTTTGTTATCAATTTCCACGCAAAATTTAGAAGAACCTTCCTCTTCATCTTGAGCATAGAATGAAATAGAATAAATTAAAAAAAAGGATAGTATAAGTTTGTTCATTGTTTTATGTTAAAGTTGTCAAGATAAAGTTGCAGAGATAAATATGACTTTATACTTCCTAGTTGATTCTTTTTTTAAACTTACTTTGGTTTATAAACTGGAGTTTGATTATTAGGTTCAGGTTTTTTAGCATTATCATTTTTATCCTTATCTTTTCTGATATCAATAGCTGGTTCGTATACCCAAACACCTTTTTTCATTGATAAAGCATCAAAACTACCATCTGGACCATAATACTGAAACTGGCCTTCTAATAATGGATCAGGAGTATTTGGGGCTAAATGACTAAATATAATTTGTTTTCTATTAGTGTTATATTTTAATGACATGGCTACTTCGCTAGCATATTCAAACATAATACGTTTAGCAAATTTACCAGGGAATTTAAAAACATCTTTTCCAAAAATAGGAGTTCCATCTGGCTTAAAAGATAAGATGTCAATCAATTTGCGTTGCGTTAATTTATCGTTTCCATCCCAGGCAATAAGAGTATAAAAATCGTCGTCGGATTTTACACAATCTACGTACAACATACCAAACCATTTGCTTGGGTCTGCAACATAATTTTCGGGAGTTTTAACGGATGCTGATTTATCTTGTAATGTAAACACTTCATACTGTGAAGTTGTTTCTTTTTTAAACATCCCTTTTTTAATGGTTTTAGTATTATTGACTTGTATAAACCCAAAGAAAGCATGTGTTTGATCTTCTTTTAGCATATTCCAAGTAATGATTCTAAATTTTTTATCGGGAGCCATTAAGCGCGACACTTCCTTAATACTATCAAATGGATAGAGCATCGATTTCTCATCCTTCAAAATCACATTCCATAAAGCAATAAATTGTTTATTGGCTTCAAAGCGATTGGCTTCTTTTTTACTAAAAAAAACTCTTGTTTGAATATGCTTTAAGGAATCTTCTAAGTCAGAATAATACTTCATATCCGATTCAGATAACTGAGCTACAGCCGAAAAGGCAAATGATAGTATGACACTTAAAAAAAAGAATATTCGCATTGACCTATAACTGATTTGTGAATGGAAAGTTACAGAAAAAAACGCACTCTTTTTGAATGCGTTTCTTAAAGAATATTAAAAACTCTTCGACTCTGCTCAGAGTCCAAAAATTTATGCTAAAGATCCATACAACTTCATGCGTTGTTCTTTTACGCCTTCGTTTTCTAAATACTCATCGTAAGTCATTTTTTTATCAATAATACCATTTGGCGTTAATTCGATAATACGATTAGCAACCGTTTGCATTAACTCATGATCATGACTTGTTAAAAGTACAACACCTGTATAATCTTTTAAAGCATCATTATAAGCAATGATACTTTCCAAATCTAAGTGATTGGTTGGCTCATCCAAAATCAACATATTTGGATTTACTTGCATCATACGACTCGTCATACAACGCACTTTTTCCCCTCCTGATAATACTGAACATTTTTTCATTACCTCTTCTCCACTAAACAACATTTTACCTAAGAAGCCACGCACATAACTTTCGTCTTTGTTTGATGAATATTGACGCAACCAATCCATTAAATTCATATCGCCTGTAAAATACTTAGCGTTATCATTTGGTAAATACCCTTTGTGAATAGTTGTTCCGAATTTATATTCTCCGCTATCCGCTGTATCTTCTTCATTAATGATATCAAACAACGCTGTAATCGCTAAATGATTTTTGGCAATGAAAGCAATTTTATCTCCTTTAGAAACATTGATGTTCACATTTTTAAATAAGATACCATCCGCATTTGATTTAGATAAATTTTCGATATGTAAAATTTGATCGCCTGCTTCACGTTCTTGTTTAAAAATAATACCTGGGTATTTACGCGTACTTGCAGGAATTTCATCAATTACTAATTTATCTAATAATTTTTTACGAGAAGTTGCCTGACTTGATTTACTGGCATTAGCACTGAATCGACGAACGAAATCTTGCA
This sequence comes from Bacteroidota bacterium, assembly GCA_016711805.1. Taxonomy (GTDB): domain Bacteria; phylum Bacteroidota; class Bacteroidia; order B-17B0; family Aurantibacillaceae; genus UBA4416. The sequence goes on from JADJSH010000001.1 coordinate 302,753, forward strand.
ACTCAGTACGTTTGTCTTCCATTTTTTTGTTAGCATCACTACGTTGTTTTAATGCTAACTGACTCATTTGATACCAGAAACTGTAGTTACCAGTATATGTTTTTAATTTATTATAATCAATGTCGCAAGTGTGAGTACAAACTGCATCTAAAAAATGTCGATCATGGCTAATTACAACAACCGTGTTTTCAAAATCAGCTAAATAATTTTCTAACCAAGAAATAGTTTCAACGTCCAAATCATTGGTAGGCTCATCTAATAATAAAATATCAGGATTACCAAAAATAGCTTGCGTTAATAAAATCTTTACTTTGTCTTTTCCTGTTAAATCTTTCATTATTTTGTAATGAGATTCAACTGGGATGCCAACATTAGTTCAATAAAGTAGCTGCATCACTTTCTGCATTCCAACCATTCATTTCTCCAAACTCTGCTTCTAATTCCGCAGCTTTATTTCCATCAGCTTCACTAAAATCTTCCTTTGCATAAATAGCATCTTTTTCTTTCATGATGTTGTACAAACGTTTGTTTCCCATCATTACTGTATCCAACACGGTGTATTCATCAAATTCAAAGTGATTTTGTTTTAATACGCTCATACGCATACCTGGCAAAATACTTACTTGACCTTTATTAGGCTCAATTTCGCCTGATAAAATTTTCATAAAGGTAGATTTACCAGCACCATTAGCACCAATTAATCCATAGCAGTTACCTGGAGTAAACTTTACATTTACCTCATCAAATAAAATACGTTTGCCATATTGCAAACTCACGTTAGAAACAGAAATCATCTCTTAAAAAAATTAGGCGGCAAAGATACCAAAAAAGATTTAAGGGACAAAGGACTAAAGGGACTTCTAGAGCAAATTAAAAGAACAGTTTTAACGTATCTTTTATCTTAAATCTTTTATCTTGTGTCCTAAAAATAGTAATTTCGCTCATCTAAAAAACACACTATGCCAAAAGGAATTTATAAAGTACCCGTTGCGGTTAACGAACCGATAAAAAGTTATGCTTCTGGAAGCCCTGAGCGTAAAGAGCTACAAGCAATGTTAAAAGAATTGCGTAGTAAAAAAATTAATATTCCTATGTATATTGGTGACAGAGGAAGTAGAAAGCCACGTATTGGTTAGACTTCATCCACCACACGATCACAAACATGTATTAGGTCATTTCCATAAAAGTGATAAAACACATATAACACAAGCTATTGACGCCGCTTTAGCAGCCAAAGAAAAATGGGCAAATTTAAGCTGGGAACACAGAGCAAGTATCTTTTTAAAAGCAGCTGAATTAATTGCTGGACCTTACCGTGCAAAATTAAATGCAGCTACGATGTTAGGTCAAAGTAAAAATGCATTTCAGGCAGAAATTGATAGTGCCTGCGAAATTATTGACTTTTTAAGATTTAACGTTCAGTACATGACGGAAATTTATGCTGAGCAACCAATCTCTGGTCCTGGTGTATGGAACCGTTTAGAGTGGAGACCTTTAGAAGGATTTATTTATGCTTTAACGCCATTTAACTTTACAGCCATTGCAGGTAATTTACCTACTAGCTGTGCCATGATGGGTAATGTGGTTGTTTGGAAACCAAGTAATACACAAGTTTACAGTGCAAATGTATTAATGGAAATTTTCAAAAAAGCTGGTGTACCTGATGGCGTTATTAATTTAATTTACCCAAGTGGGCCAGATGCGGCTGAAGTGATTTTTAATCACAGAGATTTTGCGGGTATTCACTTTACAGGAAGTACAGAAGTATTCCAAAACATATGGCAAACTATTGGAAATAATATTCACAAATATCGCTCTTACCCTCGTATTGTTGGCGAAACAGGAGGTAAAGATTTTATCATGGCACATAAATCTGCCGAAACAAAATCATTAGCTGTTGCTATTTCTCGTGGGGCATTTGAATACCAAGGTCAAAAATGTTCGGCTGCTTCAAGAGCTTACGTTCCATCAAATTTATGGGAAGAAGTAAAAGGATATGTGTTGGCAGATTTGAAAGACATGAAAATGGGGCCAACTGAAGACTTTACTAATTTTATTAATGCAGTAATTGATGAAAAGAGTTTTGATAAATTAGCGAAGTATATTGATAATGCAAAGAAAGATAGCAATGTAGAAATAATAGCTGGTGGAAATTATGATAAGAGTGTGGGTTATTTTATTGAGCCAACTATTATTGTAGCTAAAGATCCAAAATATGTAACCATGTGCGAAGAGTTATTCGGACCTGTTTTAACTATCTTTGTTTACGATGCAGATAAATATGAAGAAACTTTAGAGTTAGTAGATTCAACGTCGCCTTATGCTTTAACTGGCGCTATTTTAGGGCAAGACCGTTATGCAATTGAATTAGCAACTAAAAAATTAAGTAACGCTGCTGGTAACTTTTACATTAATGATAAATGTACTGGAGCAGTGGTTGGTCAACAACCATTTGGTGGCGCTCGAGGAAGCGGAACAAATGATAAAGCTGGAGCAAAAATCAATTTATTACGTTGGGTTTCTCCTCGTACAATTAAAGAAACCTTTACACCTCCAACAGATTATAAATATCCGTTTTTACAAGCAGATTAGTGCATCTTAATGACTGAATATAAAAATCCCCTATTAAACTATAGGGGATTTTTTATTAAAAAAGATTAAATATTGCATTTCAGAAAATTAATCTATAATTTAACGGTTTATATCTATTATAATTTAATCTAATAAACATTTGAATCCTCCGTAATATATAAAAAAGGTTATGAATTCGTTTTGATGACAAAATTAGCTTTCATTTGAAAATTTCTCTTGGTTCAAGCCTACCATTACTGACCTTTTGAGGTTTCTACAGAAATAGAAGTCTTGACAACCTGATTCAAGCGATGATTTGTGATTAAGTCTAGGCTCAAAATAATAGCCAATTTAAAAATCAATACCAAATAAAAATGGGAGCTCGTCATCTTAAACCTTTTTAGTTTTGTTTAAACCTATTCATGACAAAATCTATTTCGGAATAATTATTTTTAAAACACTTATCTAAAAAAAAAGTGAAAATAATCCATTTAATACAAAAGCTAAATGCCATTTATTTGTGGATTACATCTACCACCACTGAAACTAAAAATATTAGCCAATTTTTAAGCTCTATCAAAATTTTTATTTTTTCTTAAAAAAAACCTCAACGCCCGTTTTTAAACATAAAGAAGAAGCCATTAATTGGTTAAAGCAATATCTTTAGTTTTTAGTACCTTTACGATGTTTTGAAAAAATTAATTGCCATATTTTTTTGTTTATCTTTTTCTGTTTATGGTCAAGAAAAATCGAACGCCTTTAACTTATTAATTATGGCAGGAGTGTCTCCATCACAAGTTCATGGAGATATGTACAATGGGTTTCGTAAACTTGGATGCATGGGTGGTGTTGGAGTTGAAACTGTATTCAATGAAAAAGCCAGTATGAATTTATCTTTTTTATTTATCCAAAAAGGAGCCCGTAAAAATCAAAACTTAGAGAAAAATGATTTGAATTATTATTATTTAAATCTCAATTATGTGGAAGTTCCAATTTTAGTAACTTATACTCAAAAGAAATTTTTATTTGATATTGGAGTTTCAGCTGCCTATTTAATAAATTACTATGAAGCTTCTGAAGCTGGCAATTTTACAGGCATGTTTCCATTTCAGAAATATGATTTTTCAGTAAAAGTAGGATTAGGATTAAACATTAACCCTAAATGGTTTGTTAATTTCAGGAGCAGTAATTCATTTATTACAACTCGTCCGAATAGAGTGAAACAAGCTATTTATTACAACAATATCATTGCTCGAACGTTTAATAAAGGATACTACAATAACATATTAGAATTTACCTTAGGTTACAGAATTAAAACTAAAAAAAATAAAGTTGCACCATAAACATAAAATAGTTGTAGCCATTACTGGAGCTAGCGGAAGTATTTATGCCAAAGTACTTTTAGATAAATTATCAAAATTATCTGAGCAAATTGAACAGGTTGGAATTGTGATGAGCGATAATGCCAAAGATGTTTGGAAAACTGAATTAGGCAACGAAGATTATAAAAAACTATAGCAACATCACTTTTTACGATAAAACTAATTTTTATGCGCCGTTCGATTATTTGCCCTTGTAGTATGGGCACCATGGCTCGCATTGCAACAGGTATTAGTAACGACTTAACAACACGTGCCGCTGATGTTATTTTAAAAGAAAGACGTAAATTAATTTTAATGATTCGTGATACACCATACAGTTTGATTCACATAAATAACATGAAAACTGTTACAGAAGCAGGTGGAATTATTTGCCCAGCATCACCGTCCTTTTATAGTAAACCCAAAACATTTGAAGAGTTAGCAGCAACTGTCGTTGATAGAGCGTTAGATTTAGCTGGCTTAGATATTAAAAGCTATCGTTGGGCAGAGTAAATAGCTGTTTTTTAACATTTTAGAACGATTTTTGTTAACAATAATCAGTTTTTATTTCAAAATATTTATATATTTTTGATGAATAATTAAAATTCATCTAAAATGAAACAACTTTTATCTATTATTTTTATTGCTTTAACGGTAAATCTTTTTAGTCAAACTCCTATTTCAACACCAAGTCAGTGCTCAAATGTTACCATTACTAACATTACAACAAATTCTTTAAAAATTTCTTGGACAAAACCAACGTGCACGGGTGTTGTTATTGTATTAAAACCTGCAGCAAATACGAGATCTGCACCAGTTAATGCAAACATGGGTTCTTATAGTGGAAGTTCAAATTATGGATCTGGTACCAATTTAGGTAATGCAAATTATATTGTTTATATGGGAACCAGTACTGCAGGTAATATTACTGTAACTGGTCTTGGAAGTAATTTTAATTTTGAAGCAATAGCATATGCGTATAATTATGGTTGTACTTCTTATTTATTTGGTTCATGTGTCAGCTTCGGGTATTTAGCAAATACAAGTTATTCATCTTCAAACAGCGAACAACACTATTCTTTAGCAACTGAACCAACAGTTGCGCCATCTTTATCTGTTACATCAACTGGAACAACAACTGCTGTATTAACTTTTACAGGTTCTAGTACTTGGAATTTAATTACTGCATATCAAGCAGGTGTTGGAGCTTTTAATTATCCAATTGATGGGACATACTATACACCATCTACTGTTTTTGGCAGCGGCAACCAAATTGGCGGCACAGGTTCAAATCATTTTTCAGTTTACAGCAATTCTGCGAACAACTCTGTAAGTATATCAAATTTATTACCTGCAACTAATTACTATGCAATTGCATATGGATATAATGGAAGTGGTTCAAGCACAAATAATAGTTATAATTATTATAATAATTATGATTATGTTTATTTCTCTACGTATAATTCTCCTCCAACTATAAATTCAGTATCAAACTACACAGTTTGTCAAGATGCTCCAACAACTACAGTATCTTTAAGTGGTATTAGTAAAGGGACAAATGCAGCTGAAACACAAACTGTTTCCCTCGCGGCATACTCTAGTAACACGACCATTATGCCAAATCCAACCATTAGTTATACAAATCCTAGTACTACTGGTGTATTATCATTTAAACCAAATGCGGGTCAATCTGGTCTAGTAACTATTTCAGTTTATGTAAATGATGGTGGTCCCAACAATAATCAAACCATTAAACAATTTACAGTAAACGTAAAAGGAATTCCATATGCCGCTGGTGCTATTAGTACTGCAACCACAACACTTTGTAAAGTAAAAAATGGAGTCGTATTTTCCGTTCCTACTATTTCAAACACAACAACTTACAATTGGTCTTTGCCACCTAATTCAACTGTGACTGCTGGCGCTAACACAAATAGTATCACGGTAAATTTTAGTATTACAGCAAATTCATACAATGTTTCTGTTTATGGAAGTAATACAAATGGTTGTGGTAACGGTACGAGTTCTTCTTTATTAGTTAATTTTGATAATGTACCTACAACATCTAACGCTGGAGCAAATCAGCAAATATGTAATAACTTAACTGCATTAACTGCAAATGTTCCAACAATAGGAACCGGAGCTTGGACTTTTTGTTCTACTGGTTTAGGAAATCTTTCTTCTACAACAACAGCCAATGCGAATTTGCAAGTAGTAAATAATCAAACGGTAACAGCTGCATGGACTATTTCTAATGGTGTTTGTCCTTCAAGTACATCAAGCGTAGTAGTAACTAACATTTTTGGTTCACCAAGCTGTACTCCTTATGCAGACTTTGTGGCTAATAACACACAAATATGTCAGGGCACTACCGTTACATTTAGCAACACATCTGTAGCAGCTGTAGGTGTTAATACCTATACTTGGAATTTTGGAGCTGGAGCTACGCCTGCAACTTCTACCTCCACAGCCTCTGCAATCACTGTAACATACTCTACTGTAGGAACTAAAACAGTAACTTTAGCTATGAATAGTGGTGCGGGAGCGTTAACCATGATAAAAAATGCGTACATTAATGTTATTACTATTCCAACGGCACCAGTAACTATTTTTGGTAACTCTCCTATTTGTCAAGGGCAGACTGCCGAAAATTATTTTATAAACACAGTGACTGATGCAACTGGCTATAATTGGACGTTCCCTAGTGGTGTATCTCAAAATACTGGTGGAAATACTAATGCAATTACCGCCAATTTCTCTACTACAGCCACAAGTGGTAATATTGCTGTAACGGCAACAAATGCCTGTGGAGCAAGTGCAGCTACAACAAAAAGTGTAACCGTTAATCCTCTTCCAACTCAGGCAACAACTATCAGCGGAACTAACACTGTTTGTCAGGGAGTTTCAACAGTTACTTACGTTGCCAACAATTTAAATAATGGTTTATCATTTACTTGGACAACCCCAAATGGCTGTAATATTGTGGGTGGTTTAAATACAAAAACTATTACCGTAAACTATGATAACTCATCTACATCAGGCCAAATCAGTGTGTTTGGAACAAATGGCTGTGGCGATGGTCCTGTTAAAAACAAATCAATCACGGTTAACCCGTTGCCAGATGCTGCTGGAACAATATCTGGTTCTATAGCAAACAATGTATGTCCTTTATCTACAAACATCAACTATTCTGTCGCTCCTATAGCAAATGCAACAAGTTACACTTGGATTTATCCAGCTGGTTATAACGTGGCTAGCGGAGCAAATACAAATTCTATTTTCTTAGATGCCACATTAAACTCAAGCAATGGAGGCGTAAAAGTAGTTGGTACAAATGCATGTGGTGCAGGCGACACTTCTAGTGTATTAAATGTTAATATTTCAGGATTACCAGCTCAACAAATTTGTGTGGTTACTGTGGACAGTTCTTCAGTGCATAACGAAATTTTCTGGCAAAAAAATGGTATTTCTAATGTAGATAGCTTTAGAGTTTACCGCAAGCAAACAGCTATATTAGATACATTAATTGGAACTGTTGGTTATAATGACTTAAGCAGATTAGTGGATAGTACTGCCAACCCAAATGTTACAAGCTATGTATATAAAATAGCAGCAGTTGACTTATGTGGAAATGAGGGACCAAAAAGTTTAGAACACCAAACTATACATTTACAAACGAACTATTCGGCACCAAACATGAATTTAAGTTGGAATTTATACAATGGAGCTGTTGTAAATAATTACAGAGTATTAAGAGATACTAACAACTCAGGAAACTGGGTTGTACTAATTAATAACCTTGCTCCAAACGCTACCAGTTTTACTGATTTTAGCATTCCGGCTGCTGCTAACAGCGTGCAATACCGAGTAGATGTTATATGGTTAAACTCATGTGACCCAACCGCTAAGGTTGCTCAAAGTATTGTTAATACGACGAAATCAAACACTAAAGACTTTACGATTAATATTGTAACCTCTATAGCTGAACAAAATGAATTTTTAAATGCGATCTCATTATATCCAAACCCAACAAAAGATGTATTTGATATAGTACTAAAATCAGGGATTGAAAGTTTTGATGTAGAAATTTATAATCAATTAGGAAGTGTTTTAAAATCATCGCATTTAACTTATACAGACAAAGCCACTATTGATATTAGTGAGTTTAGTTCTGGCATTTATTATGTGGTGATAAAGACTCCAATGGGTTCTATTACTAAACGAGTTTCAAAATTATAAGGATATTTTCCTAAAAATTGAAGGCTGCCTGTACAAGGCAGCCTTTTTTTATTAATTTTATGCTGCTAAATGTTAAAGAAACTACTTTTCATATTTTTTTGTGTTGTCACTCTGGGTCAATTAAAAGCGCAGGATTACAATTTCAAACATTATGGTCAGAAGCAAGGGCTTGCTAACGCAAACATCAAATGTATTTTTCAAGATAGTTATGGCTTTTTGTGGTTTGCTACTCAAGGTGGAGGTATTAGTAAATTTGATGGGAAATCGTTTACAAATTACGACAAGCAAGACGGTTTAGTTGGTAACGATGTTATTTGCATTACAGAGGATGAACACAACAGTATATGGATTGGAACCGTTGATGGTGTGTCAAAATACGATAGAAAGAAATTCACGAACTATACCATTGATAACGGCCTAAAAGAAAATAAAGTATTTCATATTTTTTGTGACGGGTCAAAAACATGGATTTCCACATTTGGCGGGGGTATTGCCATTTTAGAAAACGAAAAATTTACCTACCTCAACACCACAAATGGATTAAGTTCTGATAAAGTGTTTTCAGTTTTTAAAGACAAGAGTGGCAAATATTGGATTGGAACTAGTAAGGGCGGTATCAATCTTTATAATGGTAAATCTTTTACGGTCATAAAAGAATCTAAAAATTTCAACTCCGCTTCTGCATTTTGTTTTTACGAAAGTACGGATGGTAAAATTTGGATTGGGACTCCTGGAAAAGGTGTTTATTACATAGAGAATAATGTATTTCGCCAAGTAGATATCCCTTTAATCAATACAGATTATATCTCAAAAATTGTTGAAGACAAACAACATAATATTTGGTGTGCTACTGAGCATGGCTTAGTTAAAATATATAAAAGCTTAAGTTATAAAATTTTCAATAAAGATAACGGATTGGCAGGTATCGATATTTCATCTGTTATCTGCGACTACGAAGGAGAAATTTGGGTGTCGTGTTTTGGTAACGGGGTTTACAAATTAACAAACGAAGCTTTATCGGTTTACACAAAACAACATGGCTTAAACGATAATCGTGTGATTGCTTTTTGTAAAAATAACGAAGGCTTTTTATTTAGCACCACAAGTGGGTTAAACAATTTTAAAAATGGCATCATTGAACCTGTTTCTTTACCTAAAGAATTAACGGAAGATATTATTACAGCACTATTTTTAGAAGGAAAACACTGTACGCAGGAACTCAAAATAAAGGATTATTTATTTTAACTGAATCATCAAAAAACAACTTCTCTATAACAAAACACATTAATAAAATTGATACTGTTGATTTAAAAACTATTGTTACTAGTATCCAAAAAAACGAAAACATTATATGGGTGAGCTTGTACGGTACTGGAATCATTAAAATAAAAAATGGTGAATTCACTTTGTATAGTAAAGAAAATAAACAATTGCCCACCAATGATGTCATGTGCATCTACTCCATCTTAGATGATTTATGGATAGGCACTATTGGAGAAGGCGTTTTAAGATTGAATACAACAACCAATATCATGAAGCGCTTTGGTAAAAAAGAAGGCTTTACAAGTACCAATGTTTTTTCGATTAATGAATTAAATCGTCATATTATCATAGGCTCAATTGACGAAGGTTTATTTGTTTTTAATAAAAATAAATTCACGAACATCAGCAAGAAAAATGGATTGTTAAGTAATTCAATTAATGTTATTCAAAAATCAGCGGATAACAATTTATGGATTGGAACAGATTTAGGAATTAATAAAATCATTCTAAATCCTGACTTTTCTCTTAAAAGTATTAAAGCCTATACTGATGAAGATGGACTTAAATCTTCTGCCATTGAGCAAAACGCTTCTATTGAACAAAATGGATTTATTTATTTTGGAACTGGCGAAGGTTTAGTTTCATATAATGCCAAAGAAGATATTGTAAGTGACGTAAAGCCCAAAGTCTTAATTAGCGAACTTCTTTTAAAGTACTCGAAAATTGATAGTACAAAAGTGAAATTTGATTCTTTGTCAAAATTAAATTTACCAATCAATCCTGTTTTTAACTACAAACAAAATGATATTACTTTTAAGTTTAAAGCCTTATCTACTCAAACCACTAACTATCAATTTTTGTTAGAAGGTTATGATAAAGATTGGTCGCCAGTGCAAACCAATAACGAAGCAGTGTTTACCAATTTATCTCCAGGGAAATATATTTTTAAATTAAAGGCAATTAATAAATATAATATTGAAAGTGAAATTTTAGAATATGCTTTTGAAATTACACCTCCTTTCTACATGCGTTGGTGGTTTTTTGTGCTATCCATCGCCACCATCATTGCTAGTATTTTTTCTTTTATTAAATACCGAACCCATAAATTAATTAAAGAGAAACAAGTGCTTGAGGCTAAAGTTACAGAGCGAACTTCTGAATTAAAAAGTGCCAATTTAAACCTCAACATCGCTATTGAAGAAATTAAGGATAGTATTAACTATGCCGAACGTATTCAAAGTTCAATTCTCCCTAACATTAATGTGATTAAGGAGCATTTGCCAAATGGTTTCATTTTATTTAAACCTCGTGACGTAGTAAGCGGCGACTTTTATTGGTTTAATAAAACGGACGAGAAATTATTTTTTGCATGTGTAGATTGTACTGGACATGGTGTGCCTGGTGCGTTTATGAGTATGATTGGAAATTCCTTATTAAATGAAATTATCTTAACTAAAAAAATCACGAGTCCTTCAGCTATTTTATCAAGTTTAAACAGAAGTATTTTTAAAGTCTTAAAACAAAACACTTCCGAATCGAGAGATGGAATGGATATGGCTTTGTGCATGATTGATAAAAAAACGAACACTCTTACCTATGCAGGTGCTAATAGAGAGCTATTGTTAATTAGAAATGGTGAATTAATAGAATACAAACCTACTAAAAATGCTATTGGAGGCTTTACTGATTCTGATACTGTATTTAAAGAAACTTCTATCGACATTCAACCAAACGACCTGTACTACATGACAACAGACGGCTATGCCGATCAGTTTGGTGGCGAAAAAGGTAAAAAATTAATGACCAAAAACTTTAAAGATTTCTTATTACAAATTCATACGTTGCCAATGCCAGTGCAACAAGATGAATTAGATAAAAAAATTGTTACTTGGATGGGCAAGGAACATGCTCAAGTTGACGATATTTTAGTAATTGGCATTAAACTCTAATTACCCATTCAATACAATACGTTGTTGTATTGCCGAAGTAATACCGTGTTTCTCAAAAACACTTTTTGCAATTTGAACTACATCAGAATGAATCATCACATAATGATCGGCCGAGCCATAAGGTTTAATGGATAATGTAACCGAATTATCAACGATTCTAATAGCTGTAATTTCGGGTTTAGGATCTTTTAAAATATGTTCATGCTTTAATAACGCTTCCATTAAAAGTTCTTTCACCTTATCTACATCATTAGCAGTTGATATAGTAACTTGCACATCTCCTCTTAAAACACCGTTTTTAGTAAAGTTTACAATGGTTCCGTTTGATACAGCTCCGTTAGGTAAAATAATAGTTTTTAAGTCGGCTGTTAAGAGGATGGTATTAAATATTTGAATTTCTTTTACTGAACCATTCTGCCCTTGTGCTTCAATGGTATCACCTACTCTATAGGGTTTAAAAATTAAAATTAAAACTCCTCCTGCAAAATTTGATAATGAACCTTGCAAGGCTAAACCAACCGCCAACCCTGCTGCACCAAGTATCGTTACAAAGGATGTTGTACCAATACCTATCATTCCGGCAACGGTTACAATTAACACCACTTTTAATCCAATAGAAATTAAGCTTCTTAAAAACGTGCGTAACGATACATCCAAATCTCTGTTTTCCATTGATCTGGTAGCTAATTTTGATAAGCGTTTTATTAACCACAAACCAATAACTAAAACTACTACGGCACCAATCACTCTTGGCGTATATTCAATTAGTATCGAAATAACGTGCTCAATATGTTTTTCGATATTTAGTGGTTTTATCTTCATGATTTATCTTTATATTTAGGCTACGAAGGTAATTAATTGATGCGTGTATTTTTAGTCATATTATTTTTTATTTCAAGTACAACATACATCCATGCCCAAAAAAAAGGTTGGGACACTACCTACTATGTAAAACATAAAGACAAACTCATCATTTCTATCTTTCAATCTTATCGGAATTATGGAATGGGATTAAGCCAAAAACTCATAAACGATAGTATAAATCAATCGGAGGTTGAATACATTGCTGAATCGAACTTAGTGTCGGGTATTGAAATAAATTACGATAAGTTCAATTTTTCTTTTGGCTGGAAAAACCCATCGAATAATGTGGCTAAAAAGGGCGACACTAAATACCGAAATTTAAATTTAAATATTGGTGGAAATAGATGGTTGCTTGAAAATAACTACCGAAGCTATAAAGGCTTTTACAATAAAAACACATCTCGATACGATACTACTTTTTATATGACCGGCATTTACGACCAAAATCCACGAATTAGCTCTGAATCCTACAAAACCAAATTTTTGTTTTTTACTAACTCTAATAAATTTTCATTTAAATCGGGTTACTCCTCCAGCTACCATCAATTAAAAACTGCCTTTAGTTTTGTACTATCGGCCAACATCCATTATAATCGAGTAAATTCAGACAGTTCGTTTTTTCCTTTACCAGTTAGGCGTTACTATGACACACATCAATCTTTACATGGCTTAAATGTATTTGCCTTTTCGGTGTATGGAGGTGGGAGTTTAAACTTAGTATTATGGAAACATTTGTTAATGAACTTCACTTTAATAATTGGTCCAGAAGAACAGTGGAGAAATTACAATTACTTAGATACTCATAAAAGCCAAACTCTTTTTTATACTTCCGTATCTGGCGACTTTAGAGCATCTATTGGCTACAGCCATAAACATTTTTTTATGCTGCTAAACACAACGTCCGATTTTAGCTGGTATAACGCTAGTCAAATTACTTTTCTTTCGAGATATGGAGCCGTTAACTTTTTAATAGGTGCCCGTATTCCCGCAAAACCAGGAAAACTATATCGAAAATTCCAGAACACTAAGTTTTATAAAAAGTTTTAAAACTTTAAATGTTTCACCGAAATACCAGCTTTTTGTAACTCTTTTAACGAATCGATTCCAATACGTAAATGATCGGTTACAAAATCAGTAGTTACTTTTTTATCACTTTCTTCCGTTTTAACACCTTCGGGTATCATTGGCTGATCGCTCACTAGCAACAAGGCTCCAACAGGAATTTCGTTATGAAACCCTACACTAAAAATAGTAGCTGTTTCCATATCAATAGCCATGGCACGAACCACTCTTAAATATTCTTTAAATGCCTCATCGTGTTCCCACACACGACGATTAGTTGTGTAAACCGTTCCTGTCCAATAATCACGGCCACTTAAACGAATGGTATACGAAATAGCTTTTTGCAAATTAAACGAAGGCAAAGCAGGTACTTCGCTCGGAAAATAATCGTTGGATGTTCCCTCGCCTCGGATAGCTGCAATGGGTAAAATTAAATCACCTATTTGGTTTTTCTTTTTCAAGCCACCACATTTTCCTAAAAACAAAACTGCTTTAGGACTAATAGCTGTTAGTAAATCCATAATGGTAGCAGCCATCGCACTACCCATACTAAAATTAATAATGGTAATGCCTTCGGCAGTAGCAGTTTGCATTGGTCGGTCTAAGCCTTCCACTTCAACATTGTTCCACTCAGCAAACATTTTAACGTAACCACCAAAATTGGTTAGTAATATATATTCTCCAAACTCTTCTATTTTTTTTCCTGTATAACGCGGTAACCAGTTATTTACTATTTCGTCTTTCGTCTTCATATATTGTCATCTGATTTTTTGATTAAGCTAAGATACAAAGTAATTTTAGGTTTTGATTATTATTATTTCATCAAGTTAATGTTATGGTGTTTATTTAGCTAGTAAATACTATTTGGGCGCGTGCGGCGGGAGCCGCATTGGGCTGTCACGGCAATCTTATTTACTTCGTAAATAAGGATTTCCGTTTGCATCCCTCGCGCAGGCTTGCATTAAAGTTGAAGTTAAGTTATCAATACATGCACCGCGTGAGGGATTGAGGTGTAAATCCTTTTTGTGAGGAACGAACAAAAAGATTGAAACCGAAAGCCCGGCCCGCAGGGACAATCCCAAACAATTACCAATCAAATTATTTCTCTTATCTTTAAAACCATGAATTTACCAGTATTAAATTTTCCGGCGGTAGACTTTCGGTTTCAAAAAAACGAGAAAGGCAATTTGCAGGTATTTGATATTATTCGCAAAAAATTTGTAGAGGCTACTCCCGAAGAATGGGTAAGACAACATATTATTCATTATTTAATTAATCATAAAGAAGTTCCCGCTTCTATGATTTCGGTTGAAAAGCAATTACTTTTAAATAAAACCAAACGCCGCACCGATTTAGTGGTATTTAACTCAAACCTAAAACCTATACTTTTAATAGAGTGTAAAGCTCCCGAAATAGAAATTAACCAGTTCACAGTTAACCAAGCTTTGCGTTATAATTTGGAACTCAATGTGGCTTCTGTTTTTTTAAGCAATGGTTTAAACCATATTTTCATAAAAATAGACCAAAATACCCCCGAAATCTTAAAAGAAATTCCAAATTACCAAAATCTACTAAATTTTTAGCTTTTTGGAGGGTTTTTGTAACTTTTTAGAAATTAAGGAGTTGAACTAATTAGCAAATGTTAAAATTGTTAAATTGTTAAAAACTATCAGGTATTAACAGCATTTAACACTGCTTTTCTAAAATAAAAACAATATACTTGCAAATCTCGAAATTAAAATACAATCGTGAAAACAAAAAACATATATGCTTTTATATTAATGATGGGTTCATCATTGATGTTAAGTGCGTTTTCACCAAGTACTTTAAACACAACTATTAAGCCAAAATCTTTTTTTGCATTCAATTCAGTTAATCCGGATGAAAAACCAATTAAAGATGATGGGAAAAAGAAAATAGTAAAAAGAGATGATACAACTAAAATGGTCATCAATCCATTATCGTTAGTTAATTCAACTGATGAACATGATCACGAGGAAGAAGAAGTGGATTCATTATTAGCTTTTCCATCAAACGATTTATATGCAAGCTGGGATACAGCAACTATCCATCCTTATTCATTTGCACAATGCTTTAAAAAAGATTCGGCTACTATTAATTTAACTGAGCCAACAGATTGCGGCTTTGTTTTACCATTTAATGGAAATGTAACGTCTGAGTTTGGTTGGAGAAAAAGAAGACCTCATTACGGAACAGATATCGATTTAGAAACTGGCGATACGGTTGGTGCTGCATTTGACGGTATGGTGCGTATTGCTAAATTAAATAGAAGCTACGGAAATGTAGTTATTATCAGACATAAAAACGGATTAGAAACAGTTTACGCTCATTTATCAAAAATATTAGTGGAGGCTGGACAAACTGTAGAAGCTGGACAAATGATCGGTTTAGGTGGAAACACGGGTCACTCATTTGGATCGCACTTACATTTTGAAATGCGTTATTTAGGCCAGGCCATTGATGCCGAAGACTTTATTGATTTTGCTGCAGGAAGTTTAAAAAACAACTCGGTAATGATTACTAAAGCCGATGTGGAAACTAAATACGATTTAAGAGCATTACATAGCCGCCAAAAAAAGGATTTGAATTTATCACGAGTATCGGGTTCAAAATCTAAATACGGTAAAGTGTATACGGTAAAAAAAGGAGATACCTTAGGGCGCATTGCACAACGTAACCACACTACAATTAAAGCCATCTGCAAAAAGAACGGCATTAAGCAAACTAAAGTGTTGCGCTTAGGACAAAAATTAAAAATTTAAGTTTTTGAATTCATTTTTAAGAATCCCTTTAAGCAAAAAGCTTAAAGGGGTTTTTTATTATATTTGGTTTAGGCTAATGGCTTGCAAACGGAAACAAACGTTTTTTCAAATAATTAAAAAATGAAAAAGTAGTGCCAAGCGATAAGTTAGAGTTAATTGTTGACAACATACAAGTGAGAGTAATTAAATTACACCTAATATCCTTTTTATTTCTTATTTCTTGTAAGAAATATGGTGACGGATCTATAAGCGGAACTGTATATGAAACTGGAAGAAATAGTCCAGTTCCAAATACAGAAGTCTCAATTTTAAGAGTATATCAGAAATATGATTTACATGGATCTGTACAACATCAAAATACTGAAATTATTTCAAGGACATTAAGTGACAATAATGGAAAATATAAAATTAATTTTCATAAAAAAGTAGGTTCTAAGTACTATATAAAATGTTTAAGTGATTCTTTATATGCTCGCGACATACACGAATATGCAAATTTTAAAAATTACAAACACGACATCTATATCAAGCCATATTGGTATTTTAAAGTTAGAGTTGTAAAAAATTCCATCAATACATTAAAGCGCATAGACATAACATTACCACTGAATCAATTCGCTAGCGTAAAAGCATTAAATAAGATAGATACTACGTTGCCAAAGATATTTAAAGCAATTGGCTTTACCGAAAATATTATTGACCACTACACTTGTACATTACCACCATATACAACTTATAGCTGGGAAGAATGCAGCTGGTTTACGGAAAAATTGTATTTAACATCACCCGACACAATAGTTAAGACATTTATTATAGACTAAAAAACAACGACTTATAACAGTACCTAAAACTTATTCGAGTAACATCAAAGCATTTGCAATAAATGCCACTTCGCGAAAGCAATTCATTTTGCAAATGCTTTTTAATACTGCTACTGAATGTAAAAAATTAAAGAAATTTGTAGTTGACAAAAACGAAGAGCATTTTGATAAACTCGAAAGGGAATTATCTAAAATGAAATTGTAAGAAAAACAAAAAAAGCATCCACTTAGTGAATGCTTTTTTAATATCTGTTTTTCTTTTGTATTAGAACTTCGCTCTAATCTTACGAACTTTACCTCTACGTTTTTTACCGAAAAAGTGTCCGTAACGTCCTCTATAAAAACTTGATTTACCTCTTAAAACATAACTATAGCTTAAACTCATAGTCATGTAACCATCTTTATGTGTTTTATCACCACGTTTTTGTCCTACTCCTAGTTCATTATCATAACCAAAATTCTTAGCAAATTCAGGATCTATATCCGTCAATTCTCCCGTTCTATTGCCTAAGGCAGCAGCTTCAGGAGTTTGAGTTGATGGATCAGCATAATTTCCACTAACATCATCTAAATAATCTGTAAATGTTGTTCTATAGTTTAACTCATAACCAATACGGTGTTTTTTGTGAATTGTAAAATAAAAACCAACACCTGCAGGTATATTAATTCCGATTGGCGAGTATCTCACACCTTCTGTTTGTAAAGGGCGAAGTTTTACTCCTCCATCTAAAGTTTTTGGGTTAGAATAAAACCGCCCACTCCAGCAAAAAAGTATGCTCTAAAACCGTTTCTATATCTGTAAGTATTTCCTAAGTCATTGTCTTCATAAAAAAACACTTGGCCTGTTACCGCCAAATCAAACATATCATTTCTAAAATTTAAATTACGACCGTTTCGACCAGGATTTGTAGATAATTTATCATCACCTTCAATACGTAAATAATCTAAAGCTAATTTTACTGAAACTTTTGGATGAACTCTATAACGAGCAAAACCACCTACATTCCAGCGAGTTTTAGCCATTTTCATGTCAGCCACAAAGTCTCTTCGTGTTTTTTCTTTCCCTCCAATGTCTCCTAAATAGTTAGAAACACCAACAGAAACACCGTAATCCCAAAGCCATTGAGCTTTAGAAACAGTAGTTAAGCATAAAACAAAAATTAAGATAAAAATATTTTTCATTGAACTAATCGTATTAAAGTATACAAAAATAATAAAATCTTTAACTTTACACCAAAAAATATACCATAATGGATACAATTAAACGATTATTTAACATAAAGTACCCCATTGTACAGGGTGGAATGATTTGGTGCAGTGGTTGGGAATTGGCCGCAGCTGTTTCAAATGCGGGTGGACTGGGACTTATAGGCTCAGGATCGATGTATCCAGATATTTTAAGAGAGCAAATCAAAAAATGTAAACAAGCTACTAACAATCCGTTTGGGGTAAACGTACCTCTACTCTACCCAAATATTGAAGAACATATCAAAATTATCATCGAAGAAGGTGTTAAAATTGTATTTACCTCAGCTGGAAACCCTAAAACTTGGACTAATCACTTAAAAGAACAGGGAATTACGGTAGTTCACGTAGTATCAAATATTAAATTCGCTATTAAATGCCAAGAAGCTGGGGTTGACGCCATAGTTGCAGAGGGTTTTGAAGCTGGAGGACATAACGGTCGAGAAGAAACAACTACTTTAGTTTTAATTCCACAAGTTAAAAAAGCAATTACTATTCCTCTAATTGCAGCTGGTGGAATTGGTTCGGGTAAAGCCATGGCAGCCGCCTTCGCATTAGGAGCAGAAGGGGTTCAAATTGGAAGTCGTTTTGTAACAACTCAAGAATCATCGGCACACATCAATTTTAAAAACGCTATTATTGAAGCGAAAGAAGGCGATACCCAATTATCACTAAAACAATTAACGCCTGTTAGATTACTAAAAAATTCATTTTCAGAAAAAGTAAACGAATTAGAAAAAAAAGGCGCTAGTGTTGAAGAATTATCCAATTTGTTAGGACGAGGTCGCGCCAAAAAAGGCATGTTTGAAGGTGATTTAGTGGAAGGTGAATTAGAAATAGGTCAAGTTTCGGGTGCTATTGATAAAATACAAACGGTTAAAGAAGTGGTGGATGAAATAGTGGCAGAATATAATTTGGTTATTAAAAAATTAGAGGGCAACTATCTATAACTTTATCAAATAAAAATGCGTTAGATCAAGCGTATCGCCTTTTGCTAGTTTAATACCTTGTATTTTAGGATACAATTCTTGCACGGATTGTTTGGGCGATAAAAAATAATCTGCTTTTGAAAAAACGTCAGCATAATTTTTATTTCCTACAAAATAACTATGTCTATCGCATAATAAATTAATAACAAATGGCTTTCCAAACGCAATTGTTTTTTCGGCAGGAACTATGTCTTTTACTTTCTCTAAATCAGTCATTGCCTCTGCATTATAGGGCCCAATTTGAGTTGACTGATGATTTACTGCCAACCAAATAGTTTTACTATTACTTAATAATATTGCGCATAAAAAGCCTACGATAAAAATAGGTTTATGCTTAAAATTTATTTTTTCAATAATTTTATTAAACCCATATATCATAAAATAAATAAATAAAGGCACTATTGGAATCAAGTATTTAATCGTATCCCCATTATATGGATAAGCTAATAAAAACAATATGTAAAACAGAAAAGCAAAATGAAGAATATTGACTTTATTTTTCAAAGAACAAATAATACCAATTATAAACAAAAAAATTACCGAACACTTCATAATAGTATTGATCCAAAAAGGAATTTCTTGCTCAAAAAACAAAGTGATGTAACGTGCATACATACTCACATTATCAAAAAATTGATGAACATTTAATCTACTAATTACTAGATTTCCATATAATGTTACTTCTTGATTATTAATTGAACTTAGAAAAAAATGATTGATAAAAAGTGTTACGATTCCGAATATGCCAAAACATATCGTCAGCTCTTTTAGTTTTTCTTTAATGCGATTTTCTTTTGAAAGTAACAAATGAACACAATAAGCTAACAGTAACGAAAGCCCAATAAATCTAATAGAAACAAGTAAGGCTAATAAAATGGGGATACTAAACTTTACCCAATTCTTTTTATGGTGTAATAGCAATAACACCAAACAAAACAAACTAATAAATAAAAATTCAGGAACAACCTCTGACTTTAATCGCAAAAATAAAAAGTTATAAAACACACATAAACTGCCTAAAAAACTAATGATTAAACTAAAATGTTTGCTAAGGAACAAGAAAAAACAAACCGCTGCTAAGATGTAACTTAACGAAATTAAATTCACATACCGTTGTATTTCAATAGTTGGATTGACAACACTTAATACAACCGAAAAAAACACGCTTCGTTTAGGGCTACTATATTCCTCAACATTTAAAACCTGTTTATAAATTGGCGAAGGGGACTTTATTTGCTGACTTTGATAAACATATTGCGCAAAATCATCGCCCCAATCGGGGTATTTTTGAGTATGTATAAAATAGGTAGGAATAAGAACAATAATGAGCAACAATCCATAAATTACTTTATGCTTAAAAATGACCTGAGAAAAATAATTTCGCATCACTGTTTATTAAGTTTATGAATTGCTTTGATGGTATTTTTAACACGGCTTCTAATGCCTGGTCCATTTTCGGTTTCACTTAAGTGATTTAAAACAATCAAAAGTTCATTTAATAATTCGGGATAAGGCTTAGCAATATTAAAAACCACGGTAATAGCAAATGCTCTAACAGCAATGGCTTCAGAAGGATTTTTAATATATTCAAAACATTTATCTAAAATAAACGACTCTGTTTTTTTAGGTACAGGATGTTTTTGAAATAACCTTAACGTATTTCTAATAACGCCATTATGTAAATTGCTTTGTTTTAAATTATTAATCAACTTAATATGATAAGGCTTAGTGCAATCATAATCCAAATCACTACAATGCCCTAAAACCCACATTGCTCTGCTACTCAGTAAATGATCTTTTTCAAATGCTAACGAAACTAACTCAGCAATTTGATTGCTATTTATGATTTTTTGAGCTAAAGCAGGTGCTTTAAACTCTCGTATATCGGGCAGTAACTCGTCTTTTAAATTAAGTTTAGGATGCTTCATTCTAATAAATCAAAAAATAATATTCTGTACTATTAAGCAATAAGAAATAAATATAAGTAAATTTTAAAATAGCTTTGTGTTTTATCAAATTATATGTAAACTCGTATAAATTTACTGAATATTTATGAGTGGCTTGTTACCAGAAATAGAGACTAAATCATCCAAAGAAATTGAACAATTTCAAGAAAAAAAATTAGCTGATTTATTATCTTATGTAAATACACATTCTAAATTTTATCAATCTCGTTTTAAAGAAAATAATATTGATATTTCAACAATTAAAACAATACAAGATTTACAAAAAGTCCCTGTTACGTCAAAAGACGATTTATATAATAACAACCAAGATTTTATTTGCGTTACACCCGATAAAATTATTGATTATGTAACAACGAGCGGGACTTTAGGCGACCCTTTAACTTTTGTTTTAACTGATAAAGATTTAGATAGGCTAGCCTACAACGAATATATTTCTTTAGCATGCGCTGGAGGAAGTAAAAACGACATCTATCAATTAATGACAACTATTGATCGCCGTTTTATGGCTGGAATGGCTTATTTTTTGGGATTAAAACAGATGGGGGCTGGTGTTGTGAGAGTTGGGAATGGCATGCCTGAATTTCAGTGGGATACCATTAAACGATTAAAGCCAACTATAGCCATTGCAGTACCTTCTTTTTTATTAAAATTAATTGAGTTTGCCGAACAAAATAATATTGATTATAAAAATTGCAGTATTAAAAAAGTAGTTTGCATTGGAGAGCCAATTCGTAATGAAGATTTTTCATATAATACTTTAGGAAAACGTATTACAGATAAATGGCCGTTACAATTATTTAGCACTTATGCGTCAACCGAGATGGGTGCTGCCTTTACCGAATGTGAGGCAGGAAAAGGAGGTCATCATCATCCCGAATTATTAATAGTTGAATTTTTAGATGATCACAATCAACCAGTAGCAAAAGGAGAGCCTGGTGAATTAACAGTAACCACTTTAGGTGTAGAAGGCATGCCCTTGATTCGTTTTAAAACTGGCGATATTTGTAAAGCTCATGATGAAGTTTGTAGTTGTGGAAGAACAACGATGCGAATTAGTCCAATTTTGGGGCGCAAGCAGCAAATGATAAAATTTAAAGGAACTAGTTTATATCCGCCATCTTTGTATGATATTTTGAATACCGTGCCTTACATTAAAAATTTTATTATCGAAGTGTTTACAAACGATATTGGTACAGATGAAATAGTCATTAATATTGGCGCAGTTAATCCTCCTGAAAACTTCGATAAAGATTTAAAAGATCATTTTAGAGCAAAGTTAAGAGTCGCCCCACATATAGTTTTAGAAACTCCTGAAGCCATAAGTAAACGACAAAACCCTGAAATGAGCAGAAAGCCCATTACCTTTATAGATAGAAGAAATAAATAATGAAATAGTCAGATAACATTTTCTAAATCAAAAAAACATGTGACTATTCGATGTCACAATAAAAAAAATAACAGACATTAATGAAATTATATAAATCAGCGCCACCAAATAAAATTAGCGACTTTGCTAAAGAATTTAATTTTGAATTACTAAGACCATATTATGATAATGAGTCTGATGAAGTAATGAAACGTATTGCGCAATACGATTCATATCACAAAGCGATGGCATATTTATGGCCAGAAATGAGTAAAGAAGAAGTTGTTGAAAAAGCACTTAATACAAAATCTCCATACGAATTTCAAACGGGGTATATGAGTGAAGCTATTTGGAAAATAGTAAACTCTACTTCCGCTGGATTAACTTGGAGCGGACTCGAACATTTAGATAGCAACAAAGCTTATTTATATATTGCCAATCACAGAGATATTTTATTAGACAGCGCCATTCTTCAAATTATTTTAGATAAAGAAGAGTTTGAAACCTCAGAAATAACTTTTGGTTCAAACTTAATGGATCAAGGCTTTATTACTGATTTTGGGAGAATGAATAGAATGTTTACTGTAAAACGTGAAGGAAATGTAAAAGAATTATATGATATTTCTCGTCAGTTAAGTGCATACATTCGCCATGTAATTTTGGATAAAAATACAAGTGTTTGGATAGCACAACGCAATGGCAGAACCAAAGATGGGAATGACATGACGCAAACTGGATTATTAAAAATGCTAAACCTAAGCGGAGATGCTGATTTCAAAAAAAGTTTTTCTGAATTAAACATCGTTCCTCTTACCATTAGTTTTGAATACGAGCCTTGCGATCATTTAAAGGTGCAAGAATTATATTTATCATCGTTACATACAAAATATGTAAAAGCACCAGGCGAAGACTTGAATAGTATTTTAACAGGTATTAAGCAGCCCAAAGGAAAAATATACGTGGCATTTGGGAAACCCATTACTGCAAATGATTTAGTGGAGATTGATAAATCTATTAATGAAAATGAAAAAATAAAATTATTAGCTTCTCATATTGACAAATGTATTTATCAGAGTTATAAATTAAATCCAATCAATTATGTTGCTTATGATGTGTTAAATAAAACAAACGTGTTTGAAAGCAATTACACTTCTGTAGAAAAACAATCTTTTCTAAATTATATAGATACTAAAATAAAAGATATGACTGGAGAAGCAGATGTTTTAAAGAATTTATTTTTGACGCTTTATGCTAACCCTGTTATCAATAAGCTAAAATAACAGAACTCCTACTTTTAAGAACACATTGAATCTATTAACACCTCGAACTCTCCAAGGCGAAGTAGATTTCATATAATTAACGCCATTTACATTATTTGTAAAAATACCATCTCCATCAGTTACCACATCAAAAAAAGTTGATAAAAGAGCGAAAACATTTGCATTAAAGCCGTAGTCTATCGTAATGCGATTAGCAACAATATTGGTTCTACCAAAACCAAATAAAAAATCAAACTTTGTAAAACTTTGCTTCTGTTCTCCAAAATCATTAAAGTCTGGATACACATAATTATTAAAACCTCCATATTTTAACATCATTTCATTTGGATTATAATGACAGGTAAATCTTCTTATGGTAATCCCAAATTGCATATATCTGCCCCAAGGAGCTAAGTAACGTCTATTAAATAGTTTTGCATAAAGAGAGTAATTTTGTCCCAATATCGTATACATACCTTGTGGAGTCCCATTATATGAAACGACGGAAGTAGACCCGTATTGATCTATTTGTTTAGTAGTAGCAGAAACCTCACGTGCATTATCGTAAGTCGTTTTATAAAATTTAGCGGAGATACCCAATAAAAATCTATTTTTAAAAGCGTATTCTAAAAAACCCTCATGTAATGAATTAAATGCAAATTCACCATCAGAAGCATTGCCATTAGATCTTCCTATAATTGTATTTCCTTGACCATTTGATCCAAATAAAGCTGGACTAAAATAAAAACCATAACCACCAACCAAACGCTTACCCATATATCCAGCTGTTTGGCCAGATAATGAAATTATATTGACTATAAATAAAATAAGTACTAAAGCAAGTTTTGATTGGCGCATAAATCAAAATAAAAGGACACCCACTTTTAAGAATACATTAAATCTATTTATACCTCTAACTCTTGTTTTATGTGTATTTTCAATATAATTTAAATTTGTAGTTTTTTCTCTAAATAAATCATCTGGAGCTCCATCTAACACTACATTTAGAGCACCCATTATAACAGACAGAATTTGAGTGTTACATCCATAATCAATAACGATTCTATTGCCTATGATTCTACTTCTGCCCCAGCCCAACATAATATTAAAGCCATTATATTTTTGTTCAAAGTCTCCAAAATCTTTAATGATCGTGTTTGATACATTATTATAATTGTAATCGTCCTTTAAATACATAACAGTTGGGTTGTAGCTTGTTTTAACAGTATTTAAAACAGGTCCAAACATCACATATCTTCCCCACGGCGCTACGTAACGAGAACCGAAATACTTAAAATATAATGTATAGCTAAGTCCAGTAATATCATAATATCCGGCTGGCTGTCCCGAATATGAATATCTATCTCCACTTAAAGGATCATAAGTATTATAATCCAAATATTCGGCGTTATCATACACTGTTTTATAATATCGTGCCGAAAAATTCATCATCCATTTACTAGACATAGCAAATTCCAAACTGCCTTCGTGAATCATATTTAGAGCAAATACGCCCGATTCTGCACTTCCTGAAGTTCCTATTAAAGTTGTATTATTAGCGCTCGCTCCAAATGAAACTGGGCTAGTATGAAATCCATAATTCAACACAAGTCTTTTTCCCATGTATCCAGTTGACTGTGCATTAGAATTTAATGCTATTAAGAATAGAACGAATACGATATTAAAGTAGTTTGATTTCATTTTTTTATTTTGCATGCTTTAGTTCGTATAATGTTTGATATACCTTTGCATTGATTAAGTCTTTAGAGTCTTTATCTCTAAACGTTTCGTGTTTTTTATAAATTATGTGATTGCCTTTGATGTCATAAATAAAACTATAAAAATAAGTTCTTTTTCTTCCTTTCTTAGATTTATAGTTTACGATTCCTGTTTTTAAAACATATTGCGTTCCATATTTGCTGATAACATCATCCATATCGTTGGTATTAAATATAGGATCTCCTTCACTATCATCAGTGTCAAATTTTTCGCTAAACCAATCATTAATAACCGAATAGTCGTTTATTTTATCTACATCTGTAGTTGTTATTAAACCTGGATCTAATGTTACCAATTCGAAATTTTGCCTTTTAGCGCAATCATTTACTGTCACAATAAATTTTTCTTGTTTTTTGTCAGAGTTAATATAGGTCATTTCTTCCTTTTGAGACTCATCGATTTTCAAGTAAAAGGGTTCTAATAATAATACTTTATTAATTTTTGAATCACTCGATATATATATTCCTTTACCTTTTTTGTTTTTCTTAATTACTGTTCTATTTTTACTTATTGAATATTCTGAAAAGCCTGAATTGTTTTGATTCTCATCTAACCCAGCTAAAGGAAATTTACTTGCAAATTCTTTATCTGATTCAAATAAATCTACATACATCTCTTTATAATAGGCTGTGTCGTATTTTTTGAAGTTATTTTCTTTTTGAATATTTGCGATTAAATCTGTTTTTGAATTCAATTCATTTTCTGTTTTAGAAGAATCTAAAAGAGTATTGTTTTGATTATCTTTTTTAGACATTCTAACAAAATCGCGAATGCCCCAATTTATTTTCGGCATCATTTTAAATAAACTATCCGAATAACTGGCCATTTTTTTATTATTCGGAAATTTCTTGTGACTTCTATAAATATAATTCAGCGCCATCATTGTCCATTCATTAGAAGGCATTCTATTTATTAAATGATATAATTGCTGAGGATAACTTTCAACATCTTTAAAATCAGCAAACCCATTTTCTAAATGAGAATCGCTATTGTAATTAATCATTCCGTTCCCGTACAAAGCAATTGCATACAAACATTTTGAGATTACTTCGGTAACATACTCATTATTAGGATATTTATTAGCCATAATATAACCCGCATATAAAGCATTAGGATAATCTCTATTTTTAAGATACAATCTGCAAAGTTCTAAACGCGCTAAATCACGAACATATTCAAACTTATCTTGAGCCATCACGTAGTTAACTTTCCCGTTATTACTCCTATTTGCTATAAGTTCGGAAATGGCTTGCTTTCTTTTTGCAGTATTTGGATGAGTTAACTTTGTATCATCCTCATTCGAATTATTTCTAATAGAAGACACTTCTTTTAAAAAATAACTAGAAGGTAATTTGTAATATTCTGTTTCTAAAAATGTTTTCTTAAACTCTAATAATTCAAATGGCAAGTGAGCATATTGTAATACATCAAATGCTTTTTCTGCTTGTTTAAAATTATACCCAGTTTGTTCAAACAACTTAAATCCTTCAATATCAGCTTCGCTTTCTTTCTCTTTCGAATATTGACATTTTTCAATTAATTTAGCATCGCTATTACGATCGTAATTTTGTCTATCAATCTTTTTATTTTTAACATAACCATCAAGGTGATGTTTTTTTGTGTAATGGGAAATTTCATGACATAGAATGAATGCCAATTGCGCTTCCGTTTCGGCCTGAGCAATTAAACCAATATCAATAAAAATATATCCTTTATCATAACTGTAAGCATTAACTACAGATGACTTTAATGTGTAAATATGTAATTCATTTCTTAAAGCAGGATTATCTTTTAAAATAACATCAGCCAATTTGTTCAAATAAACCGTTACTTCATCGTTAATCAATGTATTTCCACTTTTTACTATTTTCTCGATTTCATAATTAGCTTCGGTTAAATAAGTACGCTTTAGGAAGTTGTCAGACTCCTGTTTTTTATTTAATTCCTTAATATCCGTTTCAATAACATTTCGTATGTTTTGAGTAAACACATCTGGCAACGAACCTGTAGATTTTAATGGACTGTAATTTTCTTTTAAATTTTGTTGAGAGTAACAAGAGAAAGACAGAAATGCCAGAGGCAATAGGTATTTTATCATTATACAGTTTTAAGATATAAATATAAATAAAAATCCTCTTTGAAATTAATCAAAGAGGATTATTTAACTCCATTTAATTAGTATTTTTAATCGAATTTAATTTTAGCAAATCTATCCCTACCTCTGTCTTCGGTATATATGTATATTTCGCTATTATTACCCGAAACAAATATCTCGCAATCAGAAGGAGGCATAAAAGAAGGGTTTCTTTCCTGAATAGGAGCAAAACAATAATCTTCATTTTTCATTAATACTATTCTTGTTACCACACCAGTTTTCAAGTTTAACTGATTGCACACAAAATTAGATCCATGAATTCCCGATACTGATTTTAAATCTTTTGGTTCAAAATCTGCTTTAGAATATCGTTCAATGTTTTTCGGATGATCATCGCATAATACATAAATATTATTATTTGTTGCCACTGCAATGTATTGCTTAAATACATGAGGCGCGTTTTCGAGTTTCATTACCTGCCTCAATGGTAGATTTTTAATCCATTCAAACTCACCTTTACTATTTAATTTCGCAACAATTACATCCATATATTCATACTCATAATCTACGTCGTAAGTTCTCATTCCTACTCCTCCTGCTCTACCAACACCTCCCATAGTTCCTGTTGTATTAGTGTATCTTATTACCTGCTGTTCACGATATTGTTCACCAACATAATACACAGCATCTCCAATAGGAAATATATAATCCAGTTTATACTTAAATTTTTTAGCCCTTTTTGAACTTGATTCCAGTTTAGCAAGCATCTCATCATCAAAAAACTTTACGGACTTAGACTTTATGGTATTATTTTTTAGGTCAACTGAAAAACTAAAAATTCCAACCTTTATCAAATCTCTTCCTTTTCTTTCTTGAACATCTTTTATGTATCCACCGACAACAATTTCATTATTATTAGTTTTTGAAAATTCAATATCTCTAACAAAATAATCATCATCAAATGCCAATTCTACATATTTAGCATCTGTTTCATTTGCATTAATAATGCCTAATGATAATTTATACCTTTCCTCTTTAGGTGACCACAATTTAGCTGGAGATGTATATCCAAAATAAATATTATCATTATCATCAAAATGAAGTCCAATGAACCCAACATCCTCCAAATCCACCATAGTACCAATCCCAGTAGCCGACGAGAAAAAATTAATCGTTTTATTTTCCGTATTAGTAAATAATTTTTCGTCAACTGTTTTTGTCCAAAGCTTTTTTTGATTCGAAGCATCCATCAAAATAAAATCCGTTTGATATGCCGTTTTCTTATCTGGTTTATGTGAAGATTTGATTAAAAATTTAGTATTACTAGGATTAGGGTAAATATCAAAACTAACAAACTCATAATGATCAGAAGGAACAGATACTATTTCCTTCAAAACATCAGACACTACACCACTAGAAGAAATTGTTTGATAAAACAAGGTCATCATATCTGCTTTTTTATCATACTGTCTTCTAAAAATAAAAACATTTCCTTGGCAATACTCCACATCTTCGATTTTTGTTCTTCTTTCGTCATCCAAACTTATTTCTTTTGAAAAAACAGGCTTTAAAGATGACTTATCATATTTTTCAATAAAAAAAGATGTTCCCTTACCTTTACTTCTTACTCGATAAGCATAAAAACTATTATCATCGCCTTTAAGCATACGGTTCATCTTACTATCTCTGTCATTATCAAGTTCAGGCCCATTGGTCATGATTGCTTGAGAAAATGCTAAACTGCTTAAAATAATTAAGCAAACGGTAGTTATTGATTTTAAAGTCATATTATAATTGTTTTTTGTAAATTTATTACATTTATTTTAATACTTAGTGGTATTAATTCCTATTTTCTGTCTGTTAAAGCAAATTCTATATCTTCCTGCACATATAAAGCAATTCACCTTTTGGTAATCGGTATCTCTCTACCAATTCGGCGCTAATTTCTTTCGTGTAGTCTTCCACTGTAACAATAAAACCTGCCGCCGCTAATTTATCTTTGTAATCTAAGCCAAATAAACGTACATGGTCTTTTTGCCAAAAATGGATTTCACGGTCTTTTTCACTGGTAATGCTTTTATCCTCATACGTTTCATAACGATTGACATCTTGAGGTATTTGAAAAATACCAAATCCGCCCGGTTTCATCATGCGATATAATTCACGCATACATTGGTCGGCATCTTGTACGTGTTCTAACACATGATGGCAAAAGATTACATCAAATGTGTTGTCTGCAAATGGCGCATGATGTAAATCAAAATGATGGTCGGCAATAGGCGAATTATAGTCTCCTGTTACATAATCTAAATTAGGCATCGCTTTAAACAATTTATAAAAGCACTGTTCTGGTGCAATATGCAATAGTTTATGTTTCGCTGTAAAGAAATTTGTTTTATTTTTTAGGTATAACCATAATAAACGATGTCTTTCTAATGACAAACTACCAGGACAAAGCGCATTTTCGCGGGCAACATTTTTACTGTAACCATAGGGTAAAAATTTACGGTAAGTTTTTCCACTAATAGGATCTTCAAATCTGTTACCGTAGTATAATATTGGCGCTATTTTACTGAAAATTAAACTTAGTTTAATTAGTATGGGGCGAGGAATGGTTCGAAGTATAAAATGGAACATTTATCTGTAATTATGGTTTTCTAAAATTTGTGTCTGAAAATTGTCAAAAATACGCAAAATCATGCTGTTATAAAATGAGATTAGCATAATTAATTTGTTATTTTTGTGATTCTGAGTAATATACTATGGCAAAGACTACTACAACAAAAAGCACTTCTTCTAGTTCGTTAAATAATAAAACCCTGTTTGACAAAATAGATTCTTGGGGCGAAAACAATAATAATAAACTACTTTTTACCTTTCTTGGCGTATCCTTATTTTTTTCGTTTATGTTATTTAATGCTCGCATCAGCGAGGCGCATGACGACGCCTTATACTTAGAAGGTGGTTGGAGATACGTAAATGAATTCCCTAATTACTTTTACACACAAAATGCACCATTATATGTATTATTCTTAGGCTTATTGACCAAACTTTTTGGCTTTAAATTGCTTTTATTCAAGTTATTTAATGTTGTATTTAACTTTTTTGCAGTCTACTTTTTTTATAAAACATTTTATAAAAGAATTCCTTTTATAGTTTTTATTCCTGTAATGATTTTTGTAAGCTCTAATCACTTAATACAGTATTATGCAAGCATGACCTTTACAGAAGCGTTTTATTTGTTTTTACAATCATTGTTTTTCTTTTGGTTTTTTAAATTGTATGATGCGCTGCAATTGGAGCCTAATACCAATAAACACTATAAACTATGGTTAATGGTAGGCTTGTTTACCTTTTTAATTGCTACCTGCAAAAGTGTTGCTATTGTTGCTGTTCCCGTTTTAATGTTTTATTTCTTAATCGAAAAACAATGGAAGAATGTAGGATTTGCGCTAGGTGCCTATCTCATTTTCAAAATTCCATACGAGCTTTTAGTAAAATTAATTTGGGGTTCTCAAAATCAATTTAGCGGACAAAGTAAGATTTTACTATTAAAAGATCCTTATGATAAGTCGTTAGGAAATGATGATTTAGCTGGCTTTATTGGTCGTTTTTTTGATAACTGCAATTTATATTTAGGGAAACGCTTTTATGAGTTACTTGGATTAAGAGAGGAATACACCAGACCAGTTGAAAGCCAATTACAAGCTGATAAATTACAAAGTGAATACAAATACTTAGCATTTTTTGTCGTTATTATTTTAGTTATTGCTTTATTTCAGGTAATTAAACAAAAAAATAAACCCTTATTATTTTTTGGATTATTTACAGGGGCGCAACTTTTATTATCCTTTGTCATACTTCAAGCACGTTGGGACCAGCCTCGTATTGTATTAATTTGTATGCCAATAATGTTAATCTTAATGTATTATTTATTTTTTAATACAGTAAAAAAATCGGGCATGGGTCAAGGCATTTATTTAGTGATTGTTGGCATCATATCGGCATCTGTTTTAATGTCATCATTTAAACGCGGCTCAGAAAATTTACCCATAGTGAAGAAAAATTTATCTGGTAATATTTATTATGGTTACACACCTGATTGGCAGAACTTTTTGAAATGTAGCCAATGGTGTGCGGATAGTTTACCAGCAAATACATTAGTGGCTAGTAGAAAAGCACCGATGAGTTTTGTGTACGGAAAAGGAAAAAAATTCTTCCCTATTTATAGCGTTATTGTTAAAGATTCTCTAACTCAACAGTCTAACCCCGATAGTGCGTTAGCCTTTTTTGCAGCCAAAGGTGTGACACATATCATGGTTGGAAGTTTAAGAATAAATCCAAAACAAAATACTGGGGATGTTATTAATACCGTTCACAACATTGTTCAACCTATCTTTCAAAAGTATCCCGACAAGTTAAAATTAGTGCACACCGAAGGTTTGTCTGAACAATCTTATATTTTTGAAATTACTAAATAATGGCATCATCTTTAAGCATAGCACTAGGTAATTTTTTGTACAAAAACTGTTTTCCAATTTATAAACTCACCTATAAATCGTTTAAGGAGAAACAAGACGCATTTGAAATTTCATTAATGAAAAAATATATCAAAGCAGGAGATACTGTTTTGGATATTGGCGCTAACATAGGTTTTTACGCCGAAATATTATCTGGCATCGTTGGAGAAAAAGGAAAAGTACATTGCTTTGAACCTGACACTACTAATTTTAAACATTTAGAAAGTAGAAGTAAACATTTACCAAATGTGACCATCAATAACAAAGCCGTTTCAGATAAAACAGAAACCATAAAAATTTACACTTCTAAAAAATTAAATGTAGATCACAGAACATACAAGCCTGATGAGTACGATCAAGAAATTGATATTCATGCCATCTCAGTGGATGAGTATCTACAATCATCAACATCTGAAATAAATTTCATTAAAATGGACATTCAAGGTTTTGAAATGAGTGCTGTAAAAGGTATGACTAAAACATTGCAAAGTCCACATTTAAAAATGCTTTCAGAATTTTGGCCTTATGGCATGCGAAAAGCTGGAACCAGTGTGTTAGACTATTTTCATTTCTTAAAACAAAACCAATTTCATATTTATTTAATTGATAATAATCAACTAATTGAATTAACTGAAGATAAAGTAAAAACGTTTTTGAATTTACCAGAAACAACTTATATGAATATTTTTGCAAGTAAAGACCGTGTTTAAAAAATATACCATACCATTTGATTTAGATGATCCAAGAGCAACCTTGGCGCATAGAGATATTATTTTACAAAAACCATTTTTAAAACGGTTATATCAAGATTGGTATCAAATTTTTATTCAAAAAAGTAAAGAAGTTGGTAAAGGTATTTATTTGGAAATAGGCTCTGGAGGCGGTTTTTTAAAAGACGAATTTCCTGAAGTAGTAACGTCTGATATTTTAGATTTACCTGTAGTTGATAAAGTATTTAGCGCCGAAGAAATGCCTTATAAAGAAAATGAATTAGGTTGCATTATGATGCTGAATGTTTTTCATCATATTCCTCGCCCCTATTTATTTTTGCACGAAGCTGAACGTACATTACTCTCTGGCGGCAAAATCATCATGATTGAACCCGCAAATTCTGCATTAGGAAGATTCATCTATAAACGTTTTCACCACGAACCTTTTGAAGAAAACGGTCCTCGAGAAATAAAACCAGGAAATCCTTTAAGTAATTCGAATCAAGCGTTACCACATATTTATTTCGAAAGAGATTTAGAACAATTCGCTAAAGATTTTCCGAAATTAAAAATCAATAAAATCACTTATCATACTCCTTTTATGTATGTATTAAGCGGTGGTGTTTCGAGAAGTGCGATGCTACCCTACTTTATGTATAATTTTGCAAAAGCTATGGAGTGGCTATGCAAACCATTTAGTAAGCAGTTGGGATTGTTTTGCACAGTGGAAGTAGAGAAAATTTAAGCGATTGCAATTCTCTTCCTCACAAACATTAATCCTAATATTGTAATTCCTGCATTAATTAAAATCAATTCATTTCCAATTTCATAGGTCGTCATGGTTTTAACTACATAATTTGCTAATATGTAAGTAATGATTGGTGCTACAACACAAACAACTGGCACTAATCTATCGCTCAACTGTTGTTTAGTAAATAGGCCAATTGCAAATAAACCTAATAATGGTCCATAAGTATAGCCAGCTAACATCAATATAGTATCAATAATAGCTCGCTGATTTAAAATATCAAATACAATAATCACTAACCATAAAATCACCGCAAAACCAATATGAATATAAGTTCTACGTTTTGATTTTTGTTCATCTGTTAACGCTGTATTTCTATCATACTCTAACATATCAAAATATGTAGAAGTCGTTAAAGTTGTGAGAACACTATCGGCACTGCTAAATGTAGCCGCGGTTAACCCGATAATAAAAATTAAACCAGCAAACATTCCTAAATGATTTAAAGCGAGATTAGGGAATACTTTATCAGTAATAATTTTTCCTGTTTCAGCATTCATTGGCAAATCGATAGCAGCGTGAGCATAATATTGATATAATAAAACCCCAAGTGATAAAAAGAAAATATTTACAATCACCATGACGATACTAAACCAAAAAATGTTTTTTTGCGCTTCACCCAATGATTTACAACTTAAATTTTTCTGCATCATGTTTTGGTCAAGTCCTGTCATTGCAACAGCAATGAAAATCCCACCAATAAATTCTTTCACAAAAAAATTAGATTTATGCCAATCCCAAAAAAATGTTTTTGAATAGTCTGAACTCGCAATATTCGTAATGGCTTGTCCAAAACCAATATCCATTTTATCAATAATAATTGCTATTGAAACAACTACACCTAGCACTAAAAACAAAGATTGAAAAGTATCTGTCCAAACTAAAGTTTTAATACCACCTTTGTAAGTGTATAATAACATTAATACTAAAATCACTGAAACGCTTAACCAAAAAGGCACATGCACACTTTTAATCTGATCGAATACAAAAAACTGAATGACACCTGCGGCTAAATACAACCGCCCTGATGCACCTAAAATACGAGATAATATAAAAAAGAATGCGCCTGTTTTTTGAGTATGTCGTCCAAAACGAGTTTCTAAGTAGGTATAAATAGAAACTAAATTCATTTTATAATAAATGGGTAATAGTACTTTTGAAATAATAAAATAACCTACAAAATACCCTAACACTAATTGCAAATACGAAAAATTAGCACCTCCAACTTTACCAGGAACAGAAATATAAGTGACACCACTCAAAGAATCCCCAATCATACCAAAAGCCACCGCATACCATGGAGAGGTATGATTTCCTGAAAAATAACTTTCAGCAGTAGAATTTTTAGATGTTAAGTAGGCAATTAAGAGCAATCCTCCAAAATATAAGCCTATGCATGAAATAATAAGTAATGGCGACATACTTTAAAGATAAAGTGAAGGCAACCTAAATTTTGAATTAAAAAACTATTATTTTAAATACCTGAACGTTAATATCTTTTAACATTCAAACCCCTTTAAAAATCAATAATAATCCTCATTTTTTGCTATCTTGTTGCCTTAATATTATTTATGCAAGACATCATAGCAAAAATACCTCGTGAAGCATTATTAAGCGAGTTAACTAAGGATCGCTACATACGTAAAACCAACAATGGTGATAATGAAATATACATTATCACTCACCACGATTCACCAAACACGATGAAAGAAATCGGTCGTTTGAGAGAAGTAAGCTTCCGTCATGCTGGCGGTGGAACTGGCTTAGCTTGTGACCTAGATGAATTTGATATTGGAGAACACCCTTATAAACAATTATTAGTATGGGATCCTATTGAACAAGAAATAGTAGGTGCTTACCGTTTTATTTTATGCAGAGATGCGGAATATAAAGACGGAAAAGTACTATTAGCCACAACCGAATTATTTGATTTCTCTCCTGAATTTTATAAAACCTATTTGCCTTATACTATTGAATTAGGACGTTCTTTCATTCAACCTCAATATCAACCTTCAGAGCAATTTAGAAAAGGATTATTTAGTTTAGATAACCTTTGGGACGGCTTAGGTGCTATTGTAGTAGATAATCCTGATATGAAATATTATTACGGCAAAGTAACTATGTATACAGATTTTAACGTGGAGGCTCGTGATTATATTTTATCCTTCTTAAAATATTATTTTCCAGACCCAAAAAAATTAGTAACTCCAATACATGGTGTTGATATTAAAACAGATGTATCTGCATTTTTAAAAGAGATTGAAGGGAAGGATTACAAAGCAGGGCACGCTATTTTAAATAAACATGTGAGAGCTTTAGGAGAAAATATTCCTCCAATGGTTAACGCATACAGTAATTTATCAAGCACTATGTTATCCTTTGGAACTGCCATCAATCCTACCTTTGGCGGGGTTGAAGAAACTGGCATTTTAGTAACCATTGCAGATATTTACAAAAGTAAATCTGATAGACACATCGAAACATATAACAAAGAGTTAAGAGAAAGAATTTAATTACAGATAAACTTAGCGATCTTTGCGTAAATCCTTTGCGTTCTTTGCGGTTAAATACAAATACAAAAAATGGAAATAAAAAATGCTAAATTTTTAAAAAGCAGTTCTAATAACAAACACTGTCCCCCGCCCGATAAGCCAGAGTTTGCTTTTATTGGAAGAAGTAACGTTGGAAAGTCCTCGTTAATCAATATGCTTTGTAATGAAAAAAACTTAGCAAAAACTTCTTCAAAACCCGGCAAAACACAATTAATTAATCACTTTATTATAGATAATAAATGGTACTTGGTGGATTTACCCGGATATGGTTACGCTAAAACAAGCAAAACTAATTTAGATAAGTTTGAAGAGTTAATTAGTAACTACATCACCAAACGTAAAAATTTAATTTGTGTGATTATTTTAATTGATAGTCGTTTAGAATTACAACCTATTGATGGCGAATTTATGGATTGGTGTACACAACATGAAATTCCATTTTGCTTAGCCTTTACTAAAATTGATAAACTAGGTAAAAACCAATGGGCTAGTAATTTTGCTAAATACAAAAAACGCTTAATGGATTATTGGGGAGAATTGCCTCAACTATTTGAAACTAGTGCCGAAAAAAGACAAGGTAAGGAAGCTATTTTAGAATACATTGGCGAAAATATGCAATATTTTGTTCCTCCTCCAAAAGGAGTGAAAGCAACGAACGATGACGATGATGAGTTTGATGAAGAATATGAAAACGACAACAATGGTATCTGAGTGGCAACAATTGCAAGATAAATTGAAAGAACGTTTTGGCTCAGAAATGGATCATGATGCTATTTTATTTATGATTGGTTTACAAGAACTAGATAAGCCTTATAAAGCTTATAAAAAGGACGAGAAACTAGAAGTGATGCATATTGGGGTTTGCACTGTATTAGCACCTTATGGTTTTTATGAATACAAAGGCAGAGATGATGACGATTGGCCACACTGGGAGCTAAAAGAAAAGATACCTTTTTTAGATGCAAAGAGCCAAAGCAAATTAATGAATGATGCTTTAATTGATTACTTTAAACGAATTGATTTTTTTGAATAAGGCTCACTACTTACCGTTGCATTTAAAATTACTGAAACTCTCCCAATCCCCTTTTAAAAAAGATATTTCAAAGCATGCAGATAAATAATGAGCTTTAATTCATTAAAATTCATTTAGTAAAAATTCAAATTATTCAATAACAATTTTCTTAGTAATTTCTTGATTTCCAAAATTTATGGTCACAAAATAAATTCCTGAATTTAATTGAGCAGATGCGTTAATTTCAATTTTACTAGTAATACCCGAAGTAACAGTTACTTCTTTTTTCTCAACAACTCTTCCAGTTACATCAAACACAACAATATAAATAGTAGAGTTCGTTTGTGGAGTAAATTCAATTACTGAAACAGCATTTGTTGGATTAGGATATACCGACAAGGAGATACTCTTTTCTAAATCAGATAAAGATGTTACTGTACTTCCAGTTAAATTAATTTGATCGATATAAATATTGTTTGCACCGTCTACAAAATAATCTGCTTTAAAGAAAAATCTAAACTTTACGCTGGGTTTATTATTTAAATTAGATAGCAAGCCAGATGGAATTGATACTAACTTCCACTGCGATGAACTTGGCGCAAAAGACGTATTTAATGTGCCTCCTGAATTTGAAGCCATGGTATTTATATTTGGTATACCAAGTATATTAGACCATGAACCTCCGCAATCTAATGAATACTGAACTTTAAAAGAATCAGCTTGTGTTGCATATCGTTTTGCGTAAGCATAATAATACGAAAGATTGAGTGCAGAAGTATTTGTGAAATCAAAAAATGGTGTTTCAAAATAATCTCGATTACCATAGTTAGTTGAATCAGGGAAATTATTAATATAAATACTTTTGTTAGTAGAATTAGCACCTAAACTAATATTCTGTTTCCATGTAACTGTATCAGATTGCTCATTAACTATAGCAATATTATTTGGTAGTGTAGCTCCTTCAAAATCAAAACTATAAGGCACAGTCAATCCTCCTTGTCCGTTAACAACGGTTATATATGAATTTTTAGTTTCAGTGTCAGCCCCATTTGCACTAGTTGCGGTTAACGAAACTGGATAAACACCTGCGGCTGGATAAGAAACTACTACAACAGAGTTAGTGGAAGTAGATGGACTGCCACCAACAAAATTCCACAGCAAACTACCTGCCGACGGACCAAACTGACTTAAACTTGCAAAGGTATAGGTACTTCCTGCGCAATTAATAGACTTAGTCACATAAAAATCTGCTAAAGTATTACAACTGAAACTCGAATTAACAACGCCAGTTAATATATGATTTGCATTTGTAGAGAGATTATTTCTTCCGTTTGTCGAACCGTTTATCGATGCGTGCATATTAGCAGCCTGCCCATTTGTAAACATAATTTTGCATGGCGAATAATCCATATAATTTTGTGCGTTTTCAAAAACACCTGGCGTACAAACGTCTGAACTCGTCGTATTACAAGTCGAAAACCCTTTAGTAATTGGTGTATCACTTATCCCATCATCACCACAAACAACTCCAGGCTGATTAGATACTCCCCAAATATGCGGAATACTAAACCAATGTGCTACTTCATGCGTTAATACACGCGAGTATGATAATTGACTTGTGCCAATACTACCAACCATATTGTGCATCGACACAATCGCATCACAAGAATCGGGAATACCAATACCTGGAAGAAAGGTGTAAGCCGTTGCGTTTATATTTATAGTTTTTACAACATAAATATTTAAGTATTGATTAGTTGGCCAGCTATATATAAAATCACTTAAATTATTAGCATCCCAATTAGTTTTGTTGGTATAGTGTCTTACTATTCCATTGGTACAATTACCATCGGGGTCGATAGTTGCTAATTTAAAAGCAAATCCAACGTTGGCAATGTTATTTGTGAAAGTTGGAATAACCGAAATCGTATCAGCATTTTGTTTTTGGTAGTCACGATTTAAAATTGCAACCTGATCAATTACTTGCGCATCTGAAATATTTTCTACACCGCCCATGTGCAAAATATGAAATACAACTGGAATAGTATAAGACGGTGCGGTCGTTATTTTACTAGTCGAATTTCCTTGAATTGACTTTTGATTTCGTAAATTATCAAATTGCGCCTTTTTTTCAGGATGTTTTTGGAACCACGCATTCATTACTTCCGCCTGACCGCAAGTGGAAATAGATTGAGCAAGTGATTTCATGCTTACACAGCAAATAAAAAACAGTCCTGCATTTAAAATTAATTGTTTCATTTTTTTATAGATTTAATTGGCGGGGAATTACTTTTAGTCAAATTAATAGCCATCCATTCGCACACAATATCAAATAGCTTCGTATTAAAGTGTTGTGATGCATACAATTGATATTTAGATGGATCGGTTTGCATTTTAATATAATCATCCATCGTTCCTATTTCTTGGAACATGTGATTAGTTTTAGACATTAATAAAAAACGTCCTTTCCCCGGATGATATTTATTGACATGCTTAACTAAAGCCTCGTGATCAAGCGAATTATTGGCAGCAATATCCGACTCTCCGTATATTGCAAGCACATTAGTGTTAGCATTTTTCCATGCCTCTGCCATATTATGACCATTAATTTCTTGATGAAATTCGATGGTTCTACCTGCTAAACCTAAATTTGTATTCACATCGTACTCAAAAGCTTGTTTTAATACTTTTAAATGATTTGTATCTCTTGCCAGTTCTTTAGCAGATTTACCATTAAAGAATAAATCATTAAATGTTGGTTCCATCAATGCAACGGCTCTTTTCAAAGAATCTAAATTTCCCCCATAATATGCTGCCTGATAAATGATTGCATCTTTTAAATACTCACCCCATTGTTTAAATACAGTACCATAAACAACAACTCCTTTTGGATGAAATTGTTCTGCTAATAATGGAGCTGTTACTCCACCTAATGAATGTCCGAAAATAAAAATACAGCTTGTATCAAGACTTCTAGATGATAACAATTTTTTTATATCCCTCTTTAAAAACATCAAGTTCTTGGTTAAAGCCAATTTCTTCGCATGGAATAGTGCTGTAACTATCTCCCATTCCTTTCTTTTCAACGTAATACACGTTAAATCCTTTCTCAACCATGGCATCAATAGCCAATTTAGTAGGATCATTGGCTTGCAAATTATCTAATGAATAGCACGAAATTCCTTGAACAAAATAAACCGTACCGATACTTTTTTTAGATACAGGTTCTTTAAATATTGTTCTTATAAATTCATTATTAAATTTAAACTCTCCATAAGTTATTTTAAATTTATCACTCACCTCATAAGGCTTTCCTTTTACCAAGCCCAATAATTTTAACGATGAATTATTTCTTATCACAATTAATGAAATAGAATCACCATCTTTAAAATGCTTTGCCAATTGTATTAAAGACGGTGTGGATTGAATCGCAACATTATTACAATTGGTAATCAGATCATAAGGTTTCACACCTAATTTATCGGCTGTTGTTTGTGGAATAACAAACTGAACCAAAGAGCCATTATTGGACTTTAAATTCATTTTTTTATAAATACTATCGGGAACCGAATTGTATAATCCAACACCTAAAGAGCCCTTCCTTTTAATATTCTGAGAATAAACTGAAAGAGTAACAAAAAATGAAAAAAATATGATTTTAACTCGCATAAAAAACTAATTATTCAAAGTTAAGAGGTGTAACAAAATAACATTTGTCAAATGCTGCTAATTTTAAGCGAGGAATTTTGAAGGAGAATATCCAAAATGTTTTTTAAATGATTTACTAAAGCTGTAAATATCGGAAAAGCCTGATAGCATTGATACTGAAGAAATATCGAGCTGTTCCTTTTTCAAAATAGATTTCGCAAAACAAAGTCGTTTTTGAATAATGTATTGATGAGGGCTTACAGAAAAAACGGATTTAAATAATCTAAAAAAATGATATTCGGAAAGGCCAACCTCAAATGCTATGGATTCAATAGAAAGCGCTGAAGTAAAACATGAATCTATATAATCTTTTCCATTATATAGTTTTCGTAACAAATCCTTCTTAGTTTCTGATTTTACAGCATTAATCGACTGAAATTGCTTAAATACAGGGATATGATCTGCAACAATTTTTTCTGCAAGCGTATAATAAAACTCATTACTAAGATTTAGCTCACTTGTTGGATTATTTAGCAAAACTGACTCCAAGCCTAACATAAATTGACCTAAGTGAGTTTGGCTGGCATTGTATTTATTTTCGAGAAAACTTGGAGTATTAAAAAAACGATCTAAATCTATATCCACAAAACTAGTATCTGGTTTTAAGTAACTAGCTACAACTTCTGACAAGATATTTGGAGCCACATCAATACATATTCCCGTAACAGATTTTTTGCTATCAACTTCTACGAATCCTTCACTAAACTTATTAGCTAAAAGGTATTGTTGATTTTTTATGATGTATTTGTTTCCATTAACTGAATATAATTCGGAACCATCGACTACATATTTTATCGAAAAACTTCTAAAAGGTGACGGAGAATAAAATTCGTTTAAAACAGAATAATTTATCAAATTACTGTTTTTAGGTAAAGCAATTTTACTTACTGTATTTTCTGTAAAAACGTCAGGCATATTAGTTTAAAGATACCGATACGAACATCGTTTGAAGATTAAAATACGCCAATGGTTTAAATTCTATTTTTTTGGTAAAATTCCAGAGAAAATAATCGACTGGAGATTTAATAAATATGTATATTCGAGATATAATTTAACACTATTATACTTTTTTAATTAAACATAAATTGTAATGACAAACAAATCCATTTTATCAATTCTTACAATAGCGTCATTAACTATGACTGCTCAAGTAAAACCAAAACCGACGACTACACCTACTAGTAAAACTGCTGTAAAACCAGCTGCTTCTACTACTAAATTAGTAGAAACTGTTACTAAAGTGGGGAAAGAAATAGTAATTCCATATAAAAAATATGTTTTAGCAAATGGTTTAACCGTAGTTGTTCACGAAGATCATAGCGATCCAATTGCCTATGTAGATGTAACTTACCATGTAGGTTCTAATAGAGAACAGCAAGGACGCTCAGGTTTTGCTCACTTTTTTGAACACATGATGTTTCAAGGTTCTAAAAATGTAGCAGATGAACAACATTTTAAAATTATTACAGAAGCAGGTGGAACATTAAATGGTTCAACCAACTCTGATAGAACAAACTATTTTGAAACAGTTCCATCTAACCAATTAGAAAAAATGCTTTGGTTAGAAGCGGATAGAATGGGCTTTTTATTAGACTCTGTTACTCAGAAGAAATTTGAAGTACAACGCGCTACAGTAAAAAACGAACGCGGACAAAATTATGATAACAAACCTTATGGATTAGTTGGTGAAAAAACTGGGGAAGCATTATTTCCTAAAGGTCATCCATACTCTTGGACCACTATTGGATATATTGAAGATTTAAACAGAGTGGATGTAAATGATTTGAAACGTTTTTATATGCGCTGGTACGGGCCTAATAATGCTGTACTAACTGTTTCTGGAGATGTAAACACGGCAGAAGTTGTAAAGTTAGCAGAGAAATACTATGGTTCTATTCCTCGTGGACCAGAAGTAAAAAATATGACAAAGCAAGCCGCTACATTAACAGAAAATAGATACATCTCTTATGAAGATAATGTGAAATTCCCTATGTATAAAGTAACCTACCCTACTGTAGCTTCAATGGAGAAAGATGAAGTCGCATTAGAAGTACTAGGACAAATATTATCTTCTTCAAAAAGTTCTCCATTATACAATACATTTATTAAATCTCAAAAAGCAGTATCAGCAAACGCATACAACTACAGTCGTGAATTAGCTGGACAGTTTGAAATATTAATTAGAGCTAATGCTGGTACAAAATTATCAGATATTGAATCGATGTTAAACCAATCGTTAGCTGATTGGGAAAAAACAGGGGCTACAAATGACGACATTAAAAAGTATAAGATAAACTATCAAAGTAGTTTATATGAAGGTTTATCAACAGTGCAAGGAAAAGGAAGACAATTAGCAGCTTACCAAACTTATGCTAATAATCCCAACTACTTAAAAATTGAAATGGCAAACAATTTAAAAGTAACTAAAGAAGACGTGATGCGCGTTTATAATACATACATCAAAGGAAAGTTTGCAGTAATTCTAAGTTGCGTTCCAAAAGGAAAATCTGATTTAGCTGCAAAACCCGATACATGGAAAATGTATGAAAGAACCATTGAAGCTGAAAGTGCTGAGTATAAAAACTTATCTTATACGGAACCAAAAGATAATTTCGACAGAAGCAAAGTACCTGCGGCAAAAGCAGCAAAATTAGTTCCATTACCAAACTACTGGACATCTAATTTTAATAATGGAATTAAAGCAATTGGAATTAACAATAATGATATTCCAAAAGTAAATATTCAGTTTACTATGCCAATTGGTCACCGATATGAACCAAAATCAGGCTTAGCGGTTTTATTAACTTCTTTAATGGAAGAATCCACACAAAAACATAGTGCTGAAGAAATTGGAAATATATTAGAACGCTTAGGTAGTGAAGTTTCATTTTATGCGAATGACAATGAAGTGGGACTGTATATTTCTTCATTAAAACAAAATTTAGATTCCACTTTAAAAATTGCAGAAGAAATGTTGTTCATGCCAAAATTTGATCAAGAAGATTTTGACTTGGTGAAAAAAGAACAGTTAGATGGTATCACTAACTCTTTAACTCAAGCAACTGCTATTGCAAGCAACGTGTATGCAAAACTACTATATGGCGAAGGTTCTAATTTATCAATCTCTGCAAATGGTAATACTGAATCCGTTTCTTCAATAACTTTGGATGATGTTAAAGCTTATTATAAAAATTTCTCAGGCTTTAACTCTGTATTAGCTGTTAGTGGAGATATTGACCAAGTAAATGCGATAAAGAAATTAAGCTTCTTAAATAAACTACAATCAGTTAACACTATGCCTCAGGCAAAATACAAATTACCTGAAATTGATAAAACACGCATCTATTTTGTAGATAAAAAAGGAGCGCCTCAATCCGAAATTAGAGTTGGTAATTTATCATTAGCTTATGATGCAACAG
This sequence comes from Bacteroidota bacterium, assembly GCA_016711805.1. GTDB lineage: Bacteria > Bacteroidota > Bacteroidia > B-17B0 > Aurantibacillaceae > UBA4416. Next base: position 347,095 of record JADJSH010000001.1, read on the forward strand.
AAGAGTTTTTTAAATCAAACATCATGAACTATTCTTTTGCAGGAGCATTTAATAGTAGAGTCAACTTCATCTTGCGTGAAGTGAAAGGATTTACTTATGGTGCGCGTGGTGGTTTTAGTGGCAATAAATTTGTTGCACCATATACCATTGGTGCCGGTGTAAAAGCAAACACCACAGATAGTTCGCTTGTTATCATTATGGATGAATTAAAAAAATACAGCGAAGGTGGTATTACTGCTGAAGAATTAGAATTTACAAAAAATGCTATGGCGCAAGCAGATGCGTTAAAATACGAATCGCCACAACAAAAATTAGGCTTTGTGAAACGTATTTTAGATTATAACTTAGATAAAACATACGTCGCTAAACAAGGAGAAATTATCAAAACCATTACCAAAGCAGAAATTGATGCTTTAGCTAAAAAGAATTTACCATATAATAACATGGTTATTTTAATTGTTGGCGATAAAGCAACTAACTTCGAAAAATTATCTAAACTTGGTTATGAAATTATCGAGTTAGATGTAAATGGAAATAAGGTTAATTAGACAATATGACAATTAGATAATTTGACAATGAATTTATTCTTGTCAAATTATCTGCTTTCATTGTCGAATTGACTCATTAACTAATTATCGAATTAAAAACATGAATATAGGAATTGTATGTTACCCAACTTTTGGCGGAAGTGGCGTTGTAGCAACCGAATTAGGGATAGCATTAGCACATAAAGGACATAAGGTACATTTTATAACGTACTCTCAACCATTTAGATTAAATCAGTTTAACGAAAATTTATTTTATCACGAGGTAAACGTAAACGACTATCCATTATTTGATTATCAACCCTATGAGAGTGTATTAGCCAGTAAAATTGTAGATGTTGCTATTTATGAACGATTGGACATATTGCACGTTCATTATGCTATTCCTCATGCCTCAGTAGCTTATTTAGCGCAACAAATTTTAAAATCGCGTAAAATAAAACTTCCATATATTACTACTTTACACGGAACTGATATCACATTAGTTGGACAAGATCCATCTTTTGAACCAGTGATTTTCTTTTCTTTAAATAATAGTAATGCGATTACTTCTGTTTCTGAAAGTTTGAGAAAAGACACTTTAAAAACATTTAAGATTGCAAACGATATCAAAGTCATCCCAAACTTTATAAAAATTGAAGATTACCAACATCCAACAGAAGCTTGTCACCGTAAAAATTTTGCCGCACCAAACGAGCGTATATTAATTCACATTTCTAACTTCAGAAAGGTGAAACGTGTAGAAGATGTGTTAAGAGTTTTTGATATTGTTAGAAAAGAAATTCCTTGTAAATTAATATTAGTAGGCGACGGACCAGAAAGACCAGCTATTGATAAATTGTGCAGAGAATTAAATACATGTAGCGATATTATCTCTGTTGGAAAAATTGCAAACCCAAAAGAAGTATTGTCGATAGCAGACTTATTTATATTGCCATCAGAAACTGAAAGTTTTGGTTTATCAGCCTTGGAAGCCATGGCTGTAAAAATCCCAGTAATTTCATCTAATACTGGTGGTATTCCCGAATTAAATATTCACGGCAAAACAGGTTACATGAGTAAAGTGGGAGATTATGAAGACATGGCAAAAAACACCATTGCTTTATTATCTGACGAAAAGAAATTTCAACAGTTTAGAGAAAATGCTTTTGAACAAGCCAAAAAATTTGATATTGAAGCTATACTTCCTATGTATGAAAAATTATACAAGGAAGTTATTGCTGCAGGGATTTAAACTTCTACTGAACCACAATTTTTCGAGTCGTACATTTCTCTCCTTGGTAAACTTTTACAAAATAAATACCTTTGGATTGATTCGATAAATCAACCGTGTAGGCTGATAGTTTACTTTTAGCGGAGGAATGAATTTTCGCACCAAGCATATTATACACTTCAACATATTGCTCTTCATTGTTTGTTTGAGAACGAATAGTAAAAATTCCATTTGATGGATTTGGAAATATTTCAATATCATTTTCAGTACTCACTAATTCATTCACTCCTGTGGGAAGGGTGACACTTGCATCATCTAACCAAAGAATACTTCCTGCTTTTGGATTTTTATCTAATGAAGAAGAGCTTATTAAAACCCACATAGTATCTGGAGTTAAAGCACTAACATAAGTCATATTAATGGTTGCTTGTTGCCAACCTGAATTTCCAGTTGCAACATTTGTTTTAAATATACCTCCAGCTATTAAACTTCTTTGCTTAACCAACGATATACGAAATACAGCCGTATCATTTCCATTAGGTTTGTACTGATAATAAATATGAAATTGTGTGATTTTTTGAGTGTAAGGAATACCAGGTGCATAGGATTGGTTAGAAACATTCGCATTACCGTTAAATAAAATGCCCAATGTATCATTATAAGGATGTCCAATAAAAGGCGTTCCCCAAGCATTATAATAATTCCAAGATGCTGGTGTATAAGCTCTGGTTTGCAAACGCACTGAGTAACTTCCTGAATGAACTGTATCAGAACATCTAGTGACAGAAATTGGACTGCTTCCTAAAAAAGAGCTATTAAAATAATTATAATCCCACCAACCAGTTGTAGCATTTCCGCTATTAGGATTCATAGCTGTTGGAACTAAAAAATCATTGGTCCATGTTTCGAAACCAGGATTAATTATTTGAGCATTTAATTGATGCGTTGATGATAAAATAATGAACGCGAAACAAAATTGTAAAAGTTTTTTCATTGTATTTTTTTAATTTATAAATCAAAGATATAATAATTTATTACTTAAAAAAATGACAATGATTAGCTTTATATCATCAATTAAAGAGGAGATAAATGCTTTCTTGCTGGCTTTTCGCATTCCTCAAAAACTGTACCGCCTAGGTAAGGAAGCAATCTAGTGAAGTCTGTAGTTTTAATATAATAACTTCCTAAAGCTGAGTATAATTTAGTTTGGTCGGTGGTGCTTTCTTTTGCGTAATAAGTTTTGATGTCATCAATCAAAACCATCGTTAATAAATCATCTAACTTCCTTTTACTTTTATACCATTTTAATTCACCCATATCTTAATTAGTTTCTGATGTTTGACATTTAGATAAACTCTCTCTAATTTGTTTTTCTTCTTTTAAAGTAGCAATTTCTTTGGTGAGGGCCAACTCATAATACTGAGCAGCTTTTTGATTATTTTTTCTTGAAAAAAAATAATCTCCTAATATCTGATACATATAATAACTTTCAGGATTTGACTGAATAAAAGCATTTTCGAACTGCGCAGATAATTGGATTTTATCAGAAGCTTTGGTAATAAACTGTATATAATGTTTTAAGTTTTTGAAGTGCAAGAAATTTTGATAGCCTTTTGATTTCAAGAATTCGTCTGCAGGAATAGTAAATTTAGCTTCATTAATAGCTTTGTTTGCATGAATTGTTTTAGCATTTGCAAATACTGAATCTAAATTATAACATACAAATTCGCCACATTGAAAGGGATTAGCGCTTACCCACATTAATTTATCTTGTGGTTTAAAAACAACCGCATGATGCGCTAGCAATTGATTTAAGCCTTTTTCATTAGTTAAACCAATGTTCTTGTCATTTAATCCTTTTTGATTTCTTAAAATAGCCGCTGCTTGTAAATAGTTAATCGTATCGCTATTGCTTAATAGTTGTTTCAAACGAATGTTTCTATATAAAGAAGAACTTTCAATTTGATTATTCAAATTAGCTAAATCATTTTCATAATCTTTACCTTGATAATGATTAGGACAAATGATTTGATTTGAATTAGGCACTTCATACACATCCATTTTTGTTGGAGATTTCTCTATACTAATCGTTTTGTTATCCAAAGCACTTCCAATTAAAATACTTTCCGATACAAACACATCTCGTTTTTTAGCAATAGCAACTGCCTCTTCAATATTTTTAGCGTACTGTAAAATCTCTCTTGCTAATAATGCAATAGGTGTTGCTGCATCTGTTGGAATAGAACTTTTAGCAGCGTTAATAGTAACGGTTAATCCTTGGTCGTTCATACCGCTGCAAGCGCCAATAAAGCCGCTCCATGTAACGGTAGCAAATTTGTATCCTTTTGTAGGGTTGGTGAACTGAACGATTTTATTTTTAGCGAAATCATCTCCACTATAAAAATCAAAATTACGTCCCACTAACAATTTTCCATCGGCACTTTTTTTATCCCATACCGAAAAAGATGTGCAACCCACCGTCATATTTTTATCTTGCAAAGCATGTCCAATATCGTGAGCGCCATGGTAATTTAAAATACGGTGATATTTTGGAGCAATAAAATCATATTCATCACTCGCATATTTTGAGATCCCTAAAATTTCTTCTTTATACTCTTCGGTTATATGGTCGGGTAAATGACGATTAAAATAACCGACAAAGTATTTTAAAAATTTTAAATAGTTTAAATTCGGCACTAATAATTGTATCTGACGAAAAAAGGCTTCTTCTTGAAACTGATGTAATTCTTTAGTTAACATCCCATTAGCAACTCCTCTTTCGTAGCCATCACCTTCTACATACAATTCCCATAAACCACTTTTACTATGTCGCAACCAATTATTATTGACTTTATAAAACTCTTTATCAATGGTTTCTCTTTTCCAATTTAAGGTCGTGTCGTTTTCTATTTCAGGAACCTCAATTTGAACAGCGAAAATGAAATAAATAAAAAAAACAGTCAATAGGATGGCAAATACTAATAAGGTTCTTAATATTATTTTACGAAGTTTAGCCATGGTATGAGGTCAGCAAATTTACGGAAAATCTACGAATGTTGAAGTATAGAACGCAGATAACGCTGATGGTTATGATTAATTATGATTTAGATAGGAACACGGATTTAAAGGATTGGGCGGATATACACAGATAAAAGATTTAATAATCAGAGAAATAAACATTTTGCGAATACTAAATCCGTGTCTATCTGTTTCATTCATTAAATCCGCGTTTCTATTAAACAAAAAAGCCCCTCGATATCATCGAAGGGCTCCTTAAATAGTATTGAAGATTACTTAATTAAAGAAGCTCTTAAAGCGTAAATCTTTCCAGAAATAGTTTTAAAATTAGCTTCCTTCATTTCTTTAGGATCTTTAATTGCATCAATTTCTGCATGAATTTTTTTCAATTCATCGTTTAAAGTAACACACTCTTTTTGTCTTTATAATCATTTAATAAATCCGTTAAGTTTTTTAAATAAAAACGTTGATCCCATAAATGTTTGTAGCCTTTTTCTTTAGTAGCAGCATCTGCAGCTGTTTCAGTAATTTTACAAGTTAAATATAAACTCTCAACCCAAGAGCCAGCAAATACAGCCGAAGCAGTATACACACGCTCATTGGTTCTTAAATAAGAATCACTTTTAATGAAAATCTCATCTAAAATGGCTAATAATGAATCTTTATTTCCTAAGTTTTTTTCAGCACGTTTACCAACCATTTGATCTACGGCGCTTTTTAAGCCTAAATCATCAGAAGTTGTAACAACTGTTTTCATGTATTTTAAAACATCTTCGCCTTTGTTATTTACCATTGCATAAGACATATCGATATTAAATACCCTAAAGCTAAAGCTTTTGAAAATTCGCTACTTGCTGAAATTTGTTTTTTAGAATCTACTAATAATGCATTATTATAATCAACACCCCAATTAGATAGTTCATTAATACTAGCTACTGGAGAAGGAATATTTGCAATCGCAAAATCAAATTTAAACTTTGTTTCCTCGTTAACTGTTATTGGAGTTGTGTCCTTTGGAGTTTCAACAACAACGTTTTCTGCAATTTCTTCAGACGGTTTATCTCCGCATGCTGTTAAAATTACTGACAAAGAGATGCTAGTGGCAAAAAATAATTTGTTCATATGATTAGACGTTTTTTTAAAGTTACACAAAAATAAGAGTCTTCTTTTAATAAACAAGAAACTAATATCTATTGACTATATTAAATAATACATTTTATTAACAAAAAAAGGGCTCACATGCTGTGAGCCCCTTTTAAACCAAAGACTATCGGTCTAAATTACCATAATCGATTTTTTTACCTTGTATGGCCAAAATACCTCTTAATATTAAAATTAAGAATGGGATATATTTTACTGCCAATGGCAACTCAAAGTGTTTTAAAATCACATCCGATTTACGTTTTAATCGTTCGGTTATTAAATACATCGCCGGTATCAATAACAAAGTTAATACGGTTGCAAATAATAAACCAAAAATCATGGTCCAGCTTAACGGGCCAAAGAATGCTACATTATCACCACCAAAAAATATTTTTGGATTACCTGAAGATAATAACGATTCGAAGTTAATATTTAAACCTACTGCTAATGGAATTAGACCTAGTATAGCTGCCGTTGCAGTTAATATTACTGGTGTCATACGTGTGCGGCCTGCTTCAACTGTTGCATCGTATAAATTCATGCCGCCTTCGCGAGCAAACTCTGCAAACTCAACTAATAAAATACCATTACGCACCACAATACCACCAAGGGCAATAATACCAATACCAGTCATTACAATACTCATATCCATTTTAAAAACAGATACGCCTAATAAAACACCTACAATACTAAATACAATTTCAGATAAAATAATTAATGGCTTTCCTAATGAGTTAAATAAACCTACTAATACCAATAACATTAAACCAATTGCAGTTAACATGGCATTACCTAAAAAGCTCATTGTTTCTTGTTGCTCTTCTTTATCGCCAGCAAACTTAACTATGACATTTCCCGTTTTTTTGTAGTTTTTCATAGCGCGTTCAACCTTTGCAACTACTTCGTTAGGGTTGTAACCATCTTTAATATCAGATGATAAAGTGATAACTCGTTTATTGTTTTTACGTTTTATACCAGCATAAGTGTAATCGTATCGAATATCACATACAGATGCTAATGGCACACTACGAACCATACCGCCCATATTCATATCACGATATGTAATTTTTAAGTTACGCAAGGTTTCAATATCAATACGTTGATCAAAATTATAACGTAATTGTACAGGATATTCATCATCCACATCTCTAAACTTAGTAGCCTCAACACCATACACAGCTCCACGAATTTCCATAGCTAACTGGTAAGTTGAAATTCCTTCGCGCAAAGCACGCTCTCTATCAATATCAAAAACAATTTCAGGTTTGTTGTTTACAAAATCAGATTTTAAACTTACCACACCTTCAATTTTAGCATCTGATATAAATTTCTTTAGATCGTCTGAATTTTTGGTTAAGTCTTTAAAGTCTTCTCCAACAATTTCAATACTAATTGGTTTTGGAGTTGGCGGACCGCTTTGTTCTTTATTTACAACAATATCAGCGCCCGGGATATCCCAATTTAAAGCTTGCAATCCTTGTAAATATTTAGAAGTTGATTCGCCATGACGTTGTTCAAATTCAACAAAAGCAATGGCAATTTTACCTTTGTTAGGATATGAGTTTTGATCTCCGTCACGTGGATCGGTAGTACCAATAGTTACGTTAGTGATCATCGATTCCACTAATGGATTATCTTTACCAATAACTGTTTCTACTTTTGCTTCTACTCTACGCATTAGATCATTAGTTACTTTGGGATCTGTTCCTTCAGGTAATTTTACGTATACATAAACGTTATTAGGATCTCCGCTAGGGAAGAATACTACTTTAGGTTTACGAATAGCAAATAATACTATTGAGAAAATAAATAAGAAAACTACATATAATAATGGTCTCCATGGTTTACGTAAAAACCATTCTAATACTTTTACATAACGTTTTACAAAACCTGGCCAAATTCTGAACTGCCAAGCTTCGATTGCTTTGTATAACCATAAACGGTTTAAAACTAAGAAGAATGCTAAAAACACAGTGAAGTTACCTACAGCAAAATGACCTGTTAAGTATGAGAATAAAGCTACTAAACCATACACAATTAACTGTAAACGTGCTTTTTTAGTAATCTTGCCGTGCTCTTTACTTTCTTCTTCGTGCGATTTCATAAAATCAACCGCAAACACTGGGTTAATAATATACGCTACAAATAACGATGCTAATAACGAGATGATTAATGTTACTGGCAAAAAGTACATGAACTTACCAATGATACCTTGCCAAAATACTAGTGGAATAAATGGTGCTAGTGTGGTAATTGTACCTGATAATACCGGCATAAACACTTCGCCAACAGCCCTTTTAGCGGCTGTTTTAATTTCAATTTTACCATTATCAAAAATACGATGTGTGTTTTCAATTACCACAATGGCATCATCTACCACAATACCCAGGGCGAGAATGAAGGAAAAGAGTACAATCATATTAAAGGAGAAACCTATACTTGGCATTACCAAGAATGCAATAAACATGGATAAAGGAACAGAAAGAGCAACAAACAAGGCGTTAGTTACTCCCATAAAAAACATTAAAACAACGGTTACTAAAATAAATCCAATAATGATCGTATTAATTAAATCCGTTAAAGATGATTTTGTTTTATCACTTTGGTCGCCACTAATAGTAATATCAAGCCCTTGAGGAAACTCATTCTTTTTCATATCAGCAATAATTTCTTCAATTTTATCTGCTGCATCAATTAGGTTTTCGCCCGAACGTTTAACTACATTTAATGTAATTACGTTTTTACCCTTTGAACTTGAGTAACTTTCTTGTTCTTTAAAACCATCAACTACTGTTGCAAAATCTTTAATAAATAATTTAGCGCCAGACGCTGATGTAACAATAATATTTTCAATTTCTTTAGGATCTTTAAATTCACTTTTAATACTTAAAGTTGGCTTCATGCCATTTAAAGGAATATTACCACCAGATATCGTCAAGTTTTCTTGACCAATAGCACGTTGTATGTCAGTTAAAGTTAATTGCGCTGCTTGTAATTTATAGGCATCAATATTTACTTGAATTTCGCGATCTAAAGCGCCAACTAACTTTACTTCGTTAATCTCTTTTAAACCCTCTACTCTATCTTCTAAATCTTCGGCATACTTTTTAAGTTGTTTCAAATCATATTTACCAGCAATATTTATATACATGATTGGAAATTCAGAAAATGCAATTTCTTTAATCATTGGCTCTCTAGTAAGAGTTGCTGGCATATCTGCGCGCGCTTCGTCAACCGCATCTTTTACTTTTTGTTTAGCAACCTTAACTTTAACATTGGTATGAAACTCAACAACAATAACTGATACATCTTGTAATGATGTACTATTAAATTTTTTAATACCAGAAATACCTTTCAATCGTTTTTCGATTGGTTTTGTAATAGTATTTTCGATATTAGTTGGTGAGTTACCACCATTAATGGTATTGATATAAATTGTAGGAACGGTAATATCTGGGAACTGCTCTTTTGGCAAAGAGTTGTATGCCATAATACCAGCAAGCGAAATAAAGAGGGTAATCAAATAGACCGTCATTTTATTGTCTATTGCCCAACTTGAGGGTTTAAATTCTTTTATTTTATCTAACATATATTTGAGTTTAGAAAGTTATTAAGTTTAAAAAGTTTAATAAGTAAACCTTATTTTTTTACGTTTACGTTATCACCTTCGTTAATTAAATCGTAACCTTCAGTAATTAATAAATCACCTTCTTTTAATCCTTCGGATACCTCGGCTAAGCCATTATATTCGTGAGAAATTTTAATCATATTTTTAACTACTTTTCCATCAACAGAAATGAATACAAAATTATCATTAGTGCCTTTTTGAATAAATTTGACTGGCACAACAATTTTAGGAGTAGCTGATTGATAATCGTTAATTTTTAATTTAGCTACCATGTTAGGATGGTATTCTTTTTTATTATCTAACAAGACCTCAACACCAAACGTACGTGTTAAATTATTAATAGCGCGAGAAGAATAATTTACTTTAGAATTTATAGAATCATGCATATCAGGAAATAATACTAACGTTTCGTTACCAATTTTTATTCGGTTTGCATATGATTCAGACACATCTGCTTTTATTTTTAAGTTGCTGAAATTAATCACATTAATTGCAGGCACACCTGGTGCAACAGCTTGTCCTATTTTAATATTTACGGCATCAACTGTACCATTAATTGGCGAAATAATTTTACTCATACGTACTTGTTCTTGCATAGTCGTAATTTTATGCTCTAAACTTTCTTTAGTGTTTTTAGCTTGCAAAAACTGAATTTCAGTTCCAATTTTTTGATCCCACAAATTCTTTTGTTTTTCAAAAATTTGTTTTGCTAAATCTAAGCTGGTTTGTACATCTGCAATTTGTTGTTGTATAGCACGAGAATCAGTTTCTGCCAATACCTGCCCTTTACTTACTTCATCGCCCACTTTTACATTAATTTTTGTAATAGTTCCTGGCATTTCTGATGATAAAGAAACGTTTTCATCGGCATCAATACGACCTTGTACTTCAATAAATGTTTTAAACGTTTGTGGCGTTAAAGCCATAGCAACTACATCAATTAATTTAATTTTAGTAGTATCCGCTTTAGCTAATTCTTCTTCTAATGTGGCAATTTCAGTTTCAAGCGCTGCTTTTTCTGTTCTTAATTTTTCAAGCTTTACTTTTTTATCTGGCGCTGAACAAGCTGCAAATATGGCGGAAATAAAGATGATTAAAATGGTATTTTTCATAAGGTATGTATTATTATATTTTGTTTTCAATTTTTACTTTTTATTTAACTAATGTTCCTATAGCTTTTAAATAATCGATTTTATAAACCAACATATCATAAACAGCATTGAAGTAATTTGCCTGCGACTCTTTTAAAGATTGTTGTGCATTAATTACCTCGATGTTACTTCCAACACCCTGCTCATATTTTTTTTGCGACACATTATATACGTTTTGAGCTAAATCCAGATTACGCTTTTGTACTTGTAAAGACAAAGCAGCATTGTTGTAATTTACAGCCGCCGAAGCGCCTTCCAATTCAATAGCTAATTGAAGGTTTTTCATACTATTTTCGCCTTTTGTAAAATCCAATTTAGCTTGTTGTATTTTATAGTGACGCTGCAAACCATCAAATACATTTAAAGAAAGTGTTGCTCCTATTAATTGAGTTTGATAATATTTATTGATATAACCTACATAGTTTAAATCATTTCCCATTCCACTAGCAGAAAGGCTTCCAAATGCCACTAATGATGGCATATACCCGAATTTTAGTCGTTTTACATTAATTTGATATAACCTTTGTTGAACTTCCATCATTTGGTATTCTGTTCTTTTTGATACATCAATTTTAGAAACACTTATTTCTGCATTATCTGAAATTGATAATGAATCTGTTAAAACTAAATTATCAGCTCCAGCATAACCCATCTGAAATTTCAACACATTTTCACTCAAAGATATTAAACGTTCAATTTTTTGTTTCTCGGTAATTAAATTATTAAAGGCAACTTCTAATCTGTCAACATCAATTTGTTCCACAAATCCTTGTTTATTAAATGCTTTTGTATCGTTTAATAATTTTTCTAATTTGGTGATATTAGCATCCAGCAGTTTAATTCTTTCTTTGTTAACCAAAACTCCATAATATGCTTTGGAAACCTGACTTACAACTTCTGTTTTACTTCTTGCTACACTAATATTCATTAAGCTAATCATTTCTTTAGTAGCTTTTAATCCTACTAAATAATCGGCGCTAAAAACTAATAACGAAGCGTTTAAACCTGCTGTTGTTTGATACCTTGTGCCAAATTGAGCCGCAATTGGATCGTAATTATTTTGATCTAATTTAGCTGGATCAAGTATCACTGGCATTCCCGCTCCTCTTAAAGCATCAATTGTTCCTGCATAAGAAGCTGGCGCAATAAAGTTTGGTAAAACTTGAGTTGGAACAACAATAAAATTTTTCATATCTACACTACCAGTAATTTGTGGTAACGCCATTCCAATTACTTCCTTTCGCTTATATTTTGCCATCAAAACATCGCTCTGGGCGTTTAAGTAATTTGGGCTGTTTTTGTAGGCATAATCAATAGCTTGTTGCAAACTATAACTGCTAGCATTTGCCTCTTGCGCATTTGCCTTGGTAACACCAAACATTAAGGCTATTAATGTTATGGCTATTGGTTTATTCATCATATAATTGGTATTTTTTGTTTTAAATGTTTAAGGTTGTTTTTTGTAAATCAATTATTCTTGTTCTTTTATTTTCCGGTATTCATTAATCAATTTATGGCCTTTAATGGTGCAAATACCATAAATAAAAATATCTAAAATTAATTCGTGTGCTTTTGTAAAACTGATTTTATCAAATGTGTAATAATTACCAAAAAACAACATATCAATTTGTGCTAAACGTAATTTGGCTGCAAATTCATTATCTATATCAGCTCTGTAAAAGCCATCTTCTTTACCCTTTTTAATATTTGTTAAAATATCTTTTAAGGCACATTCATCTTTAAAATTTTGAAATTGCTTAAACGCTAGTGGATGAAATTTTTGTAGATCTATAAAAAACATTGGATTTACATTTTCAAGCATTTCCGTCACATTTTTTGAAATCAACATAATTTCGTGTATCGGATTTTTTGCTTGTGTAATTACATCGTCAAACTTTTTTTGATGTTTTACCAACTCCACTTCACACATTTGATTTACCAAATCATCTTTTTCTTTATAAAACTGATAAATAGTTTTTTTAGACATGCCAAGCTCTTTAGCAATATCATCCATCGTTACGCGCTTTATTCCAAACTTAAAAAAAAGTTCTAATGATGTTTTTAATATTTTTTCTTGTGGTTCCATTTTATAATTTCGGGCACAAAACTAAAGAAACTATTTTTGTTCTACAAGTTTCCGTAAATATATTTTGGCTTGATAATTGTTAAATAAATTAACAATTGGTAAAAAGTCTGTAGTTTTACGCACAACTTTTTATTTGTCGATTAAAAAAACTGCTCTATCTTTGAAAAACTTATGTTTAAGAAACAAACCCTAACCATCTTATTGTTTTTAACATTTTTTTTGAATGTTAGATCACAGATTGATACCTCTTTTTGGTTCATAGCCCCTGATATATCTCAAGGATTAGGAGACAGACCGATTTATCTATATTTTAATACCTATGCGCAAGCTGCCACGGTAAAAGTGAGGCAACCTGCTAATGGGGGCTTTGTGCCGATTACTCTAGCTACTCCTGCTAACTCTATTGACTCTATTAATTTAACGCCATTTATTGCAAGTGTTGAGAATAGTACTGCTAATAGTATCCTTAATAACGGACTATACATTTCCTCAACACAAAAAATTTCAACTTTATATTCTGTTCGAGCAGCAGCAAATAGAGAATATCTGAGTTTAAAAGGTCCAAAAGCACTTGGTATTGATTTTTATATTCCAATGCAAGAATTTTGGAATCAAGCTCCAGCTACATCTCCGAAATCGTTTTCATCATTTGATATCGTTGCTTCTCAAAATAATACAACAGTTTTAATAACTCCAAAAACAGCTATTATAGGTCATGCTGCAAATGCTACTTTCACAGTTTTATTACAACAAGGACAATCATTTTCTTGCCAAGATACTGCTAGAACGGCGACTACCAGTTTAGGTGGATCAATTGTTTCATCCAACAAACCTATCGCTGTTACTATTCAATCTAGTGGGCTAAATCAATCAGGCTGCTTGAGTTCAGTTGCAGATCAAATTACAAATTCAACTTATATTGGTACCGATTATATTGTAAATAAAGGTACCGCTACTACTGAAAAAATATTCATTTTAGCAACGCAAAATAATACTCAAATAACCATCAACGATGGGTCTACAACCACACATGTTGCTAATTTTGGTGAAACATACGTATATACGGCAACTCAACCTGTTACTTATGTAAAAACTAATAAACCTGCATACGTTTTACATGTGTCTGGTTATGGTTGCAGATTGAGTGGTGCTCAACTACCACCATTCTTTTGTGCAGGAACATTTACATCATCATTTACTCGTGCATCATCCGATTCACTTGCTCTAAACTTATTTACAAGAACTGGATTTGAAGGAAACTTTGCATTGAATGGAAACGCTTCTTTAATCCCTGCTTCTGCATTTACAATTGTTCCTGGTTCATCAGGTAATATTAAGTCTGCAAAAATTTATTATTCAACAGCTGTCATTCCTGTTGGTTCGCACAACGAAGTGACTAATACAGGAGACGTATTTGGGTTAGGCATTTTAAATGGCGCTTATAATAAAGGAAGTGCATATTCATACGTATCGGAATTTGAATCATATCCTTCTATAAATGCTGGTAGTGACTTTACAATATGTGCAAACGGAAGTATAGCTTTAAACGGGCAAATAGGTGGAGGTAACATCACAGGAATTTGGTCAACGAATGGATATGGTACATTTAATGGTGGATTTTCTGCCCTATCAAATACCTATACACCTAGTCAGTTAGATACAACCGTTAAACCAGTGAAATTATTTTTAACAACTAACGGACAATGTCCGCAGCAAAAAGACACTTTATTACTTTCTGTTCAACCGTCCCCATTAGTAAACGCTTCAGTCGATCAAATAGTGTGTGGTAATAATAGCGCTGTTTTATTAAACGGCACAATTGCAGGTGGCTCGTCAACTGGTATATGGGCAAGTGCAGGTTCTGGAACATTTACTCCTGGTGCTACCTCATTAAACAGTACGTATATGCCCAGTGCTTCAGAAATAAGTGCAGGTTCAGCGACACTCACTTTAACTTCAACACTAAATGGTATTTGTGCTGCTGTAAATGATGTAATGTTTGTGAGTATTACTCCAGTTCCAACATCAAACATTGCAGCAACTAGTTTATCGGTATGCGCCAATAATCCTACACTTTCAGTAGCTGGCGTAATTGGCGGAGTAACTACAACAGGTAAATGGACAACAAATGGTACAGGTAGTTTTAATCCTAGTAATATATTGTTAGCTACAAACTATTTACCAAGTGCAGCAGACGTATTGGCTGGTCAAGTAAAATTATATTTAAGTTCAACCAATAATGGGAATTGTAACCCAGCAAAAGATAGTGTAACTGTATTTTTTACACCATCGCCTTCTGTAAACGCTGGTGTTAATATTTCAACATGTAAAAATAATTCAGCAACGGTTTTAGCAGGGGTTGTATCTGGTCCAACTTCATCTGGAATTTGGAGTGGAGGTACAGGAACATTTACACCAAACAATACTTCATTAAATGCAACCTATATTCCAACTGCCGCAGAACTTTCAGCAGGTTTGGTTAATCTTATTTTAACATCAACTGCTAATGGCAATTGCAATCAAGTTACGGATAATGTTTTAATAACTTTCACAAATCCACCAACCGTAAATGCTGGTGTTGACTTATCTGCTTGTAAAAAATAATGCTACAGCTGTTCTTTCTGGTATTGTATCAGGGCCTACAACAACTGGAATTTGGACAGGAGGTTCAGGAACATTTAATCCCAATAATGCTACTTTAAATGCCACTTATACTCCAAGTGCATCTGAACTTACGGCAGGAATAGTTTCTTTAACTCTAACCTCAACGGCTAATGGTAACTGTCTTCAAGTAGTTGATAATATGCAAATCAATTATACGATTATACCTTCTGTTGCAGCCGGAACAAACATTGCAGTTTGTAAAAACAACGCGCTAGCAGTTCTTTCGGGAACTGTTTCAGGAGCAACAACTACCGGCGTTTGGACAGGTGGGACAGGATCATTTAATCCAAGTAATGCGGTTTTAAATCCAACCTATACTCCTAGTGCTTCTGAATTAGCTGCCGGTTTCACAAACTTAACCTTATCCTCTTCGAACAATGGAAACTGTATTGCAGTTACAAGTACTGTTCAAATAAACTACACAACGCCTCCTACTTCAAATGCAGGACTTAATATTTCTTCATGTAAAAACAACCCTGCATCTGTGCTTACAGGAACTATTTCAGGTCCAACTACGTCAGGTATTTGGACAGGTGGAGCTGGAACATACAATCCAAATAACACAGCATTAACAGCTACATACACTCCAAGTGCAGGTGAACTTTTTGCAGGATTTGTAAATTTAACTTTAACATCAACTGCCAACGGAAATTGTAACGCATCAAGTGATGTCATTACAATAGTTTTCACGAATGCTCCATCTGTTTATGCTGGAGCTGATTTATTTTCTTGTAAAAATAACGCAAACGCATCTCTTTCTGGAATTGTATCAGGTCCAACAACCACAGGTATTTGGGCTGGTGGTACTGGAACTTTTTCACCAAGTAATACCTCTTTAAATCCAACTTATATTCCAAGTGCCGCTGATTTAACTGCTGGCGCAATTACACTAACATTAACTTCTACTAATAATGGTAACTGTTTTAGTGTAATTGATAGTGTAAAAATTAATTACACGCCTTCGCCAATCGTAAATGCAGGGGCAGATATTACTTCCTGTTTAAACAATGCGGCAGCGGCTTTATCAGGAACAGTTTCGGGTGCAACCTCAACAGGTGTATGGAGCGGTGGATCTGGAAATTACAACCCAAGTAATTCCGTTTTAACAGCTACATATTCACCTAGTGGTGCAGAATTAACAGCAGGTTTTGCTACCCTAATTTTAACGTCCTCTAATAATGGTACGTGTCTTCAGGTAACTGATACAGTAAAAATTGTTTACACAACTTCTCCAGCGGTAAATGCTGGATCAAATATTACTGCTTGTAAAAATAATGCTGCTTCGGTTCTTACTGGAACAGTATCTGGTTCAACAACAACGGGTATTTGGACTGGAGGATCAGGAACATTTAATCCAAACAATACCGCATTAACGGCAACTTATACACCTAGTGCTTCTGAAATTACGGCAGGTTTCGTGAATTTAATTTTAACCTCAACAAACAATGGAAATTGCACAGTTGCTAGTGATAACATTTTAATTAATTTCACAACAGCTCCTTCTACCTATGCCGGTATCGATTTATTTGCTTGTAGTAATAATGCAGCTTCTATTCTATCTGGATCAGTCAATGGACCAACAACAACAGGCATTTGGGCAGGCGGCACTGGAACATTTACTCCAAGTAATACTTCCTTAAATCCTACTTACA
This sequence comes from Bacteroidota bacterium, assembly GCA_016711805.1. Classification (GTDB taxonomy): domain Bacteria; phylum Bacteroidota; class Bacteroidia; order B-17B0; family Aurantibacillaceae; genus UBA4416. The sequence goes on from JADJSH010000001.1 coordinate 364,195, forward strand.
TTCCTACAGCAGCTGAAATTGCAGCAGGGTCTGTAAAAATCACTTTAACTTCTACTAATAATGGAAATTGTAATCAAGTTAAAGATAGTTTAATGATTAACTTTACTATATCGCCATTTGTAAATGCTGGTATAGATTTATCTTCTTGTAAAAACAATCCTATTACTTCATTTCAGGCTTAGTATCTGGTGCAACTACAACGGGCATTTGGACTGGTGGTGCAGGATCATTTAATCCTGGTAATACTTCACTAACAACTACCTATACACCTAGCTCGGCAGAACTTGCAGCTGGAAGTGTAAGTTTAACTTTGAACTCAACAAACAACGGAAATTGTAATCAAGTAAATGACACGATTGTAATTAACTTTACAAATCCACCTTTAGTAAGTGCGGGAGTGGATTTATTTGCTTGTAAAAATAACGCGTCTACTATTCTAGGGGGTGTTATATCAGGCGCAACAACAACTGGCGTTTGGACAGGAGGAGCGGGCTCATTTAATCCAAATAATACTGCTTTAACAGCAACTTATACTCCAAGTGCCGCTGAAATTGCTGTAGGTTATGTGAATTTAATTTTAACGTCAACAAATAATGGGGGATGTAATTCGGTAAATGATTTGGTTAAATTAAATTTTATGGCAAAACCATTTGCTAATTTCAATTACAACCTTGTTTGTTTAAATAATACCACAACTTTTACTGATTTATCTTCTGCAGGTTCTGGCACATTATCTTCATGGGAATGGACTTATGGGGATGCTACACCAACAGCAACTACTCAAAACACAAGTCATACTTTTTCAAACTCAACCACATATACCACTCAACTGGTCGTATCAAACTCTTTCGGCTGTTATGATACCATTAGAAAAACACCTATAATTTATCCATTACCAAATGCAGATTTTGGAATCAACAGAATTTGTAATGGAAATTTATTAACTCTCATATTTTCTGACAGCTCATCAGTTTCATCACCAGAAACAATTAACAGTTGGTTTTGGGATTTTGGAGGTCCAGGCCAAAGTAACTTACAAAACCCTTCACAATTATTCCCAGGCTCTGGTTTCTACACTATTAAATTAATTGCTACAACCAACCACAACTGTAAGGATACTGTATCGAAACAATTGAATTTAACGCCAAGACCATCAGCAGGTTTCGCTTACTCAATTTCATCTGGAGTAAATGTTGGTACAACAGTTAACTTCGTTGACACATCGAGTTATTCAAATAATTGGACATGGAGTTTTGGAGATGCACAAGGAAATGGCTCTACTCAACAAAATCCATCAACTATTTACTATGATAATGGAACTTATATCATTACACAAATTGTAAGTGATGGTTATGGTTGCTCTGATACAGCTAGAGCTGTAATAAAAATTAATAACATTACTAACGAGATCTCTACATTAATTCCAAATGCAATTTCTCCAAACGGAGATGGAAAAAATGATGTATGGAAATTAGATTTCTTGAGTCTATTATATCCAAATGCCTCCATTGAAATTTATAACCGATGGGGTGAAAACGTATACATTTCGGAAGGGAACTATACAAATCCTTGGGATGGAACATACAAAGGTCAAGCACTACCAGTTGGAACCTATTACTATGTTTTAAAATTAAACGATGCAAATAATACGGAACCATTTAAGGGAGGCATCCTATTAATACGATAACATGAAAAAGAATTTATATATATCCTTATTCTTACTTAGCATGATAGTGTTTAGTAAGTACTCTATTGCACAACAGTTACCAATATATACCAATTATATTTTAAATCCATACGCGTATAATCCTGCTGTAGCTGGATCTAAACCAAATGCGGTAATGAATTTAAATTACCGTAATCAATGGGTGGGTTTTCAGGATGCTCCTAAAACGTATATGATTAGCTTACACAGTCCAATTGGAAAACAAAAAAGTGGCTATTGGTGCTTTAGTAAATTCAGATAACGTAGGTTTACTAAGTAGAACATCAGGTTATTTAACTTTTTCTTATCACATTAAATTAAATAAAAACTACAAATTAGGCTTAGGAGTATCTGCTGGTATGGTTCAATATCGTATTAAACTATATGATGCTAAAGTGGCTGATACAGGTGATGACCTGTTAACTGGAAATATTTTATCAAACAATGTTTTTGATTCAAATGGAGGCTTGTATTTATATAGTGATAAATTATTTTTTGGAGTTGCTACTTACCAGTATATTGGTAACAAAATTTCATGGAAAGATTCGCAAAGTAATTTATCACAACACATGTACGCCACTCTTGGTTACACCTTTAAAATTTCAAAAACAATTTCAATTCAACCTTCCGCATTGGCAAAATTTAATGCGCCTTTACCAATTCAACCAGAATTTAGCTTAAGAGCGCTATACAAAAATTTGTTTTGGATAGGAGGCTCCTACCGCATGAATGATGCTGCAAGTGCATTAATTGGTGTTACAATAAAAGACAAATTAACTATTGGTTACTCCTACGACATTGTTACTTCTAATATTAAATCTTATACCAAAGGCTCGCATGAAATAGCCGTTTGCTATCAGTTTATTAAACCGAAGAAAAAACTAGATGCTGACGAACAAGAATTAAACGACATTGATAATAGTATTAAAACTAAATTAAAGAAACAAAATGAAGAAGGCACTAAATAGATTATTATTGATTCTGTTTTTAATAAGCAGTAAATCAGTTATATCACAAATTGACACAGTGTTTTGGTTTGCAGCCCCTTGGGTTACTACAGGCCATGCAAGTAACATTCCTGTGACTTTACGATTATCTTCATTTAATAATGCAACTACAGTGCGTGTTAGACAACCCGCAGGAACATTTGATACAACTTTTGTTATCCCTGCTAACTCTCTTGTCTCTGAATCTTTATCACATTTAATCAATCAAATAGAAAATGTACCAGCTAACACCGTTCATAATCGTGGATTAAAAATCACTTCTGACTTTCCAATTACGGCTATTTACGAAGTAGTAACAGTGGTGAATAACCCTGAAACCTATTCTCTAAAAGGACAAAACGGAATGGGCTTAGAGTTTGTTTGTCCTTTTCAAACTAATGGAAATAATGGAGGTTATACCCCTACTCCTAAATCCCAGATTTTAATTGTTGCAACAGAAAATGCTACTGTTGTTTGGATTACACCAAGATGTCCGGTGGTAGGACATGCTGCAAATGTTAGCTACTCAATTACTTTAAATGCTGGACAAACATATAATGTTGAAAATGTAACAAGGTTTACTTCGGTTGCCGGTCAAAATTTAAGTGGAACAATCGTAGTTTCTAATAAACCAATATCAGTTACGGTGTCTGATGACTCTGTTGGAGGAGTATCTGGTTGTTTTGATTTAATGGGCGATCAAATTGTGCCCGTTGAAGTTGTAGGTACAGAATACATTATCAATAAAGGCGGTTTAAATGCTGCTCAGTTTGAAGGAGCATATGTAGTAGCTACACAAAATTTTACCCAGATAACTATTAACGATGGAGCAATCACTACTGTTTTATTAAACAAAGGCGACACTTATTTTTATAAGACTATAAATCCACTGACCTATATTACTGGAGATAAGCCAGTTTATGTGATTCATGTAAGTGGTTTTGGATGTGAATTAGGAGAAGCTATTCTTCCTCCATTAAATTGTGCAGGTTCGGATCAAGTAAGTTTTACGAGAACTAATACACAAACTTTTATCTTAAATATTTTATGTAAAACTACTGCAATAGGTAATTTTTTACTTAATGGAAGCGCCGCATTAGTTCCTGCCGCAGGTTTTACAGTTGTTCCAGGAACTGCAGGTGTTTGGAGTGGATTTCAAAGAAGCTATACTACTGTCGAGATTCCTGCTGGTGTAACTAACTTATTAACTAATTCTCACCCAACTGACAGTTTATTTGCAATGGGTGTTATTAATGGTGGAGCAAGTAGCGGATGTTTATATCACTACATGTCATCTTTCTTAAGAAAAGTGTATACTAATGCTGGCATCGATCAAAATTTATGTACTGCCACCAATACAATCGCATTAACAGGAAGTGTAGACGGAGGAGCCACAGCTGGTATCTGGACTACGCTTGGCGGAACAGGAACTTTTGGAAGTAATACAAGTTTAAATACAACCTATACTTTAAGTGCAAATGATTTAAATCAATCTCAAATCAAATTTGTTTTATCATCCACTGGTAACTGCGCTCCTATAAGAGATACAATGACTCTCAATATCTTCAAATCGCCCATAGTTGATGCAGGAAGTAATTTAACACTTTGTAAAAATAATATTCCAAACATTACATTAGCGGGTTCTTTGCAACTAGCAGCTGGTGCAAACTGGACAACTTCGGGCTCCGGTTCATTTGGAAACTCGGGAGCTCTTAACACTACTTACTTACCATCACCTGGTGACTTAAGTTCAGGTGGTGTAAAGATAAAACTAATATCAACGGGCAGTTTAAATGGATGTCCTAATACAATCGATAGTTTACAAATTACATTTACCAATCCTCCTGTTGTAACTATGGGGTCGAATGTATCTGTATGTGCTAATAATCCAACCGTGGCAATAAATGGTTCAGTATCTGTTGGGTCAACAACAGGCGCTTGGTCGGGAGGCACAGGTGTATTCAGTCCTACAAATACAGCTTTTACTAATACTTATACGCCAACACCAACAGAAATTGCAGCAGGTTCGGTTTATCTAGTTTTAGGATCTTCTAATAATGGTAATTGCTTACAAGTGAAAGACAGTTTACTAGTTACTTTCACAGGCGCACCTGTAGTGAGTGCTGGTGTTGATTTGTCAGCTTGTGAAAACAATCCTATTTCAGCATTATCTGGTGTAGTTACGGGACCAACAAGTACTGGTATATGGACAGGTGGTGCTGGAACATTTAATCCAAACAACACTTCTTTAAATTCATTATATACACCAAGTGCAGCTGAAATTGCAGCAGGATCTGTAAGCTTAACATTAACCTCTACAACAAATGGCAACTGTAATGCCACAATAGATAATATAGTTATTAATTTCTCTAATGCTCCAATTGTAAATGCAGGACTTAACTTAACAGCTTGTAAAAATAATGCTTCAGCAATCCTTTCAGGTTTAGTTTCGGGACCAACGACTACTGGTATTTGGAGTGGTGTTTCAGGTTCTTTTAATCCAAATAATACAACTTTAACAAGTACTTATACGCCTAGTGCCGCAGAATTAACTGCAGGTTTTGCAGATTTAATTTTAACTTCAACAAACAACGGTGCATGTAACCAAGTGGTTGATACGGTAAGAGTTTTATTTACCAACTCACCTTTTGTCAATGTTGGAAATGATGTACTTATATGCGCTAATAATCCAACTGTAGCTATCACTGCAACAGTAAATGCAGGTGCAACAACAGGTATTTGGAGTGGCGGAAATGGAACATTTAATGCAAGTAATACCTCTTTGTCAATTACCTATATTCCAACACCTGCGGAAATTACTGCTGGGTCGGCTAATTTAGTATTGACATCTACAAATAATGGAACTTGTTTACCCGAGAAAGATAGTCTATTAATTACATTTACAAGTGCGCCTGTTGTATTTGCTGGAAATAATTTAATTTCTTGTATTAACAATGCTTCAACCGTTTTATCTGGTAACGTTTCTGGTCCAACAAGCACAGGATATTGGTCGGGTGGTTCAGGAACATATAGTCCTGATAGTACATTTTTAAATTCAACTTATACGCCAAGCGCGGCCGAAATAACAGCGGGTTCAGTTAACTTAATTTTAAACTCAACAAATAATGGCAACTGTAATATTGTAAAAGATACCGTTGTTATAAATTTCACAAATGCTCCTACAGTAAACGCTGGAGCGCCATTATCAGTGTGCAAAAATAATGCAACCACTGTCCTTTCAGGATTAGTTGCAGGTCCAACTACAACAGGTATTTGGAGTGGTGCATCAGGTATATTTAGTCCAAATAATACTGCTTTAACAGCAACGTATACTCCAAGTGCATCTGAACTAAGCGTGGGTACAGCAAGTTTAATATTAAGTTCTACTAATAACGGAACTTGTAACCAAGCTATAGATACATTAGTTATTTTATTTACTGGGGCTCCAGTTGTAGCGATTGGTCCAGATATTTCTGTTTGTGTAAATAATGCAACCGTTGCTCTTAATGGATCAGTAACTATTGGTGCTACTTCAGGGCTTTGGTCAGGAGGGTTAGGAACATTTAACCCTGGAAATACAAATTTAAATACGATTTATACACCAACTCCATCCGAACTATTGGCTGGTTTTACAACTTTAGTTTTAGAATCAACAAACAATGGGAATTGTAATCAGGTAAAAGATAGTATTTTAATAAGCTTTACGAGTGCTCCAACAGTTGATGCTGGCTTTAATTTATCAGCTTGCGCAAACAATGCAGGAAGCGTTTTATCAGGAAGTGTTTTTGGTCCAACAACTACAGGATATTGGTCTGGAGGAACAGGAACTTTTAATCCTGATAGTTCAGTTTTAGGTTCAACTTATGTGCCAAGTGCGTCAGAAATTGCAGCTGGTTTTGTTAACTTAATTTTAAATTCATCAAATAATGGAACCTGTAATCAAGTAAAAGATACAGTTGTTATTAATTTCACGAATGCGCCATTAGTAAATGCGGGTATAGATGTAACTGTATGTAAAAACAACGCAACAACCTCTTTATTTGGTTTAGTATCAGGAGCTACGACAACTGGTGTTTGGAGTGGAGTGTCTGGCACATTTAGTCCCAACAATACGGCATTAACAGGAACCTATACACCAAGCGCTTCAGAATTAACGGCAGGTTTTGCTAATTTAATTTTAAGTTCCACTAATAATGGAACTTGTAATCAGGAAGTGGATACGGTAAAAATTTTATTTACACCTTCTCCAATAGTAGCTGTAGGTCCAAATATTTCAGTATGTGCCAACAATGCCACTATTGCTGTAAATGGAACTGTAAGTGCGGGAACCACAACTGGTTTATGGTCTGGAACGGGTTCAGGGTTGTTTACACCTTCAACAACATCATTAAATACAGTTTATCAATTAAGTCCCTCTGATATAGCATTAGGAACTTTCAGTATCAAATTAACATCTACCAATAACGGAAATTGTAATTCCGCAAATGACAGTTTAATTGTGACGATAACTCCTGGACCATCTGTAGATGCGGGAATCAACGATACGATTTGTTCAAGTAATATATTTTATCCTATTAACGGTTCAGTAACGGCAGGTGCAAGTGCAGGAATATGGTCTACCATGAGTAATGGAACTTTTGCAAACTCAGGTAATTTAAGTACAATTTACACTTTGGGTGCTGCGGATACTTCTTTAGTGAAATTAGTATTAACGTCTACTGGAGGGAATTGCCTACCTGCATCAGATACAGTTTATGTCGTTCTTTCAAAATCCCCAACGGTAAACTCAGGCCCTGATAATACGGTTTGTGATAATCAATTAATACAATTGGTTGGAAATGTAAATGGTGCAACAACAACAGGTGCATGGACGACATTAGGAACTGGTTCGTTTATGCCAGATGATTCATTAACAACTACTTTTTATCAACCATCGCCGATAGATGTTCTTAATGGTTCGGTGACGTTAGTTTTAACATCAACCTATAATAAAGGGTGCGCGCCTGTTAATGATACAATTACACTAAACTTCAAAGCTTCGCCTGATGCAAACTTTGTTACAAATAACGTATGCTCTAAGAAAACAGCAACCTTTACAGATAATTCAACCCCATCAGGGAGTATAACTGGATGGTTCTGGGATTTTGGAGATAACACTAATGATAATACAAATAATACAACGCATACTTATGTAAACCCAGGTACTTACACAGTTTCGCATGTTGTTTATGGAAGTAATGGATGTAACGACACAATCCGAAAACCAATTGAAATTTATTTCTTACCACAAGCTCTATTTTATAATAATACGTCTTGTGTAGGAAATACTACTCAGTTTGTTGACTCTTCAAAAACTGTTTCAGGATCAATTGTTTCTTGGCAATGGAATTTTGGTGACTCTCAAAGTTCATTAATTCAAAACCCTCAACATTCTTTTAGCAGTACAAATACATTTACTGTATCCCTAATAGCTACTTCATCTTTTGGATGCAAGGATACTATTAGAAAAGTTGTAACGGTTATCCCAGGTCCTGATGCCAATTTTAGTATCAATCCAAATCCAGTTGAGGCACTAGAAGTTGCAACCTTTACAGATCTTTCAACGGGGCCAAGTCCTTTAGTAAATTGGTATTGGGCATTTGGAGATTCGTCAGCGGCTAATACCCAAAATCCAACGCATTCTTATAATGGCCAAGGAGATTATTCGGTAGTACTCGTTGTAAAGGATATTAATGGGTGTCTTGATTCAGCAAGACAAGATATCTCGATTGTATTATTACCAGATGTTCCTACAGCATTTTCACCAAATGGCGATAGTCAAAATGATTTCTTCTTGGTTAGAGGTGGTCCATTTAAATCAATTAATGTTAGAGTATATAACAATTGGGGGCAGTTAATATTTGAAACAAATGATCAGCTTCAGGGTTGGGATGGTAAATTTAAAGATATAGATCAGCCAGTGGGCGTATATGTTTGGGTAGTAGAAGTTGAAATGCTAAATGGTAAAACAGTTAAAAAGACAGGTGATGTCACATTATTAAGATAAGATGAAAAAGAAAATATTAATATCGCATTGTATCTTGCTTTTATGGAGTTGTTCTATAAAAGCGCAGGATTTCCATTTATCGATGTATGATGCTGGTCCGCTATTTTTAAATCCTGCATTAACAGGTGTGGTAGATGCAAACTTTAGAGTACATGCACAATATAGAAACCAATGGCGTTCGGTTGCATTTAAACCTTACAACACAGCATTAATTAGTTTAGATGCCCCAAAAGGTAAATGGGGATATGGCGGACAAATTATTAATATGAGAGCTGGTGTTGGCAATTATAATGTATTGCAAGGGTTGTTTTCTGTATCCTATGCAGTGCCATTGGATAAAAATAAAAACCATAATTTATCTTTTGGCTTACAAGCTGGGGCAATGCAAAAAACAATTGAAGCTGGTTTATATACATTCAATAACCAATATAACACGTCAGATGGAGGTTATTTTGATAAAAACTTAGCATCTGGAGAAACATACAATAGACAGTCGTACATAAGAGAACAAGTAAACGCTGGTATTTTATATTTTAACGGAAAACAACAAGCGCGTTTAAATCCATTCTTGGGATACTCTGTTTTTAATTTAACTAATCCAAAAGAAACGTTCTATGGAAGTGACAATAAATTACCTCTTAGACATTATGTGCACGCGGGTGTCAGAATAAATGTAACAGAGTTATTTTATGTTTTACCAAAAGTGTTAGTTATGATGCAAAAAAATGCTACAGAGCAACTGTATTCAATTGACATGGGTTATTTCTTTAAAGAACAAGAGTTTTATGTGCTAGCTGGATTAAATTATAGAAGTAAAGATGCAGCCGTATTTTATATAGGAGCCCGCAAAAACAATTACATTGCCAAAATAGGATATGATGCAAATACATCATCGTTAAAAGATGTTTCAAAAACTCGTGGAGCCTTTGAAATATCTTTCACCTACACAGCTAAAAAATCAAATAAAAAAGACGTACGTCACTGTCCAAGATTATAAAAGTTTATGAGAAAATTATTATTATTAGCTACTATTCTTCTTGCAACAGTTCAGGTATTTGGCCAATCAAAAAAACTTTGGCTAAAGTATGGGGATGATGCCTTTGCGAAAAAAGACTACACTACGGCAATCGATTATTATAATAAAGTATTAAACGATACTATAGCATTAAAAGAAGCTGTGCTTCCTTATGAAGTGCAGATCGTAAATTTAAAAACAAAAGAATTCAAACAAGATTCTACAAAAAGAAGCGTAGCCAAGCCAAAAAACGAAATCACAAAAGCTGACTACGTAAACCACCAACTAGCAATTTGTTACCGCGCAAATTTTGACTACCTAAATTCAGTAAAATATTACAAAAAGGTTGTAGATAATGGCTCGTATCCGGAAGATATGCATCAATACGCATTGGCATTATTGCAAATAAAGAAATATGATACCGCGATGTTTCTATTTGAAATATTAATGGAAACGGCCAAAACCGATTCATTAAAGAAAGTATTTCAAAAAAGTTTAAGTTCTTGCTATTTTGCATTAGATTCGATTAGTAACAAAAGATTAATTGTTGCTCGTAAAATGGATACCACCGTATTTAACGTTGGTACATCTAATTTTGCGCCAATGTATTATGGAAGTGCTACAAAACTATTATTTACAAGTGCTAGAAAAGGTGGAGTATTATTGGATCCAGAAAAACAAGACTCACGCTATTTATGTGACTTATATTATACTGAACTAAAAGATACAGGTTGGATGAAACCAGTGAACTTTGGTAGACCAGTAAATACTGGTTTACATGAGGGTTCAAGTATTGTTTCTTCCGACAATATTATGTTTTATACAAGATGGAGCGACGCCAACAGAAATGAATCATTTATTTATATGGCAAAAATGCAAGATGGATTGTTTTATGAAACCTATAAATTAAGTGAAACAGTTAATAAAGTTGGATATAAAACCATGCAGCCATTTGTATCATTTGATGGTACAAGACTATATTTCTCTTCAAATAAACCCGGTGGATTTGGTGGATTTGATTTATACGTATGTAACATTGATGAAAAAGGTTTAACAGGCGAAGCTAAAAACTTAGGAAAAACAATCAATACAAGTGGTGATGAAACAACACCTTTCTTTCATGCTATTTCAAATACTTTATTCTTTAGTTCAAACGGACATGTAGGAATTGGTGGTTTAGATGTTTTTAAAAGCTCATTAAGTCCAGAAGACTCTGTGTATACGATTCCAAAAAATTTAGGTAGCCCAATTAACTCTAGTAAAGATGATGCTTATTTTATATTAGATAGATTACAAACCAAAGGTTATTTTGCAAGTGATAGAGAAGATTGCCCTGGTGGAAACTGTTATGATATTTATGAATTTGAAAATGAACCTATCTTATTTGATATCAGTGGTACTGTAGAAGACTACGACACAGGAGAGCCAATTGCAAGTGCTTTAGTAACAGTGAAAGATGTGGAAGGAGAAGATGAACCTTTGTTTTTAATTACTGATGAAAAAGGCTTTTACTCGTCGCCTTTAAAAGAAAACAAACAATACTTTTTAAAAGCACAAAAGAAAGGTTATCAGGCAAGTTCAGCAAGTGCAACTACAAAAGGCTTAACAGAAACGACTCATATTGTACAAAACTTCACCTTAAGTATTATTCCTGAAGAGGACGTGGTTATTGAAGGTATAGAATACGATTTAAATAAAGCTACATTACGTCCTAAATCATTAGAAATTTTAGATAAGATTTTTGATTATTTGCAGTTGAATGATAACTTTAGTATTGAGATTAATGCACATACCGATACTCGTGGTAGTGATAAATTAAATTTAAAATTATCACAAGCTCGTGCTCAATCTTGTGTAACATACCTACTAAGTAAAGGAATTACGAAAGAACGTTTATTGCCTACAGGTTATGGAGAAACGAAGCCATTAATTAGTGATGAAGAAATTGCAAAAATGGTTCCGAAAAGCGAAGAGTTTGAAGCAGCTCACCAAAAAAACAGAAGAACTGCTTTCCGTGTAATTAAAGAAGGTGTTTTAATTAAGGATGTAAAGAATAAATAATAAATATAAGATCAATAAAAAGCCCTATGCTATATAACATAGGGCTTTTTAATTTTATTTAAAGACTATCTAATCTCCCACTCTTTCCAATCCATTTCCTCGCCATTCAAAATTCCGAGGTAACTTTGATAACGTTCTTGAGAAATTTCACCAGTTTCAACTGCTTTTAAAATGGCGCAGCCTGGTTCATTCACATGTATGCAATTATTAAATTTACAATCGTTCATACGCGCCATCATTTCAGGAAAGTAATGTGCTACTTCCTCTTTTTTCATTTCTACTAAGCCCAATTCTTTAATACCAGGAGAATCAATAATGTTGCCTCCAAAAGATAAAGGAAATAATTCAGCAAAAGTAGTGGTGTGCATACCCTTTAAATGTGCTTCCGAAATATCTCCGATTTTTAAATCAAGTTCAGTATCAATAGCATTTACTAAAGTGCTCTTCCCTACTCCACTGTGTCCCGAAATTAAAGTGGTTTTATCTTTTAGTAAGGTTTTAATAAATTCAATATCTGCTTTATCAAATGAAGAAACCGAATAACATTCGTAACCAATATCGGTATATAATTTCATGATATCGTTTTGCAACTCTACCATCTCTTCATCCAACACATCTTTTTTATTAAACAAAATTTTAGCAGGAATTTCATAAGCTTCGGCTGTCACCAAAAAACGATCAATAAATCCTAAAGATGTTCTTGGCGCAACCAACGTCGCTACTAAAACAGCCTGATCTAAATTACTGGCAATAATATGTGCTTGTTTAGATAAATTGATGGACTTACGAATGATGTAATTTTTACGAGGATGAATCCCTGTAATTTGATTACTGCCATCTTTATCTCTATCAATATCTACAATATCACCTACCGCTACAGGATTGGTTGTTTTACGGTCATCCAAACGAATTTTACCTTTCAAACGGCATTCTATTACCTCGCCGCTTTCAATGCGAACAGCATACCAACTTCCGGTAGATTTTGTAACTAAGCCTGTCATGCGATAAAGATAATAAATATATTAATCTTTTGGGCGTGTGTTGGTGGGCATAGGTGGGCGTGCTTATGCTGTAGCATATGGGCGTGCCCCTGCGGGTCGGGCTGCCCGCTGCAATCTTTTGTTCGTACCTCACAAAAGGATTTCCGCTCGCATCCCTCACGCAACTTTACTTTGGCTATGAAACGTATGCTTCGAACAAAATGCAAGCTTGCGTGAGGGATTGAGGCTTTGTTTGAGCTCTCCTGCATTTTTCATGCAGGAAGCGAGTGCCGAAAGCCCGACCCGACGGTAGGAGGGGCACGCCCAAATACACTAAATATTCATAAAAAAACACTATTTTTGAGATAACAATCTACTACTATGTCCATTAAAGTAAATAATATCACTAAACTATACGGTACACAAAAAGCGTTAAACAATATATCTTTTGAAATTGGAACTAATGAAATTGTTGGCTTTTTAGGTCCGAATGGCGCTGGAAAAAGCACCATGATGAAAATTTTAACCTGCTATATTCCTCCCACCGAAGGTTCGGCTACAGTAAGTGGTTTTGATACAAATAGTCAAAGTATTGAAGTAAGAAAACAAATTGGTTATTTACCAGAACATAATCCTTTGTATTTGGATATGTATGTAAAAGAGTTTTTAGAATTTATTGGAGGTTTATATAAAATCAAAAACGCTAAAGAACGCGTTAAAGAAATGATTGAAGCTACTGGCCTACAAGTAGAACAAAATAAAAAAATTGGAGCTTTATCAAAAGGATATCGTCAACGTGTTGGTTTAGCGCAAGCAATGATACACGATCCTAAAGTGTTAATTATGGATGAACCAACCACTGGTTTAGATCCCAATCAATTAGAAGAAATTCGCGGCTTAATTAAAAAATTAGGAAAAGAAAAAACTGTAATGTTAAGCACACACATTATGCAAGAAGTAGAAGCTGTATGTGATAGAGTTATCATTATAAATAAAGGAGAAATTGTAGCTAACGATACAACAGAGACACTTCAAAAAAATACGACCAAACAAGTTATTACGGTTGAATTTGATAAAGATGTTTCTGTAAACTCATTAAAATCGATACAAGGTGTGGAAGATGCAATCTTAATAGATGGCAAAACATGGAAAGTGATTTCGGATGTAGAAAATGATGTTCGTAAAGAATTATTTAACTATGCCGTTAAACACAATTTAAGTGTGTTAACCATGAATAAAGAAGAGCAAAAATTAGAAGATGTATTTAAAGCATTGACTAAAAAATAATGCAAAAACAAAATTATAGTATCTACTCTGCTGGTAAATTTATTACCACAAACCACGTACTTGAAATCCACAATCCTTTTAATCAATCGTTAGTAGCCACTACTTATTTAGCAGATAAATTTGTTTTGGAAGAAGCCATTATTAAAGCGTTATCTGTTAGAGCAGAATTACAAAACTTATCTTCTCAAAAAAAATATAATATCTTAAAACAAATTTCGAATGAGATTTACGCTAACCGAAAAAAATTAGCAGAAGTTTTAAGTTTAGAAAGTGCAAAGCCATTAAAGTACGCGTTGGCTGAGATTGACCGCTCGGCATATACGTTTTCAATTGCTGCCGAAGAAAGTAGAAAAGACAGAACCGAACATTTGGCATTGGATAGAATTTTACAAACTGATAAAAGAAATGGGATTGTAGACTATTTTCCTATTGGCTTAATTGCTGGTATTGCTCCTTTTAATTTCCCGATGAATTTAGCGGTTCATAAATTAGCACCTGCCATTGCAAGTGGCTGCCCTATTATTTTAAAGCCTGCCAGTCGCACACCATTATCATGTTTAGAATTAGCGAAAATTATTGATCGGACAGAATTACCAAAAGGCTTAGTATCTATTTTACCAATGGATAGAACAACAGGTAATTTATTAGTAACCGACGAACGCTTTAAACTATTAAGCTTTACAGGCTCTCCCGACATTGGTTGGAAAATGAAAGCGCAAAGTGGGAAGAAAAAAGTAGTCTTAGAACTTGGTGGAAATGCCGCCACCATTATTACAAAAAGTGCGGATTTAAAAGACGCTTTACCAAAATCATTAATGGGCGCTTTTGCTTATAGCGGTCAAATATGTATTCATGCGCAACGCTTTATGGTGCATTCGTCATTATACCAATCATTTGTAGATGAATTAAATGCATTAACACAAAATTTAATTTCAGGCAATCCCTTAGAAACTGCTACCGATATATCTAACATGATTGATGAAGCAAATGCCGTACGTGTTGAAAATTGGATTAAGGAAGCTATAGAACAAGGTGCACAATTAATTTGTGGTGGAAAAAGACATGGAAGTTATGTTGAACCAACTATTTTAACTAATTGCAATCATACTATGAAAGTATATGCAGAAGAAGTATTTGGTCCTGTTATTTGTATTAACTCATTTGAAACAATTGAAGATGCAATTCATCAAGCAAACAATACAAAATTCGGTTTGCAATGTGGTGTCTTTACAAACGACAACATAGAATTAGAAAAATGCTTTAAACAAATAGAAGTAGGTGGTGTTATCCATAATAATGTTCCTACCATTCGTTACGATCAAATGCCTTATGGCGGAGTAAAAGAGAGTGGGCTTGGCAGAGAAGGAGTGAGATATGCCATACTTGATATGTTAGAACCAAAAATATTAGTAAGATAAAATTTAAAAAAACTCTGCTTCCTTTGCGAAAATACTTCGCGAGCTTTGCGGTTAAAAACAATAAATCATGGAATATAGAAGATTAGGAAAATCAGGATTACAAGTAAGTGCATTATCCTTTGGATCATGGATTACATTTGGTAAGCAAATAGAAAATAATACTGCCGATGAATTATTAACCATTGCCTACGATAATGGCATCAACTTTTTTGATAATGCGGAAATTTATGCTGCTGGAAAATCAGAAGAAGTAATGGGCAAAATATTGAAACAAAAAAATTGGGCTCGTAGTTCTTACTGTGTGAGTAGTAAAGTTTATTTTGGTTATGAAGATAAAAAACCAAATCAAACTGGTTTATCGCGTAAGCACATTATAGAAGGTTGTCACGCTGCATTAAAGCGTTTGCAAGTAGATTATATTGATTTATTCTTTTGTCACCGTCCCGATAAAAACACTCCCATTGAAGAAACCGTTTGGGCAATGAATACCTTGATACAACAAGGTAAAATTTTGTATTGGGGAACTAGCGAATGGGCAAACGATGAAATTATGGCAGCTTTTGTATTTGCAGAACGTAATAGATTAATTGGTCCAACTATGGAACAACCTCAATATAATATGTTTGAAAGAACAAAATTGGAAAAAGATTATTTATTATTATTTAGAGATTTTGGAATGGGAACAACTATCTGGAGTCCGTTAGCATCAGGTTTGTTATCTGGTAAATATAATAACGGCATTCCTGAAGATAACCGTTTACATATTGAAGGAATGGATTGGTTGAAAGAAAGAACACTTGGTGAAGAATCTAAAATTGAAAAAACAAAAAAATTAGCTTTACTAGCTAACGAAATAGGAACTTCTGTAGCTAAATTATCTATTGCTTGGACCGTTAAAAATCCAAACGTGAGTACAACAATATTAGGAGCTTCAAAAAAAGAACAATTGATTGAAAATTTAAAAGCTTTAGATGTTGTTGCGTTAATCACGCCTGAAGTAACCGAAAAAATAGAATTGATTTTAAATAATAAACCAGTACAAGCTCAATTTTAATTGACATGAATAAACCTTTTTCAGATTTAAAAGTTATTGAATTGGCTGGTGTATTGGCAGGGCCATCCGCTGGTTTATTTTTTGCTGAATTAGGTGCAAAGGTTATTAAAATTGAAAATCCCAAAACTGGAGGTGATGTAACAAGAAGTTGGAAATTACAATCAGAAAATAAAGAAGATAAAACTAGCGCTTACTATTGGAGTATTAATGCAGGAAAAGAAGTTTTGTTTTTAGATTTATCTAGTGATAAAGATTTACAAAGCTTTTATGATTTAATAAAAACAACAGATGTTTTAATTACTAATTACAAATTAGGGGATGATGTAAAATTAAAAGTAGATTATCAAACTTTAAAAGATTTGAATCCAACCTTAATTTATGCGTCTATCAATGGATTTGGAAAAGATAATCCTCGCACGGCCTATGATTTAATTTTACAAGCCGAAAGTGGGTTTATGTTTATGAATGGAGAAAAAAATGCAGCTCCATTAAAAATGCCCGTTGCTTTAATTGATATTTTAGCTGGACATCAACTCAAAGAAGCTATTTTAATTGCACTCCTCAATAAATACAAAACAAACAAAGGGTCGCATCTTACTGTTTCGTTATTCGATACTGCTGTTGCTTCATTAGCAAACCAAGCTACTAATTGGCTCATTGCACATCATTTACCAGCAGCTCAGGGTTCTTTGCATCCAAACATTGCGCCTTACGGAGAAATATTTACTACAAAAGATCATCATCAAATAACTTTTGCCATTGGCAGTGATAAGCAGTTTAAACAACTATGCGATATTTTAAATATTGAGATAACTTCTAGCTATCAAAGCAATCAATTGCGAATTACCAATCGTCAAACCTTATTTGAAGTTTTAAATAAACGCATTCAAACATTTAATTTTGACATTTTATTTAATGAATGTTTAAAGCATGATGTGCCTATTGGTAAAATCAGAAACCTAAAAGAAGTATTTGAATTACCTGAAGCTAAAAGCTTGATAAATAGCCTTCATTACGAGAATACTATTGTAAATTCTGTAAAATCTATAAGCTTTAAATTTGAAGCTTAAATCTTATTTTTTTGAATAAAATGAAGCAAATGTCAATATCATTTGATAGTATATATTTAGTATTATTTGTAAACTTGTTAAATATAAATTGATATGATACGCAGCCTATTTTTTACGTTAATACTAATTATTTTTGCTATTTCATCTAAAGCACAAAATAAAGACACCATCTTATTAATGAATGGTAATGTAGTAGTTGAAAAAGTTTTAGATACACTTATTGGTGCCGTAACAATAGTGAATCCAGCTAACGTTGCAGAAAAATTACATTATGAATATGATGATATTTATTGTGTGAAATACGCTGTAGGTTTCACTGATTATTACTATTCACAAGATACTTTAAAAGGAAATTATTTTACACGTGATGAAATGCTTTACTATATTTATGGAGAACGTGATGCTAGAAAAGGATTTAAAGCACCTGGGGCCTTAATTGGTGCTGGAGTTGTTGGTTTAGTGAGTGGAGGATTAGGATTATTTTTTGCACCCATATTCCCTTATGGCTACATGGCATTAACTGGAGTTCCAAAAGTTAGAATAAGACATAAAACTATTAGTAATCCAAATTACATAGAACAAGATGCGTATATACTTGGCTACGAGCGTGTATCGAGGAGTAGAAGAAGAATAAAGGCATTAATTGGCGGCACCATTGGTTTAGCCGCTGGCTATGGTTTATATTTTGGAATTTTGAAAGATAAATTACCAGCATCATTAACACTAAGATTTTAAAAAATGAATCCTCAAAAAATTTTATTACTAGGTTCAGGAGAATTAGGAAAAGAGGTGACTATTGCCTTGCAACGTTTAGGACAATATGTAATTGCAGTTGATTCTTACAAAGATGCGCCAGCGATGCAAGTAGCTCACGAATGTGAAGTTATTAATATGCTAGATGGAGAAGCTTTAGATGCTATTGTTACAAAACACAAACCAGATTTAATAGTTCCAGAAATTGAAGCGATTCGTACCGAACGTTTTTATGATTATGAAAAACAAGGTATCACCGTAGTACCAAGTGCTAAAGCTGCTAATTTTACTATGAATCGTAAAGCTATTAGAGATTTAGCGTCGAAAGAATTAGTATTAAGAACGGCCAATTATTTATACGCAACAACTTTAGAAGATTTTAAAAAAGCGGTTGCTGTGATTGGCATTCCTTGTGTCGTAAAACCATTAATGAGTAGTAGTGGCAAAGGACAAAGCATCATCAAAACAGAACAAGACGTTGAAAAATCATGGAACTACGCAATGGAAGGTTCTCGCGGCGATTATAAAGAAGTAATTGTAGAAGAGTTTATTAAATTCAATTCTGAAATCACATTACTAACGGTTACTCAAAAAAACGGAAAAACATTGTTTTGCCCGCCAATTGGTCACCGACAAGAACGCGGAGATTATCAAGAAAGCTGGCAACCTTGTGCTATTAGCGATTTAGATTTAAAAGAAGCGGAAGAAATGGCAGCGAAGGTTACAAAAGAATTAAGTGGTGCAGGTTTGTGGGGAGTTGAATTTTTCTTAACAGATAAAGGCATTTATTTTTCAGAGTTATCTCCTAGACCGCATGACACTGGTATGGTAACGTTAGCTAATACACAAAATTTAAGTGAGTTCGAATTACACGCCCGTGCAATTTTAGGTTTCCCTATTCCTAA
Source organism: Bacteroidota bacterium (assembly GCA_016711805.1). Taxonomy (GTDB): domain Bacteria; phylum Bacteroidota; class Bacteroidia; order B-17B0; family Aurantibacillaceae; genus UBA4416. The sequence goes on from JADJSH010000001.1 coordinate 383,475, forward strand.
CATTCAATTAAAACAACATGGCGCATCTGCGGTTTTATTAGCAAGTGCCGAAGGAACGAGCTACAACTTTAGTGGAGTTGAAGACGTTTTAAATAATCCGAATACAGATGTGCGTTTGTTTGCAAAACCTACTACAAGACCCTACAGGAGAATGGGTGTTGTATTAACTTACGATAATTTACAATCGGATGTAAATATGGTAAAACAAAAGGCAATGGATTTATCTAAACAAATAACAATCACAACTCATTAATGAAATATATTTTATCAATATTAACTTTTATAGTTTGCCCAGCTTTATTTTCTCAAACAGCTACTTTTCCTGAGCATTTAAAGAAAACTAATATTGCTAAATTGCAAAGTGGCGATTCGTTAACCTACTACCAATGTCATGTAGATAGTGCTTCACAAGAAATTACAACATCTAATGGGCGAAAAATAAATACTAAAAAAAAGAGAATTACTTTAACTGAAAAATTTGTGATTCACAAAAAGGATTCTATTTACATCTGTAAATATTCAAACTCGTCAATTACAAACTACCCCAATAAAAAATTCCCTTACTTAACTTTAACTGAAGTAAAAAATTGGGAATTTGAAGTGAAACAAATAAAACAACTCTCACTTCAGGAAACTCAAATGATTGCTGCCTTAGAAACAAAAACGCATTCTATCATTCATTTTGAATTAAACATTAATAAAACTTGTCCTAATGAATTAATCATCATTGGAAAAAACATAAATGAGCAATTTATAATTGAAGGTAATTACTTACTGAGCAAGAGTTTGGGTTGTTTGTAGGTTTGGGCGTTTCCCTGCGGGCCTGGCTTTTCGGCACTCGCTTTTTTATTTGCCCTGCGTGACAAATAAAAAGAGCTCAAACAAATGCCTCAATCCCTCACGCGGGTTTACTTTAAGATTGAAACTTATACTTCAATTTTGTAGAGAGTTCACGTTAAGGATTGTAGCGAAAATCCTTTTTTGAGGTACGAATAAAAAAGATTGCAGCGAAAAGCCTGACCCGACCAGCGGGAGGGTAACGCCCTAATAATTATCTAATTCCATCTGATACAAATCCAAATCTTTGCCCCAGTGATCTTTTTCGTAGGCAACAGTTTTAAATCCGTATTTTTCGAAAAACTGATACGTATGTTGAGTAGTTCCTAAAGCAATTTTAATTCCAGGGTATATTTCTTTGGCTTGTTCAATTCGGTGCAATAAAAGTACTTTCCCAAAGCCTTCTTTGTGATGTTTATTGTCAACCATGCCCCAAGTCATAATAACGTGCGTCTCATTGGTGTATTTAGTTGGTTGATTTAAAGCAATACCTCCACAACCAACAATTTTATCCTCATTAAAAACAATGGAGTAAGGTCCGCGAGTACTAGCATCTCTATCTAAAAAAGCATCAAATAATGCCACTTCTTCGTCGGCAAAATACAATGGCATATTGCTTTTAAAGATTTCCAATAAAACAGTTTTGTATTCCGGTAAATATGTCTTAATGGTTATCAATTACTTTAGGCACTTTAAAGTAATCCGAATCTTTTTTAGGAGCGTTTTTCAATGCTTCCTTCTGAGTTAAGGTGTCTTTCGATTCATCTTCACGCATCACATTTTTCTCATCAGTCATGTATATTAATGGTTCAACACCATTGGTATCCATTTCGTTTAACTTATCTACAAAAGCCAACATACGATTCATATCATTTAAAATATCAGCTTTACCTTCTTCCGTAAATTCCAAACGCGCCAAATGCGCCACTTCTTCTACTGTTTTGATATCAATTTTTTGTGCCATTGTATTCGTGTAATGTATCGTTAATTAATTTAAAAACGCGTTCTCGCAAATCTACTAAATTTTCTTCAGTCATGCCTTTGGTTTCAATAGGCTCTAAAATAACTGTTTTTGCAACACCAAAGCATCCATTGCTCTTAAAATAGCCTCCGTTTTGCAATAATTCCCAATTATTTAAATTTACTACAGGCACAATGGGCACCTGTTTCTCAATCGCTAATTTAAAAGGCCCATTCTTAAAAGGTCTTAATTTACCATAAGTAGAAATGGTTCCTTCTGGATAAATCACCATACTTCTGCCTTTATCAATCTCTTCGCCAGCTTTAATAAATGCACGGTGCGAATCCTTAATACTTTTACGATTCACTGTAATATCCATTCCTTTAAAAAAGGTTTTAAATAAAGGTGCTTTTAATAATTCTGCCTTACCCATATATAAAGCTAAATGATCAATGTAAAAAGTACTCAATACTATATCTAAATACGACGTATGATTCCCCACAAAAACACAGGGTTGAGGCATTTTTTTAGATTTAGATTTATAAATCAATTTTGGAAATACAAAAGAGCCGTAAGCTATACAAGCCGACCAAATACGCTTTATTTTAAAGGTTGTATTTAAATGCTGAGTTTTAATGGTGATGTAAAAAAACGGGTACAGTAATACAAAAGAGATGACAAACACAGAAAAGAACCATGTTTTCCATATAGGAGCGAATATGCGTTTGATTAATTTCAAGGCTGTAAAGATACAAATTTTAGATATAAGTTATCAGATATCAGTTATAAGATAAGTGCATAAAATACAGCTGAAAAATGTTACTTTTACTCAAAATTTACAAAAAAAACTTGCAAAACCCAATTAACATAAAACTCGCTAATGCTGGAAAAAAATTTGGCAGAGAATGGATTTTCCGTAAGGTGAGTTTGGACATAAATTCAGGGCAAAAAATAGCGGTTCTCGGTTTAAACGGTTCTGGAAAATCAACTTTATTACAAGCCCTGACAGGCTATTTAACATTGAACGAAGGTGAACTCACCTACTACATTAATCAAGAAAAAATAGAAGACGAAAAACAATATACACACATTAGTTTAGCCTCGCCTTATTTAGAATTAGTAGAAGATTTTACATTACAGGAACAAATAGAACATACTGCTTTTTACAAAGCATTTTTAAATAATTTAACTACCAAACAAATTATTGAATTATCCGGCTTAGCTGCTCACAAAGACAAATACATTAAATTGTTTTCGAGTGGTATGAAACAGCGCTTGAAATTAACGTTGGCGATTTTAGCAGACGCTCCTATTTTATTTTTGGATGAACCGACTACTAATTTAGATGCTACCGTAATTGATTGGTATAAGAGCATGATTGCAAACTATGCCATGCATAAAACTATTGTCGTTTGTTCAAATTCTATTAAGGATGAATATAGTTTTTGTGATAAAGTCATTACCATGGAAGATTTTAAGTAATGAAACAACTTTTTCTCATTCGTCACGCTAAATCGGATTGGACCAATCCTGAATTAAAAGACATCGAACGTTATTTAAACGAACGCGGTTATAGCAATGCCAATATGATGGCCGCTAAGTTTAATCATAAACCTGATTTAATTATTTCGAGTCCTGCTATCAGAGCAATTAGCACTGCTTTAATATTTGCACGTCATATTAATTACAATCCAAACACTATTGTAATTAAGCAAGAGCTATACGAATCATCAGCAAAAGATTATCTATCCGTTATCAATGCTATTGACAATAATTTTAATACGGTTTTATTATTTGCACACAACCCCACCATTAGCGATTTGGCTCAGCACCTAACACAAGCCTTACCAATGGAAATGCCAACCTGCGCCATTGCAGGAATTAATTTTGATACGAATGATTGGAAGAAAGCAAAAACAGGGGAATTGTGTTTGTTTGATTATCCGAAGAAGCAATAAACGACTTTATTATGATTAAACTATTTGATTACATCGTTAAAAAAACAAATGGTAAAATTACATACCATTTGCTAACTTACTTCGTAATAGTTTTACTTATCATTCTCTCGATGATTATTTTTCTTTAATTCAACATGATTTAATTGAATCATAAACTCATTTAAACAAATCCGTAATATCTACGCCTATAGCATATAGTTGCAACCGCTGCTCATCAGGTTCCATAATAGCAATATCTTCTAATTGATTAGTGTGGGCATTATAAAACACTTCTACATAAGTATCATCCACAATAAACAATGAAATTTTAAAAGAATACTGCTTAATAGATGATATATAATCGCCATCACAAAACACAATGGCTGCCCTACCGTGCAAATCTGATTTAGAAAATAATTGATGATTCATGCAACAAAGTTAAGTCAAGAACCCGTTGCTTTGTGCTACGATTTGTAGCAAAATAAAAAAGATTATGAAATCAATTAAAAAAAATGACATTATACCGACTCTAATAACTCATGTCTATACTTATCTAATATACTTGATTTAGACAAAAAACCAATGTAGATTTCATTTTCTACTACTGGCAAATTCCATTGTCCTGATTCTTCAAATTTACGCATGATAGAAAAAATATCTTCTTTAGTATCTATGATCATCGATGGTTTACGCATCACTTCTTTAGCAGTTACTTTATCATATAACTCAGGATTAAACATTTCTTCACGGATATTATCTAAATAAATTATGCCCAACAATTTATTGTTCTTTTTTACTACAGGAAAAGTATTACGTTTTGAATGCTTTATGGTTTCTACAATATCTCGTAAGGTGGCTTTAAAATGAATAGTGGCAAAATCAGTTTCAATCATTTCTTTTGTATTAATCTTACTTAAGATACTTGTGTCTTTATTTTCAGAAACTATGGTTCCTTTATTTCTTAATCTTCTAACATCCAACGATTCGGGATGAAAACGTTTAACAATGATATAACTGATAGAGGCCACAATCATCAAAGGAATAATTAATTCATAACCTCCTGTAATTTCGGCAATTAAAAATATAGCTGTTAATGGTGCATGAAATACACCACTTAAAATACCTGCCATAGCTACAATGGTGAAATTACTTACAGGAATATCATTAAACCCCATTAAAGTGAGAAAAAAAGAAAATGCAAATCCTAAATAAGCTCCTACAAATAATGAAGGTGCAAAGTTACCGCCATTACCTCCACTACCTAATGTGATAGCGGCTGCAAATGCTTTTAACAACAAGGTTATTGTAATAAAAAAAAGTAAAGTCCATTTACTTTTGATAAAGCCTAAAAGCAAACTATCTCTAAATAAGGCATCTGTTCTAAATTCAGACAAGGCCTTAATACTTTCGTAACCCTCACCAAATAAGGAAGGGAATAAAGCAAATAAAAACACTAGTGCAACTCCTCCAATAAACCATTTAGTAAAACCTGATTTAATTGTATGAAATTTAGACTCTACTTTATCAAAAAAATTAACGTAATATAATGATGTAATACCTGCTAATAAGCCTAGTAAAATATAAAAAGGAACATTATTATAATCGAAAGGTTGCTTTAATTTAAAAAACAATAAATTACTTTCATGTAAAATAATTTTTGATAGTAATGCTCCAGAGGCCGCTGCAATTAATAAAGGAATAAACGCACTAATACTAATATCAACTAAAATAACTTCTAAGGCAAATAAAACTCCTGCTATTGGCGCGTTAAATGCACCGGCTATACCACCAGCTGCTCCAGCGGCTAACAATAATGTCCTCTCTTTATAACTTAATTTATAGGTGCGAGCAAAATTAGAACCGATAGCTGACCCTGTACTAACAATTGGAGATTCTAATCCGGCCGAACCACCAAAACCAACAGTTAATCCACTAGTTATAATATGAGAATACATTTGATGAAATGGCAGGAAACTACTTTTTTTAGCAATGGCAAAAAGAATAGCTGTATTTCCTCTGTTTAATTGATTTTTGAAAAAATATTTCACAATCAATAGAGTTGAACCTATACCGATTAATGGTAGAATTAGATATAAATATTTGAAATCATACTTTAATAAGAATTCATCAACTAAATAGTGACGGATAGCATGAACAAATAATTTTAAAATAACGGCGGCTATACCTGCTGAAATACCAACTAAAATACTCGAGAAAATTAGAAATTGTTTTTCAGAAGTTTTCTCGTGAATCCAATTGATTGCTTTTTCTATGTAATTGATTTTTTTGAGATTCATGACGGAGCACTAATTTAGCAATTAATAAATTAGTCATCCCAAATCAAATATCAAATTAACTAGGAAGATTCAATTTACTCTTTTTGTAACCGTACATGAGGTATACAACTAAGCCAATAACTAACCATACACCAAACATCATCCAGTTAGTCCAGCCCATGCCAGTTAGCAAATAACAACATGATAATAAACCTAATACAGGAATTAAAGAATAATTCTTGATAAATGAGAAGATTGCTATCGTAATCCATACCAAATAAAACACAATCATTGGAATGTTATAAGAACCATCTTCATTCACTATCATACTAGCATGATTAGAGAAAATAATAATTAATGATATAATGGTAATAGCAGGAACAATGTACTTTGAATTGACATAAGGCATTTTAAATTTCCCCTTTTCTTTAGCGTCCATATTACGAGGTAAAATTAAGACGCCACCGCATACTAATACAAATGCAAACAAAGTTCCGATACTTGTAAAATCTAAAACAAATTTTGGTGTCACAAAGAAGATAGGAATACCAACTACTAAACCTGTAATCAAAGTAGAGAACGCGGGTGTTTTGTATTTTGGATGAATCTCGGCGAATTTCTTTGGTAATAAACCATCTCTACTCATCGCCATCCAAATACGAGGCTGCCCCATTTGAAATACTAATATTACACTCGTCATTGCTACTACTGCGGCAATCGACACAATAAACAACATCCATTTTATTCCTTTTAAAGCAAATACTTCTGCTAGTGGATCAGACACATTTAAAGCAGTGTAAGAAACCATCCCAGTTAAAACTAAGGCCAAAATAATAAACACAACGGTGCAAATAATTAAGGAATAAATCATACCACGTGGTAAATCACGTTGTGGATTTTTACTTTCTTCTGCTAAAGTAGAAACGGCATCAAAACCAATGTATGCAAAGAAAACACCTGATACCCCTGCCATCACGCCACTAAATTGATTCGGCATAAATGGCGTCCAATTATCGATATCTACATAAGATGCGCCAACAATAATTACTAACAAAATAATAGCTAGTTTAATAATTACCATCACATTACTTGCATTACGAGATTCTTTAGTACCAACATACACTAACCAAGTCACTAAAATATTAATCATAATAGCTGGCAAATCAATAATAAATTTCACACCAGCAACTATTGGCGCTGTATTCCAAGCATCGCTCATTTTACCAGCTGTGCCATCTAAAAATGCTTGATGAGAATCAGAATAATTATTGGTTAACCAAACTGGAATATGAATTCCAACACTTTCAATCAAATTTACAAAATAGCCACTCCATGAAAAAGCTACATAAATATTCCCAATAGAATATTCCATTAATAAAGCCCACCCAATAATCCAAGCCGCTAATTCACCAAACGATACATAGGCATAAGTATAAGCACTCCCTGATGCGGGAACACGTGTTGCGAAATCAGCATAACACATGGCTGTAAAACCACAAGCAATGGCGCAAATGATAAATAAAAAAATAACGGCTGGTCCACCCGAAAAACAAGCCGAACCAATACTACTAAAACTACCAGCACCAATGATGGCTGCAATACCAAAAAAAGTTAAGTCTCTAACGGTTAACACACGGTGTAATCCCGAATCGTGGCTTTCAGCGTCAGTAATTGCTGTAACTGGCTTTCTACGTAATAAATTATTAAAAATAAAACCCATAAAAAATAAATTAATGCTTTAAACAAATATAACTATTTAACTAAACGATTGATAAACGGAATCTTTTTTATACGCTCAGTATCCAAAAATAATAATGGAATCATTAATAAAAAAGGAATAAATGGAATTTTATACCTTACAATAGCTCCTAACACAGTGGTTGTTAATCCCACTAAAATAAAAGAAGTCACAACAAGTGAAATACAAAGTAAAAGTAAATTTATATCTATTTTATTCTTGGTTTTAAACCAAAAACATAACATAAAAAAAACAAGGAATACCAAATTCTCAAGCGATGCTACTAATTCTAAAATGGAACGACTATCATAAAAAAAAGGCCTACACAATACATTATAAAAAGACCGAGGGATCAATTTAACGAAAGAACCAAATGAATAGTCTAATCTTTCCATACTAATGGCAGAACCCGAAGGCGTTACTCTACTAATGAATCTATAAGTAGATGTATCTCTATTATTAGTTTCATAAATAGTATCTCGTAAATTGTTATTACGCCAATACATAAAAGCAGAATGAGGATTTAATTTATATAAATTTCGCTTTGCATCCACTACTTCATAGTGAGTGGTATCAGTAATTTCGAAACGCACATATTTTTCGTCATTTAAAAAAAACGTTCCACCATGGCTTAAATTAATAAAATCATTTTGACGAACCACTATGGTTTGAATAACATCCTTATGTAATACAATTTTCAACGTAAGCACTACACCTCCAAACAAAAACAATATAATGGTTAAGTAAAATAGAGCAACTCTTTTAATTTGAAAACGTTTTACTAAAGCGAAAATGAATAATGGAACAATTAATAGGATTAAAATATAAGGCTTAAGGATTAAGAATAGAAGTGACGAGCAAATTAATAACAATATGTATTTTATCTTAAACTGATAATTCACAAACAACTTCATAAAAGCATACACAAACAATCCTAGTAAGCCTATAGCCATAGGTTCTTTTAAAACACCAGAAGTCCAAAATAAAACGGAAGGTGTGATGAAAATAATTAAAGCTAAAAAAATTTCTTTTTTAGGAAAATAAGATTTAAAGGCTTTATAAAAAGCAAACTGACCAACAAACGAAAACATCAACATCACAAAAGCGTGCACCGCATAACTGCCAAACGAAAACAACATAATAATGGCATTGATACGAATTGGTGTTCGGTTATCGTTTAAAAAAAAGTTAGAGCTCACATCTGCCCTACCCCATTTTTCGATTTGATGAAAATAAGGTTTGTATAAAGGATCCGTATCTAAATCAGAGTGCAATCCTAAAACCATTTTTAAAAAATCAGTTGGATGATTTGGCAAAGCATCGTACATGATTTTCGCATCATGTAAAGTTGATACACTATCACCGTTGAAGCCCGCAGGGTAATAACAAAAATACACCCAGTAATAAGCAAAACAAGCAAGGCTCTTAATAATTAAAATACTGAAAATAATTTTCAGAGAGAGCACCTCATCTTTAAAAAAAGTTAGCTTACTTATCAAAAAGCAAAAGAGTAAAAAATATATGGTAGCTAAAATCAATACTCTTCAAAAAATTTAATGCTCATAAAACGTTTATTTCCTTCCTGACTTTCAAAACCAAATTGAGCATAAAGACGATGTGCGTCTAATGTCGCTAACATAAAACGACGCAATTTTTTAATCACCTCTTGCTCCATAATAAATTTCATCAACTCTTTTGATAATCCTTTACCTCTGTAATTCTTATCAATAAACACATCCGCTAAATAACCAAAAGTGGCGTAATCTGTAATGACTCTTGCAAAACCAATTTGCTTACCTTGATAATACACTCCAAAACATAAACTTCCTTCAATAGATGTTTTTACAAGTTCTATTGGAATATTTTTTGCCCAATAACTTTCTTTACTCAAAAAATAGTGAATGTATTCAATATTTAATTTTGTTTTATCTGTTGAATACAAAAACTCTCCTATATTCTTTTCATTGATCATAAATTACTGACAATTGCTAATTGTTTTGTTCTATTATCAAACACAAAACGAGTGATTTTTTTAATTCCTAAATTCGAAAAAGAAAACAATACTTCCCATTTATTGGTTTGGTCATTATATCTTATTAAATCAGCATTCTCCGATTTAATTAGCCCTAATTCAGGATGCCAAATAAAATCTTCGTTAACTGTTGGATACGTTGTATAAACTTTACTTTCTCTTAATGCGGGACTATATAATCTAAATTCTGTATGAATAGAATCTTTTATAGCATACATAAAATTTGAGGAAAGACCTATCTTCTTAAAAGCTCTCGTTGGATGATCGCATAACCAATGATCTTCATTTGATTTTACATTCAATACTCTTAACGAATGTGGATTGGTTAATTTATAGTACAATAAAGTATCGTTATTTAACCAAGTGTGGTAACCAATAGAATCAGTGCCTTCGTGAGCAATGCTATGAAATTTACCATCAAAATTAAATTTCCAAACTCGTTGTGATGAATCTTTTTCAACTACCACGCAACTAAATCCTAATCCTATAGGCAATATAGTTGGAGAATATTCAGACACTTCCGACTTGGTTAAATTAATAACTGATTTTTTGCCAATGCTATATTGATAAATATCGGCTTGTTTGGTAGAATCAATCACCACATACAAAATAGATTTTCCATCTACACTAAACGTTGGTTGATTATCATAACCCACGCGATGAGTAATATTTAAAGGGTTTGTGTATAAGTACACATTTTCTTTTTTCTCAATTTTAAACAACCAAATATCTGTTTCGGGCAATTGGGCCAAAACACTACGAGTAAAAAAAAGACTTATGATGAATGTTCTAATCATTATACTTCAACGGTTTCGTGAAATTGTTGTTTAAAGGTATATTGTATTAATCGATACACCACATAGCCCCAAAATAAACCCACTACTAACCCTACAAAAATATCAGAAGGATAATGAACACCCAGATAAATACGAGAATATGAAATAATAGCTGCCCAAGCAAAAAATGCACTTCTAAATAACTTCGATTCTTTACTAAATATTAAAAACAACAACATAGCTACGCCAAAGGTATTGGTAGCATGGCCAGAAAAGAAGCCATAAGTTCCGCCCTTGTAATCATTGATTGTATGTACTTGTGCCTGTATTTCTAAATTATGGCTTGGACGATAACGTTTAATGGCATGTTTGGTTTGATTGGCCGTTTGATCAGTTAAAACAATTAATAACACTAAAAAACCAAGCAATATAAACAGCTTTTTCAGTCCGTAACGCTTAAACACCATAAATAACCAATAAGCAAAAACTGGTGCAAACACCCAAATTTGAGAAATATAATACATCACATTATCCAAAATAGGTGCATGACAAGCATTAATAGCCAAAAACAAAGCTCTATCAAATAATTCTAATTTGTCTAACATGTTTTAAAAGTAGAAAAAAAGAATTAAAAGTCAGATTTTTCGATTAAAATCAAATTGTTAAAAACTTGTTATTAATTGCTATTCAACCATTTTTAAGCACTTTTCAACAAAGCGTCTATAAGCCCTTTGAACAATTATCTTTGTGTTTTACTACAATTTATGAGCCATACAAAGAAAATAAGCAGTGCATTGATTTCTGTTTTTTACAAAGACAATTTAGAACCTGTTATCAAAAAACTAAACGAATTAGGAGTAACTATATACAGTACCGGAGGTACACAAACATATATCGAAAACCTGGGAGCACCAGTAAAATCAGTAGAGGGACTAACTTCTTTTCCTGAAATTTTAGGTGGGCGTGTTAAAACATTACATCCAAAAATATTTGGTGGAATCTTAGGTCGCAGAGAATTAGACACTGATGTTGCACAAATGGAACAACATGAAATCCCTACCATTGACTTGGTAATTGTGGATTTATACCCATTTGAAGAAACATTAGCAAGTGGTGCTTCTGAAGAAGATATCATCGAGAAAATTGATATTGGTGGTATTTCACTCATTAGAGCAGCCGCAAAAAATTATAATGATGTGGTAATAGTTTCTTCAAGAAATGATTATTCATCATTATTAAATTTATTGAACGAAAAAAATGGTTCATCAGATTTAGCGGATCGTAAAACATTTGCTGCAAAAGCATTTGCTATGAGCAGTCATTACGACTCTGCTATTTTCAATTATTTTAATACAACTGAACAATTACCAATTTTAAAACATAGCATCAATGATGGCGTAACTTTACGCTACGGAGAAAACCCTCATCAAAAAGGTGTTTTTTATGGTGATATGAATGCCATGTTTGAAAAACTAAATGGTAAAGAGTTATCCTATAATAATTTATTAGACGTTGATGCAGCCGTAAATTTAATGGCAGACTTCACCACTGAACCAACTTTTGCTATTTTAAAACATAACAATGCTTGCGGTGTAGCAAGTCGGCAAAAAATAATGGATGCGTACTTAGATGCGTTAGCTGGAGATCCAGTTTCTGCTTTTGGTGGCATTTTAATTAGTAATACCGAAATTGATTTTGAAACAGCAGAGGAAATTCATAAACTGTTTTGTGAAGTAGTAATTGCTCCTTCTTATTCAGCAACGGCATTAACCTTATTGAAATCAAAAAATAACCGTATCATTTTGGTTCAAAAACCAGTAGCACTTCCAACTAAACAAATCAGAACGTTATTAAACGGAATTGTAGAACAAGATAAAGATGCCGTGAGCGAAACAGCTACTAATTTAACAGTGGTAACTAACGTAGCACCAACTGAAGCGCAAATAAAAGATTTATTGTTTGCTAATAAATTAGCAAAACATACAAAATCAAATACTATCGTTATTGCTAGAAACAATCAATTAATTGCAAGTGGCACAGGTCAAACATCTCGTGTAGATGCTTTAAAACAAGCCATCAATAAAGCATTAGCTTTTGGATTTGATTTAAAAGGTGCTGTGATGGCAAGTGATGCATTTTTTCCGTTTGCTGATTGTGTAGAGATCGCTCATAAAGTTGGTATTGATACAGTTATTCAACCAGGAGGTTCTATTAAAGATAAAGACAGTATAGAGTATTGCAATGCGAAAAACATGAGCATGGTATTTACTGGAACAAGACATTTTAAACACTAAAATAATTTGGCATAGAGTCTATTTGACGATTTGGCAAAGAAACGCACTAAATAAATTAACTTAAAACACATTTAAATAACACATGGCTCTATTTGATTTTTTAACTCAAGATATTGCAATTGACTTAGGTACTGCAAATACCATTATTATCCACAATGAAAAAGTAGTTGTTGATCAACCAAGTATTGTAGCAGTTGATAGAACTACTGGAAAAGTAATTGCCGTTGGTAAACAAGCGCAAATGATGCATGGTAAAACCCATGAAAATATTAAAACTATTCGTCCTTTAAGAGATGGAGTTATTGCCGATTTCCAGGCAGCTGAAGAGATGATTAAAGGAATGATTAAAATGATTAATACCGGCAATCGTTTTTTTAAGCCTTCTTTAAGAATGGTAATTTGTATTCCGAGTGGAATTACGGAGGTAGAAAAACGTGCGGTACGCGATAGTGCTGAACATGCAGGCGCAAAAGAAGTATACATGATTCACGAACCAATGGCAGCTGCTATTGGTATGGGAATAGATGTAGAAGAACCAATGGGAAATATGATTATTGATATTGGCGGTGGTACTTCCGAAATTGCTGTTATTGCTTTAGGTGGTATTGTTTGTGATAAATCAACCCGTATTGCGGGTGACGACTTTAATGCAAACATTGAAGAATATATGCGTCGTCAACATAATATTTTAATTGGTGAGCGTAGTGCTGAGCAAGTTAAAATTGAAGTGGGTGCAGCCATGACAGAAATTGAAAATCCGCCAGCTGATTATGCAGTACAAGGACGAGATTTAATGAGTGGTATTCCAAAAGAAGTATTCGTAAGTTATGTGGAGATCGCTCACTGTTTAGACAAATCGATTTCTAAAATTGAAGAAGCTATTTTAAATGCCTTAGAGATGACGCCTCCTGAACTAGCAGCCGATATTTACCGCACTGGTATTTATATGGCAGGTGGTGGTTCTTTATTAAGAGGACTTGACAAACGAATTTCCTTAAAAACAAAATTACCAGTTCACGTTTGCGAAGATCCATTAAGAGCCGTTGCCCGAGGTACAGGTATTGCACTTAAGAATGTACACAAATTCCCTTTCTTGATTAAATAATATAAAACCAAAGTCCCATGAAAAAACAAATCGTATTAGCACTAGCATCATTTATTTTTTTATTAAACACAAAAGTACAAGCACAAGATGAATCTGCATTTGATAAAGGAACTCAGTTGTTACAGCTGGTTATGGATTTCCTGATTTATACAGAACATCCATAAGATTAGCATACAATGGCTACAACTCAAGTAAAGTAAGTGGAATTGGTCCAATTATATTAAAAGGTGATTATGGCATTGTAAAATTCAAATGGGGGCATTCGGTTGGCGCTGGTATTGTTATTGGATATAATGCTACAAACATAAAATTTACGGATACTTATTATGACTATAATAACTTTATATATTCAACTAAAACATATTCCGAAACGCACAAATACAAAACTATTACCGTTGGAGCTAGAGGAACATACCACTTTTTCACAAAAGAGAAATTTGATTGTTACGCTAGTATCGGATTAGGTTTCAATATCAACACGGCATCCCGCACTACAGATAATCCAAATGGATACACCAGCTACGCCTCTGCTCGATCAGGTGTATATAGTGCTTTTACGGTAGGTATTAGATATTATTTCACTAAAAACTTTGGTGTATATTCTGAACTTGGATGGGATAACTCTACTCCAATACAAGCTGGATTAGCATTAAAATTTTAATTATTACTATAATCTGTTCTATAAAATCATAAATGAAAAACCTTTTAAATTTTCTATATAAAAACAATTTCTTTTTTGTGTTTTTATTTTTAGAAATTATCTGTGGTTTTATTTTAATTAAAAACAATGGTTTTCAAGGCTCAAGTTTATTAAACTCTTCTAATAAAGTAAGCGCTAATATTTATGAAATTGAAGCAAGTGCTAAAGAATATTTATTACTAAAAGATGAAAACGAGCGTTTAGCAAAAATGAATGCTTTTCTACTGAATAGAATAAAATTAGGCTATGCTGCGATTCCGTTAAAAGTTTACAAAAAAAACGATACACTTTATAAACAAGAGTATGAGTTTATGAATGGAAAAGCTATTAATAGTAGTGTAAACAAAAGAAGTAATTACTTAACACTTAATATTGGTTCTCAACAAGGTGTAACGCGTGATATGGCTGTAATTACAAGTGATGGAATTATTGGCATTGTAAAAGATGTGTCTGAAAATTTCTCTTCAGCTATGTCTATATTGCATAAAGATGTTCGTGTAAACTGTCAGTTAAAAAAAGATGGCACTTACGGTCCGCTTATTTGGGACGGCTCGGACTACCGTTTTTCTAATTTAACAGATATTCCCACTCACGCAAAAATAAAAAAAGGAGATACAGTAATTACCAGTTCTCTGTCTGGCATTTTCCCTGAAGGGATTTTAGTAGGCTTTGTTGATAGCTTTGAACAACGTGCAAATGAATCTTTCTATACTGTAAAAGTAAAACTAAGTGCCGACTTTAAAAAAGTAAATCACGTATCGGTTATCAAATATAATTACAAAACCGAAAGAGATAGTTTAGAAATTAAATCGCAAGTTCAAAGTGATAAATAACATTATTAAAAATAGTATTCGGTTTGTCATATTAGTGCTTCTTCAAGTTCTAATCGTTCAAAATATCCGCTTGGGATCCTACATGATTTTATTTCCATACGTTTTGTTTATTCTATTGCTTCCATTCGAGACACCAAAATTAGTTGTCCTTTTTGCGTCCTTTTTACTTGGCCTAACGATTGATATGTTTTACGATACTGCTGGTATGCATGCCGCCGTTTGTACTTTAATTGGTTTTTTGAGATATTATATTCTAAAAATATTGTCCCCTCGCGAAGGTTACGAACCAGGGTTAATTCCTAGTGTAGATTCTATGGGACCGGTGTGGTTTATTACCTATTCTGCTATCATCATATTTATTCACCATTTAATTTTCTTTTATTTAGAAATTTTCAGATTCAATGAATTCTTTACCACATTATTGAGAGTTATTTTAAGTACTATTGGAACATTCTGTTTCGTTTATGTTGTTCAGTTTTTGTTTTATAAAACAGATAAAAATAAATAATGTACAACAATTCTCATTTAGCAGATAGAAAATATATTATTAGCGGTTTCTTTATCGTTGTGGCAATTGTTTACATCTGTCGTTTATTTTATATTCAACTAATCGACGACCAATATAAATTAGATGCTAGGAATAACGCCTTTAGAAATAGAACCGAATATCCATTACGAGGTTATATATATGATAGAAATGGGAAACTATTAGTTCAAAATGTTTTATCATACGATTTACTGGTAACACCGAAGTTGGTGAAAGACTGCGATACGATGGCTCTTTGTCAAGTATTAGAAATTACCAAAGCAGAGTTTTTAAAGAAAATGAAAAAGGCCAGTCAGGCGCCAAACTCCCCTAGGAAAGAAAGTATTTTTGAAAAACAGTTATCCAATAAAGTATATGCTGCTCTTCAAGAGAAGTTGTATCGCTTTAAAGGCTTTGATGTTCAATCACGAACAGTTAGAAAATATCCGCGTCCTGTTGCCGCACATTTATTAGGTTATGTTGGTGAGGTTAGTAAAGAGAAAGCGGCCAAAGATCCTTATTACATAGAAGGAGATTATATTGGTATTAGTGGTATTGAACGTTCTTATGAAACTGAACTGAGAGGTAAAAAAGGAAAACAAATTGTAATGGTTAACGTTCATGGTAAAACAAAAGGACGTTATATGAACGGATTTTATGATACAGCAGCCGTTGCGGGCAAACCTTTATTTTGTAGCATTGATGTTGATTTACAAGAATACGGAGAAAAATTATTGAAAGGCAAACGAGGAGCTGTTGTTGCTATTGAACCAAGTACTGGAGAAATTTTATGTTTAATTTCTTCGCCGGGTTATGATCCTAATTTATTAGTTGGAGGTAAAGAACGTTCTCGCAACTTCACAAAATTATATTTGGATACACTTAATTTACCCTTGTTTAACAGAGCATTAACAGCGATGTATCCTCCTGGGTCAACTTTTAAATTAATTGACGCGTTAATCGCTCAAAAAGATGGACTCATTAACCGCTCAACAGTTTTTCCTTGTCATGGTGGATATCCTCCAATGGGAGGAAGACCAAAGTGTCACTCTCATCCATCAGCTGACTTACCAGGTTCTATTGCTACTTCTTGCAACTCCTACTACAGTTATGTGTTTTGCAAAATTGTCGATCAAAAAGCTTTTCCAAATTTTGTAGATGGATATAATCATTGGAGAGACGCCGTTCGTTCATTTGGACCAGGAACAAAATTAGGAACCGACCTACCCTATGATAAACCCGGTAATGTTCCATCAGTTGAATATTACAACAAAATTTTCGGGAAAAATCATTGGAGAAGTAACACCGTTGTTTCTTTAGGCATCGGACAAGCCGAATTATTGTTGGTTCCTTTTCAAATGGCAAATGTAGTAGCTATAGTAGCAAATAAAGGTTATTTCTACACACCACATTGTATTAAAGGAGTTGGTATAGAAAAATCAATAGACAAACGATTTAAAGAAAAACATTTAACCTACGTACAAGAAGATGAATATTATGAAGTAGTACACGATGGTATGCAAAAATGTTTTGATGCGGGAACAGCTACAGCTTCCAAAATACCTGGCATCGTGGCTTGTGGTAAAACAGGTACGGCGGAAAATCCTCATGGAAAAGATCATGCTGTATTTTTAGCTTTTGCACCACGAGATAAGCCGAAAATTGCTATGGTATGTTTTATTGAAAATGCAGGATTTGGTGGAACTTGGAGTGCGCCAATCGTCAGTTTAATGATTGAAAAATATTTAACTGGCAAAGTTACTCGTCCTGATTTAGAAAAACGAATGATGGAAGCTGATTTAATTGGTGGAAAAAATTTATTAGGTAAAAAAACAGTTGAAAAGAAAAAAACAAATTGAGACAAAACGAACATAAATTATTTTTTGGGGTAGATAAAATTGCCATCCTAACGTACGCATTACTTGTGTTTATGGGTTGGTTAAATATTTATGCGGCTGTGTATAACGAAGAGCATCAAAATATTTTTGACACGTCACAAAAATACGGTATGCAACTTATTTGGATAGGGAGTGCGTTTTTTATAGCTACTTTTATTTTAATTATTGATGCTGGTTTTTATACGGTATTTGCCTACTTTTTTTATGTTTTTCTACTAGTAGCATGCATTGCCGTGCCATATGTTGGACGGTCGATAAAAGGTAGTCGTTCATGGTTCGGCTTTGGCTCCTTTGGAGTACAACCAGCCGAGTTCATGAAATTCGCTACGAATCTGGCACTTGCAAAATATTTGAGTAACGTAAACATTGAAGTAGAAACTTCTTCTCGTAAAAGTAGACTCTCCGATCTAATTAAAAATTACAAGAACACGATTATCGCGGTTATTATTTTAGGATTACCTTTGCTGATTATTAAAGTATTACAAGATGAAACTGGCTTAGCGCTTGTTCTCATGGCCTTTATCATCACCCTATACAGAGAAGGTTTATCAGTCAATTTTTTAATATTTGGATTACTATCGGCATTACTATTTATTTTATCACTCGTAATGGAATCTCAAACACTTATAATTTCATTAGGCGTCATTGCTGCTTTATCGTTTTTGTTTGTGAAACGCTCTCGAAAAAACTTAATTATTATCTCTATCGTTTTTGCAGCTGCAAGTGGAGTAGTGTTGGGTACTAACTTTGTATATCAGAAATTAGAGCCCCATCAAAAAGACAGGATTGATGTATTGCTTGGAAAGAAAACAGATTTAAAAGGAGTTGGTTATAATGTCAATCAGGCAAAAATTGCCATAGGTTCAGGAGGTTTTTGGGGCAAGGGATATTTACAAGGTACTCAAACCAAATATGATTTTGTGCCAGAACAAGACACCGATTTTATTTTTTGTACTGTTGGTGAGGAATGGGGATTTGTTGGAACTAGTTTAGTAATAATACTTGAACTCTTTTTAATCATTCGCGTCATTTTTATGGCCGAAAGGCAGCGTTCGCCGTTTAGTAGGATTTACGGATATGGAGTAGCTTCCGTTTTATTTTTTCATTTAGCAGTTAATGTTGGAATGACGATTGGTCTCATGCCTGTAATTGGTATTCCACTTCCATTCTTTAGTTACGGGGGCTCATCGCTATGGTCGTTCACTATTTTATTGTTTATTTTTATAAAATTAGATGCCAATAGGTTGGTGATTTTAAGATAAAACTCTGCAAAAAATTTTAAAACGTATTATTAAATTTTGTAAATTAGATGTATTAAAATTATAAGGGTGCTATGTCAACAAAAACAACAGCTCATATGAATTTGTTAAGAGAGAAAATTGAAGAGATTTTAGTTAAGGAAAACTATACATTTAGTCAGTTAGCTGATTATTTAAATTTGTCTGAAGAACAGTTGGAAGATGGCTTAGCTAACAAAACCCTCGAATTAAGATATTTAGAAGATATCTCAAAAAACTTAAAAGTACCTTTATATAGCTTTTTTAGGGATGCTAATCAAAAAACCAATTATACGGAAAAACCTTATTTTGTAAACAAACTTTGGAACGACGGAGAAGAAGTGAGTCCACAAAAATTAATGGAAGAAATTGAACTTTTAAAACAAGCTATTGTTCAAAAAGAAGCAGAATTGGCTAAAAAGCTGAAGTAATACCTACGAAAACATTCCTTATAAAATCTCCAATTCTATTGCTATATTTGCATAAGGATATTATTTATATATGTTAGCGAGTTTATTTCTTACTTTACTATTGGTTTTATTAAATGGTTTTTTTGTGGCTGCCGAGTTTGCCTTGGTGAAAGTACGAGCGTCACAATTAGATATTTTAATTCAAAAAGGAAGTAGTCGCGCTAAAGTAGCTAGAACACTTCTCGAAAAACTAGATGCTTATTTATCTGCTACACAGCTTGGTATTACATTAGCTTCTTTAGCTTTAGGTGCTATTGGTGAAGAAACTATTTCACACATTGTTATTAATCTATTTCAAAAATATGATTTAGGAGTAAATATGGTTACGGTTCACAGCATTTCTCTGCCTATTGCCTTAACCTTACTAACATTTTTTCACGTTACATTAGGAGAACAAATACCAAAAATGATTGGGATTAAGTATAGTATGGATACGGCCTTATTTACAGCTTGGCCATTAAAAATATTTTATATCGTATTTAGTCCATTTATCTGGTTATTAAATAAATCATCAAATGTTATTTTAAGAATAGTAGGCATTAAAAGAATTGGAGAAGAAGAAGTTCATACAGAAGAGGAACTTCGATTAATTTTAACAGAAAGTGAAGAAGGTGGAGCTATTAAGCCAAGCGAAAATGAATTGATTCAAAATGTATTTGATTTTGACGATCGTTTGGTAAAACAAATTATGGTTCCTCAAAACCGCGTAACCGCAATTGACGTAGAGGCTTTGGATAGAGATGGAATCATTCAAAAAATATCTGATGAAGGCTTCTCTCGTTACCCAATTTATCTAGGCGACATTGATAATATTATTGGTGTGATATATGCCAAAGATTTATTTAAGGAATTAATTTCCAAGAAATTTAAAACCATTAAAGATATTATGCGTCCTGCGCATTTTGTACCTGAATCAATGAAAATTAATGATCTGCTCCGTGATTTTCAAAAACTACATATGCAAATTGCGATTGTTACCAACGAATTTGGCGCCACAGCAGGCATCGTAACAATGGAAGATATTATTGAGGAGTTAGTTGGAGAAATACAAGATGAACATGATGAAGAGAAACCAACGGTAGAAAAGAAAAGCGAAACTGAATATATTGTGAATGCTCATAGTAGCATTGGTGATGTAAACGAATCGTTACCAATGGCCATCCCAGAAAATCCTAAATACGAAACCATATCAGGGTTAATAAATTTTTTATGGGGAAGAATTCCTGGAGTGAATGAAAAAAGACAATACGGGGGGTATGAAATAACTGTACTTCAAAGAAAAAAACAAACTGTTGAGTCTGTTAAATTAAGAGTATTAGAAACCGATAAAGTAGAGTAAATTCTTAATTATCTAAGTAAATTCTGCCCTGTCTCCACATGTCTACTGCTTGATACCATCTTTCTTTATAAAGCTCACTTCTTTCTAAATAAAAATCATTGTCAGTAAAAGGATTAATAATTTTTATAAATGAAAACGAGATGGATGTTGGATTGTTAGGTTCGCCATAAGTCCACACTTCTCCATTTTTTCGTTTCGACACTTTATTAGGTGCCCCAAAAACAATGTAAATCATTCCTCTATCTGTTTTCCATCCTTCCTGAAAGCTCGTAAATAACTTATTACTCTCTTGAACTCTCAAATAATATTTTCTAATCAATTCTTTTGCTCTTTCAGCGCTACCGCCAATCTCTATCCAAAATTTATCAATAGCACCTTTTTGATCAGACGATTGTAAACAATTGTCAAATTCCTTTTTAGCCATAATATAACGTGTAGCTAAAATCATTTGTTCAGTATTTTTTATTCTAGGATAGGCTGATTCATAAACAAAAAACGTTACGCCGTTTTTAGTGGTTGAATTTGTCTTTAAATGAAAAAATCCTTTTGAAGGAAGCGCTAATTCAATTTTTCCATTTGTTTCATAAACACTAAATGTAGAATCTGGCTTGTAACTAAATTTCGGCATTAACTCAACAGAAAAAGGAGGTAGCGCTAATTTGAACTTAGGCTTGAAATAATCTACTTCAAATAATTTTTCTCTATTTCGAGATGATTGTATATAAACAACCTCATCTGGTTTATAGTAAGATGAAAACAAAACTTCGTTACGAGCATTTGTAATCAAAAAATTTTGTCGCGCTTCAATAGATGTTTTATTTGAAAATAAGTTGTCAGTGTACTCCACTTTTTTGTTTCGATCAACAACATTTACATTAATATAATAATTGAAACCAGCAGGCAATTTAAAAAATAAACTTCCTCTTAATTGTTTAATAATGGCGTCTTCTTGTTTATCAGTTAAAACTATTGAAGCCGTATCACTAACAGCGCTCAAATTATCTTCGGCACTCACATTTAATTCTATTCTAATTTGCGCATAAAAATAATTACTTGTATCTGTTTTTTTGTATTGTAATACTTCATTTGATATGTCGTAAAATAATTGGCTAATGCTGTCGTTTACATGATAAATAGTGTACTTAGCATCCAATTCGTTATTGGATTTTGTATATAATCTATCTGTACTAGATTGATTTACTTTTTGAGGTGTGCAAGAAACTGAACCCAAAAACACAAGAATAATAACCCAATATATAATTTTAAAATAACCCATGCAAAAATGTGTTTGATTAAAAATCAATCACCTTAAATTACAAATAAAAAATCAAAAAGAGGAAAATTATTTTAACTCAAATGGCTTACGCTCATACTGGCAACAATCTGGTAATTTACCGTAAGCATAATCATCACCGTAATAGCCATCGTTATCATAACCTGCTTTGGCAACTAGTTGCTGAATACCATCTAAAGTGATTTTAGTAGTGTCAAATTTAACGGTTATCAAAGTAGATTCTACATCCCAGTTTTTTTCAACGATCCCATCTACACCCAAAGAACCTTCGATGGTTACTTTACATTTTTCGCAATTTCCCCAAACTTTAAATGTTTCTGTTTTTTCTGCAGTTTGTGTTTTGCAAGAAAATAGCCCAAGGCTTAAAAAAAATATTATATAATAAAGAAGTCTCATTTTAAATAAATTATAGAGTTGCAAATTTATAATTTAATTTCAAAAAATGTTCAATATATTGAGGAAGGGCAAATTTTAAGTTTTTTTGGGCTTTGATATTGTCGTGAAAAACAATAATACTTCCATTTCGAGTGTATTTAATACTATTATCTAAACACTTTTTAGATGAAGTTAGTCTATCATAATCATAACTTAATACGTCCCAAAATACCACTTTGTAGTTTTTTGCCAGTATTTTGTATTGGCTTTTTTTAATTCTTCCGTATGGAGGCCTGAATAAATTTGTTTTGGTTAGTTCTTGGCACCTTTCAGTATTTTCTACATACATCGCATTTTTAACTTCCCAACCTTTCATATGGTTAAATGTATGATTTCCAACCTGATGCCCTTCGGATTTAATTCTTTGAAAAATAGATGGATTTTTAACAATATTATCTCCAACGCAAAAAAAAGTGGCTTTAATTTGATATTCCTTCAAAACATCTAACACCCATTCGGTTAATTCTGGAATTGGACCATCATCAAAAGTGAGGTAAATAGTTGGTTCTTTTTTATCCATTCGCCATAAAGACCCTTTATATAAAGCTCTCAATAATTGTGGTGGACGAACCAATAATTTCATTCTTGTTTTTTTACGTTTTAAAGATAGCTATTTCAATTAAAACCCATTAATAAATCGTTAAATAAACTCCTAAATGGATACAAATAATAGTGTTCAATAAGCAGATACTAGTGTTTACGAACTCATAACACTAACTTAATCAGATACAGTTAATTGTAACAAGAATTATAGCTATTTTTAGGAGTTGTACTACATAAAAAATTTATAATGAAACTGTCAAAATATTTAATTCTATTACTTACTTCTATTTCAATTTTTGGAATTGCTCAAAATCAATACGATGATTTATCTATTGAAGACAAAATCATAATTAAAGAAAGCAAATTACCTATTTTTTCAACTTCCAAGCTAGAATCTGGAGCCAATCCTGTTGTGCTAACTACTGGACCGGAACAACAATGTAATAGTGCAATACCTGTTTGTCAAAATATATATACTACTTCAACTTCATATTCCGGTAATGGTTCAACTCAAGAAATACCTGGAAACTCCTGTTTAGGAAGTAACGAATTAAACTCTGTTTGGTATACGTTTACGAGCAGTTCAGCTGGTAATATTGCTTTTAATATTACTCCAAATGTTTTAGGACAAGATTATGATTTTGCTTTATATAATCTTACAGGGACAAATTGTTCGGCGATTAGTAGTGGTGCATTAACCCCAATTCGTTGTAATTTCTCAGCAACTGGAGGTGTTACTGGTTTATCTGCATCTGGAACTAATCCATCGGAACCAGCAAGTGGCCCAAATCAAAGTACTGTGCTCGCAACTACTGTTGGACAAACGTATGTATTAATTATTAGTAACTATTCATCATCCGCAAATGGATACCAATTAGATTTCACTCCAGGAACTGCAAGTATTTTTGATGTTACTCCACCCACATTAGCTAGTGTTTCTGCGCCTTGCGGAAGCAATGTTTTAACTTTAAACACAAGTGAACAAATAACGTGTGCTTAAATTGCAGGTAATGGTTCTGATATATCTATTTCTGGAACTGGCGGTCCTTACACTATTACTGGAGCAAATGGCGTAAACTGTGGCAGTTCAACAGCTCAAATTCAATTTACTATTACTCCTGCATTAACAGGTGGTGGACCATGGATACTCAATGCTCATTTTGGTTCTGATGGAAATAGTTTTATTGATAATTGTGGCAATGCAATGCCTACAACAACTGTTTCTTTTAACGTTGCTCCTGCAACACCAGTTATTACTGGACCTGCAAATGTTTGTAAAGGCACTACTTTTGCTTTATCGTCATCTAGTGCGGTATCTTACACATGGACAGGAGCTGCGGTACCGGCTGGGCAGCAAAATCAACAAACAATAACAGTCACTGCAACTACTTCAGCAACAATGAATTTTCAATTAGTAGTAAGTTACGGTGCATGTGGTACGGCAACAGTTACTAAAGCTGTTACAGTTACAGATGCACCAATTGCTAACTTCACCGCTCTTCCTTCTTTAACTGTTTGTGCAGGGTCTCCAGTAACATTTACAAACACATCTACTTATCCATGTAGTACAGGAGGTTTGGGTCTTAATCAATGTAATTGTGGTTCTTTTTTATGTAACACAACTTCCAACCAAGGTACATTTGCAACCTATTTATGGACATTTGGAGATGGTGGAACTGCTTTTTATTTAGGCGGAAGTCCAGCTAGCTCTTTCAGTCCTGTGCATACTTACACAGCACCAGGAACTTATAATATAAGTTTAAATGCCTCTGGTTTGATTAATACTTGTAGCAATACAAAAAATTTAACTATTACCGTTTTACCTGCAACACCCAATTTAACTGTATCACCAACTACAACTATTTGTCCTGCTCAAAGCAGTACATTAACTGCAACTGGTGGCACAACTTATACTTGGACTCCAGCAGCTACATTAAATACAACCAACGGAGGAACTGTTATTGCTTCACCCGCAGCTACTACAATTTATACAGTAAGTACACCAGGTTGTTCTGGTAATCAAACAGCAACAGTACAAGTAGTTGTAAATGGAACACCTCCTGCTATTGGAGCTATAAGCGGCTCTACCTTAATTTGTCCAAACTCAACTGGCATTACTTATTCGGTTACTAACGTCGCCAGTACTAACTATACTTGGACAGTTCCTGCCGGTGCAACCATAACTTCGGCTCCTACTAACTCAAATGCAATTACCGTTAACTTTGGTGCAAGTGCAGGAACGGTTTCTGTTATTGCAGTTGGAACTTGCGGTTCTGCTACAGCTGCAATTAACGTTAGTTTGAGTCCTGCATTAAACTTAACTGTTACCCCTAATACCTCAACAGTATGCGCGGGTAGTTCATCTACATTAACCGCCAGTGGGGCCACAAATTATACATGGAGTCCTACTGGTTCTTTAAGTTCGGCTAATGGAACAAATGTTGTAGCGACTCCAACCATAACAACCGTTTACACAATTATTGGTTCTACTGGTACTTGCACTGGCTCAACTACATCAACAGTAACAGTTGGTGGTGCCTTAACTTTAACCGTTACTCCAAATACAGCAACCGTTTGTCCGGGAACTCCAGTTACATTATCGGCCAGTGGAGCAACCAATTACACTTGGAGTCCGAGTGCAACATTAAGTTCTGCAAATGGAACCACGGTTACTGCAACTCCATCTGTTAATACAACTTATACAGTTCTTGGAGCTACTGGAACTTGTACTGGAACAGCGACCGCCATTGTTACAATTGGTGGAAGTTTAACATTAACTGTTTCTCCGCTTACATCAACCGTTTGTCCTGGTACGCCAGTTGTATTAACAGCTAATGGTGCAAGTAATTATACCTGGAGTCCAAGTGCTACATTAAGTTCAGTAAATGGTGCAACTGTAACAGCCACTCCATTAACCGGAACAACTTATACTGTTATTGGAACTTCAGGAACCTGCACGGGTTCAGCAACTGCAAACATATCTATGTCTGCTGGCTTAACTTTAACATTGACTTCAAATACACCCACAATTTGTCCAGGTGGAGCCGCATTATTAGATGCTAATGGTGCTACAACTTATACCTGGCTCCCTTCTGCTACTTTAAGTTCGGCAAATGGATCGAACGTAACTGCATCTCCATTAGTAAATACAACCTATACAGTTTTGGGTTCTACCGGAACTTGTACTGGTGTTGCAACTGTTAACGTTGGTATTGGCGTATGTGTATCGAGTGCTTGTGATTTAGCCTTGATACGATCAACCTTAACAGGAGCTGGAAATATTGAATTATTAGGAATGAATAATACGTGTAGTTTATATTTTATCAATCCTCAATTCATGACTGGTCCTCAAGCTCAAGCATACGCTCAAACCTTTGGAGCAAATTTAATTTCTGTTCAATCCGCCACCGAAAATGCTGATTTAGTTCAAGCATTATCAAATCAAGGATATGCAGGTCAGGTAATTTGGATTGGTTACAGCGATGCTATTACAGAAGGAAGCTTTGTTTGGTACGATGGTGCACCGCTTAGTTATTCGAACTGGGCACCCGGAGAACCAAATAATTCAGGAGGAGTTGAACATTGTACACAAATTTATCCGGATGGTAGTTGGAATGACTTGAATTGCGCAGGCTATAACTCTTTATCTGTTATTGAAGTCAATATTTGTCCTCAGGTTTCTGTAGTTAACGTACCTCCTACTCATTGTCCTTTTACAAATGTAACTATGAATGCCAGTACACTTTTAGGGTCACCTAATTATACTTATACTTGGGTACAATCTGGTGCTGATTCATTTACAACTACTAGTTCAGGCAGCAGTTTAAACGATCAAATAACGGTGACCTCAACCGGAGCTAATACATTTACAGTTTTCACTGAAGATAGATACTCTTGTCCTCAATCAACTACTGTTTCATTAAACGTTTTTCCTACTCCTACAATTACTGCGAATAGTGCAACTATTTGTGCAGGACAACAAACTGCCACTTTAACAGCTAACGGAGCAACCACTTATAGTTGGATTCCTGGTACTGGCTTAAGTTCTACATCTGGCGCTGTTGTTACTGGAACTCCAGGAGCTACACAAAACTATTCGGTTATTGGTATGGATGCTAATGGTTGTATGAATGGAACTGTTACTGCAATTACTGTAAACCCTTTACCTACTGTAACGGTGAATAGCTCTACAATTTGTGTAGGTCAACAAACGGCCACATTAATTGCCAATGGAACAATATCTTATAGTTGGACACCAGCTACTGGTTTAAGCGCTAATTCAGGCTCTCTTGTTACTGGAAATCCCCTTACTACTCAAGATTATACATTAACCGGAACGGATGCAAATGGTTGTTTTGCAAATGCTACTACAACCATTACAGTAAATTCTTTACCAACCGTAACCGTAAACAGTTCTACGATTTGTGTGGGACAACAAACAGCAACATTAACGGCAAATGGAGCAACTACGTATAGTTGGATTCCAGGAACTGGATTGAGTTCTACAACTGGATCAGTTGTAACAGGTAATCCTACTATAACCCAAAACTACACAGTGGCAGGTATGGATGCAAATGGCTGTATTAGCGGAACAACTACAGCGATTACTGTAAACCCGTTACCTACAATTACTGTAAATAGTGCTACAATTTGTGAAGGACAACAAACTGCCACATTAACCGCTAATGGCGCTACAACATATAGTTGGATTCCGGGAACAGGATTAAGCGCTACTACAGGATCTATTGTAACCGGTACACCAACTGTTACACAAAATTATACAGTAGCAGGAATTGATGCTAATGGTTGTATTAATGGAACTATAACCGCTATAACAGTTAACCCATTACCTACCGTTACTGTAAATAGTGCTTCTATTTGTATTGGACAACAAACAGCTACTTTAGTAGCGAATGGTGCCAGCACTTATAGTTGGACTCCATCTGTTAACTTAAGTTCAGCCGCAGGAACAACCGTGACAGGAACACCAGCTGCTAACGAAAGTTATACCATTACTGGAACTGATGCGAATGGATGCTTTAGTAATACAACTTCTACCATAACCGTTAACTCTTTACCTACTGTTACTGCAAATAGTTCTACAATTTGTTTGGGACAACAAACGGCCACATTAACGGCAAACGGCGCTACGACGTATAGTTGGATTCCGGGAACAGGCTTAAGTGCAACTACTGGATCTGTTGTTACTGGAACTCCTATTGCGACAGAAAACTACACAGTTGTAGGTATGGATGCAAACGGCTGTATTAATGGAACTGTTACTGCAATCACGGTTAATCCTTTACCTAACGTAACAGCAACAAGTGCTACTATTTGTGTAGGACAGCAAACTGCAACATTAACTGCGTTGGGAGCAACGACCTATAGCTGGATTCCTGGAACTGGCTTAAGTGCAACTACTGGATCTGTTGTAACAGGTACACCAACTATTACACAAAATTATACGGTTGCTGGTATGGATGCTAATGGTTGTATAAATGGAACTATTACCGCTATAACTGTTAACCCATTGCCTACCATTACTGTTTCGCCAGATATGACTGTTTGTCCGCTATCTGCAAATACGTTAACCGCTAGTGGAGCAAGTTCTTACACTTGGACTCCGAACATATTCTTAAATAATAATTTAGGGGCCAATATTATTTGTACTCCATCCGTTACAACTACTTATACTATTGATGGAACATCTGCCGCATCTTGCACTAACACGGCTGTAATGACTATTGCTGTGGCTAATACAGTTGTTGTAAATGCCTTAGCTGGCGCGACACCAACTACTACAATTTGTCCTTTGGGCAGTGCTACTTTAAGCGCTAGTGGAGCAACTTCATATACTTGGACACCAAGTTTAACTTTAAGTTCAGCAAATGGAGCTTCTGTCACAGCTGCACCAGCAACATCTACTACTTATACGGTAATTGGTTCAACTAGTACTTGTACCAACTCAGCCGAAGTAGTTGTGACGCTCACTGTGAATCCAACATTAACTGTAACTCCTAGTCCATCTGTTATATGTAGTGGAAGTTCATCTGCCTTAACCGCTAATGGAGCAAGCACCTATACTTGGTCTCCATCAGCTACATTAAGCGCTGCAAATGGAGCAGTAGTAAATGCTAATCCTAATACAACAACTGTTTATAATATTACAGGAGCAAGTCCATTTGGTTGCTTAGGTTCAACCACTACAACTGTAACTGTAGTTCCTACACCAACCCTCAATGTCACATCAAGTCCAGGTGTTATTTGCGCTAATAGCAGCTCTACATTATCTGCTTCTGGCGCAACTAATTACACATGGTCACCAAGTGCTAGTTTAAGTAGTCCTAATAGTAACACTACGGTTGCAACACCTCCACTTACTACAACATTCACTGTTATTGGGTCAAATGGTATTACTCAGTTATGTTTAGATACTAAAACAGTTCAAGTAACTGTTATTCCTAATCCTACATTAACCCCTAGCCCAGGCGTTCCCATTTGCGAAGGTAGTTCAACGTTAATATATGCAACTGGAGCTAACACATATACATGGAGTCCAACAACGGGTGTTAGTCATATACATGATTCAACTACATCTGTGCGACCACCATTACCTGGTGTTTATATTTACACAGTAACAGGCACTACTAATAATTGTACTGGGACAGCGACGGTAGAAATTACTGTAAATGCTCTACCAATTATAGATGCAGGTTTGGATAGCACGATTAATATTGATGAAACTATTACATTAATTGCTTCGGGAGATACTCAAGTAGGATTTATTAATGCCTCTACTGGTGTTCCGTTTGATTGTAATTACTGTCCAACTGTAACCGTTAACCCACAAGAAAATACTTGCTATACCATAGAAGGAATTTCGAACTTTGGCTGTAGAAATACAGATGTTGTATGTATTACAGTTACCAAAGACTGGGATGTGTTTATACCTAACGCATTTACACCAAATGGCGACATTAACAATGAGGTTTTTGCTCCAAAAGGCTATGGTATAGATAAAATTCGACTAGCTATTTTTGATCGTTGGGGTCACCAATTGTTTAATGAAGAAGGACAAACTGTTGGCTGGGATGGAAGCTATAAAGGTAAAATTTGCGAGCAAGGCGTATACATATTTAAACTCGAAGTAACGGCCATGTCGGGAGAAAAACGATACAAAACAGGACATGTGACGTTACTTGGGAAAGTAAAATAAACATAAGTCAATAAAAAAGCCCTCCCGAAAATTCTGGAGGGCTTTTTTTGTAAGTAACCCTAAAGTGAAATTTTATGTACTCGGTTAATTGGAATTACAACGCCTTGCTTTAAAATAACTCGTTTATCTGTGACACCCCAAACTGTAGTTTCTACTAGCTTACGCGATTGGTCATCTTCGAAATAAATTTTAATCTTAGTATGCTCTAAATTCCCTAAGGCCAAAGCTCTGTTTAACTCAGTGTTTCTTTCGTTAATTAAATTGGCATCAACTAATACTTCCTCATGTGGAAACTTTAATGTTTCGATTTTTTCTTTTTCGATAGGTTCAAATGTAGTAGTCATAATTGTAAATTATTAAGGGTTAGTACTGTGTTGTTAAACACCAAAATACTAAAAATAGTTACACTTATGCCATAAAAAAATAAAAATTATTTTTTCTCCAATAAAACCACATTTTCAACGTGTGCTGTTTGAGGAAACATATCCACTGGTTTAATTTCTATAATATCATAATGACCTACCATCATTGCCAAATCTCTAGCTTGTGTGGCCGCATTACAACTTACGTATACAATTTTTTGAGGAGCAGCTTTTAAAATCACACTTATCACATCCTCATGCATGCCTGCTCGTGGTGGATCGGTAATAATGACATCTGGTTGCCCGTGAGTTTTAATAAAAGCGTCGTTTAACACATCTTTCATATCACCAGCATAAAATAAAGTGTTATGAATATTGTTGTATTCAGAGTTGTTTTTAGCATCGATCACTGCATCTTCAACGTACTCTACCCCCACTACCTTTTTTGCTTTTTTAGCCACAAAATTGGCAATAGTGCCGGTACCGGTATATAAATCATAAACGACTTCATTACCAGTTAATCCACACAAATCTCGGGTAATTTTATATAATTCGTAAGCTTGAGGCGAATTGGTTTGGTAAAAGGATTTGGCCGAAATTTTAAATTTTAAACCTTCCATTTCTTCAAAAATATGATCTCTGCCATTAAAGGTTATAATCTCTAAATCTTGCAACGTATCATTCCCTTTTTGATTAATGACATACTGCAACGATGTAATTTGAGGAAAGGTGTTTTTTAAATGGTTTAATAACAAATCAATATTTTCAGGTTGATTTTCAAAAAACTGAATCAACACCATTAATTCGCCATTGCTCGACGAACGAATCATTAAAGTTCTTAATAAACCTGTTTTATTTCTTACACCAAAAAAAGCTTAAGTTATTTTTGTTTGCAAAATCTCTAATTTCGTTACGGATAGAGTTAGAAGGTTCTGCTTGTAAATAACAATTTTTTATATCTAAGATTTTGTCAAACATTTTAGGAATGTGAAATCCTAAGGCATTGCGATTATCAATCTCTACTCCACTTTTTACTTCTTCATTAGTTAACCATTTTTTATCCGAAAACGAAAATTCTAATTTATTACGGTAAAAATAACTTTCCTTATTTGGAAAAATTGGTTTTAAAGTAGATATATCCAAATGCCCTATTCTAGTTAAAGCATCTTCTACTGTTTTTTGTTTAAATACTAATTGTGTATCGTACGTCATGTGTTGCCATTTGCAACCACCACAATTACCAAAGTGTTCACATTTAGGGTCTATTCTATTTGCAGAAGGTTTTTTAAGAGTTACAACATGACCTTCGGCATAATTATTTTTTTTACGTGTAATCATTACATCTGCTACATCGCCTGGCACGCCACCATCCACAAAAATCACCATTCCATCTACTTTGGCTACCGATTTTCCTTCTGAAGAAATATCAACGATATCCGCATTTTCAACAAAAATATTTTTCTTTATTTTACTCATAAGGATACAAAGATATAAGATTTAAGAAGTAAGATTTAAGATTTAGGGACATTTCTTAAAAAACTATAACATTTCCACAAATACAATTTATATGATTAAATTTAGAGCTGAAAATGAAATTCAAAAAAAGTCGAATTAGCCCATTAAAGGGTAAATACATACTTGTATTTACTTTTGTCTTTGCATTTATCTATTCGAGCTTTTCCCAAACAAAACCAAAGCCTGTATTGCTTGAAAAAGAAGGTAAACTTATTACCATTCGTCACGCTAAGCGATTAGCTTTTGACCAATCTTTAGGATTAGATGCACGTCGCTTAATTGGTGATGTAGAATGTGAACATGAGGGTGCTGTAATGCGTTGCGATAGTGCATATTTGTTTAGTGATAAAAAACTTATTGCTTACGGTCATATTAGCATCATTAAAGGAGATAGTATTTTTTTATATGGAGATTCATTGAGATACGATGCAACCAGCAAATTAGCAAACATGAAAGGCAATGTGCGTTGTATTGAAAAAGATATGACGCTTACAACAAACACCTTAATTTACGATGTTGGAAATTCAGTCGCCAGTTACTACAATGGTGGCAAAATAGTAAATAAAGAAAACACTTTAACAAGCAAAAATGGACATTACTATTCAGCTACGAAAGATTTAACCTTTCATTATGATGTGGTATTAACAAATCCTGATTACAAAATGCGAGGTGATACACTCAGATATAACACTATTAATAAAACATCCTACTTTATTGGCCCATCCATTATTACCAGCAAAGAAAATTATATTTATTGCGAAAATGGATGGTATGATACCGAAAATGAAATCTCTCGTTTTAGCAAAAATGCCATCATCGTTAGCGATAAACAAAAATTAACAGGTGATAGTATTTATTACGATCGTAAAAAAGGTTATGGCAGAGCTACAAAAAATGTTCGTATTATTGATACCACCGAACAAAGTCAATCAACCATTACAGGCGATTTTGCAGAACATTATGAAAAAGGAAATAAATCCATTGTAACAGGTAATGCTATTTATGGAAGACGAATAGAAAAAGATTCTTTATTTATGTCGGCTGACACCTTATTTTATGACCAACCTGATTCCATTCGCACCTTTATAAAAGCATACCGACATGTAAAAATTTATAAAACAGATTTACAAGGACTATGTGATTCGTTAACCTATTTATTACACGATTCGTTAATGACCATGTATAACTCGCCTATTTTATGGACCAATAATGGGCAAGTAACAGCAAAATTAATTAAAGTCACATCAGGACAAAGCCGCATCAAATATTTTGAGTTATTAAATAATGCTATTGTGATTCAAAAAGTAGATAGTTTGGATGACAAAAAATACAACCAAATTGAAGGAAAAAAAATAGAAGGGTTTATTGCCAGAGATACCATTAGAAAATTAAATGTGATTGGTAATGCCGAGATTATTTATTATGTGAAACAAAAAAAGAATTACAAAGGAGTAAATAAAACTGCTTGCAGCGATTTAACAGTTTGGTTTAATAACGAAGGTGTTGATAGAACAACTTTTAGAAATAAACCCGAATCAACTGTTTATCCTTTAAAAGACATTAATGATGAGGACATGCGATTAAAACATTTTTCGTGGATGGAAAATAAACGACCGAAAAAGAAAAGTGACATTTTGATCAAGTGATTTTCTTAAAATCCTTTCATAATAATTTAATCATACATGTTCAGGATTTAACCTGAAAAAGTTTGAATTTCTTTTTTTTCGTTGTATTTTAGTCTCATGGTGAAACATGTACTTACATTTTTAGTTTTTTTTTATCTCTACTTTTTTGCATTCTCAAACAGGTCCTGCTGGAGTTGAAACTTCTACAGACAATGTTTTATGGTTAAAAGCAGATCAGGGTACTTTTAATAATGCTGGCACAACCCCTTCAACTGCTGGAGGTGCAATTCAACAATGGAACGACCAATCAGGCAATTCAAAACATGCTATTCAATTAACGGCGGGATTTAAACCTACTTGGCAAACAAATGCAATGAATGGCTTCCCTGCTGT
Source organism: Bacteroidota bacterium (assembly GCA_016711805.1). GTDB lineage: Bacteria > Bacteroidota > Bacteroidia > B-17B0 > Aurantibacillaceae > UBA4416. The sequence continues at coordinate 417,857 of JADJSH010000001.1, forward strand.
AAGATTTGATGGTAATGATGATGGGATTTTATCTGCTGCTGTAACCACAAGTGGTACAGTTACTTTTTTTGCTGTAGTACGATCTTCTGCTTTATCAAAAACCAATCCAGGTATTCTTCAAGGCTCTCCTACGGGCCTTGGATATTCTGTTAACCCTCCCGATAAAAGTATAGGTATGTGGGTTAATACAGCTACTCAACGAATTTGGGGAAGAGGAATTCAGACAAGCACTGCCCAACGAAATATAACACAAGTTACAGCTTTAGCTACAAACACTGCTTATATTGCCACTAATCGTTACGATGGGGCAAACATTAATCAATACGTAAATAATACTATTTCAGGGACAGTTACCTACGACGGAACATTAAGATCATGGACAGATATTGCTATTGGTACACAGGGAACTGAAACTTGGAATGGTGATATTGCCGAAATAATTGTTTATAAAAAATCACTTAATGAAGCGCAACGTCACATCGTAGATAATTATTTGTCTGCTAAATACAATATTACATTAGCATCAAATAATAAATACAATGGTGATAATACGGGTAATGGAGATTATGATAGAAATGTAGCTGGCATTGGAGCAGAAGCATCTGGCTCAAATCCTACATTTTCAGCTACAGCAACTTTAGGAATGGGCATTGTATCAAAATCTGGATTAGGAAATGGGGACTATTTATTAGCAGGTCATGCAGCTGCCTCAAATTCTGTAATTACATCGGATATCACAGGCTTATCAGGCACAAATCCTGCTCGCTGGTCGCGTATTTGGTATATTGATGTTACGAATGCAGGTGCTGTTTTACAAGCTGATGTAGAATTTGATATGGTTGCTGGTGGTATGAGTGGAACAACTCCTGCAACTCATACTAACTATAAATTATTGTACCGAGCTGGAACCTCTGGAGCATGGACAGAAGTAGCTACTGCTAATTCTATATCAGGGACAAAAATTATTTTTGCTTCCTATAACTTCAATAATAATGCAGATGATGGGTATTACACCATTGGCACCATGAATAATGCCGTAAGCCCTCTCCCAATCGAACTACTTAGCTTTGATGCTATTATGAATAATAACCAAGTAGATATCACATGGGCAACTGCTACAGAATCAAATAATGATTACTATACCATCGAAAAAAGTAAAGACGGAATTAATTTTGAAACATCATCCATTGTTGATGCTGCGGGAAATAGCCTTTCACTCATTAATTATAAAGATATAGATTCAAATCCTTACCAAGGAATTTCATATTACCGATTAAAACAAACCGATTTTAACGGAACATTTTCTTATTCGAAAATTGTATCAGTAAATTATACGTTGTCGGACGATGGCATGAGTATTTTTCCAAATCCAACTGAAGGGGAAATAAATATTAATATGAAAGATTTAGAAGGCAAAGAAGTTTTAGTTGTTATTAGAGATATAACTGGTAAAGAATGTTTTACTAAAGTTATTATTAGTCAAGAAAATCAACAATTAATTGCTGTTGATAGCGAACAAAAATTAGCAGCCGGCACATACATTGTTACGGCAAGCTCAAGCAACAAGCTTTATAGCAAAAAAATTATTGTAAAATAAGCACAATATAAAGGGTTTAAAACTTTAGTGTTTCTTCGAAAACTACTTAAAATGATAATTAGTATATTTAGACTTTAATTTTAAAACTATATGAAGTTATTACAAAATAAAGTAGCCATTATTACGGGCGCATCTCGTGGCATTGGAAAAGGAATTGCCGAAAAATTTGCAGAACAAGGTTGTAACATTGCTTTCACCTTTTTATCTTCTGTAGAAAAAGCTAAAGCTTTTGAAACTGAGTTAGCCACTAAATACGGAGTAAAAGTAAAAGGATACCAAAGCGATGCGGCTGATTTTAAAGCTGCTGACCAATTAGTAACAGATGTAGTTACTGAATTTGGCACCGTAGATGTTTTAGTAAATAACGCCGGTATTACTCGCGATACCTTATTAATGCGCATGAGTGAACAGCAATGGGACGAAGTGATGAATGCTAACTTAAAATCTGTATTCAATTTAACAAAAGCGGTTCAAAAACCAATGTTAAAAGCACGCAGTGGTTCTATTATCAATATGAGTTCTGTGGTTGGTGTAAAGGGAAATGCTGGTCAAGCAAATTACTCGGCATCAAAAGCAGGTATTATTGGTTTTACAAAATCTGTAGCTTTAGAATTAGGTTCTCGTAACATTAGAAGCAATGCAATTGCTCCAGGTTTTATTGAAACTGAAATGACGGGTGCATTAGATGAAAAAGTAGTTCAACAATGGAGAGATTCTATTCCTTTGAAACGTGGTGGTTCTGCAGAAGATGTAGCAAACTTAACTTTGTTTTTAGCAAGCGACATGAGTGCTTATATTACAGGCCAGTGCATTAATGTTTGCGGAGGAATGCTTACTTAAAATCATTGTGACTTCGAGAGCCTCAGTCACCGAAAGATACAAAAATGGAATTTATCTCTAACTATCCTTGGTATTACACCCTGTTATGTTTCGTAGCAGGGTTTGTTTTTAGTGCCTTGTTGTATGTTCGAGATAAACAAAACACAGAACGTTCAAAGGGTTTATTGTATAGTTTAGCCGCTTTACGCTTTGCGTCTATCAGTATCATAGCCTTATTATTACTTGACGTATTTATTAAGCGTTTAGTAAATGAAACGGAAAAGCCTGTTATTATTTTAGCTCAGGATAATTCCTCATCTTTAATTGCAGGAAAAGATTCTACAGAAATAAAAAATGAGTATACAAAAGCAATCGCTTCTTTTGCAAATGCCATAAAAGACAAATACGATGTAAAAACATATCAGTTCGATTCTGAATCTAAACCTTCTGAAACTTTTGATTTTAAAGGAAAAGAAACAGATATATCGAAACTGTTTTTAGATTTAGAAAACAACTATGCTAACAAAAACATTGGCGCTATTATTTTAGCGACTGATGGTATATATAATAAAGGAACAAACCCTTTATATAGTATTAGTAAATTTAATGCGCCCATTTATACCATTGCTTTAGGAGATACGGTTCCTTTAAAAGATACGTGGATTCAAACAATTAATCATAATCAAGTTGCGTATTTAGGTAATTCATTTCCTGCAGAAGTTATTGTAAATGCTATTGATTTAAAAGATAAATCAGTTACCGTTACTTTATCACAAGCTGGCAAATTATTAAAATCCGAATTACTGGCAATTAATTCAAACAACTTTAGTTCTACGCTTAACTTTTTATTAGATGCTGATAAACCAGGTATTCAAAAATACACGGTATCTATTTCGACATTAGAGGAAGATAAGAATAAACAAAACAACAGTCAGTCATTCGTCATTGATGTGATTGATAATAGAGAGAAAGTATTAATCTTAGCCAATGCACCTCATCCTGATATTGCAGCTCTTGAACAAAGTATTTCATCAGCTCAAACCTATGAGGTAGACGTGGCATTAATTAATGATTTTACAAAACCACTAAAACCATATTCATTAATCATATTACATCAAACGCCAACATTACCTCAGCGTATTACGAACGAATTAAAAGCTAATAATCAATCCGTATTTTTTATTGGGAATGATGTAATAAATTATGCTACAGGACAAAACATCAAAAGAATTGGTGACTCGCGCAAAAATGATGTGGAAGCAGCCTTTAAAAAAGAATTTCCATTATTTAATGTCAGTAGTGAATTACAAAATTATTTTAAAGAATTTCCTGCTGTAAAATGTAACTTCGGAAATACCTCAATAACAAACGGTGCAAACGCTTTATTAAATCAAAAAATTGGTGTGGTAGAAACCGATGAGCCCTTAATGGTATTTTCAGAAACTAATGGAGTTAAAACATGTGGCTTTTTAGGAGATGGTTTATGGAAATGGCGAATGAGAGATTATGCGGATCACGGCAACCACAATTTGTTTAATGAATTAATTAGCAAAACAGTCCAGTACTTATCGGTGAAAGCAGACAAAAGTTTTTTTAGAGTCTTTACCAAAAAAATCATCAATGAAAATGAAGCGATTGATTTTACCGCAGAAGTATATAACCAAAGTTATGAGTTAGTAACGGAGCCAGATGTGACATTGATTTTAAAAGATGATAAAGGCAAAGCATATAATTATACATTTAATAAAAAACAAACGATGTATAGCTTATCTGCTGGGCAATTTGCGGCGGGCGAATATAGTTATGAAGCCAAAGTGAAGTTTGGCGATAAATTATATACAAAATCAGGAATTGTAATTATTAAGGAAATTGTTTCTGAAAAAATAAATACTGTTGCTAATCATCAATTACTATATCAAATTTCAAAGCAAAGTGGCGGTAAATTATTTTACAAAAATCAATTAGAGCAATTACAAAAAGACATCCTTTCTTCTGATTCAATCAAATCAATCACTTATTCTCATAAGCAATTAACAGATTTGGTAAACCTAAAATGGATATTTGGCATTATCATTTTACTACTTTCGATTGAGTGGTTTTTGAGGAAACACAACGGAAAAGTGTAAATACCTCTAAAAAAACACCCTTTTAAGAATCCAATTTTAAACCTCTATTATGGCACTTTTATTGCCTTAATAAATCATCAAATCATTACATTTGTTTAACTAAATCTCATACAATGAAAAAATTACTTATTCTATCTTCTGCAATTATCCTTTCTTTATCTGCTTTCAAATCTTCTGATGGAGATAAAATACCTTCAGCAACTGTAAAAAAGTTAGATGGTTCTACCACTAATTCAAATACATTTTCTAACAATGGGAAACCAATCATTATTAGTTTTTGGGCTACATGGTGTAAACCTTGTAAAAAAGAGTTAGATGCGATTAATGAAGAGTATGCTGAATTGCAAAAAGAAACTGGAGTTAAATTAATTGCAATTTCTATTGATGATGCTCGTAGTTCTGGGAAAGTGGTGACTGATGTTAAAGTAAAAGGATGGACATATGAAGTTTATATCGACGAAAATCAAGATTTTAAGCGTGCAATGAACGTTAATAATGTACCTCATACATTTTTAGTTGATGGTGAAGGTAAAATTGTTTGGAGTCATAACTCTTATGCAGAAGGAGACGAAGAAAAATTATTTGAACATGTTAGAAAATTAGCCAAAGGCGAAAAAATAGCAGCTCACTAATTCGTATTTTAAATTACCTAACCACTAATATTATATGTCTGTAAAATCCATTACACGCTTTTTAATTATTTCTTCTGCTGCTTTATTTTGCAATACAGCCAACTCCCAAATATTAAATGAGTTAGGTTCGGTTCATGGTAATTTTCAGATAGATGCCGCTTATTATCAAAAAGACACTATTATAGATGCAGATCCGGGCAGCGAATTATTTAGATACAATGCCTTTGGAAATATTAATTATTCAAAAGGAGGATTTAGTGCCGGTGTTCGTTTCGAAAGCTATAATCCTCCATTATTAGGTTATTTGCCAGGCTACAAAGGTTCTGGTGTTCCTTATCGCTTTGCTAGATATCAGCACAAAGACATTGATATTACCGTTGGTAATTTTTATGAGCAATTTGGAAGCGGAATTACGTTACGAGCTTATGAAAATCGTGGTTTACTTTACGATAATGCCTTAGATGGGATGCGCGTTATTTTTACTCCAAAAAGAGGAATTACCATTAAAGGTTTAGTTGGTAAACAACGTACCTATTTCTCATTATCGCCAGGTGTAGTAAGAGGTATAGATGGAGAAGTAAATATCATGGATTTATTTGATTCTATTCTTGGGAAATCAAAAACAAAAATAATTATCGGGGGAAGCTTTGTTAGCAAATATCAAGAAGACCAAAATCCTACATTAGTTCTTCCTCAAAATGTGGCAACAGGCGCAGGGCGTTTTACGGTCATTAGAGGCGGTTTTAATTTTAATGCAGAGTATGCTAATAAAGCAAACGACCCATCGTATCAAAATAAATATAGCTATCAACAAGGGCATGCAGTCATTGCTTCTGCATCATACGGAACAGATGGATTTTCGGCCATGCTTTCCGGAAAAATGTTAGATAACATGAGCTTTAGAAGTGATCGAGATGCACAAAACACAATTGATATGATTAACTATCATCCAGATTTTAGTAAATTTCACACCTACTCGCTAATGGCTTATTATCCTTATGCTACTCAACCAAACGGTGAAGTTGGAGGAACAGGAGAAATACAATACAAAGTAAAAAAAGATACTTGGTTAGGCGGTAAATACGGCATGGATATCACCTTAAATGGATCGGCTTATTTTGCTTTAGATACAATTGGAATATCGCCAATCAGCGATACTTTAAATAACTATAAATACAAAACAAATTATAGTGGTATTGGCGATAAATTTTTTCACGATGTAAATATTGAAATCACCAAAAAGTTTACGAAAAAAGTAAAAATGACCGTGATGTATGCTAATCAATTTTTAAATCAATCAATCGTGCAGTTTAATACACCTGATAAAGAAGAGCATCCAGACATTGCTTCACACATTGGTGTAGTTGATTTAACATGGAGGTATAAAACAGGCTCGGCTATTCGTTTTGAAGCACAAGGCTTTTTTGCAGATTATGATTATAAAGAACATGCTATTGATGCTAACGGAAATAAAAATATTACAAGCAATACAGGCTCTTGGTTATCTGCTTTAATTGAGTGGACGCCAACTTCTCATTGGAGCATTACCTTAGCCGATCAATACAATTATGAAAATCCTGACGCAACTAAAAAAATACATTATTATTTTGGAATGTTAGGTTATACAAACGGACCCACAAGAATCTCAGTAAGCTACGGTCGTCAGCGTCAAGGTATTTTTTGTGCTGGTGGTGTATGCCGTTTTGTGCCTTCATCAAGTGGTTTAAATATAAGTATATCATCCAGCTTTTAATAAACAAACTAAATACTCAGTATCATGAAAAAAATAATTTATCAAATTAGCATCCTAATTGCAATCACAATAATGATTGTAAGTTGTGATAAAGTAAAAGATGTGAGAGATCCCAATGCAGAAGCTATTAAAGGAAATAGAAAAGTATTTGTTGAAGATTACACAGGTCACAAATGTGGCAATTGTCCAGCAGCAGCTGATACTTTAAAATACCTAACAAAAAAATATCCAGGACAAGTTGTTGCTTTGGCTATTCATGCTGGATTTTTTGCTAATATAAATGCATCTTATCCAACCGATTTAAGAAATCCTGTTAGCACGGCTTATGATAATGTATTTGGAGTTTCTTTAGCTGGTAACCCCAATGGATTAATAAACAGAGGAGGTTTTGGAACTGGTGGATTTATTAAGGCCTATTCTACTTGGGAAGGTGAAGTAGCTCAAATGCTTAGCAGACCAGCAAAATTTGAAATTAAGATTAGAAATACTTTTACAACATCAAACAATAACTTAAACACAAGTATTACTGTTAAATCATTAACTAATAATGCTGGTATATACAAACTTGTGGTATTATTATCTGAAGACAGCATTATTGCTGAACAATTAGATTATAGATTACCATCAGGAAGTCAATTAATTCCAGATTACGAGTTCAATCACGTTTTAAGAGAAGCTGTTAATAGTTCTTTTGGCGATCCTATTTTTACTAGTGGTGCTGTAGCAAATGACTCTGCTGTAAAAGCATTCCCTAATTATTCAATTAATTCAGCATACAACGCATCAAAATGTCATATCATTGCTTATGTATATGATGCGGATCCTAATAGCCCAACTTACTATGAGGTCCTTCAGGTAGAAGAAGCGCATGTGAAATAACATACAGGCCATTTAAGAAAAAGCCTTCACTAGTTGAAGGCTTTTTTATGCCCTATATTCTCTTTGCAAAGCTCTCTTTAAATGTATATTTTTATGGTTTTATTCATATCATGAAACCATCCATTCCAAGAGGCACCAGAGATTTCGGTCCTGCAGAAATGCAAAAGCGCCAATATATTTTCAATATCCTTAAAAACAATTTTCAATTGTTTGGTTATGCTCCTATTGAAACGCCAACTATGGAAAACATTACAACCTTAACTGGTAAATACGGAGAAGAAGGTGATCAATTAATTTTTAAAGTTTTAAATTCTCGCATACACGAGAGTAAAGACGATAAAAAAGAATTACTCAAAAAAGAATTTAATACCTCTTTAGAAAAATCATATAACTCTGAAGCCTTAACCGAAAAAGCTTTGCGTTACGATTTAACCGTGCCATTTGCGCGTTATGTAGTAATGAATAACCACGCACTTACCTATCCTTTTAAACGTTATCAAATACAACCTGTTTGGCGTGCGGATAAGCCACAAAAAGGGCGTTACCGCGAATTTTACCAATGCGATGCCGATGTGATTGGCTCTAACTCATTAATTAATGAATTAGAATTAATTGCCATGATGGATAAATCATTTTCTGAATTAAATATTCCAGTATTGGTAAAATTTAATAACCGAAAAATATTAAGTGGCATTGCCGAAATTTTAAACGCCAGCGATAAAATCATTGACATTACGGTTGCAATTGATAAGTTGGATAAAATTGGCAAAGACGGCGTCGTAAAAGAATTGCAAGAAAAAGGAATTTCGGAAACTGCTATTAAACAATTAGAACCCTTAATTGATTTATCAGGTTCAAATGAAAATAAAGTAAGCACTTTAAAAACATTTTTAGCAAATAGCGAAGTAGGAAAAAAAGGAATTGAAGAAATTGAATTTTTATTAAATAATTTGAATACACTTAATATCAAACACATCACCGTTGAATTAGATATTACTTTAGCGCGTGGTTTAAATTATTATACAGGAACCATTTTTGAAGCAAAAGCAAACGCTGGAACTTTTACCCCAAGTATTTTAGGTGGCGGACGTTATGATGATTTAACAGGTATTTTCGGACTAAAGGGTTTATCTGGCGTTGGTATTTCGTTTGGTGTTGATCGTATTTATGATGTGATGGAAGAATTAAATTTATTTCCTGAAGCTGTAAATAGAGTATCTACCACAAAAATTTTATTAGCCAATTTTGGTGAAGCCGAATTAATGCACTGCGTAGGTTTAGTGTCTAAATTAAGAGCTTTAGGAATTAATGCAGAAGTATATCCCGATGTGGTGAAGAAAATTGCCAAACAATTTGAATATGCTGATAAAAAACAAATTCCTTTTGTGGGAGTTGTTGGTAGTAACGAAATGGCCAACAATACCGTGATGTTAAAAAACATGGCTTCTGGAACTCAGGAAGAAGTTGGTTTTGAAAAATTGGTAGAGAGTTTAAAATAATAAATGATAAAAATGATCTACACATTTTGTGTCTTTTACTAAAAGCCGCATTATAATGCTTATGACAAAAAACACACTATATCTTTTCATCCTCTTATTAATTGCAGCACCATCTTATTCTCAAAGTGAAATCAATGGAAACATTGAAAGAAAAAATGAAAATGGTAGTTTAAAATATTGGGATCTGTTGTATAAAGAAGGACATGCATATGGATATATTACAAGCATTGATTCTTTTACAGTGCAAGAGGGAAAATATGCAATAGCAATTCGTGAAGATTTAAAAGCAGATGACAAAAGTTTTGGGGCTTGTGCTCTCACCATTTTAAGTAGGTTTGAAGGAAAAAACATTACCGTAAAAGGATTTGTAAAAACCGAAAACGTAAAAAATGGTTGGGCTGGATTGTGGATGAGAATAAATAAGGATAAAGTAATGTTAGAGTTTAATAACATGCAATACGAGCCTATTTTGGGGACCAACGATTGGAAAGAATATAGTATAACATTACCATTTCATAACGAAGAAAACAAAATACTTGTTGGCGGTTTACTTGTTGGAGAAGGGAAAGCATGGTTTGATAATTTTAGAGTATTTATCGACGATGTTCCTATTGAAAAAAAGGAACAGATAAAAAAATAAAAAGCCCCCACAAAATGTAGAGGCTTTTTCAATTTGTATAACTCAATTATTAAATCGCATCAAAATCAACAATTAACTTTTCGGTTAATGGATGAGCTTGGCAAGTTAAAATAAAACCATCTTCAACCTCAGCATCGGTTAATGCGAAGTTTGCATCCATTTTAGCCTTTCCTTCAATTACCTTAGCACGGCAAGTACAACAAACAGCCCCTTTACAACTAAATGGTGCATCAACACCCGCATCTATAGCTGCATCTAAAATTGTTAAACCAGCAGTATTTAATTTCATCGTTGTTTCAATACCGTACTGTATAACTGTTACCTCACTGTTTACATCAGCACCAGTTACCGCATTACCTTCTGCTTTAGCAACCGCATCAGCAACGGCGCTAAAATATTCGATATGAACTTTTTCTTTGGCAATTTTTAAATCCTCTAATCCTTGTTTAATGTTTTCCATCATTGGACCAGGACCACAAATAAAATATTCATCCGCGTTAACGCCACCGTAATTTTCAACAATAGCTTTTACTCTATCAACTGATAATAATCCTTTTTGTAAATCGCTTACTTGTGTTTTAGGGTTATCGTATACGTTTAATACTTTTACTCTATCCGCATTTTCAGAAACAATTTTCTCAATCTCCGTTTTAAAAATCACTGAATCTTCATCACGGTTTGCATAAACTAGAGTAACGTTACTTTGTTTTTCGATATATAAAACACTTTTCAAAATACTCATCATAGGTGTAATACCACTTCCACCAGCAAATAACACATAATGTTTTTTGTTATTACCTGATAAAATTGAACTAAAATTTCCCATTGGAGTCATTACCTCAACAGCATCACCTACTTTCCAAGTACGGTTCATTAAAGTTGAAGCTCGTCCGTCTTGTACTTCTTTTACAGCTACGCGTAATTCTTTTTCGCTATAAGGACTGGTACAAATACTGTATGAACGACGTAATTCTTCGCCATTCACGGTTAATTTAACTGTAATATATTGACCTTGTTTAAATTGGTATTCGTGTTGAATTGCTAAAGGAATATCGAAAGCAATGGAAACAGCATCAGCTGTTTCTCTGCGAATATCTTTTACTTTTAAGGTGTGGAATCTTGCCATTTTTTTAATTTTAGTTGCGCAAAAATAAAATATTAATGTGATAATTAAACAGTAAATGATTTTTATTGTTTAAACAGGTATAAAATGAGGATAAAACCTTTGAAAAAAAGCGGTCAAAAGCTTATATTTGTATAATTCATAAACAAAAACGATGGAACTTACTCAATTTGAAGATGTATTTGAAGGCAAATTAGCCAAAAATGAAATGGTGGAGCCTAAAGATTGGATGCCGGATAATTACCGTAAGCATTTAATTCGCCAAATATCACAACACGCGCACTCTGAAATAGTAGGAATGTTGCCAGAAGGCAATTGGATTACTCGTGCGCCAAGTTTACGCGCTAAAGTAGTTTTATTGGCTAAGGTGCAAGACGAAGGTGGACATGGATTATATTTATATACAGCTGCTGAAACTTTAGGTGTTAGTCGCGATGAACTATTAAATAATTTACACACTGGTAAAGCAAAATATTCGTCTATTTTTAATTACCCAACTTTAACTTGGGCAGATATTGGTGCAGTGGGTTGGTTAGTAGATGGTGCAGCAATTATGAACCAAGTGATGTTGCAACGTACTTCTTACGGGCCTTATGCTCGCGCTATGGTGCGTATTTGCAAGGAAGAAAGCTTTCACCAACGTCAAGGTTTCGAAATTATGACTCACTTGTCATTTGGTACTGCTGATCAAAAAGCAATGGCACAAGACGCCTTAAACCGTTGGTGGTATCCAACAATGATGATGTTTGGTCCACCGGATGCGGAATCTCCAAATAGCGAAAATGCCATGAAATGGCGTATTAAGCGTGAAACAAATGATCAATTACGTCAGAAATTCGTCAACCAAACGGTTCCGCAAGTAGAATATTTAGGCTTAACCGTTCCAGATGCAAATCTAAAATGGAACGAAGCTAAAAAAGGATACGATTACAGTGAGCCAAATTGGGCTGAATTTAAACAAGTAATTAGCGGAAACGGTCCATGCAATAAAGAACGTTTAGCGGCTCGTAACAAAGCGCATGATGAAGGCGCTTGGGTAAGGGAAGCAGCGCAAGCTTTTGCTAAAAAACGTAAAGAAGTATACGAAGCAGCTTAAATACGGTGACTTCGACTCCACTCAGTCACCCAACAAAATAAAACTACTAAACACTAAACAGAATACAATGTCAGATAATCAAGGCCCAGTTTGGGAAATATTTTTACAAAAAAAAGCAGGGCAACCTTTTGTACACTGCGGAAGTTTACATGCGTTTGATAAAGAAATGGCTTTGCAAAATGCAAGAGATTTATACACTCGTCGTGGAGAAGGCGTTTCGATTTGGGCAGTACCATCTAATGCTATTGTAGCGAGTAGTCCAGAAGATATCGGGTCTTTCTTCGAGCCTTCAAACGATAAAGTATATCGTCATCCTACGTTTTATCAAATTCCGGATGCTATTGGGCATATGTAATTTTTAGACAGAAGATACAAGACTTAAGATATAAGACTTGTTTATCTTATCATCAAAAATTTAATTACTAAAAAAATCTGCGGTAATTTGCGAAATCTGCGGGACAAACAAAATGACAACACAAGAAGCATTATTTAATTATACATTACGATTAGGAGATACTAACTTAATTTTAGCACAACGTTTAAGTGAGTGGACAGGCCACGGTCCTTTTTTAGAAGAAGATCTAGCTTTAACTAACATTGCTCTTGACATTACAGGCGCAGCAAAATCATTATTAGAATATGCTTCAACGATTGAAAATAAAGGCAGAAGCGCCGATGATTTAGCTTATTTCAGAAATGATAGACAGTTTTTTAATGCCCAAATAACAGAACAACCAAATGGCGATTATGCCAAAACCATTGCTCGTCAAGCAATCATGGACTGTTTTGATTATTATTTTTTTACAGAATTAGCAAAAAGTAAAGACGAAACTTTAGCTGGCATTGCCCAAAAATCAATTAAAGAAGTAACCTATCATTTACGTCATACTTCATCTTGGTTAGAACGTTTTGGTGATGGTACTGAAGAAAGTCATAATAAAGCACAAACTGCAATTAACCAATTATGGCAATATACTGGTGAGTTATTTGAAATGACTGAAGTTGATGAAATTTCATTAAAAGAAGGTATCGCTGTTGATTTGAATTTAGTGAAAGCCAAATGGGAAAAACACATGGCTGATTTATTAGCAAAATGTACTTTAACACAACCAGAAAATGTATTTATGCAAACTGGTAGCCGCACAGGAATTCATACAGAGCATTTGGCTTTTATTTTAGCAGAGATGCAAGCTTTGCCAAGAATGTATCCTGATGCTAAATGGTAATTTTAATTTATTTTGTATGAAATTATTTTATGTACTAATTTTTGTTTGCATCAGTGCTTTAAGTTTTTCGCAAGGCGATAGAACCGAAAAAATAAAAATTACAAAATCACTATTTTCGAAAGTAAAAACTTTACAAGAATTACTGCCTTCTATACCTAAAGAATGTCCTGTCTCTGAATATCAATTTGCAATTGACACTCCTGAATCAAAAAGGAACATCAAAATGAAAAGCAATGAAATTACTGGCGACATAAAATCAATTGTGAAAGAGATGAAAGGTGGGCAAAAAATATTTATCGAAAATATTAAATCAGATTGCAAAACAGAATTTAAGAAAAACTATATATTAGTGATTATCTAATGAGCTTTAAAGAATCCTGGAAAAAAATATCGCCATACTTTGTAGATATTTGGCAATACATTGTGATTATCATCATCATGATTATTGCGGCTATATTTATTTTATAATTACCCAATACTCTCTGCGCAAAAAATCTCTGTGATCTTTGCGGTTAAAATATGAAAACCAAAGAAGACATACTTTCATTACTTTCTGAAATTCCTGATCCAGAAATTCCAGTCATTTCTATCATCGAATTAGGCGTTATTAGAGATATTAATATTACTGACGAGACGTCAATTACTTTAAAAATCACGCCTACCTACTCTGGCTGCCCAGCCATGAAACAGATAGAAGATGATGTGCGAAAAAAATTGACAGAAAATGGGTTCACCAAGATCACGATTAACACAATTTTCTCTCCACCTTGGACAACCGATTGGATTACATCCGAAGCCAAAGAAAAACTAAGAATTTACGGCATTGCACCACCTGAGCATAGCACCGAAGACAAAAGCTGGCTAACTGGTAAAACAAAAAATATCGCTTGTCCCCGCTGCAAATCTCAAAACACCAAATTAATTTCTCAATTTGGCAGCACTGCCTGTAAAGCTTTACATCAATGTGAAGATTGTTTGGAGCCCTTTGATTATTTCAAATGCATCTGATTTTTTCGACTAAACTTAATTTTTATATTACGAAATAAGTATTATCTTAGCTTAAAGTATTTTGAGCATGGTAAGTAAATCCTTTTTCAACCTCATCGTCAATAATTTTTTAGAACATGTTTTTGTTTTAAATAAAAAACGTGAAATTATTTTTCAAACGTCAAATAACAGTTCATTATTAGGTTATAGCGACGAAGAAATCTTAAAAGATGGATTCCAATCCTTATTTATTAATCCTCTTTTTTTATTTGATGAAGCGTTGGATAAAGCCATGAAATATGGCGAATATTACAATACAGAAAACTTTAAACACAAAACTAAAAAATTCATCAATATTGCTTTCCGAATTTTATATCAAGAAGATGAAGCTAACAGCGAATCGTATTTTGTGTTCTATTTACGTGATAATACCCAACAAAATTTAGTACGGAAAGATATCATTAAAAAAAGTTTGACGATTGAAAATCTTGCTAAATCTCGTAAAATTAGAGATGGCCAATTGAATGAAGCTATTTATGAAATACTAGAATCATCCTCAAGAGCTATGCAAACTACACGGGTAAATGCATGGTTATTTGATACCGAAAAAACTCAAATCCAATGTATTGGAAATTTTGATGCCCGAGAAAACAAACTAGTACCACAAACAGCATTGCCTCGTATTGCTATGCCTTTGTATTTTAGTTTATTTGAAACCGAAAAAATAATCATCACTCGAAATACACTAACGGAAACTAAAACCGCAGAGCTTTATGAATTTTATTTAAAGCCACATGATATTCAATCCCTGATGGATGTTCCAGTTAGGATTGAAGGAGAAATGGTTGGCGTTATTTGTTTTGAAAACGTTGGATGTCCCCGAGAGTGGACTTTGCAAGAACAAAAATATGGCTTAGTTGCTGCACAAATGCTATCATTAACTATAGAATCTTATAATAAGCAATTAGCAAAACAAGCTTTAGAATTAGCGTTAGACGAAAAAAATATTTTGTTGCAAGAAGTGAATCATCGTGTGAAAAATAATTTAAGTATTGTAGCAAGTTTAATGAATTTACAAAGCGAGAAATCAAATGATGATTATCATAAACAATTATTTATGGAATGCCGTAATCGTTTAGATTCTATTGCCGCGGTTCATGAATTAATTTATAAAGCAAAATCCTATTCTCATATTAATTTTAAAGAATACCTCAACCAAATTATTGAACATATTTCTGATTCATATAAGTCCTTTGAGCATATTAAAATCATAAAAGGCATTACGGAAGTTGATATAGATATTTCGGCAGCTATTCCTTTAGCTTTAATCGTTAACGAATTAATTACCAACGCCTATAAACATGCTTTTACCAACAAAAAAGAAGGCGCAATCGAAATTTTATTAGTTGAAAATAACAAACAAGTGTTTTTAACCATTAAAGATAATGGGCAAGGATTTGACAAAACAGTTATTCCTAAAAATTCTATTGGAATGGATATTTTAGGTGGCTTAATTGAACAAATTAATGGTACTTGTAATTTAACCAGCGACGAAAAAGGAACTCAATATAAAATTTCGTTTTCCAAAAAATAAATCCCAATTTTAGTTCATTGTCTTAACCACATAGACACATAGTGAATGTAAAAGTTATTGTTTTATAAATAAAAAAAACAGTAATTTTAACACCATAACTATGTGTTTGAAGCTACGCTTCAAAACTATAAAAGATTAAAACAACCAATATTTGTAAAACCCATTTAAACCTATGTTTCTATGTGGTTAAAAAACATAGAAAATAAAAAGACCTATTATGAGCTACATACTTTCTCAATTACAAGATAAAGTCATGGTTATTACTTTAAACCGTGCAGATAAATTCAATAGTTTTAATCGCGAAATGGCTTTGGAACTTCAAAGCGTTTTAGATAAAGCAGAAGCTGATGATAATGTTAGAGCCATTGTATTAACTGGAACTGGCAAAGCTTTTTGTGCAGGTCAAGATTTAGCAGAAGCTATTGACCCTAACGGGCCAGGCATAGCAAAAATTGTGGATGAGCATTACAATCCAATTATTTTAAGAATCCGTAAAATTGAAAAACCAATTATTGCTGCGGTTAATGGTGTTGCAGCTGGAGCAGGAGCAAATATTGCATTGGCTTGCGATATTGTAACCGCTACAAACTCTGCTTCTTTTATTCAAGCATTTAGTAAAATTGGTTTAATACCAGATAGCGGCGGAACGTTTTTCTTACCTCGTTTAGTTGGTTTTCAAAGAGCAACGGCTTTAATGATGACTGGCGACAAAGTAATGGCAACCGAAGCTCAACAAATGGGTATGCTTTATAAAGTATTTGCTGATGAAACCTTTATGACGGATGTTTTAGCTTTTGCAAATACATTAGCCAATATGCCAACAAAAGCAATGGGCTTAACTAAGCGTTTATTAAACGAAAGCTTATTTAACACACACGATAAACAATTAGCACGCGAAGGTATTATACAAGTAGATGCGGCATCTACCTCAGATTACGCCGAAGGTGTAAATGCTTTTTTAGAAAAGCGCAAGCCTGAGTTTAAAGGAAAATAATCTCTTTTTATATTCAACCCTGCCAGCGTTTAGAATACTGGCAGGGTTTTGTTTTTCCAATACGTTATTAAACCTCCTATTGTTTACAATTTTTTTGTATCCCACACCTTAAAAGTCGTTATAACCTTAATTTTACTGTTATGAAGGCATACAAACTCTTATTTATTTCCTTTCTTTTTTTAAGCTTCTCAGCTTTTGCACAACCTAAAAAAGAATACTACGATAGTGAACAATTAAAACTAAAATCCGAATCTAATATTGTAAAAGGTATGCCTCATGGACGCCATGTAGAATATTACAAAAATGGCAACGTATCTCGAAAAGGTTCATTTTACAACGGAAAAGAAGATAGTACGTGGTATTTTTATTATGAAAATAAAGTTTTAAAAGCTATCGAAAATTACAATCGAGGCAAAAAAAACGGGCACAATTATTACTATTCTAAAACTGGTGAGTTAGCTCAGGAAACCGTTTTTAATCAAAATTTACCTGATAGTATTTGGACATCGTACCACGAAAACAAAACGGTAAAAAGTCGTGAATCCTTTGCCAAAGGAAAAAAATCAGGTGATTGGTTATATTATTTTGATAACGGACAATTAGAAAGTTCTGGAAAATTTGAAAATGATTTAAAAGAAGGCGAAGTAAAAACCTTTTATAAAAACGGAAAACCTGCTTCTGTTTCCGCATTTTGTAAAGGCAAACCCTGCGGAAAGATTATTGAATATTACGAAAATGGTCAACAAAAATTAGAAAAAGAATACGTGGATTCTGTTGCTTTTGCTATTCACAATATGTGGAATGAATTAGGAAAACAAATTATTACAAATGGTTCCGGAACCATTACAGCACAATACAACAGTGGAATTATTAAAGCTCAAGGTGCCTATAAAGAAGGTTTTATGAATGGCTTATGGCGCTACTTTCATCCTAACGGAGAATTGGACTATGAAGCTAATTATGAAAAAGGCGTATTGGATGGTTTCTACTCTTCTTACTACCAAAATCATAAAGAAAAAAGCGAAGGCTGGTTTGTAAATGGAAAGAAAAACGGTCTCTGGAAATTCTTTACCGAAAAAGGGGAAAAAGAAATGGAAGGGACGTTGAAAGATGGCCTACGAAACGATAAATGGACTTACTATTACAGTAATGGCAATAAAGAATCGGAAGGTTATTTTTTAGATGATAAACAAACAGGTACTTGGGAATATTTTTATCCAACCACCGAAAAATGGAAACAAGGTAATTTTGACAATGATTTAAAAACGGGCATTTGGACAACCTGGTTTGAGAATGGTAAAAAATTACAAGAAGGTTCCTATGTTGCTGGCAAAGAAAATGGGCAATGGCAAAGTTGGTATAACAATGGGCAATTAAAAGATCAAGGAAGTTTTAAAGATGCTCAAATTACAGGGTTATGGGAAGGTTGGTATATGAATGGAAAACCAAACTACAAAGGAACGTATAACGAAAAAGGCAAAAAACAAGGCTATTGGGAATATTGGTTCGAAACTGGGCAGTACCGAGAAAAAGGTTCTTATGTGAGCGGAATTAAACACGGGCACTGGACAAGCTACTACGAAAAAGGAAACTTTATTGATAGTGATGGTAATTACAGCAAAGGAAAACAACATGGCACTTGGACATACTACTACGAAACTGGAGGTATTATGAAAACACAAGGTTTTAAAGATGGGCGTTTGTCTGGCAAATCAATTTCTTATTTCTCTAACAACAAAATACAATCCGAAAGTAATTACAAAGTGGTTAGCGAAAAACGAAAAGGTAAAAAACAAAGTGTTGCTCACGGCGATTGGGTTTTTTATGATAAAACAGGCAAAGAAATCAGTCGTATTACCTATAAAAATGGTGTGAAAAAGTAACCAATAAATAATATTAATTTATTTTAATAAAAAAGTATATTTACTTAAATAAAAATTACATTATGTTTTTAAACATTAAATCATTTCTTTTAGTAAGTTCGACGGTTCTTTTAATGAGTTCTTGCGGAGGAAATAAGCAAGAAGAACTAAATACAACAGACGATGAACTACAAGCTGTTGGCCTTGATTCTCAAAAGATTTCAGCACAAAATGTATTTAATACGATTTCATCAAGAGCTACCATTTTGGAATTAACAAAATTAGCAAATGCGGAATACAACGTTCAATTATTAAATAATCCCGACGACGTAAGTAGATATTTATTAGAAAGTAGTAGAGCACTTAATTTGGGCGTGTATGGCGCAGATTTAAACGTAGCAAGCATTTACGACCAAACTCAAGAATCGATGTTATTTTTTAAATGCGTGAGTATTATTGCAAAGAGTATTGGTGTCAGTAATTCTTTTGATGAAAATATGGGAGATCGCATGACAGCTAATCAATCTAACAGAGATTCAACTTTAAGTATTATTACACAAGCTTTTAAAAGTGCTGATGAAACTTTAAGAAAAAATAATCGTCCTGGTACATCTTCTTTATTAGTTGCTGGCGCTTGGATTGAAGGTCTTTATGTAGCTTGCCAAACAGCTAAGGAAACTAAAAACGAACCCATCGTAAAAGAAATATTCGCACAAAAAGAATCGTTAGATAATTTGATGGAGCTATTACTATCCTCTAAATTACCTGATGAAACCGCTTATGTTTTAGAGGATTTAAAAGCAGTTAAACTAATTATTGATTCAAAAACGGATAATGTTTTTACATTAGATGCGATGAAAGAACTGGATACAAAGATTACAGATCTAAGAACTAAAATCATTTCTTCTAAATAAGTTTATGGCATTTATTTTACCAGTTAATGGAATTGAACCCAATTTAGGAAAAAACACCTTTGTTGCACCTAATGCAACTATTGTGGGTGATGTAATTTGTGGCGAAGACTGTAGTTTTTGGTTTAATGCCGTGGTAAGAGGCGATGTAAATTCCATCCGTTTAGGCAATAAAGTTAATATTCAGGATGGTGCGGTTATACACTGCACTTACCAAAAGACCAAAACAATTTTAGGCAATAATGTTTCTGTAGGACACAATGCTATTGTACATGGTAGTTTAGTTCACGATAATGTATTAATTGGTATGGGCGCAATAGTAATGGATAATTGCGAAATTGGCTCTAATTCCATTATTGCTGCAGGAGCTGTATTAACAGAGGGGACCATAGTACCAAGTGGTTGTATTTACGCAGGTGTACCCGCTAAAAAGGTAAAAGATATATCAGAAGAATTAATTAATGGCGAAATTAATCGCATTGCCAATAATTATTTAATGTATAGCGGCTGGTTTAAATAACCTACTCTTTCAATTTACATGTAGTTTCTCCCGCCGAAAGCGACTTGCAATGCTTTTTAGCATAACTTTTTGTTGATTCAAGTGTTCCCGCTGTATAGGTGCCGTTTGAGCTTGAACATTCACAGGTTCTTTCTTTTTTACAAGAAAAGCAAAAAAACAGAGCTGATATGGCACAAATTGTAATAATTTTCATCTTCATAAGGATTGTAACGCTAAAATAAACAATTAATTGCTAATAATTTTTGGTTTTTGGCTAATTAGTCTATATATTTGCAACCCAAATTAAAAATTAATAAACTCATATAATGTTAATAGTAGCAGTAAAAGAAGGTGAAAGCATCGAAAAAGCTTTAAAAAAGTTCAAAAAGAAATTCGAAAAAACAGGTGTTGTAAAACAATTACGTACTCGTAAAAATTTCGAAAAACCATCTATCACAAATAGACAAACTCGCATTAAAGCTGTTTACAAGCAAAAAATGCAATTGGGTTTAGCTGCTGAATAGGCACTTTTCACAAAAATTATATATTTAACCTAAGGTTATTGCGAATTTTAAAGCTAAATTCGTTATAAGCTTAGGTTTTTTATGTTTGATAAGCAACTACATCTATTTTTTGACTACTTAACGTACGAAAAAAAGTACTCCACTCACACGGTTACTTCTTACAAAAACGATATTGCTCAATTTATAGGCTTTATCAACCCTCAAAACGAGGATATAAGCTCCGAAGAAATCAACTACCAACAAATTCGAGCATGGGTTTCAGAACTCATTAAACACAAAATAGCCGCCCGAAGCATTAATCGCAAATTATCGGCACTTAAATCCTTTTTTAAATTCTTGCAGCGTCAACAAATTATTGAGGTAAACCCGATGTCCAAAATTTCGGGGCCAAAAACACCAAAACGCCTCCCCTCTTTTGTGGATGAACACCAAATGGAAGATTTATTTACTGAAGTGAAATTTGAGGAAGGCTTTGCCGGACAGCGAGATAAGTTAATATTGGACCTTTTGTACCAAACAGGGATTAGACGTTCAGAATTGACACATTTAAAGGAATTGGATGTGGATTTATTTAACTCTACTATTAAAGTATTGGGCAAACGAAATAAAGAACGCATGATTCCAATTTCTTTAGCCTTAAAACGTAACCTTGAAACCTATTTACAAGTAAAAAAGGAACTAAACTTATCAAATCCTATGTTGTTGGTTAGCGAGAAAGATATTACACTAAGCGAACAAGCTGCTTACAAATTGGTGAAGAAATACCTTTCTCAAATTACCACTATACAAAAGAAAAGCCCACACGTTTTACGACACACCTTTGCAACACACCTTTTAAATAATGGGGCTGATATTAATGCCGTGAAAGATTTATTGGGGCATGCCAATTTAAGTGCTACTCAAGTTTACACACATAACACGATAGATAAACTCAAAAAATCATACAAACAAGCTCACCCACGAGGTGATTAAAATTTTACAATTAACATAGTATAAACCAATCTGCTTGGCACTAAGCTTCGGCAGATAAAAAACACAAAAACAGGAGGATTTATTATGACAACAAACATCCAATCAGTGCACTTTGATGCAGACAAAAAGTTAATTGAATTTGCTCACGAAAAAATGAACAAACTAAAAACCTTTCATGATGGTTTAATAAATGGCGAAGTAATTATGCGTTTAGATAAATCATCTAATAGCGAAAATAAAGTAGCCGAAATAAAAATACTAGCAAAAGGCCAAGAATTGTTTTCAAAAAAACAATCGGCTTCTTTCGAAGAATCAATTGATTTAGCTTGCGAAGCCTTAAAATCTCAAATTAAAAAACATAAAGATAAACAAGCAGGTGCTAAAGTAAATATTGATGATTTATAGATTGTAAATTAATTATTTTTAAAAGGAGCTAAAGATTTAGCTCCTTTTTTATTGCATCAAAATCTCAATCTTTTTAATATATTTGAGAGTGCAACAAAAACCAACCATCAATATTATAGGAGCAGGTATTTCGGGCTTATCAGCTGGATGTTATTTGCAAATGAATGGTTTTGAAACACAAATTTTCGAAAAACATTCTATTCCTGGTGGTTTATGCACTAGTTGGCAAAATGGAGAATACACCATTGATGGTTCTATCCACTGGATTTTAGGCTCTAACGAAGGCAGTGGTTTTAACAAAATGTGGTCGGAATTAATTGATATGAAAAAAGTACCTTTTCATAATCATGATATTCGTTTGCATATTGATTTAAAAAACAACGCTGATAAATACGGCAACAAAACCTTTAAACTTTACACCAACCTCGATAAGCTTAGAGATTATATGCTCGACTTATCTCCTGAAGACAGCAAAGTAATCCACGAAGTCATACAAGATATTAGAAACTTGCAGCAGTTCGAATTGCCTCCTGTGATGTATAAGTTACCATTAATTCCTTCTATCATCAGAAGCATAAAAATGGCTAAGTACTTAAAGTTTTTAGTGTACGTTACCAAACAAAAAAAGATTAGCAATTTTGATATTGCTAAAAAATTTAAGAGTCCATTTTTAAAAGAAAGCTTTGAGTTATTATTTGATGGCGAAGAAGTAAAAATGATGGTGCTTAATTTTCCGATGGCATTTTTTGATAAGCAATGTGCTGGATACCCCATTGGCGGCTCGCTAAGCTGGGCTCAACGCATAGCAGATAATTATATTGCCATGGGCGGAAAAATACATTACAATACGCCTGTCAAAAAAATATTAGTAGAAAATAATGAGGCAAAAGGTTTGTTAGTTCGTAATGATGTGATTCACAAAAGTGATATGGTATTATCAACTGCCGATTGGTACAAATCGGTTTTTGAATATTTAGAGGGGAAATATGTGGATGATACCATTTTAAAATTGCGCGACGGAAAAATATTAGATGTTTATTATTCTATTTTGTTAGTGTCCTTCGGATTAAAAAAATCTTACAAAGAGTATCCACATTTTTCGCGTTTCCCAACAGAAGTAAAACTTGTTTCGCCTTGCGGTAAATCGTGGGATCGTTTAGAAGCACATTTTTATAACTACGACCCTACTCTTGCTCCCGAAGGAAAAACCGTGATGGCTTGTAGTTTTTATACAACCAATGGGCAATATTGGATTGACTTACGTAAAAACGACCGACCAAAATACCGCGCCGAAAAAAAGAAATTTACCGATGCTTTAGTTGAATTACTAAACGTAAAATTCCCAGGGATTAAAGATGAAATTGAAGTGATTGATTTTGCTACGCCAGCTACTGTATTACGCTACACCAACAATTGGCAAGGTAGCGCACAAGGTTGGTTGCCAGGAAAAGATATGGTTGCTTCTTCTCCTGTAAAATTTACACTCCCAAACTTAAAAAATTATTATTATGCAAGCCATTGGGGGAGAGCTGGTGGCGGCATTCCTATCTCTTTAATTCAAGCACGTGATGTAGCGAATTTAATTTGCAAAAAAAACAACATGGAGTTTGATCCTCAAAAGGGGAAGCATTCTAATTGGGGCTTGAAATAGTATTTGTTCTCGACTACGCTCGAACTGACATGTCACTTCGAGCGTAGTCGAGAAGCTTTATTCCAACTCATTATAGTTTTTCACTCCTTTTACAAAATGAGCAAACACAATATTTTCGGTATACACACCTGTCGTCGCATCTTTAAATTCATCCATTAATCGCATCTCATCCCTTTTCTTTAAAGTAGAAGGCAAATGAGCGTAAAATGAAAAGTGAGCTTTTATAACCGCAATAAAATGCGAACCGTGACCTTCAGCTAAAAACTTAAAAGCAGCTACTCCATCTAAAATCATTCGGTAAATGATTTTGAAAAATAAAAAACGTGGCGAGGCATTTTTAGTAAGCGTTATTAAATTGTTTCGGAAATTTAAAAAAGTTTTACGCGGACTTAATTTATTTAAAGTACCTCCACCTACATGGTAAACATGGGATTTTGGCTCTACATAAATTTGATATCCAATATTTTTCATTCGCCAACACACATCAATTTCTTCCATGTGTGCAAAATAATCATCATCAAAACCACCCACTTTCCAAAAAGCTTCGGCTCTCACAAACATACAAGCACCTGTTGCCCAAAACACCTCTGTGGAATTATTGTATTGTCCTTTGTCTTCTTCTAAGGAATTAAATATTCTTCCTCTGCAAAACGGATAACCATATTTATCCATAAACCCTCCTGCAGCACCAGCGTATTCAAACGTTGTTTTATGATTATAATCTAAAATTTTCGGTTGGCAAGCTGCTATATGTTTGTTTGAATCCATTAAATCCATAATGGGTTCAATCCACTTTTCGGTAACCTCAACGTCCGAATTCAGTAACACGTAATACTCCGCCTCCACTTGTTTTAAGGCTAAATTATAGCCAGTAGAAAATCCATCATTACTTGGGTTAATAATAATTCTTACGGCAGGGAAATGCTGTTTTAAAAAAGAAACACTGTCATCCGACGATTGATTATCTGCAACTATAATTTGAGCGCTTGAAGAATACTTGATAACGATTGGCAGAAACTTTTCTAAAAAAGATTTACCATTCCAATTTAAAATAACAACCGCTACCTTTTTACTCAACATAAATTAGCGAGGATTATTAAAGTTATCGTCGATATTACTGCCATAAGTCTTGGTAGGTGCTGTATCATCTACATTACCCGACTGCTGCATTCTATTTACTAATTTAAATCTCCAACGTTCATCAAATATTTCACCTTTTACTTCACTGTGAATGAGTTTATAGCACTCATCAGCGATGGCAAAGTTGGCAAAGATGAATTTTTTGTTCGAAAAAAATCGTTTCGTTGCTCTATCATAAATCCTGTTGTATTGCCAAATTTCATAAGGATAGGTGTTAGGTTCGCTTGCTATTTGACTCCGTTGATCGGGCTTACCGTATTGTAAATACACACGTCCTCTATCTGTATAATACCCTTTTTGTTTTCCACATTTTAGTAAGGCATTAGCTTCCAACACTTCTTTGTAATAGCTAATCCAAATTTTAAGTGGGTCTATTGTATCACCAGATTGTTGTTTCCAATAACCAACTAAATAACTGCGCATAATACTTGGATCTTTTCGAGCCACTTGAGTTTGTTGCCACTCACGATCTTTTGCTGATGATATAGGCCATAAGCATTCTACAAACTGCTTTAAAGAATCGGTACTTTGAAAATTATTAAAAAACTCTTCGATGGTTTTTATATTTCCCGTTACACTCTCCACAATTGGTGCCGCATCACTTTGACGTTGGAAAAACCATTTCTTTTGCGCCTGAACAATGTTTAAAGAGTCTTTTACCTCAATCACCAAATTATAATTTCCTGTAGGAAGTTGACTAATATCAAATTGTGCTAACAATGGATTGACCTTAGCTGAAAATTGTTTTTGAAAACCACTTAAACCCATTAGCTTTTGTAAGTTCTCACTATTTTCAACATAGTAAGCGTAAACAAATTTAGTGTTAGGTCCGAGAACTGTATCTAAATTATAGCTTTCAGCATAAAATTTAAGGGCGTTTTGCGTTTTAGGAAAATAATTGATATTGTATGGAATCAAATCATAGCCATTTTTATTTAAAACAGAAGGCGTAGATGATTTCGTAAAGGATTCTAAAATTTGAAAATCAGAATTGTATACTTTTTTTTCTCTTTTAAAAAGAACATTTATTTTTTCGGAGTGAGTTGTTTTTTTATCAGGATTAGAGTTATCAGTAACCACTAACTCAAGCGTATATTTTCCATTTTCTAAGGAAAAACGCTGGCTATCAATAAAAGAAGGTAAACGCAAAGTGTCTGCGGTTTTAGGACTTAACACATTGTAATTAGAAGCTTTAACAATTTCGGTTCCTTTTAAAATTTTCCACGAAACGTTAATGCTAGCTTGATAACTGCCATCTACTGGCTTAAATTTAACACTATTGCCTGCAATGGTTAAATAGGTTTCGAGATAAGGCTTGGAATTACCAGTGCTAAAGATGCCATAATTGAAATAAACGGTAATATTTGCAAAAACAGTACTATAAATCAGAAAAAATAAAATAATCAAAAAGTGTCGCATGGTGTTGATTTACAAATTATTGGGGGGATTTAAATTTGGATAAAGTTACGGATAAAAAATATTTTAAAAAAATTAGTTGTAAAATAAAAAAAAAGATTAATTTTGCCTTCCCACTGGAGAAATGGCAGAGTGGTCGATTGCGGCAGTCTTGAAAACTGTTGAACCGTGAGGTTCCTGGGGTTCGAATCCCTATTTCTCCGCTTTCAGTCGCTGAAGCGACTTTCAGCGGACTCGTCCGCAAAAGTTGCGAAAGCGAAAGTGATTAAAAGGTCTGATTTTTTCAGACCTTTTTTTGTTTAACTACTATTATGATTTGGACTGTTTATATATTAAAATGTGCTGACAACACCTACTATGTTGGATGCACGGGTGATCTAGAAGAAAGACTTATAAGACACAGAAGAGGGGAAGTGAAATACACGTCTTCTAGACTTCCTTTAGAAATTGCGCATCAATCCGTATTTACAGATAAATTTAAAGCTTTTGAATTTGAAATTTATTTAAAATCTGGCTCAGGAAGAGCTTTTGCTAAAAAGCGACTATACAGTATTTAAAGATTAATCTACTGCTCTTTTATTTTTTAATCAAACGTAAATTCAAACGAGGTTCCTTTATCACTTTTAATTTCAACTTTTGCATCAATTTGCTCTGCCAATAAATCTATTAATTGCAATCCAAAACTTGCATTTGTTTTTTTAGTTGCACTCCTAAAAATTCCTATACCATTATCAGAAATAAACAATGCGTTTTTTGTGATTGAAATAGATATTTCTCCCTTTTTGTTTTGAAAAGCATATTTAAATGAATTACTCATCGTCTCATTCAAAATTAAACCAATTGGAATCATTTTATCAATCTCAAAATAAAAGTCTGTAGGAATTTTTATTTTTAATTTCACAAATCCTTTGTTATAAGTGCTTTGTAATTTCTCAAAAAGTGATTTTGTGTATTGCGCCACATTAATTTTACTCAAATCAGAATTTGCGTACAGCATTTCATGAATCAATGCCATCGAAATAATTCGATTTTGACTTTCTTCTACTAATCCTGAAAAATTATGGTCATTTGCTTTATCAGCATGTAGCTTTAATAAACTCGAAATAATTTGAAGATTATTTTTTACACGATGATGTATTTCTCGCAGTAATGTTTCTTTTTCTTTTAACGTATGACTAATTTTTTCTTCTGTTTTTTTTCTTTCAAAAAACAATGGCACGTCATACTTCTTTTTACTCTTTAATTTCTGTTCCTCCTTTGTCAAATACTCGCCAATTTTATGCGGAGGCGCCATGATAAACGTACAATGTTTATCTCCTTTGGCACGACAAGAAATTTCTACGGAAGTTAATTCAATACCATAACTTTGTTCGCACCAACCCGATGAGTAACCAGCATTCATGGAGCATACAGGGAAATCAGTTTTTTCTTTTGACTTAATCCAAGAATCTGCTTCAAACGAATAAGGATGATTGTATTTTAAATAAAAATTATCATCAGGGCTAGGCTTACTATCAGGTAAAATATCTACAAAAGCCCAACCAGTATAGGCAAAATGAACCGGTCCTGCAGACAGTTTTGAAATAGGATCTTTCAATTTCATTTTTTGATGAAAATTTTTAGCATCCTCTATTCCAATTAAATGAGCAAAATCAAATAGCAAATTACGTCCAATTCTTATAGCCTCTTGCTTAGGTCTATCTGAATATAAGTTTAAAATATTTTTGAAGAAATCATTTGCTAATGATTCGGCCCTCATTAACACATATCGCTGACCGTTCACTTCAATCTTCGATAAACTAGGATCAGCATTAAATGTTTGAAAATAATTTTTTACAATTTCAGAAGCTTTGTCGAAAATGGGAGCAATTTCGTTAGGCGTTTTTACTGTCTTTTTAGACGTGTAAAAAACATCCTTCTTTTTTTTAAGAAGTTCATTTTCCTTTTCTAAATCCTTTATGCGCTTTTTTAAAGTTTTTATATTTTCTATTTCCTTCATTTACAAAGCGCCTTATTATGATTTAATAAACGTGCTGACCTCCGTTAATACTATAATTAGCGCCTGTAATAAAGCTAGTTTCTTCGCTCGCTAAAAACGACACTAAATGAGCTACTTCGTGTGTGCCACCCAAGCGTCCCATTGGCACTTGCGCTACAATTTGATTTAATACTTTTTCGGGAACAGCCATGACCATATCTGTACCAATATATCCTGGCGAAATGGTATTGACTGTTACACCATACTTAGCAACTTCCATAGCCAATGATTTTGTAAAACCATGCATACCTGCTTTAGCGGCAGAATAATTGGTTTGTCCGAATTGCCCACGTTGTCCGTTAACTGAAGAAATATTAATGATACGACCAAAATTACGATCAATCATACCTTGAATTACTTGACGAGTGCAATTGAACACCGAATTTAAATTAGTATTAATAACAGCATGCCAATCCTCTACTTTCATATTAATTAAACGTCCATCGCGCGTAATACCTGCATTATTAACCAAAGTATCAATATGCCCATATTTTGATTCAATTTCAGCAATCATTTTACCAGTACTTTCATAATCACTCACGTCGCCATAAAATAGTTCAATGTTAAAGCCTTCGCTCTTCATTTGCGCCATCCATTTATCGGCTTTTTCTTTAGTGTGATAATTTCCAACAACGGTGTACCCATCTTTATATAACTCTTTACACATGGCAGTTCCTAAACCACCTGTTGCTCCTGTAATTAATACGGTTCTTTTATTTGAATTTTCCATGAATGTTATAATTAAAAATTAATGTGCAGAATTACGCATTTAGTATTCGCTGAAAGTTAAGTGACTATTAAAATAAAGTAAATTATATTTTATCTACGTTCATCACAGTAGCTTCGCCACTTGTACAAACATTACCCGTTGCTTTATCTTTAATCAAGGTTTCAATAACAGCTCTGTGTTTATCTTTTAAAACTTCCTTTACAGTAAACACCGCTTCATAATCCACCTCAACATACATTGGTTTCATAAAACTCAAGGATTGCTTTAAATAGATGGTTCCTTCGCCTGGAAATAAAACTCCAAACACCTTACTAAACAAGGCCGCACCAAGCATTCCATGCATAATTGGTTTTTTAAACATTGTTTTTGCGGCAAATTCAGCATCTGTATGCACAGGATTTTTATCGCCTGTTACTTCGGCAAAACGGTTGACTTCGTCTTGGGTAAATTTAAAATCGTGGGAATAAGTTTGTCCAGTTTCTATCATATAGTTCAGTTTTTAGGTAATTTTCAAAAAAAAAAAGCAAAATGTCAAGTATTTATAAACTTATTTCGATTTAGACGAACTAAATATTTTTTACGACAATTTAACACAAAATTAATACGAATTTACTTGACACGTATAGGAAAAAATGACGACATTTGCAGCGAATTTGGAAATGAGGCTTCAAATAGCTGATTTTCAGCGAATAAGGTTAATTTACTAATAACTCAATATAAAATTAAGGTTAAAAAATGAAAACAAACAACCCAATGATCGACAACATGATGGATGCTCAAGCTAACGCTATGAACACTTGGATGGATTCTGCAAAGAAATTCCAATCAGCTTTTACTAGCGGAAATGTGATGGCTGATAGCCAATCTATCTACAAAGATATGATGGAAAAACAAGCTGCGATGTTTAGCGGAATGAATACAAATGGTGCTAACCCATTTGCTTTTGGATCAAATCCATTTATGAACAGTAATTCAAAACCTGAAGAGTTTTTGAAAAACTGGTATAATCAACAAATGACTGGCCTGAAGCAAATGACAGACTTTAACCAAAGCATTTATAACTCAATGGTTAATTATGGTAAAAACGCTAATGATTATAACAATAGCTTTTCTACAATGAATAACGCATGGACAAACATCTACAATAGCTGGATGAATACCATGAATACTTCTTATGATACTTTTTCAAAAGGAATTAAAAATCCATTTAATGCAGATATGTTTAAAAACATGTATGAAGGTGGACAAATGTATATGAAAGTACAAGAGATGTTTCAACCAATGATGACAGCTATCAAAAATTCTGATTTCAGTGTTGATACTTGGAAAAACATTTACTCTCAAGACAATTATAAAAAAATGACTGAACAAGTATTTGGTTCATTTTTTAATAACAATAGCTTAAAAGAAGTTTTCGAAAACTCTACTAAGCAAATGCAAAACTTTTTTGTAAACCAAAATGGTTTAGGAAAAGAATATTATGAGCAAATGAAAAACATGTCATCTCAATTTCCTGAATTATTTTCGGGTGATGCTGAGCACATGAAAGATTTATATGCTAAAATGAATAATGTATTTGGTAAAACATTTGAACCATTATTAAAATTAGCTAATCCAGGTAAAGAAAAAGAAAACATTGAAGCTACTATTGCTTTATTAGATAAAGTAACTGAATTCAGCATTAAACAATCTGAGTTACAATCTCAATTGTATAAAACTATGCAAGCTTCTATGGAATCTTTAGCTAAGGAAACTCAAGAAAAATATAAAGATGTACAAGCTGGAAACTTTACAATGCCAACTGCTACTGAATTATATAACGAATGGGTAAAAACTAACGAAAAAATGTATTCTGAATTATTTGCTACAGATGAATTTAGCAAAGTAAAAGCTGAAGCATTAAACTTAAGCATGGATGTAAAAAAACATTTTCAAAGTCAATTTGAAAATATGTTTGAACAATACCCAGTTGTTTTTAAAAGTGAAATGGAAGAAATCTACAAAACCATGCACGATCTTAAAAAAACAATCAAAGATTTACAAACGAAATTAGCGATGCAAAATGCAGCTTCTGTTGAATTATTTGACGAAGAAAAAGCAAAAGCTAAAAAGAAATAATTATACCTTTTGTGTTCATAGCACAATAATAAGAGGGCTGCCAATGTGTTTGTGGGCAGCCTTTTTTGTTTTCTATATTTTTATAGAACGCCGATGACACAGATAGTTATGATTTTACTGATTTATTTATGTACTATATTAAAAATCATTTTTTATCTTAACCATCATAATAATCAGTGTTCTAATTTTACGTTTATTACTTTTGATCAATAAACCCTATGTACTTTAAAAACACATACAATAAAATTTATCTTGGATTTTTTCTATCCATCATAGCCGTGTTTTTTTATGTGCGCCCTTTAAATTCTGATTACCATAAATTTATTGCTGGAGATGGCTTTGGCTATTACTCTTATTTGCCTGCAAAATTTATTTTCAACGATCCTAACTACGATTTTAAATGGTTTAATAAAGCCCACGATGCTAATTACGTATACTCGGCCTTTCCAAATCCTGAACAAAATTTATTGGTTGAGTATGGCAACAAAAAAATAAATAAATACTATCAAGGCTTGTCGTTTATATGGATGCCGTTTTTTGTATTAGGACATGTGATTGCCAAAATAACCCACTACCCTGCTGATGGTTTTTCTTTACCCTACCAATTAGCCATAGGCTTAGCCAGTTTATTTTACTTGTTCTTAGGATTATTTTATTTAAGAAAGTTATTGCAAAAACTTTTTAAAGATGACTTAGCGGCAACCATAGCGCCCATCTTTATTTTTTATGGAACCTATTTGTATTACTACGGCATTAATTTAAACTCACAATCGCACGTATATTCCTTTACGTTTATTACGTTGTTTATGTATTTTGCATTTAGCTTTTGTAAAGAAGACAATAACAAAATCATGACCTTTTTATTAAGTGCTTTATGCCTTGCTATTGTCGCATGTATTAGGCCATTAAACGGATTAGTGTTATTTGTAACACCACTATTCTTTACCAAAACAACTTTTAAAAACATATTTAAATTTCAAGAACTAAAATTAGCGCATCTTGCTATTGCATTATTAACCGTTGCTGTATTATACCATCAGTTGAGCATCATGTACATTCAAACTGGTACATTTTTGCCTTACACCTATACTGATGAACATTTTGATTTTTCGAACCCGCGTTTGTTTGATGTATTAATTAGTTATCACTCGGGTTGGTTTGTGTATGTGCCACTGGCCTTTATATCATTTTTTGGAGCATTCTTTTTACCAACGCTTAAGCAAAAAATAGTATTGCCCTTATTTTATGCTGGCATTATTTTTTTATACAGCTGCTGGTGGTATTGGCCAATTACTGCTAGAGCTGTAATTGATTATCATGCTTTATTAGCCATATTTTTAGCCGCCTTTTTAATTAAAGTTCGTGTTTACAAAAAAATAAATATGGCATTTATAACACTGTTATGTATTTGCGTGATTTACTATCAATTAAAAAGTATACAATTAAACAGAGGTATTTTGGCAGAAAACTATACTTATAAGGAAGTATTTTGGAGAAATTTTTTCAGACTCCATAAAGCTAACATGTATTTAATTCCTCCCGAATCCATTATTCAGCAAGAAATCTATTTACAAGATAACGAAACTCAATTTTCGGATGGTGCTAAAAACAATTCCGAAAAATATTCTGGAAATACTTCCATCTTATTAGACAAAACAAGTCCTTTTGGAGGATCAGGAGATATTGCTTACCCTAGTCTTTTTAACCAAAAAGGAATGCGAAAAATACGACTTTCGTTTTGGTGTAATTTTAAAGGGGATGTCACTGGTGCTCAAATTTATTTAAAATTGCTGGATAAAGACAGAAAAGTAGTGTTTGAGACTCCTTTTTACATTAATCCCGATTACATAAATAAAAACACTTGGGATTATAAAGAGTTTGGCTACCAAGTTGGTGATGAAGATTTGGTGGGCAAAAACCCAGTAGCATACATTAATTGGTTTATATGGAATAGCGAAACCAAAGGACAAATTTTTATCGATGATTTAAAAACCGAATTTATACTCACTAATACAAAATTTGAAACCTTAAAGTAATATTTGTAAATTTAGCATATCAAAAAAATGCCCTATGGAAAACAAATTAGTAGAAGAAATGCACCAAATGAGCTCAAAATTATTAAAGAGCTACGAAACATTTAACAACATCAACGAAGTAGATATTGCTGTATCTCCAAAAACAGCCGTGTATAACGAAGATAAATTAACTTTATACAAATACGACAGAGAGACAGAACCTACCTACAAAACACCTGTATTAATTGTTTACGCATTAGTAAACACTTATAAAATGTTGGATATACAGCCAGATAGAAGCTACATTCAAAACTTATTAGCAGCTGGCTTGGATGTTTATTTAATTGATTGGGGCAATCCAACTAAAACTGATAAATACTTGAGCATGGATGATTATGTAAATGGTTACATTAACAACTGTGTTGATTTTATTAGAAAGAAAAACAGAGTTGAGAAAATAAATATTTTAAGTATTTGCCAAGGTGGAACTTTAAGTGTTATTTACAGTTCATTATACCCTAACAAAATTAAAAACTTAGTAACGCATGTTACGCCAATTGATTTTAGTACTAACGATGGCTTACTATTTCGTTGGAGCAAGGACATGGACTTTGATAAAATTGTAGAAGGATTTGATGGTTTAATACCAGGCGATTTCTTAAATCAAGGATTTGATATGTTAAAGCCTATGATGAAAATACAAAAGCAACAAACCTTAACTAATGCCTTAGACGATAAAGATAAGTTGATGAATTTTTTACGCATGGAAAAATGGATTAGCGAAAGTCCTGACCAAGCAGGTGAATGCTTTAAAGAATTTATGAAAGGTTTGTACCAAGAAAATAAATTAGTAAAAGGCGAATTAGAAGTTGGTGGTAAAAAAGTAAACTTAAAAAACTTAACTTCTAACTTATTAAACATATACGCCACCGAAGATCATTTAGTTCCTCCAGCAGCTACTATTCCTTTAAATGATTTAGTAGGCAGTAAGGATAAAGAATTATACAGCTTTAAAGGCGGGCACATTGGTGTGTTTGTTGGCGGCAAATCTCAAAAAGAATTAGCACCAGCAGTAACAGCTTGGTTAAAGAAAAGAGATTAATAACTACTTATTTTTTTAAATCCCCTTCAGAGAAATTTTGAAGGGGATTTTTTTTGAAAGAAAATCAGCGTAAATGATATTAATCAGTTGATGCATTTGAAGACATTAAAAATTAAAACCAACTGAAAAAATTAATACATTTACTAGTATATAAAACATCATATGAGAAAACTAATTACTCAAACTATTTTAATTTATATTTTAAGCATCACCGCTTATGGTCAAAATTTTGAAAGAAGACCAAAAATTGACGATACAAAAAAAATGGGTTCTGCAATAAAATCGGCAGAGCTAATACTTCACCGCAGTGGTGAAAGCAATACTAAAAGCACTGATTTGAAATGGCTTCCCATCTTAACCAATAAGTGTCTTTCGCGTGAACCAAAAGAGCCTAATGA
The DNA here is from genome assembly GCA_016711805.1 of Bacteroidota bacterium. Taxonomy (GTDB): domain Bacteria; phylum Bacteroidota; class Bacteroidia; order B-17B0; family Aurantibacillaceae; genus UBA4416. Next base: position 452,603 of record JADJSH010000001.1, read on the forward strand.
AGAAGCGATTGAAGAAATGAAGAGAGAGAAAACAAAAAACAAATTCTCTAAAAATACTAATAGAACCACTGGAGAAAATGCAACTTTAAGTGTTACGCCTTTAATTGGTACAAATTACTTAGGTAATGTTAATAACGGCAATTCGCCAATGGATAACTCTATTGCCATTTCAAATGGAGGATGGATTGTAACAGTGGCTAATACAACTATTGAATTTGATGACATCACCGGAGCAAACACATACTATAATGATATTCCCTCTTTTTTTAATGACAACAGTATTACCAATGTGTGCGACCCAGTTGTAATTTATGATTCGGGTGCCGATAGATTTATTTTCTTTGCTCAAGAATGTTCAGGGCAAGCCTCCAACTCAAATTTATTAATCTGTTTTTCAAAAACAAACAATCCTAACGATGGTTGGTGGACCTACAAAATAACTGGGAATCCATTAAATAATAATAAATGGTTTGATTACCCAAAAATTGCCGTTTCAAATAATGAACTTTACATCACTGGAAATTTATTTTCAAATAATCCTAATGCCACCTTTGATCAAGCTGTTCTTTATCAAATTCAAAAAACAAATGGTTATGCTGGCGGTTCCATTAATTGGCAATTTTGGTCGGGTATCTCAGGCTCTCCATTTACGTTGTTACCAGTATCTTATGGTCATTACGGCAATTATGGCCCAGGTTGTTTTTTAGTAGCAACAAACACAAGCTTACCATCATCCTCTATAAAATTTTATGATTTAACGGATGATATGTCGGCAAGCAACGAACAATTAAATTATTATTCCATTCCAACAAGTGCTTACACGGTAGCTGGTGATGCTTCTCAACTTGGCACATCTTGTTTACTAGATAATGGATCATGTCGTGCATTAAGTGGTTTTTACCTTAATGGCATCATTCATTTTGTTTTTCATTCGGATATTGGAAGCGGATGGAATGGCATTAATTATAACAGATTAAATGTAGCCGCACAAACTAATCAATCATCAACCTTTGGTGCAGCTGGAAGTTTTGATTATTCATATCCTTCGGTTTCGTCCTATGCTAGTTCGCCTACGGATGCCTCTGTGATGATTGGTTTTGGAAGCAGCAACCCTAATGTTTACCCACAAATGCGAGTTGTTAATTGCGACAATAGCATGAACTGGTCGAACTCAACCTTAGTGAAATCGAGCAGTAGTTATGTTAGCTATACATCTACTTCCAAAGAACGTTGGGGTGATTATACAGGAACCACTCGTAAACATAACAGTACCAATCCGTCAATTTGGATGAATGGCATGTTTGCAAACACATCCAATACTTGGGATACTTGGGTTGCCGAAATTTATGCCAATCAAGTGGGGATTACTGAAAATAAAAAGGAGGAAGAAAAAATGAAAGTTTATCCTAATCCTGTGGTTGAATCTTTCTCTATTGAATTTACATTAGAAACAACCACCAACTTAACCATAGATATAAAAGATGTGACAGGTAAAACCGTAAAGCAATTGTTTAATGGCAAAGCTAGCCAAGGCTTAAATAATTTTTCGTTTAATAAAGCTAATTTAGCAGCAGGCACCTACTTTTTAGTGATTACAAACAACTTAACTATTATCAAAAATGAAAAAATTATTATTAATAACTAGTTTGTTGGTAGGTACGTTGTTTTTGGCATCTTGTCAATCCAACTCAAAAACCATTACTAAAAGCGACACTAAAGCAAACCCATCAACAGGTGCAATAAGTGCTGATACAACAAAACAAAACACTCATACCACTACTGCAGGAACAACCAACACTATCAGTGGCACAAAAAAAGATAGCACAACAACACCAACTAAAACAAACGCTATCAATCACAGTTCGCCCAACCAAGCACAACTCGATTCGATAAAAGCGATCAAAACAAAAGACAAAAACAAAAAAGACCAATAATCAAAAAACAAAAACCATGGCAAATCAAAATCCCCTTCATCAAAATTTGAAGGGGATTTTTTATTATATTTGATATAGAAACTACTTGTAAGCGTTTGTATTCGGTTGTAAGCATTTGCAAACGAATGATTGGCGCTTAGCGAGTAGTTAGCGGTAATAATATAAAAATAAATGAAGAAAACTATAATTGACAAATATATAATCACGCTGACCACATGCCTTATATGCTGCAATTTAATTGCGCAGACAAATAAAACAGTTACGCCTATAAAAAAAGAGTGTTCATTTAATTCAAGTAAATTAATTGGAAAGTGGGTTGACTTTTATCCTTTAACCAAAGTGACATCTTTGGATTCTATTGAACAAATCTTAAAAGCAAGTGCTGACACGAAAATGTTTAATATAGAGCTAATGGAAGACTTTAATCTGAATTTCACAAAAGACTCTTCTTTGGTAGCTTTTGGAACCACTGTAAAATATTATATTGACAATGCTAACTGTAATTTAGTTACTGTGACTAATCCAAAAACACAAAAGACTCGTTTACAGAAAATTTATGTTCTCAATGACAAGTTTTTAGTTCTTCAAAACTGCACAAATGAATGTTATACAATGTTTTATATAAAACAATAAAATCCTATGAAAAAAATACTCACAATTTTATGCTTTGGATTATTAATAAGTTGCAATTCTCAAAAAGAGAATGATGCCAAATATGTATTTAAAAGCGATTACAAAGCTGACCTTAATGGACTTTTACCAGAAGGTAACTCTAAAGTTGACATTATGGGTATAAAATATCCAGAAGGGTACGAACAGTTAGTGATGAAATTTAGAGACGCCATAGCAAAAAACCAAGAATGGTTTATTGCATATCAAAAAGAAAATTATGAGCCAGGAGTTGGTTTACCTTATCACGAAAACTTTGGAATTTCTAAAGACGAATTTGAAATAATGAAAAAATATAGTGGCCAAGTAAAACTTTCTAAAATAGCTGAAAGCGAATTCCTTGCTGAAAAAACAAATGAAACGATTTCACTTTCAGCACACCCCGACATATCCGTATTTAATGACATCAAAATAAAATTAGATTCAAATGTTCTATATATGAACAATATAAAAATCCCATACGCTGGTATCTCTGACATTAAAGACACTAATAATGTTATAGGCAAATGGAAAGGACATCGTTGGAAACTAGAAGAAATTAGTAATCCAAATTATACATCTGCCGCGGAAATAAGTGGAAGAATATATGAATTTACTGTCGGTCAATCTGAAAAAGACAAAAGAACTTTATGTACATAAAAAAACAAATTGTACAAAATGGACAAAACGTAGAGAATGTTGATGTGCAAATATTTTTAAAATAAATTACTACCGCTAACACAACCTAAATCCCATTTGGGCATTCGGCTTCGGCTTTTGCAAAAGCGGTAGACAATTATTTAATTTTCGCTTTGCAAAAGTCCATTAATCATTTATCTTTAAACTAACATTTCGGTAGACAAAGTTTCAAAATCCAAACGGGAATTTAGCTTGAAACCGTTAGGCGTAATAATATGAGCGAAGAAAAGATAAAATGAGCCCCAAAAAAACCAAAAATTTTTGGCAAGGCCCCCCCCCCCCCGCAAAAGGAATTAAAAAACTTATTTCAAAAATAATTACCCCGTTAAAAACCACAAAAAAAAATATTCACCTTTTTTTTTACACCAAAAAAAAAAAAAACCGCCAAAATTTTTACCACAAAACCCCCCCCCCCTTTTTTCCCCCCCCCAAAAAAAAAAATACCCCCCCCCGGGGGGGTCCCCTTTATAAAAAAACCACTAAGAGGGCCCCAAAAAAAAAAAAAAAATAAAAATAAATAAAAAAAAAAAATAAAAAAAAAAAAAAAAGCAAGAGAAATAAAGAAAAATTTTTCCAAAATAAATTTTACAATTACCCCATTTTAAAAAAAAAAAAAAAAAAAATACTAAAATTGAACTCAGTTAACAGGCTACGCATTTCTTTCTTAACTCAAATGTGCAAATTTGATTAATCACCTAGTCAAATTGAATATTTTAGACGCAATCGACAAAAAGACGATTGATTACAAAGCTTCTGGACGTTATAACACCGATGACAAAACTGAGTACATTGACGCAGACGGGCAATATTATGGAAAATCCATGCTTATAATTCTTCATAATAATTCAGACGACACGCTTTATATTTATATTCCAGAAGGACTTATGCTAGTGTCAGAAGACACGGTTATTCAAGACATGCTTATAACAAAACCTGTCTATGCACTCCTAAAACCAAAGCGAACCCAAACATATCCACTATACGCTATGTGTTCCGAAATTCATGACAAAGTCCCAGCAACCCACACGAAATACACTATTAGTAAAAACAATGACGAGAAATTAGTTTCAATTGCACAGACAATTAATCGTTCGTTCATGCAAAATGTTATTGGTCAAGGCGCGGTATGGGCATATACAGACAATGCAACAGAGGAAGATTTAAGAACATACGGTGCAAGAGACGAAACATTAGAGTTAACACTTAATTTATTAGCTAAAGCAGGTATTAAAACAAAATTAGCCGAAGAATTGAATTTTGTGCCGCCAGTAAAAATCGAAGCTAACAAAGACAGTATTATTCATTCTTTAAGCAATGACCTTGACTATGCTAATACAGTTTTGAAATATAAAAAAGAAAACATTGAACTTAATCCAATTGCATTTTACTCAGGCATTGGAGTAATTATTCTCATTATCGGTACGACAACATACTTGGCATTTAGAAAAAGGAAAAATAAAAATGATTTGACATAATGCCAGCCGGTAACAGCACCTAAAACTTATGCGGGCAGAAGCACAAGCATTTGCAATAAATGTCGCTTCGCGAAAGACATTCATTTAGCTTTGCAAATGTCCAAAAACCAGTTAGCTTTGTTAGGAGCATTTCGGTAGACAAAGTTTCAAACTCCAAACAGGAATTTAGCTTGAAACCGTTATGCACAATTAATAGGTAAAAATACTCCATAAAACATACTCGTCAGACAAAAAATACGAAATCCTTAACGTAAATAGAATATGAATTGGAAAAAAATATTTAGCACATTAATTGAAAATAACAGACTTGATGAAGCTATAGAATATATCGAAGCCAGCAAGAATTTTAAGACTTTGGATTCTGATAATAATCCAATTGAACTTAATGTTTTGGAGACTGGAAAAACTGAAGGAGTAGTCTATGATTATACAGCTGGTGTAAAGTATTGTTTAAAATATCATGATGACATTATCACTGTTGGAAGTAAATTTCTACTAGAATCACTAAATAGCCAAAAACTAAATCAAAATCTGATCAACAAAAACGACGGAGTTTTCACTTTTTTTGATTTTCAATTCCTTATATATATGTCTCAGGCTGCTGATGTAAGCTCAGGATTTACATGGTTTAAAAATTCTGTTAAGGAAATTTGCGAAAGCTTGAAGATTGGTAAGGCCAACCTAAATGGAGTTGAAATATTAAACGAAGAAGAATTAAATACGTATTTAAAAAATCGTATTTACGGATTTGAAAGTTTGTTCATTTCTGTTGGCGAAATATGCAGACAACCATAATAACATAGTAAAAACCATGTGTGCCCCCACTAGGTACTAACAGCACCAGTAATGCGGGCGGACAACAAAGCTTTTGCAAAAGCGGTCGCTCCGCGAAAGACAGTTATTTTCGCTTTGCAAAAGTCCATTAAACATGTATCTTTATTTAAACGTTTAGGTAGATAGCGGTTTCCAAATGGCGGAAGCAAGATGCGAAAACGTTAGTAATAATATTTAAGAACATCCAACAAAATATTAAAACAAGACACATTTTAAATAAATGAAACTACGAATTTTACATTTGAATGAAGACAAATCTGATAAACTATTTGCATCTTCGGACACTCAGACTCTGTTAGAGATTTATGAAGATTATTACCCGAAATTCGGATTCCATTTACCTTGGGTATCTTATCTTATAATTCAACAAAACAAAGTTGTCGGGTCTTGCGGTTTTACTGGACAACCAATTGATGGGAAAGTTGAAATTGCATATTGGACTTTTAAAGAATTTGAAGGGCAAGGCATTGCTTCATTTGCTTGTAAAGAACTAATTTCAATTTCACAAAACACTGATTCAAAAATAACAATTACTGCTAAGACAGCTCCTAAACATAACGCTTCGACTCAAATTTTAAAGAATAATAATTTTATTTTCACGGAAATTGTTCAAGACGAAGAAATTGGAACCTCTTGGTTATGGACTTTAAAAACTTCAAGTTAAACAACAACCGCTAATAGTGACCTCTTTAAATTTATCTCGTTTCTTAACCCTTACACTGAATTTTTATAGATAATATGATTTAAATTTCAAAAAAAATAACTTAACAACTTAAACCATTCTCTCTTCTTATGAAATCAAAGCAACATAAAAATCGTATTATTTTTCAAATACCTGTAATGCCAGTTATTTATAGTTTAATTATAGTAATTGTTGCTTTAGATATCTGGGTAGAAGTTTATCATCGTGTCTGTTTTTGGGCATATGGAATTCCGTATGTAAAAAGAAGCGAATACATTAAAATTGACAGGCATAAATTATCTTACTTAGATGGCTTTGAAAAATTAAACTGCATGTATTGCGGATACGTAAATGGCGTTTTACATTACGTTTCTACCATTGCTGGCGAAACTGAAAAGTACTGGTGTGGCATCAAACATCAAAACGACCCACGTTTTCATGCACCTTCTCACCATAAAGACTTTTTGGAATATGGAGATGCGGAAGCCTATAAAAAGCTTTGATAAGAAATGGCATCCATGTTCAACTCAATATAAAATCACAACTTTAACTGTAAAGTCACATAAAAATTAATTGGATCTGAAGGCAAAATACCTGGACCTGGATAACCTTCCGCACGACGTGTGAAATAAACTTCATTCGTAAAATTATTAACGCCAGCCGATAAGTTAAACATCTTTAAAGTGTATTGCGCCGAAAAATCACAAATGGTATAAGCCGGAATAATACCTGTAATAGCATTGGTACTAAATTTAGAATTACTTGCATCAGCAAACTGTTCGGCCGTGTAAGACCCCTGAACGGTTGTGCTAAAGTTTTTATACTTATAAGTTATTCCACTACGCAAAATAGTTTGTGGCACTAACTCCACTAACTTATCATTAAAGCCACTTTGTTGACTACTAATATATCGCGCATCGGTGTAAGAAGCATTTACATATATACTCAATTTATGTTTCGCATTTTTATTAAATAGTTTAATCATATCTAATTCTGCAAAACACTCGGTACCTATATTTCTACTATCCGAAATATTAGTACGGTAACGGTACAATACATAGGTTTGTTCGTCTTCTTTTAAAACGGTTCCAATACGATCATTGTAGCGTAAATAGTACACACTAAAATCCACATACAACAAATCTTTTAATGTAACTCTTATTCCTCCATCAGCGGTATATCCAGTTTCATCTTTTAAATCTGGGTCTACTTTAAAATTAGGATTCACCACACGCATATCATTAAAATTTATGCTTCGGTAATTCTGACTAAAATTGGCGTATAGTTCAATTTTTTTTACGGGTTTATACAACAAGCCTAATCCACCAAGTATAAACGAACGGCTACTGGATCTTGCATCGTAATTGGTTTTATCTAAAATTATATTACCTGCCAAATCTCTATTGGTTTCTTTATAATAACCATCGGATGCTGTATGAATATATTCAAAGCGCAGGCCTGGTGTTAAACTAACTTTAGAACTTAATTGAAAAATGTTTTCCGAAAAAGCAGCCACATTTTTGCTAGGGAATGTGTAATCGCTATGCTCTAAATTATTTGGGTTATTATAATCAAAATGCGCTAACGACGATGTATCGCCCAACCCTTGTTTACGAATGGTTTGCCCTTGATAATATCTAGCTCCAATTAAAAACGTAGAAGTGTTTTTAAATAACTGATACCGTTGCAACAATCTTAACTCAGAGCCAAAGTTTTTATACTGATCGCCTAGAATGTCTCTTTCAGTTAATGGGTCTGAGCGATTGATTTGACCTAAATAACCAACGGTTATTCGTTCTGCCAATAAACCAAAATTCATCCAATTTAAACGGGTGCTTGGCGTTAATTTCCAATCAAGCGATAAGGAAGCTAAATTCCAATTTACTTTAAACCAATTACGATTACGAATACTTTGCGTAGGGTCTTTTTCAAATTGCTTATCCGTTAAGCCTCCAGGCTGTTGGGCCAAATAAGTCATGTAAGTATAATCGCCCGTAATTTTTATATTAGAATTTACTTGGTAGTTAATTGAGGCGTGAGCCGTATGCATTTTAAATCCAGAATTTGGTCGCCAGCTATTACCTTGTTTGTACTGATAAAACGTGTAATAACTTATTTTCTTGATGGTACCTCCCAAACTATTGAAACTATTGAATAAACCAAACGAACCATAAGTTTGGCGAGAAGTGAGTTGGATTTTTTTATTAGCAGGAGGTGCTTTAAATTTAAAATTAATAAAACCTCCAAACTGTGTTCCGTATTGTAAACTTGCGGCACCACGTATCACTTCAATGCGTTCTAATGCCTCAGTTGGTGGCGTGTAATAACTTTCGGGATAACCCAAAGCGTCCGCACTAATATCGTAACCATTTTGGCGTGTGTTAAAATTAGAAACCCGATTGGGATTCAGTCCTCTCCCTCCTATTCCTAATTGAATGCCAGCACCATCGTTTTCAAAAATATTAATACCAGCCACTTTAGCAAATACTTGCCTAGGATTGTTAGTTGCTAAATTGGCGTTGATGTCATTCAGTAAAATCACTTCGCTTTTCTTTCCTGCGTAGATGGATGTTCCTTCAACATTCATTAATTTGCCAATGCCAAAGGAATTATCTTTTTCCGCTTCAATCACCACTTCGTTTAAATTATTTCCTAACGAATCTAACTGAATTAATAAAGTTGTATCTGAACTCACTTTTATTTTTTGACTATAATTTTTATAGCCCTGCAAAAAAACCGCTAACTGCCATTCGCCTTCTTTGATATTTGATAAACGAAATTGCCCTGCTGCATCCGTTTCAGTTTTTTGATTTTGCAGATTTACTTGAGCCGATTTAGCTGTAATACCATTAGCTGCAAATACAGTTCCTTGCACCGTAAATTGATTTTGAGAAACCATTTTGGTAAAACAAAACATCAATAAAAATATAAGCACAAGGTGTTTCAATTTATTTATCGTTTGGAATAATCCATTTTTTAGGTTTCAAATTATCTTCTTCTAAACTTAAATCAGTTGTTTTATCTACTAGTAAACGGCTCGCTTTTCCGTTAAGTGTAACGTAAGATTCAACAACAACTTCAGGTTCTTTTACAATTCCCTTTAGTTTAAATTCTTGTTTTAAAAAATGCGCATAATTAATAAGCATATCAGGTTGTGTAGCCATCATTTTTTCTTGCATAGGCGTTAAATAATCACAGTTACTGACTTCAATTTCTTTACCTGTGCTTTTTTCTCGTACATAAAAAAAGGCAGTTCCTGCTTTTTCCATTAACATCACTCGCCACGAAAAACGATACCCTTGTTCTGTCCAATACAAATTACCATCATACAAGGCATAGCGAAATGGCATTAATATCTGAATCGTGAAATGAATAACAAAAAAAACGATGAATAACTTAAACACATGATGTTTTGGAGTAAAAAGCAAAGTTGTTTCTTGAAGATTATTTTTTGAGAAGATAGAGCGAATTTTTTCGATAATTTGGATATGAAATTTTTCAGTAAAAAAGATAGTTGTGAGTGTAATCATAATATAAGGAAACATGCCAATGTTAAAAAGCAATGATGTAGCCAAATGAAATACAATTACAAAAAAGTAGGCTGGTTTTACAAAACGCGGAATAAATAATAAGAATGGAATTGCCAAATCGTAAATACAACCAAACCAGCTAAAAAAATAAGCTACCCATTCTTTAGTTAATAACTGTCCAATAATTGGCATTTCGCTGTGAGCTGGTAACCATATTTTTAAAGGCTGTGCATGCAATAACCAATCTGCATTTACTTTTGCTAATCCTGCAAAAAAATAAACAACAAACACCTGAAACTTAATAGTTAAAATAAAATAATTAGGTGTGTGTGTAGCAAATAGATTTTTATTTCGAAGAACGTCTAAAGAAAAATAGCGATGTGCAGGCAAGAAGATTAGCAAAAAAGAAGCGATACTTATAAAATAATAATGATTGAGATAATTGGTTTTGTCAATGAGTTCAACGTAGGTAAACAGTAAAAAAAAGGTGATGGCAGCTATTCTAAAAAAATAACCTAAAGCAATACAAAGGGCAGACAAAGCAATGAGGGCAAATACAATATACATGGCATTTCCTTCTAAAGGTTTAATCCACTCAAAACCATAATAAGGAAAAAATAATTTTGGACGAATGTACATATCATACACCCAACCTTTTGCCATAAAACGTATTGTAGAGGCTAGCATTAAAATGCCAAAGGCCATTCTAAAAACGGCCAATGGAGCAAGATGAACAGGTTTAAGAAAATATGATTTGATGTAATTAATCACCGTCGCCGTCTTGGTATGTAATAACAATGCCCAATGCAGATGGCATATCTGTTTTTAATAATACTAATAATTTAACCATCTCAACATAAGCCGCATCTACAGTTGCTGCATCGTTTATCACAGCATCTGATAAGGGCTCATTAACTAAAGCTAATTTAGTTTTAGCAATGGCAAACTGATTTTTAATGGCATTATTTAAAGTTCCAGCATTGTGTTGAGCTCCCAAAGCATCTAAATAATCATCTAACCCTAACCCATCTGAACCGCCAATATTGCGACCTAAATACACATTTTCGATAGTTGCTAAACAAGTTTTTGCAAGACCAACTGAAATAGTATTTGCATAATAGGCTTCGCATTTTTCAGGTAGCTGAACATCTAAGGATTTTTTTCCTAAAGGAATGCCAATTTTAGCATTCTTCATTAAATCAACCTCATAATTTAATTGGTTCACTAATAAGCCTAACGAACTTCCAATTTCAGAACCAGTATTAGAGTTAAAACTATTTCTATACCCTGAATTCCAAGAATTAATTACGGTGTTCATTTTAACTTGCATTTCATTTAAACAAGCATTGAAATAAGCTATGCGATTTGCTGCATTCCCATCCGTATCAAACAATGCAACGATAGACGCGTCTGAACTATTTTTTCCATATAATAAATAATCTAGGGCAGGAAGACCTTTTGCATCAATATTGGCTGCCAAACCTAAATTGTAAGAACCTGCACTAATGTTGGAAAGAATTTGAACTGAATCTGTTGGATAGGTATCAAAACTCGCACGAATAATTTCATTTTCGGAAGGACCAAACTCAAACAAAGAGATTAATTGATATTGATTGTAAGCTCTATTAAATTTTTGACGAGCAACCTGTAAATTAGTTACCGTTTTTACTTGAACAAAATCATTGTATGCTAATGCAAACGAATCGAGGGCTTGTTTTGCCAACTGAAAGTTTGGTGCAATAACATTATCAGAATAATTGGCAAGCATTCCTGATTTATCAAAAGACACTTCGGGCTCATCTTCTTCACTTGCCTTTTTCTTTTTACAATCCACTAAAAGTGAAGTAAACAAAAAGGCAATAATTATTAAGGTAATTTTTCTCATTCAATCAATTATTTCAGGTAACGAAGGTGCTAATTATATCAAAAATATCATATACCCCAAAAATGGTATTAAACCCAATTTTAAATATTCAGAATAGTTGTCAAATACTGGTATTATTAGCTTTAAACAAAAAAGCACCTGCTATATAAACAGATGCTTTCTCGCATTTATGAAAATTTTAGAGTGTAGCTGGATCTAAATTAAAGATGGTCGCTAATGTGCTAATAACATTGTCCATATCAGCAACCGTTACATTATATAAATTAGTAGAAAAATAGCCTTGCAATTGAGCAATTTGTGCATTGGTAATTGTTTTAGAAGGATTGTAAGCAAATGCATTAATGAAACCAATTCCTTCAGATAAATTATGATGACGGTCGGCATCTTGAGCAAAATTTGATTTTGCACCTTTCATGTAAGCAATACATTTTGCAGCAGCAAATCGTTCCCAAGTATTAATAATCGTTGTGCGAGCTTCATCACGAGCTGTATTATCTTTATTAGTAATGGCAGCACGCCCTTTTAAAAATGCATTCATCATTGTTGCATTTGAGCCAATAGCTGTGTTTACTGAATTACAGTAGCTACCCCAGTTTTTTAAACCAGTTAAGTTCGTAGGAAAATCAATTGGCACCCCAAAATATCCAAAAGCTTCGTCCCAGGCTTTTTCTTGTGCTGTAGTACCACCAACTAATGTTGTGTTATCATAAGTCGCAATATTTGTAAGAATCGTTGTTGCTTGATAATATAATACAGCTCCCATCAATCCTTTTTCGGTTAATTCTTTATATTCTAAACCATTTGCATCCACTAAAATAGCACGAGAAGGAGAAATTAATTTACCTGCCACACCACTTGAAGCAGATTGTGTAGTAGGAGTTGCCGCTGCAAAAGTGCTTGTAGTTGCTGCATCGTCATAACTAGCCTCTAAAATGGTTTGCAAACTTGCAACGTTACTTGTTTGATCCTTTAATTGAATACCAGATGCACTTAAACCCGTTGTAGTAAATTGAGAGGCAGCATTAGCATACATGTCTTTCAACTTTTGAGCATTTAAAGTAGGTTGTGTCGTTTGTGTAGTTGTATGAGTTGTTCTGATATATCCTGTCATCTCTGCAAGCATAGCAATACGAGTAGTAGACGTTGTATAACTTACATTTGAAAAATTATACGTTGTTGGAATAGAATAACTAGGGCCACTTGGAGCTGGTGTTTCGTCTTGCGGTTCAATAGTATCTTTTTTGCAAGAAGTGGCTACCAACAAAGCTGCGACTGGCAATGCGAAAAAAAGTGATTTAGTGCTGATGGATTTCATATGTTTAAATTATTGTTTTTTAGTTATCATATGGTATAGCCAGTTTAATCATTTGTGTTTAAGCAAACATGGCTATTTCATATGTTCAAATTATTGTTTTTTAGTTATCATATGGTATAGCCAGTTTAATCATTTGTGTTTGCGTTTCGTCAAACATGGCTATTTCATATGTTATATTTTTATTTAGAATGATTATAATTATGAGTCAAAAGTATATTATAGTAAGCCAAAGCCAAATACCTAAAAAAGGGTATTTTGATAAAATGTTATACATAAGGTTTTTAATATCAAACGTACATAACAAAGACATATTTTTTATATGAACTAAAATCGAGTCAAGAAACTTAAAAAGCAATTATACTAAATCAAAAAAATATTTGAATTACTATCAAAACACTTAGCTTTGTTATGCTTATACAACAAAACTAAATGCCTCAAAAAGAACTCCCTCTCAACCAAAAATTTTCGTCTTATCAAGTACTTGTAATTGTATTATTAGCACTCACTCAATTTACCGTTGTATTAGATTTTATGGTTATGTCGCCCTTAGGTGATATTTTAATGAAATCGATGAACATGACTACCACTCAATTTGGTTTAGTAGTATCTGCCTACGCTTTTAGTGCTGGTATTGCTGGTATTTTAACCGCTGGCTTTGCGGATAGATTTGATCGTAAAAAATTATTACTCTTCTTTTATATTGGATTTATTTTAGGGACTTTATTTTGTGGGATTGCAAATACATATCCACTCTTAATTGCAGCACGCATTATTACTGGCATTTTTGGGGGCGTTATAGGGTCTATATCCATGGCTATTGTAGCCGATTTATTTTTACCACAACAACGTGGCCGCGTGATGGGATTTTTACAAATGGGCTTTGGCTCGAGCCAAGTGTTGGGCATCCCTATCAGTTTATATTTGGCAAATCTTTTAGGTTGGCAATCACCTTTTTAATGATTGTAGGTTTAGCAACTTTAATTTGGTTTATCATCGTCATTAAAATGCAACCCATTACACAACATTTAGAAGTGAAAAACGACCGAAATGCCCTACATCATTTGTTACATACGATTGCACAAAAAGATTACCGTGTTGGGTTTATGTCAACTGCTTTGTTATCCTTAGGCGGCTTTATGATGATGCCTTGGGGCAGTGCTTTTGCTATTAACAACTTACATGTTACCCCAGATCAATTACCCATTTTATTTATGATTGCAGGAGTAGCCACTTTAATTATCATGCCAATTATTGGTAAGCTTAGCGACAAGATGGATAAGTTTAATTTATTTGCGATTGCATCCATTTGGATGATTTGTGTAGTATTAGTGTATACACGACTCACGCCTGTGCCATTTTGGTTTGTCATCATTATGAATGTATTGATGATGATTGGTATTATGAGCCGCATGGTGCCATCTATGGCATTAGCATCATCATTACCAAAAATGCAAGATAGAGGTGCTTTATGAGCATCAACTCTTCGCTACAACAAATTGCCGGTGGTGTAGCTGCCGCTATTAGCGGAATGATTGTGGTACAAAAAGATAAAACGAGTCCTTTAGAACACTACGATACACTAGGAATTTTAATTACCATCATATTGCTTTTTGCCATATACATGGTGTATAGGGTTAGTAAAATTGTGAAAAGAAGAGAGAGCTCAAACTCCTAAAACTAGTATATTATTTATTATCTTATTTTCTTTTTGCTTGATCAAAAGAAACAAAAAATTAACGCCACTGCCGGAAACCACCATTGCCCGCAAAACTCCTGTGGCCTGCTGGCTCAAACTTATACGCTTGCACACCGAATTGCCAAAGTCAGCCGCACTATTACCAACGTATGAGAAACTTAAATAGAAAATGATTTTTATATTAAGCTACAACTTATCATAAGAATGTATATCATTTAAATTAATAGATATACTTCCATCTTTATGTGGCATTTGTTTCATAGGTACAAACTTTGCATTCCAAGCAATTTCGCTGGCTTTATAAGACATTCGAGAATATACCGTTTGAAAGTAAGTATCAGTAATCGATTTTATTAAAATAATAAACTCACCATCTCTTTGTTTTAAATCGGATTCCTTTAAACCATACATCGGACTCTTATCATCAATAGGATGAACAACTGTCCAAGTAAGTGGTAGTAAATTAATTTTACTTCTTTCTAAATCTAAAAAATGAAAATCTCTTTTTAAGGTTTCAGGATTATTGATGGCTAAAATCACTTGGCATTCTGTTTCAATTAATTCGTTTTGCTTTTTATTGGCCACTCTAAACATATAACCAGTGACATCTTTATACGGCGCCACCACTGCTTCATTACTATATTGCAAATCTACTTTAGGTTTCGAAAAACGCCCATATAAAATACCTGTTACTAAGGCAAAACCCATCAAACCTAACATGGATTCAATGGAAGAAACTGTGCTTGGAAGTACACTATTTGGATAAATATGTCCATATCCCACCGTAGTAAGCGTTTGAGCACTAAAGAAAAACAATTGATAAAAATTTTCAGAACCAGTTCCAACTTCCATTCCTCCAAATGTATCAGCACCAATAATAAAATATATAATGGCAAATAAGTATTGGTTAGCCACATAACTTACAAAACCAATGCAAAAAATTGAGCCCAACTAATGCCTAACAACCAATGGAATAAATCAAAACCAATGTGTTTATCAGAAACCTTACGTTTAACGTTTACAGTGCCGTCTTGATTTAAAAAACGAACAGATTCGTTATAGTTTTTTGATCCAAAACCAATTTCAGCACTTTCTCTTTTATATTTGTTAAAAACCTCTTTAATCATACCTTTGTAAAATGAACTCTAAAGGTAATTATTATTGGGCATTATTAATTATTCCTGTCATTTTTATTGGCTGGTTTTTTTTTAATAAAAGTGAACAAAAACCATTGCGCACCCTACCCTATTTCGGCCAAAAAAACAGTATGAAAGATGGCGACACTTCATATCATACAGTGAAGCCTTTTTGCTTTACCAATCAATACAACGAAAAAGTAACGGAAGAAACAGTGAAAGGAAAAATTTATGTTACTGATTTTTCTTTACCACTTGCCAATCTATTTGCCCTATTATGAGTTCAGAACTAGAAAGGGTTTACAAGCAATTCTCAAACCGAAAAGATGTATTAATTTTATCTCATACAGTTTCTCCAGAAGAAGACTCAGTAAACGTGATGATGGATTATGCTACACTTCATGGAGTGAAAGATAAGCGTTGGTTATTTTTAACGGGCGACAAAAAACATTTATACGACATGGCTCGCACCAGTTATTTATTAAATATGGAAGAAGGAAATGGTGATGAAGATGATTTTATTCATACTCAAAATTTTGCATTAGTTGATAAAGAAAGGCATTTACGAGGTTTTTACGATGGCAACTGATAGTATAGAAGTTTCTAGTTTAATAACAGATATGAACTTATTATTAGAAGAATATGCTTATAAAGAAAAACATCCATAAAGTACTTTTATTTTTTTGTATGATGGCATTTACATCAGTAAGTGCTCAAAAGCCTGCTATATATAAAATTAACGACTTATTAAATCGCATTAATTACAATAAAGTAAAAGTGCTTTTAGTCAGTATGGATTTTGTTGAAGAATTAGATAAAAAACTAAATGACTTTTTAGTGAAAAATAAATACACAGCCGAAATAGTTTTACTAGACGAAGTAAATGGTAACGATTTTATCAATAAAATATCCGAAAAATGGAGTGGTGCCATTCCTGCAACGTTTATTACTGCAAAGGACAAAGCGCGGAATTACTTTCATGAAGGTAAAATGACCTTTGATAGCCTTAACGCAGAAATTCTTGAAAAATAATTTATAAGAGTAAATCTAATTTGTTTGCTCTCATCAAAAGGGTTCTTTTAAGCCTCAGAAATCTTAATAAGATTTACTTACTTTTTGTTCAAATATCCATTTCAGATATTATCTTTACCCAACTATGGCATTAACAGTAAAAACATCACAACTACCCAATTCAGGTAAAGGTTTATTTACCACAACCGCAATTAAAAAAGGCACACGCGTTATTGAATACCTTGGCGAAATAATCGACTGGAAAGAATACGAAAAACGCGTAGAAAGAGATGAAGATGGCTACTTATTTTTTATTAACAAAAAAAGTATGTATCGACGCTTGGAATACACCCTGAGCATAAAGCACGTTACGCAAATGATGCGGCAGGTTTAGGTAGAGTAAAAGGTTTAAAAAACAATTGCGTTTACGAAACAGAAGGTAATCAATGCTGGATTGTGAGTACAAAAGATATTGCAGCAGGCGAAGAAATTTTTGTGAGTTATACAAAAGAATATTGGGATTGTGTAAAATATAATATTAGCATAGGAAGAGGGAAAAAAATAGTATGATTGATCTAAAAACATCTCTCTCAATTTTATTTTATCTACAGGTAGAACTGGCAGTACTCTTTTAAGTTCAATGCTAAACATGCATCCTGAAATACTATCTGTCTCAGAGGAACCATTTGCCTATAATCTATATCCTAAATACAAAACATAATTAATTGGACAGATGACACTATTGAACAGTTTTGTTATGACTTCTATTTGTTTAGCGAAGGAAAACTAGAACCTCAATTTGGAAAAAAAGACGATATCGTAGCGCTTTTAAAAAAACATCAATCTATTTTAACTGGAGAATATGCTATTAAATTAGCCTACTTTGCTTTTTTCCGAACAAAAATAAAGATGCAGTCAATACTATTGTTGATAAGGAACTTATTTTTCACTACGTGCTAGATAAAGTTGTATCATACTATCCAAAAAGCAAATTCATTATACTACACCGCGATCCAAGAGATAATGTATTAGTAAAACTTAAAAGGGCTAAAGTAAAAGGTAGAGGGCGTCACTATTTTATTTTGCAAAATTTTGGAATTACACCTACAAAACTCTTGACAAAAAACTCAAAAATTTCTAGTGATAAATTCATTCATGTAAAATATGAAGATTTGGTGAGCAAACCCGAACAAACATTACAAGTAATTTGCAAATTTTAAACATTAATTATCATAGGATATGCTGATGTTTAATGAAAGGTTTAATCAAGAAATGAATTCTGATAATTCACTCTTAGAAAATTCTGTAAAAAACCATATTAGTATTTTACACCAAGGCTTAACCCAAAAAGTTAATACTGACAAACTTGGCCTTTGGAAAAAGGATTTAAGTACAGCCGAGAATAATATAATTTGGAGTATATGTGGCGAAATAGCTAAAAAAAATGGCTATTTTGAAGATGGTTGCAAAAAAGTTTCCTATTTTAAATTATCATATCTTTATGATTGGTTCCAATTTTCGTATAAAAGAATAGTGGTGCCTACACTATATCATTGCTTACCTTTTAAGTTTAAATATTTTTAAAAAAAATTAAAATACGGTAAACAATTAAAACAAGACAAACTTATTGTAAATTACTACAGCGAACCTAAAACATAGATATAATGGATTTTAGCTATCTTGACAACATACAAATAAATTTCATTATAGGTCCTGCCAGAAGTGGAACAACGCTTTTAGCCCTTCTACTTCATAATCATCCAAACTGCATATCTGCTCCCGAGAAAAAACACTTTCTTTATTTTTATACTAAGTACAAAAACTTATCAATTGTATCCAAAACGTTAATCGATGATTTAACTACCTATTTTGTTGGAAATGGAATTGATCAAAAAATATTTTGTTTAACATTGAAGATAATTTTTTGAAAACACATTAACTGTAGGCGACAAAATAAATTACGCTCAGTTGACTAAGTTAATCTATTTGAATTTTTACAAAAACGTAAAAAACATTCATGAAGTAACTTGCATTATTGATAAAAACCCCTACTACACTTTTCAAACAGATAAAATACTTCATACCTTTCCAGATGCAAAATTTATATGCATCAATAGAGATTACCGAGCAAATATTCTATCAAACAGACAGAGTCAAAAACCATATAACTCTATTAAATCAGTAGGGTATTACGCCGTAATTTGGAATTACTATTCCGAAAAATTGCAGCAAATACTATCCAATATACCAAACAGTTCATTACTATTAAAGTATGAGGACTTGGTAGAAAATAAAGAAAAAAGAAGTAGAAAGAATTTTTACATTTTTAAATATTCCTTTCTCAGAAAAAGTTTTTGATTATCCATAAAGACCTTTTAGAAAACTGTCGAAATTAAATTTAACTCAAAACGTGTATGAACGTGCTGTAAAAAATAAGTGATTTAAGTCGCCCCATTAATACAAAACGAGCGTATGCTTGGAAAAATGAGTTAAAAGAAACAGAAATTAAGCAAGCTGAATTTATCTGTGCTAAGCAAGGTTTATGTTTTAACTATCATCCCATAACCAAGACTAGTTTTTTAGAAAAATGTATGTTCTTTATTTTTACTATTCCTGGGTATGTTAGAGTTGGGTTGTTTTTTTTAATAAATTCTCCAAAAATACATTTGTATTTAAATGATGTTAAAAATGCAAATTACAAAAAGAAAAATTCGCAAATTGTTTCATGAGTAACTGCCATCCTCATAAACAAACTCACTATATTATAGGCATTGGAAGGTCTGGAACGACGCTTCTTTCAAAATTATTAAATCAGCACAAAAACTGCCTTGTGACTTTGAAACTGATTTTGTTATTTTTTCTACCATTCTTTTAAGGATAAAACAATTTTCTCTAAAACGATTTTGAACTAATTGCCAATTATTTTAATTTGTTTTTTAAAATAAATCCCACTGTTAAACCTTATTTTAATAACACCAACTTGCTTCAGGATTTATCTTCGACAAATTTCAAATCCTATCAAGAACTTATTGATTTTATTTATTTTCGCTTCAACTATATTCACAAACCATCACAAGACATTAGTGTTATTATAGATAAAAAACCATCGTATTCATTACACGTAGATGTTTTATTAAAACTAAATCCTGAATCGAAATTTATCTACTTAGTAAGAGATTACCGAGCTAATATATTATCCAGAAAACAAAGCATTGAAGGCGTTCACCCTAACACGGCATTTAATGCCTATAGATGGCTTTTTTTTAATAAAACAATACACACTTTTAAACATCGCTTCCCAGATAAAATTTTAGAAATAAAATATGAAGATTTAGTTACAGATACATCTACTACCATTAATAAAATAATTTCTTTTTTAAATTTATCTACGACAGATACCGATGTTATGTTTTACCAAGAAGGAGAATTGAATTCTTCTCAAATTGACACCAATAATTCACTATTAAATCAAAGAATACAAAAAACAAGAGAAGATTTAGGGAAACCATTTTAAATCACGAATTAATGCTTGGAAAAAGAATTATCTCAACAAGACATTGAACTTTCAGAAGCAATATGCAGTAAATATGCAGAATCTATTGGCTATTCAAGTACTATAAACTTAAATGCATTTAAGAAATGTATTTATATAGCAAAAAATTTCAGTAAATATTTAAAGGCACTTTATGACTACCACAAAATTTATGTTAATTCATTTAAAAGCCGAAACTAAATTAAACAGAATAAAATCAAAATTTAAACTTTCTTAAAATTTAGTAAACTTTGAATAGATTAAGTAAAAAAATAGAAATTCTCGCAAAAGGGTGTAAAATAAGTCCAACTATTCTAATGAGCCAACTAGGCGATTTGTAAAGAAACTTCATTCTCTCAGCAAATTTTTGGAGAAATAAAGAAGTAATTACAGTACTACAAACATATTTTTCTTTTTCAATAAATTCATCTCTTATAACGTCAAATAAAAAGATATATCTATCTTCATCTGAATTATTGTAAGCTTCATGATAATTCGCATCAACAAAGATGAGCATATTTCCTTCTTCCCAATGCCTAGTTTCTCCTTTTACAGTAAAACCACATTGTGTACTTGCCTTTGGGATTATAAAGTGCTAAATGACAGCGAAAAATGGCATTAGTGTCGCCATGATGTGGTTTAATTTTCGAATTAGCTTCTAAAAGATTAAATGATGCTGAAACGATATTAGGAAACGAATTAATAATTTTTGAAGTTCGTGAAAATATTTTTTGATTACTATTCAAATTAATACCCCACCACTTAATAGCAGTTGTCTTCCATGTGTTTTTGCGTTCTACCATGGAAGCATTAAAATAACTTTCCAATTTATGGTCTTTTAAATAATCTAAAAGTTCGCCTTTAATAACATCACAATTATTAATAATAACCTTAGCCCACTCATAATTTTCTGAAGAAAAAAAAGCCATTGTGTCGCCTTTATACTCAGAAGAATCATACAGACTAAACCATAATTTATGTTCCTTAGTTTCAGTCATTTATTTCTTTAATCTGTTTCTAATTGGAATAGCTAACTTAAGAAATAATACAAAAGGAAACAATAAAAATTTAAAAAAACGCCTATCAACTTCATATAATTTTGGAATGATATTACCAACTTGTTGAAGATAAAAACTAGCTAAAATAGTAGCGCAAATTTTATTTTTTTGTTCCGCAAATTCGGGTTTTAAAACATCAAATAATAAAATAATACGTGTTTCATTAGAGTTATTCCATGCTTCATGTTTAAAAGCGTCTTCAAATCCTATCACTTTTCCTTTCGTCCAATGTCTTTCGTCTTCTAATACTTTAATAGCACAAGCATTATAATCTTGTGGTATCTTAAGGCCTAAATGACAACGATAAATCGCATTTGTATCCCTAATTACGTGGCTTAATTTTAGAATTAGGTTCTAAAATATTAAAGCCCATACTTACAACATTAGGAATAGCATTCAGCAATTTCATGGTTTCTGGAAAGTGTTTCTGAACATCATACATTTCTGTGCCCCAAACTCTTAAAGACCTTACTCTCCATGATTTTGGTTTTTCTACCATCATGCTATTAAAATGAGATTCTATCGTATTTACATGAGAATAGTTTTTAAATTCATTAAATATATGTTCCCAGCTATTTTGCAAATCATTAATTCCTTTATAGGCACTCATATCCACAAAAGGCTTATCATTGCTTTTGTACTCTTTATGATCATACAAACTAAACCAAAGCATATTATTTTCTTTTTTTCACCATCATTTTAAGCCATAATGGAGATTCGATATATAACTTATGGTATACTTTTTTTTCAATAATAGCTTTCAATATATTTATTCTATCAGTTAGAGAATAAGAATATGATTTTGAAACTTTTAAATATCCATAAAAAACATCCAGTTTTTCGTTAATTTTTTCAGAAACTGCTATTTCATCCTCGGTTAAAACTTTTTTCCACTCATCTATTAATTCGGTAGAAATAGGTTTTAATGTGTTGCTTTGGAATTCTTTCATTCTTTTTAAAAATGCGCCATCCACCTTATCTGCCATTCTATCAATATAGGTATTAAACTGAGTATGATGCTCTATCATATTATCTGAATATGAAATTTCAAAAAAATCGCAGGCTTTTTTTAATTCAATTTTAGGATTTCATATTTAATTAATCCAACTTTATCTAACTTTAAGTCAAGTGTTTTTTTTGCATTCGCGTAATTAATATTATATACTTTAGCCAGATAAGCCGCATTACTTGTCAATCCAAGCTTTCTTTTTTTCCAACTAGTAATAACTTCTTTATGATTTCGAACTAAAATTAAAACTTTAGCTTCAGGAAATATATTCATAATCTGAGGTATATAATGAATATATTTAATTTGCTTATCAATTATAACGTCAACTTTGTTTTTATCTTTTAATGGAATAAAATGTAGATAAAAAGTTTGCATAAAAAAATGAAAATCAAGATTAGACATATAGTTATATAAACTATCTCTTAGGTTTTCTTTAGTATCGTAATATAAACTCAAATTTCTTTCTGTTGTTCCCCAAAAATCATTTACCAATTCATCGATTTCGGCTTTTGTATAATTATTTTTCTTGTGATACTTATTGTAAAGATATAATACAAAGGGTTCTTCAGAAGTAGATAGTACATTTTCATTTTTATTTAACATAGCTGTAAACATTTAATTACCCGTTCGTTCCATACAGAAAATGAAATTTAATTTAACTGAATTAATTTTATCTACACTTAAAAGCATATTTGTTTATTATCATTGGTAAAATTAATTAAACTAAGTTTTATTAGTACTTTTAATAACTCTTTTTAATAGCTCAAAATATGATAGAAATCAGTAATTATAAAAAACGCATATAATAAATAAGTGACTATCTTTTTTTAAATTCAAAACAGTATTTTACACTACTAATATAACTATTCTAAAATTACTACTGTTATGATGGAAGAATTTACAGAAAAAATCCAAAGTGGTTTTATACAATAAATGAGACTCCTGAATTAAAAATATTAGAGGAAAACTATAAAATTATTTTAGAAGAATTAAACCAACTCCGAAAAATTCCAAAATGGATATTGGCTTGATACCTTTCCCTACTTACCTTCACCCTGATAGCAAGAATAAATGGAAAGTATTTACCTTTCAATTTTTCGGCATTAAACACCCTTTAAATTGCAGTATTTGTCCAAAAACATACGATATACTAAAACAGATTCCAACATTAATATCTGCTGATTTTTCTTATTTACCTGCTCGTACAAAAATTTTGCCTCATAAAGGATTTACTAAAATGGTGCTAAGAGCGCATTTAGGGTTAGTGATCCCTAAAGATTGTAACATTAGAGTGGGTGAAGAAACTCGCACTTGGGAAGAAGGAAAAATGCTCATTTTTGACGATTCCTATGATCATGAAGCATGGAATGATAGCGATGAAGACCGCTTTGTTTAATGCTAGATATTGCCAATCCTCATTGAATATACTGCTAAAGAAATAGGACGCTACAAAATTGAAACCTTGAAAGATGAATTTATGCTTAAACTTTTTCCTAAAGAAAATGGTTGTCACTTTTAGATAAAGGCGAATTTGATATTTTTCCAGAAACTAATTAACATTTAACTGATTTAGATAAGTATTGATTTCATCTGTTTGTCTCTCATTAATCTCTGCTGTCAATTTAAATTCGCTATTTCCACTATTTAATAAAGCAGCTGCTTTTATCAACTTTTTGGTTTTTAAATTATAATCTTCTCTGTCTAAATATAATTGTACAAGTTTCGTCTGCTGTTTTTCCAATAATTTTATAACCTAACATTAAATTAAAAAATCAAGTGCTTTTTGTTATTGATTGCAACAGTAGCAATAGAGGCTTCTCCTGAATTAAACACATCAAACACTGCCTGTAGCATAGTTAATGAAGCATAAGCTGGGATAGGGCTACCCCAATAACTTTTGTCCCAAATAAAAATACCGCCTTCCGCAACTTTCGATTCAGAAGAATCTTTACAATTTATTAAGCCAATTTTTTTTTGCTCATGTTGAATTATAAAGTAATAATTATTTTTATTATTTATTTTTTGAAACCATGCCTTTTGCATTAGAGGAGAAATATACTCTTTAAACTGCATGGTATTTCTAATATAAGATTGATTTCGCCAATACCTCAAAATTTCTAAGTCTTGCCCAGTAACCCTGCTGTATTTTAATCCATATTGCTCAACAATCATATCTTCTCTTTAATACTATATGAGGGTTTTTTATTTGATAAAGAAATTAAATTTTCCTAAATATTCTCCAATAATTCCCAAACTAAAAGTAATAATCTCAGAACTCAATAATACATCCACAATAATAGAAGTATAACAAGATGGTACCTTAAAAATTATTTTTCTTAAAATAAAATAGGAAGCTAAAAAAATACTAATTACGGATATATATAGACCTAATACCCTCACTAATTTTAAAGGCATGGTTGAACTTAATGACATAACCCTTAACGATAGCGTAAACAATGAGCCAAAACTATATCCAGACGATTTCTTTAAAGATTTTTGAAAATGAACCGATTCAAATCCAATATTATCAGTATACCATAAAGCAATTTCATCTAAAAAAACAGAGGCCCATCATGGTCTAATAAATTATTACGTAATGATTTTGAAAAAATTCTAAACGCGCTACCATCTCCAGCTTTTTTATTTTCAATTCTCGATATTTTTTTATAAACTTTAGTGACAAAACTTCTCAATAAATTTTTCTTAATATTTATAGGGATAGCATATACTAAATCAAATTTTTCGGTCTTAATTAAATTGTACAATTTCTCAATATCATCAGGATTTTGTTCTAAATCATCATCTATAGTGACAATATAATTAGCATGCGCTAAATTAACACCACACAAAAGTGCGTTATGTTGCCCAAAATTTTTCCGAAGTTTTACGCCTACTATAAAAGGTTTTTTAATTTTAATTGCTTTATAACATCCCAACTTTGATCACTACTTCCATCATCAATTAAATGATTTCATAAGTAACTTTTTATCCTATCTAATGCTTCAACAACCCTATCAACCGTTTGCATTAAACAAATGCTGAATTATAAACCGGGATTATTATGGATAGTTCTTTTTTCATTATTCAATTTTTGATATCCTAAAGTTAAACCGCCATCCATTTTAATTACCGAACCTGTTATCCATTTAGAGGCATTTGATAGTAAAAAACAATACTGTTAGCTATATCAATAGGTTCCAATACCTAAAGGATAGGTACTTGCATATTTTTGAGCATGCTCTTCGTTTAATGTTGACTTTAATGTGTTCTCGTATATCTCAGTTCTAACCATTGCAGGAGACAAGGTATTAACTCTTATTTTTTTACTTACAACTTCAAGCCCTAAAGATCTTGAATATGCCTCTAAAGCACCCTTTGAACTAATGTATAAAGCTCCGCCAAAATAACTATGCTGTGTACTAATAGTGGAAATTAAAACGATAGATGCCTCATTATTAATTTTCTTTTGTTGAAGTAAATAAGAATTAATTAAAACAACAGCATTAAAGTTAATGGAAAACATTTCTTCAATATGTTTAGGTTGAATAAATTTTGCAGGAACAGGTTTTACAATTCCTGCACAATACCTACTCCATCTACTGATGGGCATTGTTTTACAAAATCCATCAACACTTCCGGTTTAGATAAATCTGCCTGAATAATTTGAGTGTTTATTTGATGGTTCTAATTGACTAAAGTGTTTTGTAATTTATCAGATCTCTTCCATGAATAATAACATGTGCTCCCATTTGTGAAGCTAAAATAGCCGCTGCTTTTCCTATACCTGAAGAAGCACCAGTTATTAATATTGTTTTATCCGTTAATAAAAAGTCCTGCATTTATATTTCAATTAAATCTGAACAATAAATTTCATCTGTTTCAAATAAACAAGAGGCCCAAGAAAAACCAACACCAAAACCAGAAACAATAAGGTGTTCCGTTTTTGTAACTGCTCTTTATTTGAGTAACCATAGTTAATGGAATAGAGGCTGAACTTGTATTTCCAATAAATTAATAGAATAAGGCACTTTTGTAGTATCTAATACTTTTAATTTTTACGGACGCTTTCATTTATTAATTTATTTGCTTGATGAAAAACAAAATAATCCACTTTGTCTTTTTCAATATTTGCAAATCGAAATAACTCATTAATGTTAGGTGTAACTTCTTTAAGGCAAAATTAAAAATATCAATACCGTTTAAAATTAAATGGCGTCTGCTTCTTTTAATCCCTGGTTCAATTTCCATAATATCAAAAGTATCATCTCTTACTGTATTCCTAGCTGCGCCATCTAATATTTTAATCGCATCCTCTCCGCCACCGTCGCTTTGCAAATTAAAATAAATTGAGATGCGTTTGTATTAAATTCAATAGCCGTTGCTGTTCCTGCATCGCCAAATAAAGGGTAAGTACTTTTATCTTCAATATGTGTTGATAACGTTGATTTATCTCCTACCAACAATAATCCTTTTTTAATTTGTCCACCAGAAATAATACTAGACATTAATTGCAGTCCATATACATAACCTGAACATCCAAGGCTTACATCAAACGACATTGTGTTTTTTGATAAACCTAAACGATGTTGTAAAATAATAGATGTTGCTGGTAGAAAATAATCTGGCGATTGAGAGACGAAAATTAAACAATCAATTTCTCTTTTTTTCCAATCTAAATCTTTTATTAATTTTTCTGCTGCATGAAAACATAAATCAGAAGTTGTAACTTCAAATGGGGCAACTCGTCTTTCAACTATTCCAACGCTTTTAACAAACAAATCATGTTCTTCAGCTGAAAAAAGAGCATAATCCTTTGTTAATTCCCTTTGTTTAGGAACACAGGCTGAAACACCTTTAATACTTATATTATGAGCGCTAAATAAAGCCAATGTTACATTTGTTTTGAAATAATAATATTGTAAATATCTTTTATTGTTTGCGAATTTTTTAAATTCTCCGCATTTAATTGTACATCAAAATTTGCATCAACAAACGCAATAATGATGAGTGCGTACATCGAACTCCAATTTTTTATTTCACGATAATTAGTTTCTGGAGTTATTGTACTCGGATCAATATCTTCAAACTCTGCAGCTAGTTGATTAGTAAATTCTTCTATAGATACCATAAACTTTTTTTTAAATATACGTTTTTTTAATAATCAATAATAGTAGCACCCCAACTATTTCCAATTCCAAAACCAGCTAATAAAACTTTCATTCCTTTTTTTAATACACCTTTTTTCTGAGCATCATATAAAGCTAAAGGTATACTTGAAGAAACAGAATTACCGTAATCTTGAATATTTAGGAACACTTTATCGGCAGGTAATTTCATTTTTTTTCTAATAACTTCTAGAATAAAATAACTAGCTTGGTGAAACACAAATAAATCAATATCACAAATGTTAAATTATTTTTATCTAAGATTTCATTAATTAACAGAGGCATTTTTTTAACTGCAAATAAAAAAATATTAGTTCCATTCATTATCATTTGACCGCACAATAGGTCACTAGGTGCTTTAAAGCCCTCTTTAACTGGAGTTCTAAAGGCGCTGCCTTCAACATATAAATCTAATGCTCCATTTCCATCGGTGCCGTAAACAAAATGTTTCTTTTGAAATCATCAAGTGATATAATAGATGCTGTAGCTACATCACTAAAAATAGAACGTAATTCCAAATCATCTTTAGCAATAACCTTTGTAGGAATATCTGCAGTTAAAAACAATATTTTTTTGGCGATACCAGCTTTTAATAAACCATAGGCAATTCCAACTCCATAAACGTATCCCGAACAACCATAAGGCAAATCAAAACAACCAACTTTAGTTGATAATCCTAATTTGTGTTGAATGATACAAGATGTAGCGGGCGCTATATAATCAAATCCCTCACTGCAAAATATTAAAAAATCTATTTCAGACTTATCGAGTTTGGTTTCATTAAATAAATTATTGCCGGCTTTTATAGCCATATCAGATGAAAGTTCCCCTGCTTTCGAAACATAACGAGCATTAATATGCGTATTCTTAAAAAGCTGCTCTGGTTCAATATCAAATACATTTGCTAAATCAGCATTTGAAAGCCTATTATCTGGCAAATAGATAGAGATATGATTAATGCAAACTGACATACAAGCTTTGTAAATTTAATCAATACTAAGCAAAATCTAACGAAAAATTAGATATTTTAAATTCAGAAAAAAAGTTGACAATTCACTCAATCAAATATGGTTTTCAATCATTTAATCCTTTTTTTGAAATTAACTTAAACAGTTATATATTAGCGTATAAATTAAAAAAATTAGCTATGAAAAAATCCTTTCAATTACTTGTTTAGCAGTATTAATGCTTGTTACAAAAGCATACTCTCAATCAAACCTTATGTGGACCGTAAAAGACAACGTTCAAAAAGGGTACTTTAAAACTAATACAACTATAAATTCAAATTTTTCTGGATTTACTTCTAAAGATGAAGCTACAAAATTTTGCACAAAATAAAAGCTAATACAGAAGTAGCTTCTGCTGTTGTATCTAACTCTGATGCAAACGGTAATTGTGATATTAAATTAACTTTTAAACAACCTCATAACAAACAATATTATGTAGGTATGGCTCAAAAATTAGGTGTAGCTTATATTTCAGTAAATGGTAGCAAGAAAACCCCAACTCAAATTTTGGAAGAAATTCGTAATAAAAACAAATAATTAGTGGTTACATAATCATATAAAAAAAGCGCTTTTAGCGCTTTTTTTATTCCTTTTAATTTACTGTTTTTTATTTTATTTTTACATTGTTATCCTAATCTACAATTCATGATCGTTTATTATAAAGAGCATAAGAAAAGTTTTTTTACATTTCTCGTACTTGTTTTCTTATTTTATGGAAACTCTTTAAAAATAAATATGCATTAGATGATGATTATATAACCGTTACAAATTTTCCTGTAAAAGGAAAAGAGCATGTTCCCAATCATAAATTAGTTTCAAAAGGATTTGGTGGCATTATTAATATTTGGAAAAGCAGATACGCTCACGATAGCGAAGGCGCAGTTGATTACAGACCCTTGGCAACCACTACCTTTGATATTGAATACGGCATTTTTGGGCAGAAACCATTTGTAAGTCATCTTATAAATTTATTACTGTACTTTATATGCGTATGGATGTTGTTTTCTATCATATTAAAACTATTAGAAGATTACGCGCAAAAGTTTGAATTAGCCTTTTTGTGTTCTCTTCTGTTTTTAATTCATCCAATCCATACAGAAGTGGTAAATAACTTAAAATGTAGGGATGAAATACTAGCTTTTATATGTGGTATGAGTGCTTTATGGTTTAGCCTAAAGGAATACTCTAAATCAAATTTAAAAAACATTGTATTTATCATTCTATTTTTGGCTTTAGGCTTTTTCTCGAAACGAACAGCTATTATATTTTTTGCAATAATTCCAATGTGTTTAATCTTCTTCAGAAAAATTAATTTAAAAAATCGGAATTTTATTAGTCCTAATCGTACTTACAAATCTCCTAATTCCATTTGTGAAAAATAATTTTGTTTCTGAAAAAGCAGTAAGGCATTTTTATCATTTTGAAAATCCATTATATACCGACAGCGTTTCTCTTTTCCATAGATTAATAATTGGGATTAAAACTTTTGGTTTTTACATAGGGTTCTCAATATTTCCATATCCATTTAGAAATTATTATGGCACCAATGTGTTTGATTTAAGTACTGATATAAATATATATTTCATTATTGCTATTGTTTTTATCTCAATATGCACATGGTTTATTTATAAGCAAAATAACAAATTATTGCTTTTCGCAACTCTACTGTTTTGTGGCTGTATAGCGCCATTTACAAATATTGGCACCCCTGCTCCAGGTGTTTTAGCTGAAAGATTTGCATATTTATCTTCAATGGGATTTTGCTTAATATTGGCAATCATAATTTTAAATTATATAAAGATAATTAAATACAAATCGCTTGTTGATTTTTTCTCAAAACCACTGTTATTCCTATTGCCAGTAATACTAATCTGCATGGCATACGTATGGAATAGAAATTCGAACTGGAATAATAAGTTAACATTATTCGAACATGATATTACTCATTTAGAGAAATCTTCAAAGCAAATAGCTTATTAGCAAACGAATATTTTGAGATGTTGCGATCACCAA
>JADJSH010000002.1 GCA_016711805.1 Bacteroidota bacterium
ATTAAAACATTAACTACTATTTGTACAGTAATTATTAGTTTAAGTTTAACCGCTCAGCGAAATCATAACGGCGGTAGTAACTCACCTCAACCACAAAATAATCCTCAACCAAATCAAAACAATAATCAAAATGATAAACATGGTTGGTCAGGAAATAATCATCATCCAAATTGGGGAGGAAGTGTAAACATTCATATTGGTGGTTTTCCAGCCGTTTATCCGAATAATTACGGATACGGTTATGGATATAACAACTACTACAGCATTAAAAAAGCAGCAAGGAATTCTATCCGTCAATCGGCTAATGTTATCAGACAAGCTTTACAGTTTAGTGATTGGAATGATACTTACTCTCCTTGGTTAGCAAAAGCAATTCGTCACCAACAATATGCAAAACAATTATATTTTTGGGGCGATTACGCAGGTGCATTAAATCATGCGGAACGTGCTGGTTTTTTAGCTTGGAATACTTTAAGTTATTTTAATAATGCTTACGGATATGACGACGGTTTTGCAGGAAGTAATTATCCAAACCCTTATAGCGACCCAAACAATCCGTATTACAGACAAAGTAATCCAAATTCTACATCGCAACCAAACACTAATACAGATGAAGATTTTGGATACAGAAAAGGCAATAGCGATAAAACAAATGAAGAAAGTGGTTCTGTAAAAAAAGAAAATCGATCTGCACCAGCTAATACTCAAAAAGCAGATAAAGTACAGTTAGATGGGGCTTTACCACAAAGTAAATTAAACGATAAAGAGCTTTTAAAAACAAATGTAAAAGATCTGGATATCGAATAATTTATAAATGGCATCATTAAAAAGTCCGGCTAATACAGTCGGACTTTTTATTTATATTTAACGCATGTTTCAAAAAATTCCAAATTATATTTTAGCAATCATTAGTGGTTTATTATTTAGCGCTGGCTGGTTTGCTCCCTTAACTATTTTATTATTTTTCGCTTGGGTTCCACTATTTATTATTGAAGATAGAATTTCGAATAGCGATAGCATCAAGCGCAAAAAATTAAAAATTACTTGGTTAAGCTACTTTGCATTTTTTATTTGGAATATCTGTGTGACTTGGTGGATATATTATGCTTCGTTTGGAGGAGCTGCAATGGCAATAGTTTGTAATCCTATTTTTATGTGCGTTGTATTTATGATTTGGCATAATTTAAAACGCCGCATCAATAAACCTTGGGCAATTTGGTTACCTATTCCTATTTGGTTAGGATACGAATACGGACATACATTGTGGGATTTAACTTGGAGTTGGTTAATACTTGGAAATGCATTTGCCTTTAATCACAACTGGGTACAATGGTACGAATTCACTGGTACATCGGGCGGAAGTTTATGGGTATTAATAGTCAATATTTTATTTTTTAATGCTATTAAAAATCCAAATTATAATATCAAACAATTTGCAAAACCTGCTGCATTTATAATTGTGCCGATTGCAGTATCGTATTTAATTTTATCAATTTGTACTACTCAAGCATACTCTACTGGTAGTTATAAAACAGTGATTGTTCAACCTAACGTTGACCCTTACAATGATAAATTTTATTTTGCTCCTGAAATCCAACTACATAATTTATTAATTCAATTGCAAGGAAAACTAGATTCAACAATTGATTTTTTAGTATTACCAGAAACATTTTTAACAGAAGATTTTACTGAAGGGCAGGAAAACGAATCTTACAGTCTACATTTTTTAATGGATAGCATTTTAGCGTCCAATCCAAACTTAACTATTATTGCAGGTGCAAGCACATTCAACGTTTACAAGCCAGGTCAAGCTAAAAGCTCAACCGCTCGTCGCGACGGGAATTCTGACGTTTATTATGATTATTTCAATACAGGATTACAGCTAAATAAAAAAGGCATTTCATATTATCATAAATCAAAATTAGTTCCTGGTGTTGAGCGCATGCCATTCCCTGCACTATTTAAACCTTTAGAAAGTTTTGCAATTGATTTAGGAGGAACAATGGGAAGTTTAGGAACGCAAGATGAAAGGGGGGTGTTTTATAGTCATGATAAAAAAGTATGTATTGCACCAGTAATTTGCTACGAAAGTGTGTACTCAGATTATGTAGCCGATTATGTTAGAAATGGAGCTAATTTGATTTTTATTTTAACCAATGATGGCTGGTGGGATACAAGTCCTGGTCACCGACAACATTTAGCTTACTCAAGATTACGTGCTATTGAAACTCGTAGAGAAATTGCGCGTTGTGCTAACACCGGTATTTCTTGCTTTGTAACACCTTACGGTGAAATTGAACAAGCTACGCCTTATTGGGAACAAGCAATAATTAGTAAAAGTATGACTCCAAACAATCATCAAACAATATTTGTGAAGTTTGGGGATATTATCTCTTATTCTTCGGCTTTTTTAGCAATTTTAATATTTATTTGGAGTCAAATATTACGTTTTAAGAAAGCATCGCACAAATAAATCAAAAAAACACTTATTTTTTATTTATCACTGTTCTTTCAATTAAAATTGTATTTTTAATGTATGATGAAGCGATTAGTAACTATTGTGTGTTTTTTCATTGCTATTTCAATCTCAATTCAAAAAAGTTTTGGACAAAAAGAGGTAGCCGATAGTTTATTTAAAACATTAAAAACTTCTATACCTGATAGCACACGAGCAAAAAACTTAGTGACGCTAAGCGAAGTAGCTGGTTGGCGAGTAGGAAAATATGATACTGCGCTTATACTAGCAAATGAAGCAAAAAAACTGTCCGAAAAAATAAATTTTAAATCAGGTATAGCAAATTCATATAACAATATTGCTAATGTGTATTATTTTCAAGAAAATTACAAGGAAGCACTCAAAAACTATTCATTAGCGTTAGCAATTTATCAAGAAATTGGTTCTAAAAAAGGTATTGCCAATACGAACAATAATGTCGCAAATATTCAGGCAAATCTTGGAAACTATAACGAAGCACTTAAAGCGTATTTTTCGGCACTTAAAATTTTTGAAGAACGCGGCGATAAGAAACTTATAGCGGCAATGTATGACAATATTTGTATGATATACGAATATCAAAAAAATTACGAGGAAGCTATTAACTATTGTAATAAAGCTCTAACTCTTCAAAAAGCAGTCAACGACAAATCAGGAATAGAATATTCATATTTCAATATTGGACGGATCTATTCTGAGCAAAAAAATTACACTAAAGCATTGGAATACGACTCTTTAGCTTTAATACTCACTATTGAGTTAGATGATAAAGTTGGGAGTGGCAATATATATAACAACGTTGGTAATATATATTCTAATACGGGAAATTATGATAAAGCCCTTGAAGCTTATTTAAAAGCTAAAAATATTTATGAATCTGTTGACTATCAAAGAGGGCTAATGTATTTATACAATAATATTGGAACGATTTATACTAAACAAAGAAAAGTTCGAGATGCATCATTGTTGTTGCAAAAATCTTTAACTATGGCGCAAGAATCCGCCGATAAATTTCAAATACAACTTAGTTATCTGAGTTTAGCGAAACTTGACAGTGTTACAGGTAATTACAAAAGTGCTTTTAATAATTACAAACTTTATACTATTTATAAAGACAGTCTTATTAACGAAGAAAACACCAAAGCTACTGTACAAACTCAAATGCAATACGAATTTGATAAAAAGCAAACTGCTGATAGCCTTAAAGCAGAGGATGTTCGTATACTAAACAACTTAAAATTTGAACAGGAAAAAAAACAACGTTGGTTTTTGTATAGTGGTTTAGCTTTGGTAGTATTGTTTGCTGGGTTTCTATTCAATAGATTTAAGATAACACAAAAACAAAATATAATTATCACTGAACAAAAACATGTAGTAGAAGAAAAACATAAAGAAATAACAGACAGCATTAATTACGCAGAACGCATTCAGCGGAGTTTATTGGCTAGTTCAGAACTTTTAGATAATAACTTAAACGAATACTTTGTGTTTTTTAAACCCAAAGACATAGTTAGTGGTGATTTTTACTGGGCAAGTAACCTTTCAAATAAAAATTTTGCTTTAATAGCAGCTGATAGCACTGGACACGGCGTACCAGGCGCAATTATGAGCATCTTAAATACAGCCTGCCTAAACGAAGCGGTAAAAGAAGGCTATACAAAGCCCAATGAAATTTTAGACAGAACTCGAGAAAAAATTATTTCTGTTCTTAAACGAGACGGTAGTGTAGAGGGTGGAAAAGATGGAATGGATTGCAGTTTGTTAGTATTCACTCCTACAAATCAGCAAGAAGAGAAAAACTACATGAAACTTTATGTTGCATGCGCTAATAATCCTGTATGGATAGTGAGAGCAAGCGCCTTGGAAAACACTTCCTTTGAGCGAAAAGACGGCTTTTTTGAAATTCATCCTGATAAAATGCCTGTGGGTAAACATGATAAACAAAATGAACCGTTTACTTTACATGAAATTGATTTACAGAAAGGCGATTTGGTTTACACCATGACGGATGGCTACCCAGACCAGTTTGGTGGTCCAAAAGGAAAAAAATTTATGACCAAAAATTTACGTGAGCTTCTTATTAAAAATGCTCATTTACCAATGTCTGATCAAAAACAATTATTAAAACAAACATTCAGTAACTGGACTGGCAATTTAGAACAAGTAGACGATGTGACAGTGATTGGAATAAAAATATAATCATTAAATGGAAACAAGATTCTAAAAAGCAATTATTTAGAAAAAAAGTCTTAATATTTCGTAAATTTGGGTCGTTAAATTTAAAACACAAACAAAACACTATATATGGAAAAATTTGATGTAACCATTATTGGTTCAGGTCCTGGAGGATATGTTGCAGCTATTCGTTGCGCACAATTAGGAATGAAAACTGCCCTAATTGAAAAATACCCAACTTTAGGAGGCACTTGCTTAAACGTAGGTTGTATTCCTTCAAAAGCATTATTAGATTCATCTGAGCATTTTTACAATGCGGTTCATCATTTTGAAGAACATGGTATTGAAGTAAAAGCACCGAAAGTAAATTTAAAACAAATGATTGAGCGTAAGCGCGGTGTTGTAAAAATGACATGCGACGGGATCAATTTTTTGATGAAAAAAAATAAAATTACGGTTTATACAGGTGTTGGAAGTTTTGAATCAAAAACTGTAATTAATATTACTAAAGCTGACGGAACAAAAGAACAAATTGAAACAGGAAAAGCCATTATTGCTACTGGATCAAAACCAGCTTCGTTACCAGGCATTGAAGTAGACAAAAAACGCATCATTACTTCTACTGAAGCATTAGAAATGACTGAAATCCCTAAACACTTAATTATTATTGGTGGTGGCGTTATTGGTTTAGAATTAGGAAGTGTGTATGCTCGTATTGGTTCCTAAAGTTTCAGTCGTTGAATTCATGGATCGTTTGATTCCAGGTATGGATGCAGGGTTAGGAAAAGAATTACAACGAGTGATGAAGAAAGATTTGAAAGTAGAATTTTTCATGAAACACAAAGTTGAAAGCGTTGTTTCAAAAGGTAAAGAAGTAACCGTTACTGCTGATAATGGCAAAGGTGAAAAAATTGAAATCAAAGGTGATTATGTATTAATGGCTGTTGGTCGTAAACCATATACTGAGGGATTGAACTTAGAAAAAGCTGGCGTTAAATTAGATGCTCGTGGACGCGTTGAAGTTGATGCTCATTTAAAAACTAGCGCTGATAATATTTATGCGATTGGTGATGTAGTAGTTGGTGCCATGTTAGCTCACAAAGCAGAAGAAGAAGGTGTATTTGTTGCTGAGCAATTAGCTGGTCAAAAACCACATATTGATTACAATTTAATTCCAGGTGTTGTTTATACTTGGCCTGAAGTGGCGGCAGTTGGACAAACAGAAGAGCAATTAAAAGAAAAAGGCATTAAATACAAAGTTGGTTCTTTTCCCTTTAAAGCAAGCGGAAGAGCTCGTGCTAGTATGGATACTGATGGATTTGTAAAAGTATTAGCTGACGAAACAACTGATGAAATTTTAGGAGTTCATATGATTGGCCCTCGTACTGCAGATATGATTGCAGAAGCTGTTGTAGCCATGGAATATAAAGCAAGCGCTGAAGATATTTCTCGTATGAGTCATGCACATCCTACATTTACTGAAAGCTTAAAAGAAGCTGCTTTAGATGCTACAGGAAAACGTGCTTTACATATTTAATTTTTAACCTTATCAGACCTGTCAGGTTTCAGAAACCTGACAGGTCTTTTTTATTAACATGACGGAAGAATTAGACCCAAAAACATACCCAATTGGTAAAGCGCAAAATCGTGAATTCACCAAAGAAGTTTTATATCAATCTATTTTAATGATTGAATCGGCGCCTTTAAGATTGCGCCAGCGTATTAAAACGTTAAATGAAGAAGAACTAGAATTGAAATACCGCGAAGGCAGTTGGACAGTGAGACAAATTGTGCATCATGTAGCCGATTCACACATGAATATGTGGATTCGTTTTAAACATGCGCTAACACAAGATAATCCAACGATTCAACCTTATAACCAAAATGTTTGGGCAGATTCTGCTGATTACAAATCAGCGCCATTAGAAAGTTCTTTGTTAATTTTTGAAGGCGTTCAAATGCGTTTTTCAAATTTATTAAAAACCATGAGCGAAGCTGATTTTAAAAGAACGTACATGCACCCAGAATATAACAAACAATTTGTTTTAGGAGAAGTAGTGCAATTATACGCTTGGCATGGCATGCATCATGTGGCGCAGATCGAAGGGATTTTTAAGTAATCTGTATTTTTGAATTTAGTCTTAAAATCGTTATCTTTACTATCAGTAATAAATATATATCATGTTACTTCAATTAGATAATATAAATAAATTGGCATTAATTAAGTTATTTGAATTTGCTAAAAATAATAGCTTAGAGTTAAAATTAGTGGACGAGGATAAAACAAAAACATATTTACCAGGAAAGCCGTTAACAGCTAAGGAAACAAAACAATTGATCGAGAAAAGTCATAAAAGTGGCGCTCTTGGCTCTAAAAGACGCGCATAAGGAATACGAAAAAAAAAAATTAAATGGAAATTAATTATACTCTTGATGCTTTTGATTCATTAACAGCCTTATTACTTTTTATTGAGAAAGAAAACACCAAAGGAGCTGGATTAGATGGCTTAATAAATTTGAGTCCTTCTTAATGGAAACATTACCATCCCACGAAGTGATGCCTTTTTGCAACAATAAAACATTTCATCAACTAAAATTAAAGTGCTTAAATTACAACGATTGGATTATTGCTTTTACAGTTCATCATACAACTATTAACATTGAAGCTATATTACATAAATCAAGATTAAAGATTAATCAAAACATAAAAAATCCTTCTTCGTTAAACGAAGAAGGATTTTTTGTTAAATGTTATAGATTTGTTTTTTATTTTAAAAATGTATCTATCGAAAAAATATTAGACAAAGGAATGTGTTCAATTAAACTTGTAATTTGACTTTCATCTGTTGCTAATATTTCTGTTGCTGGAATAAATTTAATTCTCCCCTCGTGTTCGCCATTTATAATGGTGCCATATTTTCTAATCCCGTTAGTTAATATGATCATTGCTTGCGTTGTATTCATGATTTCTTGTTTTTATTACTTTTAATTAGGCAAACCTAATGCCAAAAAGTAATAAAATGATTAAGTAAAGGTTATGAAACCGTAAAGCACTGATATTAATGAGTTAAGGTCACCTCAAAATTTGAATTTTAACATCTTGAAAGTATTAAGGTACTCAATTCAATAACCACTAAATAAGTTTATTCAAGTTAAAATGCATAAAAAAAGTCCGTTTACCAATGGCAAACGGACTTTTAAATTTGTGATCAGAAGATTACATGTGTGAATCTAACTTTCCAGCTAAAATATTTTTTGCAGCAACACCAACGTGTTTTCTACAACTTCACCATTTTTAAAGAACAATAATGTAGGAATATTTCTAATACCGTATTTTGCTGAAATACCTGAGTTATTATCAACATTTACTTTTTCCAATAACTGCTTTTCCTGCATATTCTGTAGATAATTCTTCAACTACTGGACCAACCATACGGCAAGGACCACACCACTCTGCCCAAAAAATCTACTAATACTGGTTTGTCTGATTTTAATACTAATTCTTCGAAGTTAGCGTCTGTTATTTCTAATGCCATTTTATTTTTCGTTTTAGGTTTATATTTTTTTGAATTACTAAATTAACTCTGTTACACTCAATAATCAAACTTTAAACCAAATAGTTTTCCATGCCTTTTTGACATTATTTGAGTAAAGTCACATGACCAATCATACTATGTTTTTCACTTAAAACGTCTGTTACCTGAGCTTTCCACACATAAACCTCTTGTTTTGTTGATTCAAAATCACCTTTCCCTTAATACTGCCATCCCAAGCATTATTAATGTCATCAGTTTCAAAACCAAAGCGCCCCATCTATCAAATACCTGTAGTTTTAAATTGAGCAATACCTACTCAACTGCTTTAAAACCATCATTTGTTCCATCGCTATTTGGCGTAAAGGCATTTGGCACATAAATCACATATGCTGGTTTAATTTCTATTTGTTTAATAATAGAATCTCTACAACCATAAGAGTTCACAGCAACCTGCATAATTGACACTATTTTTGCAACATCTGTATTAAAAGTGTAATTAAAATTAGGAGTGTTTCTAACTGTTCCATCATTAAACATGTATTTAATAGTACTTGCTCCAATCGATCTATCTTCCACTTCTATCATTGGTGTTGTAATTTCAACTTCTTCAGGAGTAACATTAAAGTTTGCTACCGGCAAAGGATATACATTTACCAAACTTGGCATAGTTAAACTACTAACACAGCCACTATCTGAAACGACTTTTAACATCACATTATAATTTCCAGTTGAGTAGCAGTGTGTGGGATTTTGAGAATAATCAGGATTACTATTATCTCCAAAAATCCATTGATGTGTCACGATGTTTCCACTTCCAATAGTTGAGTTGTTGATGAACTGAACACATAAACTTGGACAGCCCGTATTATTTTGTGCTGCAAATAAAGCAGATGGTGTAGCGTTTACATATGCTGATTTAATAATACTATTAGTACAACCATATTGTTTGCACTTCCAGTTTTTCGCCATAGTTTCCAGATTGTAAATAAATGTATTGAGGATTTTGTTGATTATTGTCTATCAAATTATCTCCATTAAAATCCCACATAAGATGTAATTGTACCATCGCTACTCGTTGCCAAGCTTGTAAAATGTGAGCTTGCAGGCATGCAATTAGATGGTACAGAAAATTAGCAGTAGGATTATAGTGCACTACTACTGGATTTAAATTTTGATTAACACAACTGTTATTTGAAATAGCCATTAATCGTGTTTGTTGTGTGCCAGCAGTAGGGTAAATATGACTTGGATTAGCCGTTGAATCATCTATCGTTCCATTGTTTTCAAAATCAACAGTATTTAATAATAGTACCACTAGCAATACTACTTTGATTACTAAACTGAAAAGTTGCTTGATTTAAACAGGTAGTAGTTGATTGAAAATTAACCGTTGGTTTTGGATGTACCGTTACTAGTTGTGAAACAAATTTACACAACCAAAATTACTAGAAGTAATTAATGAAACATTAAAACTTCAAAACCATTATATAAATGAGAAGGATTAGCTAATAAAGAAGATGTATTATCTCCAAAAAAAGCCATTGGTTATTTACAGATTTACGACCACTAATGATGTTGATTGATTTGTAAATGTCATTTGAGTTCCTTCACAAACTGGAGAAGCATTAAATTGCGCAACAGGATTTGGATAAACCGTAACAACTAATGTACGAGTTGCTGAACAATTTAAATTGGAGATAGCCATCAACTGTGTTGTGTAAGTTCCAGGATTACTAAATATGGTACTTGCTGTTTGAGTTTGTATTATCAGGTGTTCCATCTGATGTGTAGTAATCCCAGATGTAATTTGAAATACTTCCCTCACAATGGACGAGAACTCTTTACATAATTAGTTAGTCAGATTCCTTCACATACATTATTGGCTGTAAACATCACGTTTGGCAAAGGATTTACAGTTACTTGTTGTGAAATACTATTACTGCAATTTGAATTAGTGGTAATATTTAATGTTACATTATAAGTTCCTGCATTAGCATATTGATGTGTTGGTTGATTTAATACTGATTGAGTACCATCTCCAAATTGCCAAGTAGTATTAGTTATAAAACCTGTAGTAACTGTTGAGAATTAGTAGAAACTTGTTAGTTGTCCCATATAAACACACATTGTTAGCTACAAAAGCTGCTGTTGGCAAAGGACTAATAGTTTACAGGAACAATAGCAGTATCTCTGCAACCCATATTACTTGTTAATGATTAACTGTGCGTTATAAGTTCCATTGTTAATGTAATTGTTTAATCCATTTTGCGTATGGAGAGGTATTGCCATCTCCGTATGTCCAATTGTTGGAAGTGATACTTCCACTGGTATAATTACTTGTATTAATAAAACCAATAGTGTGAGCTACAAACCGAAGGTTGTACTGAAATAAAATTTGCATTTGGTTTTGGAAACTCGGTTAACAAATAAGTTATGGTTGGGCCAGGACAACCAGTTACTGTTGTTAAATTTAATGTATAAAAACCATGAGTTCCTGTTGTTAGTACGTTGTCCTGTTGCTAGATGTTCCATTTGGCAATGTCAATTATAAGTTGCAAAACCAACAGGTGCTGCTAATTGAATAGTTGGACCTTGACATAAATATTGTTTTGAGTAATATTAAAATTAGAACAACTTCCCATCAATATAGAACGCAGCATAATGTCCGCCTAAAGAACAATCTTGTGTTGTAAATCTAATAGTAACATCTTGCCCAATGTGATTAGTTAAATCAACGCTAACATTTGTCCAAGGTTTGTAAACTACATTAGCGCAATTTTGTAGAATTAACGAAGCCGGGTATTTTTGCCAGCAGCTACATTATAATAGGTACAAGGAATTTGTACGCCATTAGAATCTAACATTTCGATTTTGAAATTTTGGTTGATCTGCTGTTAGCGTCTTAGGATCTTGAAAACAACTGCATAGCGATAGGTGAAATTTGCATTAGCCGATGTCACTAATCATGTTTCTAATCTATCTGCAATACCGCCCTTGCCGTTGTTTCCTAATCTTACAGAAAAATTTTCCACCAGCTGCTACTAATGGAAATCCGCCGCCAACATCAATACCTGCACCAGTTTGATTACTTTGAGCGCCTCCAGCATTTTGACAACAGCCCAATGCATTGTATGCGGGATTGTAGCCTGTGGAAGTTGACCAGCCATTTAGATTTCCAGATTCGAAATCAATGTTAGTACATGCTTGTTGTGGAGTGTTTGGATGACCTGAGATACGTTGAGGAGAGAAGTACGTATCGCGAATATAATCTCGCTTGTGAGCATAAATGAATTCAGGCAAATCATTTACGGATGTGTGATGAGACCAATAAAAATTAGTCCATTGTTTTTGTATTAAAGTTGGCTAAACTGTCCAATCGGAGATACAAGTGACAGTTTTGCCCGTTTGCTGCTTGAGTGCAGAAGAACAGCCAGCAGAACTGCGGTTAGTAAATAAGTTTTCTTGGGATTTAGGTTTTTAAATGTTTGTAAATGATTTCATGCTTTTTGTTTTTTATTTTTAAAATTTAATGAAAGCTATAAAAGCTTAATAATCTTGATTTTGTGAAATTCTATAATATTGTACGACGGGATTTTCTAAAAAAGTTTTAGTTTTAGTCTGTTTTTTTTCAACTCTTATACTAATTTATATATCTTTAAGTCAAAATAAAAAAAACATATTTCGATAATCTCAATAAACATGGAAGAAAATAACACCTCTAATCAAATTTGCAACAAGGATCAAATCAAAATCAGCAGTTTAATAATCAAATGGCGCAAAAAGATTTACCAAATGCACCAGGTGCGATGGTTTTAGGCATTATTTCTATTTTTTTTAGCATGATTTGGTGTTACTGGATAGGTTCAATAATCTCTTTAACCTGCGGTATTATTGGCTTAGTTTTAGCAAAAAGTGGCCAAAAACTACTTGAAGCTAATGAGAATCAATATACTCTATCTTCATCAAATAATAATAACGCTGGAAAAATCATGTCAATTATTGGCATCTGTTTAGCCTCTATCGAATTATTAGTTTTAATAGTTGTATTACTATTTTTTGGGACATTGGTTGGCATGGGTGCTAATGCTAATAAATGGCCATACTAGGTATTCTAAATAAATTGATCAATGATAGACTGGCTTGAGCATAATTTACTGCCTTGCTTTTTAAAATCTCATTTTGGCTTGGAATGCCCGGGATGCGGTATGCAGCGAAGTTTGATTGCTTTATTAAAAGGAGATATTTTAGAATCACTACATTACCACGTTGCGTTAATCCCTTTTATTATTACCATCAGTTTATTAATAGCACAGTTAATTATTAAACACGAAAAGGGTAAATGGGGTGATGTAGGCTTTTATTATTACTACAGGAGATACAGTCTAGTTTCAGTTTATAATAAAGCAAAATAATGCTATTTCAAACACACTAGCTCCTCTTCAATAATTCAAAGTCTTTCTTAAATCGAAGTAAATCTAGCAGACTAAACTTGTTTCTTTTAGGAAGACAGCGCAATATAATGGTTGCCCACAAAATATGAAAGACAAGCAGAATAGGAAGCTCCCCAACAATTGAAATCTTTTGCAATTAAATATCAGCTCACACACCTAATCATTAGTTGTAGCAACACAACTTCTTGCTATTGTAAGATGCGTTGCTTTTTCCTAAACCAGCAAAATAATGACCTTAATAATCGTAGCAAAACTGATAAATAAAATACCTGGAGATAAATACATCATCACCGTTTTTGCGTGAATAAAATCTTCACACCCAACAAGAAAACAAAAACTCTTTTGGAATAAAGTATAAAACCACTATGAAAGTAAACTCCAACAAAAAAGCAAATCTTAGCTAATAACAATGCGATCTTCGCATTATTTGCTGGATCTTTTCATTGGCTATATAAGTTAAAATAATAGGCGAAACACTCCCGCTAATTATCAAACAGACTCAATTAAAGATGTTGCACTCGAGGTAAATACCTAGCAAAACAGTATTGCCTAATAAATAGAAATTGTATAGCGATTACTGAGCATGTGACACAAATTTGCTAATTGATTATAGAAACCATTTTCAATAATACGTTTTGGTTCAAATAGAGTTAATGTATTATTGTGATTTTTGAAAATGCTAGCTACTTGAATTATAGATACTATAATAGCCGCTGAAAAGGACACGTAAAGCGCAATGATATAACTATCGAT
The DNA here is from genome assembly GCA_016711805.1 of Bacteroidota bacterium. Taxonomy (GTDB): domain Bacteria; phylum Bacteroidota; class Bacteroidia; order B-17B0; family Aurantibacillaceae; genus UBA4416. Next base: position 13,410 of record JADJSH010000002.1, read on the forward strand.
TGTTTTGATACTGGAAAACGAAAAACATTAAAAATAAAACCGATAACAATAATGCTGGCTGAAAAATTCAAAAAATTGTAGATTTTAATTCTTTCTTTAGCCAATATAATTACCATATGAAACGAATAGATGATAATTAATAAGGATAAAACCAATAAATGAACCCAATGATGAATGGAGCCTACTTCCAAAAAACGAATAGAAAAAGCATGACAGCAACGCACAAAATAGTACAAATGATTGCCCATAAAAGACCTGAAGATTATATCTTTTGAAAACTTTGGAATAAAATACACAAAGCTTATATCCTGTGTATATTTCATTTATGATTTGAATAATAGCGATATTAAAGATTAATAAAACTCCACTTGCCTCTAATATCACTGCCTAATTGTTGGCAAGACACTAGCAAAATTGCCAAATTAATAAAAGCCACAAAGCCTTTAGTAAATAAAGTAGATATGATCTTTTTAACAAGTGTATCTTTTAAATCAGGGAAACCTAAAAATATGAATTTTAGCGGACTTGTCATATAATGCAAGTTTAACTATAATTTAATCCAATATACTCGTTCTTTTTTCATCAATACTTCTTCAAAAAAAAGTTCCGTAGCCCAAGCTATGCAACATTTTTTTTCATCGTCTTGATAAAAATCACTTCGTATTTTTGACCAGATTATATTACACTTCGTATAACAATAAAATTTGCTTTATATTGTATGCTTATTAGCTAAACTCGGTTTTACGAGACAATTAATTAAAAGCATATTACTATCTTTTTAAACATATATTATAAAGAAAGAGGTATTGCCATTACCATACTTTAAACTGGAAAATCTTTCCAGAGAAGTAGAATTTGATGCAGAATTAGTATTACTAGAGTTTTTATTAAATAAAGATTCTGTGTTTTTTTGATATTGGTGCTAATAAGGGCGAATATGTCTATTAGCACTGAAAGATTAATAAACTCCAAAAACATCTATTTATTAGACCCGAAAAAGATTGAACAAACAATTTAGTACCATTTTTAAAAATTGCAACGTATTTGATGTGGCTTTGTCTGACTCTGCTGGAACACATCAATTTAAAATTCCCGTTATAAATGGCGTAGCTGATAATTGCTTGAGTTCATTAGAAGTGAATCATAAAGAAGATAACGAAACTGAAGCGATTGTGTATGAGGTAAAAACAAACACTTTAGATAATTTCACCAAAAGAAAAAAAAATGTGTTTCCCTGATTTAGTAAAAATTGATGTGGAAGGACATGATTATCTGTTTTGAAAGGTGCTGAGCACTGTATATCAACTCATACACCCTACTCTAATTATTGAAATAGAACAGCGTCATCATCAAGACATTAACATTGATTCTGTTTTTGACAACTTTAAACAAAAGGCTACCATGCTTATTATTATTCAAAAAAAACACGCTCAATTATTTCCTTACGATAACAAATGACATCTAACTAACTCGAAAGAATATTTTGGAAAAATTGATTATATCATGCTACATTTTATTCATAGCAATAATACAACGATAAAATCCGTTGATGTCATCAATAAAGAAATTGCCATTAAAAATAAAACCTTGAGTTTAAACCCACATAAAAAAGCGTTATTTTTCTCCTACCCGGAGTTGGAGATGCCATTTTGCTTGTTCCATTAGTTAATGATTTAAAAAAGCAAGGTTATTTTTATTTACGGGTTTATTTACGTCGTCTTTCGGCTGTGAATCTATTTTGAAAATACGCAATTATTTGACGATGTAAAATCAAGAAAAAATAAATTGCTATTTGTTTATTTTCTATTTTAAATTTCCCGAAAATATGATGCAGTATTGCGATCATTTTTCATTCAGCTAAATCTAACTTAACACTTGCGGCATTTTAGGAAAAGATGTTATACAATTATAAAATTCACTTCTTCTCAAAAGAAGCTCTCCAGCTATTCATTTCATCGATCAAAACC
>JADJSH010000003.1 GCA_016711805.1 Bacteroidota bacterium
CATAAAGCCTTTGCTGGCATCTACCATATAGATATTTTTCCGGCTTTCAGCGTCTTCTTTATCAATTACAATAATACAAGCAGGTATGCCAGTGCCATAAAACAAATTGGCGGGTAAGCCTATAATACCTTTAATAAAACCTTTTTTAATAAGTGCGTTGCGTATCGTTGCTCCGCACCTCCACGAAACAAAAACACCGTGTGGCAAAATAACCGCAGCTTTACCATCACTCTTTTAACGATTTTACAATATGAAGTAGAAAAGCATAATCTCCATTTTTTCAGGAGGTATGCCATAGCCTTCAAAACGATGGTATTCATCTTCAAAAGGATTAAACCCAGTTGTCCAGTTAGATAATGAAAAAGGAGGATTAGCTACAATGTAATTGAAGGTTTCGAGGCTGCCCGTTTTTTTATCAGTAAAACTTGGCTTAGATAAAGTGCTGTAACCGTAATTAATAATAGAATCTACCTTGTCGTGAATGATCATATTCATTTTTGCCAAGGCAGCAGTAGAAGTAGAAAGTTCTTGTCCGTATATAGTTCCTTTGTTCCCCGCTTCTTCTATCGCCTTTAAAAGTAGCGATCCAGAGCCCGCTGTAGGATCATAAAACGAAGTTTTATTGGTAACATTTTTTATACCAAGCACTTTTGAAAGCACTCGAGATACCTCGGCAGGTGTATAAAATTCTCCTTTAGATTTACCACTTTCCGAAGCAAAGTGTCGCATCAAAAATTCATAAGCATCTCCAAGAAGGTCATCGCCGTCAGCTCTGTTTTTACCAAAATCAAATGCGGGGTTTTCGAAAATAGCAATTAGGTCACTTACTTTATCAATCAAATCTTTACCCTTACCCAACTTTTCATCATCATTAAAACTGATGACATCAATTACATTTTGTAGGTCGTTAGCAGTAGCAATCTTTCCAATAATAGTATCTAGCTGCTCACCAATATCCTTTTTACCTTTTAGATTAATAATGTATTTGGAACCTCTATAAGTGCTTTGGGGTCGTTGATTGATTTATCAGAAATGTATTTAAGGAAGAGCATTACAAGAACATAATCTTTGTATTGCTGAGGATCCATTGAGCCACGCAAGGCGTCGCAGCCTGCCCAGAGAGAAGAATATAATTCGGATTTTTTGGTAGCCATAATTGTGCGATTTTAGAAAGTATTAAAGTAAGCGTATTTTCAGTTTAAAGCAACATTAATAATACTTGACATTTTGGGTTAAATGGGTAGATTTAATAAAATTTGACGATGAAAACCTATTCCAAAGAAGTACAAGAAATTCACAGAGCGTTTCATACTGCTGGCGATGAATTAATAGCAAGAGCGAAAGAAATTTTAAAAGACAAGTCCCGATCGGATGTTTTAAAAGCAAAACGATTGCAAGAGCTTGGTTTTACAAATGCCCAACAAGCAAATATAACAGAGGATTTAACGAAGTTAAGCGAAGGAGAGATTGGTATTATTGAAGCAGAGAAATTACACTACTATCATTTAAGATACCCGAACAACAAATACATTACTTTAGAGCAGGTTAAAACTATATGCGAAAAATACAATCTTCTCTTTTCTGATATATGCAGATATAAAGGATTTGTCCCAGAAAGAAATTCGGATGAAATTGAACTTTAAAGTTGATCCAGATGATATTGGAACAGAAACGGCCAGTCATTATACTCCACCGGGATACAAAAACTTAATTATGTTGACACTTGATGGAGGAGCGCAACACCTAGATTACGTAAAAAGAAATGTGCCTGCTAAATATTATTCAACGCCAGTTAGTGTTAAGAGTGGTTTGAAAATTTGCGCACCAGAAATAGACATAGAAACCAAAGCCTTTTCAACTGAAATTAATGGCGAGTGGTATCATCTGCCAAAGCTTGAGCCAATAAAAATGTTTGATACAAAATTGATTGAAGGAGGCTCGATGCCTGACCCTAATAAAGTAATACCAGACCCTGTAGTTTTACAGCCTGTTCATTACGGATTTCTGATTGTTACAGCCTGGGGTGATGAGGCGAGTGATGATATTGTAGTGAATCCGAAGAACAATTAAATGATCTTAAACTCAAGAGTTGGATGTTTATTTGACGGTTATACTTTGTCCCTTTTAAAAAAATTGATTTGACTCGGGAAATTTTGCTTATTCTATAAAGAAATTGGATGTAAAAAATAAAATCCAACAAACACACATTTTTTTTGGTAAAAAAACAGCTGTAATTCTTACCTTTTATATGAAAACTCAACAATATCAAGCAATCAGAATTATTGCTTTTGATAATTTTTTTTAAAAACCAAATAAAAATAATTATTGCCTTAGAAAATAACGGATAACAATGGCAAAATTAGAGCTTAGTCAGCTATAGAAATACCACCTCCAGATTCATTTTGATCATAAAGATTAATTGGATTTTCCTTTAGCCATTTAATGATTTCCTTTCTGTCAAAAAAAAGAAATTTTCCACGATTATAATGAGGAATCATCTTCTGGGAAGTGTACTTGTAAAGAGTAGACTTTGAAATTCCAGTATAGATTGATAATTCATTAAAATTGAATACTGCTTTCCGGTTAAGATCAATCATGTTTTTAGTTTAGTTTGTTTCTAAAAGGTAATCTGCGATATCGTACTTTAAGCTTTTTTCGAGGTCGGAAGCGTTAACTTCGAGATAATTCGAAACCGAAATTGAAAACCATTGTTTGAAATAGTTAGCCTTCTCCAGCCAAATATCATAAGCGTCGAGATCAGGGAACAAAACAATTTTTTATTTTTTAACGGCTTTAACCTTTCATACGATAAATCTTTAACACCTCCAGTGGCCATCCAAATAAAGTCTGGCAGACAAATACTTGCTATGATCGCTGTCTTTTCGCTCTCAACTATTGCTACAGGTTTATCCGGAAACTCATCTAGCAAATGTTCTCCGAATAAACATTTATTGATGTTTTCATTTGGAATACCCAATACGTTATGTACCCAGTTAATGTGATGAAAAGGCTTCGTAACTCGCTTACTTGTATCTTGATTAAATAACATTATTTTACCCGTAGTTATTTTTTGGTTTGTATTAATATACCAAAGCACAGAAGCACCTTTCCACAGTTTCGAATTACCTAAATGGTATTGTTTTATTGCCTTTGCAACATTGATTGGGTCAAATCTATTCAATAGAAATGTACTCAAATTATTTTCAACTTTTTTTGTACTTTGAATTAAATAGGACTTAGGAAATGTAATAATCTTAGGCTTTGGCTGACTTTTTAAATCAGCAACAATTGAATGATCAAATTCATTGTTAGGATAAAACGTTTTTGAACACGCATGACAGTACCCAAATTTTTCATACCCTTCGAACGGCACAAACTTTCCATCGCTATTGCTTTTTCCACATGGGCAAGCCTTAACCTTAAACCTCGTTTTACTTTCTAGTTTGAGTTTTTTTAACGGCATATTATCGTTTTTTGCTGATTGTAATTGTAAACCCCTATATAAGGGTCTACAAAGGTGCAATGATTGTAAAATCACTTTAGGATTGTTGCAATCATTGTAACTATAATTACAATAAAGTTTATCAGTTCAATTAGAATCAAAATTATTTCTTTCATAGTGTTAAATATTAAATGACATCTTTAGCACCCAGTTCTTCTGCCTCTGGGATCAAAAGATATTTAAGTTCCCTAGTTGTTTTATCTTTCTCCAAATAGCAGGTCTTTCCATTTTCATCTTGTAACTTCATCTTCCCTTGATGAATTTCCTTTAAACGGTCTTCAATTGTTTTTTCTGATGCCCCTAGCTCCACAATTAATTTATCCATTAATTCACGTCTCGTCATTGTCGTTCCATCACCCAAATACATTTCCAGGTACTCGATAACTAAACCAACATCTGCCTTTTGCTTTCGAACATTCATTACAGATTGTATTTCGTCTGGATTTGCTAATACTAATCCCCTCTGTTCCTCAGAATATTTCGCGTAAAAAGGTTTATGTCTTGCAGTACTTCGACATTTAAGATATCTTACCTTTATTAGGTCAGTATCATTGTTGTTTGAATCTTTTTCATAGCTAACTTGAATAACTGTACTTGATTTGTTCATCAGCTCAGTACCAAAATGTCCTCGAGCCTTCTCGCTCTTTGGGTTTTCGTGAATCAAACATAAGAATACTACGTCATGTTGATTAATTGCCACGTTCATTAAATCAATTAACTCCATACTTGCATCTATTTTGTTGAAGTCCGAAATGCAGTCCGTAGAAACATCTAGTACAATAAATAAAGGATTCTTTGTTTCTCTTTTTAGTAAATTCAGATACTCGTCTAGTACGCTAAACCTATCCTTTCTAGGAATCTCCAATAATGATATGTATTTAAAGTTATGAGGATGCTCTGATTTATGATAGCCCGCTTTTGTTTGAATTGACTGCAGTGCATAAGGAAATTGCTCAGTCAAGTTTCTTTCTGTATCAACATATACAACAGTATTACTAGCGTCAAAATTATCCCGCTTAAACCCCAATAATTCATTGCTGCAACTGTGCAGCTTTAACATCGCAGCACAATGAAACTCTGCAAGACGACTTTTATGGACACCGGCTTGTCCTTGAATAACATTGATGGTATTGGGAAAAATAACCGCCTTACCATTTTGCAGTAACAGAGGGTTAGCGAAAACAATTTCTCTTTCCTTTAGTGATTTAATTTTTTCAGCTGTCATTATTACTTTCTTTAAGTGTTTCGATGGAGCATTTAATTCTTCAATTAGATTTTCAGTATGATTGACTAATCCCAATTGGTTAATTCCATTCTGAAGCTCTGCTCCAGTAGAAATATCTTTTTTTTCGTTATCTTTGTTCATCTTATTTTTGGTTTTTTAAATCCCGGTTATTTTTCGAAGAAGACCGGGATTTTATTTGTAATTAATTTAGGTTTTCAAGTATGTCGTTATAAGACAACTCGTGAATTGATTTGGTTACTATATAACCGAAGTCCTTAGCTCTCTGATTTCTATTGGGAGCATTCTCGGCAGTTGGATTGGCTTCTTAACGCAATAACTATTTATTCGAGGAGTTTTGTCTCCAGGGACTAATAATATAATCACACGAATGTTTTGTCCTCGACTTTTTATAATAAGCCGATTTAACTCCCGAAGGATGGCATCATTAAATTCAAATAGCATCTGGAGATAATTAATTGTTTTTCAAAAAAAGAGTAACGGCATCGACGTCAAAGAGTAGTTTTCCTCCTACCTTTTTGCTAAACATTCCGAAACTTTTCTTTAATGAGGAGTAACTTTTTACACCTGTAATTTCTCCAAGGGTTTTACAATTAACAAAACGTGATGGAGATTTTTGTTGCTGCATTGATTTGATTAAATCAATAATTTCGTTTTTTAAATTAATTAAATCGGCTAATGTTGCGATGTCTGATGGTTTCATTTTTAACTTTGTTTTATTGGTTTACACCGACAAAATTAAATGCTATTGAAAACTATTAGATTCAAAAAACAGTAGGCTTTTTAAAATCTAATTAATGCTCGAGGATCAGTATTGTCTATTGCACTTCTGACCTTTGCTCCCAATTTTTTTGGATCATTAAGCTTAATTTTTGGGAAATTATAAAGAAATTTCTTGATGATAAACCCAACTAAAACACAAAATTGATTAATAGTAAATGTTCTTTTACTCTTTTTTGGTGCTGTTAATAAATAGCTACCTTTAACGACCTTGAAAACTAAGTAAATAAGCTGACGTTCTTCCCGTACTTTCAATTTTGGTAGTTTATGATTAAGATTAAGAGGCAGATCATTAAAAATACAAAAAAGCATACTGTCAAAAAGTGGAATAGACTCAATTCTTCCTTCAAACTGTTCTAGTTGACCGCTCCCTTTTTTTACCTTTCCTAAAATATAGTTGGCCTTTAGCCATTTTTTTGTGATTTTTTTCATTTCTGTAAAAGTCAATACATCGCCTCCACAGTATTTAGCCCATTCATTTGGCTTAAAATAACCCATTTTATTAATCCCGTTTAACACTACTCTTACGTTATTTGCATCAACAGTTTCTTTACCCAGAAATAATTCCAGATAGAGCAATTCACGAGCTTGCAACATATCAATACCTTCAGGTGAACTTAGTACTTTTGCACTTAAATCTTTTATAGTTAATTCCGAATTTCCTTTTGCCATGTTGTTATAATTGAGTACAATAAAGTTAAATGAAAAAGAAGAAGTTTAAAATGATAACAACAATTTATTCCTGTTAAATTTTCATTCAACTTAGTGCATTATCCATTAACTTTCATTAATTTTGAGTTAATCTGTTATAATAGTCACGAGTTAATAACCTAAATCGGTGACCCATAAATACAGAAATCAACGAAAGTCTTGATATGAAAGCAATAAACAATATAGGTTCAGAAACCTTCATTTACCCCACTAAAAGGCTGTCTGAAAAGACGGCCTTTTTTGTTAATTTTATATACCTTTAGTATATATTTTTCGAATGAAAAAAGTTTCTGTTTTTTTTATATTGATGATCCTTTTGAAAATGAATGGTTACTGTCAAACGTATCCAATTTTTGGCAATGATATTCCAGTAACAATTAACGGACTAACATTTGATGCTATGGAACCAGCATTGTCAACGGATGGTAATGCCTTGTTTTTTAATAGTTTAAATGATGGTATAACAACTAGCATTTACTATGCGGCAAAAGTAAATGATTCTGTTTTTAATTTTATTGGGCTTGTTCCTATTATTAACCAAACTGTTACTCCTCACTTAGATGGGGTAGCTTCATTAGACTCATCAAATAATCTATACTGGGTATCCACTCGAAATTATCCCGCTTCCTATAATAATTTGCAACGCATTAAATTTACAGGAACTGGTTACACAAATTTTGGTTCAGTTTATGGAGATTTTTACATCAACTCTCCTGGCCATCTTATTATGGATGCCACAACAAACTACAGCGGTGAACAACTTATATACTGTAATGCCTTTTTTAATAATTGTTTGGGAGGAGCTCCTTGTAAATCATCAATGGGAATGGCGCAAAAATTAAATGATTCTACTTTTAATAAACTAATAAATACATCTGCATTATTTACAAACATAAACGATACGACTAATTATATTGTTTACGCGCCAAGTATTTCAAAAGATGGCTTAGAGCTTTATTATACTAGGTTATTACATAATGGTAGGCAAACAGAAATTATGGTATCCGTAAGAACTAATACCAATCAGGCATTTAGCTTACCAATGTTATTAATAGGATCTCCCAATTTATTGCCAGAAGCAGCTACCATTAGCTCCGACAATTCTAAAATATATTATCATAAAAAAGTTGGAGGTATCTTCAAAATATTTTTACGAGAAAAAGTAATTCCAACTCATATTGATAATAATAAGAAACATACTGAAATCGTTATATTCCCAAATCCAGCATCTAATGCAATTTTCATAAAAGCTAATAATTACTCTGGTGACTACGAGGTAGAAATATATAACGTGCTTGGGATCTGTGTTTTAAAATCAGTAATCCAAGAAAGCATTGATGTGAGTAGACTTGCAAAAGGCATATACTATATAAAAGTAATGCAAAAAGACCGAACAATAGTTAAGCAAATTATTAAGCAATAATTAACCTCCATCAATATGCAACAATTCGACGTCATCATATGCGGAGCTGGGCCAGCTGGAAGTACTTGTGCTTTAGGGTTGTTTGATGCAGGGTTAAATGTTGCTTTGTTAGATAAACAATCCTTTCCTAGAGAAAAAATTTGTGGTGATGCTTATGGTGGTTATGCCTATAAAATATTAAATACCATCTCTCCAAAGTTCGGAGCCAAATTATTAGCCATCAATCAAGGTGCTATTATTAAACGCGCCAAATTTGTATCTCCTAAAAAACACTTAGTAGAAATTCGTTTAAAAGGTTTTTTTTCTAGTCTGCCACGCACGGTATTTGACAATTTTTTACTACAGATGGTAAAAGAAGAAACAAAAACGACCATCTTCGAAAATACCACTGTGCAAAAAATAGATGTGCAAAAAGATGGTGTAATTATAACAACTCATGACGGAACACAACTAAAAGCAAAAATGGTTATTGGTTGTGATGGCACCCACTCCATTGTTCAATCCGCTTTAACCAATACGCGTGAAGCATTAGTTGAAACTTATCCTGGCATTCGTTCTTATTACAAAAACGTAAAAGGTGTTGAACAAGATTGTTTAGAAATTCACTTTTTACCAAACATTCCCAAAGGATACTTTTGGATTTTTCCTTCTACGGATGGTTTAACTAATGTAGGAATTGCCGCTAATAAAAAAATGCTAGCCAAGCATAACATCAACATGCGAAAAGAATTTCACTACTTGATGAATGAAGCGCCGCAATTTAAAGAACGTTTTGCTGAAGCTGAATTAGTGGGTGAAGAAAAAGGTTGGTCCATTCCAATCGGTTACTTTGATGGTAAATTGCCAATCTCTGGCAATCGTATACTATTATGCGGAGATGCTGCAGGGCTTGTAGAACCAGCAACTGGCGAAGGGATTGCTCCAGCAATGTCATCAGGTAGATTCGCTGCCTGGCAAATTAAAAAATGCTTTAAAGAAAATAATTTCTCTGCCGACTTTATGAAAGGTTATGATAAAGACATTCGTAAAAAATATTTCAGAAATTATTATTTCAAAACAACCATTACCAATCTCTATTATAAAATGCCCTTTTTAATGGATTGGGTAATCGCATTTTTTTCGGGCTTACACAAACTGCAAGGAAGAAAATATTAAAATCGTTTCAATTGCTCGTTCCCAAAGAAATCCCACTCAGGTGTATTGATTTGTTCTGCATCTGCATTCAACTCATACCAAGGAGAAATAGCAGGATTATTTTTATTAATCAAAATATGAATGTCTTGCGCAGGCATGTAACTCTGTGCTACCATAAATAATTTTTTGTTTGTCTTTGTGTTGATAGCCATATCAATCACAATAACCGCATGTCCTGGGCTTCCTCCTAAAATCAATACATCTCCAATTTGCATGTCTTTTTGAGCAACCTTATTTAATTCTTTATTCAAAGACGCTGTGCCTGCATAAGTAAATACCATATTTAAATATTCTTTAAAGGATGCATAAGAAACACTTTCTTTCGTTGTCTTTACCCAAGTTACATTATTGCCTTTTACTGCAATGCGATAACCTTTTCTCCACTTAGAATATTCTGCATTAAATCCATTGGTGAAATTAAAATGCAAGGCATCATACAATTTATTTTGATATAAATACTCTGCACGCAAACGCATCACTGCATCTGCACATTGTTGTAAATCTTTTGAACCGACATCAACATTTAAGACTGCGGCAGCCACTTTATTTGGTTTTTCTTGTCCGTTATAAAAATGAACTAACGCGCCGTTTGGTTTTAAAGAAGTGCTTTGGAGAAATGCTCCGAAAGAATTTATTTCAGATTTTACTCTGACAAAACCTGCAGGCGTTGAGAAACGTTCAGCAACTGTTTTTCCAGCAGCAATAACTAATAAAGAAGGTTGTTGTTTACGAAAAGCAAAAACAGAAATCAAACAAACCACACAGGTTAAAATACCAAATTTAAAATATGTGTTTTTGTTTACGATGATTTAAAAATATAAATCGTCAGTTTTTAAACGTAAGTAGCGACTCACCGAAAGAGCAGCACTCAAGCCAGAGATTAATACACCTAAAGCCACAATGCCTCCAAACAATACCGCTAATAAATTTGGGTCTTGTAGCTGCAATAAATCAGGAATGTAGTTTGTACTCAACACTAAAAAGCCAGCTAATAAAAAACCTGCTAGTAACCCTGCAATAACTCCCTGACGAACACCTTTTAAAATAAATGGCATACGAATAAAACCTTGCGTAGCACCCACTAAATACATGGTTCTAATTAAAAAGCGTTTCGCATAAATGGATAATCGAATGGTGTTATTAATTAAGGCAATAGCTACTACTAATAGCAAGCCGCTAAATATTAAAATGTAAATGCTAATTACTTTTGCATTATCGTTCACTTGCTTAATCATGTCTTTGTGATAGATTACCTCTTTCACAAAATGTTTTTGCATGATCTGTTTTTCGAAACCTGCTAAACTATCAATATTAGCGTAATCTGAATTCAACTTTACATCTAAGGATGATAATAAAGGGTTGTAACCTAAGAATGTAATAAAATCTTCTCCTAAATCTTTTTGCAATTTTTTAGCTGCTTCGTCTTTGCTGATATAAGCTACTTCCTTAGTAAAAGCAGATGAACTGATTTCTTGTTTTAAAATGTCTAACTCAGCTTGAGTGGTTGTGTCTTTTAACACTACCTGAAAGCCTACATTTTCTTTAATATGGTTAGATAACTTTTTAGCATTGATAACCACCAATCCTAAAAGGCCAAGCATAAATAAAACCAAAGCCAAACTAATGACAACGGTAACCGAAGATGTTTTTAATTTTTGAGTAGCTGTTCTATTCGACACGTTTACTAATTTTAATATCTACTAAAAATAAGCAGTATATAAAAACGCAACTGAGATATAATAATGAATAATTAACAGAGGGTTGTTTGTTTAGAGCAACAAATCTGGTCTTCTCAACTTAGTTCTTTCTAAAGACTGTTCATGCCTCCACTCCTCTACTTTTTTGGTGTTTCCGCTCGTTAAAAGCTCTGGCACTTTCCATCCGTTATAATCAGCGGGACGAGTATAAACGGGAGGTGACAACAAATTGTCTTGAAATGAATCGGATAAAGCCGATGTCTCGTCATTTAAAACGCCTGGAATTAATCGAATAATACCGTCACATAAAACAGCAGCTGGCAATTCACCACCGCTCAATACATAATCTCCAATGGAGATTTCTTTAGTAATAAAGTGCTCACGAATACGCTCATCAATGCCTTTATAATGGCCACACAAAACAATTAAATTATTTAAAGTCGATAAATGATTGCAAGTGCTTTGCTTGAGTGTTTCTCCGTCAGGAGTCATGTATATAATTTCGTCGTAGGTTCGCTTGCTTTTTAAATCATTAATACAATTGGCAATTGGTTCAATCATCATCACCATGCCTGCACCACCACCAAAAGCATAATCATCTACTTTTCTGTGTGGTTCAATGCCATAGTCGCGTAAATCAACCACATTAACCGACACCAACCCTTTTTGAGCGGCTCTTTTTAAAATACTGTGGCTAAATGGGCTTTCCAATAAAGGCGGATGAACCGTAATGATATCAATATGCATGCTCAAAATTAACAAAAAATTCAGGAATTATAGCGGTTTAATTATCCCATTAAACTATATTTGTTTAACAAAATTAAATTTTAAGATGAGACATATTCTACTAGCTATTACTTTATTAATTGGGTTACATTCTTTGGCACAAAAAAAAGAAAAAAAGATTGATCCAGGTTTAAAATATATATACAAGGAAGCTACCTTAGAAACAGATGACTATAATGTTTACATTATTGATGCTGTTGCTGTTGGAAAACAAGTGAAATTTAAAATTAAAATTTTTAATAAAACCAATGATTACTTATTAATCAAACCAAACGAAATTAATTATGTAGTAGACGGTAAAACTGTTTTTTGCAGAGATAAAAATTTTGTAGTTCAACCAAATGAAGAGGAAACAGAAGTGCTTGATTTTAGAGGGACAGACATGCAAGCTGATAAATTTACTTTAGAATTAAAAGGTATTTACAAAGCTTCGGCGGGTGGCCAGGTAACTAAAATTCCAAACTTTGAATTACCTCCCACTAAAAACGAATTTACGGAAGGAAATTTTACTTGCACTTTAAAAAAGAATGAATCAGTTACAGCCAAAGCCTACGGTAAATTTGAATGCATTTATACTGGTGATGGCATAGGAATTATGAGTCCAAATAAATGTGTTGCTATTATGCCAAATGGAGCTGAGAATCCAAATGCTAAAAAGAACAAAACGATGATTTTAGAAAGAGGTAAAACTGATGATTTTACAGCAGTATTTAATGAAGTAGTAGGCGCTGGAGATCTTCAAAAATCAAAGATTGCTATTAAATGGAACGAAACGTTCAGAGAATCTAAATTACAAAAACTAAATGTTGCTAAAGTTGAGTTGATTAAAGATATTATTAAATAACTTTATTTCTTCTCTAATCTTCCCCAAACACCAAGTGGTAATTTAATTCCACTTTTTGCGTCTAGATATAATTCTCCGATACTTAAATTGGATTTATGTTTGGTAGCGAAAGGCTCTAATAAATTTTGAGGAACTAATGCCGAGAAGCCCAATGAATAAGCATTCAGAATCAGTAAATGTTGCTTAGGATCTAAAATTTGCAACACACTATCAATCATTTCTAAAATATTATCTTCTAATTTCCATTTCTCGCCATTTGGTCCGTGTCCAAAAGCTGGAGGATCTAAAATAATACCTTGGTATAAATTCCCACGACGTTGCTCTTTCTTTACAAATTTCAAGGCGTCGTCAATCATCCAACGGATATTATCCAAATTAGATTTTTGCATGTTTTCGTTAGCCCAATTCACAACTTGCTTAATACTATCTACGTGTGTTACATCCGCTCCAGCTGCTCTTGCAGCCACAGAAGCTCCTCCGGTGTAGGCAAATAAATTTAAGAATTTAGGTTTTTCTAAAGGAGATAGATAATCAAAAATCACATCCCAGTTACAAGCCTGTTCAGGAAATACCCCCACATGTTTAAATGAGGTTAAACCTAAACGCAAGGTGATTTCTGTATTCCCCAAAGGATAAGAAATTGTCCATTGATCAGGCATTTTTTTTAAGGCCTTCCACTCTCCACTTGAGCTGCTTTTAGGCACAAATTTCACATGCGCTTGCTTTTCCCATTCAGCATATGAGTATTTTTTTTTCCAAACAGCTTGTGGTTCGGGGCGAATAGTAATGTATTTACCAAAACGTTCCAGTTTTTCAAAATCACCACAATCTATTAGTTCATAGTCTTGCCAGTGGGTTGGAGTTAATAATTGCATTCTGTGAAGTTATGAGTTATGTGTTATGAGTTATGAATTTTATAAAGAAGTAGTAAAAAGAAGGTTGTTAATAAAAGGGTTTAGCTACAGAAACTCTACTGAACTAAAAGTTCTACTTTAGATACATATCAATTTAATTTTTATGCAGAAATTACAATCATCGTTTGTTGCACTTATAAGTGTGTTTTTCTTTTGGGGTTTTGTGGCGGCTAGTAACGGAATTTTAATTCCTTTATTCAAAGAAAAATTTACACTCACACAATTTCAGTCTCAATTAGTTGATTTAGCTTTTTATGCGGCTTATGCCGTAGGTTCTATAATTTATTTTTTTGCTTCTCGAGCATATGGAGATCCAGTAAATAAAATTGGTTATAAAAAAGCTTTGATTTTAGGTTTATTAATATCAACAGTAGGTTCATTATTTTTTATACCAGCAGCAAGTTTAAATTCTTATCCATTATTATTATGTGCCTTATTTATCATTGGTTTAGGATTTGCCTTACAACAAATTGTAGCGAATCCTTTTGTAATAAACTTTGGCGCTAAAGAAACTGGGGCGCAACGTTTAAATCTAGCAGGGGGTATTAACTCTTTTGGAACAACCATTGGTCCCGTAATTTTAAGTTATGCATTATTTGGCAACATTAGTGCGCCAGCAGCAGCAGATAGCAGCTTAGAGGCAGTGAAAATTCCTGCACTCATTTTATTTGCTTTATTTATTTTATGCGCTAGCATTTTATGGTTTTCTAAATTACCAGAAGTCACCAATTCCGAAAAATTGGATAAAGACTTAGGCGCTTTAAAATATCCGCAATTAACTTTAGGGATGGTAGCCATTTTTATTTATGTAGGTGTAGAGGTAACCATACAAAGTAACATGGGCGCTTTATTAGCGATGCCAGAAATTAAAGGCATTGACCATACAAAAATTTCTCACTTTATTTCCTTGTATTGGGGTAGTTTAATGATTGGGCGTTGGACCGGTGCTTTAGCGGTTTTTAATTTTAGCAAAACAATTAAAATCATTATGCAGTTTATTACGCCATTTATTGCTTTTGGAGTTATCTATGGCATTAATTATTTAAGAGGAAGCAACGTAGACGATTATATATTTTACATCCCATATATTTTATTAGCAACATTAATATTCATTTTCTCGGGCGACAATCCTGCTCGAACTTTAATGATACTCAGTTTAACAGCTTGTGTGATGATGGTTGTTGGATTAGTGAGCACAGGAAATTTAGCATTATACTCTTTTATTAGCGGTGGATTATTTTGTTCCGTGATGTGGCCTTGTATTTTTGCATTAGCTATTAATGGTTTAGGAAAATACACCAATCAAGGTTCTTCTTTATTAGTAATGATGATTTTAGGCGGAGCCTTAATTCCTCCATTTCAAGGGTTTTTAGTAGATGTATTAAATCCGCATTTATCCTATATTGTTACTGTATTTTGCTTTGCTTATTTAGCTTGGTACGCATACAAAGTAACTTCTATCTTTAAAAAACAAGGCATTGAATTAGATTCTAATTCTAGTGCAGCACATTAATATAAATTTATAACATAGCAAGAAATGAAAGTAACGATTAACGTCAAATTAGTAAATTCAAAATTTAGTCAAGCTTACGCCGATAAAGATAATGAAGGAGAAGAAACAGAAGACAATATCAAATATTTATGGGAAGATGAATTTGATGTGCAAGGCAATGTAAGAGAGTTTAAAGTGGTTAATAATGCTACTTATTTATTAAGAGGTTTATACCCTAACGATGATGAATTTTGTTTTGAAATTCCAGACATGATGATTGTAGAATGCACCATGGATGATGGCTCAATTACGCAACTACCTTTTTCTAAAAAAGCTGTGAGTAAAACAGACAAGGTTGAATCAAGTGACAGCTTCTTGTTTAATGTGTATTTAAAAAGTGTTCGTCAGGTGGTAAACCCTATGACTGGCGTTTATATTTTAGCAGATGATTTTCCGAAAGAATTAGCAGAATTAGTAAATAACGATGAGGAGGAATAAATTATTCTTCATACTATTAATTATTATTTCGTTGAGAATTATTTCTCAAGAACAACAATCTTCGTTACCAATTATTCCTTTTCCTAAAGAGTGCAAACTGTTTCCGGGAAATTTTGTGCTGTCCTCTTCCACAAAAATTGTCGCAACTTCTCTAAAAGTGCAAAATGAAATTGATTGGTTTAACGACTATTTAAAAACCTATTATGGGTTTACGCTTCAGGTAGTCGATAAAGAGCCAAAAAATGGGAACTACATTCAATTTACAATTCCTGATTGGGAAGCTGGCTACAAAGAAAATTATCATCTAACCGTTTCTGAAAATGCTATTACAATTTTAGCAGAAGGAAATAGCGCAGGAAATTTTTATGCCCTTCAAACATTGATTCAATTATTGCCAATTGAAAAAGGAAATGCACTTTTAATACCATGCGTTCAAATAAAAGATTCACCCCGATTTGAATGGAGAGGCATGCACTTAGATGTATCTCGTCACTTCTTTCCAATCAGTTTTATTAAAAAGTACATCGACATTTTAGCGTTGTATAAAATGAATACTTTTCATTGGCATCTAACCGACGACCAAGGATGGCGCATTGAAATTAAAAAATATCCAAAGCTAACTACAGTGGGTGCATGGAGAAAAGGCACTATGGTTGGTAAATACAGCGATCATAAATATGATAGTATCCCCTATGGTGGATTTTATACACAGGAACAAATTAAGGAAGTTGTCACTTATGCTGCTAAGCGACATGTTACCATTGTTCCTGAAATAGAAATGCCTGGTCATGCTGTTGCGGCAATTTCTTCTTATCCTTATCTATCATGCACTGGGAAACAAATTGATGTAGAAAAAGGTTGGGGAGTATTTGAAGATGTATTTTGTACAAAAGATTCAACCTTTCAATTTATACAAAATGTGATGGATGAAGTGATTCCTTTATTCCCTGGAAAGTACATTCACATTGGCGGAGATGAAAGTCCTAAAACGAGATGGAAGGTTTGTCAGCAATGTCAAAAGAGAATAAAAGATGAACACCTAAAAGATGAACATGAGTTACAAAGTTATTTTATTAAACGCATAGAAAAATATGTAAATAGTAAAGGCAAACAAATTATTGGTTGGGACGAAATTTTAGAGGGAGGCTTAGCCCCTAATGCTGCCGTTATGAGTTGGCAAGGTATTGAAGGAGGAATAGCAGCAGCCAAACAAAAACATAAGGCGGTGATGACTCCTGGTTCGCATTGTTATTTTGACCATTATCAAGCTCCTGCATCAGATGAACCTTTGGCAATTGGCGGTTATACTCCTATTGAAAAAGTATATAGTTACGAACCAATTCCTAATGAACTGAATGCAGAAGAACAACACTATATTCTAGGAGCACAAGCCAATCTATGGACGGAATATATTTTAAATGAAAAGCATTTAGAATATATGGCACTACCTCGTATGGCAGCATTAGCAGAAGTAGTATGGACACCCAAAGAAATAAAAAATGAAACTGCTTTTTTAACTCGTCTTCAAAAACACTTTTTATTGTTAGATAAATTAAATATCAATTACGCGAAAGCGTTATATAAAGTAGAGTCGAAAGTTTCACCGTCAACAACAACCAAACATATTGCCTTAGAATTAAATGCTAATTCGTCTCTTGGAGAAATTCGTTTTACAACTGATGGCACAACACCAACGGCTGCATCCTTATTATATCAATCGCCTATAGAGTTAGAAAAAGATATTACCATTACAAGTGCATTATTTAAAAGCAAAGAATTGAAAGGAAAAATAGCTTCTCGCAATTATTCGATTAATAAAGCCACCAACAAACCCATTACATTAAAAACACCTCCTAGTAAATCTTACAATTATGGTGGTGGATTTAATTTGCTAAATGGTATTGTAGCCAAACTACCGAGAGCCAATAACGAATGGCTTGGTTGGGGCGGAAATGATTTAGAGGCAATTATTAATTTAGAAAACAAAGAAGAAATTTCACAAATACAAATTGGATTTCTAAATGAAGAATTAAGTTGGATTTACTTGCCAAAAGAAATTGAATTTTTAATTTCTGACGATGGTAAAACATTTACATCTATTGGCAAAACAACCGTAAAAGATAATCGCTTTGCGAAATTACAAGTCACTAAAATTAAAACGACCTACGTTAAAATTATTGCGACCAACTTTGGCAACATTCCAACTGGTAATCCTGGCGCTGGAGAACCCGCTTGGCTATTTTGCGATGAAATTCAAATACAATAAGATGAATACAAACCGACGACAATTCATAAAGCTTTCAGCATTTGCAACTTCCTTGTTTGCTTTTAATAAAAGTAAAGCATCAGAGGTTATAACTAATGCATCTAAAGAACAAATCAAACCAATTGTGATTTCTACTTGGCGTTTTGGTGTAGAAGCCAACGCAGAGGCCTGGAAAATTTTATCGAACAAAGGAAGAGCATTAGATGCTGTGGAAGCTGGTGTAAAAATTCCAGAAGCAGATCCGAAAGAACGAAGTGTTGGTTATGGAGGCAGGCCTGATCGTGATGGAAGAGTAACGTTAGATGCGTGCATCATGGATGATTATGCAAACATTGGTTCAGTGGGTTGTTTAGAACATATTGTACATCCAATCTCGGTAGCAAGAGCTGTGATGGAAAAAACGCCACATACCATGTTAGTTGGCGAAGGCGCTTTAGATTTTGCTTTATCACAAGGCTTTAAAAAAGAAAATTTATTGGTCAAAGAATCTGAAGAGGAATGGAAAGAGTGGTTAAAAACATCAAAATACAAGCCGATAGCCAATATCGAAAACCATGATACGATCGGCATGGTAGCTTTAGATATGAACGGCAATTTATCAGGCGCATGCACAACCAGTGGCATGGCTTTTAAAATGCACGGACGAATTGGAGACTCACCCATTATTGGCGCGGGCTTATTTGTAGATAATGAAGTTGGCGCTGCAACTGCTACAGGACATGGTGAAGAAGTCATGCGAATTGTAGGAAGTCATACCGTAGTAGAATTAATGCGTCAAGGATTGGCTCCTGAAGAAGCTTGCAGAAAAGCGGTAGAGAGAATCATTAGCATCGCAAAAAGAAAAAACAAACCATTAGATGAATTACAAATTGGATTCATTGCCATTAACAAAAAAGGGGGACATGGCGCCTACTGCTTACAGAAAGGTTTTAACTATGCAGTCTATTCTCCTGAAATAAACAATCAATTAATTGATGCTAAACACATCCTTTAAATATGTATTAGAAATTGCATGCTTTAATGTGCAATCTTGTGCACAAGCTCAAGAGGCTGGAGCAGACAGAATTGAATTTTGTGATAATTATAGTTTAGGAGGAATTACTCCATCACAAACTGACATTATTGAAGCAAAAAAATTATTACATATTCCTTTACACGTGATTATTCGTCCGCGTGGAGGAAATTTTGTTTATGATACTGAAGAGATAGAAATGATGAAGCGTGATGTTTTATTTTGTAAAGAACATAACATAGATGGCGTAGTTTTTGGTGTTTTAAATTCTGACAATACTATTGATGTAAAAGCAAATAAAGAATTAGTTGAACTCGCCAAACCAATGTCGGTAACATTTCATAGAGCCATTGATTCATGTGAGAATATAGAAAAATCATTGGAGGAAATTATTGAACTTGGGTTTAACAAAGTATTGACATCAGGCGGAAAACAAAACGCTTTAAACGGAATTGAAACATTAAAAAAATGTCAAGAAAAGTACGGAGAAAAAATTACGATTATTCCAGGAGGTGGTATCAGAAGTAATAATATAGGATTAATTGCAAAGGAAACAGGCTGCATCCAATTTCATTCGGCAGCACTTACTAACAGTTCGGACATGGCAGACGCAAATGAAATAAAATATTTAAAAGCAACCTTGTTTTGAAAAAATACTTCATATATCTATTTACTTTAAGCTCTGTGTTTTTGATAGCACAAAACTCAACCGTAGATTTAAATGCTAGTTGGCAATTCAAAAAATCTGGTTCCAATCCATATTATCCTGCAATTGTGCCAGGAACTATTCATACTGATTTATTGAATAACAAATTAATTAAAGATCCTTTTTATTCAGATAATGAAAAAAGTTTGCAATGGATTGAAAACGAAAGTTGGGAATATGCAGGGAAATTTAACTGTGACAATATCACTTTAAAAAACAAACATCTTGAATTAAATTTTGAAGGCTTAGATACTTACGCGAAAGTGTTTTTAAATGGGCAACCAATCTTAGAATGTAACAACATGTTCCGTTCCTGGAACCTTGATGTGAAGCCATATTTAAAGGCAGGAGAAAATACCCTACAGATTATTTTTGAGTCTGCTGTCAAAAAAGGAAAAGAGGACGCCGCTAAATTACCATATATTTTACCGGGTGATGAAAAGGTATTTACTCGAAAAGCTCAGTACCAATATGGTTGGGACTGGGGACCGCGTTTTGTAACTTGTGGTATTTACAAGCCGATTAAATTACACTGTTGGAATGATGTGAATGTTATTTCTGTTAATCCAATTATTAAAAACATCAGTGATTCCTTAGCCGATTTAGCTTTTATTGTAGAAACAAAAAGTGATACTGCTATTTCTGGAAGACTCAACATTAATACCTATCGTGGAGAAATAAACAACGCAAAACTTCAATACAATACTAATTACCCCTTAAAACTAGAAAAGGGAATTAACGTCGATACGTTTCACTATTCTATTCGTAACCCCAAACTTTGGAATAGTAATGGCTTGGGAGAAGCAAATTTATATGGTTATGATGTCAATCTCAGATACAATGGTTTAGCCATTAATCATTATGGAACAATTGGTTTAAGAACCTTAGAGTTAATTCAAGAGAAGGATTCTGTAGGGCAAAGTTTCTATTTTAAACTAAACGGTAAGCCTGTCTTTATGAAAGGAGCAAATTATATCCCTCAAGATAATTTTGTTTCAAGGACCACCAAACTCGATTACAAAAAGATAATTCAAATGGCTAAAGAAGCCAATATGAATATGCTACGTGTTTGGGGTGGCGGTGTTTACGCTAATGATGAATTTTATAAAGAATGCGATAGAAACGGGATTTTAGTGTGGCAGGATTTTATGTTTGCCTGCGCGATGTATCCTGGAGATTCTGCCTTTGTAGAAAACGTCAAACAAGAAATAACAGAGCAAATAAAACGTTTACGATCACATCCGAGTCTAGCATTATGGTGCGGAAATAATGAAGTTGATGAAGGTTGGCTTAACTGGGGTTGGCAAAAACAATATAAATACTCAAAAAAGGACTCAGCAAAAATTTGGAATGATTATGATAATTTATTTCACAATGTCATTCCTCAAATTGTAAAAGAACAAAATCCTAGTGTGTACTATTGGCCTTCTTCTCCTTCTATTGGTTGGGGACATAAAGAAAGTTTGCAGCAAGGCGATTCACATTACTGGGGCGTTTGGTGGGGCAACGAACCTTTTGAAACTTACACCAAAAAAGTCGGGAGATTTATGAGCGAGTATGGGTTTCAAGCAATGCCTGACATCAATACATTTAAAACCTTTTGCGATAGCAACGAACTGAATTTAAATTCTAAGTCTGTGAAGGCGCATCAAAAACATCCAAAGGGTTATGAAACCATTCAAACATATATGGAACGTGATTACAAAATTCCAAAAGATTTTATGCAATATAATTATGTGTCTCAACTACTACAACGCGATGGAATGAAAATAGCCATTGAAGCACATCATAGAGCAAAGCCATACTGCATGGGAACCTTGTATTGGCAATTAAATGATTGTTGGCCTGTTACTTCTTGGAGCGCTATTGATTATAACTATAAGCCAAAAGCCTTGTACTATGAAACAAAAAAATTATTTAACGATATCACTATTTCTGTCAAGGAAGAGAAAAATGACTTTCAAATTTTTATTGTATCAGACAAACAAACTGACGCAAAGGGTACACTTAATGTATCTATCAAAAACATGAAAGGTCATGTATTATATACCAACAGCAATGAAGGAATCATAAGTGCTAATGAAAGCAAAGTATATTTTAAAATAAATAAAAGCGATATGGAGCTTTTTACGAAAAATGAAATTTACTTATCAGTTGAGTTTATTGATTCAAAAGGAAAATTACTTACTAAACACATTTCCTGTTTTGTAAAACCAAAAGCATTGCAATTACAAGTGCCTGAAATCAACATCCAGTTTTCCAAAGAAAAAAAATGCCTGCTAGTCTCCAGCAAAACCTTTGTCAAAGACTTGTATTTGTATTCAAATGACACCAACATTTCTTTTAGCGATAATTATATAGACCTCGAGCCTAATCAAATCATCGAAATAAAAACAAACGTAGGAATGGAATTATACAAGCAAATACAATACATTTCCTTATACGATATCAATCATTAAACTTATTAATTGAGTAACTTTACTATACCTTATGAAGAGCCTATTACTTATATTTTTCACTCTCAGCTTCTCAACTTTTGTAGCACAAACAAAATATGCCCAATTCGTCAATCCATTTATCGGAACTGGCGGTGCAGGGCATACGTTTCCAGGAGCTGTGGTGCCTTTTGGCATGATGCAATTAAGTCCAGATACGCGTATTGATGGCAGTTGGGAAGGTTGTGGTGGCTACCATTATTCTGATTCAATTATTTATGGATTTACACACACACATTTAAGCGGAACAGGCGTAAGTGATTATGGTGATATTTTAATAATGCCAACGCTTCAAAAAAGTAATTTCAAAAATAAAACTTACGCTACTAAATTTTCCCATTTGAAAGAAAAAGCAAGTGCGGGTTTTTATGAAGTGACGCTAAACAATAATGTGAATGTAAAATTAACAGCAACAGAACGCGTAGGTATTCATCAATACAGTTTTCCTAAAATGGATACTGCGACTATTGTGCTTGATTTATTGCACAGAGATAAAACATTAAACTGCTCATTAACTATTGTAGATAGTGTCACAGTGATTGGCTCTCGTATCAGCGAAGCTTGGGCTAATGAACAACATGTGTATTATATCATCAAATTCAATAAGCCCATTATTTCTAAAAAAATAAATGCTCAACCCCTTTCAAAAGGAATGTCTGAAAAAGAAAAAAATGTTGGTGCTTATTTTCAATTTGATAACCGCGATGGCAAACCACTACTCATTAAAGTAGGGATTTCACAAACAGGCACGGTTGGCGCAAAATTAAATTTAGAAACTGAAGCGACACATTGGAATTTTGAGAAATACAAACAAGATGCAGAACTTAGTTGGGAAAAAGAATTATCCAAAATAGAAATACAAACTAAAAACGATGAACAAAACATTATTTTTTATACAGCCTTGTATCATTGTTTCACGCATCCGTCATTAGCTGGCGATGTAGATGGGAAATACAGAGGACGTGATTTAAAAGTTCATCAAGCTGCTGGTTTTACACCTTACACCGTATTTTCGTTATGGGATACATTCAGAGAATTGCACCCACTGTTTACGATAATTGAACAAAAGCGCACTACCGATATCATCAACACCTTTTTACAACAACACAAAGAAAGTGGTCGTTTACCGATGTGGGAACTATCAGCTAATGAAACCAATTGCATGATTGGCTTTCATAGTGTTTCGGTAATTGCTGATGCGATGACAAAAGGCATTACTGGCTTTGATAAAAATGCCATTTACGAATCTATGGTAGCTGCTTCTAATTATACGAGTTGGAGCATCCCAACTTTTAATAAAAACAATTTCGTACAAATAGATGATGAATCAGAAAGTGTATCTAAAACATTAGAGTATGCTTACGATAACTGGTGTATTGCTCAAGTAGCCAAAAAATTAAATAAAAAAACAGATTACGAGTTATACATGAAACGCGCACAAGCCTACAAAAATGTGTATGATAAAAAAACAGGTTTTATGCGTCCACGTAAAAATGGGAATTGGCTTTCTCCTTTTGAACCTCGAGAAGTCAACAACCATTTCACAGAAGCTAATAGTTGGCAATACTCTTTCTTTGTTCCACAAGATGTTTCGGGTCTTGTAAAATTAATGGGTGGAGAGAAGCAGTTTGAACAAAAATTAGATGATTTGTTTAGTGCTAAAAGTGAAACTGAAGGTAGAACACAAGCTGATATAACAGGATTAATTGGTCAGTATGCACATGGCAACGAACCAAGCCACCACATGGCATACTTATACAACTATGTTAGTAAGCCACAAAAAACACAAGAAAAAATCTATCAAATCTTAAAAGAGTTTTATAAAAATAATCCTGATGGTTTAATTGGCAACGAAGATTGCGGACAAATGAGCGCTTGGTATGTATTAAGTTCCATGGGCTTTTATCAGGTTTGTCCGGGAAAGGCAGAATACACTATTGGCTCACCATTATTTGACAATGTAAAAATCCATTTAGAAAACGGAAAAACTTTTGAGATTTCTAAAAAAAATCCAACTACTACATTTCAATATATTCAATCATCTAGCATTAATGGGAAACTATCCAACAGTTCTATTTTATCTCACAGCACCATTATAACAGGAGGAAAATTAGAGTTTATAATGCAAGAAAAATTAGATGAAAAAAATCTATTTGGTAAATCTGCTTTATTGAGACCTTCTACAAACATTACTACAAAACAAATTATACAAGTGCCTGTGATTATTACGCCTGCGAAATTAACAGATACAGAAAAAACCATTAGCATTGAGCATCCCAATCCTAAAGTAAAATTGGTTTATACCATCGATGGCTCAGAACCAAAAGCTAACTCCAAAATATATGCTGATCCTTTTACCTCTGATTCTTCAATTACCATTAAAGCCAAAGCGTTTTTAAATTTAGAAAGCAGTTCAGTAACTACGGCCACTGCATATCGCAAACCAAATAATTGGAAAATAGCCATACAAAGTCAATACAACAAACAATACGATGCTGGCGGTGATGAAGGTATTATTGACGGGCAACATGGTACCACTAATTGGAGAAGTGGCGGATGGCAAGGTTTTCAAGGACAAGATTTCAATTGCATTGTTGATTTAGGAAAAGTAACTCCTATACAATATGTAACGGCTGAGTTTTTGCAAGACACTCGCTCCTGGATTTTGTACCCAAAACAAGTATCCTACGAAATTTCTGAAGACGGCATTAATTACAAACCTTTTGGTGTAATAGAGAATGGTGTAGCAGCCGACGATTACAATTTACAAATGCGTACATTTTTACATAATAATATGGTAAAAGCAAATGCTCGTTATGTTAAAATAAAAGCGACCAATTTTGGTAAATTACCAGACTGGCACCAAGGAAATGGAGGCGATGCGTTCATATTTATTGATGAAATAGAGGTCAGATAAATAGGTTTTATCGAAAAATAATTTTTATTTAGCAGTATGTTAAAACTGGCCTCGGTACTTATTTTTATTACCACTTTAAGCTTTGCTCAACCCAAATTAGGAATTTGGCGCGGCGTGCTTTCTCTAAATCCAGAAAAACAAATTGAACTTCCTTTTAATTTTGAAATAAAAAAACTGAAAGGCAAACACCAATTAATTATTCGTAATGCACAAGAACAAATTGTAGTGGATGAAATAAAATTGAAAAAAGATTCCTTCAATTTTAAGATGCCCATATTTGATACTGAATTTAGAACCAAATTAATTGGCGATTCCATCTTAACTGGACTTTGGATTAATCATACAAAAAAAGAAAATAACACCATTGCCTTTACAGCCAAAGCGGGCGACTCCAAACGATTTCCTTATGTGCCCGGAAAACCAAATACCTTTTATGAAGGTAAATGGGAGGTAACTTTTAGTCCAGGTACTGCAGATAGTTCAAAAGCTATTGGCATGTTTACGCATGCTAACGGAAGCGCTTATGTGTATGGAACCTTTTTAACAGAAACAGGCGATTACCGTTATTTGGATGGCATGATGCATAATGGTAAATTATACTTAAGCTGCTTTGACGGTTCACACGCCTTTTTATTTATTGCAGAAAATAATGGAACAGAAATTACCAAAGGTGATTTTTATTCGGGTTCAACATGGCATGAAAACTGGATTGGGAAACGCAATGATAAATTTGAATTACACGACCCAGAAAGTTTAACCTATTTAAAAAATCCAAATGCAGAAATTAATTTCACTTTTTACAATACTAAAAACGAAAAAATAAGTTTAAGCGATCCTAAATACAAAAACAAAGCAGTGATTGTGCAAATTATGGGAAGCTGGTGCCCTAACTGTATGGACGAAAGCGCTTATTTATCAAAGGTTTACAAACAATACAATAAACAAGGTTTAGAAATTATTGCCTTGGCTTACGAAAGGACATCGGATGCCGAACGCGCTAAAACCAACTTAACGCGCTTAACCAAACGTTTTGATATTGGCTACGATATATTATTAACGGGATTAACAGGCAAAGACAAAGCCTCAGAAAGCTTACCTTTTTTAAATGGCGTGATGGCATTTCCTACCACTATTTTTTTAGATGCTAACCATGTGGTAAAATCAGTTTACACAGGATTTAGCGGACCTGCAACTGGTAAAGCTTATGAAGACTATACCGTGAAAACGGAAAAGTTAATTGGGGAATTACTTTCTAAGAAGTAAATCCATGAAACAAGTTATAATATTGTTATTGATTACTTTTCCCTTCCTAACAAAAGCACAAGGACATGCCATAGGTATTGGGGCTGGCATCGATCTTTTTGGTGTTTCTGCTAATATTAATTATCAATACACCTACAAACTATTAAACTTCAAAACCAAAATAACCTACATCCCTCAAGGATTATACTATATTCCTAATAAAAGTTTCGTCAATGATTATTTTTTAGGAATTCATACTAAAGAAGGAAAAAAAGTGTTGTTATCCATTAATACTGGAGTTACACTATTATATACAGGCTCGTCCGCCTATTCGAGCGAAATAACGGACCAAGCAAACCCTATTCAAAATTTCAATTTAGCTTTTTGTGTAAATCCACAACATCGTATTACAACAGATCTCTCAATATCAACCTATCAATTTACAATCCTGAGTAAATACGGTGGAACTCAATCTTCGGGACTACGTGTAACTCTTGAAGTTGGATATTCATATCGATTTAAACATAAAAATAAGGCAACAAAAGAAAAGCCAAATTAATAAAACAAATTATTGTAAGGAAAACGAATCATTTTTTCTTAGGAAGTTTATAGCCAATTTGTGGTCGTTCCTTTTTGTTTTCTTTCTTTTCTAATAGCTCATCTAAGTACTGAAATACTAATTCGATATTTTTATCATGATTACTCACTTTTTTCTTGATGTATTCTATTTCGAGTCTTAACTCAGCGTTATTCAAAATCATTTTACGCAAAGCAACAAAAGCTCTCATCACAGCAATATTAATTTCTCTAGCTTTTTTGCTTTTTAAAACACTTGATAACATAGCTACCCCGGTTTCAGTAAAAGCAAATGGAAATGCTCCTCCTAAAGATTGTTTAGAAGGTATCACATTTTGTGATACCATAATCCCAACCTCTTTTTCACTTAATACAAACATAAAATCATTAGGAAACAAGTCCCGATTTCTACGAACAGCTTGTTTTAATGCTCTTGTTTCTACTCCATAAATTTCTGAGAGATGAATATCTAACATCACTTTTTCTTCTCGTAATACAAAAATCTTATTAATTATTGCCTCTTCAGGAAGTAATACTGTTACTATTTGCTTTGCCATTTTAAAATAATCTAGGTATCACAATATGTGACACCTTTGTTCAGTATAAAATTAAATAATATAATAGCAGGTCTTTGCTATGAAATATAGCAATATTTGTTTTTTCAAGGTCGCAAATTGCGATCTTGAAAATTTCTAATAAAACAAATTATTGTAGGGAAAACGAATCACATGAACTTTCTTCACGGTATCGTACACTAGTTTTTTAAAGTCAGTTATATTGTCTTTGTTCTTAGCGCTAATGTAAACACAAGTTTGATCTAAGTTCGTCATCCAGGTTTTTTTCAATTCATCTAATGATAAATTTTCTCTGGTAACAGGCGTTAAATCATCTTCATCTTTTTTCACGTATTTAAACGCGTCAATTTTATTGAATACTAAAATTGTTTCTTTATCTCCAGCACCAATGTCAATTAAGGTTTGGCGTACTACATTGATATGATCTTCAAAATTAGGATGTGAAATATCTACCACGTGTAATAAAATATCCGCTTCACGAACTTCATCTAAAGTGCTTTTAAAACTTTCTACTAGCTGTGTTGGTAGTTTTCTAATAAAACCAACCGTGTCGCATAACAAGAAAAATAAATTATCAATGGTTACTTTTCGTACTGTTGTATCTAACGTAGCAAATAATTTATTTTCCGCAAATACTTCGCTTTTGCTAATCATATTCATGATGGTAGATTTACCAACATTGGTATAACCTACTAAAGCCACACGTACAAATTCGCCACGGTTTTTACGTTGCGTAGCCATTTGTTTGTCAATCACTTTTAAATCTTCCTTTAGCTGAGCAATTCTATCACGAGCAATACGTCTATCTGTTTCAATTTCTTTCTCCCCTGCTCCACCACGTGTACCAGTACCTCCACGTTGACGCTCTAAGTGAGTCCACATACCTGTTAAGCGCGGTAATAAATATTGTAATTGTGCTAACTGAACTTGTGTTTTTGCATGAGCCGTTTGCGCCCGTTGAGAGAATATTTCTAGAATTAACGTTGTTCTATCTAATATTCTCGTTCCTAATTCTTTTTCTAAATTTCGCTGCTGTGAAGGCGATAGCTCATCATCAAAAATTACAACGGTAATTTTGTTTTCTTTAATATACGTTTTAACATCGCTTAATTTTCCTTTTCCTAAAAAAGTCGCTTTATCTGGTCTTTCTAATTTTTGAGTAAATACTTTTTTAGTTTCAACGCCATAGGTCATGGCTAAAAAAGCCAACTCATCTAAATATTCATAAGATAAAGCTTCGTTTTGTCGTTTATTAATAACGCCAATTAATACGGCGGTATTTGCTTGTGTTTCGGTAGAGTGCAGTTCTGATTTCAATAGTACTATTTTCCTTTTAAATCTGTTTCGATGTATGAAGCTACTGCTTCAATTTGTTCAGCGGTTAAAGCATCTTTGTAAGCAGCCATCGTGTTTTTACCATTGGCAATAATTTCTACAATACCAGCGTGTGGCAATTGAGTCACCGATAAATCTTTAGCGCCACTTAACCCTAATTTACCATTATCACCGTGACATAAAGCACATTTATCTGTAAAAATTTCTTTGCCATTAACAGCTACAATTTTTTCTCCAGCCTTCGCTCCTTTTGACTTGTATGCCAAAGAAAATGATACCACGATAAAGAAGAAAGATAGAGTTGCTAATATTTTGTTTTTCTTTTTAAAACCAACCACCGCTAAAGGAATTGATAAGAACACCAAAACCAATTTAATAATCATAAACTTATTGATTTCGGGAACTTGAGTGATTAAGAAAACGCCTGTTGCCAAAAAGCCAAAGCTCACAATCATTTCTGCAACTTTAGTTTTCTTTTTAAATTTCTCCAATAATTCTTCCTTATCACTTAATAATAAAATCGTTTTAATTAAGTAGATCAATGTAAATAACACCACAAATAAGGTGTGTGAATGAAGCATGCCTGTAGCCATTGTATAATTTTTTTAGTTCAAAATTAACAATTTATCTTAAAACAAAAACTCTAAAGTAATTTTTATAAATAAGCGATAATGCTATATTTGTTACAATTAAAACATATTATGCGTCAATTACTTTTATTAATATCTACCGCCTTTGTTATCAATAAGGGTTTAGTGGCTCAAACTACTTTTCCTAATAATGGAGCGCCAAACAACATACACACGCTTTATGCCTTCACCAACTGCACATTGCATGTGGATGCGGAAGTGACGATTGTAAACGCCACTTTATTTGTAAAAGATGGCGTGATAGTGAATGCAGGTGCAAATTTGGTGTCGAGCAAAGATGCCGTTACTATAGATTTAAAAGGAAAACACGTTTATCCTGCCTTTATTGATTTATACAGCGATTATGGCATGCCTGAAGTAAAAAGAATGCAGAATGACGATGCTCCAAAAAAAGGCGCTTTCGGCTGGAATCAGGCTATTAAAAGCGAAGTGGAAGCACAAAAAGTATTTTTACATAATCAACAAAAAGCAGATGAGTTACGTAAATTAGGCTTTGGAGCTGTATTAACTCATCAAAAAGATGGTATTGTAAGAGGAAGTGGTGCTTTAGTGAATTTAGTAAATGCTAAAGAAAATGAAAGCATTATTAAAGATAGAGCGGCTGGTTTTTATTCATTTAACAAAGGAAGCTCGCCACAAGATTATCCTTCTTCATTAATGGGAGCGATTGCTTTATTGCGACAAACTTATTACGATGCTTCATGGTATAAAGCTAATGCTACAAAAACAGAGTATAATATTTCATTAGAAGCGTTTAATAAATTACAGGAGTTGCCCTCCATTTTTGAAGGTAACGATAAATACAATGATATTCGCGGAAAAAAAGTAGGTGATGAATTTAAAGTGAAATACATTATCAAAGGTGGTGGCAACGAATACCAGCGAATGTATGACATACAAAATTCATTTTCTAATTTCATTATTCCTATCAATTTTCCAGAAGCCATTGATGTGGAAGATCCTTTTGATGCAGAACAAGCATCTTTAACCGATTTAAAAAACTGGGAAATGGCTCCTGCAAATTTAGCAGAGTTAGAAAAAAACAATGTATCGTTTTGCATTACCACAGCTGATTTAAAAGATAAATCCACTTTCTTAAAAAACATACGCAAAGCAGTAAAATATGGTTTATCTGAGAAAATGGCGTTGAAGGCATTAACTTATAACCCAGCAAATTTTATTGGTGTGCAAACTAAAATTGGCAGTTTAAAACAAGGTATGATCGCCAATTTTTTTATTGCTTCTAAATCTATTTTTGAAGACGATGCGATAGTTTATGAAACCTGGAGTAATGGCGTAAAGCATCAGTACAACGATTTATCGGTACCACATATTAATGGAACATATCAATTAGTGTATGGTTCAAATTCACATAAAATTACCATAAACAAAGAGCAAGAAAATTATACAGGCTTAGTACAATTAAAAGACAGCCTAAAAGCAAAAGCCAACGTGACTTTTAAAAATAATTTATTGACTTTAAGTTTCCCATACGATTCTACGTTTACTATACGCTTATCAGGAAATTATAACGAAAACACCAAATCATTTTCGGGCAAAGGTCAATACACTAATGGAAACTGGATTGATTTTAAATTGACAAATTTAAACGTGATTGATACAGCAAAAAATCCTTCTCCTAAAAAAGAAGTTGTTGATTATGGAAAAACCTATTACCCTTTTGGTGCATATGGCGAAGCGGAAGCAACTGCTGGCTTAATTAAAGATACATGGTCGAAATTTAAAAAGACTTATGATGGTGTTTTAATTAAAAACGCTACTATTTGGACGAATGAGAAAGATTCTATCCTATCCAACCAAGATGTGTATGTGGTGAATGGAAAGATTACACAAATCGGCGCTAATTTAAACGCCACAGGAAACATAAGAGTCATTGACGGAAAAGGTATGCATCTAACTCCTGGCATTGTGGATGAGCATTCGCATATTGCATTATTTAGCGTAAACGAAGGTGCTGATGCTAGCAGTGCAGAAGTTAGAATGAGCGACGTTATTAATCCTGATGATATCAATGTGTATCGTCAGTTAGCTGGCGGAGTAACGACAGCACAATTATTACATGGTTCTGCAAATCCAATTGGTGGACAAAGTTGTATCATTAAATTACGTTGGGGTAAAAGTGCTGACGAGTTTAAATTTGAAAATGCACCTGGCTTTATCAAATTTGCTTTAGGAGAAAACGTCAAACATTCAAACGGTACAAACCCTGATCAAGTAAGGTTTCCTCAAACACGTATGGGTGTGGAACAATTGTATTACGACTATTTTACCAGAGCAACCGCTTATAAAAAACAAATGGTAGATTTTGGTAAACTTACTCCGAAACAAATAGAGACAAGCAAAACAACAACTCCACGCAGAGATTTAGATTTAGAAGCCTTAGCAGAAATATTAGACAACAAACGTTTTATTACTTGCCACAGTTACGTTCAAAGCGAAGTAAACATGTTAATGCACGTGGCAGACAGTATGAAATTTAAAGTAAACACTTTTACACATATTTTAGAAGGCTACAAACTTGCCGACAAGTTAAAAGCACATGGAGCTAACGCTTCTACGTTTGCCGATTGGTGGGCTTATAAATTAGAAGTAATGGATGCCATTCCTCAAAACGCAGCCATGTTAACTAAAGTGGGTGTAAACACGGGAATCAACTCAGATGATGCTGAAATGGGAAGACGCTTAAATCAAGAAGCAGCTAAAACTATTAAATATGGCGGCTTAACAGAAGTACAAGCTTTAAAGTTAATTACTTTAAATCCAGCAAAGATGTTACACATTGATGATAAAGTAGGAAGTATTAAAGTAGGCAAATCAGCAGATTTAGTGCTATGGACAGATAATCCTTTAAGTATTTATGCCAAAGTAAACACCACCATTATTGACGGACAAGTTTACTACGATAAAAACGATGAAGCAAAATTACAAGAAGACATTAAAAAAGAACGCGCTCGTATCATTGCTAAATTAATTGTAGAAAAAAATAAAGGTGCTAAAGTCATTAAACCTCAATCTAAAAAACAAAATCACTTTCATTGTGATAGTGAAGAGAGTGGGTTTTAGTAATGGCCGTTTCTGACGATCTTTTAATTATTCAACAACATGTTTTTGAAGCTTGTGGTTTTGATTACACAAAGCCTATACAAGAAATAGAAAGTGCAGAGTACAATGCTTGTTCTTTTACATTAAATGATTTACACGTAAAATTTAGAACCGCCAAAATTACTCCAACAAAAACTGGGCAATTTGTAACGCTTTGGAAAAGGTTGAATACAGGAATCATTGCGCCTTTTGAAGCTTCAGATTCAATTGGCCTCGTTATCATTAGTGTTAGAAAAGAAAATCGATTTGGACAGTTTGTCTTTCCTAAATCTGTTTTATGCACACAAAGTATATTAACCGTCAATGATAAAGAAGGTAAACGTGGTTTTAGAGTTTATCCGCCTTGGGACGAAACAACAAACAAACAAGCAATCAAAACACAGAATTGGCAGTTACATTATTTTTTAGATTTATCAAATCTTTTGAAGATTGATGTTGAGAAAGTTAAGATGCTATTCGGTGATAAGTAAGTGTTTAAGAAAATTAGATTACTTGTATCGTGATAATATTAAAAGTTGAAATTGAGTTGGTTGTAATAGGAAATAAATTATTGTTTTCATAGTTTAAGTATTTAAATTAATCTAAAGGAATATCCGATAACCAAATTATCCAAGTCAAAAATTTATATGATTTTCGGTAAGTATAATACTCATAAACCCAAGATGTCATCCCGTCATTTGCTTGCTTAAAATAAATATCAGGTATTGCAATTTTATAATAACTTGCTACAGCCTCGTTCTGATGCTTTTTAGCAACACCGAAAAATGCAATTCTGCCATAATACAATTTGTTGTCGGTAGGATTTTTAATTGTAATTTTATAGGAAATTACCGTTTCCCCTTTATATAATTTACTAATATTTCGCGCTCCAACATCACCCACACGTCGTGAAACTTCTAAATTCAGCTGGCTCAGTGAAAAAAACTTATCAGGCACAAGAGTAATGTCTTGATCTACAAATTTTATTTCAAAATTATCTTTAATACATCCTTTATCAATATTATAAAGACGTTGTCCATAAATTGTATTTAGTATAAAAAATGAAGTAAATAATAGAATCTGTTTTTTCATAGTTCTTTGTTTTTCATAATTAATCAAATGGAATATCAGACAACCAAATAGCCCATGTAAATATTTTTAGGTCATCCTTCATATAATATTCATAAACACAAGTTTTCATGCCATCTTTGGCTTGTAAAAAATAATCCTCCGGTATTGATATTTTATAATAACTAGCAACTGCATCATTTTTGTGCTTATTTTCAACGCTAAAAAAAGCAATTCTTCCGTAGTAAGTTTTGTTCTTGTGATTAATCGAAATTCTGTGCGATATGACTTTCTTATTTGTATAATATTTTAGTACTGCTTCAGAATTAAAATCATCTTTACCACGCCTTTTCGAAGGATTTCCGATAATTTCACTAACATTAAGTTTTAGTTGAGATACTGAAAAAAAATTATCTGGCTCAATTATAAATTTTTGATCAATAAATCTAATTGAAAAAACATCTTTAATGCAACCTCTATCCATCACATAAAGTCCCTGTCCATTAATTTTTTGATATAAAATTAATGCTGTAAATAGTATTACAAATTTTTTCATATTTTTTTTATTATAAAATATTTACTTTTAAGAGATATATAAGAATTATTGTAGTAAACTTTCGTTGATTTATCTTCCATTATATTGTAAAAATGTAAAATTAGTTTACCGTGCTGGTCTACACTACACATAAATTTTGAGAAAGCTCCTTCTTGATTTCTATCCTTTGAATTACCTCCTGCGTCTCTATCTTTAGAATTACCTGAGGAATTCCTGTCGTTCGAATTACCTCCTGTGTTTCTGTCATTTGTATTGCCACTTGAACTCCTATCATTAGAATTGCCTCCTGAATTTCTTTCTTTCGCATCGCCGCCTGAGTTTCTATCTGATGAATTACCAGAGGTATTTCTGTCATTTGAATTACCTCCAAAATCTCTATTGTTTATATTCCCTCCAAAATCTCTGGTTATACATTCACTATGGATAGCATATATTTTATTTTGATAAATAAGTAAAGGAATGCGAAGTGAGTCGTGGATTCTTTGAACATCTTTTTCTTGTTCTATCGTTGAAACAAAAACAAGCTCATGGGTTTGACTGTAGGAATTATTTGCAACCAAAAATATGATTAAGAATATAAAGATTTTCATTCGAATATAATATGTAAGCAAAATTTCAACATAATTATTATTTTGTTAGTTTCAATGCAACCCGTTTTACTCGAAGGTGTAAACTGATATTGGCGTAGCAACAAATAACTTATTTCTTGACGAACAAATAGAAGTAATTAATCCAGCGGGCAATCCATCAGATGTCATTTTACTCCATGTAGGCGAAATATTCAAAGTATTACAAACGTATATTTCATATTGCGAATTAATCACGTAATAATAATCTCCAATATTCGTCATGTACAAAATATCTAAATTTGATAATCCTGAATTCATGGACTGCCAAGAAACTCCTAAGTCCGAAGAATAATATACTCCAGCACCTCTCGTGGCAACGTACAAATAAAAAAAACTTCCGTAAATTAGTTTACTGCCGATGTTTGAATAATTACCATAAAATGAATCATAAATCACAGCTGGCATACCACTATTAGATAGAGTCCATGTATTTCCGTAATCAGTTGATTTGTAAATACCAGCGGCAGTTGTAATATAAATATAATTCTGAATATTTTCTATGTTTGAAACATACAACTTAGGGTAACCTTGAGTTCCAACGGTTAAAGGCAATCCATTATTTACACTCACCATGTTTGTTCCATTTAAAGAAGCTCGAAAAACACCACTTGTGGTAGCAATAAAAATATAGGGACCAACTTTCTTTATAGAATAAATTCCCGTAACATAGTTGCTTATACCAGCTGGGAAGCCATTGGATATCATGCTCCAAGAACTTCCTTTATTGGTTGACATAAAAACTCCCCTTACTTCATTCCCTGCATAAATAGTATCACCACTGGACGTATATGATAAAATTCGTCCCCCAATAACAGAATTATTTGCTGTTTGATTCCAACTAATTCCTTTATTTATGGTATTGTACATACCCATAGAATAGCAATATGAACTTAAACAACTATCTGATAAAGCAATTAAATTAAGAACTGCATTATTTGTGTTATTAGGTAACCCCGACCCAATAGAATGCCATTTAGGTGCCACGTATGGATTGGAATCCTGATCCTGAGCATTCTCAGTAGGTTTATCATTGTTTTTTTTGCATGCACCTAAAAAGGAAATCAATCCAACTAATATATAATACTTTATTTTCATCCTGAATAAATTTAAATTACAAGAAAAACATAACTACTGCTGAAGATTTAGTTTTGTGCACTGCCCAGCATACACTGTAACAGTTTTATTCCAACTGTTCCCCCCGCAACTAGCTGTAACATTATAGCTACCAGGAGATTTAGTTAAAGTTATGCAACCTGTTGCGCCACAACTTGGAGGAGAACTGAAAAAGGCATTTAAACCTCCCACTGGACTCCCATTTACATATACCGAAATTGTATTACCGGCGCCAGAAGTACAAGGTGTTTGCCACGAATTATAAATGGTTAATTGACCGCTGCCACCGCCAGTAGTAGTGCCACCTGTTGTAGTTCCCCCTGTAGTTGTTCCGCCACTGCCGCTATAAGTCAATTCAAAAGGCAAACAATCCCCTTCATATATAGTAAATGTATTATTCCATATAACTGATCCTGTTTGAGAAACAGCATATAATGTATGATTTCCTTTACTTAAAGTTACATTTACATTTCCGCTACCACAGGTAACTCCACCTGAATGAAACTGAGTAATAGTTCCTTTAGCTTGTCCATCCACCGAAACTGTTATACTACCAAGGCCTAAATCAGATTTTAAATAGAATGTTACCATCCCGTTGCCACTACCATAATTATTTGTGTCCTCTGAGGGCTCAGTTTCTTTCTTCTTACAAGAAAACACTAAAATAAGTGTCATTAACATTATGGCCAAGCCATTAATTATTATTTTCTTCATGGTTATTGTTTTATTAGTTTATATGTTGAATTTTCAGTTTTAATAAAATAAATGCCTCTTGATTGATTACTTAAATCAATTTTGTTTTTACCCTCTTGCAATTTTTGCGTTAAAATTGCTTCGCCTAAAATGTTAGTTACTGAAACGTAAGTCTCGCGTTCCGTGTCAATTGTAAAGTTATTGCTAGTTGGGTTAGGGTAAATTTTAAATGAATTGCTGCTATTCATGCCATAGCTATCAACAATATTTGTAACACATGAAGGATATGTAGCAGTAGCAAAATTTAATTTCATGGTTGATATTGGAAATTTCCAACTTGAAAATAAAGCGCCTAAATCACAATTTACTGCTGCACAAGAAGCTATAAAAAAATTATCTAGAGCTTCTTGAGTTGTGGTTGCGTTAGGTTGCAAATCGGCTTTTTTCCATATATTCTTATAATAATTATCTCCGTATAAGTCTGTTAATTTAAATAAAAAGGAGGCGAATAAATCCGTTGCTCCTAAGTTCATAGGATTTGTTGGAGCAACTCCCACTTTTAAAGTATTAGACCAATTATAAGAAGGATTCGCCATATACGTACTAAACAAATTCTTTACTTCAGTTTTAAAATAACTAAAAGGTGTGCTATTAAAATAAGCAGGGCTTACAGATGCAGATTCTATCGCTTTAAATCTCATAAAAACAGCGTATCCTGTTGTAATGGCGCCAGTATTATCTGTTCCAAAATACTCCAATTTATTGCCATAAAACCAAAAATTTCTTCCAAACTCATAGAATATTGGTTGGTCGTATGTATTATGCAATCGCACACTATCATAAAGTCTATCGAAATAAGAATTCATAAGTTCAATCCCAGTAAAACCCATATAACCACAACCTGCACCACAAGTTGCAGCAACATCTGCCACAGTAGATTTACCATTATATAATGTTGGTGTATATTGCACCGGATATTTGCCCGTACAATGATGATAAAACATATAAGTACTATCCAATACTTTGGTTATGCTTGCCATAACACTCGGCGTCAAAGTGCTTAACCTTGACAAGACCGCGACTTTACTGCCTTGCCAAGCATATAGATTCAATGGCTGGCCTTGAAATGTAGTATAGGTTGTTGGTGTTTGCGAATAAATGCTGAATGAAACCAAAAACGTAAAAAATAAAGCTAAAATAACCCTCATTGTTTTATAATTTTAAAGGTTAAATTTCCTGATTTAATAAAATAAATGCCGTTAGCGTAATTACTTAAATCAATTTCGTTTTTACCTTCTTGTAATTGTTGAGTTAAAATAGTTTCTCCCAAAATGTTGGTAACGACAACTGACGTTTCACTTTTTGATTCTATTGTAAAATTGCTATGGGCTGGATTCGGATAAATAGTAATTTGACTTACTTCCTTGCTTTCCTGTTTGAGATCGGTAGTTAAGGTGGTCACTTTTCTAACACGATTGTTTCCAAAATCGGCAATATATAAATTTCCTGAACTATTAAAAGATAGCCCTATAGGTGCAGCTAACTGAGCTGCAGTTGCAGAGCCTCCATCTCCACAATAAGAAACACCACAACTCCCGCCACCTGCAACCGTCGAAACAACTCCAGATAAGTTTATCTTCCGTATTCTATTGTTATAAACATCTGCTATATATAAATTACCAACACCATCAAATGCTAATGCAGCTGGTTTATTAAAAGACGCCATTGTAGCCTGCCCGCCATCTCCACTGAGTCCAGCTGTCCCCGATCCTGCAATTGTGCTAATAACTCCTGAAGAATTAACTTTACGTATTCTATTATTATTGTAATCAGCAATGTAAATATTACCGGCAAAATCTGCTACAACACCATACGGCAAATTTAACTGTGCCGATATAGCTTGTCCTCCATCTCCACTAAATCCCGACGTGCCTGAACCAGCAATTGTGCTAATAATTCCTGAAGAATTAACTTTACGTATTCTATAATTATAACTATCAGCTATATATAAGTTGTTCGAAGCGTCCAGTGCTACTCCTGTTGGACTCTGAAGTGCCGCCGCCGTTGCTAAACCTCCATCGCCACTAAATCCAAGCAGAGTGCTGCCTGCCACAGTTGAAATAATTCCAGAAGAATTTATCATCCGAACTCTCCCATTATCTTTATCCGCAATGTATAGATTATTATTTGCGTCAACTGCAAGCCCTACGGGATGGTAAAGTTGTGCGGATGTTGCCGGACCTCCATCCCCGCAATAATTTGTTCCGCAATTTCCACCTCCTGCGATAGTTGTAATAATCCCGCTAGAACTAATTTTACGAATACGGTTATTATTATAATCAGAAACAAAAATATTTCCTAGATTATCTGCTACTACACCTTCTGGGAAATTAAAGGTTGCTGCTGTTGCAAGGCCTCCGTCACCTGAATTACCTGCAACTCCCGTGCCTGCAAATGTTGAAATATTTTGTGCTTGCTGATCAAAATATAGTAATACGCTAATTAGAACTAATAGTTTTCTCATTGTTTAATAATTTTGAGTTTCGGTTTTTTGAAAATATGACTTTAGTGTTTCCCTCTAAAATTTTATATAAAATTTGCCGTTTTTTATATTGACCCAAACGTGCTGACCATTCACAAGGCTATTTGAATAAACATCGCCCGAAAAAGTCCCTTTAAAATAATCTACTCCCTTTTCCGTGACCGTAACATAACTTCGGCCTCCTAAAAGCCAATCACTTAAATAATCCACTGAAAAATTATAATTTTCTTTTGACACTAATTGCATAGAAGAAATTGTAGGGTTTGAAATAGTTGCATTATAACTAGTATTTGCGTTTGCCATATTTGGAAATGCTATACTTATAAATTCATCGTTTACAAAACTACCAAATTGCCCTTTAGTAACTCTGTCACTATAAATAGAAACATATGTAGAATAACTACTGCAGATTTTATGGCTATAATTAGAATAATTTAAATACGCCACATCAAATGAAACTCCAGGCAAAGTTGTAACTTCAAAAGAATATTCTGTCTCTTCTGAATTATCGGTTTCGCTTTTCGCAGATATAAGAATTTTATAAATACCATTCTTAGTATAAGTATGGCTTACATTAATCTGCGCGCCAGCAGTACCCGATTCGATCAGTCCGTCACCAAAATTTACAGAATAAGATATGGCGTTTTCAAAATTAATTAAAAAATCCACTTGTCCTTCGACGGCACCCGATTCTGATATTGTGGCATTAATAACTGGTATTACTTCCTGTTTGTCTTCTTTCTTTTTGCAGGAAAAAATCAAAAAAGAAATCAGTGTTAAATAGATTATTGTTTTCATTATCGTGGTGAAGAAGTTGAACAAAATGCGAATTACTGTTGAAGATTTAGTTTTATGCATTGACCAGCATTAACTGTTACTGTTTTATTCCCACGATTTCCGCCACAAAGTGCACTTGGGTCACCATTAGAACTAGTTGCAAAACCGCCTTTTACTAATGTTTGAGCATTTAACATAGGATATAGCAAAGGGCAACAAATTAAAAACTGTAATAATAGTGAAATAACTATATTTAGCTGTCACTTATATTTTTATCTAATAATTTATATTATGTAGTACTAAAATTCGCTAATTTTAAATATTATTGTCGTTAATTTGGTAGTATGGCAAAAAAATCACTATTAAAAACTGAAGTTACCTTAGCTGATTATAAAGGTTTTTTAAAGAATAGTCATACGATGACTGTTATAAAAAATCCAGATTACTATCTAAAACAATATGTATATTTTCAAGAATTGGCAAATGCCATGCCTTGCGCCATTTATCTTTTAGATTATACTTCTCAAAAGTATTTATTTGTAAGCGACGGCTGCAAACAAATAACGGGCTTTACTAGCGAAGAACATATGCAAATGGGACAGTTTGAGTTTTATACACGCTGCATGCATAAAGAAGACTCAAAACTATTTGTTGACAAAGTTTTTGTAAGGTTTGTTGAATCTGCAAAAGAACTATCAAGCAACGGACTTAAAAACTGTCGGTTTTCAATAAACTATCGTATAAACAGAAAAGATGGGGTACTTGTAAAAGTTTTACAGCAATCCGTAGTTTTAGAAACTACTACCGAAGGTTACCCACTTCTTAGCCTTGGAATTATAATAGATATAACTTCACATAAACTAGATGATAAAATAGTTTTATCGGTTAGCTGTTATGATGAAACGCAAGGCTTTAAAACCATATCGTCAAACTCATATTCTGCGCAAGAAGATTTACTCACACCACGTGAAAAAGAAATCATCCAACATATTACATTTGGTCATAGTTCATTAAAAATCGCAGAAACACTCAATATAAGCGTTTTAACAGTGAATGCTCATAGAAGAAATATTAATAAAAAAACAAATTGCAAAAATGTAGCTGAACTAGTTAATTACGCCATTAATAGTGGTATATCTTAATCATAGAGTGAATACTAAAAAACAAAAACTCCTTAGCTATAAACAATTTTTAAAACAAGCACAAAAAAGTGCTAACAATACAGATATTGAGTTAATTGAAATTTTGTTACATAAAGTCAAACCTTTATTAAATACACATATGCCTTTTGCACCAGTCGTATTTGGTATTGATTACCAAACTCATAAATATTTATTTTGGAAAAATAATCATAATGAATTTGGTGGATACCCAACAGATTTTTTTCTTAATGAAGGTCATCGAGGCGTTGTAAATATGGTAACCCCTTCACACTTAAATGTTGTAAGTGACAAAATTTTCCCAGAAACCCTCGAAGCACTCCGTTTAACATTGCCTTCTCATTCAATAGTATCTTCATTTAATTATAAAGGTAAGACAATCGACGGAAAAGACTTTAATGCATATCAAAAGTGCACTTATGTGCTATCAAAACAAACAGGATTGCCCTTGTATTGCGTCGGTATAGTGATGGATATAACTAGTTTTAAGAAAGATAATTTTATTAGCCATACTATTGAAAGCTTAAATACAGA
Organism: Bacteroidota bacterium; assembly: GCA_016711805.1. Lineage (GTDB taxonomy): Bacteria > Bacteroidota > Bacteroidia > B-17B0 > Aurantibacillaceae > UBA4416. Next base: position 41,033 of record JADJSH010000003.1, read on the forward strand.
AAATAACAAAATTCAACTGTTATCAGAATTCACTTATAACCCAGACCCAGAAGTTTCATTTACTCCGAAAGAAACTCTAGTTATACATTATTTGTTGGATGGTTATAGCAGCAAACAAATTGCCGATAAACTCCATATTAGCATAAATACCGTCCATAATCATAGACAAAATATTTTAAAAAAAGCTAGCTGCAGTAATGTCGCTCAATTAATGGCCTTTGTTTTAAAAGATAATTTAAAGTCTTATTAAAAACAATGTGTTGCAAATTCATTTACAATTTTAATCAATTCATAGGGTTGATCTAACATTACACAATGTCCACTATTTGGCACCAATATCGATTTACCGCGCCATTGAGTTAATAGTGTTTTATCAATATAATCGTTAAAACACAATTTATCTTCTTCACCAAAAACCACAGCAATTGGTAAATGACTGTTTTGCACATTTTGTAATTCATCGCTGTAATCTCCCAGTGCTATAGAAGCTGCCATAGAGGTTCTAAAATTTGGGTCAACATTATTATAAATTGTTTTTATTTCTTTTTTTATAGAGCTTGGCAATTTATAGCCTAGTTCTTCTGTTAAAGTATTAAGCTGCTCCTCTGTTGTAGTAGCCGTAAATAAAGGAACTAGATTCGGATTAGGCTTCAAAATATCGGCAGGCGTCAAACTAAAACCAATAATAGTAGGAGATAACAATAAAATTCCTTTGCAATTATTTAATTCTTGTGCAATTTCCCCTATTACATTTGCGGCCAATGAAAAAGCTACTACAACATATTCCTTTGAATCAAACTTCGAAATAAATTCTTTAACATTTTTACTCAAGCCTCTAATAGAATAATCTTTATCAGGTGTTTCGCTTTTAAATGATTTGCCGCACCCTGGTAAATCAAGTGCTACTAATGAATAGTTATCTTTTAATGTAGACTCAAGCAAATATTTCCAATAATCGGAAGATTGAGAATTGCCATGAATAAAAATAATTTGATTGTGGCCATTGCCTGAAGTTATATAGTTTAGCATAATTAAATATAAAAATAATATTCAATATTTCCTCCTGTAAAAAAACTAATAAAAATTAAAACTCACCACTAAATCTCTATGTCCAGATTGAGAGTGACAACTAGTGCAAACTGAAGGGTCTTGTAATGCACTATATAAAATACTGCCATCATTATAAACTTCCGACCATATCCACGAACCTTCCCTTTTATACATCATCGCATAAAGTCCATTAGAAGGAATTTCCTTTACAATAAACGAACCATTTGGAAATTGCTGACCAACTGGTAGTTTTCCATTATCTGTTAAAGCAGCGTAAGCAATTTTATTGAATTTTAATTTAAACGCGCCATGCGGTCCATTTGTTCCCGAATAAACTGAACTTGGGGAATTTTTATAATAAGTAAATGCCGCTTCGTTTTTTGCACTATCTAATAACGCCTTATCGTTATACGCCAATAATGGATTAACTCCAACATCCTTTCGACAAGAAAATAAAACAGATGCTGTTAGTACCGCTGCAAAGCCTACCACTAAAACTTTAACTTTTGAATGATGCATTTTCCCTATTTATGTGTTTCGCTAGATACGTTTTATGTAATGGCTGTTTCCAATTTGCTACTAAATCTGAAGATTGAGTAATGGTGTTATTAAATACTAATGTGTATTCATTAATTATTTTAGAGTCTAATAGTTCTTTTATTTGAGAAGCTTTTACCACTTCAATTTTGTTTTCAGCATTTAAATAAGAAACCAACAAACGGTTTAAAAGTTCAAATGAAAAAGCTTGTTCTAATTCTTTTACAAAACGAACTTGTTTATCAATACTGCAACCACTTGCATTATACTTATCTTCGTTCACTTTAAAAATTAACAATCGATTTTCATATAGCTCAAAAAAGGCGTCTAAGCTCACATCATGAGCTGTCCAAGTGCTTACAAAATTCTGACAACGATTTTTGAAATCAACTAATTGTTCGTTGCTTAACTCTTTACTTAAAGTATAAATCCAAATACGTTCGTCCATGATTATATAATTATTCGATATTTATTTTTTTATTGATGACTTCATCATTAGAAATCAGTGTAATATAATACATCCCTCTTTCTAATTCAAGATGAATGGTATTACCTGTATTTTCTATTGTTTCAACAACTTGACCTACACTATTAACCACCGTTAATTTATCGATAGCATGTTTTAATCCTGTAATTGAAAAGCTTCCGTTACTTGGATTAGGGAATAAAACAATATGTTCATTTTTATAGTCATAATCTCTTATCCTCGACAAAACAGAATGCCTTTTTGAAAATTCTTCTAAATACTGATTTGCCACAACAGCATCATGAAAAATTAAAGTGTTCTCATCATATTCGTCATTTGCAGAATTAGACCAATTGTGTGATCCAGTAACTACAATAGGATCTGAAGCACTATTCATCGCGTCAATAATGCAATACTTATGGTGAAAATCATTAGTCACATTTTCATGCGAAATAACTGGTATTCCAGCAGCCACTAATTTATTATATTCTGACCCAAAATAACTCACATTTTCAATGATACATCTCACGTTCACACCTCTGTTTTTAGCAGCTACTACAGCGTCACCTAAATCATTATCTGTAAATGTAAACATAGCCACATCTAAACTAAAATTTGCAGAATTAATAGCATCTACAATTTTAGAAGCAGTGCCATCAGTTGGCGAAAAATAAGACTCAACAGTTGAACCTCCAATATTAAAGCTATGAATAGTGTTATCTGATTTAGCAGGACCAAATTTGCTGTTAGTTAAATTAGGCTGTGCTCCAGAAGAGCCCCACATTTCGTTAAACTCAACTGTGTAGTTTTGTGCTAAATTGGAATTTGAAATAATCACAATATTATTATAATCATCAAATATACTTCCATTCCCAAAGTTCATCGATCCAATTAATAACTTAGCATTATCAGCAATCACAAATTTATTATGCATCACATTGCTTGTTAAAGTAGAGGTGCGTTTTAAAAGTGGAATATTTGAATTTAAGCCCGATAAAGCTGAATTAAAGCTATTTGTTGAAGAAATGTATCTCACTTGAACTCCTCTTAAATAGGCGTTGTTGAGAGCTGTCACAATTTTTGTACTTCCATTATCCCAAACAGAAATATCAAGTGTTGTGTTAGATGAATTGATTAAAGCACAAATAGTGTCATCTAAATGAGCAGATGTTTGAGCATCGGCAATACTAGAAACTGTATTATCAACCGCCTGATTGAAATACACTTTTATAGTTTGTGCATTCAAAGTTTGTAATGACAAAAAACAAAGGCATAAAAACACAATTTGTTTCATTTTATTTCAATTAAATAAATTTACATTTTCTGCTTGCAAAGGCACACATACGCAATAAAATGATGCCATGTTTAAAACGAGAGATGTTTGTTTCTCCATAAGTTCGATCTCTGTACTTAATTGGAATTTCAACAATTTTTAAATTCAATTTATGTGCGCCAAACAATAAATCAAAATCTCCAAAGGGATCAAACTCTCCAAAATATGTTCTGTTCTTAGTTAGTTTAATATAGTCTTTTCTAAACATCACCTTCGTTCCACACAAGGTGTCCTTAAAGCGTTGGTCAAGCAACCAAGTAAATACCCAACTAAAGAAATGATTTCCTAAATAATTTAAAAAACGCATGGCTTCACCTTCCATTGGATATACTAAACGTGTTCCATTAATAAAATCGCCTTTGCTTCCTGCAATGGCATCATAAAATTTAGGAATATCTTCAGGTGGCACAGTTAAATCTGCATCTAAAATCATTAAAATATCGCCAGTTGCAATTTTATACCCTTCACGCACCGCATCAGCTTTTCCTTTTCCTTTTTGCTGGCCAATTTTTATATCGTGTGTGTCTTTATATTTTTGTTGAATGTCTTGAATTTTTTGCCAAGTGTCATCTGTACTATTTCCTTCAATAAAAATAATCTCTACATGCTTCCCAAATTTCGGTAAACGTGTAATGGCGTTTTCAATATTACCACTTTCGTTACGGGCAGGAATAACAACCGTTGTAGAGTATTTTGTTTTATAATCGTCTGGATTGCTTAATGGTAAAGGTTTTGCAAACGAATAGGTATTTAAACTAAAGAACCTAAAGAAAGGGAACTTCGCTAAAAACAAATTATGTAACTCTGCAATTAACGGAATATAAAAAGGAAAAATAAATCGTTTACTATTTCTATAAACATCAAATCCTGATACAAATAATAAATTGTTGACGTCTTTTGTGTTTAACCAGTTTTGAGTAGGCGTTTTAGTTTTTAGCCCTACAAGTTCAGCAAATTTTAAAGCAGGTTCCCATAGGGAGTTATAGTACTGAACAATAATTTTTGTATTTGGGTGACAAACTTTTTGAACTTGTTCAAATACCGCCTGTATATCATCCACAAAACCAATTAAATTACTAATAATAACAAAATCATACTTTTCTGTTAAAGTGATATTATTAGCGTCCATTAAAATGAACTCTATATTTTTACCTGCATGTTTTTCTTTAGCCCAAGCTATTTGTCCTTCGCTAAAATCAATGCCTGTTTTTTTACTACCTGCAATGCCTGCTAATAAATCGCCACTTCCACAACCAACTTCCAAAACAGAACTATCTTCGTGAGAAAAATAATTACAGTAATTCGTAATTTCGTTCCAATAGTAATTGGATAATCCACGTCCTTTTCTTTTAGAGGCAATGATGTTAAAATATTCTTTAATGTTCTGCAAAATGTAATTTTTTTAAGAAAGCTAATTTACAAGTTTAATTTAAAAAAGGAGCGTAAAACATCCTCATTTATTGCGATATTTTGTATAAAACCTGTAGTTGCGGCTTAGGAATATCATATTCATTCCAATTAAATAGGGAAATAGCTAAAAGGATTTATAAATTTGCTATGTGTGATTTAATTCAAGAAAATGATAATGAACCTAAAACATTTATGTGTAATAACCATCATCATGCTTAGCAGTATAGTGATGTGCTCACAAACTCAAAAAAAATCAGTCAACTATTCCAAAAAACCATATTGGATTGAAATGATGAAAGATCCTAAAGCCAACTACTTTGAAACCATCAAAGCGTATGATGCCTTTTGGGAAAATAGAAAAAAACCAAAGGATGAAGATGACATTATTGGGCAATCAAAAACAGTTGAAGCAAAACGAGGATTTTTAAGTCGTTGGTTTAAATCTAAAGAAGAACGTGATGAGGCGGATATAAAAAAATATGCCTTAGATGTAAAGAAATTCAAACATTGGAAATTAAAAACGGAACCATACGTGCAAGAAGATGGTTCCATTTTAGATGCAGATGCGCGACTTAAAATATGGCAAGAGGAACAAAAACAAAACTAAGTTTATTTATTAAATTATTCCATCATGGCACTTAAAATCAAATATACATTCACAACTTTTTTTCTGTTAGTTTTTATCATCTGTTTTTCTCAACCAGGAACAACATGGCAACAAACAGGACCAAACCTTTTCCCTACAAACGAAAGCGGACAAGTAAATGGTATTGGACGCGTTTGTCAATTAAAATTTCATCCCACTAATCCATTAAAAATGTATGCGGTTAGTGCCTCTGGAGGATTATGGATTAGCAATGATAGTTCAGCTACTTGGGTAAAAACAGGAACAGATAAATTACCTTCAACAGCTTGTGCATCTGCCTGTATAGATTACACCAACGACAATATTATCTATTTAGGAACAGGTGATCCAAATTATTATAGTACAGATTTTGGTATTTGGAAAAGTATAGACGGTGGACAAAATTGGTTCCAATCTACCACTGGCATGGGAAATAGATTACCCATAGAAATTTTAATGGATCCAACGAATCCTAACGTTTTAGTTACTGCCACAGATAATGGGATCTATAAATCAACAAATGCTGGCGTTAGTTGGAGTATAGTAAAAACTGGGGGTGACTTTACGGATATGCAATTTAAACCCGGAAGCTCAAACACACTTTATGCATGTACTTATTCAGAATTTTGGCGTTCAACCGATTTTGGAAGCACTTGGACACAAATTACAAACGGCGTTGTTATTCCAGGTGGTGGCAGTGGAAATGGTATGCGCTTGGCGGTTAGTGCAGCCAGTCCAAATGTGGTTTATTTAGGAATGATTACAGATGAAGGCACTATTTTGAAATCTACCGATGGTGGAACAAGCTTTACAACAGTATATCATAACCCAGCACAAAGTTTAGTTGGGTATGATGCTGCAGGCGGCGGACAAGGTGATTATAACTTTGCAATGACGGCAGATCCTACTAACGCCAATACAGTTTTTGTAGTGGCACATGTTGTTTGGCGAAGCACTGATGGAGGAGTAACATGGACTCAGCTCACAGATTGGTGGGATCAATTACATACAGATATGCACGGCATTAAATTTCATCCAAATTATCCAAACAAATTATTTAATGTAAATGATGGTGGCGTTTGGTTGAGTAATGATTTAGGAGATAACTGGGCGCCAAAAAGCGATGAACTTGGTGCCACTGAAATTTATCACGCAAGCCAAAGTCCAATTAAAAGAGATATGATCAGTATTGGCACACAAGATAATGGTGAACTATATTTTCAATCAAACTCATGGAGAACCAATAGAGGTGGCGATTGGGGAAGTAGATCATCGTTTGACTACTTAACTAATAATGTCGTTTACTATTATGAAAACGGAGAAAGACGGCCTGTTAATGGAAACGAGACAAATTACAATTTACCATTTACAACAGATAACGACATTGTATTAGAATTTACAAAAAAAATAAACACCCTGGCATTTAGCGGCGAGCAAAATGTTTGGAGAACAACGGACTTAAATAATGCAAGCCCAACTTGGAGCCAAATAAGTACCTTTAATCAAACGGTCAAAGCAATCAATTCGTCGCAAGCAGACTCAACTATCCTATATGTTATTACAGCAAATAATAAAATTTATAGGAGTGATAATGCTTTAGCGGCATCGCCAACTTTTACAAACTATACAACACCTAGCTCAACAAGCTTAATAGCAAACATTGCAAGTGTAAAAACAAACTCTAATGTGGTTTATATTTCATGTGGGAACAGAGTGTACCGTTCGGTAAATAAAGGCGCTACATGGACAAATGTTTCTTCAAACTTACCAACCGTAAATATTATAAAAATTTACCATGATGAATTTAGTACTAACGAAGCTATTTATGTTTGCTCTGCCAATGCGGTGTATTATAAAGATATGAGTATGACGAATTGGGTAAACATAACTTATAATTTACCTTCCGTTGCAAACATTAGAGATTTTATGATGTATAATCCAGGAACAGCGGCAAGTTTATTACGTGTTGCTTATTATGGTAGAGGTGTATGGGAATTACCTATCAATACAAGCTTTGGTCCAGCTCCAGATTTTGCGTCAAACACAAACACCATCTGTGTTAATCAATCGATAGCCTTTACTGATTTAAGTTTTGGTAATCCAACAACTTGGAATTGGACTTTTGCTGGAGGAACACCATCAACATCTAACCTTCAAAATCCAACAGTTAGTTATTCTGCAACCGGTGTGTATAATGTAACCTTAACAGTTTCAAATGGTAATGGCACAAACTCCACCACAAAAGTTTCTTATATTAATGTCACAGCTCCACAAGCAATTCCATTTACTGAAGGCTTTGCAACAACAGTTAATCCAGCTAATTGGGAGAATTATGATGCAGGCAACGACGGAACTGTTTGGGAGCATAGTACTTTAGTTGGAGGATTTGGCGCAAGTTCTCAATCGGTTTATTTTGACAATTATAATAATGATGTGAATAGAAAACGAGATGAATTAAGAACACCAAAATATGACTTTAGTTCTTCTATTCATCCTATACTAACCTTTGATAGAGCTTATGCAAGATATAGCAGTGTAAACAACGACACTCTTGCTGTTTTAATATCAACAGATTGTGGAACAAACTATACGCCACTTTATGTAAAGGGAAATACGGCATTAGCAACTGCTCCAGATAACACGGGCTCACTATTTATTCCAACCTCAACACAATGGAAAAGAGATACTATTGATTTATTAGCATACGCTGGGCAGCCTAGCGTTATGTTTGCATTTCAAAACAGAGGGTTTTATGGGCAAGCTTTGTATTTAGATAATGTAAATTTGTATAGTTTGTTAACGACAAATATTAAAGATTTAGATAATGGTGCAACTCTTAAGGTATATCCAAATCCTAGTTCGGGACACATTACTATTGATTTATCTTCAGCTACAAAAGAAGATTATCAATTAGAGATTTTTAATGTGGTTGGCCAGAAGGTATACACCGAACAATTTCCTAATGTTAATGGTTCCTTTAAAAAAGAAATTAATTTAATCCCATTTGGAAAAGGATTGTACATCTTAAATTTTACAAGCAATAAAAAAACCAGCAGTATTAAAGTAATTGTGGAGTAGTTATACTTAAAACTATTTTGTGTTTAATTTATCTGCTAAAAACTTACTCATACTAAAACAAGCTTGTAACAAATAACCGCCTGTTGGCGCATCCCAATCTAACATTTCGCCTACGCAATAATGATTGGGAAGTTTTTTTAATTCTAAACTATCGGTTACTTCATCTAAAGCAATTCCTCCAACGGTAGAAATAGCATCGTCCATAGGAGCAAAGCTTGTAATGTTTAATGGATAAGACTTTATGAGTTCACTTAAAAATTGAACATTACTATATTCGTCTTTAGAAGAAGAGCGTTTCAATAATTCTATTTGAGTTGTAGATAGATTTATCTTTTTTTCAAGCACCTCTTTAATCGATAATTTCCCTTTGTTTTCTATACGTTCGATGATTTCTTCTAAAGGCAAATCGGGCTTGAAATCAATTTGAATGTAAGCGAATTTATTTTGAATAAGTTGCTTTCTAATTTCAGGACTTAAAGGATAAATACCACTTCCTTCAATTCCAAATTCTGTGATTACGGCTTCTCCTTTTCGTGAAATATGACCGCAGGTGAATTCACAATTTTTTAAAGGACTTCCTTGATGATTTTTTATAAAATCTGCGTTCCAATTAATTTGATAAGCACAATTAGAAGGATAAAATTTATTTGTATTAACTCCTTTTTCATTAAAATAATTTGTCCAATTGCCATCACTGCCTGTTACTTTCCAACTAGCGCCACCTAAAGCAAAAACAACCACATCAGCTTTTACCTTTTTTGTTTCTCCAGCATTTGAAAATACTAATTCATCATCTGCCCAACCTTGCCAAAGATGATTGTATAAAATAGCCACTTTGTTTTTCTCTAGCTGTTTTTCAATGTGTTGTAATACTTCAATAGGTTTTATTCCCTTTATAGGAAACACGCGCTTACTTGTGCCTACGTAGGTTTCGATGCCAATTTGTTTTAACCAATTTCTAAAATCTGTATTTGAAAAGTGGCATAAAAAAGGTTCTATAAATTCTTTTGGGTGGTAACGTTTTGCAAACTGGACTAAATCCTCAGAGTGCGTTAAATTAAATCCTCCTTTACCTGCCACTAAAAATTTGCGTCCTAGTGCGGCGTTTTTTTCATAGATAGAAATGTTGAATTTATTCGCATCTAATGAACAAGCCAGCATCAATGATGCTGGCCCGCCACCTATTATTACTATGTTTTGTTTAGACAAAACTAAGCAGTAAAATATTTATAAAACAAAGGAATGGTTTCGATACCTCTGTAATAATTAAATAAACCATAATGTTCGTTTGGCGAATGCAAGCCATCGCTATCTAATCCAAAGCCAAATAAAATACTATCCATTCCTAACTCTTTCTTAAATAAAGCTACAATTGGAATACTGCCTCCACTGCGAGTTGGCACTGGCTTTTTACCATAGGTTTCTTGCATCGCTTTGCTTGCTGCTAAAAACCCTTTTGAGTCGGTAGGGACTACTACAGGCTCTCCACCGTGATGCGCAGTTACTTTTACTTTAACAGATTTCGGAACAATGCTTTCAAAATGTTTGATAAACAAATCGCTGATTTCTTTAGACGATTGATTAGGCACTAAACGCATCGATATTTTTGCAAATGCTTTTGATGGTAATACCGTTTTTGCACCATCGCCTGTATAGCCGCCCCAAATACCATTTACATCTAAAGTTGGGCGTATACCAGTTCTTTCGTTTGTTGAATAGCCTTTTTCTCCGCGCTCTTCATCAATATTCAAATCTTTTCTAAAATCGTTTAGATCAAATGGTGCTTTTGCCATTTCAGCTCTTTCTGCATCACTTAATTCTTGCACTTTATCGTAAAAACCAGGAACAGTAATGTGATTATTTTCATCATGACAAGAAGCAATTAACTTGCATAGAATATTGATTGGATTAGCCACTGCGCCTCCATACACACCGCTGTGTAAATCTCTATTTGGTCCAACCACTTCCACTTCCATATAAGCCAGTCCTCTTAATCCACTATCAATACTTGGAATATCGTTAGCAATAATAGATGTATCTGAAATTAAAATAATATCTCCTTTTAGTTTTTCTTTATTTTTAATAATCCATGGACCTAAGTTTGATGAACCAACTTCTTCTTCACCTTCAATCATAAATTTCACATTGCAAGGCAAGGTGTTTGTTTTCATCATGGTTTCAAAAGCTTTCACGTGCATGTACATTTGGCCTTTATCATCGCAAGCCCCACGTGCAAAAATAGCACCTTCAGGATGAATGTCTGTTTTTTTTATAACAGGCTCAAATGGTGGAGAATCCCACAAATCCAATGGATCTGCAGGTTGCACATCATAATGTCCGTAAACCACTACGGTTGGTTTTGAAGAATCAATTATTTTTTCTCCATAAACAACTGGATAGCCTTTTGTTTGGCAAATTTCCACTTTATCTGCTCCTGCTTCTATTAAACGTTGTTTAACTGCTTCGGCAGTGGTAAACATGTCGGGTTTATGCTCTGGTTTCGCACTAATTGACGGGATTTTTAACAAATCTAAAAGTTCATTTAAAAAACGTTCTTTGTTTGAATTAACGTAGGATTGTATCTGATTTAGTTCCATTATTGTAGAATTTTGGTACTAATGTACTTTTTTTATTTAAAAGGTGCTTTTGAATGATTGAAAAAATTGTGAATTAGTTGTTTATAGCTTATTTTTGAGATTATGAGAACACTATACACAACCATTTTTTTAAGCTTGTTTTTTATTGGGTCTTTAAAAGCTCAATTAACAACCACACAAACATTAACTGCTCAGCAGCTTGTGCAGAACGTTTTATTGGGAAGTGGGGTTACAGCTAGTAACATTACTTTTTCTGGTGATCCGCTTCAAATTGCTCAATTTTTTGCTACCCCAAGTACTAATTTAGGGATTCCATCTGGAATATTTTTAAGCACTGGTCACGCTTCTACAGCCAATGCCAATGGACCTCAAGGGCCAAATAATTCTGGAAGTACTGGAACCAACTGGAGTGGACCAGGCGATGCTTTACTAGATGTAGTTTCTGGTGTAAACACCTTTGATGCGGCTGTATTAGAATTTGATTTTATTCCAACAGGAGATTCGGTAAAATTCAGATACTGTTTTGGTTCTGAAGAATATCCTGAATATGTAAATGCAGGTGTAAATGATGCCTTTGCTTTCTTTTTAAGCGGCCCTAATCCCGCTGGAGGAAATTACGTTAATAAAAATGTGGCACTATTGCCAGGTACTAGCACTGCAGTATCTATCGACAATGTAAATGCTGGATTAAATGCAACTTATTATAGAAGCAATACTGGAAGTCCTATTAACTGCGAGTTTGATGGTTTAACAACTGTTTTATATGCATTAGAGAAAATAGTTTGCGGACAAACTTACCATATAAAAATTGCGATTGCAGATGGTGGTGATGGTGTTTGGGATTCAGGCGTGTTTTTAGAAGGTGGTTCTTTTAGTAGTTTACCTCCATTAAACGTTTTCACTACTAATTCAAATTCTAACATACCAGATTCTATTTTAGTAGAAGATTGTAATACCTACTGTGCTTATTTTATTAGAAATGGAAATTTAGCTAACGTAGATTCTTTTAATTTACAAGTTACTGGAAATGCATTATTAGGTCCTGATTATATTCAATCTGGAAATGCAGGTTTTACTTGGCCAACTAAATTAATTTTTGGAGTTGGTCAGGACACAATTAAAATTTGCAACATCAATGCTTTACAAGATAATTTAATTGAAGGGACGGATACTATTAAGTTTGCCATGTCGAGTTTTGTAACCAACACATTATCCTGTTTATCTTCTAATGCCATTAAATTTAACTTATACATTAAAGATTATACCCCAATTGGTATAGGGCAAAATAACACATCGGTCTGCACTGGAAACTCAATTGTTTTGAATGCAGGTGCTACAAATGGTTATGCACCTTATACTTATACTTGGACCGCTCCTGCTGTAAATACACCTACCTTTAATACAGGACCTATAAACTCTACGCAAATTTATACCATAACGGTGAATGATATATGTAACAAACCTGTTACACAGCAAATCACCATAAATCCTGTTTCTACCCCAACAGTAGTAAGTACCAATACCGTTATTTGTGCAGGAACTACTGCAACTGTAATTGCTTCCGGTGCTACAACATACACTTGGAGCAATGGCGCCGCAAATGATAGTTTGTTTGTGAACCCTTCATCAAATACAACTTATACTGTTATAGGTGCTAATGGCGCATGTACAAACTCAGCTGTTGCAACAGTAACTGTCATCGGGTTCTCCCTTTCAATCACAGGAAACAATTCGATTTGTTTAGGTCAAAGTACAACGTTAACTGCCTCTGGTAGCCCAACAACTTACGTTTGGAATAACGGTACAACAAATATATCTACTGTTGTTTCTCCAACAGTTACTACAAATTATACGGTAAGTTCTATTGCAGCATCATGCTCAAATACAGCTGTTTACACGGTAAGTGTTACTCCACCACCAACGCTAACAGTTACTGGCACGCCTTATTGTGCTGGGCAAACAACAACCGTTACTGCAACTGGAGCTACTAGTTACACTTGGAGCACTGGTTCAACAACTAATTCCATTGTTGTATCTCCAATTGGTACTTCTTCTTATACTGTTATCGGAACAAGTATTCCATCATGTACAAGTAGTTCGGTATTTTCGCCAAGTGTTATAACTAGCTCTCCACAAATCATTAATACATCTCCTGTATTATTTTGTTTGGATTCAACAAAAGCAATCACTGTAAGAATTGATGGCGGCAATCAACCTTACAACGTAAGTTGGTTAATTCCTGGAGGAGGTATTATCCCATTTGACACTACTGGTTATACGTATTACTTTACACAAAGTAATACCCCAAGTAGTGGTTCTTACACTATTATTGTGACTGATCAGTGCTTATATTCTGACACCTTAGCTATTGACATTAATAGTATTGATTGTGATATTATCATGCCTAACGTAGTAACCCCTAACGGTGATGGCATCAATGACTTTTTTAGAATTAATGGTTTAGAAAATTTTCCAGGTTCATCATTAAATTCTTATAATAGATGGGGAAACAAAATTTACAGTAGTGATGATTATAAAAATGATTGGTCGCCAAAGGTAAGCGATGGCACTTATTTTTATATTCTTAATGTATCTGACGGCAGGAAGTTTAATGGATTTTTTCAAGTGTTTAGCAATTAAAAAAGATTTTTAAACTAAAGACATATCTAATCATCTCATTTTTGCTGCTATTTAAACTGGCAGAAGCAACTCATATTGTTGGTGGGGAAATTTACTATGATTATTTAGGTGGAAATAATTACAAAATAAGTATGAAAGTATACAGGGACTGTATAAATGGTGTTCCACCATTTGACGGCTTCCCTGATGGTTTTGGAAATATTATTCCAGCATATTTTACCATATATGATGTGTTTGATAATCCAATTATCTCGAGTACGTTTAATGCGATTTCTTTTTCAACAGTTCCTCCCACCAATAACAGTCCTTGTGCTCCAACTACTGCAGGCAATGCTTGCGTGGAAGAAGCCTTGTATGAAAAAATAGTGAACTTACCTCCTTCTGTTGGAGGATATTATGTCGTTTACCAAAGATGTTGCAGAAATGGAACTATTTTAAATCTGATAAATCCTGGTTCTGTAGGGGCAAGTTATTGGGAGCATATCCCAGGACCTGAGGTTGTATCTAGTAATAATAGTCCACGTTTTACAAACCGACCACCCATCTATATTTGCGATGGAATTCCAATTGCCTTTGATCACATTGCATCAGATCCTGATGGCGATTCATTAGTTTATAGTTTATGCGATCCGTTTAATGGACTTGATGCGTGCTGTCCAGTATTAAATTCAGGTGTTTCATTAGGGTTACTTTGTGGAAGTCCTCCTTCATCTTGTCCAACAGTTAATACGCCTCAACCATACGTAAGTGTTCCATTTATTGCTCCTTACAGTTCATCTTACCCTATGGCATCAAGTCCAGCAATTAACATCAATCCATCTACTGGATTTTTAGATGGTGTGCCGAATATTCAAGGGCAGTGGGTTGTTGGGGTTTGTGTGAGTGAATATAGAAACGGGCAATTGATTGGCGTCCATCATCGCGATTTTCAATTTAATGTTATTCCCTGTCCATTTGTAGTTGTAGCAGATATTATATCTCAAACCACTACAAATAATGGGCAAGGCACAGGATATTGTAATGGTTTTACCATATCCTACTCCAATAATAGTTATAATGGAACTAGTTACCTTTGGAACTTTGGCGATCCAAATACATTGGCAGATACATCTAACGCTTACAATCCTACTTATACCTTCCCTTCGCCGGGAACCTACACAGTTACTTTGATTGTTAATCCAAATAGTGCATGTAGAGATACTGCCTACGAAGTTTTTAATGTTAACCCTTTACTTACTCCCGATTATCTAGCCCCCTCTGCGCAATGTTTAAATGGCAACAGTTTTAACTTTAATGGAGGTGGTATCTTTCAGGGAAATGGAACATTTAATTGGAACTTTGGAGTAAATGCGACTCCACAAACCGCCAATACGGCAACTGTTAATAATGTATCTTTTAATACGCCAGGAGATTACCCTGTTGTTTTCACTGTATCCGAAAACGGTTGCACCGCAACAGCAACAAAAACCGTTACTGTTTGGGAAAGTCCTGTGGCATCTATTGGAACCTATCCAAATTTAGGTTGCGACCCTCTCACCATAAATTTTAATAATACCAGTACTTCCGGAACTCCCTTGTCTATTTTATGGCAGTTTAGTGATGGCACTATCTCTACAGCGCAAAACCCAACTCATGTTTTTACTCCACCAGGTGTATATGGTTTCTCACTCTCAATAAGTACAAATCAAAATTGCGTAGCTACTAGCCAAATACTTGCTGCAAATAGTATTACCGTAATTACAACTCCAATAGCAGATTTTAATTATGTCTCCGCCTCCAGCTTATGCTTTAATAACAATAACTTTTCGTTTACAAATACCTCTCAGCAATTGAGTGCCACTGGAACACTATTTTGGACTTTTGGCGGTCCAGCTTCTACTCAAACATCTACGAGTCAAACTATATCAAATGTAACCTATAGTGTTGCAGGTTTATACCCCGTGACGTTAGTAGCCACAGACAACAATTGTTCGGATACCACTACTAAAACAATTGAACTATATGAAAATCCAATAGCATCTATAGATCCAATAGTTGCTGTTGGTTGCGACCCTATGTCTATTCGTTTTCTCAACACGAGCACTGCGGCTTCAAACTTAAGCTATTTATGGAATTTTAGTGATGGAACAAGTTCAACTGAAGCAAGTCCAACTCATATATTTAGTCCGCCAGGTACTTATGATTATACTCTAAGTATAAAAACAACCAGCCAATGTATAGATAGTAGTCAAATTGTCTCTGTATCAAGTATAACAGTAAATCCGTCGCCAGTAGCTAGCTTTACCGCAACGCCAATGGTAACCACTATTTTTGATCCTGATATTTTCTTTTTTAATATGTCCCTTACAACAGATATCGTAAGTTGGTACTATGACTTTGCAGATGGATCTGGATCGTCAGACGTAAATCCAATTCACACTTATACTACCTGGGGTGATTATTACGTAACTCAAACCATTACTAATTCTTATGCTTGCCCTAATACAACTACTCTATTAGTTCGTGTTTTACCTGAGTTTAGATTTTGGATACCAAATGCTTTCACACCAGGAAATAAAGATAATTTGAATGACATTTTTAAACCAATCGTTTTTGGCGTAAAAGACTATACCTTTATGATTTTTGACAGATGGGGGGAATTAATTTATAAAACAAATGATACCGAAGCTGGATGGAATGGCACCTATAAAGGTAAACCTTGTACCGACGATGTTTATATTTGGAAATGCGAATTCCAAAACATCGTGTCACAAGAACTAGAATCTCATGTTGGTCATGTGACATTAGTTAGATAACGCGCGTTGAATTAATAAATGGTTGTTCATAATCCCTATTACTTTTTTGATTTCATCTAAAAAAATTACTTTCTTTTGTTAGGTGAACATTTTATTTACAAAAATAAGAGACAAGCATGCGCTTTGGTATAAAGGAATTGTATTTGCTTTTTGCGTCGCCGTTTGCACATATCTTCTTCCTAAAAGCAATTCCTCACAAACGACACACGTTAACGTTGGAGACGTTTGGTTAAATAATGACTTTATTTCAACAATTGATTTTTTGGTTAAGAAAACAAATGCAGAAATAACTACAGAAAAAAAAGAATTAAAAAAACAAATCGTCTATTTTAAAAAAACACCTGGTAACATTAGTGCCTTGCTCTCAAATTTATCTAATTTACCTCATAATAAAGCAATAGACGTAAAAGTTCTTTTAGACAGTGTGTTTAATGTCGGCATCTATTTTTCAAACCAACAGAATATATATCAAGACTCAGTTATGTATATAGTGAGTAATAACGAAGTTGTACTTACCAAAAGACAAAAATTATTTGATAAACAAAAATTAAATCATATTCTATCACAGCAAATTGCTAATAACACTGTTGTAAACGAAATTGTTTCCCAAATACAGCCAAATATTACTTATGATGAAATATTGTCGAACGAAATGGCAACAGAAGATCCTGAAGTAAATTACATTTATAAATCTAAAATTGTAAAAGGCGATGTGTTGTTACATAAAAATGATGTTGTAACAGAGGAACAATCTCAAATTTTAAAAAGCTATCATCAGGCCTTAACCGAACAAGAAATAGAAACATCACAACTATCAATTATTATAGGTCAATTTTTAGCTTGTGTTTTAGTATTAGGCATCATGATGTTGTTCTTGGCTTTTTTTAGAAAATCTATTTTCAGTCAAAACACACAGGTTACGTTTATATTTTTAATCATTTTACTGATTATTATTATTACAAGCATCGTTGCAAAATACAATGTTAACTACATTTATGCCGTTCCTTTTTGTTTAGTGCCGATATTGATTAGGGTTTTCTTTGATAGCCGAACTTCTCTATTTAATTTTTTAAATATCATTTTAATATGCGCCTTTTTTACCCCCGATAAATTCGAATTCGTATTTATACAGCTCATTGCTGGTATAGGAACCATATTTAGTGTAGCTGATATGGGCAAGCGCTCTAAATTATTTGTGTCGGCCTTACTTACTTTTGTGTTCTACGTGTTGGCATTTGTGGCCTACCATTTAATAAATAATACCCCGTTAGCCATTAGTAATATTCAAAGTTATGTACCATTTTTATTAAGCAGTGTATGTGTCTTATTTTCATTTCCTCTCATCTATATATTTGAAAAATTATTTGGTTTTGTATCTGACTTTACCTTACTAGAATTGTGCGATTTAAATTCCCCCTTGTTGCGTCAACTTTCACAAAAAATTCCTGGCACCTTTCAACACTCATTACAAGTAGCAAATTTAGCTGAAGAGGCGTGTTATAAAATTGGCGGCAATGCTTTGCTAGTAAGAACTGGTGCTATGTATCACGACATTGGAAAAATGAGTAACCCTCGTTTTTTTACTGAAAATCAAGTTGGTGAGGTCAGCCCACACGAAGATTTATCTGCAGAGGAAAGTGCGCAAATTATTATTGGTCATGTAATTAAGGGTGTAGAAATTGCCAAGGAAAATAAACTGCCGGAAACCGTGATCGATTTTATCCGAACACATCACGGTACAACAACTACAAGGTATTTCTTATACAACTATAAAAAAGAACACGAAGGAGAAATAATTAACGAAGATTTATTCAGGTATCCAGGCCCAATTCCGTTTAGCAAAGAAACTGCTATTTTAATGATGGCGGATGGCGTAGAGGCTTCTTCGCGTAGTTTAAAAAAATATGATGCTATTGCTATTGACGAGTTGGTAGATAGAATTATCAATCATCAAATAAATGAAAATCAATTTATGAATGCCGATATTACATTCAGAGATATCAATCAAATTAAAAAAATATTCAAAAAACGATTGATGAATATTTATCATGTAAGAATCGAGTATCCTAGATAAATTTTCTAGGAACAGCATCCGCGTAAATAGAATACTAAAAACTTTTGCCAATATAGTTGAATTGAGCTATTAATTTGTATTTTTGGCTAAATAACTAGAAAACAGATGATTATGCGAATGAACTTACCAATATTTTTAAAAATCAACTCGCCATATTCTTGTATAGTTTGGTTGGTTATTTTGTTTTTAAATAGTTTGCCGTCATTTTCTCAGGTAAACTATAGTTCTGCTGCTTCCTATAGTTTAAGAAAAACTGTGCCTACATACACTGGAAATGCTATTCAAATTCGAAGAGCTTGTGATAATGCAACAACCAATATTGGCTTTACCTCTTGTGGAGAATTAGATACTGTTGCTCTTAAAAAATTTGTAGTTGGATCAAATCCTTTAAGTGCAATTGCAACCTCAGCAGCAGCAGCTTTTAGTTTACGAAAATTAAGCTGTGCGTATGCAGGAAACGCAATTAACGTTCGACGCTCATGCGATAATGCTACAAGAGATATCGGGTTTAATTCAAATGGGGATTTAGATACTATTGCGCTTAAAACATTTGTAATGGCTTCTAATCCTTTAAGTGCTATTAGTGCTGGATCTGCTGCTGCATTTAGTTTACGCAAATTAAGTTGCGCTTATGCTGGGTCAGCTATACAAGTTCGACGAAGTAGTGACAATACATTAAGTAATATAGGATTTACAGCAAATGGGGATTTAGACACTGCCTCTCTTAAAACTTTTGTAGGAGCAAGTAATGGATTTGTTGTTACATGGTATGATCAATCAGGTAATGGTAGAAACGCCACTCAAGCAACGGCTGCAAATCAACCGCGAATAATAAATGCAGGCTTAATTTACAGACAAAATAATATGCCTGCTGTTTTGTTTTCAGGCGGACTATTTTTAACATCTACTTTAACGGGTGTTCAAGCAACAACTACTGGAAATATTACTACTGCAAATTTTGTAATGCAAAGTAATAATGCTGTCGCTGGAACTCTTTTTTCGAATGGAGATCCTGGAGCCAATCGCTATAATATTCACACGCCTTGGAGCGATAATTCTACCTATTTTGATGTTGGAAATAATGGTGGTGGCGGTCGTATTAGCACGCCATTAACTTGGTCAAGTCTTTCAATTGGCTCATTTATGCGCAATGGCACACAGGGAAATATATGGAAAAATGGTTCCAATGTATTAAGCACTAGTGCATTTGCAACCACTGTTACAAGCGCTCTAAATATTAGTATTGGCGGTAGCGCCGCTTATGGAAGTTATATGATTGGATATATTTCTGAAATTACATGTTTCCCATCTGCTTTATCTACAAGCGAAAGAGAGTATCTTGAATGGAGTCAGTCTCAATACTACAATGTAAGTGGCCCAGCATTACCTTCTACTTTACCAACAGCAATTCCAAGTGCATTTGTGACTACTTGGTATGATCAAAGTGGAAATGGAAGAAATGCTACTCAAGCAACTACTGGCAATCAACCAAGAATTATTAATGCTGGAATTATTGAAAAACAAAATGGAGTTACTTCCATACGATTTTTAGGATTATTATCTGGCTTAGCAACGCCTGCTTTTGATGTTTTTGATGCGGCCGCATGTTTTAATGGCGTTGCAAAAGTAAACTCTAACCTAACCTATAATGCAATTGTTAGTAAAACGGGCGTACCCGCAAACAATAACTTTCCTGGTCCATTTGATTTTTATAATAATAATTTGATTGTTGGTAATGGAACAGGGGCAACATTTTTTACTACATCACAAAACTTTAATAATACTCAGCCTTTGGGGGCATGGACCTTTCAAACTCAACTAGCAGGAAATAAAACAGCTTTTTTAAATGGTGCATCCATCTTAAATTCAGCGGGTGCAGCAGCACATGTAGATGTAAATAGACCATTAAATATTGGGGCTAGAAATGATGGTGTTACTGGTTTAAATGGATGGATCTCAGAAATAGTTACTTTCTCTTCTATACCATCAACAACGGATAGAGCATTTTTAGAATGGACGCAAGGACAATATTATAATATTAGTGGCATTGCTTTAGGAACAATTCCAGCTGGTGCTCCCAGTGCATTTATCACTACCTGGTATGATCAAAGTGGAAACGTTAGAAATGCGACTCAATCAACTGCTGGAAATCAACCAAGAATTATTAATTCAGGAGCTATGAGTTTACAAAATGGTCGTCCTGCAATTTCACTGAATGGAACTAGCACTTGGTTAATTCAATCAACAATGGGGATTACGCAACCATACTCGCTTAATACTATCGCAACCCGAACCGTTAATGGTGGTGGCTCTGGCGGCTACCAAAGACTTGTAAATATAAGTGCTACTGGAGATGGTTTTGGTTATCTAGGAGTTTTTAGTGGAAACTATGCTACATTTAATGGAAATGGTGGAGCTTGGAATGATATTGCGGCATGTACGCCAGCAACAGGAATTGCATTAAATTCTCAGGCAATTATGACAATGGTTTCTGCAACAGGCGCAACAGGATTAATTCCCAGTGCTAACGGAACTCAATTGACATTAAAAAATGGAACATCTGCCGCTGCTACAGGATTTTTATTAGGTGGGGCGTGGAGTACAAATAACACATCGCAATTGTGGCCAGGCACTATTTCAGAATTTAATATATTTTCTTCCGCTCTTTCTACAACACGTAAAACATTGTTAGAAACAAATCAAGCTTCACATTATGCAAGAACTATCAGTAATAATAAATTTACGCCTCCTACTTCAACAACATACAATTTATTTGTCAATGGTATTGGTCGCGAAAGTTCTACTGACAGTGTTGGTGGTACTAGAAGCACCGTTGGAATGGGTGTTTCTGTAACGACTGCAGCAACTGCATTTTTAAAAGATAATGGAGATTATTTTACGTACGGCATGAATTGTCGTTCAACACCCCATACTTCCGTTGCAAACCTTCCCTCATCCGTAGTACAACGTTGGGAAAATGATTGGTATGTAAACAAAACAGATGTTGGTTCAAATAATGGTTTATTAAGTATCTTTTTCGATTTTAGCGATTATGGGGTAGCTATGTCTCCTGGCGTTGCAGCAAACTATGTTTTATTATATAGAAGCTCATCTGTAGGCAATTTTACAATAGTACCAAGTACAACCGTTAGTACTGTTGGCGACAGGGTAGTGTTTAACGTTGATGCAGCTAACATTACAACAAATCACTATTATACAATAGGAACAACAGATGTAACAACCAGCCCACTACCTATTGAACTATTAGATTTTAACTGCAATATCATTGGCGAAAAAACCGTAGAATTAAAATGGATAACAGCTACTGAATCTAACAGCGATTACTTTTCAGTAGAACGCTCGACAGATGGTTTAAATTATGAATCTATTGGCATGGTAAATGGTGCAGGTAATAGTGTTACTACTTTACACTACAGCTTAAAAGATGCATCAGCATTATCAGATATTTCATATTATCGCCTAAAAATGGTTGATTTGGATGGAAGTTATAAATACTCTCCTATTTGTTCTGTTACCAATCAAAGTAGTAACAATAATGGTGATGTTATTATATACCCAAACCCCACAAATGGCTGGATTACAGTTGACTTTAATCATTCAGCATATAGCCAACCTGATACTTACTCAATTATGGATATTACAGGTAAAAAAATAGAGGTGAACACAATTAAAAATAATAACTCTGTAACAATTGACATGTCATCTCTTCAACCGGGGATGTATATGTTGGAAGTAATTAAGGGGAATCAAAAAAGCGTGAAGAAAATTACTTTACAAAAATAGGGGTACAGAAAACTAGACATATACTTTTTTTAACTTATTACAAACTGTAACAAGTTCCTCGATATCAATGTCTTTTCTGGATTAATCTTATAAATTTTCATTTGTTTTCGTCCTTCGGAAAGAAGCTTGGGATGTGACACTTCATTGCCTTTTACAAAGCTAATGTGAATACTCCGTTTCTTAGTATTGTAATCTATAAAAGAAAACCATTTTCCATCAAGATAATAAAAAGGCGTATTAAACTTTCGTTGATGTTGAAGCATCATATCATTCACAAAAAATTGATGCAGAAATAATAGAACCGACTGTTCGGGTTCTGGTAAAGACAAATAATAATTATCAATTAAGTCTTCCAATTAATAATCTCTATAAAAATTATGGATGCTAGATTTGATTCCAAAATAAATATAAGGAGATTGTAATTCATAGTTTAATTCATCCTTCACACTTCGCTGAATGTAGCCTAACTCAAACCGCAAGTTCATTTGAGGAATCGCATAATATGTAAACTTGACGTCACTCTGCATAAATTTTAACTTGTTGCCTTGTGTCGTTTTATGTCCATATTCATACGGCCTAGTAACATAGCTAACAAAAACATTTTGCCCTAAATTAGATCCAAATGCATCCATACCTATAACTGCTGAAACTCCTTGAAAACTTAGCATCCAACGGTTTGATCTGTAACTTACAAAAGCTAAATACTCCTTAAAATTTGCGCCAAAAGGATGAGCTAATGCCTGACCATAATGCGTGTAATTTTGTTGCACACTTCCATGCGTGTAAGTGTAAGGTCGCACTTGATTATACTCTACTTGCAACGAAAGTCCTTTTACTTTAAAAGCGTTTACATATTTAGCTCCAAATTGCCAACCTTGTTTATTTGCCCACCAACCATTGCGTTTTCTTAGCTCTTTAAAGAAAAATTCATCTGCCACGGCCTGCGCATATATTTTTAAACTTTTAAATACTTTAAATGAGGCATTCAATCCCATCATGGAATTGTCTGGAGATCCAACCGAATACTCTTGTGGACGATAAAACACAATTGGATTTAAATAATTCACATCAAAAGTTCTAACACGATTTGTATCAGTGCCCTGCCAAATAACATTTTCAAAAAAAGAAATATTCAAATTTTTTAACGCATTAAAACTTAAATAATGAAAAGTTCCATATTTATTTTGCATGCTTTTTTGTGACCCATCGTATCTAGAAAAATCTCTTAGCCAAGAATACCAAACATTATATTGGATCCTCCAAATATTAGTGTTAATACCAAAATAGGGATTAGCAGTTGCAAAATCTGATAATAATAATGAACGGTATCCATCACCAACAAAATGTTTATCGTTACCTGCCTGAAAATTAAATATTTTGTTTGGACTATATGATAGATAGCCTGTTACATTAGAAAAGCTGTAACTACCATCTTTATTATTAAATGCTCTTCCCAATCCTGGTATTAACCTAGTGGATTGAACTACGGTGTCAATAAACCCTGGATAAGTTACTCTCCCACCAATAGCAGTTAACGCAAACGTAAAGTCGTTATTAATATTAAGTTTAGCGTGAGCGCCTCCAAAAGTTTCAGAAACAAATTTTGAAGATAAAAAATCGTAACCGCCCTGTAAATCAATAATTGGCAACACTTGAAGATTGTACTGATTATGTTTGTTTGGCCCTTCATTATAGGTTTTACTTAAAAAGAAATTTTTGATAGGATAATGTAAATAACAAATTGCAGTATCAGAAAAATCTTGCAGCGTAGATGAAAGAAAGGGCTTAAATGAAGAATGTAATTCGAAACTTGGATTTATGATATCCCAAGTATCTATAGTTTGTTGCGTTTCTTGATTGATGAAAATGTTCTGAGCTTGTGGGTCGTTTTGCGCTGACATACATAACGAAGAAACAGATAACATTGTTACTATGCTCCATTTTTTTGGCAACCAACTTATGTAGATTCTACTATTCAATTTTACTCTGACTTATATAGTTTTTTGCGTTGAGCCGACTTAAATGATAATTGAACAAACAAAATAAATAGACCGCTACAAGCTAAAACTGCTAATAACGATAAACTAGGGTTTAAATAATAACTTAATAAGGATACAGTAACCGTTACAAAACTGTATACATAAATAATTATAACCGTTTTTACGTGAGTATAACCGCAGTCTAATAAGCGATGATGCAAATGATTTCTATCCGCAGCAAATGGAGATTGTCCTTTTGCCGCTCTAATAATGAAAATTCTTAATGTATCTGTTAAAGGATATGTTAACGCTGCAATAACAATAATTGGCTTTGAAATATGAATCCAAAAATCATCTAATCGTGTCAATGGATATTCAATTAATTTAATGCTTAATACGCAAATGAACATCCCAATAATCAATGAGCCACTGTCGCCCATAAATATTTTTGCTGGTGAAAAATTAAATATTAAAAAACCAAGCAAGGCTCCAGATAAGGAAAAAGACAAAGACGCTAACGTATATTCATTAGCGAAAATAAACCAAACACCAAAAACAGAAGAAGCGATAAAGCCAACGCCTGCCGCTAAACCATCAATGCCATCAATTAAATTCATAGCATTTACAACCACGATATAAGTGAATAAAGATAGAAAGACACTTCCCCATTGTGGAATTTCTTCAACTCCAAAAATGCCATGAAGTCCCGTAATTCTAATGTCTCCCATTAACACTAAAATTAAACCAACTAAAATATTAGCAAATAATTTCTTTACCGGGGATGTTCCAATAATGTCATCCTTTACACCAACAAAAAATAAAACCAAACTTGTAGCTACTAAAATCTTAAACTCCTTTACAGATTCGTAAATTTGATCATATTCATGTAAGTCATCAATATTATACCATAAAGAAAAAGAAAACAATGTGGCCGCATAAATAATAATACCTCCAATAGTTGGGATAGCTCTTTTATGAACTTTTCTGTCCTCTGTTGGTAAATCAATCAATCGTTTCAAAACAGCCACTTTAATAAGTGCTGGAGTCGAGTATAAAACGACTGAAAACGCTGTAATAAATACTAAAATTAATATTGCCATATTTTATTTTTTAAAAATCGTAATAGGTGTTATATAAATTTGATTTTAAGCTAATTGTATAAAATGTTGTTTTATTGTCGGAAGCATCAAATCCATCAAAATCTTGAAATCTATAATTATACCCTAAAGATACATTAAAATTATATGCTGGATTAATGGTATACCCTAATTGAATTTTTGTAAAAGTATTGTTATACAAAGCGTAGTTCTTAAATGTCATATATTGCAAATTTAATTTTGCATTTAAAAAAGCTCTTCGAAATTTATAATCTCCTAATAATACTAATTCTTTCCCGTAACCAGGAGTGTATGCTAGGTTTTGATTATA
This sequence comes from Bacteroidota bacterium, assembly GCA_016711805.1. Taxonomy (GTDB): domain Bacteria; phylum Bacteroidota; class Bacteroidia; order B-17B0; family Aurantibacillaceae; genus UBA4416. The sequence goes on from JADJSH010000003.1 coordinate 66,849, forward strand.
GTGCGAAAAGCTTTGATTGCTATATGTTCCAAACGGACTGTTGTATGAACCTTCGGCGACATCATTATATTCTACTTGCAACATTAAATTTTTCAATTTGAAGGCGTCAAAATATTTAGCTCCTACTTGGTACCCGAAAGCATTTCCTATGGCAAAGGTATTGCTAAAATCATCTCCCATAAATTGACCATATACAGAAATTTTATTTGTTAGTTTTACATTAGCAGTGGCGCCAATCACAATATTGTTTTTATTATTTAAGCCGTAAAATCCAAGATTAGAAAAAATAACTGGATTAAAATATTGCCACTCTAGGCGTTGGCGATTCATACTGTCTGCTGCATTCCAAACCATGCCTTGAAATAATCCTATATTAATTCGTTTACTAGCATTAAAACTTAAATACTGAAACGATACTGCCTTTTTCTGAAATAAAGGTTCTGTATATTTTGGCGTTAATGCGCCGCCAGTAGTCAAATTCATCAATACAGCATAAATATTAGTGTATTGCAACCTGCCTTTCAACCATTCGGATGTAACGCGCAAATATGGATAATTAAAGGCATTATCACTCAAGAGTATTGAACGATAGCCGTTTCCAATTTTTTGTTTTCCGTGCCCTACCTGTATGTTCAATCTTTTGATAGGTTGATAGGAAATAAAGCCTGAAGAAAAAGCATAATCATACCCTGTTACTTTAAATACTTTATAACGTCCCTGCCCTGGAACCACTTTTGTTTGTTTATTAAAGTTGGAAATATAATACGGAAACTGGCTTTGGTTTTCTGAAAACATGGTTTCAAAATAAAAATCTTTACCAATACTTCCACTCGCTATAAAACCACGCGTATTTGTTGATATCCTTTGGTATTGCGTTGTATCGTAATAAGCAAAACCGAGTTCGGCATTCAATAGCGGATCAACTTTAAATTCATATTTACCTGTTTTTGATTTGATGTGAATCAAATGATCGAAAAAGAATTTTTGAATAGCAATATCATCCGCTACATATTTAAATATCTTATGCGACGTGTCTGCTACAAATTCATACTTTTTATTAAAAAAAGGAATATACGGTTGGATGCTTGAATGCGTTTGTTCAGAATCTAATCTGGCTAATTGTTTTTGAGTAAGGTTATTAAAAAAATAATCGTTTGGTAAATTGTAGAATTGAGATTTTAAAGAAATAGTTGTAAGGAGCAAGATATAAGGTGTAAACTTAATACATCTAAACAATTGAATTTTTATTTTATGTAAAATGATCACCTATTGTTTAGTCTTTTATCTTAATACTTTTACTTTAATACTAAAACCTACCAAGCTTTAACGCCTTCTTTTTTCTTAAAATCATCATACACTTGTTTAATGCCTTCTGGCAATTCGATTTTATGTTTCCAACCTAAAGAATGTAAATAAGACACATCCATTAATTTACGAGGCGTGCCATCTGGTTTAGATAAGTCATGAACAATCTCTCCTTTGTAACCAACAATATCTTTAATTAATAAGGCTAAATCCTTAATTGTTAAATCTGTTCCCGAACCGATATTCACAAATTGTTCGCCATCATAAGTATTCATTAAAAATACACAAGCATCTCCTAAATCATCGGCATGCAAAAATTCACGCATAGGAGTTCCTGTCCCCCACATTTCAACTGATGGTAAATTATTTTCTTTAGCATCATGAAACTTTCTGATTAATGCTGGTAACACATGAGAGTTATTTAAATTGTAATTATCATTTGGACCATACATGTTTGTTGGCATTACCGAAATAAAATTACAACCATATTGACGTTTGTAGCTTTCACACATTTTAATGCCTGCTATTTTTGCAATAGCATAAGGTTCATTGGTTTCTTCTAAAAGACCAGTCAATAAATAATCTTCCTTTAAAGGTTGAGGAGCCATTTTAGGGTAAATACAAGAACTCCCCAAAAACATTAATTTTTTTACACTGTTTAAATATGAGTTATGAATCACATTATTTTGAATCATTAAATTCTCGTAAATAAAGTCTGCTCTGTAAATATTGTTGGCTTGAATACCTCCAACTTTTGCCGCTGCTAAAAAAACATAGTCCGGTTTTTCATTAGCAAAAAAATCACTAACGGCTTGTGAGTTGCGTAAATCTAATTCTTTTGATGTGCGAGTAATGATATTATTATAACCTTTGCTTTGAAGGTTTCGCATAATAGCAGAACCTACCATTCCGCGGTGACCAGCTATGTATATTTTAGAATTTAGTTCCATTGTGTTTATTTCCTTATAAAAAGCCCCCGCCAGCAGGCGGGGGCTTTAAATTTTACTCTTTATAATTTAATACTTTATGCCCGCCGTCTAATAAATATTTATCGCGTTTAAATATTTCTACATCAGAGGCTACCATTTCTTTGCAAAGCTCGGCAACAGTGTAAGTTGGAGTCCAACCCATATTAGTTTTTGCTTTAGTGGCATCACCTACTAACAATTCAACCTCAGCAGGACGATAATATTTTGGATCAATCTCTACTAGTACTTTACCAGTAGCAACATCAATTCCTTTTTCGTTTTCTGCTTTACCTTCCCACTTTAAAGTAATTCCAACTTCGGCAAAAGACATATTAATAAATTCGCGTACTGTGATTTTAATACCTGTTGCTAAAACATAATCTTCTGCAACATCTTGCTGCAACATGCGCCACATACCTTCTACATAATCTTTTGCGTGACCCCAATCTCTTTCCGAGTCAATATTTCCCATAAATAGTTTGTCTTGTAATCCCAAACTAATTTTAGCAGCTGCACGAGTAATTTTGCGTGTTACAAAAGTTTCGCCACGTAATGGACTTTCATGATTAAATAAAATACCATTACAAGCAAACATTCCGTAGGCTTCGCGATAATTTTTAGTAATCCAAAAAGCATATAATTTAGCTACACCATAAGGGCTACGAGGATAAAATGGAGTTGTTTCGCGCTGAGGAACTTCTTGAACTAAACCATACAACTCAGATGTAGATGCTTGATAAAAACGAGTTTTCTTTTCTAATCCTAAAATACGAATCGCTTCTAAAATTCTTAAAGTACCAATACCATCCGCATTAGCTGTATATTCGGGTGTATCAAAACTAACCTTCACGTGGCTCATCGCCGCTAAATTGTAAATCTCATCTGGTTGAACTTCCTGTACAATTCTAATCAAATTAGTACTGTCGGTTAAATCCCCATGATGCAATTTAAAGTTGACATGTTTTTCATGTTGATCTTGATATAAATGATCAATTCTATCTGTATTAAATAGTGAACTTCTACGTTTTACTCCGTGTACCGTGTACCCTTTGCTCAATAGTAATTCCGACAGATATGCGCCGTCTTGACCTGTTACTCCTGTAATTAATGCTACTTTACCCATATTTTATGTTATAGAATAGCAATATTACGAAAAATTAACGAAAAAATGGTGCGATTTTTATGGGATTTAGCCTTTGTAAAACGAAGTTTTTTAATAGCTTTGCTAATCTAAAAAAACAATAATGAAATCTACATTTGGCAAACAAAACTATCAAATTTTAATTGGAGGAGTTGTATTAATTATTCTTGGATATTTATTAATGATTGGTGGTGGTAGCGAAGATCCAAATGTGTTTAATCCTGCTATTTTTGATACACAACGTATTACTATTGCTCCAATGGTTTGTTTATTAGGTTTTGTAACAATTATTGTTGCCATTATGTGGCGTCCAAAAACTAAAAACGAGGAAGCTTAATTCTTCATTTTTATTCTATTTTTCATGACGTATTTCGAAGCGCTAATTATTGCCATTATTGAAGGTTTAACTGAGTTTTTACCTATTTCTTCAACTGGACACATGATGATTGCGACTGCCTTATTAGGCATTAAAGCAACTCCTTTTGTAAAATTATTTACCATCGCCATTCAATTAGGTGCTATTTTATCTGTGGTAGTTCTATATTTTAAACGATTCTTTAGATCATTTGATTTTTATACCAAATTAGTGGTAGCCTTTATTCCTGCTGCAATTTTTGGAGTATTGTTAGGCGATTATATTGATGCAGCTCTCGAAAATTTAATGGGAGTTGCTGTTGCCTTATTTATTGGAGGAATTGTATTATTATTTGTAGATAAATGGTTTAAGAACAATAACCAAGATGCAGAAAAAGATATTACTTATCCTAAAGCTTTTAAAATTGGATTGCTTCAATGCTTGGCTATGTGGCCTGGGATGAGCCGAAGTGCTTGCACGATTATTGGAGGAATGACCCAAGGTTTAACACGCAAAAACGCCGCTGAGTTTTCGTTCTTTTTAGCAGTACCAACCATGTTTGCCGCTACCGCTAAAAAATTATTGGATTTTTATAAAGAAGGAATCTCTTTAAATGGACAAGAAATTAATATTTTGATTTTTGGAAATGTAATAGCCTTTATAGTAGCTCTTCTAGCAATTAAATCATTTATTGGATTTTTAAACAAGTATGGATTTAAAGGCTTTGGTTGGTATAGAATTATTGTAGGAGGAATATTAATTGTTTTATTTCTGTTAAAAGTTCCTATCGAAATTATATAGCTGGGCGTGTCCCCCCTAAAGTCGGGTCGTGCTTTCGGCACTCGCTTTTTTATTTGTCCTACGGAGCAAATAAAAAGAGCTCAAACAAAGCCTCAATCACTCACGCAAATTTATTTCAAGTTTGAATTTTAACCTCGATTTAATATTACCTCGCGTGAGGGATGTTAGCGAAAATCCTTTTACGTAACGGAGTGAAGTGAACGATTGCAGCGACAGCCCGACGGCGCCGCCTCCTTAGCGCCGGCACGCCCAATCTAATTTATGCAAGATGTACTATCTTAATAAGGAATAATAGCAATGCCGATAGAATAAGGGTTAATGCCTTTTGGTCCTTTACTTGTAAATACTTCGCTAAAATAATAACTAGCCGTTAAACAAACCTGTTCTACTCCAATTCTAAAAACTACTCCATAACGCCAAGGATTAACATTTTTAATATTATATAATCGTATTCGTCCATCCGCATCATCACTCTTTTTAAAATTAGACATCACATAACCCACTTTAACGCCAAGCATCATTTTAAATACAGTGGTTGTTTTTGTTCTAAACCTTAATTCTAAAGGGATTTCTACACTGCGCTCGTTATATTTATTGGCTGTATAAGGAATTGTTTTTGGCGCTATAAAGGTTGTAGGATTTTGATTCGTACTATCTAATTGATAGATAATATCAGCATTAGAACTAAAATTATGGAAATAAAATCCTAAGCCGTAACCAAAACTAAAATTTGAATTTTTAATAGGCTTATCAAACAAAGTGTAAAAACTAAAGCCAATACATTTCCAATCAGGCTTTATGCCTTTTGGTATTCCGCGCCAACTTGTGTAATTAGGTTCTAAAATAAGTCTGTCTTTTGGGTCTGACTTATAATTTTTAAGATCGAACTCCGAAGCCAATTTTTTAAGTTTAGACGTGTCTTTTTGCGCTTGTATGTAAAAGCACAGCATTACCATCACTAAACTATACAAAACTTTTTTCATTGTCATCATCCAAAAGTAAGGGCTTTTTAGGAGATAAAAAAACAAATTAAGCTTAGTCTATTTGAGCCTAATTTACGTACCTTTGTACTCCAAATTTTAATTGAATGGCAAAAGCAGGTCCAATTGTTTGTTCGTTTTGCGGACGAGACAAAAAAGAAGTAAAAGTTTTAATTGCAGGTGTTACCGGTCATATTTGTGACGTGTGTATTTCGCAAGCATTTAAAATTGTGAGTGAAGAAGCAGGAGCTCAAGGCAATCAACAAGTGCAACATGCTTTAAGCGTATTGAAACCTCATGCTATTAAAAAGCATTTGGACGAATATATTATTGGACAAGACGAGGCTAAAAAAATATTAAGTGTAGCGGTTTACAATCACTTTAAGCGTGTAGCTCATGTAGCTGATACCAAAGAAGAAATTGAAATCGATAAATCAAACGTTATTTTAGTGGGTGAAACTGGAACAGGTAAAACCTTAATGGCTCGTACCATTGCTAAATTATTAAATGTACCTTTTTGTATTGCTGATGCTACTGTGTTAACAGAAGCTGGTTATGTGGGCGAAGATGTTGAAAATGTATTAACTCGTTTATTACAAGCTGCTGATTATGATGTACCAAGTGCAGAACGCGGCATTGTGTTTATTGATGAAATTGATAAAATTGCCCGCAAAAGCGATAATCCTTCTATTACCCGCGATGTAAGCGGTGAAGGTGTGCAACAAGCGATGTTGAAATTATTAGAAGGCTCGGTAGTGAATGTGCCACCACAAGGTGGACGAAAACATCCAGATGCTAAAATGATACAAGTAAACACTAAAAATATTTTATTTATTTGCGGTGGTGCATTTGATGGTATTGACAAAAAAATTGCACAACGTTTAAATACACAAGCTGTTGGTTATTCGGCTTCTGTAGCTAAAGACGAAATTGATAAAGCCAACTTATTACAATACGTGTCTCCACAAGATTTAAAATCATTTGGTTTAATTCCCGAATTAATAGGGCGCTTGCCTGTTTTAACTTACTTAAAACCTTTAGACAAGGCAACGCTTCGCTCGATATTAACTGAGCCTAAAAACGCCTTAATTAAGCAATACAAGCACTTGTTTAAAATGGAAGGGATTAAATTAGAATTTGAAGAAGAGGTTTTAAATTTAATCGTGGATAAAGCTTTAGAATTTAAATTAGGTGCTCGTGGCTTACGTGGCATTTGCGAATCGATTATGGTTGATTTTATGTTTGACGCACCAAGCGACGAAAAAGCACCAAAAAATTTAACGATTACTTTAGACTACGCTTTAGAAAAATTGAAAAGCGCTAGATTAACGCAGTTACATGTGGCTTAGCTTCAACTTCCTTAGTTACATAGATAATAAAAAAGCCCTCTGTAAAGTGTTACAGAGGGCTTTTAAATTTGCATTAATATTACTTCTTCACTCTTACCAATTTTATCACTTTGATTTTATCTAAAAATAAAATGATTGGATAAGTTGGGTCAAATTCAAACCACTTAGCAGCAAAGTTTGGTTTAGCACCAGCATGGTGATGGTTATTTTGAAATAACTCGCCCATCAATAAAAAATCCCAAAACAAGGTGTTTTTTGATTTATCACCTTCTTCAAAGTTACGGTAACCGTATTTATGTCCTGCCCAATTTACAATAGCACCTTGGATTGGTCCCATTAAAAAATGGATTGGTAATAATAAAAATATGGTCCAATGATAACCTGGTACGTAAATAAAAACTAACAAATACACTACAAAGTACAATGTACCAAAGCCAATACGTGTAAACCAACTATCTGCTACTTTATCAATGGCTGGATATTCAGGGAAATTACGGTCAAATTTTTCTTCAATCACTACGCGTTTGTTTAATACATCATTGTATATTTTTTTTGTGTGCATCATCATCGTGTACACATCTTTAAAAAAGTGTGGTGTGTGTGGATCTTTTTCAGTATCGCTATAAGCATGGTGCATGCGGTGTAAAATTGCATAAGCACGTGCATTTAAATACGAAGAGCCTTGTGTAACCCAAGAAAAAACATAAAAGAATTTTTCCCAAAATTTATTCATTGTAAACATTTTATGCGCACTATAACGGTGTAAGAAAAATGTTTGCCCGAATAGAGAAAGATACCAGTGAAGAATTAAGAATAGAAGAATGATCATTGTAGTGGTTTTAGTTCAAATGCAAATGTCAGCATTAAAAATGATTATTCATCATGTTTCATCGAAAACATAAGGTTAAACAATTGTAAAAACCGTATTTCTAACAACAAATAAAAAACCCTCAACAAAATTGTTGAGGGTTTTAAAAATATGGTAAAACAAATTATCCGTTTAGTGCTTCAGCGCCTGCAACGATTTCTAAAATCTCAGTTGTAATAGCCGTTTGACGAGCTTTGTTATAACTGATTTTTAAGTCACGTAACATATCTTTCGCATTGTCGGTTGCTTTATGCATAGCTGTCATACGAGCACCGTGCTCAGATGCTAATGAATCTAATAAAGCTTTATAGAATTGCGTTTTCAATGAACGAGGAATTAAATCGCTTACGATAAATTCTTTGCTTGGTTCAAAAATATAATCTGTGTTTGATGATGTGCCTGCAGACGCAGTTGCTTCAACTGGTAAAAATTGTTCCGCTTGCACAATTTGTACCGCTGCATTTTTAAATTGGTTATACACCAACACCACTTTATCAAAATCTTTTAATACAAAGGCGTCCATTACTCTTTCGGCAATTGGTGCAACTGTATTATAATTCAAATTATCAAATACTTCGTTTACATTATGTGGTAAATGAGAACCATGAATAATATAATCTGTACGTTTAAATGCATCCGTTACTTTTTTACCTATTGGTAATACAGTAATTGTACATCCATTATATTCGTTATTAATTAAACTCCATGTTTTTTTAATCACGTTAGCATTAAAACCACCTGCTAATCCACGATTAGAAGAAATGGCAATTAATAATACATTTTTTGGTGCAGATTTACGTGCGTAAGCATTTTCAGAAGTATCCAAACTTGAACTTACGTTTTGTAATATTTCTTGTAATTTGTTAGCGTAAGGACGCATTTGCGTAATTGCATCTTGCGCACGTTTCAATTTAGCAGCACTCACCATTTTCATGGCACTCGTAATCTGCATGGTTGAACCAACGGATACAATTCTATTTCTTACTTCTTTTAAATTTGGCATCTCTCTTAATTAAGAATTATGAATTAAAAATTCAGAATTATTACGCATACTTAGCTGATAATTCTTTTGCAGTTGCTTCTAACACACTTGTAATCGAATCATCAAATTTACCTGCTTTTAAAGCATCTAATTGCTCTTTGTTTTTACGCTCGCAAACATCTAAGAATTCTTTTTCAAATTCTTTCACTCTGTTTACTGGAACGTTACGTAATAAGTTTTTAGTTCCTAAGTAAATAATAGCAATTTGTTGTTCAACACGTAGTGGAGAAGCATTAGCTTGTTTCAATATTTCCACGTTACGAGCACCTTTATCTAATACTGATTTTGTTGCAGCATCTAAGTCAGAACCAAACTTTGCAAACGCTTCTAACTCGCGGTATTGAGCTTGATCTAATTTTAAAGTACCTGCTACTTTTTTCATTGATTTAATTTGAGCATTACCACCAACACGAGATACAGAAATACCTACGTTAATTGCTGGACGCACACCAGAGTTAAATAAATTCGACTCTAAGAAAATTTGTCCATCCGTAATCGAAATTACGTTTGTTGGAATGTATGCAGAAACGTCACCTGCTTGTGTTTCAATAATTGGTAAAGCTGTTAATGAACCACCACCTTTAACAATCGGTTTTAACGACTCAGGTAAATCATTCATGTTACGAGCGATATCATCAGAAGCATTGATCTTAGCAGCACGTTCTAATAATCTACTGTGTAAGTAGAAAACGTCACCAGGATACGCCTCACGTCCAGGAGGACGACGTAATAATAATGACACCTCACGGTAAGCTACAGCTTGTTTAGATAAATCATCATATACAATTAACGCTGGACGACCAGTATCTCTAAAGAACTCACCCACTGCTGCACCAGCAAATGGAGCGTAGAATTGCATTGGAGCAGGATCAGAAGCGTTAGCCGCAACTACTACCGTGTAAGCCATTGCACCATTTTCTTCTAACGTACGAACAACGTTCGCCACAGTAGAACCCTTTTGAGCAATTGCTACATATATACAGAATACAGGTTTTCCTGCATCATAAAATTCTTTTTGATTGATAATAGTATCTAACGCTACTGTAGTTTTACCAGTTTGACGGTCACCAATGATTAACTCACGTTGTCCACGTCCAATTGGAATCATCGCGTCAATTGCTTTGATACCTGTTTGTAAAGGCTCAGTAACTGGCTGACGGTAGATTACACCTGGAGCTTTACGCTCTAAAGGTAATTCATAAGTTACACCTTGAATTGGTCCTTTACCATCAATAGGATTTCCTAAAGTATCGATAACACGGCCTAACATACCTTCACCAACTTTGATAGAAGCAATACGACCAGTACGTTTTACCGAAGAGCCTTCGCTAATTCCAGTACTTGCACCTAATAATACGGCACCTACGTTATCTTCTTCCAAGTTTAATACAATTCCTTGTAAACCTGTTTCAAATTCAATCAACTCACCTGATTGAACTTTAGATAAACCGTAAATACGAGCGATACCATCACCTACTTGTAATACAGATCCAACTTCTTCTAATTCAGCTTCCGATTTGAAACCTGATAATTGTTGTCTTAAAATTGCAGATACTTCTGCTGGTTTTACTTCAGCCATTTTATTGTATGGTTAATTATTAATTTAATGCTTTGTTTGTTAATTCTTTTTTCAAGTTCGATAACTGACGAGCAACTGATTTATCTAATTGTTTATCGCCAATTTTTAAAATAAAACCTCCAATAATATTAGCATCTATTTTCTCTACTAATTCAACTTCTCCGCTTAATTGAGATTTTACTAAATCTAATGCCTTTTGTTTTGTAGCAGAGTCTAAACCGTTAGCCGATGTAACTACTGCCGTTAAGATATTTTTATGAGAACGGTATTGCTCAATAAATTCATTTGCCATTTCTGGGATAACATTCTCTCTTCTTTTAGAAGCAACAATCGTTAAAAATCCAGAAGTAATTGCATTAAACTTGCCATCAAAAACTGCTTTTATAGTTGCAATTTTTTTGTCAGCTTTAATGATAGGGCTATTTAAAAAAGTAATAAATTCTCTAGAGTTTTCGCACACCTCTTTTACTTGAATCATATCAGCATATACAGCCTCTAATTGGCCTTTCTCTACTGATAAGTCGAGTAATGATTTAGCGTATCTTGATGCAACTATCATGATTAGTTAAGGTTTACGTCTTTCATTAAGTTGTTTACTAATGCTTTTTGTTTTTCATCGCTTGATAATTCGCTACGTAAAATTTTCTCAGCAATTTCAATTGATAAAGTAGCTACTTGATTTTTTAATTCAGCAACGGCAGCATTTTTTTCGTTTGTAATTTGCTCACGAGCAGATGACATAATGCGATCAGCTTCTGCTTGAGATTTAGCTTTTGCTTCAGCAATAATAGCATCTTTAGTATCACGCGCTTCTTTTAATAAGTTATCACGTTCAGCACGAGCTTCAGCTAAAATCTTTTCGTTATTAGATTTTAACTCACGCATATCGTTTAAAGCATTTTCAGCGCTTGCTAAAGCATCTTCAATTCCTTTTTCACGAGTTTTGATAGCTGTTAAAATTGGTTTCCAAGCAAATTTGCCTAATAACACTAATAATAAGACAAACGTAATTGTTGTCCAAAATATTAAACCAATTGCTGGTTCGATTAAACTTCCTAAAATAAATAAGTTCATTTTATATTGTTTTTAGTTGTACTCTTTTTGTTTACCAATAAAATAATTTAAACCAAAGCCATTACCAACCGTAATAGCTTTGGTTTGTTTGTTGAAGCTTCTAATTATTTCATTAAAGCAACTACTACACCGAATAATGCAACACCTTCTACAAGGGCTGCAGCGATGATCATTGCTGTTTGAATTTTAGATGTAGCTTCTGGTTGACGTGCAATGGCATCCATTGCGTGTCCACCAATTTGTCCGATACCGATACCAGCGCCTATTACTGCTAAGCCTGCTCCGATTGCTGCGATACTACCTGTCATTTGTTTTTGTTTTTATTGGTTATTAATTAATCTTTAAATTCTTAGTGCCCTGATGTTACGTGATCGTCATCCGTTGTCTGAGCACCATCTTCGTTATGGTCAGCAACAGCCGAACCAATAAATAAAGCGGTTAACATGGTAAATACATAAGCTTGTAAAAATGCTACTAAACATTCTAACACATCAATAAATAAGGCAAATGCAATTGAAACTGGTGCAATATAAATAGATTTAAAAACAAATATTAAACCTATTAAAGAGATTACAATAATATGACCTGCCGTCATATTTGCAAATAAACGAATCATTAATGCAAACGGTTTTGTTAAGATACCAACAATCTCAATTGGAATTAAAATTGGCCAAATAGCTTTTGGTGCATGAGGTAAAAATATGTGAGACCAGTAATTTTTGTTTCCGTTGATATTAGTTACAATCATCGTAGCAACTGATAAAACTAAGGTGAAAGCGATATTACCCGTTAAGTTAGCTCCAATTGGAATCATCCCAAACACATTATTAATTAAAATCATGAAGAAAACCGTTAATAAATACGGAACGTATTTTTCAGAACCATGTCCAATATTTCCTTTGGCAATATCATCACGAACAAATGTAATTAACGGCTCGAAAAAAGATTGTTTCCCTCTAGGTGCCGACGTAACTCCATACGATTTATATGATTTAGCAATTGATGTAAATAAAACGAAGATTAAAATAGCCGAAAACAACATTTGAGCTACATTTTTAGTAATTGAAACATCATAAAATGATTCAGTAGCGTCTTCACTTATTATTTTTTCTTCCTCTAATCTATATCCGTTATAAGATGCGTGACCATGCTCAAATTTTGCAGAGGAGAATAATTGCAATCCTTTTGTTGACGAATATAAAATAACTGGCAACGGTAAAGCTACTGAGCCTTCTCCTTCGCCCCATAAATGCCATGAGTGCGAATCAGCCACGTGTTCTAAAGCTATTGCAGTAATATCTACAGGCGCATTAGGGTCGTGTACTTTTGCGTGAGCAGAAGATGCTGCGTGTGCAGTATCATGATGGTTTGCATCGGCCTCATGTTCTTGAGGTTCTGAAGCTGATAAATTATTTGAAAACCCAATAAATAGGGAAAATATCAATAAAAAGATACTTGTAAAGCGTTTGTATGTATTAATTTTACTAGTCATTACGAAAAAAGGTATTTGTAAGCTTTAAAATTCGGGTGCAAATGTAGGGATAAAATGATAAAAGCGAAACTTTTTTTAAGGTTTTAGACAAAGAAACTACATAATCCGTTAAAATTTATTTGGGATTGTTAAAACACCACATAATCCTGAGGATTAATGGCAAAACCATTATACCACAACTCAAAGTGTAAATGTGGCCCTTTGCTATTTTCGCCACTATTACCAACCACACCAATTGGCTCGCCAGCTTGCACAAAATCGCCCACTTTTTTAGTAATGCTAGATTGATGCTTATAAACACTGGTAATATTGTTATTGTGCTGAATTTGAGTAACATAGCCGTCTTCGGTAGTAAAGCCAGCAAAAATAATGGTGCCATCAAGGGTAGTTTTTACCAATTCGTTTTCTTTGGCAGCGATATCGGTTCCAAAATGTTCTTCCTTTATATTATAAGATGTAGTGATAATTCCTTTAATAGGAGTAAAAAAGAAGAAATTACTCAAAGCATTAATTTTATTAGCCGAAACCTTATCGCTAGTCGATTCCAGCTGATTACTTTCAATGTCCGAACGCAATTTCATATCCTGATCGCTAGGCTTAATATCAATATTAGCATACTTACCTGTTGAATCCTTGGCTGGCTTAGCTGTTCTACCTTCTGTTTTACCAGAAAACACATTTAATAGGTTATTTATATACCAGTCTCTGGCCTCCAGTGTATTTTCTAAGGAATCTGCTTTGGCGCTTAATGACAAGATATCTTTTCTATCGTCTACATTTCCATAACCTGGAATATACTCTCTTAAAGGTGTAAAGGCAACTAAACTAATCACTAAAGTGGTCATGACAATAGTAACCGAACCTAATAATATGATTAATCCCAATGGAGAAAGGCGTAATGAGAACTTTTCGGCAAAGGAATCGTCGTTTAATATTACCAAACGGTATTTGTTCCGCAATTGATCGGTAAAAATTTTCCAACGACTATTTTTGGTTTCAGACATAGGTTCTGCACAAAAATATACTAAATTTACGATTTTGACGTTATTACCTTATTTTTGCATTCTTTTTTGAAACATATTAAATTACATATTATCGCCTGTTTGGCTTTACTAATCCTATTATCAGGATGTAAAACCAACAAAAACACCTTTATTCATAGGGGTTACCATAATTTAACGGCTCGTTATAATGGCTACTATTATGCTACTGAGAGCATAAAAGAAGGCGAAGAAAAAATAAGAACAAATTACAAATACGACTACGATCGCTTGCTGCCCGTTTATTTAGTGCCAAATAACGAAACGGCCAAAGCTACTTTTCCTGAATTTGATAAGGCCATCAAAAAATCATCAAATTGTATTACTCGACATACAATTAAAGACAAGAAAAAAGGAACAGAAATAACTACCGCGGGAAGATGGATTGATAATAACTGGAATGTTATTGGTATTTCTCATTTTTACAAGCGAGAGTTTTTTTCAGGAATAGAAGCTTTCGAATATGTGATTAGAAGTTACAAATCAAAAGATAAATACAAAGCTTTGATTTGGCTAGCGCGTTCTTATAATGAAATTGGCGCCCCTTCTCAAGCAGAACCCATTATTAGTTTATTAAAAGAAGACAAAAAAACATCCAAGTACGCAAAAAAACAATTACCCGCTTTACAGGCCGATTACTATATGAAGCGTGGTATGTATAAAGAAGCTGAAGATGCTTTGCTGGCTGCTTTAAAAGGTGGAGACGCTAAAAAAAGCAAACTATTAACCATTTTAACTCGCCCATCAAAAAAAACAAGAGCGAGGTACAATTTTATTTTAGGCCAATTAGCCGAAGAGAAAAAAGATAACAGAAAAGCGATTCAGTATTACAAAAAAGTAATTGATTTGAAGCCCGATTATGAGTTTGTTTTTAATGCCAAAATAAAACAAGCGAGATTGTTTGATATCAAATCAGGTAACATTGCCAAGTTAAAACGTGAATTATTAAAAATGACTCGTGATGTAAAAAACACCGAGTACTTAGATGTAATTTATTACACCTTAGGGGAAATATTTGAAAGAGAAAAAAACGAAGCAGAAGCAATTGCTAATTATAAACTATCTGTAAAAAACAGTACACAAAATCCAAAACAAAAAGCTCTATCCTACCTCAAATTAGGAGAGATTAGTTTTGAGCAAGCAAACTATACTGCCTCTGGTTCTTACTATGATAGTACCATGATTACCCTACCGAAAGACTATAAAGACTATACGATTATTAGTAAACGAAAAGAAACTTTAGAAACTTTAATAGGTTACATCAGAACGATACAACGTGAAGATAGTTTGCAGCGTATTGCTAAAATGAGTGAAAGTGATAGAACCCGTTTTATCAATAAAATGATTACAAAAATTGAAGAGGAAGAGGAAAGAAAAAAAGAAGAAGCTGAAGCTCTTCAATCACAAAATGGAACACTAAACCCAAATGCTCCTGCTCCAATAGCAAATAATGGATTGCCTACCGTTAGCAACGGACAAAAAGGTGAATGGTATTTTTACAATCAAACCACCTTGAGTTTTGGATTGAACGACTTTATTAAAAAATGGGGAAATCGTAAGTTAGAGGATAACTGGAGAAGAAGTCAAAAAGCTTTAACGTTTGAAAATCAAACAAACCCTAACGATAGCGTTGCTGATGTGGCAACTGAAGGCACAAAAATTAAAAACACTAACAACAAAAAAAGTGTTGATTATTATTTGGCAGATTTACCTTTAACAGACTCCTTATTAAAACGTTCAGACAAACGCATTGTTGATGCTTACTATAATTTAGCAAGTACTTATAAAGAAGAGTTAAATAACAACAAGAAAGCCATTGCTACATTTGAAGAGTTGAATAACCGCTATTCTGATAATAAATATAAATTATCAACGTATTTTCAATTATACCGAATTTTTACGTCTGTCAAAAATCAATCTCAAGCCGACTATTATAAAAACAAAATTTTAAATGAGTATCCTAATAGCGAGTATGCTCAAATAATTAAAAACCCAAAATACATTTCGGATAAAGCAGCTCAAAAAGGAGAAGTTGAATTATTTTATAACGATGTGTATAACGATTACTCCATTAGTAATTATAGCGCCGCTTATAATAAGTGTAACGAAGCGGACGCAAAGTTTGGAAAAAATGATTTCTCGCCAAAATTTGCCTTCATTCGAGCTATTTCTATTGGTAAATTAAAAGGCGTTGATTCGCTAGACGCTGCTTTAAAAATGGTGCAAGTGCTCTATCCAAAAGATGATGTTTCAAAAGAAGCCCAAAATATTATTGAATTAATTTATAATTCCAAACATCCTAGCGAGGCAACAGGCAATGGAACAAGTACGATTAATAAAACTGATACGTTTAGTTTAGATTTAAATTCTCAACACTTTGTAATAGCAATTTGTCCGGATGATGCCGCTATTGCCAATGCATTTAAATCAGCGCTAGCAGATTATAATAATAATTTTTATGGCAATGCGAACTTATCTATTACAAGTAGTTTGTTTGGCGCAGCCGATCAAATTACCAACATTAAAACATTTAAAAATGCGCAAGAAGCGATAGAGTATATTGACAACTTGAAAAAAGATAAAACGGTGTTTTCGGGTAAAGTAAAAATAGAGATGTTTACCATAATGGCTATATCAGCCGATAATTTACCAAAACTATTTAGAAAAAAACAGGTGAGCTACTATAAGCCTTTTTTTGATGATCATTACAAATAACAGAAGTTATTTTATATATTCGTAAATCAAAAATATAAGCATGTTTCAAAAAGCAAATAAAACTTCGGAGTCAACTGCCACATCTATTAACTTAATTGGTAATGGAACTACCATTATTGGCGATATAAAATCTAATGGAGATGTCAGAATTGATGGTACCTTAAAAGGAAATCTCTCTATTTCTGGGAAATTAGTAGTTGGTCCATCTGGAAATATTGAGGGAAATATCATTTGTCAAAATGCTGATATTTCAGGAGAAATTCATGGAAAAGTAACTGTTAGCGAATTACTATCTTTAAAAGCAAGTGCTAAAGTTTTAGGCGACATCGTTACAGGAAAAATATCTATTGAACCTAACGCTACATTTACTGGTACTTGTAACATGGGTGCCGTTGTAAAAAACATAACTAATGTCAGCGAAAAACGAGAAGCAGCAACCCAAACCGCTTAATGCTTACGCAAAATATAGCGCCTTAGGCATTCAAATGGCAGTAATTATTGGCGGTGGTTGTTATGGTGGTTTTAAATTAGACGCGTATTATAAAAACACAACTCCTATCTTTACCATCATTTTAAGTTTAGTCTCCATTGGCTTAGCAATGTATATTGTACTAAAAGATTTTATTAAGCCGAGCAAGTAATACTCAATATGCAAAATCAAAAAAAATACTATTTACAATTTATTACTATTTGCATAGGTGCTTTAGTGTTGTCCTTTGGCTTAAGTCAATTACAAACCCGTTATTTTAGCACATCCCATTTTTGGATTCCAACCTTATTTTTTGCGGTAGCAACTTTAGGCACAAATGCTTTATTAACTAAGGGTGATAAACAATCCAAAGAATTTGTTTTTAAAACATTGGCCATGAGCATGGCTCGTTTATTAGTATGTATGATTTTTGTCTTTATTTATTCCTTAGTAAATAAACCAGAAGCTTTGGCTTTCACGTGTCATTTTATGATTCAATATGTATTGTTTACCATTTTCGAAATGTCCTTCTTATTAAAATATATTAAACAAGCCGATTAAAGTTCTTAAATGCCAATCAACCAATTATATAAAATTCCACTTTCCTAAATACTTACCTTTAACATAACAAATACAAACCAAATGAAACAATTTATACTATCAACACTAGCAGTTTGCTCACTTGCCTTAGGTCAAGCGCAAACTCAAGCACCTTATCAGGGGCCGCTTACTAATATGAAAGGAAGCGAATACAAATTTACCGTTGTAAAAAGTTTAGATGCAACAGCCGTTCAAAACCAAGGTAACACAGGAACTTGCTGGTCGTTTTCATCTATGTCGTTTTTTGAAAGCGAATTAATTAGAATGGGGAAAGGAAAAGATTTTAATATGGCAGAAATGTTTGTGGCTCGCAAAGCTTATCCATTAAAAGCAGATAATTATGTACGTATGCACGGTAGAGCAAACATGGCCGAAGGCGGTGGTTTTTCTGACGTTGTAAATGTGATCAAAAAATACGGTATGGTTCCTGAAGAAGTTTATACTGGTAAAAAAAATCCGAAAGAAAATCATAATCACTCGGTATTAGAAGCAACCTTAAAAGGAATTACTAGTGCTGTAGCAAATGACAATAATAGTAAAATTGATTTTGAAGCTATGCACCAAGCGGTAGAAAGTACTTGTGATGCATTTTTAGGAAAAGCTCCAGAAAAATTTATGTATAAAGGAAAAGAATACACTCCTAAATCATACTACGAAGCTACTGGATTAAATATTGATGATTATGTATTCTTAACGTCATTTACGCACCATCCTTTCTACAGCAAATTTACTTTAGAAGTACCTGACAACTGGAACTGGGATCAAATGTATAACTTGCCTTTAAATGAGTTTCAAGAGGTAATGACTAATGCCATTAACACAGGCTTTACATTTGCTTGGGCATCTGACGTAAGTGAAAAAGGATTTAAATTTAAAGATGGTTTAGCAGTTGTTCCTGAAATGCCTTTCTCGGAAATGAGTGATGATGAAAAAGCTGACTTAACCAAAAAGCCACACGCTCAATTTAAAGTAACTCAAGAAAATCGTCAACAAGCATTTGATAATTACGAGACACAAGATGATCATGGAATGCACGTGGTTGGTATCGTTAAAGATCAAAACGCAACACCTTATTACATTGTAAAAAATTCTTGGGGTAAAGATAGAAACGAATGTGACGGCTATTTTTATGCGTCTGAAAGCTATGTGTTGTATAAAACTACTAGCATCATGTTACACAAAAAAGCAATTCCTGCAGCTATCGCTAAAAAATTAGGGATCGTGCAGTAAGCGTTAAAATAAACTAATTAAAAGCCCTTAGTGAAAAACTTTCGCTAGGGGCTTATATTTTTATACTAATTTTGAGGGAATAAATTAATTGCATTATGGAAGAGAACACATCTAACGAGAATCGTAAAAAATCAGGGTTGCTATGGATTTTAATTGCTTTGCTAGCAATTACTAACGGTGTTACCTTTTGGATGTACTGGCAAGAAAAAAATAAAGCAGCCAATGAGATTGTTGTAAAAGAGCAAGTGATTGTTGAGCGTGATAATGTAAAATCAGATTTATTACAATTACAAAAAGACTTTGATAACCTTCAAACGAACGATAAAGCCTTGCAAGCAGAAATAGAAGCTAAGAAAGCAGAAATCGCTCAATTATTAATAGATGCCGAAAAACACAAAGGCGACGCGTATATCATTTCTAAATTAAGAAAAGAATCAGAAACACTTCGTCAAATTATGAGAGGTTATGTAAGAACAATTGACTCTTTAGGAACTTTAAATAAAACCTTGATCGTAGAAAAAGATAATGTATTAAAAGAACTAGATAGTGAAAAAGGAAAAACAACCACGTTAAGCAAAGAGAAAGAAGTATTAAGCGCAACCATTCAAAAAGGCTCTATTCTGTCTTGCTCCAATGTAATGGCAAAAGGCGTTAAGTTTAAAAGTGGTGGTAAAAAAGAAAGCGAAACCACTAAAGCATCTCGCGTTCAAAAAATTAAAGTATCTTTTACTTTAGGTGAAAATAAAATTGCTCGTTCTGGCGAAAAAACCGTGTTTGTGAGAATTGTTACTCCTGATGGAAAAGAGATGGCAAAAAATTATGATGACAATTACCGTTTTACTTTTGATAAGTCGAGTGGCTATTTTGCTGGCAAACAAGCCTTGAATTATGCGAATGTAGAAATTAGCGGAGTTACATACTGCGAAGGTAAAGATCCTTTAGTGCCAGGTAATTATATCATCGAGGTATCTTGCGATGGTGTTATTATTGGCGGCACAAGCTTACGTTTAGATTAAAACCACATCCATATAAAAAAAGCCGCTAATCCTGTATTAGCGGCTTTTTTACTTTTCTGGTTTAGTGTTCTTAGTCCTTTGCGTTTTTTTCTTTTCTGGAACAACCATTACTTCTCCCATTTTTTGATGCGTTTCAGGTATTGGTTCTACACATTTTACTTTTCCCTTAACTGTTGGTTTTATGCATGGCTTTACAACAGGTTTTGCTGTGTCTTGTTTTGGAGGCATGACTCTAATTCCACCCATAATAGGATTAACTACTTGCACATCTCCTTTTTCGTGAGTAGGAGTTTGCGCCAAACTGGTTGAGGCATTAAATAACCACATACCAAATGTAAAATACAAAATAACGGCAAAACGTTTAGTAAAATTAAATCCTTTAAACTCGTTATAAAAAGCATCAAAGCTCAAAGCCGTTAATTGTGTCTTCTCGAAACGACCACAAACTTTTTCATCTTGTTTGGTAGAAAAGTACTCTTTAATTTCTTCGATGGATTTGGCACTAAAATCAATAACAGTTTTAACACATTTACCGCAAAAAGCGCCTTGCTGGTTAGGTGTCATTGCATCCCAATTTTCGTGACAAGGTTTTTTAATTGAAATTTCCATAATCGTAGTTTTTGCAATTAAGATGCTAGCAAACAACAAATTCCATAAATCAACTCCAAAAATATGTTAATCCCTTATTAGTAAGGAAAAATATGGATGTATATAATCCTTGAAAGCTTATAGTTTTTTATTGAAAACACCGATAGAACAAACAATATCGCTAACACTACCCAAATTGTAGGAATGTTTGGCAAAAATATATAAAGCAATAAAAAAGTTAAAATTGCCTGAAAAACTGCCAAACCATAACTAATGTACATCGCTCCTATAAAATAACCAGGCTCTCTATCAAAATGATATTGACAGTTTTCACAAGTATCATTCATAATAGGTAATTGCATGAACTTGGTCTTTTTTTGATACACGTCGCCATTTCCACAATTCGGACATTTTTCTTTAAGAATCAATTTCACTAAATTATCCTTAGTTGGTTTTAAATTATTCATATCTCCATATTTTATAGCAAAATTAATCATTAGAATAGCTGTAGTACTATAATTAAAATGACATTGTATAACACAATAAAGACATTTTAGTATATTTATAAAGTGAAAAAGTTGTTGCCAATATATAATATCAAGCATTTTAAAGAAGAAACTTTAAATACTGATTTTTATGCCAACTACTTTATTCCGCACATTAAGCACCATCATATCGTTGCCGAACCACACAAACACGATTTTTATCTAATTGTATTATTTACAAAAGGTAGCGGCAAGCACGAAATAGATTTTAATACTTATGACATAAAACCTGGAACCGTTTTTTTAATGAGGCCAGGTCAAATGCATCATTGGGAACTATCTAAAGACATTGACGGGTATGTGTTTTTTCATACAACAAATTTTTATGATAAAGGATTTACACTATCAAGCATTTTAGATTATCCTTTCTTTAATTCTATTCACAATCCTCCACAAGTTTTGCTAAAGAAAAAAGCTTTTGAAGCACTACAAAAAACATTTGAAGCAATTGTAGAAGAGTATCAGGTAAATGAACTCATGAAGTATGAAAAAATTCATTCACTAGTTTCGTTAGTCTATATAGAATTATCCAGACATTATTTACCTGCTACAAAAGTTAAGAATGAAACTTATCTTCTAAAACTTAGAAAGCTAGAACATAATATTGATGTTTATTTTAAAACAAAAAAATATGCACATGAGTACGCTAGTTTAATGAATATAAGTGAGAAACATTTAAATCGTATTTGTAAAGAATGCTTAAATAAAACAACATCGGAAATAATTGCAGAACGAATTATTATTGAAGCTAAACGTTTACTTATTCATAAACAGCATAGCGTATCTGAAATAGCCGCTAATTTAGGCTTTGATGATAATTCTTATTTTTCTCGTTTCTTCAAAAAAAATTGCGGCGAAACTCCTATTCATTTTTTAAAAAAATACTAACATGAAAGTATCTGAAAATATACTTAAATGGGGCATGAGGTTATATCCACCTTTGCTACTTCAACGTATTTGGATACGAAACATTGACGCTGGGTTTAAAGGCGCTGATGTAAAAATAAATCGAAGTTTAATAACTCTGAATTTTGGGAAAGCCATTTTTGGCGGAACTATATACACGGCAACAGATCCTTTTTACGCCATGTTATTTGGGCAACTATTAAAACATAAAGGTTATCAAATCAGTGTTTGGCTAAAGAGTGCAAGCATACAATTTGTAAGGCCGGGAAGAACTGACTTGTTTTATCAGATAACAATTACAGATGATATGATTCAAGAGGCCGAAGATGCATTAAACAAAAACGGTGTTTTTATAAAATCGTATTCTATAGAAATTTATTCGAAAACTGGTGATTTATGCGCCATTGCAAAAAATGAGATTTATATCAGGAAAAAATAATCTTTCTATATAAAATAATCTTTTACTTTTGGTCTTTCAAATTTAAAAACCTTTTAAACTCAATCTATGTCAATTAGCCAAAAACTTAAAGAACGCAACGGAGAATTATGTGAATTATGTAATAGCGAAACAGCAACACATGATTATACAGTTAGTCCAAAAAACGATGACTCCATTGAAAACCAAGTGGCTTTATGTAACACTTGTTTAGAAGCAATTGATAGTAAAGATGCTAGTTTTCATTGGCGTTGCGTTGAAGGAAGTATTTGGAGCGTAGAGCCAAGTGTGCAAGCTTTAAGTTATAGAATATTACAAAACTATAAAGAAGAAGATTGGGCAAATAATTTAATTAGTTCTGTTGATTTAGATGAAAATGTAATTCAATGGGCATTAAGCGCATTTGAAGTAGCCGATGTGCACAAAGATGCATTTGGTAATACTTTAGAAAACGGAGATACCATTGTTTTAACACAAGCTCTTAATGTGAAAGGAACGAACTTTACTGCCTCTAAAGGAACAGTAGTTAAGAAAATAAAATTAGTTCATGATAATGTTGAACAAGTCGAAGGGAAAATTAACGATCAAACAATTGTGATACTTTGTAAATACACTAAGAAAAATTAATTAAAAAAGCCTCTCAGTATTGAGAGGCTTTTTTGTACGCACGAAGGGACTCGAACCCCCACCCTCACGGACCAGATCCTAAGTCTGGCGCGGCTACCAATTACGCCACGTGCGCGTTTAGGAGGTCAAATATACGAAATTTTACAATTTATCGAATATTTAAGGTCAAAAAATCTATAAAATCAGTGAATATTCTTTAATTTGTATCTCAAAAATTAGCATTATGTACGGAAAATTTCAAGAGCATTTACAAAGTCAATTAAACGAAATAGAACAAAATGGTTTGTTCAAAAAAGAACGTGTCATTATTACTCCTCAAGGCGCTAGTGTAAAAGTAAGTGATGGCAAGGAAGTAATTATTTTTTGTGCCAATAATTATTTAGGCTTATCATCTCATCCTAAAGTCATTGAAGGTGCTAAAAAAGCTTTAGACACTCATGGTTACGGCATGTCATCTGTTCGCTTTATTTGTGGCACGCAAGACATTCATAAAACTTTAGAAAAAAAGATTGCCACATTTTTAGGGCAAGAAGACACTATTTTATATGCAGCAGCTTTTGATGCAAACGGTGGTGTGTTTGAACCTTTGTTTGGAGAAGAAGATGCCATTATTTCTGATGAATTAAATCACGCATCTATTATTGATGGTGTGCGTTTATGCAAGGCTCAACGCTATCGTTACAAAAACTGCGATATGGCAGATTTAGAAGAACAATTAATTAAAGCACAAGCACAACGTTACCGTATCATTGTTACTGATGGTGTGTTCAGTATGGATGGCTTTGTAGCACCATTAGATAAAATTTGTGACTTAGCAGATAAATATAATGCCATGGTAATGGTAGATGAAAGTCACGCTTCTGGATTTATTGGTAAAACTGGTCGTGGAACCGTGGAACTGAAAAACGTAATGCATCGTGTGGATATTATTACCGGCACTTTAGGTAAAGCTTTAGGTGGAGCAATGGGTGGCTTTACAACTGGTAAAAAAGAAATCATTGAAATTTTAAGACAGCGTTCTCGTCCTTATTTATTTTCAAACTCTTTAGCACCAAGTATTGTAGGCGCAAGTATTGCAGTATTTGATATGTTAAGCGAAACAACCGAATTAAGAGATACTTTAGAAAGCAACATTGCTTATTTTAAATCAGGCTTACGTAAAATTGGGTTAGAATTTAAAGAAGGTGATTCTGCTATTGTACCCGTGATGTTATATGATGCTAAACTATCACAAGTGTTTGCTGATAAATTATTATTAGAAGGCATTTATGTGATTGGATTCTTTTTTCCTGTTGTTGCAAAAGGACAAGCACGTATTCGTGTTCAGTTATCAGCAGCACATACCAAAGCCCATTTAGATAAAGCATTAGCGGCTTTTGAAAAGGTTGGTAAAGAATTAGCGGTTATTAAGTAGATTTTTTAAGCTTTTGGGCGTGTCCGCCAGCTGGCGAATCGGGCTTTCGGCACTCGCTTTTTTATTTGCTGAAATAGCAAATAAAAAGAGCTCAAACAAAGCCTCAATCCTTCACGCAAGTTTACATTAAGATCGAAGTGTAAATTTCAAAACGTAGTAAAGTTGCGTGAGGGATGCGAGCAGAAATCCATTTGCTTGCCTCTTGCAAAAGATTGTCTTGACAGCCCGACCCCGCCGCCTCTTTGCGGGGGCACGACCTAATCTAAAATCAATAAATTCTCACTTCAGTGGCGCCGTAACCGTAATCTTTATAGGAAGCATCATAATACTCAATGTCATCAATGGTTTTTAAAATAGCGCTGATTTCAGATTTTAATTTTCCATTACCTACTCCATGTATCACAATGAGTTTTTTGATTCCATTACTCATGCAATATTGTAATTCCTTCTCAAAACGCTCGAGCTGAATAGACATAATTTCATAATTGGTTAAGTTTTTATAAGAGTCAACTAACTCTTCAATATGCAAATCTATTTCGCGAGTAAGGTCTTTTATTTTTTGCTTAGCAACAGATGTTTTTTGTGGTTGTTTAAATTCCTTAATGGCTTTTAATCGAGTCATGTCTTCCATCGTAATCGTTTTCTCAACAATTTCTTTATCTAAGAAGTTCTCTTTTAAAATATAAGCATACACCGGAAACTTAAATTCGTTATGCTGAATTAAGGTTGACTGCGACATAATTTTATCATTAATGTATAAAATTTCAGCTAATGGAATTTGTGATTTATAGTGCATGTTTTTATAAAACAAACATTCTATTTTATGATAAGCGTATTCTTTAAAGAAATTTTTCTTAACCTGTTTCAAAAATATTTTTTGGTACGCTCCTAACTCTCCATGTTTCAATGTTTGAAAATACTCGTCATCTTTAACAGAATAAGAAAACATCACGTTATAAGAAGATGAATTAAATAAATAAAATTTATAATCGCTCACCAAAGCCGGCATATCATGGTCAGGCTCAATAATAAAATATATAGAATCAGATAAAATGGTTTCTAATTCCATCTCCATGTTTTCTACTTCTGGATTTAAAATCAACTCGGTATGTATTGGCACTAAATGCTTGCACAAATAAGGGATTTCAAAACCATCTTGCATTTCTACAAAAACCGTTTCCCTATCTTTAAATCTAGTAATGACTCCTTCTCCCACTTCATTCAAAAAACGAACCTTATCTCCTATCCTTAATTTCATATGTCAAAATTATTTGTTTTTTAATAGTCATATGGTATAGCCAGTTTAATCATTTGTGTTTGCGTTTAGGCAAACATGGCTGTTTCATAATCTATAATGTTATTTGTATAGCTCCATTTTCTTTTACCCAATAAAAAGGTATTTCCAATAAAGCGCATTGCTTTTTTAATTGCTTTACAAATTTATAACTGTTACTGCAATCGGCAATAACCAAGGGTTTACTTTTATAATTAGTTGTGAGTTCTAATGGCGTATCCTTACTTATCAAAATGTACTTTGCGGTTAGTGTTTTTAATAAAGACCCGTTTTGATGGTTATTTACAATATAAGTAGAATCCACCTGTAAAACATTGGATTTAGTATCTACTAGCTTTAAATTAGAAATGGTTAACAAATATGGCTTCACATATCGTTGAACCTCTTTGGAACTAATATCATCAAAATGAGCGTAAATAGTTTGGCCTAGTCGTAAAGCAAAAACGGTTTTTTGTTTAACGTGAAAAACCACAAACTCCTTTTCTTGTTTTTGCTGAAATGTATCAAAAATTGAAACCGATAACCAAGAAATTATAATACCGCACAATATCAACACATGCTTATACTGTTTATTGGCAATAATTAATAAGCTTAATGCAATTACTAAAGACAAAAACAATATGTCGATTTTTGAAAAAGGAATAAAATCAACAAAGCCATAATGTGGATTATCTGTCAATTGAGCTAACCATAACATCATAGATGTAGTTCCATTAATGATATATACTAACAGTTGATTAAGAAATACAATTTTATAAAGAACTAAAAACAGGGCAGCACCGAGCATCAATAGCATGCTAATAGGAATAATTAATAAATTAGAAAGCACAAACCAAATAGGAAATTGATGAAAGAAATACAGTGAAACTGGTAACGTGAATATAGTGGCTGCAACCGAAATTAAAACGCTCGTCCATAGCCACTGAATTATTTTATTTTGAAAAACATAAAGCTTAGCTAAAATAGGATACAAATACATAATACCACCTACAGCACAATAGCTCAATAAAAAACCAACATCTTTTACTAAATAAGGATTAATAAGCAATAATAAAAAAGCAGAAAATAATAACGTATTATAGGCGTTTCCCTGTTTATAAAATGTTTTTCCAAATAATATTAAACCTAACATTAAGGCCGCTCTTAAAACCGAGGGCGATAACCCTGTAATCAACACAAACAAACACAAGAAACTTAATACAAAAACAAATTTCGTTTTCTTATATCGATCATATTTATCGAATAAAGAAAATACATAAATTAGAATAGCATAAAGTACTCCTGTATGCATTCCAGAAACGGATAAAATATGCAAAGTGCCTGAATGAGAAAAACTTTGCATCACCTCACTATCTATCTCATCATCGTATCCAACTAATAAAGCCGAACAAATAGAAAATGCCTCTTGAGATAAATTACTATTGCGAAGAACAGAAACTAAATGCGATTTGATTTGAACACCTAAACCAGTTATGCTAAAAGGCGTGTTGGGTTTAAAAAAAACATGTGTGCTACTTTTTGTCGCATAAACAACATGAAATATGTTTCTGTTTTCTAAAAACGTTTTATAATCAAATTCATTGGGGTTTTTGGGTTCATTCACATGGCTAAAGGTTGTGTTCAATAAAATGTTATTCCCTAAACTCAATTTTACAGTAGAATCATTCCTCAAATAAACAATCGAATTTCCTTCAGCATAATGCCATTGCTTATTTTCTTCGATACAATTAATTTGAATTGGTATTTTAATAAATTTTTCGGATGTTACGGGAATATCTGTTATTGTTGCAATAAAAGATTGCGGTTGATAAGATACATGATGCGAATAATGATGGCTCTTATTTTTATCATTGTATAAATAACAAGCTTCAAATGCTAATAAAAACAATAAGAGATTTGTGAGAAGAATGTAAATTCCTTTTTTATAGTATTCTTTTGGCTTATAAAATTTCTGGAAGAAAAAAGCAAAGAGCCATAAAGTTAAAATGCTTAAAAAAACCACATGCAGTTTTTGAAACAAACCAAAATAAAAGAAAGCTATAATCCCCACCAAGTAAGGCAATAAGATTTTTAAAAATGGTATGGATTTAAAATTAAACACATACTAATTTAATAATTAGTGGTTATACTTTTAGGCCAATTAATAAAATATCGTCTGTTTGCTCATAAGAACCTTGCCATTCTGTAATATCGTGACTTAGTTTTGATTTAAGTTCCAACAAATTCAAATGGTTATTCATCAATAAAAACTGTCGCAAGCGCGCTGGATTGTATTTTTTATTTCTATCCCCACCAAATTGATCGGTAATGCCATCCGTAAATAAAAACAACAAATCGTCTTTTTTCACCGTTATTGTCTTCGAAGGAATAACACTGTTAAAGTCTGCATAACCACCAATATTTACGTTTTCTGACGCCAAAGTAATCAACTCGTCATTAGAAATAATATATAGTGGGCGATTCGCATTCACATATTCGATAGTGCTTTTTAGTTTGTTGTAACAAATTAAAGAAATATCTAATCCATCATTCAATTGATCTGTTGTGTTTTGAGTTAACCTTACATTAATTTCATACCTCAAATGCTCTAGCATTTTAGCAGGATTGTTTTGGCTAATATGTTCCTCTACAGCCTCATTTAAAATACTACTAGATATGAGAGACATAAATGCTCCCGGAACACCATGTCCAGTGCAATCTACAACTGCTACGTAAATTAATCCGTTCAATTCTTTAATCCAGTAATAATCTCCGCTTACAATATTACGTGGCTTATAATAAATACAGCTGTCTGCAAAATATTTTGATAACACATCCGTATTCGGCAATATGGTTTGTTGAATCCGTTCTGCATATTTTATATTATCCGTTAAATCTTTGTTAATTTTTTGAATTAATACATTTTGTAATTCAATTTCTTTCTTTTTGTTTTCGATTTCGGAAGTACGTGCTTTTACTTGTAATTCCAATTTCAATTTTTCTCGCTTTAAACGCTTTTCTCTATTAATAACAAAGAAATATAAAAGAGCTAGAGATATTACTATAATCACTACATAAAAGGTGGTAGTTTTCCAAAACGGTGGAGTTACACTGAAGTGATAGGTGTATTCTTTTGAGTTTGTAAAATCGTTACTAATTGATGCTTTTATAACTAAACTATAATCCCCCGATGGTAAATTACGGTAAGTGATTTCATTAAAATTAAATAACTGTATCCAATCTTTATCATAACCTATTAATTTATAACTATAGTTCATTAATTTTTGATCGGCAATATTATCTGTATTTAAAATAAACTGGATACTGTTGTGAGTATAATCCAATGTTAGATTATTTGGCACTTTATACCAATTATAAAACCCATCAAAACTAATGTCCGAATAATCTCCTGTTGTAAACAAAGTTTCATCCGTCCAATCAATTTGTTTATTCTCAATTAAGACCGTATTGATAAAAACAGTTGCCTGTTTTTGACTACTATTTTTCTCGGCTTCATTAATGTGCTTGTATTGTGTTAAGCCTTCTACAGAACCTATCCAAATAAATTGTTCATCATCAAAAACAGTCGTGTTTGGCTTATTGTCGTAGGAAGCAAAACCTTGACCCTTGTTGTAAGATTTTATTTCTTTTACTTTATTTAAATACGTATCTATTTTTAATTCGTTAATGCCGTTGTTGGAAATAAACCAAACTACATCATTATTAAACAAAATAGAGTTAATGCAATTGCTACTAATACCTTCTTTAGTAGAAACTTTTTCGAAAACATTTGCCGGAGCATTCTCAAAATAGCGAACCTTTAATTTATTTTTTAAGATAATAGCTCCAACATCTGAACTTCCCAACCACATATTTCCATTCCAATCTTTAGCAATAGTTTGAATGTTTTTAAAAATGGCATACTCATTATTAACATACCCAGTTTTAGGATTTAATTTCCAGACACCTTCGTTAGATGTTACCCAAATATCTCCGTCTGTATCTTCCAACAAGCATGATACATTAAACGTTAATAAATTAGTAATGGGAAAAGACGAAATAGTATATGACAAATCTTTATTTAAAATAATTCTGTCTAATTTAGATTCTGATTGATAGCCAACCCATATAGCTCCGTTAGGTGCCTTATACAAATAAGAAATATAATTAGACGTAAGATTATTTGTTTGTGAAATAACTTTAGTAATGTTTAATTTTTTTTGAGTGTTTTCTTTACTAATGATGCTGATGCCACCACCTGTTGTTCCTAACCAAATATTGCCATAATTATCTTCAGTGATTGTTTTGATAATAGACTCACTAATCCCTTGTTCCCAAAAACAACGTTCAAACTTTTTGTTTTTGAATTTAAATGCTCCGCCACCATATGTTCCGCTCCAGATAGCACTATCTGATGATTTATATACACTAATTACTTTTTCTTCGTCTAAACCCGACTTTTGATTATAACTCAACGAGCTTTTACTATTAACAGATACTAATCCATCGTTTAATGTACCTACCCACAAATTTTGAAACTTATCTTGTTTGAAACATAATGGATTGCTGCCAAAAAATCCTTGTCCATTACTTAGCCAAACAATGTTTGTGGTTGTAAAATCATTTTCATTAGTGTTTTTATCAATTGGTATTTTTAAAAAACCAAAGCCATCCGTGGCTAAGTAAATATTTCCTTCTTCATCTTTATCAATGTTAATAAATCTGCCGATCAAGTTTACACCAGGAATAATAGAGTCGAAATTAAAATAGTTGGCATTAAATCCCGTGTTATTAATAAAGTCAAATTTTATTTCTGCCAATCCGTTATTCCAATCACTCACTAACAAGTTCTTCTTTTTATCAAATTCAATGGATTGAATAGACTCGCCCTTAAATAGATTAGAAGAGTTAAAATTTACAATACGAACTAACTTATTATTAATAGTAGTAGAAGCTGCTGAATTTTGAATTAAAACAAATTTTGGTATTTTGGTTGAAATGCTTTTTTCCATAAAAAACAATCCTTTTCTACTGGTTGATATCCATAAATTTCCATCCTCATCAAACTCGGCGTCTGTGGGTATTTGAGAAATAATATTAGGAATAGCAATAGAATCTAATGATAGTTTAGTCTTACTTATATCCAATAAATAATATCCTTTAGAAGTAATGATGTGAAGAATTCCTTTGTTTTCTAGAATCTTTTTAACGTTGCCCCTAATTTTTTGATATAATTCTTTATTCTCAATTTTAGTGCCGCCATAAGAACAAAAGCCTTTTTTAGTTCCTATAAATAATGTTTCGTTGGTAAACAATAAATTAGAAATTTCATTAGATGGCAAACCGTTAGTAGTAGTAAAACTTTCGAAAATTTTTCCGTTAAATTTTGATAAGCCGTAATTTGTGGCTAACCACAAATTTCCATAATCATCTTGTTCAATTTGCTTAACCGTAGATTGTATCAAACCCTCTTTAACTGAAAATTTTTGAAGGTTCATCTTTTGAGAATAACCAACAAAAAAGTTCAATAAAAATATGAATATGATATAATGGCGTTTTTTCACAAATAATTGTTCTATACAAGTGTAACTAAAATAATATATAAAATATAGGTTTTCGTCTAAAATAATGCGGTTAATCCTGCATGAATTTTTCCTATTCGCAAATCAAAACCATTGCCTTGTTGTTTTCCAATAGCATAACTTAAATTAAAAATGCCCGCCTTGGTTTCAAAATTAATGCCCGCGCCAACACTCATGGGTGTGTCGTCAATTTTACTATTCACACTATGATTTTGATACCAAGCGCCTTCGTAAAACACAAATATATTAGAGTTCTTTTCAAACAAAAAACGATACTCAATCGTTGGTATCACATAAGATGAGGCAAAAATACTTTCTTCATCAAATCCTCTTAACGTTCTTAAGCCTCCAATTCTAAATAACTCGTTTTTATAAATGGTATTACCAAACACACTTCCAAATTGAGAAGATAATTTAACCACATGGTTTTTAACTAAATTAATATAGCCAACAGCCGCTCCTTCTACTTGGTATTGCGATGTTTTTAATGCTAATGTAGAATAGGCCACATCATTAATTTTTGGGTTTTTCTTTATCTGCCGGCTACCCACTGAGCCTTGAATATTAACTCCAAAACCTTTTCGTGGGTTAAACTTATAATCAAATTTTTCAATAAATAATCCTAAACCATAAGCTTTTGTAATAACGTCGGCATACTCTGGCAATACTGTAATATTTGCTAAACCTGCCGTTGAAATTAAATTGGCATTGCGTTGTTTGTAAAACACTTTTACATAATTCAATCCGCTAAAATAATAGTTTAGCCCTATCGCATTATTCACATCTAAAAAGGTGGTGTCTTTTTTGTAAATTTTGATGTTATAGTCTACACCAATTGGCAAACCTCCAATATAAGGATATATTAGATTAGCTTTTAAATCTTGGGTTTGTGTCTGTAATCTACGCCACTGAATATCCACCGTTTCACCACTTTTAAAAATAGTACTAACTAATTTAATTTTTAAGTCTCCTGTAAATACTGTTTTACCTTTATCGTCTGGCAAAATTCCAACAATACCGTCAAACTGCGAGGCGTTTTTTTTCTCTAAAAACAAAAACAGTTTGTTTTGCTTATCAGTTAATTGAATGATGGGCGATTTTTTTTCAGTAACAAATGGCAACTGCTTTATTTTTTTTGAGACACCCATAAAAACTTCGGTATTATAGGGCATTCCGTTTTTAATGCCTAAGTACCTCAACAAAAATTTCTGACTTACTTTTCCTGTTCCTTCTGTAATAAGGCTATCTAGCTTTATAAACACATTCTTTTCTATATTTAATTTTGCGACAACGCCTGAGTTTTCGAATCGTAAACTATCTAATTTAGCTGAGGCAAAGGGGTAACCATTGTTTTCGTAATAGGTAATAATTTTTTCCATGAACTTTGATAGTTCCGAAAATTTAAAAGGGCGCTTTGTAAAAAAACGTTCGTTGTATCCTAGCTTACTAACAATGGCTTGGTCTTTTTTAGAGTAATATAAGTTTACCCATTTATATTTTTTACCAGCACTAATGTATGCTCTATAGTTTAAAGAATCCCTTGTAATACTATCCACACTTGCCGAAATGTACCCAGCATCTATTAAAGAAATATAGATTTTATTGGCTTCTTTTTCGATATACGCTTTATCCGAAAATTGTTTTTTGTAGCTAATCTTTTTAAAAACTGAAGCACTGTCGGTATTTACCACTTGTAATTTATAGACGATTTGTGCTTTTAAAGGCAGTTTTGCCAAAAACACAAACAGGATAAAATATGTTAATTTCTGTACCAACGGTAATAGCTTCTAAGGTAATTATTTTTATCT
Source organism: Bacteroidota bacterium (assembly GCA_016711805.1). GTDB lineage: Bacteria > Bacteroidota > Bacteroidia > B-17B0 > Aurantibacillaceae > UBA4416. The sequence continues at coordinate 100,052 of JADJSH010000003.1, forward strand.
TCACACTAAATTATTTAATACATTAAAACGTACGAACTAATCCTTTTATTACAAATAAAACGAGGATTATCGTACATAAACAAAACGCTATGAAAAGAATTATTATTATCGGAGCAATTGGAGCACTTTTATTAATCCTTATGGGTTATGGATGTAGTAAACGCAATTCGTTTATGATTGCAAATGAAGGTGTAAAAAAGCAATGGCATCAAGTAGAAAGTCAATACCAGCGTCGTTTAGACTTAATTCCAAACATTGTTAAAACAGTTGAGGCTGAAGCTAATTTCGAAAAATCAACATTAACAGGCGTTATAGAGGCTCGTGCAAAAGCAACTCAAGTTACTATTGACCCTACAAATATGACAGCTGAAAACATGAATCAGTTTAAGCAAGTTCAAGGAGAATTATCATCTGCTATTTCTAAATTATTAATGGTAACCGAAAATTACCCTAACTTAAAATCGAGTCAGGCTTTTAGTGAATTACGTGTAGAATTAGAAGGTTGCGAAAACAGAATTGCTGTAGAACGCATGAAATACAATGATGCTGTAAATGAATTTAATATCAGTATCAAAAAAATACCGGGCAGTATTTTTGCATGGGGCTATAGTGATGCTATTTACTTTGAAGCAGAAGCGGGTGCTGAAAAAGCTCCTAAAGTGGAAATGAATATTAAATAATTATGTTTTTTAAAAAACGATTATTATCCGCCGCAGATGATGCTCGCTTAATAAAAGCGATTCAATTTGCCGAAGCAAAAACTTCAGGCGAGATTCGCGTACATATCGAAAAAACTTGTAAAGGTGCTGCTTTAGAGGAGTGCAAAAAACATTTTGTAAAGCTAAATATGCAACAAACAAAAGACCGTAATGGTATTTTGTTTTTTTTAGCCATTGAATCCAAATCTTTTGCGGTTTGGGGCGACGAAGGTATTCATCAAAAAGTAAGTGACGAGTTTTGGAAAAGTATTACTGATTGCGCTATCAGTTATTTTAAAGAAAATGATTATGTAACGGGCATCGAAAAAGCGGTCGAATTATGCGGAGAAAAATTGAAGTTGTATTTTCCTATTGAAACGGATGATAAAAACGAACTTTCTAATACCATATCTTACTAATTGAAAGCTCTTTTTTGGATAATTACTTTCATTTCGCTGTTTGTGAAGCCTTGTTTGGCTCAAATTCCAGAACGTCCCAATCCCGAACGTTTATATAATAATTTATCGAAAGAATTTCCAGACTTTATTTCTTCGCAACAAGCCGAGCAGCTTGAACGACAATTACAAGATTTTAGTTTAGAAACCTCTAATCAAATTTGCATTGTTATTGTTGATGATTTAAATGGTTTAGACGACGCCTCTTTTGCAGTAGGTATTTTAAATAGTTGGGGTGTAGGACAAAAAGGAAAAAACAATGGAATTGTTATACTAGTTAAACCTACTGGTGGATCTGGAGAACGTAAATTATTTATATCGATTGGTTATGGTTTAGAAGGCGCTATAACCGATTTACAAACCAAACATATTCGCGAAAATCAAATCGTTCCATACTTTAAAGAACAACAATTTTATGAAGGATTAGAAGCTGGCTGCCAAGCGTTAATGCAAGCGGCCAAAGGCGAATACAACGAAAAAACAGCCCCTAAGGCAACAGGGCTTATAGGTTTTATTAAAAATCACCCTATTTTGTTCATCATCCTAGTCATATTTTTCATCATTATTATGTTTAAAAACGGCGGTGGCCGAGGCGGCGGAATGACTTACTACGGCGGCGGCTCATCCTTTGGTGGCTTTAGAGGTGGCGGCGGTGGTGGCTCATCCTTTGGAGGCTTTGGTGGTGGCTCTGGTGGCGGCGGTGGCTCTGGTGGTAGTTGGTAATAATAAATTTGTATATTTATGATTACAAAACTACACTATGCGTAAACATTTACTTTTTATTTTTATTGTTAGCTTAAGTCTTTCGGTAACTTCTCAAATTACAATAACCTCCGCAAACATGCCAATTAGTGGCGATACTATTAGATATAGTAATGCGCGTTTAAATTCTGTTGGCGATTATACAACTACTGGGGCTAATCATGTTTGGTTATTTGATTCATTGGTAACAACGGGGCAAGCTATACGTGAATTTAAACCAGGACTAACAACACCCTATTTCATTTTGTTTGGATTAAGCGCCTATGGTGAAAAAACGCAGGACACTGTTTTAAATGTAAATATACCAACAGTTGGTCCAATTAGTATCACAGATATCTATTCGTTTTATAAAAACACAAGTACATATTTTGCTGCAGAAGGCTTGGGAGTTAAAATAAATGGAATTCCTGTTCCTAATAATTATAATCCCCAAGATAAAATTTACCAATTTCCTTTAGATTATTTAGATAGAGACTCTACTAATTTTAAGTTTTCTACTCCAAGCACTACTCTTATTCCTTTTGTATATACAAAACAAGGGCATCGCATAACAGAAGTGGATGGTTGGGGCTCTATTAGCACGCCTTACGGAACTGTTTCTTGTTTAAGAGTAGTTACCACTCAATATGCTAAAGATACAATAGGCGCTACTATTGGAGGATTTCCTTTCAAGTTAGGCTTTCCAAATTATCAACGTAGTTACCAATGGCTAACCTTAGGCGAACATATTCCGTTTTTAGAGGTTTCCGGCACTTTAAATGGTTCTACTTTTAATCCTACACAAGCAAAATATAGAGATGTTTTAAGATCCTATGTAGGGATTAAGGATGAAAATAAAGTATTAGCCCTTTCTGTATTTCCAAATCCATCAACGCATCAAATTACTGTTATTATTCCAAAAAATGACGTGTCTATTCGTGCTGAATTAGTGGATATACAAGGAAAAACCGTACTTTCTAGCACCTTACAAGATAATTCAAATATTATAAATCAACATACGCTAGATGTTTCAACTATAGCAAAAGGTCTCTATATCTTGAATCTGTCTAATTTAGAAGGGAAACAATCCTTAAAAATTTCGATACAATAGTTTTGATTAATAAATAATTAAATTATTTTTACAAAAAAATTAAAAACCAAATATTATGAGTTCTCATCACGACCACGATAATCATTCATCAGAACCAAAAACAGTAGCATTTCGCACACCTTTAATTATGGGTTTGGTTACTATTTTAATTATTTTATTAGCCGTAAGTACATGCGACAAAAAACACGGCTGTTGCGAAGGAGATAAAGAAAAATGTGAAGCAGCTTGCGAAGCAAAACATGGCGAACATGAAGCTACTGCTGCAGAACATGGCACTGAAGCTCATGAAGCGGTAGTTGAAGAACACGCCGCTGTTGCTGATACAACGGCACCTGCGGCTCACGATACAACTGCTGCACCTGCTAAAGTTGAAGAGCACGCTCACCACTAATTTTTAAAATTTAATATATAAGTAAAAGCCCTGCAACAATTGTAGGGCTTTTGTGTTTTTAGAACAGAACCCAATAAAGAGCGGCTTTTCTTTTGTGGGTTCAGTAGGATTTTCGTAATATTACACACTTTAAAAAACATAAAATGGCTACAGATAACTTTCAAGCACACGATTATTATTTAATGGACGAACTATTAAGTGATGAACATAAATTAATTCGTGATACTGCCCGTGCATGGGTAAAAAAAGAAGTAACTCCAATTGTTGAAGAGGCTTGTCAAACAACCACTTTTCCAAAACAATGGATTAAAGGATTAGCAGAAATTGGTGCTTTTGGCCCATATATTCCAACTGAATATGGCGGACCAGGCTTAGATCAAATTTCTTACGGATTAATTATGCAAGAATTAGAGCGTGGCGATAGTGGCTTACGTTCTACGGCTTCGGTTCAAAGTTCATTAGTGATGTATCCAATTTTTACATACGGAAGCGAAGAACAGAAGAAAAAATATTTACCAAAACTAGCTACTGGTGATTTAATGGGTTGTTTTGGTTTAACAGAACCGGATCACGGAAGTAATCCATCAGGTATGTTAACTAACTTTAAAGATGCTGGAGATGGCAAACATGTTATCTTAAATGGCGCTAAAATGTGGATTAGTAACTCCCCTTTTGCTGATATAGCAGTGGTTTGGGCTAAAGATGAAGCAGGAGAAATTAGAGGATTAGTTGTAGAAAGAGGAATGGAAGGATTTACTACTCCTGAAACTCATGGTAAATGGAGTTTACGTGCAAGTTCAACTGGTGAATTAGTATTTGATAATGTAAAAGTACCTAAAGAAAATATTTTTCCAAACATCAAAGGTTTAAAAGGACCATTAGGTTGTTTAAACTCTGCGCGTTTTGGTATTGCTTGGGGTGTTATTGGTGCTGCAATGGATTGTTATGATAGCGCTTTACGTTACAGTAAAGAGCGTATTCAATTTGGGAAACCAATTGGCGCATTCCAATTAACACAAAAAAAATTAGCTGAGATGATTACTGAAATTACCAAAGCTCAATTATTAACTTGGAGATTAGGTGTATTGAAAAACGAACACCGCGCAACACCTGCACAAATTAGTATGGCTAAACGTAATAACGTTAACATGGCTTTACAAATTGCACGTGAAGCTCGTCAAATACATGGTGGAATGGGCATTACTGGTGAATACCCAATTATGCGCCACATGATGAACTTAGAATCTGTAATTACCTACGAAGGAACTCACGATATCCATTTATTAATTACTGGTATGGATGTTACTGGATTTAATGCGTTTTCTTAATATTACAAACAATCATAAAAAAGCCCCGATGAAATTATCATCGGGGCTTTTTTTATTTCAAAATCGATTACCAATACCCAATTGTTTTTGTTCCGTTATTTGGTCCAAATGTCCAATCTAATTTCCAACCATAAGCACATTGGTTAGAACCAACTGCAATTGATGTTCCTGAAGAATTTACTCCAAATAAACAATCTAATACAAGGCCTCTAGAAGGCACTTTAATAACGAGTTGTCCTGATAATGGAGCCCAAGAACCGCATGTTGTATTCCAAACGATAGGAGTAGTTACTTGACTTGTGAAAAGATCGCCATCACGAGTTGTTCCAAAATTTTCTAAATTACTTAAACTACCAGAAGTACCTATTCCTTCGCCAACGCAAGTTAAAACAATTGTTGTTGGGTTATAGGTGTAAGTAAACTTGCGATTAATATTATAACTAGCAGTGCCAGCACCATTAAAATTAACGCTTAAATTAGTTCCTGTTACTGAACTAACTAAATTAGGTTGGTTATTAATAAATAAATCCCACCAAGTACCACCACTCACATTAGTTAATGTTTGTATTCCATTTAACTCAACATATTCTCCATCAGATGCTCTGGTAACTCTATATGCTAAGTATTCAACTTTCATTTGACAACCAATCATTTTCCATCTTTGACCAGATGTATAATTGATAATGGTTAAACGAACCGATCCTGTTCTTGTTCTATTATTACAAGTTGTTCCGTTATAATTTAATTTAATAGTTCCCATATAAGAACCTGTTGTATCAACCGATAAACCACAAATAGTAGCAGCAGATTGAGCAGATCCTGATGTACGACCATGCATTAACGGATAATCACTTACTGTTTTGTTGATGTCATCAATTGAAGCATCATTTTCGCTGATAGCCTGACGAGAATCTGAAGATGCTTGTCCTGATTCGTCAACTTTATCTTCTTTTTTCTTACAACTTGTAAACGTTACTGAGATAGCAATAAACATACACGATGCTGCTAATAATAAGTTTTTTGTTTTCATTTTGTTTAAATTTTATATGTATTAAAGTTAGGGCTTTTTCATTTATGAAAAATCACCCGTTTAATTAGACCTATTATAAAACGAATAGTTTAATTAAACTGTTAAAAAATTTAACAAAGGTCGTGCCGTTTTTTATAAATGCCTGAAAATTAATAGGTTTATAGCTTTCCATTAACAATCTCATGCACAACTGCTGGGTCTAATAATGTAGAAGTGTCTCCCAAATTACTTACATCACCTTCGGCTACCTTACGCAAAATACGGCGCATAATTTTTCCGCTACGGGTTTTAGGTAAGCCGCTCACGATTTGGATTTTATCTGGTTTAGCAATTGGGCCAATAATTTTATTGACTTCGGCTATGATTTCTTTCTTTAAAGTTTCGTGATCTTTTGTAGTAGATGGAACAATGACATAAGCATAAATCCCCTGCCCTTTTATGTCGTGAGGATATCCCACCACCGCACTTTCTACCACGTCTGCATGAGCATTAATAGCACTTTCTACTTCGGCCGTTCCAATTCGGTGCCCAGAAATATTCATCACATCATCTACACGTCCTGTAATTCTATAAAATCCATTTTCATCTCTTCGGCAGCCATCACCTGTAAAATACAATCCAGGGTAAGTTGAGAAATATTCCTTCTTACAACGGTCATGATCTCCATAAGTTGTGCGAATCATGGATGGCCATGGGAATTTAATACATAGATTTCCTTCTACATTATTTCCTGAAATTTCATTTCCTTTTTCATCCACTAATAATGGTTGAATGCCAGGCATAGGTAATGTTGCGAAACTTGGTTTTGTTTGTGTAACACCAGCTAATGCTGAAATTAAAATACCCCCTGTTTCTGTTTGCCACCATGTATCTACTATAGGACATTTTTCTTTTCCAATGTTTTTATTGTACCAATGCCAAGCTTCTTCATTAATGGGCTCTCCAACGCTTCCTAGTACTTTTAACGAATCTAATTTGTATGGTTTTACAAAATCTAATCCTGCTGCCTCTAGCGCTCTAATAGCTGTGGGCGCTGTATAAAAATGGGTGACTTTATATTTATCAATCACTTTCCAAAAACGCCCCGCGTCTGGAAAAGTTGGAACCCCTTCAAATAACACAGCACTCGCTCCTGCTAATAATGGTCCGTATGCAATATAAGAATGTCCTGTAATCCAACCCACATCGGCAGTACACCAAAATAGTTCCCTCTCTGCCTTCGGCATCTCTCTCTCAGCAGAAGAAGAAGTGAAGGTGCTCATTTGAAAAACATTTTGAAATGTATAACAGGTGTAAACCATATAGCCGCCGCAAGTATGAACAACACCTTTAGGCTTACCCGTAGAACCTGAAGTATATAAAATAAATAACACGTCTTCGCTATCCATTAATTCGGGCTCGCAGGTGTTAGCTGCTTTAGACACAACATCTTGCCAAATTAAATCTCTTCCTTCTTGTAAAGTGATTGGTGTGTTTGTGTGTTTGTAAACTAATACATTTTTTACACTCAAGCACACTTCTAACGCTTCGTCAACTACCGCTTTAATGGGAATATCTTTTACACCTCGATAAGCTCCATCAGTTGTTAATACAATTTTACAATCGCTATCTTGTATGCGTCCTGATAAGGCAGAAGCCGAAAAAGCCAGCAAATACAACCGAATGAACAGCTCCAATTCGGGCACAAGCCAACATCGCAAATACAGCTTCTGGTATCATTGGCATATAAATACAAACTCTATCGCCTTTTTTGATACCCAATGATTTCAAGGTATTAGCTAATTTACAAACTTCATCGTGTAAGTTTTGATACGTAATAATTCTATGTTCTGCATCAACAGAATTTGGTTCCCAAATAAAAGCTGTTTTATTTGCCTTAGTAGAAAGGTGTCTGTCAATAGCATTTTCGGTAATATTAAATTTCCCATTAATAAACCATTTTACATTAGGGCTATCAAAATTCCATTCTAAAGTTTTTGTCCAAGGTTGCTTCCAAGTAAATTGTTTAGCAATATCATCCCAAAATGCTTCGGGGTTTTCTACAGATTTTTTGTACTCACTATGGTACTGTTCGAGGCTTGTTATTTGCATAGTACGAGATTTACACCCTAAGTAACATAAAAGATTGTGCAAATACAAGCACAAATCGGTCAATTTCTTATTTAGAATCAATTTAAATTCTGTTTTATGACAATACCATGACACAGTAAAGACGAGAGTTAACGACCTTTACATACGGAATTTATGAACTCTTTTAAGATAATTTCACTTACCCATAAATTAGCTCCCTTAGAGTTAATTGGAAAATTGCATTTAGATGAGAATCATCAACAAGATTACTTGGGGGGATTAAAAATCAGAATGGAGTTAAAGGAGTTGATGTTTTTAAGCACTTGTAACCGTGTTGAGTTTGTCATTAATACCGACCGTGAGATTGCTCCTGAGTTTTTATCAGATTTATTTTACTCTATTAACTCGCGTTTAACGAAAGAGGATTTAACTGCTTTAGTGGAAAAAACCATTACTTACGAAGGAGATTCCGCATTAACTCATCTGTTTGAAGTATCTGCCTCCTTAGATTCATTAGTCGTTGGCGAAAGAGAAATTATCACACAAGTGCGTAAATCCTACGAGTTTTGTAATTTATTAGGTTTAACGGGTGATACCATTCGTTTAGCGATTAAGCAAACTATTGAAACTGCCAAGCAAGTTTATACAGATACAGATATTGCTAAAAACCCAGTATCAATCGTGTCTTTAGCATATCGTCAGTTACGTAGTTTAGGAATTAAAAATAATGCTCGTATTATTTTTGTTGGCGCTGGCGAAACCAATGCCAACATGGCTAAATATTTAAAAAAGCATCAATATGCTAATTTTACAGTGTTTAACAGAACATTAGAAAACGCTGAAAAATTAGCTAAAGAATTAAACGGTAAGGCTCGTGAGTTATCACACATCAAAGATTTTAAAGAAGGATTTGATGTTTTAATTTCTTGTACTGGATCTCAAGGAGCTATTATTACAAACGATATTTACACCTCTTTAATTGGGGATGATACTAGCAAAAAAGTAATTATTGATTTAGCTATTCCAGCTGATATTGATGCTAAAGTTATTGAATCGACCGATGTTCATTACATTGATATTGAATCTTTGAAAAAACAAGCTGCCGATAATTTATTAAAACGTGAAGGAGAAATTGAAGCTTGTAAAGCCATTATCAATAATAAAGTAGAAGAGTTCAAACAATTATTTCAGGAGCGTAAAATAGAATTAGCTTTTGGTGAAATCCCTAAGCAAATTAAATACATCAAAGAAACTGCTTTAAACGAAGTGTTTGCCAAAGAAATGAATTCCCTTGACCCACAAGGAAAAGAAGTACTTGACAAAGTATTAAGCTACATGGAAAAAAAATACAATGCTTTAGCTATTAAAACAGCTAAGAAGGTGTTTTTAGAAGAGGATTTGTAAAAAGTCTAACCGCAGAGGTCGCAACGTTTTTATATTTTATTTCTCTCGGCGAACTTTGCTATTTCTTTGTTTTCTTTGCGGTTAAATTCAAAAAATAACTTATCTTGTAGCCTCTAATTTTATTACATCACTATGATTATCATTGGCACACGCGGTAGCGATTTAGCACTTTGGCAAGCTAATTTCACAAAAGATTTATTAGAAAAACAAGGTCACGAAGTGGAGATTAAAATCATCGAAACAAAAGGTGATACTTCTCAACAATGGAATACTAGTTTTGATAAGTTAGAAGGAAAAGGCTTTTTCACAAAAGAATTAGAAGAAGCCTTACTAAATAAAACCATTGATGTAGCGGTTCACTCACACAAAGATTTACCAACCGAAAATCCGGATGGATTAATCATTGCCGGTGTATCTTCTCGCGAAAACCCTGCTGATTGGTTAATCATGAGAGATGAAGCGGAAGACACTACCAAAAAATTTAATTTAAAGCAAGGTGCAAAAGTTGGAACGTCTTCAGCTAGAAGAAAGTCACAATTATTATCATTTAGACCCGATGTAGAAATTTCGGATTTACGTGGTAATGTTCCAACACGTATTAATAAATTAAGAGAAGGTCAGTATGATGCTATCATATTAGCTGCTGCTGGTTTAGAGCGTTTAGAATTAGATTTGTCTGAATTTACCGTTGAACAATTAGAGACTTCTGAATTTGTTCCTGCTCCTGCACAAGGTGTTTTAGCATGGCAAATTCGTGAGGATGATTATAAATTAGGAGATGTATTTGATGCGGTTTGTGATTATGATGTGATGATTAACATCAACATCGAACGCCGTGTATTAAATTTATTAGATGGCGGTTGCCAATTACCCTTAGGCGTATTTTGTGAGACAGAAATGAACGACTTAGATAGAAAATTATTTAAGGTGTGGGTTTCTGCTTCTGATGCATGGAATACGCAAGTAAAACAATTGTATTACGAAACTACCAATACTGAAGAACTTCCAGAAAAAATAGTAGAACACTTACAACGCATTAGTTCCAAATCTGTTTTTATTTCTCGTGATGCTCATGAAAGCAATCATTTAAATAGATGGTTAGGAAATTTAGGATTTAATGTTGAGTGCAAAAGTTTAATTGATTTAAAAAAACTAACGATTAAGGAATTGCCTAAAAGCGATTGGTTATTTTTTAGCAGTAAACATGCGGTGGAGTTTTTCTTTATGCAAAAACCTGATATTGGAACAACAAAAATTGGTTGTATTGGAAAATCAACCTCTCAAGCCATTCGCGAATTAGGCTTGCGAGCTGATTTTATTGGACAAAGCACCGACACTAAATTAGTAGGTAAACAATTCTCGGCCAGAGTTGGTTTAGGAAAAGTGGTTTTTCCAGTGGCCCGCGAAAGTATGAGAACCATTCAATGGCAGTTTCCTAAACAACAAAACTGTATTGATTTGCCAATTTATGCGGCTTTAAAAGTGCCTCATGAAGTTGCTGAAACAACCGATATATTAGTGTTTACAAGTCCAAGTAATGCGGAATCGTATTTAGAAAAAAATAAAATTCATCCACACCAAAAAGTAATTGCGATGGGTGAAGCCACAGAAAAATCATTATTAAAAGCAAAAGTAAAAACCGAACAAATTCACAAACCGTATTCGTTTGATGATTTAGGTTTATACCGAGCGATCTTACACACACTATAATGACCCCCTTTCAAAATCCAACCATATATATTGGCGATTTAAGAATAGATGAGCCAATAACTACACTAACTGATTTACTATTTATTGGTGTTTGTTTTTTTGCGTTTTTCAAAACCAAACATGTTGCTCACGAAAAAGCAGCAAATATTTATCGTTGGTTTTTTTTATTGACAGGCGCTTCAACTTTAGTAGCTGCTTTAGTGGGGCATGCTTTTTTATACCACTTTGGTGTTGAAGCTAAAATTTATGGTTGGGTAACCGGCATTTTTGGAACTTGCTTAGCACAATTTGGCGCTTTGTATCATACTCGCAAAACCATTGGAGAAACAATTTTCAAAACACTCTTAGTTATTTGTATTCTTGAAGTCATTACGTCCGTTCTACTAACCTTTGTAGTTTGGTCGTTTGTGGTTGTAGAAGTTCACTCCGCATTTGTATTAGTTTTAATGGTAACTATTTTAGAATCGATTCATTACAAAAAAACAAAGTCTGCTTTAAGCCTTAATATGATTTATGGTGTTGGAATAGCTGTTATTGCTGTTCTTTGTCATGTATTAAAATTAGCGTATTCTGTATGGTTCAATCATGCCGATTTAAGTCATATCTTTATGGCGCTAAGTATGTATATGATGTATAGAGGCGTGGCACAATTTAAACCTGAAAAAGAATTGGAACGCTGATTAAACAGATTTACACGGATTTATTTAAAAAAATTAAATATAATAACACTCGTAAGAACATAGATAAACGAATCGGTGAAAATCCGCCCAATCCGTTTCATCCGTGTTCCTATTATTCAAAACATCAACCATGATAACACATCGCCCACGCAGAAACCGCAAATCAGAAGCTATCCGTAACTTGATTCAAGAAAATCATGTAACTGTAAATGATTTTATTTTTCCATTATTTTTGATTGATGGAAAAAACAATAAATCCGAAGTAAAATCGATGCCTGGGATTTTTCGTTTAAGTCCTGATTTAATGTTAAAGGAAATTGAACAGTGTTTGAAGTTAGGAATCACCACCTTTGATGTATTCCCAAGCTTAACAGATAAATACAAAGATAAATTCGCTACCGAAAGCACTAACAAAAACGGATTGTATTTAAAAACACTAGCTCAAATTAAAAAGAAGTTTCCTGAAGCTTGTATTATGACAGATGTTGCCATGGATCCATATAGCAGCGACGGACATGATGGTTTAGTGGAAGATGGAAAAATAGTAAACGATAAAACATTAGATATTTTGGCAAAAATGGCTATTGCACAAGCTGATTGTGGGATTGATATTATTGGGCCAAGTGATATGATGGACGGACGCGTTGGATTTATTCGTGACGCCTTAGATGATGCTGGCCATCAAGATGTATCTATCATGAGTTACACGGCTAAATATGCGAGTGCCTTTTACGGACCTTTTAGAGATGCCTTAGATAGCGCGCCAAAATTTGGTGACAAAAAAACCTATCAAATGAATCCTGCTAATAGCAAGGAAGCCTTAATTGAAGCACAATTAGATTTAGAAGAAGGGGCAGACTTTTTAATGGTAAAACCTGCTCTATCTTATTTAGATATCATTAAAGACCTCAACACTAATTTTGATTTACCAATTGCGGCCTATAACGTCAGTGGCGAATATGCCATGGTAAAAGCGGCGGCTGCTAAAGGATGGATTGATGGCGACAGAGTACGTGACGAAATTTTATTAAGCATGAAACGTGCTGGTGCATCAATTATCTTAACCTACTTTGCAAAAGAGTGGGCATTGAAGTATAAAAAATAAAATATTTACTATCTTAGCATAAGAAATGCTAAGAACATTGAAATATTTATTTGGTCTTTTTTCTGTTGTTTTAACATCATGCGCAACTCATGCTTTGTATGTTCCCAATCTTGTGAACACACCAAACTTTGATAGTACTAACAAATATCAAATTAATGCTGCCTTAGGAATTAAACATTTTGAACTTCAAGCTGCAGTTAGTCCTTTAAAATCTATTGGGATTTTGCATAATATCTACTATTCTGATAAGGGAAGAAACGTAGATATAGCATTTGGATATTTTAAAAACAATTTTCTATTCAGAAATTTTAGTTTTGATGTTTTTGCCGGATATGGTATGGGAGAAAGAAAGTATTGGGATAAGACTAAACATTTAGAAGATGAACATTATATGGGATTTACAATTGATAATTCATTTAAGAAATATTATTCTCAAGTTAGTTTATATCAACATTTTAAAAAAGGACATCAATTATCTTTTACATTTAGAGTAAACCAAATCAATTATAATTGGTTTAATTATACTGTAGATTACTCTTCTGCCAATAGTACTTCTTCTGCATTTAATAGAAAGGATGCTTATAAAAATGACAATTTAACCGTTGCTTGTTTTGATTACATGCTCACATATAAATACAGGTATAGAATGGTCGGTATCTTTATTCAGCCTGGAATTTATATAAATAATGGCCCGAAAGATGTATTAAAAGATTTACACTTTAGTTATCCTCAACAGTTTGTTTTAAATACAGGTTTCAATCTATACTTAGGAAAAAGAAATAAAAATTAACATTTCACCTAATAGTAATTTTGATTGAACAATTGGAGCTCTTAAAGTAAGTGCCAAAGATTTGATTAATGAATACAAAGCGCTTGATGAAATTTTATTAAGCATGAAACGTGCTGGTGCTTCTATCATTTTAACCTACTTTGCAAAAGAGTGGGCTTTAAAATACAAAAAGTAATTTCTTGTTCAATTGTTAAAATATGTCATGTTTGTTTTAGTTGTATTTATTTATCGTAATATTGCAATATAATAATATATTAAAATGGGACTTACCAAAACCGAACATTTCACGGATAAACAAAATGCCATTGCCACGATGGCAAAAGCATTAGGTCATCCTGCGAGAATTGCCATACTTGAATATTTACTAAAAGTGGATACTTGTATTTGTGGTGATATTGTAAATGAATTACCATTAGCGCAACCTACAATTTCCCAGCACTTAAAGGAATTAAAAAGTGCGGGACTCATAAAAGGAAGTATCGAGGGAACTTCTATCTGCTATTGCATTGATGAAAAAGGATTAGAAAAAATGCAAAATTATTTCGCTACTATCTCCCTAAAACTGAATAAGAAAAATAATAAATGTTGCTAACCTAAAACTAAAGCCATGAACCTATCAGACATTAAAAAACATTTAAGCACTGTAACTGCTGTCAATTTTCAATTGCCAAACGGAACGATTGTTCCTCCTCACTTCCATGTAACAGAAGTTGGGCAAATCAACAAAAAATTTATTGATTGTGGCGGCGTTGTTCGCAACGAAAAAACGGTTAATTTTCAATTGTGGGAAGCAGGAGATTTTGATCACCGTTTAGCGCCTCAAAAATTATTAAACATCATTGCACTTTCCGAAAAAACACTAGATATTGAAGATGCTGAAATAGAAGTAGAATATCAAAGCAATACCATTGGCAAATACCATTTGGATTTTGATGGAACTAATTTCTTATTAGTAGCTACTCAAACCAATTGTTTAGCTCAAGATAAATGCGGTATTCCTCCCGAAAAATTAAAAATCAATTTGGTGGATTTATCAAATAACGAACAAGGTTGCTGCACACCTGGAGGAAAATGTTGTTAATCTTTTATTAAAATAGTTTATGCTTCAACCAATTAAACAGTACTGTGATAAACTCATTGCTGACTTTGCTGCCATTCCTAAAGAACGACAAGAGCTTTTAGAAGAAATATCTAATTATGTTTCTTCCAAAAAAGAAAGTCATCAAGCTATTCAATTAGTTTATATCTGCACACATAATTCTCGTCGCAGTCATTTCGGACAAATATGGGCCCAAGTAGCGGCTAATTATTTTAATGTAAAAAACGTCACTACTTTTTCTGGCGGCACAGAAGCTACCGCTTTTAATAGTAACGCCATTAATGCTATTAAACGCGTTGGTTTTGATGTAAAACCTCTGGATGAAACAATAAATAAAAGGTATCATGTTGTATATGACAAAACAGAAAATCCTATCATCTGTTTTTCGAAAGTATATGACGATGCTCAAAACCCTCAAACTAACTTTGCAGCGATCATGACTTGTAGTGATGCGGAAGAAAATTGTCCTTTTATTCCAGGTGTTGAATTAAGAATAGGAACCACTTACGACGATCCAAAAGCATTTGATAACACGCCTTTACAGGATGCAAAATACGACGAGCGTTGTAAGCAAATTGCCTTAGAAACCTTATATGTTTTTTCAAAAGTAAAATAAAATTATATGTCGAGTACAAACTGCGCACCAGCCGCTAACCGAAAAAAATTAAGCTTTTTAGATAGTTATTTAACTGTGTGGATTTTTTCTGCTATGATCATTGGCGTAGCCATTGGTTATTTTGTTCCTTCTACTGCCACCTTCATCAATTCCATGTCGAGCGGAACAACCAATATTCCTTTAGCCATTGGTTTGATTTTAATGATGTATCCACCTTTAGCCAAAGTACGATACGAAAAAATTCCACAGATATTTAAAAACATAAAGTTAGTACTCATGTCATTAGTGATTACGTGGGTTATTGCTCCGTTCTTTATGTTTATTCTTTCCTATATTTTCTTAAAAGATTATCCTGAATACATGACAGGCTTAATTTTAATTGGTATTGCTCCGTGCATTGCCATGGTTATTGTTTGGAATGAATTAGCAGATGGCAATCGCGAATACATTGCTGGTTTAGTTGGTATTAATAGTATTATGCAAGTCTTGCTTTTTTCAGCATACTCTTACTTCTACTTAACTAAAATGCCTGCCTTATTTGGAATGAAAGGATTAGACATTGCCATCACCATGTCTCAAATAGCGGAAAGTGTCTTTATTTATTTAGGTATTCCTTTCTTGGCAGGAATTATAAGCAGGTATGCTTTAATCAAATTAAAAGGCGAAGAATGGTATCAGCAAAAATACATTCCATTCATTTCTCCTATCACCTTAGTGGCTTTACTATTTACCATTATTGTGATGTTTACTTTAAAAGGAGAGTTAATCGTTCAAATCCCATTAGATGTTATTCGTATTGCTATCCCTTTAGTGATATACTTTGCCGTGATGTTTGTGATTACATTTTTTATCGCTAAGAAATTAGGGGCTGATTATTCAACGAATGCGGCTTTATCCTTTACTGCTACAGGAAATAATTTTGAATTAGCCATTGCGGTGGCTATTGGTGTTTTTGGTATCAATAGCGGACAAGCCTTTGCTGGTGTTATTGGTCCTTTAGTAGAAGTTCCTGCATTAATTGCCTTAGTGAAACTCGCTTTTTGGTTTAGAAAAAAGTATTATCCAACAACTATTAAAAATTAATTATGAAATAGCCGTGTTTGCCGAAACATAAACATTAATAAAGATAAACTGGCTATAGCATAAGGCAATAAAAAATTATAATATCTACTTATGAAATCAAAAAAATCAATTTGGACAAGCATTACAGGAGGTTTAACCTCAGCTGCGCCTATTTTATTATCGTGCTGCAAAAGTGGCGCTTGTGTTGGCGTATGCGCTAGTCCCATTGCTTCCCTATTTGGAGTATCCTCTGCAACTATTGCAAGTTCTCCATTAGTAAGTGCTTTAGAACCATTATTAATTGCTATTAGTGCGGTTTCATTTACGGTTTCTTATTACTCACTTTATGTCTTACCAAAATCAAATTGTAATACAGGCAATTCATGTGATTGTGGACCAACCGACAAAGAAAAGCGTAAAACAAAAATAAACAAAGCGGTATTTTGGATTGGATTAATATTAAGTATTGGTTTTTTAAGTTATTTTGAAGTCACTAAATACCAGGCCGCAAAACAAGCTGAAGCATCCGCAACTGAATGTACAACCAGTGAATGCGCGCCTGGAGAATGCTCAACAGAAACAGAGGAAACAACTGCTGCATGCGACTCAACCAGTTGTGATGGAAAAACCTGTGGTGAATAGATTCTAATATTCAAAATTCTTACATATAATATCATACTCGTATATTTGTATATATTCAAATATGAGAGTTTATTATCTTCTTTTTATAACGATTGTTTTGGCTCACTTTGGCTTTAGTCAACCATTGGTGCAAACTAAGTTCAGTAAACCTTTTGCTATCATAAAATTTTTAGAAACCACCAAAGGTGGTCACGGAACGTCCATCACCTTTAAACATCAAATAGACACTTCGTTTTTGGGGAAAGATGTCGCCTTTCAAGAATTAGTAAGTGAATATCAATCGATGCAACTAGATTATAATTACGTTAAAGAACAATATCCGCACAGTCGAAAACATACAACCTCAACTTGGGATTTATTATGTGTAGCGGCTATTTCCTCAAGTACGAATGAAGAATTTCTAAACAAACTAATTGGTGTTTATCCAAACGTTGATTATTTAAAATTAAAACATGTTGTAACAGCAACAGAACCTTTTTATGATCGCTTTATCTATACAAAATACAAATCTAATGTGGACGATAAGCTTCGCGAACTTCAAGGTTTAAGTCCGAAATTAAACGAACTATTTGAAAAATTTAAAACATTTTACGGAAGCAGTTGGGATAAATCGATGCCCTTTAATTTAACTATTTATCCTATTATTGGCCGTAGCGGACAAACAACAGCCACGCCTCATGCCAACTGTTTAGAGATGGGGGTACTAACGCACGAAGAAGATGTGTTTAGTTTATTATCAATTGGTATGCACGAAATGAGTCATGTATTATTTGAAGAACAACCTTTACAATTACAACAGCAATTAGACAGCATTTTTACGGATACGATTACACCTTATACCAAATTTGCCTATCATTATATAGATGAAGCTTTGGCAACCGCCTTAGGAAATGGGTATGCTTATAAAGAATTAGCTGGCGAAATAGATTCTGCGGATTGGTATAACGACGCTTACATTAATGCCTATGCTAAAGCCATTTTTCCATTAGTAGAAGAGTACGTTGATAATAAAAAACAAATGGACAAAGCCTTTATTTTAAAAGCCATTGATGTATTTAAACAAACATTCCCTAATGCTCAGTACGATTTTGAGCCTTTATTCATGACGTCGGATTTGTATTTTGAAGATGATGTGACTAAGGAAATAGATGAGCTACAAACCACGCTTCATCAAACATTTAGAATATATAGTAGTAATACGTCTATCCCTATGATGGATAAAATTTCATTAGATAACATCAAACACTCTAAAGAAACGCAAGTGATTATTATTCATAAAAATCAATTACAAAATGTAGCGAAGCTTAAATTGATGTTTAAAAACTTAGTGAATCTTCCTGCGCAAAAAAACATGCTGGTGAGTTTCTTAGACAAAAACAAGCGCGCTGTCGTTATTGTGATTGCAGAAAATAAAGCTAAAGCTATTGAAGGGATTAAACTCTTAAAAACACAAAAGGAAATTAATCCGAAGAAGTTGTGGGTTAAGTTTTAGGGGGTGTTAGTGCTAGTGCTTTTTTGATTCTATTCGTCTCACAGGATTGTTTGTCCAGCTATTCTCGAAACAATCATAAGCGATTCCAAAATAAATTGTCTCGGTATTAGTCTTGTCAAGGATAATTGGTAGTCCGCCGAAACCTTTGTCAAAATATTTTAATCTATTGGCAATATATACCTTGTCGCTAACTTCCTTATCAGTCTCTTTGTAGCCGTGTTGATTTCCAATTACGAATGAATTAGCATTGTTTTCGTCAAGTTTTAGATAGAGCCATTGATTTTCGATAAACCATTTCCCTTGTCCTGAGAAAACCTTAGAAGTACACCAAGAAAAAACTCCTGCAATTTCAAAATAAAAAGTGGAGTCTTTAATTAAATTTAGCTTAACAATAATATGATTAGTATTGTCGCCAGCGACTTTGTCAACCTCACCCAAAAATGTCCCGCAACCTTTACAGTCATAAATCGTAACGTCTTGTCCAAACGCAATGTTTATTAAAGACATAAAGGCTATGATATGTATGATTTTCATTTATATTATGTTTGTTGTCTAAGCATTGGCACTAACTTATCGCTAAGCGCCACTAAGAATTTTTAACCTCCGTCACAACACCTTCTTGATTTGCAAAATAAATAGGAGTAGTTGCTTTTCTTAATTCTAAATAGGATTTATAACTAGCAGCAAAATTGGCTCTTTCAGAAATCACTAAATCATAATTTCCATTTAAGCCAATCATTAATTCACAAGCTTCTCTTACAGAACCTTGTCCGCTTGTGCAACCCGTTGTATAATCTGCTAAATGATGTTTCAACACAAATTCGTTAAATAAAGGATTTGATTGACGAGGAATAAACATACGTAAGCCACATACTTCTGCTAAGCCTAAATCTAATACATCATCAAACATGTAAGCAATTTGGTGTAATTCAATATGATGTGTTTCGCATAAATGTTTGGCCGCATCTATTTTATTAGCAAATTTAGAGTATGATGAATGAAAGCGTTCTCTATCCACAAAAGTAAAAGCTGCGGAATTTTTTTCTCCTGAAATAATAGCTGTAATCGGCAATTCTTTATGGTTCAAATAATACGAAAACCTCAACAAGTTTGTTCCCATGCTATCGGCTTCACTAAAACGGCTTTGTAATAAGTGGTCCTTACCTGCATCTGTGAATACACCGTCCCAATCAAATACAAACGCTTTAATGTGCTTCATTTTTTCGATTAAACTTGCTTCGGGTATAATAAATTCTCCGCCTATTTCGGTAAATACTTGTGTGAGGTGTGACATGGTGTTTGTGTTTTATCAGATAATAAAGATAGTTAAAGTATTCATAAATATCTAGCGCTATTGGCTTTACGTAGTTATACAAAAAAATAGCCACATAGATACATAGAAATAAAGTACAGAGTGAGTTCAGTATAGAAAACTTTTTTTAACATAGAGCTATGTTTAAAAACGAAGTTTCCTATCTCAAAACTCTTACCTATGTTTCTATGTGGCTAAAGAACTATGTAAACAATCTGTCGATATAAAAACAAAAAAAGCGCTACCAAAATGGCAACGCTTTCAATTTAAACTGATAGAATAAAACTATCCTTTCATATCTTGAATGTCTAACATTCCAACTGGTTTCCCGCCTTCTGTTACAACAATCGTATCTACATTTGTTTTTTTGAATAATGCCGAAGCATCATTTAATAATACACCGCCTTCAATCGTAATTGGTTCGCGGTATTCTAAATCAGATAAGTTTTTAGATAAAATATCTCTTCCTTTTTCTCCGATTAATTTACGTAAGCTGCCATCTGTAAATACACCTTTAATGCTGCCATCTGCTTTTGTTACAGTAATAGCACCAAAACCATATTCCGTCATTTTCACAATCGCATCTGTTACCGAAGTGTTTTCAGCTACTAAAGGATTTGTTCCTTTGATGGCTTCTTTCACTTTCACCATCATTAAACGCGTATCTTGTATAAACTGATCAGTGCCTAAAGTCGTAAAGTTATTCTCCGTTAATTGTTTGATAATTTTTAGTGGAACGGTGATTGTGTGAACACCAATATTAATAGCGTTACGCACGTGTTCTGCATTACGAACAGATGAGAACATGATTTTTGTATCATAATTGTATAAATCAACAGCATCAACACATTGTTCAACTAAAGTTAAAGCATCATGACCTTGATCTTGTAAACGACCAACTAATGGGCAAACATAAGTTGCCCCAGCTTGCATAGCCATATAAGCTTGTTGCAAAGTGTATACTAAATGTACGTTTACTAAATAGCCTTTATCGCGTAACATCTTACAAGCTCTAACACCTTCTAATGATACAGGAATTTTAAATACAGTTTTCTTAGGGTCTAAGCCTAATGCTAACTGACGCTCAGCTTCTGCTAAAACTTCTTCGGCACTATTTCCTAAAGCTTCAATTTGAAGTACAGGAACCATTTTGCTTAATTTTACAATAGTCCCATCAATATCTGTAATACCTTCTTTTTGCATGAAGGTAGGAGTAGTTGTAAGACCATTTAAGAATCCTAATTTAAAACCTTCTTCAATTTCTTTAAGGTTTGCTGAATCTAAGTATAATTCCATGTTTGTTTTTTAATTTATGTAATGTTCAAATATAAGTGTTAAGAGCTTAAAGCCCAATTAATTTTATTAACGGCTAATTGTGTGATTAAAGCGTTTTTTTATGCTTCTACTGCACGTACACCAGGCAAACTTCCTTGCTCAATGTACTCTAGCAAGGCTCCGCCGCCAGTACTCACATAACTTACCTGACTAGCTAAGTTGTATTTGTTAATAGCCGCTACGCTATCTCCACCACCAATTAAGGAGAACGCACCTTTTTTAGTTGCTTCTGCAATGGCTAATGCTACTTGTTTGGTTCCGTTTTCAAAACTGCTCATTTCAAAAACACCCATTGGTCCGTTCCATAAAATGGTTTTAGAGTTTTTAATGACATCGCTGTATGTTTTAACGGTTTCGTCACTAATGTCTAATCCCATCCAACCATCAGGAATCGTATTGATGTTACTGTCTTTTTTGTTAGCATCATTTGCAAAATTATCAGCAATTACAGCATCTGTAGGGATATATAAATTCACTCCTTTTGCTTTTGCTTTTAATAATAACTCTTTTGCTAAATCTAACTTATCGTCTTCACACAACGATTTACCAATCGTTCCACCCATCGCTTTAACAAAGGTAAAAGCCATACCACCACCAATTAAAATATTGTTGGCTTTATTCATTAATTGCTCGATGATTAAAATTTTATCACTCACTTTTGCTCCACCAACAATGGCTGTAAATGGCGCTTCTGCTCCATTAATTACTTTATCAATACTCGCCACTTCTCCAGCCATCACATAACCAAAACATTTAGCATCCGCTGCAAAAAATTGTGCGATCACTGCTGTTGAAGCGTGCGCACGGTGAGCAGTTCCAAAAGCATCGTTTACATAAATATCTCCGTGCTTGCTTAATTTTTCAGCAAAAGCAACATCTCCTTTTTCTTCTTCTTTATAAAAACGCAAGTTTTCTAACAATAACACTTGACCTGGTTTTAAAGCTGCTGATTTTGCAAAAGCATCTGCTCCAATACAATCATCGGCAAATATCACCTCAGCGCCAATTAATTTACTAACCGCACTCACAATATGTTTTAAGGAATATTTATTAGTTGGCCCCTCTTTTGGACGACCTAAATGCGACATTAAAATAACGCTTCCGCCTTTTTCTAAAATTTGTTTAATAGTTGGGGCTGCTGCTCTAATACGAGTATCATCCGTTACTTCAAAAGCATCGTTTAAGGGGACGTTAAAATCTACACGAATTAAAGCGCGTTTGTTTTGAAAATTTAAGCTGTCGATTGTTTTCATAAGTAAATATTCTTGTTTTTATTTTTCTATAAGAAATAGCGCTAGCTATTTCATAATTTCTATTTGGTTTGCAAATTTAATGTAATTACTAAAACAATAATTCATTATCTTTAATTATGTTTTACAGAGTTATATTTCTATTGCTTATCGTTGGATCAT
Organism: Bacteroidota bacterium; assembly: GCA_016711805.1. Lineage (GTDB taxonomy): Bacteria > Bacteroidota > Bacteroidia > B-17B0 > Aurantibacillaceae > UBA4416. Next base: position 122,535 of record JADJSH010000003.1, read on the forward strand.
CTGTTTTAAACGCCACAACGGTAACCACTATTGCCGATGGAGATTGGGAAGATGCAAATGTGTGGAACACGCACCAAATACCTGTTAATCCGGATTCTATCATCGTATCTCATTATATTGTATTAAACCAAAACCGAACCATTAGTGCGCCCACTATTTTATATATTAATGCATTAGGTACACTTTGTGGAGAGTATCTATTAGAAACCTTATGTAATGCCTCTTTTATCAATTATGGGCATTTATTTTTGGGACAAATAAAAACCCGAAGCGGCTTAAATTATCATGTTATAGAATGTAAAAACTACATGATCATTAGCGGTTGTTCGCCACCAGCCAGTGGTTTTAGTTCGTTGCCACCAAATGGCAGTGTATCCGTGTGGCCACCCGTATTATGTAAAACTATCGATACGAATTGGGAACTTGGAAATCAAATAGGCTTGATTGAATTACAAAACAATGTCTTTAAAATTTATCCAAATCCAATTAGTAACGAGCCTTTACATATTGAAACACTAAGCTATACAAAAATGAGCTTAACAACTATAACGGGAAGCGCAATTGAACAGCAACATTTTGATTATAGAACAGAAATTGATTTTAATAAACTGCCATTTGGAGTTTACTTTTTAGAACTGGAAATTGATGGTAAAAAAACCGTTAAAAAAATTATAAAAACCAATTAAGATTATCTTCTTGGTATGTCCATAAAATTTCCGCTAAGACTTGTGGTTGTTCCTCCAGTACCACCACTGCTAAAACTTCCCGATATTTTATTATTGGCATTGGCTGTAATCGTAATATATCCGCTGGTAGCGTAATAGGTTCCTACAGATTCGATATAATAAAAAGTATTAGCAGTTGATGTAAAATAATAAGTTCCGGGAGATTGCGAACTTGTTTTAATAACAATACGTTTTGTTATCCCCTGACGATAAGAGGTGATGGTTCTATTAGTTGCATTATAGGTTGCCGAATCTGCCGTGATGGTTCCCGCACCATTGATGTTGTATGAAAACCCAGCAGAGGCACACCTCCGCCATAATTACAAGTACTACAAGAACTGGTTTGTTCTTCTTCCTTTTTGCAAGAAATCGCAACTAAACACCAAAAGAAAACGACAAATAACTGTTTCATAAGAGTTGTGTTAGTTTAATTTCATTGGCCTAACCTTACTCTTAACTATAAAAGCATAAGGATAATCTTCTTTAATTTTTTTCAGCAATTCATACGCTTCTAATTTGGTTTTAAAATCTCCAACATTAATCACGAAATTTGGTTGTTGATACTCTTCGTACGTACTAACATCGTTGTATTTTGCTGCAAATTTTGCTTGAACTTCTCTGGCTTTGGTTTTATCGGCGCTAAAATGAATTTTCACTCTGTAACCATCGCTTTCGCCATTCGTTCGTCTATGATATTCTGCCTTCTTTTCTTGTAATGCCTTTACTTTTAAAAGGGTTTGCGTTTGATTTTCTTGCGAAAACAAAGCCGATAATTGACAAAAAACGAATATTAAAAAAAGGTTTTTTTTTTTTTAAAAAAATATATATTTTTTTTTTTTTTTTTTTTTTTTTTTTTTTTTATTTTTTTTTTTTTTTTTTCCCCCGGCCCCCCCAAATTTTTTTTTCCCCCCTTTTTTTTTTTTTTTTTTCCCCCCCCCCTCTTGGGGGGGGCCGGGCTTCCTCCCGGGTCCCGGGGAATACCCCCCCCGGCCCCGCGTTTTTTTTTTTTTTTTTTTTTTTTTTTTTTGTCGGGGGGGGGGGGGGGGGGCCCCCCGCCGCCCCCCCCTCCCTCCTCCCTTTTGTTTTGGGCCCCCCCCCCCCCCCCCCCCCCCCCCCCCCCCTGGGGTCTCCCCCCCCCCCGGGGTTGGGGGGGTTTTTGTTTTTTTTTTTTTTTTTTTTTCCCCCACCCCCCTTTTTTTTTTTTTTTTTTTTTTGTTCCGCCCCCCCCTTTCCCTTTTTGGGGGTTGGGGCCCGAAGGCCGGGGGCTTGGCCCGGGGTTTTCTCCCTTTGGTTCGTTTTTTTTTCCCGCCCCCCCGGGGAGCCGCCCCCCCCCCCCGTTTTTTTTTGGGGAAAATTTTAGATGGGGGGGGTTTGGGTTTGGGGGCCCCCCCCCCCCGGGGGGGGGCCCCCCCTCTCGCCCGAGGGCAGCTTCTTGGTTTTCCCGTCCTTTTTTTTTTTCCCCCCCTCCCCGCCCCCTAATCCCTTTTTCGACCCCCCGCCCCCTTTTTTTTTTTTCTTGGTTTTTTTTTTTTTTTTTTTTTTTCCACTACACACCCCCCCCCTCTCTCCCCCCCCCCCCCCTGGGGGCGGTTTTCCCCCCCCGGGCCCCCCGCCGCTTTTTTTTTTTTCCACAACAAACGCCCGCCCCCTCTCCCCCCCCCTGGTTTTTTTGCGGGGCCTTTTCCCGCCCCCCTTTTTTTTTTTTTTTTTTTTTTTTTTTTTATTCAAGTGCTTTTACAGATGGAAATTTATATCTAAAATAAAAGCTTTTTTAGTCTATTAATTAGCCCCATTTTCCATTAAATTCCTTAAATTAGCCCTGTTTTTTAACGAAAATTATAATGGACAAATTTTCCTATGTTGGCACAAGCGATGTAAACGCTATTGAGAGTTTATTTTTGCAGTATTCCCAAGACCCTAATTCTGTTGACGCATCATGGCGTGATTTCTTTAAAGGCTTCGAATTTGCCCGTACTTCTTACGAATCGGACGGTGGTGCAATTCCCGAAAATGTAACGAAAGAATTTAAAGTTCTTGGTTTAATTAATGGTTACCGTCAACGCGGGCACTTGTTTACCAAAACTAACCCTGTTCGTCAACGTCGTAACTATGAACCAACTTTAGCCCTAGAAAACTTCGGCTTATCTGATAAAGATCTAGAAACTGTTTTTCAAGCGGGTAACGAAATTGGAATTGGTGTTGCTAAATTAAAAGATATTATTGCTCATTTAGAGTGTACTTACTGCCAAAGTATTGGCGTAGAATATTTATACATGCGTGAACCAAAAATATTGAAATGGTTACAAGAGCGCATGGAAAAAAACAAGAATACACCCGCTTTCTCAAAAGACGAGAAAAAAGTGATTCTTAAAAAATTAACACAAGCGGTTGTTTTCGAAAACTACTTACATACCAAATTCGTTGGTCAAAAACGTTTTTCATTAGAAGGTGGCGAAGCAGTTATTCCTGCTATCAATGCTTTGATGGAACACGGAGCTAACTTAGGTATTCAAGATTATGTGATTGGAATGGCTCACCGTGGTCGTTTAAATGTGTTAACTAACATCATGAACAAAACTTATAAAGATGTATTTACTGAGTTTGAAGGCAGACCAAGTGAAGATTCTTTATTTGATGGTGATGTGAAATACCACATGGGTTATTCATCTGATCAATTAAGCGATGATGGCAAAAACGTACATATCAGTTTAACACCAAATCCATCTCACTTAGAAACTTCGGCAGCAGTTGTTCAAGGGATTATTCGTTCAAAAATTGATAGCCGTCATAATGGCGATAACTCTAAAGCATGTGCTATTAGTTTACATGGTGATGCTGCGGTTGCAGGCCAAGGCTTAGTGTATGAATTAGTACAAATGAGTCAGTTAGATGGTTACAAAACTGGAGGAACTGTTCATTTTGTGATTAATAATCAAATTGGATTTACAACCAATTATATGGATGCACGTTCATCTACATACTGTACAGATGTTGCAAAAGTAGTATTGAGCCCTGTATTTCACGTAAATGGAGATGATGTAGAAGCATTATGTTTCATCTCCAAATTAGCAATGGAGTTCCGTCAAACATTTCATAAAGATGTGTTTATTGACGTATTATGTTACCGTAAATATGGTCACAACGAAGGTGATGAACCTCGCTTTACTCAACCGCAATTATATAAAGCAATTGCAGCTCATGCCAATCCAAAAGATATTTATGTTGAAAAACTAAAATCAGAAAATTCGGAGTTAGCAACTGAAGCAAAAGAAATTGAAACTGCCTTTAAAGCCGAATTAGATTCTAACTTAGATGAAGCTAAAAAGACTGAGAAATCAAAAATTACGTCTTTCTTAGAAGGAAATTGGAAAGGTGTAAAAATGGCTACGGCAAGCGATTTTGATGAATCTCCAAAAACAGCCATTGATGAAAAATTATTTTTAGAGATTGCTAAAAAATCAACAGAGTTACCAAAAGACAAAAAATTCTTCAATAAAATTCAAAAATTATTTGAAGATAGAAAAGCCATGATTGCCAATGATAATTATGATTGGGCAATGGGCGAATTATTGGCTTACGGTTCTTTAATGAAAGAAGGTTTCCCTGTTCGTTTTAGCGGTCAAGATGTAGAGCGTGGTACTTTCTCTCACCGTCATGCTATTGTGAAGTTAGAAGATAGTGAAGAAGAATATACGCCTTTAAACAATATTGATGCAAAAGTAAAATTAGAAATCTATAACTCTTTATTAAGTGAATATGGTGTTTTAGGTTTTGAATATGGTTATGCCTTTGCAGCGCCAAACACCTTAACTATTTGGGAAGCACAGTTTGGAGATTTCTTCAATGGTGCACAAATTATTGTGGATCAATATTTAACCTCAGCAGAATACAAATGGCGTCGTATGAATGGCTTAGTAGTATTATTGCCTCATGGTTATGAAGGACAGGGCCCAGAGCATTCATCTGCTCGTATGGAACGTTTTTTACAAGCTTGTGCTGAAAACAATATGCAAATTGTAAATGCTACAACACCAGCACAACAATTCCATGTATTACGTCGTCAATTAAAACGTGATTTCCGTAAACCATTGGTATGCTTTACTCCTAAAAAATTATTGCGTTACCCAACTTGTGTAAGTAAGTTAACCGATTTTACTAAAGCTAAATTTGAAGAAGTATTAGATGATACGATTGATGCAAAAAATGTAACACGCGTCGCATTCTGTTCAGGAAAAATATATTATGATTTAATTGAGCGTAGAGAAAAAGAAGGAGTGAACGATATTACATTTATTCGTTTAGAGCAATTGTATCCGTTCCCTCAAAAACAAGTGGATGCGATTTTGAAAAAATATAGCAAAGCAAAAGACTATTTATTTATTCAAGAAGAGCCTGAAAACATGGGTCCTTGGCGCTTTGTAGATAAAAATTTACGCAAATTAAATTTAAAATATGTTGGCAGACATGAAGCAGCAAGTCCAGCAACGGGTTATGCAAAACGTCATGCAGCAGAGAACGAAGAAATTATGACAAACATTTTTTCTAAAGTATTAGTTAAATAATCATTCAAACATTTATAAATAATTAAAATATTTTTATGGCAATTGTAGAATTAAAAGTACCAAGTCCAGGTGAATCTATCACAGAAGTAGTTATTGCTCGTTGGGTAAAAAACACAGGTGATATTGTAGAAAAAGATGAGGTATTAGCAGCGGTAGATTCTGATAAAGCAACCTTAACTTTAAATGCAGAAGAAAGTGGTAAAATTGAAGTATTAGCTGCTGAAGGCGACACCGTTAAAGTTGGCCAAGTAGTAGTTAAAATTGATACGTCGTTTAAACCTGAAGCAAAAGCAAAGGTAGAAGCACCAAAAGCGGAAGTGAAAGTGGAAACTAAAAAAGAAGAAGCAAAAGTTTCTTCGACTCCAGCTACTACATCTTACGCAACAGGTACACCAAGTGTTGCTGCTGCTAAAATCATGGCAGAAAACAATATTTCTGCTAATCAAATGAATGGCACTGGTAAAGATGGTCGTATTACTAAACAAGATGTATTAGCGGCTTTATCTAACGGTTTACCAACGGCTCAAAAAGTATTAAGCAATAGCTGGCAAGGTGGTAGAGATAAAGACAGAGCAAAAATGACGTCTTTACGTAAAACTGTTGCTAAGCGTTTAGTAGCAGTGAAAAACGAAACAGCGATGTTAACGACTTTCAACGAAGTTGACATGAGTGAGATTTATGCGATTCGTGCTAAATACAAAGATAAATTTAAAGAGGTTTATGGAACAAATGTAGGTTTCATGAGTTTCTTTACAAAGGCAGTAACCGAAGCATTATATCATTATCCTGCAGTAAACGGAATGATTGATGGCGAAGAGTTAGTGTATAATAAATATTGTGATATTGGTATTGCGGTAAGCGCACCAAAAGGATTAATGGTTCCAGTTTTACGTAATGCAGAATTAATGAGCATTGCTGATATTGAAAAAGGAATTAAGGACTTAGCAGTAAAAGCACGTGATGGTAAATTAACTATTGCAGATATGGAAGGCGGTACATTTACGATTACTAACGGTGGTGTATTTGGTAGTATGATGAGTACTCCAATTATCAATCCTCCACAAAGTGCTATCTTAGGTATGCATAATGTAGTTGACCGTCCAATGGCTGTTAACGGACAAGTGGTGATTCGCCCTATGATGTACATTGCATTAAGTTATGATCACAGAATTATTGACGGAAGAGAATCTGTTGGTTTCTTAGTGAAAGTAAAAGAAATGTTAGAGAACCCAAGCCGTATTTTATTTGGCGGTAAATTACCAGAAGAAGTATTATTGGGATTGTAATAGCCTCGTCATTGCGAGCGATAGCGAAGCAATCTCATATTTAGTATAATCAAAACCCTCGGTAGTTTTACCGAGGGTTTTTTGTTTTAGAGAATTGTTATATATTTATTACTAATATGAAAAATCAATTTCTACTATCTTTTATAATTCTGCTTTTTGCAACAAGTAATTTTGCTCAAGATAAAACAATTGATTCTTTAAAACAGGCCCTTAAAACCGCTAAGAACGACACAACTCGTTGTAATATTTTATGTGAATTAGTTATGAATTCATCAGAAGATGAATGGCCAAAATTTAATGATGCCTATGAAAAATTTTGCGAAAAATCTCTTCAAACTCTTCAAAAATCTAACCTTGCATATAAGGTTATAAAAGAACATTATGCAAGCGCATTACTCAATTCTGCGATAAATTTTGGCAACAAGGGTGACATACAAAACCAATTGAAGTATAATTTAAGGGGCTTAAAAGTAAATGAAGAAATAAATAATAAACAAGGTGTTGGCCAAGCCTTTAATTCTATTGGAATAATGTATTTGGACCAAGGAAATACTTCAAAAGCTTTGGAATATTTAGAAAAAAGTCTAAAAATAAACGAAGAAATTCATGATAAACAAGGGCTAGCAACTTCTTTGAATTACATTGCTAGTATTTATACAAGTCGAAGTGATTTAAAGAAGGCACTGGAATGTTACTATAAAAGTCTAAAAATAAGAGGGGAGATTGGTGACAAACATGGTGAGGCAATTACTTTAAATAATTTGGCAGTTATTTATGGAAATCAAGGGGATAAAAAAAAAGAACTTGAGCTAACAAAAGAAAGTCTTAAATTAAGGCAAGAAATTCATGACAAGTATGGAATTACAGCCTCTCTACTAAATTTGGGTGCATTTTATTATAATCAAGACAGTATTATAAAAGCTTCAACTTATTATCATCAAGCTTTAATTATAAGCCATGAAATTCAAAATAAGCCCTTAATTGCTCGTGCCTTGGGTTATATTGGTAAAATATATCTGAAACAAGATTCTTCTGAAAAAGCATTGGAACTCTGGAATCAAGCTTTAAAAATAGAGGAAGAATTACAAAATAATAATGGAATTGCACGTATTTTGAAATATATCGGTAAAGTCTATATTGAACAAAAAAAATATCCTATCGCTCTTAATTATTTATTAAAAAGTATGGCTATTAGTAAAAAACTGGGTTTTCCGGCAGAAATAGGAGATGCTGCTGAAGAATTAAACATTATATACAAAGTCACAGGTAATTATAAAGCTGCGCTAGAAAACTACGAATTATATATTATCATGCGCGATAGTGTTAACAATCAGGAAAACAAAAAAGCCAGCATTAAATCCCAATTCAAATATGAATACGAAAAAAAGGCCGCTGCTGATAGCTTAAAAGTAGCTGAAGAAAAAAAGATAGTTGCAGTTCAATTAAAACAAGAAAAAACACAACGCTTTGCCTTATATGGCGGTTTAGCTTTGGTAATAGTGTTTGCTGGCTTTATGTTTAATCGTTTTCGCGTTACTCAAAAACAAAAAAATATTATTGAGTTAAAAGAAAAAGAAACGCAACAACAAAATGAAATTATTACTATTCAAAAACATCTCGTTGAAGAAAAGCACAAAGAGATCACAGATAGTATTAATTACGCCGAACGAATACAGCGTAGTTTCTTAGCAACAAAGGAATTATTAGATGAAAATCTTTCCTCCCTGCGGGGAGTTGCCGAAGGCGGAGGGGAATATTTTGTATTATTTAAACCCAAAGACGTTGTAAGTGGCGACTTCTATTGGTCTGCTAAATTAAGTAATGGCAACTTCGCATTAGCTACAGCTGATAGTACAGGCCACGGTGTACCTGGCGCCATTATGAGTTTATTAAACGTTACTAGTTTAGAAAAAGCCATTGAGCATCACACAAATCCAGCTGATATTTTAAACCATACACGCCAAACCATTATCGAACGTTTAAAAAAAGACGGCAGTGAAGAAGGCGGAAAAGATGGTATGGATTGTAGTCTGTTAGTCTTTGATTTTGAAAACAAACAACTCCATATTGCAGCGGCTAATAATCCGGTTTGGATCATTCGTCCTAATCCTTCTAATGAGGGTGCCCGCCAGATGGCGGGCGGGGATGTTGAACTCATCGAAATCAAACCCGACAAGATGCCTGTAGGCAAAAGCGATAAACAGCATCAACCATTTACATTACATACTATTGAGTTGCAAAAAGGTGATATCATTTATACTTTAACAGATGGTTTCCCTGACCAGTTTGGTGGACCAAAAGGGAAAAAATTTATGAGCAAAAATTTAAAAGAGTTATTGCTAGCCAATGTGCATTTGCCAATAGCTCAGCAAAAAGAATTACTAGAATCAACTTTTAAAAATTGGGTTGGTGATTTAGAACAAGTGGATGATGTGTGTGTGATAGGAATTAAAATATAAATAGTACATTTAATTTTATGAAAAAAGCATCATTACTATTTTTCTTTCTTTTCTTTTTATTCTTAAAGCTTTTAGTCAGGATAATCTCATCGATTCTTTAAAATTGGCATTAAAAAATGCAAAGCATGATACTGTCCGATGTGATATTTTATATCAATTAAGTGCAGTAGCTAATGATGAAGAGTGGCCTAAATACAACCAACAGCTTTTAGCTTTAGCAGAAAACAAATTACAATCAAACTCCCCATCTAAAAAAACTTATCTACGTTATCTAGCGGAAGCTACCAACAATGTTGGTTTCCTAGCTCAAATGCAAAACGACACGCCAGAAGCCTTAAAGTGTTTTAACAAAAGCTTCAACATATTTCAAGAACTACTTGATAAAGAGGGAATGGCTTCTACTTTGAATAATATGGCTTCTATATATGAAGACCAGGAGATATTCCAACTGCATTAGTATACTATAATAAAAGTCTAAAAATTATTTCTGAAACGACAGATGAATATGGCGTTGCGGCAGCCCTTCATAATATTGGTCTTTTATACAAAAATCAAGGAAATATAACACAAGCATTAGAGTTTTGTAGTAGAAGTTTGAAAATCCGTGAAAAAATAAAAGACCAACAAGGAATTGCTTCTTCCCTTAATAATATTGCCATTATATACGAAGACCAAGGGGATACATTAAAAGCACTAGAATATTTTAATAAAAGCTTAGACATAAAAAAAGTTATTGGTGACAAAGGAGGAATTGCCACTTCCTACAACAACATTGGGATTTTTTATAAAGATCAGGGTAATTTTAAAAGGGCACTTGAGTATCAAACTAAAGGACTTAAAATACGAGAAGAAATTGGAGATAAAAAAAGGAGTTGCAAATTCTTTAAATAATATTGGGGCTATCTATCATAGTCTAAAAGATTTGCCAAAAGCATTAGAATATTCTATTAAAAGCCTAAAACTTTATGAAGAACTAGAAGATAAAGACGGAATGTCAAACTCTCTTGTTAATATAGGAAGCCTCTATTTTAAACAGCAAGATTATAACAAAGCATTAAGTTATACTCTCAAAGGAATGGCGTTTAGTAAAGAATTAGGTTTTCCTGAACCCATAAGAAATGCTGCGGAAAAATTAAATGTGATATATAAAGCCACCGGCAACTACAAGGCAGCTTTAGATAATTATGAGTTGTATATTCTTATGAGAGACAGTATCTCTAATCAAGAAAACAAAAAAGCAAGTATCAAATCTCAATTTAAATACGAATACGAAAAGAAGGCTGCTGCTGATAGTGTTAAAGTAGTTGAAGAAAAAAAGATAGTGGCTGTACAATTGAAACAAGAAAAAACACAACGCTTTGCATTATATGGTGGCTTAGTTTTAGTATTAGTATTTGCAGGTTTTATGTTTAATCGTTTTCGCGTTACTCAAAAACAAAAAAACATTATTGAGCTCAAAGAAAAAGAAACACAACAACAAAACGAAATTATTAAAATTCAAAAACATTTAGTAGAAGAAAAACATAAAGAAATAACTGATAGTATCAATTATGCCGAACGTATCCAACGTAGTTTTTTGGCAACAAAGGAATTATTAGATGAAAATCTTTCCTCCCTGCGGGGAGGTGCCGAAGGCGGAGGGGGGTATTTTGTTTTCTTTAAACCCAAAGATGTAGTTAGTGGTGATTTTTACTGGTCTGCTAAATTAAGTAATGGTAACTTTGCTTTAGCAACAGCTGATAGCACGGGTCACGGTGTACCAGGTGCCATTATGAGTTTATTAAACGTTACTAGTTTAGAAAAAGCCATTGAACATTACACAAACCCTGCTGATATTTTAAATCATACTCGCCAAACAATTATTGAGCGCTTAAAAAAAGATGGTAGCGAAGAAGGTGGAAAAGATGGAATGGATTGCAGTTTGTTGGTGTTTGATTTTTCTACCAATCACTTACTTATAGCTGCTGCTAATAATCCAGTGTGGATTATTAGAAATAATGAACTCATCGAAATCAAGCCCGATAAGATGCCTGTTGGCAAAAGCGATAAACAAGATCAATCGTTTACCACACATACTATAGAGTTACAAAAAGGAGATACCATTTATACCTTAACCGATGGTTTCCCAGACCAATTTGGAGGTGATAAAGGCAAAAAGTTTATGAGCAAAAAGTTAAAGGAACTACTATTAGCTAATGTTCATTTACCAATTGCTCAGCAAAAAGAATTACTCGACTCAACCTTTAAAAACTGGGTGGGGGATTTAGAACAAGTGGATGATGTAACGGTGATTGGGATTAAAATATAATCACGATATTTAATTATTATGAAAAAACAAATTCTTCTTTCGACTATATTTATAATATTCTCCAACCATTTTTTTGCTCAGAATAAAACGATAGATTCTTTGAAGCTTGTCCTCAAAAATTCGAAACACGACACCACTCGTTGTAATGTTCTAAACTTACTAATAGAAGCATCATTTCCAAAGGAAGAGTGGAAAACCTATAATGAAGAAATAATGTCTATCGCTGAAAAAAATCACAACACATCTTTCCCAATAAAATCATAGAGAAAACATTTGCGAAATATTATGCTGATGCGCTTAACAATGCTGGCTATATGTATAAATCAAAAAGTGAAATTCCTAAAGCATTAGAATACTATAACAAAAGCTTAAATATTAGACCCAAAATTAATGATAAAAAAGGCCAGGCAGAATCATATAATAACATCGGCGTAATTTTTGACTATCAGGGGGATGTCAATAAAACCTTGGAGTATTACAATAAAAGCTTAAAGCTAAAAGAAGAAATTGGTGATGAAAAAGAAATTGCCACAACTCGCAATAACATTGGCTTGCTTTATGGTATTCAAGGTGACATAACAAAGGCTATAGAATACTTTAATAAAAATTTGAAGATGCAAGCTAAAATAAATGATTTGGCGGGCATGGCATTATCATATAATAATATTGGATACGTCTCCGACTTACAAAAAGATTTTACAAAAGCACTAGAAAACTACAAAATAAGTTTAAGAATATACCAAGACATTGGAGATAAAAATAGTATCTCACGAGAATTAAATAATATAGGCGTGCTATATTTTAAACAAAATGACTTTCCTTTAGCATTGAGATATTATTTAGAAAGTCTTGAAATCTTTGAAGAAACCAAAAATTTACAGCAAAAAGGAAATGTTCTTCACAATATTGGGAAAATCTATTTTAAACAAAAAAACTATAAACAAGCATTGTACTATGGCACACAAGCTTTGGATATAGGGCAAGAATTGGGCTTTCCATACAATATTATGCCTGCAGCTTCTCTACTTAATCAAATACATAAAGCCACTGGAAATCCTATAAAGGCATTGGAGTATTATGAACTGTATATATTGATGCGAGATAGTATTAACAATACAGAAACGCGTAAATCAGCAATCAAATCACTTTTAAAATACGAGTACGAAAAGAAAACGGCAGCTGATAGCATAAAAGTAGCGGAAGAAAAAAAGGTAACCGCAGCACAATTAAAGCAAGAAAAAACACAACGCTTTGCATTATATGGAGGCTTAGCTTTAGTGTTAGTATTTGCAGGTTTTATGTTCAATCGTTTTAGAATCACACAAAAACAAAAACACATTATCGAACTCAAAGAAAAAGAAACGCAACTACAAAAAAGCATCATAGAAGAAAAGCACAAAGAAATTACAGATAGTATAAATTATGCTGAACGAATACAACGAAGTTTTTTAGCAACAAAGGAATTATTGGATGAAAATCTTTCCTCCCCTCGGGGAGGTGCCGAAGGCGGAGGGGGGTATTTTGTTTTCTTTAAACCCAAAGATGTAGTTAGTGGTGACTTCTATTGGTCAGCTAAATTAAGTAATGGAAACTTTGCTTTAGCAACAGCCGATAGCACAGGCCACGGCGTACCAGGCGCCATTATGAGTTTATTAAACGTTACTAGTTTAGAAAAAGCCATTGAACATCATACAAACCCAGCAGACATTTTAAACCATACGCGTCAAACGATTATTGAACGTTTAAAAAAAGATGGTAGTGAAGAAGGCGGAAAAGATGGAATGGATTGTAGTTTGTTGGTGTTTGATTTTGTTTCCCCCTTTGAAGGTGGTGCCCAAAGGGCGGGGGATGTTGCAGCTATACTTCACATTTCTGCTGCTAATAATCCAGTGTGGATTATTAGAAATAATGAACTCATCGAAATCAAACCTGATAAAATGCCTGTTGGTAAAAGCTATAAACAAGATCAATCATTTACAACACATACGTTAGAGTTACAAAAAGGCGATACAATTTATACATTAACCGATGGTTTCCCTGATCAATTTGGAGGTGATAAAGGCAAAAAGTTTATGAGCAAAAAATTAAAGGAACTACTATTAGCTAATGTTCATTTACCAATTGCTCAGCAAAAAGAATTACTCGACTCAACCTTTAAAAACTGGGTGGGGGATTTAGAACAAGTGGATGATGTAACCGTGATTGGGATTAAAGTGTAATTTTTTGTTACTTTTAATCTCCTTCTGTATTATGATACTATGCGACTAATCTTACTTTTACTATTATCTATACAGTTGTTTTCTCAAACCAAAAAACTAGATACTGTTTTTTGTGATTGTAATCAAGCCAAAGTCATTCCTGTTAATAGTAAAAGCATATACGGAAAAACCATTGCACCTAAAGGATTTGGAGAGATAAAAGAAATTAGTCCGGCAAAACAAAAAACAACTTACGCCTTCGAAAAAGAACATAATTCGTCTTGGTATAAATTGATAATAAATGTGAGTGGCGAATTAACCATGAATGTTATTCCAACTAAAGCAGATGATGATTATGATTTTATGTTATTTAAAACAGCTAAAACTAATTTTTGTGATAGCTTACAGAAACATAAAATAAACCCTGTCAGAGCTTGTATTAGTAGAGATAAAGAAGAGTTGAATGGCAAAACAGGGTTAAATTATAAATCAACGAAAGAGTTGGTAAAACAGGGCGTTGGTGCTGCCTACTGTAAAAGCCTGCCTGTCAAAAAAGGAGAAATCTATTATTTAGTATTAGATAATGTTTACGAAAAAGGGGATGGACATACTCTTGAATTTGAAATTTCACAGCCTGTTTTATTTAAAGGAACAGTGACAGATGATAATAGTAAAGCCATTAAAACAGAAATTGCTTTAACGAATCAAAAAGGGGATACCGTATTGCTTGAAAAAACAGCAGATGATGGCAGCTACAGTTTTATTGCTCCACTCACCAAAAATCAATCGTATAATTTAAATTTTTATAACGATAGTAGCTTTAGTTTTACCAAAAGTATTACGCTTGCCGATACCGCACAATTAAAAACGCTAAAAACTGTTTTACCAAAGCTCAAAAAAGGAAACAAATATTCTATTGGCTCTATTAATTTTGTCGGAGGCTCTGTACAATATTTACCTAGAGCAATTCCATCCATGAATAATTTAGCAAAGCTATTAAAGAAGAATGCGAATTTGCGAATTAAAATTATTGGCCACTCCAACGGCAGAGACATGCAAGATGAAAAAGGGATTATTGCTTTTACAAAAGGAAGAGCAACTACTATTCGCAACTATTTAGCTATACAAGGCATTGATGAAAAACGAATAGAAATTGACGGTAAGGGCGATCACGAAATGTTATTTAAACTAAACGCAACAACAACGGCAGATCAACAAGAACAAAATAGAAGAGTAGAAATTTTGGTGTTAGATTTTTAATTACTTTTCTATTACTAGTTTTTTAGTAATCAATTTATCATTTGAATAAACCGTTACAAAATAAATCCCTTGCACAAATGCGCTCACGTCAATCTCTTTAGATGACTGGCAGATTTCCACCATAAAAACTTCCTCTCCCAAAATATTTTTTATAGAAAGTTGTACTGGATTCATTAGTTCTGACGTTTCAATTGTTATAATATCTTTGGCTGGATTAGGATACACTGAAACACTCATACTCTCTTTTATGTTATCTAATATGCTAGTGGTTAAATTCTTTTTAGGTAAAAAACTATAAGCAAACCACTGTATGCCTTCGAGTTGAATATAGTTTTTCCAAAGACCTGTTTCGGCAGTCAAACTGCTAGCTAAATTTGTATACGGAAGAAAAAACGGATTCGCATTAACCCAGGTTTGCATAAAAGAAGGCTCTGAGCTATATAAGGGCATAACTTTTATGTTTGAATTATCTGTTGCTAAACTTTGCAAGCGCGGCTTCACGTAGTTATATTGATATGATTGAGAATAATTTGCGGAAGGAATATATATACTTAATAATACCCTGTCAACCCCTGTTTGCACAATTTGCTTTCCTTGCCCAGCATTGAAAAATCCGAAGTAAGCTTCTGATTTTTGCCCTGTTGCATTTGCTAAAGAATCAATTCGTTTCAATGTTTTTTTATAAAAACCAAAGGCTCCGGCGGTATCACAACTAAACCCGTTCGGTTGCAAATATGTTGTGCAATAATAGGAGCCAGATGTAACAGAAGAAGAAATCCAAAACTCAAATTCCAAATTATATACATCCACTTTTTGATTAGGCGAGGAGTGTTGTTGATTATAAACATAAATCACATTTCTGAAAAAAGTATAATTTTCAGCAGCAACGCCAACTTCTGTAATGCTGTACTGAGTTTTGGCTTTATTAATAAAGTTAGCAAACACTTGGGCCGTGGTAGTATTTGTTAACGGCGTAACGCTATTAACCTGATGAACATTATATAGAGTTATATAATTAAATCCATTGTTTTTGGCAAATAACAAAACACTATCCTCTCTTACTGTATTTCCTAAAATGGAATTAAATCCATCAACATAAAAACCCTTAATGTTTTGTGATTGCAAATTGAAAAAAAGAATCGTCAACAACACTAATACTGGCAGTTTTTTCATCATTATCATTAGTGAATTTTAATGCTTTTCTTCTTCTGGCTGAGGCATCGCACTTTTAAGTGCCTTAAAAAATTCCACCAATTGCAACTTTTGAGCGTCCGTTAATTTAGCTTCTCCATGCATCAAAGTGTATGAGCTCATTGGCATTTCCCCTTCTTCCACCATTTCAATACACTCTTCTAATTTGTGGTGTTTGCGCTTATCTTTATAAGTGCCCCAAATCGAGAAATTTAAATGATGACTTCCCTCATCAATATGGTGCTTTATCCACCAAGATACAGGTGCAATATTGGTGTACCAAGGATACGTTGGTTGATTGGAATGACAATCGTAACAAGCAATTTTTAAAGTATTAGCTACCTCAGCATTTGCCGATGTTAATGCTATAAAATCGGTGGCAGGATTTACGGGTTCTGTAGTTTTATCTATTCTAATAGATTGGATAACCAAGAATAAAAACACTAATAATATACCAATGTTTTTCAAAGTCAACATTTTCTTCATGTTCTAAAAAATTATAAAATAATAACAATAAGTAAATATGGCGTTATTTTTTAAATCTTACCTTTAAAGTCACAAAATATTTTTAATTACCTTTGTTCTATGCGTAAATTTATTTCCTCTAGTTTATTGTTATTAAGCATCTCTGCTAGTTTTGCTCAAACAAAAGCACCCATCACAGTTGCCTTATATAACTGCGAAAACTTTTTTGATACTAAAGATGATCCTAATAAAAAAGACGATGAGTTTTTGCCTGAATCTCCGCTAAAATGGGACGAAACACGTTTCATGAACAAGCTAACTAAAATTGCACAAGTATTAGATTCAACAGTGGCTGGTCCTGGCTTACCTAATTTAGTAGGATTAGTAGAAGTTGAAAATAAAGAAGTGTTAGAAGACTTAGTTTCTAAATCTCAATTAAAAGCCTCTTCTTATGGTGTGCTTTGTACAGATAGTCCTGATGAACGCAGTATTGATGTTGGCTTATTATATGATAAATCTATTTTTAGTTTAGTAGAATTCAAAGAATTAAATGCTACAAATCCTTCTTTAGGTGATTATAAAACACGTAACGTCTTATTCGCAACACTAAAAGCAACCAATGGAGATATAATATATGTGTTTGTAAACCATTGGCCAAGTAGACGAGAAGGCGAAAAAGAATCTGAACCTCGCCGTATTTATGCAGCCGAACAAGTACGCGCAAAAATCAATGAACTACAAAAGAAAGACGCAAAAGCTAAAGTGATTGTGATGGGCGATTTTAACGACCATCCTGATAACAATAGTATTTTAAATACGTTGAAAGCAAACAATAAGCCAAAAGATAAAAGTGAATTATACAATGCTTATCAAACTTTAGATGCAGCTAAACAAGGCACGCACTATTATGATAAAGAATGGAGAGTATTGGATCAAATTATCGTTTCGCAAGGCTTTATTGGCGCTAAAAAAGGATACAAGTTTAATCCAAAAAATGCCTTTATTTTAAAGAAAGATTTTGTGTTATTTAAAAATGCTAAAACAGGCGAAGAAAGGCCCAATCGCACTTATGGCGGAGAAAAATACTATAATGGCTATAGCGATCACTTATCGGTTTATATAACGTTAGACTAGGTGTTTTTCATATAAAACCATCTATTAATAGCGAGATTTATTCTCGCTATTTTTTTGCGCTGTTTTAGCTAATCTTCATAAAAACTTATACCTTAGTCCTTATATAAAAAAACTAGAAATATGAAGTACTCTGCTATCAAAAAAGACTTATACATTGATAATCGCAAAAATTTTTCAAAGCATTTAAAACCAAATTCATTAGCGTTATTTGTAAGTAATGATATACTTCCAACAAATGGAGATGGTTCATTAGGTTTTATTCAAAACAGTGATTTACTTCATTTATCAGGCGTTGATCAGGAAGATACTATTTTACTGATTTATCCTGATGCAAAAGATGGAAAACAAAAAGAAATATTGTTTATTAAAGAAACAAGTGAGTTGATTGCTATTTGGGAAGGCGCTAAATTAACCAAACAACAAGCAACAGATGTTAGTGGAATTAGCAATATTATGTGGTTTCATGAGTTTGAAAAAACGTTTAAAGCCATTGGTTTTCAAGCGGAGCACTTTTATTTAAACAGCAATGAACATACTCGCAGATACATTGATATGGAAACTGCAGAAATGCGTTTCAATAAAAAAATAATGTCTCAATTTCCATTACACCATATTGAGCGCTCTGCTCCTATCATGCACCGCATTCGTTCCATTAAACATCCAATTGAAATTGAATTGATGCAACAAGCTTGTAATATTACCGAAAAAGGCTTTCGTCGCTTATTAAGTTTTACAAAGCCCGGAGTAATGGAATACGAAATTGAAGCAGAATTAATTCATGAATTTGTGAGAAACAGAAGTCGTGGTTTTGCATACGGTCCAATTATCGCAAGCGGTGGCAATGCCTGTGTATTGCATTATGTAGAAAACAATAAAGAGTGTAAAGATGGTGATGTGATATTATTAGACGTAGCTGCTGAATATGGAAACTATGCAAGTGATATGACGCGTTGTATTCCAGTAAGTGGTAAATTTACTAAACGTCAACGTGAAGTGTACGATGCTGTTTTAAGAGTAATGAAAGGCGCTGCTGCTATTTTAAAACCAGGAAATACATTTGAAAAATACAATGCAGCTGTTGGTGATATGATGACTAAAGAACTTATTCAGTTAGGATTAATTACTGAGCAAGATGTTAAAAACCAAAATCCAGCTTGGCCTGCCTATAAAAAATACTTTATGCATGGCACTTCTCACTTTATTGGGTTAGATGTGCATGATGTTGGTTTTTTTGCAGAACCAATGCAGGTTGGAATGGCATTTACAATTGAACCTGGAATTTACATTCCAGAAGAAAATTTAGGAATACGTTTAGAAAATAATTACATCATTACAGCAACTGGAAATGATGACTTAATGAAAAACATACCATTAGAAGCGGATGAAATAGAGGCTTTAATGGCTAAATAAATCGTTAGCCTAACTTATTAAAAATCAAATAATTAGTAATTTTTACAAGGGCTTCAGGGTTACCTTTAGCCCAAAAGGGTATTAATATAAACAGTGGCTTTATGGCTAAAGTAGCGTACACAGACCTTGAATTTATTGAAGGGCTCAAGCATAACAACGATGCGGTGTTGCGCGCTTTATACAAAAAGTACTACAATCTCGTTCTTAAATATGTTGTAAACAATAGTGGTAACAGTGAAGCTGCCGCCGACATTTATCAGGAAACAATTATTGTTTTATATGAAAATGTACAAAAGCCTGCTTTTCAGCTGAATTGCCAACTACAAACCTTTATCTTTTCTATTGCTAAACGTCTTTGGTTAAAACAATTACGAGGCAACGGGCAAATCACCCGATTTAAAGAAGATGAAGAAGGAGAAGTAGTAGACGTTACAGATGAAATATCGGATCATTTGAAAAAAGAATCTGATATTGAAAAGATGAATGCAAGCATGGAGAATTTAGGAGAGCCTTGCAAAACACTATTAAAAGATTTTTATGTCTATAAATTAAGTATGGATGATATTTCAGAGAAATTTGGATATACCAATTCAGACAATGCAAAGACACAGAAGTACAAATGTTTACAACGTTTAAAACGTTATTTTTTTGAAGAGAAATAAAGAGAGAGTATATTAATAGAGAGAGACATGAGAGCAACAGAATTATTTGACAGTTACATTTTTGGAGGGTTAAGTGCCGAAGAAAAACAAGAGTTTGAAAATCGAATCAAAACTGACTCGGAGTTTGCCAATGCGTTTGATAAACACAAAACCTTAATAGAAGGAATTAATCAGCATGAGCAACGTGCTAACTTAAAACAAATTTTAGCTACGATTCACCAACAAGAATTTGGTAAAGACGCTAAAATCGTTTCCATAAAACAAGAAGAAAATTTCATTAAAAAGCATGGTAAAACATTTGCAGTTGCTGCATCTGTAGCTGTAATTGCTGTTATTAGCACGGTAACAATTTTAAGTACTGGTGGGTATTTATTAAAACAACAAAGCAATGCCATCACCGATTTAAAACGCGATGTTACTGAATTAAAATATTCTCAAGATGCCATTATTGAAGGTATCACGGGTGCTACTAATAAACGTAACAAAAATTATGCTCCAGCAAATATTGAGGGAACTGGTTTTGCTTTAAACAACAAAGGTTATTTCATTACAAGTTATCACATGGTTAAAAATGCAGATTCTGTATTTGTAACAAATAGTGTATTAGATAGAGCTTCTGCAAAATTAGTAGCAAGCGAACCAACTTTAGATATTGCTATTTATAAAATAGATAATATAGACGCCATCAAAGATTTGACTTTTCCTTTTTCGTTTAAAGATAATACTTCTGAAATTGGCGATAAAATTTTTACATTAGGTTATCCTCGTAGAGATGCAGTTTATGGCGAAGGTGCATTAAGCGCAATGACTGGCTTTAATAACGACACAACGATGTACCAAATTTCAATTCCAGTAAATCCAGGTAATAGCGGTGGTCCTTTAATGGACGAACAAGGAAATATTATTGGTGTGATTCGTGGCAAACAAAGTTCGGCAGAGGCAACTGGTTTTGCGGTTAAGGCCAACTTCATAAAACAAACGATTGAAAAATTAGAAAACGATTCGTTGAAAAAAGACTTAAGTTTAGTAACCAAACGTTCTAATTTAAAAGGATTGAAACGTAGCGAACAAATTAAAAAAATTCAACCATTTGTATTTAACGTGATGGTTTACAAAAAATAAAACAACATTCACAAAATAAAAAAGCCCTAGTAAATATTTACTAGGGCTTTTTTATTATCCTTGGTTTTTACTTTGCTCTTCGCGCTGAAGTTCCTCTTCTATTTCTTTTTTACGAAGCTTTTGTTGCTGAATGGCCTCTTTTTCTCTTTTCACACGTTCTTTGTTTTGTATAATATAATTATGTCTCATTCGCTGACCTTGCATCATACTAAAATAATCTTTGGTTGTAATGATAATCACCCCACTGGTATTATCACCGTATTGAGCTGGAATTCCACCCGTAATAATCGCTAAATTTTCTACAGCTAAAGATGGCACGCCTGAAATGTTGGGAGATTTTACACCATCAATAATAAAAGCCGTTGCATCTCCTCTACCCCCTCTTACATGAAAATCACCGTTTTGGTCTCTTGTTGCCTCAGAGGTCATATTAACAATAACGCTACCTAAATCACTTCTGTCATATGCCGAGTGCGCTAAATTCTCTCCAGAAATTTCTTTAATAGCCATAAAGGTATTATCAATTAATGGTTTTCTATACTCAACAATATCAATAACATCGAATGTATTTGGAGCCACGGATTCATCCAAATAAGTCGTTCTTTCCCCACTTACTTTTACATTAGTTATCTTTTTTGTTTGAGTTTCCGCGCTCTGAATTAGCACATCATAACTACCTGCATTTAAAGGCTTATAGGTATACATCCCATCAGCATCTGTACTGGTTCCTCCTATCAAAGAGCCACCTTGTAATATTTTAATGGTGGCGCCAATAACTGGCTCATGGTCGCTATTTAATATCTGGCCTTTAAGGGTTCCTGTTGAACTTTGTGCTAAAGCCGAAAAGCTACTGATTCCTATCAGAATAGCGGCTAAATTGTGTTTTAAATTTTTCATAATTCTTATTTTTAATGGTTAATTATATTTTATTCAGAATGCATTCTTTAACTTTAAGACGTGAAGCATTATTCTTTCCATAAAAAATAATGAAAATAAATTTTTATGGAATAGTTAAAGTGGTGCGTCTATTAAACAGATATGTGGCTTTTTAAGAAAAAAGAATATAGCAGCGACGAAGAATTGTTGAAACACTATAAGCAAAGTGGCAACAAAGATTTGTTTGCGGACTTATTTAAAAAACACGTGTCGGTTGTATATGGAACTTGTTTGTTTTACTTGCAGGATAAAGATGAAGCTCAGGATGCTACTATGCAACTATTTGAAAAGTTGATGCTAGATATAAATAACAGAGAGATTGACAATTTTAAAGGCTGGTTAAGTTTTGTGGTAAGAAACCATTGTATTTCGATTATCAGAAAGAATAAATCGCAAAGCAAGAATATAAAATCTTATTACGAATTTGAATATGAGGATGCTAATTACGAAACTGAAGAAAAAATAAATGCCGTAAGCGATGATGTGATGTTAGAAAACATGAAACAATGCTTGCCTAAATTAAAAGAAAATCAACGTCTATGTGTTGAGTTGTTTTACCTGAACAACAAAAGCTATCAAGATATTGCCAACCAAACTGGATTTACACTGAACGAAATAAAAAGTTACATACAAAATGGTAAACGAAATTTGAAGCTGTTATTGGAAAGTGCTTCGACTCCGCTCAGCATGACAAAAAATAAAACTAAATAAAATGCTTAACCCCAAAGACATATCAAACTATAATAACCTAAGCAAATCAGAGAAGCAGGCTTTAGAAAAAGACATGCAACACGATGATTTAAGTTATTTGTCATCTCTTGCCTTCGAACAATTTAAAGTTTCTGATTCAGAAATTACTAAATTAAATAGCTTAATAGACAAAAAAACAGGTAGTAATAATTCTTCATTCAACACCATTTTTATTAGTTTATTATGTGGCTTACTCATTGGTATTTCTATCTTCTTTGTGATATTCCAAAAAAGTAAAAATCACCCTTCTGTTTACCAATCTATTGAAGAAGAAGAACAAGCCGCCAAAAAATTAAACAACAACATTACAGAAACAGATACCGTTTTTCCTATAATTGAACATAAAGTAGTAGAACACTATAATACCATTGCAGAAAAAATTGAAGAAGAACCAGCTGCAGAAATGCCAGAAATGTTACCAAGCAAGTCGGTGAGTTTACCTGTTGTCGAAGATAAAGAAGAAGACATTGTGTTTGCCTTTACTCCTAATGCGCCTGTCGTTTTTATCAGTAATTTAAAGGTGACTAATTACCGCATGTATTATTTTAAACAAAGTGAAGCCATCGATTTATCTATTAATACCGGCGTGTCGGCACAGTATGGTAGTAAAGCAGATATTGAACGACCGGTAATGAATAGTTCAAATACCTATTTAGCTCACAAAGTCATTGCCCAAGCCATGCGTTTATTTAATTCGAAACACATTACAAACTGCATAGAAGAATTAGCTATTCTTTATAAATACAATAAAGACGATGCAAACGCTCAGTTTTATTTAGGTATGTGCTACTATCAATTAAATAAATACGGTATCGCAGAAACCTATTTTCAAAAAAATTTAGATAACGTCAATAATATTTTTCATCAAGAGTCTGAGTTTTACCAAGCGCTATGTTTACTTAATTTAAAACAAACAGATGAGGCTTTAAAGCAATTACAGAGAATTGTAAATAATAAAGGGTTTTATAGCGAACGTGCTAAGGAAACGATTCATAAACATTCAAAATAGTTTTTATCTTTGAGTTGCAATGGATAAAAGCATACGACTAGACAGTTATTTATGGGCCATACGAATGTATAAATCACGTTCGTTGGCAAGCGATGCTATTAAGGGTAATAAAGTAAAACTAAATGATGAGATTGTGAAAGCAGCTCATATTGTAAAAATTGGAGAACGTTATACCTTATCTTATCCTCAAGGCGTAAAAAAAATAATTGAAGTGACGGGCATTATCGATAAGCGACAAAGTTTTGAAATTGCCAAAGCCAACTATATTGATCACTCTCCACCTATTGAAAAACTAGAACGAATGCCATCGGTATTTTTTATGCCCAACATGCAGCGAGACAGAGGCGCTGGCCGTCCTACAAAAAAAGATAAACGAGATATGGATGATTTTAGAAGGGATTAATTATATCAAAAAGGGTAGCAAATTGCTACCCTTTTTATTTTTTAATTATTACTGAATATAACTCAGCTTCAACATATTCGTACGACCTTTTTCTTTCATTGGCATACTTGCTAAATTAATTACTAAATCATCTGCTCTAACAAAACCACCTTCTTTGATATAGTCTTTTAAGTCTGCAATGGTTTGATCGGTGCTTTCATATTTATCATAGTAAAATCCACGAACACCCCACACTAAACTTAAAGCGTTTAATAAAGATTTATTATCCGTAAAAATATAAACGTTTGCTTTAGGTCGGTGACTACTTAGTTTAAAAGCCGTGTAACCACTATGTGTCATCGAAATAATAGCCGACACATTGGCTTGCTTAGCCATCACACTGGCGTTATAACAAATACTATCAGTAATATAAGTAACCGTTTTTAATTCAGGCTCGTGTTCTTTATAATAAATACGATCATCGCTTTCTATTTGTGTAATAATACGACGCATGTATTCAATTACTTTTACAGGATAACGTCCCACTGAAGTTTCAGCACTTAGCATTACCGCATCCGCTCCATCTAAAACAGCGTTCGCCACATCATTTACTTCAGCACGTGTTGGTGTGTACGCTGTAATCATACTCTCCATCATTTGTGTGGCAATAATTACAGGTTTAGAAGCCGCAATACATTTGTTTACAATCATTTTTTGTAATAAAGGTACTTGTTCCATTGGCATCTCAACTCCTAAATCTCCACGAGCTACCATCACACCATCAGTCACTTCAATAATTTTATCAATCTCTTTAATGGCTTCTGGTTTTTCAATCTTAGCAATTACACGAGCATTTTTTTTCTTTGAACGAATAATATCTTTTAGTTCAACGATATCTGTTACACTTCTTACAAAGGATAAACCAATCCATTCAAAATCATTTTCTAAGGCAAAATCTAAATCACGTAAATCTTTTAAAGTTAAACATGGTAAAGATATTTTGGTGTTTGGTAAGTTCACCCCTTTTTTTGAAGATAAAGTTCCACCTGCAATAATAGTACAACGCACTTCATCTTTACGATTGGTTTCAATAACCTTTAACGTAATTTTTCCATCATCAATTAATACCAATTCTCCAGCGGCCACATCTTGTGGGAATTGAGGGTAGGTAATAAAAATACGATCAGCAGTTCCTTCACTTTCTTTAGTTGTAATAATAATTTCCTGACCATTAATTAATTCAACAGCATTATCTTTTACTTTTCCAATACGCAATTTAGGGCCTTGTAAATCTCCTAAAATACCCACGTGACGGTTTAATTTTTTATTTAAAATTCTAATGTTATCAATCACATGCTTAATAGGTTCATAATCTCCGTGCGAAAAATTAATACGACAAATATCTAATCCTGCATTAAATAATTCTTCTAGTACGGCAATGTTTTCAGTCGATGGACCCATTGTGGCCACAATCTTTGTTTTGTTATAAGTATAGCTCATAGTGATAAATTGGTACACGAATGTAACAATTTTGAGTCAAAAAATGGCATTATTAAATCATTATCTATTAGGTGAATTTTTCTTCTTTTCTTTTTGCTTGAACAAAAAGAAACAATCCCGATAGCTATCGGGACAAGGCAATTCGCCAAAACCAACCGCACTATTACCAACGTATGCAGTTGCGTAAGCAAAACTTATCTGCGTGAGGGATGCAAGCGCAAATCCTTTTGCCTGCATCTTGCAAAAGATTGAAGCGACAGCCCGACCCTCGGGGACACGCCCAAAAAATGAAGGAACCTATTAAATCATTATCTAATTTTGTACCTTAGCCCTTTTTATTACCATTATGCCTAACAAACTCGAGAAATTTGCCGAACTAAATACCTTTTCTAATACCCTTGCTTTTCACCATTTTGACATCCCAAACGGATTTGCTAAAAAAGGAAAGTGGCATGAAGACATGTTTAAAAACCAAAATCCTATTGTGTTGGAGTTAGGTTGCGGACAAGGTGAATACACTATTGGCTTATCCGAATATAATACTTCTAAAAATTTTATTGGGGTTGACGTTAAAGGAAATCGAATTTGGACAGGCGCCAAAAAAGCGATGCAAAATCAAATGGGTCATGTAGCTTTTTTAAGAACGCGTATTGATTTTATTGACCAATGTTTTGCTGAAAACGAAGTGTCTGAAATATGGATCACCTTTCCTGACCCCCAACCACAAAAAAACAGAGCGCGTAAACGCTTAACTAATCCTGATTTCTTTTTGAATCGTTATAAAAAAATATTAAAGCCTGGTGGATTAGTTCATTTAAAAACTGACAGTACCTTTTTTTATGAATATACCATGGACGTGATTAAAGAAAGAAAACTAAACTTGCTATTTTCTACAAACGATTTATATAAAAACTGTCCGGAAGGAAGAGAAGAGCTAACCCGTATTAAAACTTATTACGAAACTTTATTTACGGGACGAGGCGAAGATATTAAATACTGTTGTTTTCAATTAGATTAACATGGCGATAAAACGATTACCCCATAAATCGCATTTCTATAACAAGCTCATTAAGAGTATTGCTTTAGGAACCATTTTTTTAGTTGTATCCCTAGCTATTGGTGTTGTTGGTTATCACTATTATTTTAATATCACATGGTTAGATAGTTTGGTAAATGCCAGCATGATTTTAACAGGGATGGGGCCTGTAGATAGAGCAGAAACGGATGGCGCTAAATGGTTTTCTTCTATATACGCCATCTACAGTGGTGTTGCTTTTTTGACGAGCGTTGCTGTAATTTTTGGACCCATCGTTCATCGCTTTTTACATCAATTTAAAATAGATGTAGAGGAAGAATAATTAAGGAAAATTAACCTCTTTTATAAAATAAAAAACTTAAACTTGTAAGATGCTATCACTTTTTATAAACTGGAATCCAAGTCCAGATATTTTTACAATACCAGGCATTGATTGGCCTGTGCGTTGGTATGGTTTATCATGGGCCATGGCCTTTATAGGTTGTCATTTTTTTATGAACCGCATTTATAAAGCGGAAGGCAGAACAGAGGCTCAATTAGACGTTTTAACGTTATACATTGTAGTTGCTACTGTTTTAGGCGCTCGTCTTGGTCATTGTTTATTTTATGGTTGGGAATATTATTCGCAACACCCACTCGAAATATTAAAAGTATGGGAAGGCGGATTAGCAAGCCACGGTGGCGGTATTGGGATTTTAATTGGGATGTGGTTATACTGCCGAAAAACAAAAGAAAGTTGGCTTTGGTTATTTGACCGCTTAATTGTAGTGGTTCCTTTTGCTTCGTTTATGATACGTTTTGGAAATTTAATGAACTCCGAAATTATTGGTGAGCCAACCAATGTGCCTTGGGCTTTTGTGTTTCATCAAGTAGATGAATTACCTCGTCACCCCACACAATTATATGAAGCCATTTTTTATTTCTTCTTGTTTATTTTATTTTACTGGCTTTGGAAAAACAAACGCAACGATTTTGGAAAAGGATTTATGTTTGGGTTATTTTGTGTATTAATGTTCGGCTTCCGTTTTGGTATGGAGTTTATGAAAGAAAATCAAGAAGCGTTTGAAGCTTCGTTACCAATTAATATGGGACAAATTTTGAGTATTCCTTTTATATTAGTTGGTCTTTATATGATGTACCGTTCTAAACAAGAAAGCAAACACATTAACCCTAGCGAAGCAGTTGCGCCACAAAACTCTTAAACTATGACACTATTAAACACTTTCGACCCTAAAACAACAGAAAAAACATTTGAACGTTTAGAGAAATTAAATTACATGAGTAAGCCGCAATGGGGCAAAATGAATGTAGCACAAATGTTAGCGCATTTAAATGTGACGTATGATTTAACCTACGGAAAAACAGTTAGTCATCATTCATTTTTTGCAAAATTAATGATGAAATTATTTGTAAAAGGAATCGTGACAAGCGATAAACCATATCCAAAAAACTCTCGTACAGGTCCTGATTTTATTATCAGTAATGAACGTGATTTCGAAAAAGAGAAATCTATTTTTATTGATTATGTAAAACAAACCGAATCAAAAGGAGCTGCTTATTTTGAAGGAAGAGAAAACCCTGCATTTGGTGTTTTAACTGCTAAAGAATGGAGCAATCAATTTTACAAACACATCGATCATCACTTTACGCAGTTTGGGGTTTAATCAACGAGTTTTTAAAATTAAAAAAGCCCTCACATAATTTGTGAGGGCTTTATTTTTGTGTTGTTTAAATTATCCCTTATTGTACTCTGAATCCAGAGAAAAAATTATTTATATTTCCAATTGTAGTACACGCTGCGCTTTGATATCCATATATTTGAACGGTTTCTCCAGCATTAAGATTCATTAAAAAACTTCCATTACGAACATTATTATTTGCTGTTTCGCAAAACCAATATTCTAATGAATATGAAAATGCGCCGTTTTTATATATCTGAATAGCGTGTCTAGTTCCTGCTGCCTCATTTTTATGTAAACCAACATTAAACTGGTACACGCCATTTGCTGGTGACGTAAACGCTCCAGTAGCAGGATTAAAATTACTACCTAAATCAAATTGTTCTGAATCAAACGGTACTAAAACGTTTGCTGCACCCATTGCTAAATTCGTAGATTGAATAGCATAAAAAGCACAATTTCTATTAAGTGAAACTGTATTTCCTGAACTAATTGTCAAATCATTAGTTGCACCATTATAACTCAATGTTTGCGCTATTCCAACTCCCGCGGGACCTTGAGGGCCAGTCGCTCCAGTTGCACCAGCAGGGCCTTGAGGACCAGTTGCTCCCGTTAATCCAACTGGACCTTGAGGACCCGTTGCGCCTGTTAATCCTGTTGGGCCTTGTGGGCCAGTGGCACCTGTTGCTCCTGTTAATCCAACCGGACCCTGAGGACCCGTTGAACCTTGTGGACCAGTAGCACCTGTTAATCCAATCGGACCTTGAGGGCCAGTTGCTCCATCTAATCCATCATTACCCGCTGGGCCTTGTGGACCTTGTGGGCCTGTTGCTCCTGTTAATCCAACCGGCCCTTGAGGACCAGTAGCTCCGTCTAATCCATCATTACCTGCTGGACCTTGTGGGCCTTGTGAACCAGTAGCACCTGTTAATCCTATCGGACCTTGAGAGCCAGTTGCTCCATCTAATCCATCGTTACCTGCAACACCTTGTGGGCCCTGTGGACCTGTTGCTCCGTCTAATCCATCATTACCTGCTGGACCTTGAGGGCCTTGTGGACCTGTTGCGCCTGTTAATCCTATTGGACCCTGTGGACCTGTTGCTCCATCTGCTCCATCAACACCGTCTGCACCATTAGTTCCAGCTGGACCTTGAGGACCCTGTGGACCTGTTGCTCCGGTTAAACCGGTTGGACCTTGAGGACCTGGAATTGAACTTCCTGATGTCTTAGCATATAATGCATAAGGCACGCTTAACAATTGAGAGGTTCCCATTACTAAATAGGTAGTTCCGCCAGTTGCATCAAAAGCTGTTTCAATAAAATAAGGTCCATTTGCCCAATCGATAGTTGCAAAAGTTCCCGCTCCTACTACCGTTCCCGTTCCAATTTCCAAATTTACTAATCCATAAGCATTAGTTGTTGGGGTAAACGTTTCTTGATATACTATCGTACCTGTTGCACTTCCTTGTAAAATTGTTAATCGCATTCCAACTGCTTGATTTGGAATTGCTATTTGCGATGCATCTCTTACTACTGATTGATACTTAAACGCTTCTGGACTTTGTGCCCATGCGCCTGTAGTTAATGCAAAGAAAGTAATTGCTGTTAGAAAAATTTTTTTCATGCCTCTTTAGTTTTTAATGATTTTATATGATTTAATTTTTTTGTCTTTTTTGTGTGTTAATGTTAACAGATAAGTTCCGTCTGCATAATGAGAAACCTTAACGCTTGTGAGCGACTGGCTTAATTCTGTTTGCTCAACTAGTTTTCCAGCCGTATCATAAATCTGCAGAGTTAAGCCTTCGAATTTTTCAACCGCTAAATTGACAAAGTCTGAAGTTGGATTTGGAAAAATGTTTACGAGGATATTTGCATCTAAATCTTCGATGTTAGTTATAACAACGTTAGTTTGATGAAACCCTTGGGTCAAGTCGTTTGATCCATTAGAAACAGTTGCAGTAACGGGCTCTCCAATTGTATAATCAATTGTATTAGAGGCGTTGCTGTAACTATTGCCCTGAGTTGAAATTACGCTTTGAGCATTGACCGATGCTGAGAGTAAAAACACCCCAATTGGTAGTAGTTTCTTTTTCATAAATGTTTATTTTTAGTATTACGAATACTAACTTAGATAATAAATGAAAAAGAAAATACATGTTGGGGTAAACAACAATACTTTGTATGTGAATGACGCTAACGTGAATTTATTAACTAAAACTTTACTTGATTTCCTCTAGATACGGGAATTTCAATTTCATTAATATATACACTTTTTGAAGTGCTTCTAGTTATTTTTGTAACATTAACAATATAAGATCTATGAGTACGATGAAATAATTCTTCAGGTGTGTTTTCTTTAAACCATTCCATTGTATTTCTAACTGTAAATTTTTTATTTACTGCATAAATGTGAATATAATTATCATCACTTTGTGCATATAAAATATCGTCAACAGAAATTTTTACATCTGCATACCCATCTTTAAATACTAAATATTTTTCATTTATACTCTCTAGATTCGTTTCTATTAGATGTACAGCAGCATAAACATCCATTTGTTTAAATGGTTTCGTTATATATCCTGAGGGTTTAGTACTTAAAGCGAGTTGCACAATTTCTTTATCCGAATGGGCTGTTATATATATAAATGGGATTTTAAAGTTTTTGTTTATTTCTTCGGCAATTTCAATTCCCTCTCTCTCATTCTTCATTCGAATATCTAATAATACCAAACTTGGTTTATGATCTTCTATCTTAACCAAAGCTTGTTGTCTATTGTGCGCTAATACTATATTATTATAACCCAAAGCAAGCAACTCGTCTTTCAAGAATTCGGCAATCAAAACTTCATCATCAACAATTAATATTTTAAATGCATTATTCATTAATATTATATGGAATTTTAAAATTATACTCAACGCCATTTTTATCTATAACCTCATATTCTGCCTCAATTTGACGGGAAAAAATATCAATTAAGCGTGTTCCTAATCCCGATTTATTTGATTGCACTACTAAGCCTTCACCATTATCTTTAACTGAATATAAAACAATGCTACTAGACACTTTTTTTAGCTTAATATCAATAGAGGGTGAAGATATATTCTTAAACGCATGTTTTATAGCATTGCTAATAATCTCAGAAGTAATCATTCCTATTGCAACACTATTTGTAATATTAAATTCAATATCACTATCTAATTCTAAATTAAATTGAATGGGTTTGGTTTTATCAATAACTAATTCCTTTAGTTTTTCTAACAATTCAATTAAGTATTCTTTCATGACTATATGTTCAGAAGTATCCTTATTGTACAACATTTCATGAACTAAGGACATTGCATTAATACGTCTTGCCGTTTCATTTAAATGGATTTTTTTATTTTCGTCAGGAATACTGTTTAGTTGCATTTTTAACATTGCACTAATTAATTGTAAATTGTTTTTTACCCGATGATGTACTTCTTGTATGAGCGCATCTTTTTCTTTGTTTTGAATCTTTAATAACTTGTTAGCATTGTTGAGACGATACATTAAAACTACAATAACAACTAAAAAAATTATAAGAGTTATAAGTGATATTAATATGGTCTTATTTAGTCTGTTTTTTTGTGAAATTGCCAATTCTGAGAGTTTCAACTTATCTGAAACAAAACTCATTTCTTTTGTTATTTGCTCATTATTATACTGTTCTTTTATTTTACTTATTTCTATGTCTCTATTAATTGAAATATTCCGTATATAAGATTCATGGTATTTTATAAAGTAAAAAAATGCTTTGCTCGAATCGTTCGCTACAACTTCTTTTGTACTTAAATTGTGATAAACACTAGATAAATCGAAATTCAATTTTTTAGTTTCAACCAACTTTATTATTTTAAAATATAATTTTTCAACCTCTATTTTAGGGTAATTATTATGTGAATACAACATTGCCCTATTATTCATTACATGTATTAAATTATAATCATCCCCTAACGCTTCATAAATATTTTCGGCTAGTTGATATAAAACAGATGAGCTATCAACCTTTGACTTGTTTTTATATGAAAAACCAAGTTCATTCAGCGTTTGCGCAATAATCAAACTATCTTTTAATGCCTTTGCTATTTTGAGTACTTTAAATGATAAATAAATAGACGAGTCTATTCTGTTCGTTTCATTTTTAATAGCGGACGCTCTTCCATATAACCGCATTAAAAGCGAAGAATCTTTATTGATGCTTTTAGATAATTTAAATCCAATATTGATGTATTTTTCGGCTTCTGAATAATCCGCTGTTTTTCTAAAATATTCTGCCATTTCGATGTTTATTCTTAATAAACCTATGCTATCTTTTATTTTTGAGAAAAGTTCATTTACCGACAAATATTCTTTAAGCGCCTGTAAATTTTGTGACTGAAATTTATAACAATTAGCTAGTTGAAGTTTTAAATACGCTTTCTCTTCCAAAAACTTATTGATACTAGGTTTTTGGAGGTTTGATTCCAGTAATGTTTTTGATTCACTAAACCGTGATTTGGCATTATACCTAGATGCTAAGAATGCGACAACCCTAAAATACTCTTTTGGGTTAGCATTAATGTCCGCTTTTTTTAATTCACTTTCTGAAGCAACAATAGCGACATCAATATTCCTAATTTTTTTAAGTTTTAAGACAATATCATTTTGAGAACTTAACGAACTAATTGTCGTTAACGTTAACAAAAAAAATATTATTCTTACTAGCATTAAAATAAAAAAAATCCATTAGTTAAATGTGCGCCATAAAGTTCAAAAAAATGTTTGAATAAAAACATATAATTTGGTAAACAGCAAAACTTTGTACGTGAATGTATAAAAAAACCAGTACTTTTCCTTTATCTCCTGTTTAAAACTCCACCTTAGTTTTAACCATATTTCGTATTTCTTGCAGCATTTATTAATTATCTTTACAATAAGCACATTTGCTGTGCTTATGTATTATTATGGCAAAATCAAAAAAGAAACAACCAAAACGCTATTTGTTCGAAGAAGTATTAGCGTTTTTAAAACATAACGACGGAAAATCATTTAACTACAAACAGCTTGGCGCTGCTATGGAAATTGAAAATGAAAGCGATCGCTTTTCCTTATTAGAAACCTTAGAAGAACTCAAACACCAAGGCTTTGTGATTGAAACGGATATCGGAAAATACGCGGCTAAAGAATCGAAAACATACCAAACTGGAACCATTGATTTCACCACACAAGGCACAGCCTTTGTCATTATCTCGCCCGATGTACCAGATGTATTTATTCCTTTTAAAAGAACCAAGGATGCCTTACATGGCGATTTGGTAAAAGTATTTGTACACCCACAACATGGTCGTGGAAAAGCAGAAGGCGAAGTCGTAGAAGTGATTCAACGTCGTAAAACAAAATTTGTGGGTAGCATACAGATTAATCCAAAATTTGCTTTCGTTGTTCCTGATTACACAAAAGTACACGTCGATTTTTTCGTGCCTTTAGAGCATATTAATGGTGCTAAAAACGGACAAAAAGTATTGGTAGAAATGACCGAGTGGAAGCGCGGTTCTGATAATCCTAACGGAAAAGTCATTGATGTATTAGGAAACTCTGGCGAACACGAAACCGAAATTCACGCGATTATGGCGGAATATGGTTTACCAATGGTGTTTGCTCCTGAGGTTGAAGCAGCGGCTAAAAAATTAGCAACGGAAATTACTCCTGAAGAAATTGCGAAACGTAGAGACTTTAGAGGTATTACCACTTTTACAATTGACCCGCACGATGCGAAAGATTTTGATGATGCGCTTTCTTTACAAAAGTTAGAGAATGGCAATTGGGAAGTTGGTGTGCATATTGCCGATGTGACACATTATTTAAAACCACATACTATTTTAGATGACGAAGCGGTAAGCCGTGCTACATCTGTATATTTGGTTGACCGTTGCGTACCAATGTTACCTGAAGTGTTAAGTAACTTTGCTTGTTCGTTGCGTCCGCACGAAGAAAAATATTGTTTTAGTGCCGTGTTCGAATTAGACGACCATGCACAAATTCAAAATCAATGGTTTGGTAAAACGGTTATTTATAGTGATCACCGTTTTTCTTACGAAGAAGTACAAACGATTATTGAAACAGGCGAAGGTCCTTATAAAGATGAAATTTTTACTTTAGATCGTTTAGCAAAAATATTACGCGCCGAACGTACTTCTAAAGGCTCTATCTTTTTTGATAAAGCTGAAGTGAAATTTCAATTAGATGATGCTGGTGCACCAACTGGTGTTTACTTTAAAACACAAAAAGATGCGCATAAATTGATTGAAGATTTTATGTTATTAGCTAATCGTAAGGTAGCGGAGTTCTTAGGAAAGAAAACTAAAAACGACAACCAACAAAACCAGAAAAATCAAGCGAAGAAAGATAAAAACGATAAAGGTTCTGATGCCGTGGTGTATCGTATACATGATGTGCCAAAGGATGAGAAATTAATGGAGTTAAATAATTTTGTAGAGCGTTTTGGCTATTCGGTTGCCGTGGGAAATAAAATGAAAACGGCACAGTCTATCAATAAATTATTGCAAGACGTGAAGAATAAAAAAGAGCAAAGCATGATTGAATTACTAGCAGTTCGCTCCATGCCTAAAGCAGTTTACACCACTAAAAACACTGGTCACTATGGTTTAGGCTTTGATTACTACACGCATTTTACTTCTCCTATCCGTCGTTATCCAGATGTGATGGTGCACCGTTTATTAGAAGCCAAATTAAATCATACACATTATTTAAAAGCCGATGAATTAGAATTGTTATGTAAGCATTCTTCGGAAATGGAAAAGTTAGCATCCGATGCCGAACGTGCTTCTATTAAATACAAACAAGTAGAATTTTTAGAAGATAAAATTGGACAAGAGTTTGAAGGTGTGATTAGTGGTGTAACCGAATGGGGAATTTTTGTAGAGATTATTGAAAACAAATGTGAAGGCCGTGTAAGTATGCGCGACATGAAAGATGATCAATACTCTTTTGATGAAGATAATTACCGCGTGGTTGGCCGTAAAACAGGGCGTATTTATACATTAGGCGATAAAGTAACCATTAAAGTAAGACGTGCTGACTTAGTAAAAAAACAATTAGACTTTGAATTTGTTTCTGGTGTACCTTCTACTAAAGAAGTGGAAATTAGAAATCCTAAGAGGTATAAGAAGAGGAGGTAGGTGTTGAAATTTTTACATAATTTTATTAAGGCCATCAAGACATTTTATGCCGACTATAGACATTTTAGCTGCAAAAAGTTGGGCATTCTACAAGACAAATAATATTATGAAAAAAGAAATCATAAAACGACTTACATATACATTTATAATATCATTAGTTATCTCTATGATATATAGTTTAAAAAAATATGAAGCAACAATCGGTAATGAGGCTAGACAAGGTATGTTTCTGTTAGTAATAATCGCTTTTATTTTATCTGTAATTAACTTTATTTTATCCTTGACAGCACTCCTAAATGTATATCCAACTATAAGACAAAATTTCTGGAAAAGTCTAATGACATTTCTCTTGCTTCCAAGTATTTTATTCATTTTTATGCTGACATTATTTCTTAGTGAGCACAGTGACAATGAAACAATAATGGACTTTCTTTCACTTGGTCACACTTCAATACTATTTATTGTATTACTATCATTCCATTTCTTTCGTTTTCACAAAACAATTAAAATAGCAGACACGTAAGCAATGTTAGAACTAACCTTACCTTTGTAGAGCTAACACATGGTACTCACAAAGCGCTTGAATATTTTCAGAAACAAAAAAGCCATCCCGACATCTCAGGATGGCTTTTTTTACAATTAAACTTTAAAAAACTAAAATTTATTAATGAAGTACTCTGTCCTGCAGTTAGCTTGGAATCAATATACCCAGCATTGGGTATTTATTTATTTTCATAAAAAAGTAATTTCGTAGCAAAAATACACTATGAAAAAACTTTTTACTAAAACTCACCTATTAGCGTCCTTACTTTTATGTACTACGCTTTTTTATGCTCAATCACCTTCCTTAGCTTGGGCTAAAAAAATAATTAAAACAAACGCTTCAAGCGCTGGTGGTGCTCAATCCATTGCGGTTGATACGCTAGGCAATGTGTACACCGCTGGTTACTTTTATGGCACTTGTAATATGGATCCAGCAGCCACTAATTATACTTTAAGCTCTGGCACTCAAACGGGATATATTTTAAAACAAGATGCTTTAGGTAATTTATTATGGGCTCATAAAATAGATAATGATATAGACTTTAATATTGCAAAAGTGGCTGTAGATAAACAAAACAATGTTTACGTAACGGGTTACTATCGTGGTGTTTCTGATTTAGATCCAGCGGCTGGTGTTTCTACCTTTACAGCAAATGGTTTAGCAGATTGTTTTATCATCAAACTAAATGCCAGCGGCAATTTTATTTGGGCTAAATCGTTTGGCGGAAGTAGTTATGATGTTGGCGCAAACTTAGCTTTTGATAACTCAAACAACGTCTACATTTTTGGTTCATTTTATGACACCGTTGATTTTGATCCCGATTTAGGTGTTACAAACTTAACTTCAAACGGTGATTATGATATCTTTATCAGCAAGCTTGATGTTAATGGAAATTTTTTGTGGGCAAAATCTTTTGGTGGAAATTCTGCTGATGAAGGCAGAGGGATACAAATTGATGCACAAGGCAATATTTATGTTAATGGTGCTTTTCAAGGAGGGGTTGATTTTGATCCAAGCGCTTCCACTTTATTTTTAAGTTCAAATGGTGCCACAGATATTTTTATGGCAAAATTGAATAATGCCGGAAATTTAGTATGGGCAAAAAGTATGGGAAGTAGCGCATATGATAACGGAACGGATTTAGTATTAGATAAAAAGGCTACTAATATTTACTTAACTGGGCAATTTGAAAATACGGTTGATTTTGATCCCAATGCAGGAACTTTCAATTTAACCTCTGTTAGTAGTACCGATATTTACATCAATAAATTTGATACTGCTGGTAATTTTATTTGGGCAAAAAGTTTTGGTGGCACTGGATATGATAGAATAGATGGTATAAAATTAGATTCTATTGAAAATATTTATGTTGCTGGTGGATATGATGGTGTAGCTGATTTTGATCCAAGTGCTGGAACCGCAAGTTTAACGGCGAACGGCGGAATGGATTTGTATATTTCTAAACTAGATTCGAATGGCGTTTTTATGTATGTAAAAAGTTTTGGTGGCTCTGATTTTGATTTAATGAAATCTATTGACGTTGATAAACACGGAAGCATTTACACAACGGGTCTATTCACTGGAACGGTTAACTTTGATCCTAATGGAACTTTTAATCTTAGTGCTTATAGTGCAACTGATTTTGATGTTTTTATACAAAAACTAAATCAAAGCACTGTCACAAGTATTAATCAATTGGCTAATCATAAAAACAGTATTTCTGTGTTTCCAAATCCAAACAACGGAACACTAAATATTTCTATAGAAAATAAAAACTCTGATAAGATAAATGTTAGTGTTATAAATAATCTAGGAGAAGTTGTATTAGAATCTGTGTTTAATACATCAACTCATAAATTAAATACCTCTGAATTAATAAGCGGTATATACTATGCGCGATTAGTAAAAAATGGAGAACAAGAAATTATAAAGTTTATCAAAGAATAATATTATTTTACTTATAAAAAAGCCGCCTTAAACAACAGGGCGGCTTTTTTTATTTTTTAACTTTAAAATTATAATCGGTATTATACCTTGCTTGCAATCAAACAGAGATTGTACCTTCTCAACAGAAACATTCATCTAATGGATAAAATCACAAATCTCCTTTTTCTCCATCAAGCCATCTTTCCATCATTACCCTTTCAGAAGCCGACTGATGTGTGCCGCCAGCTAAAATATCAAGAAATGTATCCCAAAGATTTTTTTCTTGTTTAAATTCTTTTTTAAAATTGATGAGGGCTTTATAATAATCGTTTTGATATTCCACGGCTTCTTCATAGGTAAAATCCAATGGCACATTTTGAGCAATAATTTGGGTAATGGCATTCAATTCATCTGGCGTATATCGTTCAATCATTTGCAACAATACTCTACATGTATCCACATGTGCAACCAAAGATTCTACTAAAGGAGCGGCAAGGGTCGCAAAATCTTTTTCCCATTGAGGATGAACTCTTTCAGGTAACACTTCTAATCCTTTATTTGTGGCCTCTCTATAATTGTTTCTTAATTCTGTCACATGATTAGCCAGTTGTTTCCAAAATTCCATGTAACCCTCTTTCTCTTTATTTACTGTTTTTTCTTTTACCGAAGTCAGAGTAGCATTAATGCCTATTACCGCTTTATCAATTTCTGATATAAGTAATTTCCAAGCAGCTGATTCTTCCGGCGTGCTATTCGCTTCAATAATTAATAGAGCATTCAGATTCAGTTGATTTAGTTCAGTTTCGATTTCCAATAACTTGCTATAATCTTTTTCCAGCGTAGCAGCAAAATGTTTTATCGAAAGCAAAGCCCTCAATCCAGGATTATGGCTTTTAGTACTCTTCTTCAATTCTGCTATTTCTTTATCCTTCTCATCTGCTGGGATTTGTTTTCCTAATTCTTCCATGCTTTCTCGTTTTTGTGATACTCTTTAAATACAAAGCAAAGGTTTGTATATGCCAATTATAAATGTTACACAATCATTTAAAAAATTTGCACCATTCACATTATTCGAATCTTAAAAAGCGAAAAGCATTGAACAATTTTTAATGAAAACAAAAAACCGCCCCATAAAATAGGGCGGTTTTTTTACAATTAAACTTTTTAAAAATTAAAACTTAGTAATCAAGAACTCTGTTCTACGATTCGCTTGGTGTTCATCTTCTGAACAAGTTGATACAACTTTACCTTCGCAAGCACAACCATTGATGAGTTTGCTTTCACCATAACCCTTACCAACGATTCTGTTTTTAGCAACACCTTTTGATACGATGTAAGCAGCCGATGATTTAGCACGCTTGTCGGATAATGACAAGTTGTACGCTTTTGATGAACGACAATCTGTATGCGAACCCAACTCAATGGTCATCGTTGGATTTTCTTGCATCACTTTCACGATTTTGTCTAGTTCTTTTGCAGCATCAGCACGGATGTTCCATTTAGCTAAATCAAAATAAATAGGATTGATTTGGATGACCTTAGCAATATCTGCTCCAATTTCTAACTTCTGCATTGTTTCTTTTAAGTCGATAACAGTATTCATGTCTAAAGTAATCTCGTAGTTTTTCTCTACAGTAATGTATCCTTCTTTCTCATACTTAATGGTAAACTGTAATTTGTCTCCAGGTTTCTTGCCTTTAATAATATCCGTAAAAGTTCCTGTAGCATCTGTGGCGTATGTTTTTGGTAAGTTAGTAGCCTTATCAGTAAAGGTGGTTTTAACGCCATCTATTGGTGATGCTGTTTTAGCATCCGTTACATTACACATCAATTTGTATTTAGGGAACAAGCCAATATCTTTTCTATTATCGCCCACGACGAGTTTACCAACTGGCACTAAACGATCATAATACTTAACGCGCTCTTTGGCTCCTACAAAATATTCTTTGCTTGGGTCGTTAATAGGAAACATGTACTCCGCTTTTGCATTTACTTTAGCGGAATCAATCACCAATTTATTGTTATCTAATAAATACACCCAAGCATTATTAATAATTTCTTTATTGCTTTCGTCAAACACAATACCACTTAAGGTGACACCCATTAAAGGTTCTTTGGAACGGAAGAAATAAATATCATCTTTTCCTTTTCCACCTGTTCTATTAGAAGAGAAGTAACCTGTTTTTAAATCATTATTCAACGCAAAACCAAAGTCATCAAAGTTGGAGTTGATGGGATAACCTAAACTTTGTGGTTCAAAATAAGCATCCATTGCTGGTACGGTAAAATATAAATCTAAACCACCTAAGCCTGCTCTTCCATCCGTTGAGAAAAACAAGGTTCCATCTTCATGCACATAGGGGAACATTTCTCTTCCTTCGGTATTAATAGCTTGTCCTAAGTTCTCTGGTTTTTGCCATTGTCCGTTTACATTTTCTGATACGTATAAATCGGTTTGCCCGTAACCTCCTGGCATATCCGATACAAAGTATAGTCGCTTCCCATCTTTAGTTACAGTGGCGTGTCCTACAGAATAATCGTTTGAGTTAAAGGGAAAGTTTTCCGGCTTTGATAATTTACCTTCAGCGTCTTTCGTTAAGATGTAGAGTTTTAAATTAATTACGTTTACGGCTACCCCTTTTATCTTTTTAACGATGATATTACTCTTAGTTAAATAAACCGTTTTTTCATCGGCTGATAAAGATGCTGGTCCATCATGGTAAGTACTAGAAATCGTTTTTGCCATGGGCACAGTCGATTCAAACTTTAAAGAATCTTTTTTGTTGGAAGTGTACATGTCGATAAAATAACTATCGTCCCATGCAAAGGTTTTGTTTCTGGCAGCGGTGTTTCTTCTATTAGAGGCAAATAAGACAGCTTGATTTTTATTGAAGAACACAGGAGAAAATTCTGCATTCTCTGTATTAATCGCTTCCACGTTGGTGACTTTATAAGCCGCTGAATCTTCTTTTAATTGTTTAACGTAGTTCTTGTTTTTAGAGTGGTTCTTTGTGATCAGATTGTCTTTACGTTTTTGTTCGATTAAGCTTAATGCGTTTTCTGCTTCGGTGTATTTTTGATTGTACTTTAAGCATTGTAAATAGTTAATCAAATCTGCTTCGGTAGTGGTGGATGCAAATTTGGCTTGTAAGTTTTTATAGGCTTCTTCTGCTTTTACAAAGTCATAGATCTTAAAATAAGAGATAGCCAAGCGACGCATGTTTTCTTCGGTAGGTGTATCTGTTTTTACTAAGCTCTTATAATAATCAGCAGCAGCTAAATACGACAATTCATTATACAATTGATCTGCCTTCTTTTGAAACAGGGATTGAGCGTGGATACTACTTAATGAAAATAATAGAGTTATTGCTAAAATAAGTTTCTTCATAAATATAAATTATAGTTCGGTCGTAAGTTTTTTATCTTTTTTATCTCTTAAAAATAGCGTGGCGATTTAAATCCTTTGGCTTTACTTCTTAAATCGTAGCTAATCATAATTTCATGAGAGCCTACACTAAATTTTTGTAAAGAGGTTAATTGATAATCGTAAGCGTAGCCAATTCTTAAATTCTGACTAATGTTGTACATGATGTTTAAACCTGTTGCTGCTTTATGACGATACATCGCTCCTATCCATAATTTTTCATAAAACAAAAACGATAAGTTTCCTTCAATTGATAAAGGTGCATTGTTTACATATTTCACAATAAAGGATGGACGCATATTAATCGCTGGATTTAATTTAACAACAATGCCTCCAAAAGCATAGTAGTGATTCTCTTGTAAAGCGGATTGATCTGCAGCTAAATTTATTTTGTTTTTTACTAAGCGTGGTGTGGAGATTCCGATGTAATGTCTCTTGCCGTAATAGTATAAGCCTGCACCAATGTTAAACAAATTCTTTTTGTATTGAAATCCTTCTAAGTATATTTCATCGGTATTGTCGTTGATTCTTAGGTTAGAAAAGTCTTGTCTGAAAAAATCAACGCCTGCTTTTACACCAAAAGCTAAACGGTTGTTTTTCTTATTCACTTTAATGCTATAGGCTAAATCTGCATACACGCCTGTGTTTTTAGTCACACCTAATTGGTCATTCAACACAGTTAAACCAATACCAATGTTTTCGGTTTTTAATGGCGAGTGAATAGACAATACTTGCGTTTTAGGAGCACCTTTTAAGTTCGTCCACTGGTCACGCACCGTTCCTGTTACCTGTATCGCTTCCTGACTTCCTGCATAGGCTGGGTTCAATAACACAGGATTAAAGAAATACATACTGTGCTGTGTTTCTTGTTGGGCAAACGCAACTGTGCTAAACGCTAGTAAAGCAAAAAACAGGTTTGTAAATTTTAAATTCTTAATCATAGTCTTATGTTTAAATATAATTTTTTCTTCCCTAATTATTAATATTGTAATACTAAAATTCCGTTATACGTTTCTGTTTTTTGGTCTCCGTATTCTAAGACAACATAATACGTTCCTGATGGTAATTTAGATTTTCCTACTTGATCTCCTGTGTTCGCAAAACCTTCGAACTCATTTAAGTAACCATCCTTCTCGTATACCAAGTTACCCCATCTGTTGAAGATTTTTAGTTTATTGTTTGGATAGTTCTCGATGTTCTTAATCACAAAACCATCATTCTTGCCATCGCCATTTGGTGTAAAGATTTCCGGTACTTCTGTGATACATTCTTGTGCATCAATTGCACCTATCGTTCTGTTGACACAGCCATTTTGGTCAGTAGCCGTTACGGTGTAGCTTCCTGCTGTGGCTTGCGTTAATGGGTTCACATTTAAGTTTGGTCCCGTTGATGTGTTTGAGCCATTCGTCCAATTGTATGTGTATGTTGCGTTTGGTCCTGCTACATCTAATTGCGCTGTAGTATTTACACAAGCTGATGTAATTGAGTTGACTAAAGCTACGGTTGGTAGGGCGTTTACTGTTAGTGTATTTGCTGCCGTGTTAGTGCATGTTCCAATGCCTGCAATCACATTTACCGTGTAAGTTCCTGCTGCGCTCGTGATAGTAGACGGTACCGTTAATGGATTGGTATTCGTAATTGATTGTCCGTTAATGTTCCAGTCATACGTCACACCTGTTTGTGGGGTGTTGATGCTGATGGTGCCGTTTTCATTCTGACAGATCGATAAATCACTTAAATCAAAGTTGGCATTTGGTGTATCTATAATATCTAAAGTCGTCGTTGCTTGTAACGACACACATCCATTAACATCTGTTGCTACTACTATATAGGTATAAGTTCCTGTTGTTAATGTGCTTGCTGGGAACGTAATGCTTCCTTGATTTTGGTTCGTGTTATCTACTCCATTACCTATTGTCCAAGTATAATTTGTAATGACCGTTGTTCCTGTAGTTGCTGCATTTAAATTAACCGTGCCACTTGTACAGGTGGTGTTTGGATTAGCACTTGCTGTGATGTTCGGCAATTGATTAACCGTTACATCTGCTGTTGTTATAGTAGAGGTACAACCTGTTACCGTATTAGTACCTGTTATCGTATACGTTGTGTTGGTTTGTTGGCGATACACTTGTTGTATTTGTAGTAGCTCCTGTTGGTTGCCAGTTGTAGGTATCTGCTCCTGTTGCTGATAAAGTAACTGCTGTTCCTGCACATGTCGTTGTATTGGTGGTTAGCACTTGTGGTAATGCATTTACATTAATTGTAATCGTTTCTGTGGTAGTTGCACAACCTGATGCATCTCCTACTATTGTATAAGTTGTTTGTGCCGTTGGGCTTAGGGTTATCATTCCTGTTGTGGTTTGACTTGGGTTCGTTACTGTATAACTAGTAGCGCCTGTTAACGTTAACGTTGTTGTATTCCCTTCGCAGATTGTCGTTGCTGATGCTGCCACATTTAAGGTTGGTGTTGGCGTTACATTTACTGTTACGTTCGTAATGTTTGAACAGCCTGTTAAAGTATTCGTTCCTGATACACTGTACGTCGTTGTTGTTGCTGGTGTTACAGTTATTGTAGATGTGTTTTCTGTCGTACTCCATGTATACGTATCTGCTCCAGTGATTGATAACGTTACTGTCTGATCTGGAACAGATGGCAGTATTACTTGATGTGGCATTTAAGGTTGGTACATTGGCATCTGCTGTAATCGTTACGGTTTCTGTTGCTGATACACATCCACTAACTGTATTAGTCACTTGTACTGTAAATACACCGCTACCATTAGCTACCGGATTATTAATCGTTGTATTGTTTAAGCTTCCTGTTGCTGGTGCTGTCCATACATAATTTACATCTGGATCAGCACTACTCGTTGCTAATAATGTTGCTGTTGGATTAGCGCAAGTCGTTGTTAAACTACTTGGTGTTAAAGTCATCGTTGGACTAACGGTATTGGTTGCAACGTTTACGGTACCTGTTCCAGTACATCCGTTTATATTATCGGTGATAGTTACGGTATAAGTTCCTCCTACATTTACTCCTGGGTTTGCGGTTGTTCCATTAGTAATTGTTCCTGGTCCAGACCATGCATAACCATAATTAGTACCAGTTGGTGTAGCCGATACTGTTATGCTTGTTGTTGAACAGGTAATTGTATTTGAACTGTTTGCCGTTGTTACTGGGTTATTTGTATTGGTTGGTACAGCTACATTAAATACAGACTGACAGTTAGATACTGTATTAGTAATCGTTACACTATACGTTCCTGCTACTGTTGCTGTGGTGCTTGCTGTATTATTTGTGCCTGCTATTCCTGGACCTGTCCAAGTATAAGATACTGGATCCGTATTGCTTAAGGTTACTCCTATAGCTACTACACTGTTTGTACAAGTAATGGAGTTTGTTATAGCGTTTACAGTTGCTTGCGGTACATCAGTTGATGAACTTACTGCGACTGTTGATGTGCTTGTACATCCTGATGTTGGATGTGTTACCACTAAGGTATAAGTGCCTGGTGCGCCCACCGTGGTTGTAAATGAT
This sequence comes from Bacteroidota bacterium, assembly GCA_016711805.1. Lineage (GTDB taxonomy): Bacteria > Bacteroidota > Bacteroidia > B-17B0 > Aurantibacillaceae > UBA4416. Next base: position 167,244 of record JADJSH010000003.1, read on the forward strand.
GTTGGCGATACTACGCCTCCTAACCAATTAGCTGTTGATCCTAATGGTGTTCCTGCTCCTGTTAAAGTAACTGAGCTTACACCACACACACCAAAGTTTGTGTCGATCCTGCATTCGCTGTTGGTGTTACTGTGTTATTTGTGACTGTTGCTACTGCTGTATTTGTACAGCCGTTCGTTGTGCTTGTTGTTACTAATGTATAGCTTCCTGTTGTGGTTGCCGTCGCGTTGGCTAAGTTTGTTGCTCCTGATAATCCTACTCCCGACCAAGAATATGTTACTCCTGATACTGGCCCTCCTACTAATGTCGTTGATGTATTAGCACAGCTTAACGTGCCGCCTGTTGCCGATGCTGATGGAACTGTTGTGTTTTGGGACACTGCTACACTTCCTGTTGTTTGACAACCGTTTGTTGTATTGGTTACAGTATAATTATACGTTCCTCCTACATTTATTGTTGGTGTTGATGTTGCACCACCTGCTGTAATTCCTGCTCCTGTCCAATTGTAACTTACAGGCGTGCTTGTCGTCGTTGCGCTTGCATTAACTGATGTTAAGGTACAGTTTAACACACCACTAGTAGCCGTTGATACTGCTGGTGTAATCGTATTTTGTGTAATAGTAGTATTAGCTGTTGCAGTACATCCATTGGCTGCTGTTACGGTTAAGTTATAGGTACCTGGTAAATTAACCGTTGGTGTTGCTGTTGCTCCTCCTGCTGTTATACCTGGGCCTGACCAATTATACGTTCCTCCACCTGTGCCTGTTAATGTTGCTATTGCTGTTGTACAGTTTAATGTGCTTGCATTTGTAGCGCTCGCTGTTGGTGCTGTTGTGTTTTGTGTGATGGTTGTATTTGCTGTTGCTGTACATCCATTTGCTGCCGTTACAGTTAAATTATATGTTCCTCCTTGATTAACTACTGGACTTGATGTTGCTCCTCCACTGACAATACCTGGTCCTGACCAGCTATAGTTACCTCCGCCGGTTCCTGTTATATTTGCTGTTGTAGTTGTACAGGTTAATGTTGTTGTATTAGACGCGCTCGCTGTTGGTGCTGTTGTGTTTTGTGTAATAGAAGTACTTGCTGTTGCTGTACATCCATTTGCTGCCGTTACTGTTAAGTTGTAAGTACCTGGTTGGTTCACCGTTGCATTTGAACTAGTTGCTCCTGATGTTATTCCTGGGCCTGACCAATTATAAGTTCCTCCTCCTGTTCCTATTACATTCGCTGTTAATGTTGTACAAGTAAGAGTGCTTGCATTAGTTGCTGTAATTGTTGGTGCAGTTGTGTTTTGTGTAATAGATACCACTGCTGAGTTGGTGCAACTGTTAACCGGGTTTGTTACTACTAAAGTATAAGTTCCTCCTGCATTAATGGTCGTGGTGGAGTTCGTTGGTGTGCTTCCTGCTGGATTGCCAACTGTTGGACCTGTCCATGAATAGTTCACTGGGCTTGCTGTGGAACTTCCTGTTAAAACTGCTGATGGACTCGAACAAGTAACTGTTTGTGAACTGCCTACTGTAATACTTGGCAAGGTTACATTTGATGTGACTGCTAAAACAGCTGTACTAGTGCAGGCATTCACTGGGTTTGTAACTGTTAATGTATAAGTTCCTGGTGCATTTACAACACTGGTTGAGTTAGTTGGTGTACTACCTGCTGGATTACCAACCGTTGGTCCTGTCCAAGCATAAGTTGCTCCTGGTGTTGACGAGCTTCCTTCTAATAATACTGTTGGCGTTAAACAATTAATTGTTAAATCTGGAACCACGCTCACTTGTGGGGAAGTTAGATTTGCTGTTGGTGTAACCACCGCTGTATTGGTACAACCATTTACTGTGCTTGTGGTTACTAGTGTATAAGTTCCTGGCGCTGTTATCGTTGCTGTTGCTTGATTCGTGGCGCCTGTTAATCCTGCGCCACTCCAACTATATGTTACTCCTGATAATGGCCCTCCTTGCAATGTTGCTGATGTGCTTGTACAAGTAATAGCCGTTGCTAAAGAAGCTGTGGCTGCTGGTGGAGTTGTGTTTGTACCTACTGTTGTTACTGCTGTGTTTGTACATCCATTTGCTCCAGTCACAGCTAACGTATAACTTCCTGCTACTGTTGCCACAGCATTTTGTGAGTTCGTGCCTCCACTAAAGCCAGCTCCAGACCATGTGTAAGTTAAAGCAGCTGGTCCACCATTTAAAGCAACAGTACTTGTTAAACAGGTAATGGAGTTTGGTGATGTTGCTGTGGGGCTTGGTAATGCTGTGTTTGTTCCAACGGTTGTTACTGCTGTGTTTGTGCAACCGTTTGTTCCTGTTACTGCTAACGTATAAGTTCCTGCGGCTGTTGCTACTGCATTTTGTGAGTTCGTGCCTCCACTAAAGCCTGCGCCAGACCATGTATAAGTTAATGCCGCTGGACCACCATTTAAGGCTACTGTGGTTGTTGTACAAGTAATCGAATTTGGTGATGTTGCTGTTGGATTTGGTAATGCTGTGTTTTGTGATACAGCTTGAAAACCTGTTGTTCTACATCCGTTGCTCGTGTTTGTAATCGTATAATTAAAGGTTCCTCCTTGGTTTACATTTATTGTTGCTGTTCCTGCTCCGCTAGTTATTCCTGTTCCTGTCCAAACATAACTTACTGGGCTTGCCGTTGTCGTTGCAATAATTTGTGCTGTTGTTGTTGTACAATTTAAAGAACTACTGGCTGTTGTAGAAGCGGTTACGACGCTCGTGTTTTGTGACACAGCTACTGTGCCTGTTGTAACACAACCTCCAGCCGCAGTTACTGAGTAATTATATGTTCCAGGTGCATTTACTGACGCCGTTGCTGTATTAGCACCACCTGTTATGCCCGGACCTGTCCAAGTATATGTTACTGGTGTAGACGTCGTCGTCGCTATTGCCTGCACAGTTGTATTCGTACAACTTAATGTCGTAGGGGCAGTTGCTGTTACTGATGGATAAGCAACATTAGATTGAACCTGAACTGTGCCAGTGCTCGTACAACCTCCTACTGCAGCTGTATAAGAATAGATTCCAGACCCATTCACTGATACTGTTCCCGTATTTGAACCGGATACTATGGCTGGTCCAGTCCAAGTAAAAGTAGTGGCTCCATTTGTAAATGTAATAGCAGATTGAACTGTTGGTGAAGCACATGTTATGGTTGGAGATGAAACAGATGTGATTCCTGGTGAAACAGGAGCACTATAACGAACAATAACTGCACCTACGGCACCACTTCCTCCTGTCGCTCTAGCCATATCAAAAGGGTCTTTGTGAGCTAAACCGCCGCCACCGCCGCCGCCAAAAGCATTACCATTATATCCGTTTTTTTGTTGCGTTCCAGGTTGAATATTATAGCGTCCATTAGCACCATTTCCTCCTGGAGCTTGCCCAATTCCACCTGGAGGATCCACAACCACGGTATACGGTGGCGAATTTGCCCCTCCGTTGGCCTCCTGGTCCAGCAGCTCCACCGCCAGGTCCACTAAAATCATTACTAAAACTACCTGCGATATAACCACTTGAGCCTGCCCCTCCCGTAAAATTTACAGTACCTCCTGAACCAACACCTCCTGAACCACCAGCACCAACGGTATTTAAATCAATAGCAGAAGTGTTTGTATTATAACCGGCAGCAAAAAAACCACCATTTCCTCCATTTGCATTTAAAGTAGCACCTGGTCCCGTAAACGAACTTGTGCCTCCAATTCCTCCACTGGTAGGAAAAGTCGAAATTCCACTCCAAGTACCCGCGCCCGAAGTGCCTGCTGTGCCTCCAGCACCAACCACTATATTATATACTTGCCCAGGTGTAACGGCAATAACCATTGAAGTATAGCCGCCGCCGCCGCCGCCGCCAGCACCAGAACACGCCTCGGTGCCCGCACCTGAATTTCTTACAATAGCAATAGCTCCGCCGCCACCGCCGCCGCCGCCAAAGGCTTGAACTGTAATACTTGTAACACAAGCAGGAACAGTCCAAGAGGTGGTTCCTGCAACACTATATGTTGTTGTGGTTTGAGAAAAAAAGCTTGTAAACAGCAAGCATAACAATAAGGTTAATTTACTTTTTATAAAAGTCATAATAGTTTATGTTAAAAACATTCAATATTAAAGCAAAAACAAATTAACCGATAGAGTGCCACCCCCCTCTTAAATAATGATATTTATTATCATTATACCCGAACAAACCCCCTTAAATATTTTAGTGTTCTTTAATATTGTAACACCAATATACCGTTATACGTTTCTGTTGTACCGTCGCCGTATTCTAAGATCACGTAATACGTTCCTGATGGTAGTTTACTCTTACCTACTTGATCGCCTGTATTAGCAAAACCCTCGAACTCATTTAAGTAACCATTCTTTTCATATACCAAGTTACCCCATCTGTTGAAGATTTTTAACTTGTTGTCTGGGAAGTTCTCGATGTTCTTAATCACAAAACCATCATTCTTACCATCTCCATTTGGTGTAATAATCTCCGGTACTTCTGTGATACATTCTTGTGCGTCAATCGCACCAATCGTTCTGTTGATACAGCCGTTTACATCTGTAGCAGTTACGGTGTAGCTTCCTGCTGTTGATTGCGTTAATGGGTTCACATTTAAGTTTGGTCCCGTTGATGTGTTTGAGCCATTCGTCCAATTGTATGTGTATGTTGCGTTTGGTCCTGCTACATCTAATTGCGCGGTAGTATTTACACAAGCTGATGTAATTGAGTTGACTAAAGCTACGGTTGGTAGGGCGTTTACTGTTAGAGTATTTGCTGCCGTGTTAGTACAAGTGCCTATACCTGCTATCACATTTACCGTGTAAGTTCCTGCTGCGCTCGTGATAGTAGACGGTACCGTTAATGGATTGGTATTCGTAATTGATTGTCCGTTAATGTTCCAGTCATACGTCACACCTGTTTGTGGGGTGTTGATGCTGATGGTGCCGTTTTCATTCTGACAGATCGATAAATCACTTAAATCAAAGTTGGCATTTGGTGTATCTATAATATCTAAAGTCGTCGTTGCTTGTAACGACACACATCCATTAACATCTGTTGCTACTACTATATAGGTATAAGTTCCTGTTGTTAATGTGCTTGCTGGGAACGTGATGCTTCCTTGATTTTGGTTCGTGTTATCTACTCCATTACCTATTGTCCAAGTATAATTTGTAATGGCCGTTGTTCCTGTAGTTGCTGCATTTAAATTAACCGTGCCACTTGTACAGGTGGTGTTTGGATTAGCACTTGCTGTGATGTTCGGCAATTGATTAACCGTTACATCTGCTGTTGTTATAGTAGAGGTACAACCTGTTACCGTATTAGTACCTGTTATCGTATACGTTGTGTTGGTTGTTGGCGATACACTTGTTGTATTTGTAGTAGCTCCTGTTGGTTGCCAGTTGTAGGTATCTGCTCCTGTTGCTGATAAAGTAACTGCTGTTCCTGCACATGTCGTTGTATTGGTGGTTAGCACTTGTGGTAATGCATTTACATTAATTGTAATCGTTTCTGTGGTAGTTGCACAACCTGATGCATCTCCTACTATTGTATAAGTTGTTTGTGCCGTTGGGCTTAGGGTTATCATTCCTGTTGTGGTTTGACTTGGGTTCGTTACTGTATAACTAGTAGCGCCTGTTAACGTTAACGTTGTTGTATTCCCTTCGCAGATTGTCGTTGCTGATGCTGCCACATTTAAGGTTGGTGTTGGCGTTACATTTACTGTTACGTTCGTAATGTTTGAACAGCCTGTTAAAGTATTCGTTCCTGATACACTGTACGTCGTTGTTGTTGCTGGTGTTACAGTTATTGTAGATGTGTTTTCTGTCGTACTCCATGTATACGTATCTGCTCCAGTGATTGATAACGTTACTGTCTGATTGGAACAGATGGCAGTATTGCTTGATGTGGCATTTAAGGTTGGTACATTGGCATCTGCTGTAATCGTTACGGTTTCTGTTGCTGATACACATCCACTAACTGTATTAGTCACTTGTACTGTAAATACACCGCTACCATTAGCTACCGGATTATTAATCGTTGTATTGTTTAAGCTTCCTGTTGCTGGTGCTGTCCATACATAATTTACATCTGGATCAGCACTACTCGTTGCTAATAATGTTGCTGTTGGATTAGCGCAAGTCGTTGTTAAACTACTTGGTGTTAAAGTCATCGTTGGACTAACGGTATTGGTTGCAACGTTTACGGTACCTGTTCCAGTACATCCATTTATATTATCGGTGATAGTTACTGTATAAGTTCCTCCTACATTTACTCCTGGGTTTGCAGTTGTTCCGTTAGTAATTGTTCCTGGTCCAGACCATGCATAACCATAATTAGTACCAGTTGGTGTAGCCGATACTGTTATGCTTGTTGTTGAACAGGTAATTGTATTTGAACTGTTTGCCGTTGTTACTGGGTTATTTGTATTGGTTGGTACAACTACATTAAATACAGACTGACAGTTAGATACTGTATTAGTAATCGTTACACTATACGTTCCTGCTACTGTTGCTGTGGTGCTTGCTGTATTATTTGTGCCTGCTATTCCTGGACCTGTCCAAGTATAAGATACTGGATCCGTATTGCTTAAGGTTACTCCTATAGCTACTACACTGTTTGTACAAGTAATGGAGTTTGTTATAGCGTTTACAGTTGCTTGCGGTACATCAGTTGATGAACTTACTGCGACAGTAGATGTGCTTGTACATCCTGATGTTGGATGTGTTACTACTAAGGTATAGGTTCCTGGCGCACCTACCGTTGTTGTAAACGATGTTGGAGATACTACGCCGCCTAACCAATTTGCTGTAGAGCCTACTGGTGTTCCTGATCCTGTTAAAGTTACTGAGCTTACACCACACACTAAAGTTTGTGTGGATCCTGCACTCGCTGTTGGTGTTACTGTGTTATTTGTGACTGTTGCTACTGCTGTATTTGTACAGCCGTTCGTTGTGCTTGTTGTTACTAATGTATAGCTTCCTGTTGTGGTTGCCGTCGCGTTGGCTAAGTTTGTTGCTCCTGATAATCCTACTCCCGACCAAGAATATGTTACTCCTGATACTGGCCCTCCTACTAATGTCGTTGATGTATTAGCACAGCTTAACGTGCCGCCTGTTGCCGATGCTGATGGAACTGTTGTGTTTTGGGTGATAGATACTACTGCTGTGTTGGTGCAGCTGTTTAATGGGTTAGTGATGATTAACGTATAATTTCCTCCTGCATTTACAGTCGTGTTTGAGTTCGTTGGCGTGCTTCCTGCTGGATTACCTGCCCCTGGTCCTGTCCATGAATAATTTACGGGGCTTGTGGTTGAGCTTCCTGTTAAAACAGCTGATGGACTAGTACAAGTAACTGTTTGTGAACTGCCTACTGTGATACTTGGTAGTGAGATGTTAGAACTTACTGATATACCTGCTGAACTGGTACAGCCATTTGCTGGATTTGTAACAGTTAATGTATAATTTCCGGCTGCATTTACTACACTTGTTGAGTTCGTTGGTGCGCTTCCTGCTGGAGCTCCAACGGCTGGTCCTGTCCATGCATACGTTACTCCTGGTGTAGATGAACTTCCGCTCAAGGTTGCTGTTGGTGCTGCACAATCAATCGTTAAATCTGGCACTACGCTCACTTGAGGTGGTGTTAAGTTTGCTGTTGGTGTAACCACCGCTGTATTTGTACATCCATTTACTGTACTTGTTGTTATTAGTGTATAAGTTCCTGGCGCTGTTATTGTTGCTGTTGCTTGATTCGTTGCGCCTGTTAATCCTGCGCCAGTCCAACTATAAGTTACACCCGATAAAGGTCCACCTTGCAATGTCGCTGATGTGCTTGTACATGTAATAGCCGTTGCTAAAGATGCTGTGGCTGCTGGTGGAGTTGTGTTTGAACCTACTGTTGTTACTGCTGTGTTTGTACATCCATTTGCTCCCGTCACTGCTAACGTATAAGTTCCTGCTGCTGTTGCTACGGCGTTTTGTGAGTTCGTGCCTCCACTAAATCCAGCTCCAGACCATGTGTAAGTTAAGGCTGCTGGTCCACCATTTAAGGCTACTGTTGTTGTTGTACAAGTAATCGAATTTGGTGATGTTGCTGTTGGGCTTGGCAACGCTGTGTTTGTACCAACTGTTGTTACTGCTGTGTTTGTACAACCGTTTGCTCCTGTTACTGCTAACGTATATGTTCCTGCTGCTGTCGCTACTGCATTTTGTGAGTTTGTTCCTCCACTAAAGCCTGCACCTGACCATGTATACGTTAAGGCTGCCGGTCCACCATTTAAGGCTACGGTACTTGTTAAACACGTAATGGAGTTTGGTGATGTTGCTGTTGGGCTTGGCAACGCTGTGTTTTGTGACACAGCTTGAGAACCTGTGGTTCTACATCCGTTGCTCGTGTTTGTAATAGTATAATTAAAGGTTCCTCCTTGGTTTACATTTATAGTGGCTGTTCCTGCACCAGATGTAATGCCTGTTCCTGTCCAAACATAACTTACCGGGCTTGCCGTTGTCGTTGCAATAATTTGTGCTGTTGTTGTTGTACAATTTAAAGAACTACTGGCTGTTGTAGAGGCGGTTACGACGCTCGTATTTTGTGACACAGCTACTGTGCCCGTTGTAACACAACCTCCGGCAGCTGTTACCGAGTAATTATATGTTCCTGGTGCATTGACTGACGCCGTTGCTGTATTTGCACCACCTGTTATCCCGGGACCTGTCCAAGTATATGTTACTGGTGTTGTTGTTGTTGTTGCTATCGCTTGCACCGTTGTTGTTGTGCAATTTAAGGTCGTGGGTGCTGTTGCCGTTACACTGGGCGGAGTGCCTCCTGAACCAATATTATAGGTAGCAGTTGTACTACATCCGCTTGGATTAATAACAACCGTATAAACCCCCGCTCCAGAGACAGCTGTTGCTGAAGAAGAGGGAGAAGATACTGTAGAACCTCCTGGTCCTGTCCATGAATAAGTAGGAGAGCCAGCAGATGTAGTTGCTGTTAATGTTGTGCTTGTAACACCACAGGCCAAAGTTGGGGATGCGATAGATGCCGTTGGAGGAGCGGCTCCAGTAATAGGCGAAATAAAAATATATTGATATTGTGAAATTCCATAACGATATGGGCTAACAGCAGGTGCGGGACAATGTGTAGGTATATCTTGATTACAATAGACAATAGTTATTTGTTTTATTTGTTGTCCACTAGTACCAACTGAAATTGCTTGATTAGTACATTGACCATTTAATACATTAGCCGTTAAAACCCTTGTATTTCCGGAAGCCACATTGTCAATTGGACCTGAAGTAGTAGCAGTTGGTAAAACAGGATTGTTAGAGTTATCAAGAGCACTAATTAAAACTTTATCTTGATAATAAACATAATTTGGGGAACTATAATAAATAGCCTCCGTAATATCATATATATTAAACGTAACTGGCGCACATAAATAACTAGGAAAATTTACTGTTACGGTAATACTATTATTCCAAACCGCAGTTCCAGCGCCATTTCCGGCCCCGCTCATTTCTAAACGTAAGCCATTATATGTCGTACAGTTTTGCGCCGTACTACCAGGAGTACCAGATAAAGGTGAGTTTCCTGCTGCTGCACTGGATCTTACATCAAAGGACCCGCCGCCAGCTGTTGCTTTAGTAACACTAAAAGTAGGAGAAGCTACCCAAGTAGCAGCATTGGTGGGATAAGCATTCCAATTAAAAGTTTGAGAAAAAACACTAGTAAATATTATACAAAACACTAGCGCTAATGTGTATTTTATTACGGTCATAAAACTTATATTAATAACTATCAATATTAAAACAAAAACAAATTAACCGATAGAGTGCCACCCCCCTCCTAAATAATGATATATGTCGTCATAAAATAATATATTTGAAATAGAAACTATTGCCTAAACTATATGGAAAACCATAAAACCAATTATAAAATACACACTATAGTTCTAATAATAGCTTTGTTTTGCTTATCGTTTAATGGCTTTGCTCAATACCCATCTGAAATAAATAAATTATTAAAAGAGGTAAAAGAAGCCTCTTTTGGTGACTCGGCTACCCTTTTTAAAATTGGAGACCAAACTATTCATAAAACGGCGCAAACAAAATACAAAGGGGCAGAAGCAGAAGTAAATATTTACTACGCTAATTATTTTTATTATACACGTAACATTGATCGTGCAAAATTTTATTTCGATAAAGCAAAATTAAAAGCCCAAACATTTTCAAATAAACACATCGAAACTTTAGCTAACATTCGATTAATTTTTATTGATTACGAATTAGGAATCAATGAAGGCGCCGAACAAGACTTTCTTAATTTACTGATTGAAACAAAACAAACTAAAGATTTTGAAAATCATGCGGAATTGTTGAACTTATTAGGAATAATAAAAGAATCGAAAAATGAATTACAAGCCGCAGCAGAGTTATACATAGAAGGGTTAGCATTTTCTGAATCACATGGTTTACCTCATTATCCATCCGTATTTAGAAACAATCTCGGATTAATTAAATTATATTCTAATCAGCCCGACGATGCATTAATTGATTTTGAGAAAGGTTTAGAATCTGCCAAAAAGGAAAATGATAAAAATTTAGCTAGCCATATTCAAATTAATATTTGTTTAATTTATGTAAAGAAAAATCGAGTAAAAGAAGCTTTAGAGATTTTTAATGATGTTATTAATTATACCCGTTTAAACAATCATCCAAGAGAATTATCGGCAGCGTTTATTAATATGGGAGCTGAGTTTAATAGATCCAATAAACCAGAACTTGCTTTAGCTTACCTTGATTCATCTATTAATATTTTACAAAAAACAAAATTACAAGTAGACTTAACTGAGGCCTATCTTGGCAAAGCAGAAGTATTAATAAGTTTAAATAAAAACAACGAAGCAAAAAAAAATCTTGATTTAGCAAAGGCATTATTTACAAAAACAAATAACTTGAATAACCAAGCAACCTATAATTACTTGCTATATACTATTGAGAACTCTGAGGGAAAACATCAATCTGCTTTAAATTACTATTTATCCTACGAAAACATCAAAGATAGTATTGAAAAAACATTAAACGGTAAACTTATACAAGAATTGCAGTTAAAATATAACGTCCAGAAAAAAGAAGTGGAATTGGAAAAAGAAAAATCTAAAAATTTATTACTTGAGCAACAACACCAAGATGAACGTTTTTTTAAATGGTTATCTATTGGTATTGCACTTATCGTTTTGATTTTAGTTATTAGTTCTGTGTATTATTTATACTCTAAAAAAATTCGAGAAAAACAGGCTTCTTTCAGTCGACAACTTATCGAAAATATCGAAGAAGATCGTTTAAGAATCTCCATGGATTTACATGATGATATAGGGCAATCCCTCTCGATGATAAAAACAAAAATCGCTGTTGTTAAACAAGATCCAGAACATAAGATTTTAGAGTCTGAACTCGCAAGAGTTATTGAACAAACGCGAGAAATTTCCAAAAACTTATATCCTTCTTACCTAGAAAAAATTGGATTGGTAAGATCTATTGCTCGATTAATGGAAAATATTCAGTCCTCTACAAAAATAGAATGTAGCTTTGATGTAGCAGATAAAGTTGAAGAACTATCTCTTCCAAACAAAACCCATATTTATCGAATTTTACAAGAGTGCACTAACAATACGATAAAACACGCAAAGGCAAGTGCATTAAAAATATCCATTACCGAAAAAAATAATGAATTTGCTCTTATTTACCAAGATAATGGTATAGGCATGTCATCCAAACAAAAGGATGGGCTCGGCTTATTATCTATTAAAGAACGTGCTAAAATTATTAACGGAAGTGTTAATTTTGAGGATAAAACAAATAAAAGTTTTAAATTAACGCTAAAATTCAGCGCCTAAATGAGCCAGGTTAAAACACTACTAATTGCAGATGATCATCCTATTTTTAGAAAAGGTTTGATGGATTTATTACAGCACTCATTTCCAAAAGTTAAAATTATTGAATGCCATAACGGAGCAGAAGCAATTGACGGAATTTTAAAACAAAAACCAGACATCGCTATTTTAGATATCAATATGCCAGAAGCAAATGGACTAGATGTTTGTAAGCGTGTTATTAAAGAGCAATCTACAACAAAAATTATCATCCTTACCATGTATCAGGAAAAGGAAATGATTAAAAACGCCATGTTATCGGGAGCTATGGGCTATATTTTAAAAGATAATGCGGTAGATGAAATTATGGACTGTGTAAATACGGTAGCGAATGGCGAAAACTATATTGGTACTGCTATGTTGCCTTACCATAACGAACTTTCGATTGAAGACAAAAAGAAACAACAATTAGTAGAAGGTTTAAAAGCTTTAAGTCAAGCCGAATTAAAAACGCTAAAACTAGTAAGTCAAAATAAAACGTCTAAAGAAATTTCGGAGCTATTATTTTTGTCAGAAAAAACAGTGGAGAATTATCGCTCTCGTATTTGCCAAAAATTAGAATTGCCCCCTCGTAATAATAGTTTAGTAATTTGGATTAGCGAGAATAAAGAGTTGTTATCCTATATCAGCGAGTTTTAGTTTATTCTTTATAAAAAACAAACCCCCACAAACAAATTGTTTGTGGGGGTTTTCACTTTAATTAAACTAACTATAATATTGCTCTGAACAATAAAAATAAAGCTCCAGATAAAATCATGGTTACAGGTAAGGTTAATACCCAAGCTAAAAAGATGTTGGTGATGGTTTTACGTTGTAAATTCTTCAATCCTTTTTTTGCAACCATACTTCCCATAATACCTGAACTCAACATGTGTGTTGTACTAACCGGCACACCATAAGCAGAAGCTACACCAATACCCATAGAAGCTACAATTTCTGCTGAGGCACCTTGAGCATAACTCATGTGTTGCTTACCAATTTTTTCACCAATAGTTTTTACAATCCGTTTCCAGCCGATCATGGTTCCTAAACCTAATGAAACTGAAATCATAATGATAACCCAAGATGGCGCATACTCCACTAATTTTTTAGCAGATTTAATTTCTGTTTTTAAAGAGTTAATGTCGTTTTTTGAAATCGCGACATTTTCACTTTTTAATAATTTTTCGGCGCTTTTTGTAATTTTTACGATGTCCTTTCTTAATTCAAAACGCTCTGTAACCGCTACTCCTTCCGCATAATTTATTCCAGCGGTTGCTACAGCAAAATGTTCGGCGTGTTTTTTTATCGTATTAAAATTTTTAAATTCTTCTTTACCAAACTGTGTGGTATCGGTAGTAGAAATAATTTTATTAATTACCATCACATTGGCATTCGTACTTTGTAAGTTAATCTCAGAATCTAAAGAAAAGCTTGCTGGTAAAATGGCAATTAAAATCATCATTACTAAACCCACTCCTTTTTGTCCGTCGTTTTGACCATGAAAAAAACTTACTAAACCGCAAGTTGTCCATAACAACATACGAATCCAAATAGGAGGCATTTTTCCAGGAATTGGTTCTTTATAAATAATCTCATTTTTTACTAAACGTTTAAAAATAAACATCATTAAAATAGCTACTGTAAAACCCGCTAAAGGCGAAATTAATAAAGCTAAACCTGTGTCTTTTGCTTTATCCCAGTTTACAGCACTTCCACCAACATTATCTGGTAAAAAATAAAATGCTAAACCAATACCTATAATAGAACCTATTAACGTATGTGAACTTGATGCTGGTAAACCAAACCACCAGGTTCCTAAATTCCAAATAATAGCAGATAATAATAAGGCTAAAATCATCGCAATACCATGGTATACATTGCTATCCACCAATACTTCCATTGGTAATAAATTTACAATACCCATGGCAACGGCAATTCCACCCGTCATTACTCCCACAAAGTTTAAAATACCGCTATAAACCACTGCCGTGGTTGGTTTCATGGAATTAGTATAAATTACGGTTGCTACAGCATTAGCGGTATCATGAAAGCCGTTCACGAATTCGAAAGTACATGCTAACACTAAGCATATTACTAAAAAGATAATTAAGGTCGTTGTCATTTTTTTGTTTTTTTGTAAAAGTAAGGTCTTGTTTTTTTGGCAATGTTAACTTAATGTTAAGTTCTTATGGTTAAATCCCTAATTCTATTTGAAAAACCGCAAAAAAGTAGCTGTTGTGGTTCTCTTGTTTACTTAAATCTCTTTCTCTGTTATAAAATACGTTTCCTTGAACTTTCACTTTGTGTTTATTTAAATATTTAGAAACGCCTAAGCCATATTGTTCATTTTCTCTAACTTTTGACAATAAATCGTTGTGCGGACTAACTAATGAGTGACGTAACGCCACCTCGAACATGTTTTTAAAGCAATAACTTAACTGTGTATTTATTCCATCACCGGTAACTATTGTTCTGCTTTTTGCGTCACTACCCACAACAGTTGGCAAACCATCCGTATCTCTTCTGATATATTCGCTACTTAAAGCAATACCTTTATATTTGAATAAAAAGTCAGCCATGTATACATTAAAACTTCTTGTTGCTAATAAGTCTTTCCCTAATTGACCGGCTGTTCTAACTGCCAAATCATTAAAATGATATCCTCCTGCAATTGAAATTTTTGGTTTTGGTTCTCTAGCTAAATCTCCTTCATAATAGTCACCACCATCAGAAAAGGCACCTAAAGGTAATAATTCTATTCTTCCTGTATAAGCTAAACCCGTATTACTACTAACAGAGTTTCTTCCTTCTCCACTTGTAGCTGCTAATTTGGTTAAAACTGTAAATGTCTTTCCTAAATGAGCTGTATAGTTTACGAAAAAACCAAAATCACGATCAGGAGTAAAATTTGCATTTACAATTGATCTATCATAAAATTGAAGAGAGCCTGAAGAAACTACACGCTGTCTGTTTCCTGGCAATTTTCCTTGTCCTAAAGCAAATTGTAAATTTTTTATTGGTTTATAAAAAATCATTGCATCTCTTACCACGTTCGGGCTAGTGTTTTGAGTGGATGCATCCGCATCGCTCCAGTCCATGTCTCCTCTCGAAAACGACAACTGTAAATAATAGTTCCATTTCGGATTTACTACGTGCCCCGCAAAACTTAAACGACATCTTCTCACGCGTGCTTCCCAGCTTCCTGTTTCCAAATGCTCCTCGTCTTTAGTGTTCATTAAAAATCGATTTTGCATTCTAAATCTGATATTTATAGAATACGAACTATCTGGTGTTGCAAACCCCAAACCTGCTTTATAATTAAAAAATGGAGTTGTTTTGCTTTTAGGTTTTTTCAGCTCCTGCACTTCCTTCCTTAAATCTGTTAAGTATTTTAATAAGGAATCGTTAGAAACTGGTGTTGTTTCTTGAGAAAAAGCCTGTAGTGTAAACAAAACAGAAATAATAAGTAAAGATAAAGTGTTTTTCATGTAAATTTAATATTAACGGTTGCGAAATAATCACCTTAATATTAGGTTTACTTAAACTCAATGTTACTAAATTGTTAAATCGATAATTAAAAGCCGTCGGTTAATCCTTTAATGTGCTTTATAAAATCAACGGTTGTACGCTTATTGTTTTTAATTAAAAAAACACCGTAATCGTTAATTTTAGTGATGTCTACGTCCTTATATTGTTCCAAAATAAGTTTATCGTAATTATAATCACCTGTATAAATCACAAATTTATCGTGGATGTTAACTTTCTCTTCTAAAATTCGCCAGGTTCTTCGTTCAAAGGACGGCTTAAAGGTGTTTGGGAAATCATCATAAATAGCGGGGCCAGCATAATTTATTTCATCATCGTGCCAAGCACTATTTACGATCACAAAATCATTTACGCCTTGTTCTATACATATTCGTTTTGTGATGTCGGCCGCTTCTATAACTTCTTTCAAAGTGTTTAAGTGAACGTGTCCCCACATTTTTTCCTGAACATGATACGCTAAAGTTGTTTTAAATGTTACTTCTTTAAATAAAGTAAATACAAAAACAATAGGTATTACAAGCCACATTATTTTTTTGAAGTCAATATCCAAATTTATAATTATTAAATAGATAATAATTGGAAATCCTAAATACATTCGGCTATACGAATAAAAAGGCCAAACAATACCATCGTTGACTTTACTTGAAGAAAACGAAACTAAAATGATGACTAAAAAAAGAAGATACGATAAAAGTAATTTTTTGTTTTTCTTAAATAGTAAAACGCCTAAACTTATAAAGGTTAATAAAACAATCACACTTGTCTCTTCTACAAAAAAACCAATGTGTGCAAATCGCTTATCTAAATTAAGAATGGCGTCTTTAAAATAATCTAGTGAATACTCATTAGTAAGACCGTATAATACATAATTAGGGTTTGCTTTATAAAAATGATTTAAAGCATAATCAATAGGCAGCGCTAAAACAATTCCAATAACAGAATAGATGTAATACTTTTTATCCTTATAATTAATTAAGAATAAATAAAACAAAAATGGAGCGCTTACTATAACCGAATTTTGACTCACTAAATATCCTACATAAGCCAAAAATGTATTGACTAAAATAAAACGGTAATTTTTAGGGTTCAATAAACTCACTACAAACAGACTTGTAAAAAATAAGCCCGTTACAAAACCCCTTGGAATAGACGTCATAATATCAAAGCCCACGGGTAAACACAGTAAAATGGCTAATACTAAAATAGCTTGCTCTTTCTTTTGTTTTTTAAATAAATAAAATGCCGTAAATAAAAAAGGAGTTAAGAAAATAAAATGGGTAGCAATTGGAACAGCATAATAAACACTTACGCCTAACTTTATTAGAGGAGCCGCAAACAAGCCTTCCATCATCGTATTATAATCTTGTCCATAATAGCGTGGCACATAAAACAATCCTTGCGAAAAATGTTTAGCACCCGACCACATCACTACTTGATCGTTATCTACACAATCTTGATTAACGGTTAAAAACAAAAACAGGCGTTGAAGTAAAATAAAGCCTATAAACAAAAAAAAGAAACCGTTTAATACAGCTTCTCTTTTTAAAAATAGTTTTATAGATGTTAACATGCGTCAATTTTTTTAATTCTATCGGCATGTCTTCCACCTTCAAATTGCTCTGATAAAAAAGCGTCCACACATTTTTTAGCTTCTTCAATAGTTATATATCTTGCTGGTAAGGTTAAAATATTGGCGTCATTATGTTGGCGCGCTAGCGCCGAAATTTCAGAATTCCAACATAAAGCAGCTCTAATACCTTGATGTTTATTAGCACTCATATTAATACCATTACCACTACCACACATTAATATACCAAAAGTAGCTTCCTTATTAATAACAGCTGTTGCAACAGCATGTGCTGTATCTGGATAATCAGCACGTTCTAAACTATAACAACCTTTATCAAATACTTCCGTATTTTTTGTTTTTAAATACGATATTAGTACTTCTTTTAGTTCAAATCCAGCGTGGTCGCTACCTATAGCAATTTTTGTCATATCAAAGTTTTGTTAATAGTTTGTAATCAACGTTAATTAACACTCATAACAACTGGTGCTGAAAATGAGTCAATTATACACAACGCTAATTAACAAAATTACTGTGTATAATTAAATTTATCGTTAATAAGTTTCAGTAATTAATTAGTGTTTTGTTAATAGCTAATTTACTTAGGTTATTTTTTGATACTACAAAATTTACTTTCAAAAACTATTAGGTAGTTTGTACAGTTTTACACACATAAAATTAAGGTCATTCTTACAGAAGTTTTAAACTATTTTTTGAATTCAACGTTTTGTTCATTACTACACATTAATCTATAAACCAAACAATTATGATTAATAAGATGGTTTAATAATTGTTAATAGACTGTAAATTACTATAAATCCTAGTAAACAAAAGCTTATTTTTACACAGTATTAACAGCCTATATACAATAACTATAATTTAAAATTTTAAAAAATATTATATTATTATAATGAATTTAGAAAAAGGTTACCTCGAAAAAAAAATTGATCCGTCGCTTGATTTGTTCAAAGAGATTTTGCATCTTAAGAAAACTAAGAATGCCATCATCCTTGCTCACTACTATCAAGATGCTGATATTCAGGATATTGCAGACTATATTGGAGACAGTTTAGGCCTCGCTCAACAAGCAGAAAAATCGACTGCTGATATCATTTTATTTGCTGGCGTACATTTTATGGCAGAAACTGCCAAAATACTGAATCCAAAAACAAAAGTATTGATTCCGGATTTAAAAGCAGGGTGTTCTTTAGCCGATTCTTGTCCGCCTGACGAATTTTCGGCTTTTAAGGCTGCTCACCCTGATCATGTGGTGTTAACCTATGTAAACTGTACGGCAGATATTAAAGCGCTCTCAGATGTGATTGTTACGAGTACAAACGCTGTTCAAATTGTAGAGTCGTTTCCTAAAGATCAAAAAATAATATTTGCACCAGATAAAAATTTAGGAGCGTATATCAATAAAGTGACTGGCCGTAATATGGTATTATGGAATGGTAGCTGTATGGTACATGAAATTTTTAGTTTAGAAAAATTAATTAAACTAAAAGCTCAACATCCAAAAGCTTTGATATTAGCACATCCTGAGTGTGAAGCGGCAATTTTAGAACATGCACATTTTATTGGAAGTACAACAGCTATTTTAAACTATAGTAAAACATCAGCTGAACAAGAATTTATTGTGTTAACTGAAACTGGTATTATTCATCAAATGCAAAAAGCTAGTCCTGGTAAAACTTTTATACCAGCTCCTCCAAATAATAGTTGCGCTTGTAATGATTGTCCGTATATGAAATTAAATACTTTAGAAAAAATTTATAACACCTTAAAATACGAACAACCAGAATTACTAATGAGTGATGATATGATTGAAAAAGCTAGAAAACCTATTAATAAAATGTTGGAATTGTCGGCTAAATTTGGACTTTAAGCGAAAAAAATTAGGTAGTTTATTTGTATTTTAAAATACATGTAGTAGTTTTTTTATTTTTATAAAATATGATGAATAAACCATAGTACAATTAAAAATAATATAAATATACTACTATGAAAACTATTATCATTTCAGCATTTTTTTTATGTTTAGCGTTTACAGTTAAAAGTCAAAGCACTGGTAATTTAAACGAAGATGGTAAACACGTAGTGTATTACCAAAATGGTAATGTAAAAGCTCAGGGTAATTATGTAAATAATAAACGTGAGGGTGAGTGGCTATTTTATTATGAAAATGGTATAATTGCTCTTAAGAAAAACTTTTCAAATGGAGAACAAGTTGGAGAGTGGTGTTATTATAATCAAAACGGTGGCTTATTATTAAAAGTAGATGATATTTCTAAAATTAATGAAAAAGCCGAAGTAGCACTTTATGAAAATAATAAAGTAAAATCAAAAGGAGTTTTTGTAAATGGTAAAAAAGAAGGAGATTTTATTATTAATAATCAAGTAGAAGTAAAGAAGAGTTTTTAGTTTTTTACGACAAAAATCATACAGTTAATTATTAATAATTCATTGATAATTATATTCATTATACGAATTTAAATTTTAACTTAGAGGTTTAGTTTTAACCTTGTGGATAGGATTGTTTTTCAATTTTCATGTTTCTATAAAAGAATTATTTTAGTATTAATTCTTAATACTACTTTTTTTGTAATATCTGCTCAAACTACAAATCCAAACGGATATAATACATTTTTTTACGATAATGGATCTAAATCATCTGAAGGAACTATGCGTGATGGCAAAGCAGATGGTTATTGGAAAAATTATTATAAAAATGGTAATATAAAAATTGAAGGTAATCGTAAAAATTTTCAGTTAGATAGTGTTTGGAAATTTTATTCCGAAAAAGGAAAGATTACAAAATCAGTTAATTATTTAGAAGGTAAAAAAAACGGCTATACATTTAATTATGACACTAATCAACGTGTATCAAGTAAAGAAGCCTTTATAAACGATATTAAACAAGGAAATTCATTTACGTATTATCCATCCGGTAAAACAAAATTACTAATGCCTTATTTAAAAGGTAAACCAGATGGTTATGCTTATGAATTTTCTGAAGACTCTGTTGTAATTTCTATTATGAAATATCAAGGAGGAATTTTAGCAAGTGTTGATCGTTTAAATCGTAAGGATGAAAATGGAAAAAAACAGGGCGTTTGGAAAGATTTTTATGAAGATGGAAAATTAAAAGAAGAAAAAAAATATAAAGATGATGTAGTTGATGGTTATGTGAAAACATACGATAAAAAGGGAAATTTAAGTAATACTGAAAAATTTAATAATGGTAAGCCAGTAAAAAACGCACCAGAATTAGCTAAGCTTGATGTATATAAAGATTATTATGATGATGGCACTATGAAATATGAAGGTGGTTATATTAATGGCATGCCTGTTGGAACACATTACCATTACCGTCAAAAATATATGTGCGATTCATTACCAATTGCCAGAGATGACACGAGTGATGTAATGATTAAAAAATATGTTTGCAGAAATAGACCAGTTCCAGATTCAGCAATTATTTATTTAGAAGGCATTAAAACTGATTATGGTGCTGTGGATAGTATGCGTAATAGAATTGGTATTTGGACTGAATTTCACAACTCCGGAGAATTTAGAGGAAAAGGTTTATATGCTAACGATAAACGTATTGGCGAATGGATTTTTTACTACCCTAACAAACAAATTGAACAAAAGGGTAAATATGATAAAAAAGGTCGTGCTCAAGGCGAATGGAATTGGTATTATGAAAATGGAGCTTTAATGCGCCAGGAATTTTATATTGATAATAAACGAGACGGTATCATGACAGAATATACCGAAGATGGAAAAATTATTACTAAAGGAGAATTTATTGATGATATGCAGGAAGGTTTGTGGGTTTATGAAACTCCTGAATATAAAGAAATAGGTAGATATGTGAACGACAGACCAGATAGTTTATGGAAACGTTATTACATGCCAAAAGAAAAGTTGCGTTTTGAAGGTAGATTTTTAAATGGTGATGAAGACGGACAACATACTTGGTATTATGAAAATGGTCGTAAGATGACACAAGGAAAATATACTGGTGGAATGAAACAAAATGATTGGAAATTTTATGACGAAGCTGGATTTAATTACCTAACTATTTTTTACGAAAATGATATCGAAGTTAAATTTCAAGGAGTAAAGGTAACCCCAACTTATGAAGAGAGTTTAAGAGACTATTCGTCTATTTACAATAAAAAACCAGATAAAACCATTTTACTGGATAAGGATAAAATTAAAGATGATAAAAAAGACGAAGAATAAAAACACTTCCTCTCAATCGCTTGCAACTAATAAACTTAGTACTGCAAGTGATAACACTTTAATATCCGTATTAGAAAACTTACCCATTGGAGTTGTTGTTTTTAATTCTAATAAAATCCTTTTTCTAAATAAAATTGCTTTAAAGGTTTTTAAAACTACAAAAGAGTTAAAAAAAACAATTTACAATCATTCTATTTTCGATTTCTTATTACCAGAATACCACAAACGCATCAAGGAAAACAATATTAAGATATTAAATGGCGAACATTTTGAACCTTTTGAATTAAAAATTAGAAATGCTAAAAATGAAATCATTGACTTAGAAGTAAAATCTAATGCTATTATTTTTAATGGACAAAAAGCCATTCAAACCATCTTTACAGACATTTCGGAGCAAGTAAAATTTAGAGATGAGTTATTTGAAGCTAAACAAAATTTAGAACAGATTACCCAAAACGCTAATGATTTAATATATTTTTACACCTATCACCCTAAACCAAAATATATTTACATAAGTCCATCAATAAAAAAAATATTAGGATATACTCCACAAGATTTTTACAGAGATGGAAACTTAGGAAGTAAAATAGTTGTAGATAAGAAAGGCTATAAAAACTTTGAGGCTATTATTGGTAAGAAACAAAAAAACAATACTTTAAAACATACTAGCACTTCATTTGAATACAAAACAAAATCAGGCAAATTAGTTTGGTTAGAAGATAATTATTCACCCATTTACGACGAATCTGGAAAAATAAAATTTGTTTTAGGTATAAGCAGGGATATTACCAAGGAAAAAACAGCGCAGATAGAGTTAGAGCAACGATGGAATAACTATAAAAATTTATTAGATACATCACCAATAGGCATTTTTATTCACGAAGGCTATTGTATTTATGGTAATAAAACAGCCGCTCAAATTTTAGAAGTAAAAGACCCTAAAAAACTAATAGGAAAAAATTTAGTTGAGTTTATTGTTCCTGAGCAAAGGCAACGGGGTATTGAAAGAATACAACGAGCAGTAAAAGGAGAAGAACTTTCTGATTTATCGTATAAAGCTATAACAATTAAAGGTAATTTTATTGATGTTGAATTAAAAACAGTTCCTTTTGTTTATAATGGAAGAAAAGTTGTTCAAACTACTATTACAAATATCTCAGCAGAAAAAAAATTACAAAGAGAAAAATTAAGTGCTGAAGTTGCTGAAGAATCAAATAAAAAGCTAAAAGAAGAAATTAATTATCGTCAAAAAATTCAGCATGAATTGGTTACCCAAACCACAAAGTATGAGGCTATTTTTAATAACACATCTCACTTAATTTGGACCGTTGATAGAAATTTGAAAATAACATCGTTTAATAAAAATTATGGAGATTATATTAAATTATTGTTTGATCACAATTTAAGCACAGGCGAACATATTACGGATATACATACTAAAACTAAAAATTCAATCAATATTGGATTTTGGGTTAATAAATACAAAGATATTTTTAAGAATAAGAAAGATAATAAAGTTGATTTTTTTGAAATAAAAGACACCAGCCATAAAGACAAAACCTATTACAGAGAAATATTTTTACATCCTATTAGAAACAGTAAAGGGGAGATTGCAGAAATTGCGATTATTGGACAAAACACTACAGAAAGAAGATTAGCGGAACAAAAAATCATTGAACAATCAGCTAAGCTTCAAGCTATTTTTGAAAGTGGAACTCAATTAATTTGGACTGTTGACAAAAACTATTTCTTTACATCGTTCAATCAAAACTTTTCGGATGCCATGTTTAATGTTTATGGAGTAAAACCAACGTTAGATAGAAAAGTATATAAACCACAAACGACAAAGGTTGGAAAAGCCTATCATCAGTGGTTGATTACCAAATATGATGAAGTATTTGAAAAAGCTACTAGTATAGAGTTTACCACCGAACAGTTAGACTCTAATGGAAAAAAATTATATAGACAAATTTTTATTCATCCAATTTTAAAAAATGGAGAAGTAGAAGAAATTTCTTGTATTTCAAATGACGTTACTGAACTAAGGTATTTACAAGATCAATCTATTAACCAAGCCGCAAAATTAAACTCCATTTTTGAAAGTTCATCTCATTTAATTTGGACAGTTGATAAAGAGTTTAAAGCGACTTCTTTTAATAAAAACTTCAGCAATGTATTTAAACTTTACAATAAAGTAGAGCCAATTTTAAATTCACAACTTCACACACAATTACACAAAGAAAGCAAGCCGAGTACAAATCTTATTGGTATAATTTATATAAAAAAGTGTTTTTTGGTAATTCTTTAAAACTCGAAAAACAACAAATTAGCCCAGATGGAAATATAATTTATAACGAAATATTTTTAAATCCAATAAGAAACGCTAATAATGAAATTGTTGAAGTAGCTTGTTTGGCGCATGATATTACTGAGAATAAACGGTTCGAAAAACAAATTATAGAACAATCAGCTAAACTTAAAGCTATTTTTGAAAGTGGCGATCATTTAATTTGGACAGTCAATAAAAAGCTAGAATTAACTTCATACAATAAAAATTATTTAAACCTTGTAAAAAACCATGTTTCTAAACAAAAATTAAATGAAAACAAATTAATTTCTGTTTTAGATACTATTCAAAGTAAAGTTAAAAAGGCTTTTTGGATTGATAAGTATAAACTGGTTTTGCAAGGCAAACCTCATGTGTTTGTTCATAAAAGTACAATTGAAAATGCGGATGTTTACCGTGAGGTTTATTTATATCCTATCTTCTTAAATAATGAAGTAGTTGAAGTTTCGGTTATTGCTCAAAACATTACCGAACGTATTGAAAATGAAAATAAAATCCTTGAGCAATCCGCAAAATTAAAAGCTATTTTTGAGAGTGGAGATCAGCTCATGTGGACTATTAGCAAGGATTTGAAGCTATCGTCTTTTAATCAAAATTATGCTAATTCTGTTTTTGATTTATATGGCTATTACCCAGAAATTGGTAAGAGCATGCGAAGTAATAAAACAACGGAATATCACTCTGTTTGGGATGAGAAATATGACTTAGCATTTCAAGGAAAACAGGTAGAATTTATTTCAGAAAGAACACAGAGGTCTGGCAAAAAAATCATTCGTCAAATATTATTATATCCAATAAAAGACACGAATAATAATGTGATTGAAATATCGGGAATCGGCTTTGATATTACCGAAAACAAAATAAACGAAGAAAAAATTACCCAATCACTAAGGGAAAAAGACGTGCTTTTAAAAGAGGTTCACCATCGCGTAAAAAACAACATGCAGGTTATCTCTAGTATACTTAATTTACAATCATCTTATGTTAGGGATACTTACGCTTTAAACCTCTTAAAAGAGTGTCAAAACCGTATTAAATCAATGGCTTTTATACACGAAAGTTTGTATCAAACCAAGAACTTTGAGTCGGTTAATTTCTCGGAATATGTTACTACTTTATCTAAAAACCTGGTTCATACCTACTCCATTAATACTAAAAAAATAAAATTAATTTTAACCCTCGATAAATTGATGCTAAGCCTTGATGCATCAATACCTTGCGGCTTAATTATCAACGAAATTATATCAAATTCATTAAAATATGCATTTCCTGATAATAGAGATGGAATAATCTTTGTAACTTTGAGGGTCGATAAAAATAAAGTGAAAATTGAAGTGGGAGATAACGGTATTGGAATTCCAGAAAATGTCGACATAAAAAACACGCAAACGTTAGGTCTACAGCTTGTAGATACGCTTGTAGAGCAGCTTAGCGGGACTCTTAAATTAAATAGAAGTAAAGGAACAATTTTTAGTATAGAATTTAATAAATAGAAAATGGAGAATAATAACATCAACGTTTACATTGTAGAAGACGAAAGCATCGTTGCTAAAGACATTCAAAACAGTTTAAAAAAACTAGGATATAATGTATTAGGCATCAGCAATAATGGCGCAGACGCCATTAAAAATATTGTTGATTTGGAGCCAAACATTGTGTTGATGGATATTATGATTAAAGGGCCAATGACGGGTATTGACGTGGCTGAAACCATTAAAAAGGACTATAACATCCCTGTTATATTTTTAACTGCTTATGCCGACGAAAGCACTCTGGCTAAAGCAAAAATTACAGAACCTTACGGATATATCTTAAAACCATTCAAAGAGATTGACTTACACTCAACTATTGAAATGGCTTTATACAAGCACAAGAAAGATACGGAAGTTCAAAAAGAACGTGATTTCTTATACTCTTTAGTGGAGAATAAAGACGAAGCAGCAAAAGACATTTTATTCGTAAAATCAAACAGCCGCTTAGTAAAAGTAAACTTAAAAGACATTTTCTATGTAGAGGCTTTAAAGGATTATGTGGTTCTAAACACACAATACACGCGCTACACCATCCATTCTACAATGAAAGACATTGAGAAAAAATTAAATAATGGTGATTTTATTCGTGTACACCGTTCTTTCATTGCTCGTATTGATAAAATACAAACTATTGAAAATCAAACAGTTGTGTTAGAAGAAAATAAAAAAGTCATTCCAATTGGTGGTTCTTACCGCGATGAATTATTGGCTAAATTAAATATGATTTAATTCTTTTTAAAAAAGAAACACTTGCTTCACAAAAAGAACTTTATGAAAAACTTATTCTTTATTCTCGCACTTGCGATATTACCACTTATTGGACTTAATGCACAAACAGTCGTTAAAATTGGCAATCAAACTTGGACCGCAGAGAATTTAAACGTGTCTACATTCAGAAATGGAGACCCAATAATGGAAGTGAAGACATATGAGGAATGGAAAAAAGCAAAGAAAGACAAGATACCTGCTTTTTGCTACTATAATAATGATTCTACTAATGGCAAAAAGTACGGAAAGCTTTATAATGCTTATGCTATTTTAGATCCAAGGGGATTAGCACCAAAAGGATTTCACTTACCATCTGTTGAAGAATGGGCTAAACTTGGAGATGAATTAGGTGGTTGGAAACAGGCTGGAGATAAATTAAAGAATTCCACAGAATGGGATGGAAATAATTCAACAGGATTTAATGCGAAACCTGCAGGGATTCGTTATTTAGATGGACCAAATGGATTTGGAGGGACCTATGCGACTTTAGGAGAAATTGCCTATTTCTGGGCATCAAATACCAGATGTTCCTTTTATTTTAAAACTAAAAAATCTTATTTAGGAAAAATGGATGTTTTGGGAGGTTGTTTTTTGTCAGCTAGATGTATAGCTGATTAAACGTATTATTCTTTTATATTTAAATGCAATCTCAATATGATGTTATAGTAGTTGGTGCAGGTCACGCAGGTTGCGAGGCTGCAGCTGCAGCTGCTAATATGGGCTCTAAAGTGTTATTGCTTACCATGAATATGCAGACCATTGCTCAAATGAGCTGTAACCCAGCCATGGGCGGTATTGCAAAAGGTCAAATTGTTCGTGAAATTGATGCTTTGGGTGGTTATAGTGGAATTGTTTCTGATAAGTCTGCTATTCAGTTCCGAATGCTCAATCGTTCAAAAGGTCCAGCCATGTGGAGTCCAAGAACACAAAACGACAGAATGTTATTTGCTCAAACCTGGAGAGAAATGTTAGAACAAACACCTAACGTTGATTTTTGGCAAGACATGTGTCGCGAATTAATTGTTTCTAAAGACGGTAAACGTGTTGAAGGTGTTATTACAGGAATGGGCTTAGAATTTAAAGCTAAGGCCGTTGTATTAACCAATGGAACATTCTTAAACGGATTAATCCACTTAGGAGAAAAACAAATTGGTGGTGGACGTAGTGGCGAATCTGCCTCTTATGGAATTACCGAACAATTGGTAAATTTAGGTTTTGAGAATGGTAGAATGAAAACCGGAACACCTCCTCGTATTGATGGACGCTCTTTGGATTATTCTAAAATGGAAGAACAAGAAGGTGATGTGGCCATTGATAAATTCTCTTATTTGGATAATACTTCTCCTTTTATTTCTAATGATGGGCGCCCAGTAAAAAAACAAGTTCCTTGTCACATTACTTATACGAATCAAGACGTTCATGATATTTTAAGAACAGGTTTCGAAAAGTCACCTATGTACTCAGGACGAATTCAAGGCTTAGGTCCGAGATATTGTCCTAGTATTGAAGATAAGATTACACGTTTTTCGGAGCGCGATAGACACCAATTATTTGTAGAGCCAGAAGGCTGGGATACGGTTGAAATTTACGTAAACGGATTCTCAACATCTCTTCCGGTTGATGTACAACAAAAAGCATTAAAGTTAATTCCTGGTTTTGAGAACGCTAAAATGTTCCGTCCAGGTTACGCCATCGAGTACGATTATTTTCCACCTACTCAATTACAATTAACTTTGGAAACGAAGTTAGTGGAAGGCTTATATTTCGCTGGACAAATTAATGGGACTACTGGTTATGAAGAAGCAGCTTGTCAAGGTCAAATGGCAGGCATTAATGCGCACTTAAAAATCAATGAAAAAGATCCATTAATCTTAAAACGTCATGAAGCATACATTGGAGTTTTAATAGATGATTTAGTAACTAAAGGAACGGACGAACCTTATCGTATGTTTACCTCTCGTTCAGAGTACCGTTTGTTATTACGTCAAGATAATGCTGATGTTCGTTTAACACCTCTATCCCACTCTATTGGTTTAGCAAGTGACGAAAGAATGAGTCGCGTTTCAGATAAGATTAAGAACTACGAAAACTTAATTAAGTACTTTAAGAATACGAGCGCTGAACCAGAAGAAACAAACGCTTATTTGGAGAGCATTAACTCTGCCCCTTTAACACAAAAAATTAGATACTTCAATGTGTTGTCTCGTCCTGATGTTTCAATTATTGATTTAGCAAAACATTGTACTGACTTAAAAAATACGGTTGCTAATATGGATGCCGATACGATGATGCAAGCTGAAATTTTAATGAAGTACGAAGGTTATATTGAAAGAGAAAAAGAGAATGCAGAGAAGGTTGCTAAATTAGATAACTATAAAATTAAACCCGACTTTGATTTCAAAGCAGTAGCAAGTTTATCATTAGAAGCGCGAGATAAATGGACAAAGCTACGCCCAACAACTATTGGTCAAGCAAGTCGAATTTCAGGAATTAACCCAGCAGATATTTCTGTATTACTAGTGCATCTGGGTAGATAAATATAAACGTTCCACGTGGAACAATTAGAATTAAATATGTTAACTATAGAAAAATGTTTAGTGTGTGGCTCAAATCAGTTTGAGCCTTTTTTAGTTTGTAAAGACCATACAGTAAGTAAGGACAATTTTAATATTGTTTCCTGTAAGATGTGTGGATTTAAATTTACAAATCCTCGTCCTACAGATTTAGTGTTAGGGGATTATTATAAAGCTGAGGAATATGTTTCTCACACCAATACTAAAAAAGGAATTATAAACAAGCTATATCATATTGTAAGAAATCATACTCTTAAGAAGAAGATTCAATTGGTTTCTTCATATGTTTCACGTGGAACTATCTTGGACTATGGTTGCGGAACCGGGATGTTTTTAGCCGCTTGTAAAGAAGCTGGTTGGAATACTATTGGAATGGAGCCGGATGATAGTGCTAGAAAAATTGCTTCAGACCAAGACTTAAGTGTGTATTCAAATAAGGATAATGTTACTACTTATATAAAAGAAAAACAAGTGGAGGCCATTACCTTATGGCATGTGTTAGAACATGTAACAGATATGCCTGAGACTTTAGCTTTCTTTAAAGCAAAGCTTAAAAAGGATGGTGTTTTAATCATAGCAGTTCCTAATCATGTTTCTTATGACGCACAATATTATAAAGAATTCTGGGCTGCTTATGATGTGCCTCGTCACCTTCATCATTTTGATTTGAAGTCTATGAAGTCTCTATTGCAAAATGATGGCTTCAAATTAGTTGAGACTAAGCCAATGAAGTTTGATAGTTTCTATGTGTCGATGCTTAGCGAGAAATGTAAAACAGGTAAGGTAAATTTGGTTAAGGCTTTTTGGATAGGATTGATGTCTAACCTTAAAGCCAAAGATTCTAGTTCTTACTCTAGTACTATTTATATATTTAAACACGCATAAGTTTCACGTGAAACAAAAAAAAAGCCCTAGTAGAGATTTCTACTGGGGCTTTTTTATTTATACTTGTTCATTATGGTTTTCGAGATGAACAGTGTGTTTTCTGTATCTTGAACTTGTTCCACGTGGAACCCTATTCTTTATGTACACTTTAAATTGGAGGATATCTTTTAGTCTTAACTCTTTTGTGGTGCCAATGCGACAACTACTATTATACTCATTTTGGTTTTCATAGCAGTCAAACAACATTTCCCATCAAACCATAATTCCGTTTTATTGTGGTGCTTTTCTAGTCTCTGGAATATATACCGACACATTGTGACGTTTTATATTGCAGAGGTAAAAGTATTCTCCCATTGTTGTTGACATAGTATCAATTGCCCTTGCCTCCATTTTAGACACAACAAAGTATCAACTAGTAAGCTTCCCACAATAGAATTTAGTGCCATTTCTAAAGGTTGTTTATGGAAGGATTAATTACTTCTAATCGTTGCGGACTATGAAGTATTTGGTGAAAATGCGTTCATAGATAATCTATTTTATGGCGCCAATGATGACACAGTAAAACACAAAGGCTGCAATAAGTAAACAATCATTCCGCCCCAAATAGATCTTACGTGTTTTGACAAATGAAATACGCTAGATGACGACGACCACTTTTTCCAAGTTTAACCTACCAGAGTTACTATAGCTAGTTGAACAAAATTGATAGCATTGACTCTTATGGTCCATGTGGGAACTTCTGGCTATTTCCATCCTGAAATTGTGCGCTCTAAAATAAAGCATAAGGCAAATACACTGATCACACCTTGGCGTGAAATAAACCTGTTTTTTGGCTTTAATTGTTTATCAAATTAAGAGAAGATAGCTAATAGTATTTCTTAAATTAGGTTAGTCCTCTTTCAGAAAAGGTAAAAGCATTTTGGTTCCACGTGAAACCGTTTCTATTTTTAAGGAATTTAGAAAACAAAAAAGCCCCTCCAATTTGGAGAGGCTTTTTAAGATTGGTTTAATCTATCTTTATTTCAATTGACTCAAGAAGATCTTGTCAAATAGTTTGTCGGATAAAATGCTCCTCATAAATAATAGAAGCTTTGCTCCTCCTCCAACAGCATATCTTGTTTTAGGATTGTTTGAGTTAATTGCCTTGGCAATTGTTTTAGCAATCACTATTGGCTCCGATCCAACACGTTTATAAGTTTCATCTATTAAAGTGGCGTGTTTCCTAGCTAGGTTTTTATAGGCTGTATTTCCTGATACTTTTAAAAGGTTTTCTTTCGCTATTCCTCCCCATTCAGATTTGATGGCTCCTGGTTCAATAATAACCACATCAATATTAAACTGTTTCAATTCCATTCTTAAACTATCACTTAATCCTTCCACTGCAAATTTGGTAGCATGATACCAAGCACCATGAGGCTCACCAAATTTTCCACCCATAGATGAAATGTTGACGATTTTCCCTGACTGTTGTTTTCGCATGTGTGGAAGAACTAATTGGGTCAATCTAGCCAGCCCAAAAATGTTAACTTCAAATTGGTACTTTGCTTCCGAAAGTGGAACATCTTCCAGTGCACCAAAAGAACCATAGCCAGCATTGTTCACTAATACATCAATACGCTTTTCGGTTTCTATAATTTTTTGAATACCCTTAACCATTGATTCATCATTGGTTACATCCATTTCCAATAATTTTATTCCAGCTTCTTTTAGATCATTCATTTTGTCTAATCTACGTGCGGCACCATAAACAATGTGTCCGTTTTCCACTAAAAGTTTGGCAGTTTCTTTTCCAATTCCAGAAGAAGCTCCAGTTATTAACACTACTTTTTTTTCCATGATTTTAATTTATTAGTTTATTATTGATTTTATATTGATTGACTAATCAGTCTATTGTTGATTAAATTTTTTTAGGTGATCATATCCCATAACAGTTGGAATGACTCATTAATGATTTTCTTTTGTTTAGCTGTTGAAAACTCTTGAGACGACAAGTATTGATTAATGCCAGCGATGTGACTGTTAATAAGTGTATAAAGCAAATCTACGGGCATTGGTTTTATCACCGCAGCTTTTATTCCTTCTTGTAAGAAATCTAAATGTGGTTTGGCTTGTTTGGTAATTTCTTCAGGAGTAATTAAGCCGTAAAACGGCGATGTAGAAAACTGCTGAATAAAGTAAAATTCCGCCTTATTTTCCTGGGCCCACTCTATCGTGTTTGTGTAGATAGATTTGAATACTAATTCCAAGGATTCATCTTTACTAGAATTAGCGTACATGAATTCTGTTAAACGAGATTTAGTATGAGCATAAAGCGCTAAAATAAGCTCATCCTTGGTTTTGTAATAGTGAAACAACGTTCCATTAGCAACACCAGCTTCCTTAGCTATTTTGCTGGTAGGAGTTGCGTGAAACCCAAATTCTACAAATAATTTGAGAGCCGTTTTTAATATTTCTTCTTTTTTATCCAAAACAGTGATTGACTAATCAGTCTACAAATGTAAATACTATTTTTAATACTGCAAAATTTATTTTTTTGGAAGAAGATTTGGGCATTTCCGCCAAGCTGGCGGACCGGGCTTTGCGCTTCAATCTTTTGCAAGAGGCAGGCAAAAGGATTTCCGCTGCAATCCCTAACGCGGGATTGAATTAGGGTGGGGATTTCTTGAATATAGCAAGGATGTTTTTAGGAATTTCAATAGTAAGAATTGCCGATGTTGGAATACTAAACGCAAGACCAGAAGGAATAGGAACGTTATTCATATAATTCCACAAAGAAAAACAGCTCGAAATTGCAATAAATATATAGACAAATTTTCTGAATCGAAGTTTGGTTTTCTTTTTATCTATATCTAAATCCATTGATTGCATATTGTATGAAATCTCATGTATTTCGAATTCGCTCAATTTGTTTGAGACAGTAGGAATGGGTTCTTTTTCTTTTTTTGCCATGTTTTTTTTGTTTGTTCTTTTCCCCATTTTACAGGTGTTTTGTTATACAAATGTAAATCATCAAAAAGCGTTAATCGGCTCGTTTATTATATAATTGATGTTATTTATTATATTTTTATTCTAATTATTCAAATCCTTTATATATATAATACTAGAAAAATAAATAGGTATAAGTTTTAAAGCGAGGATTCTTCAATTATTTTTGAAACACTATAAATTCACTAACCAAAATCATTTAGTTTTTATCTATTACAAACCAACATTTTTAGTAAATTCAACCCGTTAATTAATTAAACACACTACTATGGAATTTCGTATCGAAACAGACACAATGGGCGAGGTAAAAGTACCAGCGCACGTTTATTGGGGAGCACAAACAGAACGTTCTCGTAACAACTTTAAAATTGGTCCTGAGGCTAGTATGCCAAAGGAAATTATATATGCTTTTGGATACCTTAAAAAAGCGGCTGCTTTAGCTAACTGCGAATTAGGTGTGTTATCAAAAGAAAAATGTGATTTAATTGCAAAAGCTTGTGATGAAATTTTAGCTCACAAATTAGATGATCAGTTTCCATTAGTTATTTGGCAAACAGGTTCTGGTACACAAAGTAACATGAACGCGAACGAAGTAATTGCTTACCGTGCTCACGTGATGCAAGGTGGTAATTTAACTGATGAGCCAAAAGTATTACATCCAAATGATGATGTGAACAAATCTCAATCATCAAACGATACGTATCCAACAGCGATGCATATTGCAGCATACAAGCAAGTAGTAGAAATCACCATTCCAGGAATGGAAAAATTACGTGATTCTTTAGCCAAAAAAGTAAAAGAGTTTGATAGCATTATTAAAACTGGTCGTACTCACTTTATGGATGCGACACCATTGTCTTTAGGACAAGAGTTTAGCGGATATGTGCAACAAATTAACATGAGTATTCGTGCTTTAAAAAATGCTTTAGAAGCGGTTAAAGAATTAGCATTAGGTGGTACAGCAGTTGGAACAGGATTAAACACACCAAAAGGATATGATGTGTTAGTGGCTAAAAAAATTGCTGAATTAACTGGTTTACCTTTCGTAACTGCTCCAAACAAATTTGAGGCATTAGCAGCGCATGATGCGATGATTGAATTAAGTGGTGCTTTAAAACGTAGCGCTGTGGCTTTATTTAAAATAGCTAATGACATTCGTATGTTATCTTCTGGACCACGTTGTGGAATAGGGGAGATTGTGATTCCAGATAACGAACCAGGATCTTCTATTATGCCAGGAAAAGTAAACCCAACACAACCAGAAGCATTAACGATGGTTTGCGCTCAAGTAATTGGTAACGATGTAGCAGCAACTGTTGGTGGACTAAATGGACATTTCGAATTAAACGTATTTAAACCTTTAATCGCAGCTAACGTTCTGCAATCTGCGCGTTTAATTGGTGATGCCTGTGTATCGTTTACGGAGAAATGTAGCGATGGTATTACAGCAAACTTACCAGAAATTAAAAAACATTTAGAGAATTCGTTAATGTTGGTAACAGCATTAAACACACATATTGGTTACGAAAAAGCGGCTAAAATTGCAAAAACAGCGCACAAAGGAAATAAAACCTTGCGTGAAGCAGCAATTGAGTTAGGCTATGTAACTAACGAACAATTTGATCAATGGGTTCGTCCTGAAGATATGATTGGAAGTTTGAAGTAATTTTCCCTTTTCCCTCTTTGAAGAGGGTGCCCGAAGGGCGGGAGATGTTGTTCTAAAAACTAAACTTAAAATTAAAATACCCAAAGAGAAATTTCTTTGGGTATTTTAATTTATAAACACATATAGAATCGACTCTATATAGAAGATTTAGTATTTGCTATTACTTGTTTTGTCAATAATATTTTGTACATTCACTATATGCATATTACCTAGTTTTTATTTATTTTAAAACGGTTTCAAAAATTTATATACTGGTGAAACGAAAAATTTTATTATTAAGCATCTTGCTTGTTTGTTTAACGAATCAAGCCCAACCGGTTTTGTATGGCATGACACATGTTGGGGGTAACGGAACAGGTGTTATTTTTTCTATGGTAACCGGATCTACTTCTTTTGTACAACAAAAAAACATCCCCTTGCTAGCGCCAGGAAGGTCTCCTGAACATTTAAAATTATGTCAAGCTGGTTCAGGAAAACTTTATGGAATGACATTCAGAGGAGGGGCATATGATTTAGGTCTTTTATTTGAATATGATCCTACTACTAATAATTACACAAGTAAAGTTGATTTTAATGGGCTCTTAAATGGAGCGTCCCCATATGGTAGTTTATTAAAAAGTAGTTCGGGTAAATTGTATGGAATGACTTATGGAGGAGGGCTAAATAGTAAAGGGGTTTTATTTGAATATGATCCTGTCACTAATGTTTATACAAAAAAAGTCGATTTTAATGGAGTGTTAACCGGAGCAGAACCTATAGGTGGTTTAGTAGAAGCTAGCAACGGTAAGTTATATGGTATGACATCCAGAGGTGGAGTAAACAATATTGGAGTTTTATTTGAATATGATCCTGTCACTAATGTTTATTTGAAGAAAATGGATTTTAGCTTTAGTAGTGTCGTAACTGGAGCTGAGCCTTTAGGCGGATTGATCCAGGCAAGTAACGGTAAATTATATGGCATGACATTCAAAGGAGGAACAAGCAATCTCGGAGTGCTATTCGAATACGACCCTATTGGAAATACTTATGTAAAAAAGATAGATTTTAATGGTTCAAATAATGGTAGTTTTCCTAGAGGAAACTTAATGCAAGCAAGTAATGGCAAACTATATGCCATGACTTCAAGTGGAGGGGTAAACAATGGAGGTGTTTTGTTTGAATATAATCCGATATCAAGTAGTTATTTAAAAAAAGTTGATTTTAATGGCACGTTAAACGGTGCAGCTCCTTATGGAGAATTAATAGAAGTAAGTTCGGGTAATCTTTATGGCCTGACTTCTTTTGGAGGCGTAAATAATTTTGGAGTTTTATTTGAATATAATCCAACAACAAGTTTATATAATAAAAAATTGGACTTTGATCCTGGCATCCATGGTAGAAACCCCCGCGGAAGTTTATTACAATTAGGCAACAATAAACTGTTTGGTTTAACAAACGGAGGAGGAGCAAACAATGCTGGAACTATATTCGAATATAATATTTTGTTAAATATTTGCACTAAAAAAGTTGATTTAAACGGCCCAATAAATGGAGCATATCCTTGTGGGAGTTTGGCAGAAGCGCCCTCTGGAAAAATGTATGGATTAACTCAATCCGGAGGTATCACTAACGCCGGCGTATTATTTGAATATAACCCAGCCACCAATAATTATACAAAAAAAATTGATCTTAAAGATACTTTAACCGGTCGTGGCCCATATGGAAGCCTAACACTAGTGGGTTCAAGTAAATTATATGGAATGAATGAATGGGGAGGTCTAAATAATGATGGAACTTTATTTGAATACGATTTAGCAACGAATGTTTTAACTAAAAAACTAGATTTTGATCGTTACTTGACTGGACAACATCCACTAGGGAGTTTAGTTTTGGTTAGTGGCAAACTATACGGAATGACTTCTATTGGAGGTTTGAACGACGACGGGGTTTTATTTGAATACGACCCAACTACTAATATTTATACTAAAAAAATGGATTTTGATGATACGCTGTCGGGTCGACAACCCCATGGATCTTTAATACATGATGGTTTTGGAAAGTTATATGGGATGACTTTTACTGGGGGAGCGAATCACATAGGTGTGTTATTTGAATACGATCTTAATACAAATATTTACACTAAAAAAGTAACATTTAATGGAGCGTTAAATGGGCGTTATCCTGATGGCGACCTCGTGCTGCACGGTTCCGGTAAAATGTATGGCATGACTCGATCGGGAGGAGCATATACCCACGGAGTATTGTTCGAATATGATCCATCTACAAGTGTTTATACTAAAAAAATGGACTTTAACGATACTTTAACTGGACAGTTTCCTCGAGGGAATTTAATGCTCTCTCGCTCGGGAAAACTTTACGGTATGACTTCTTCTGGAGGTATATATAATTCAGGAGTTATATTTGAATACGATCCAATAAGCGAAATTTTCACTAAAAAAACTGATTTTATAGGCACAAATGGTTATTTCCCTGTCTCTAATAATTTTATAGAGATTTGTGAAACACCTAAGCCTTTAGGGGTCCTTACACAAACTTTTTGTCAAAACAGTAATTCAACTATTTCAGACCTAACAGTTGTTGGATCAGGAATTAATTGGTATTCATCTTCTACGAGTAGTGTTAGTTTACCTCCAACTGATTTGTTGGTAAGCGGAACACATTATTTTGCAACTCAAAATATTGGGGGATGTGAGAGTAAATTGAGGCTCGATGTTACGGTAATTGTTAATGCAACTCCACAAGTGTTCGTAAATTCAGGAACAATTTGTCTTGGCGATACATTTACTATTATTCCAAGCGGAGCTACAACATATTCTTATTCAAGCGGAACCAACACAGTGTCTCCAACAACAACGTCATCTTATACAATAACTGGAATTGCAAACGGGTGCGAAAATGTTGCAATAAGTAATATAACGGTTAATGCTTTACCTAATTTAGTTGTAACCACAAATGACACGTTATTGTGTTCTGGAGAAACCACAACGCTGTCTGTTCAAGGAGCTGGCGGTTACACTTGGAGCACATCAGAAAACGGTGCGACGATAGCGGTTAATCCTACTATAACAACAACATACTCTGTAAGTGGAACTGATTTAAATGGCTGTTCAAATACGGGCATTATTTCTCAAATAGTTGACCCTTGTACCGGTACTTTTGAACCCAAAAAATCAGATGAATTGAACATTTACCCAAACCCAACCAAAGGATTTTTTACAGTTGAATTAAAAACAATAGTAAAAATAGTTATTACAAATGTTTTAAGCGAAATAGTTTTAAGTGAAGAATTAATTTCAGGGAAACAGTATTTGGATATTCAAAATCAACCACCTGGGATTTATTTTGTAAAAGTTAGTTCAGATAAAGGTCAGCAAACTATCAAAATAATTAGAGAATAATTCCTCTGGTTTTTTTAATTTATAAACGGCTTAATCCGATTATATAACTCTGTTTTATATTGTAACAATAAATTACATTTGATCATAAATTAAAACATCATGATAAAAACCAAATTCATCATCGCATTAAATGTAGCAATCATATTAGCATCTTGTAATGATAAAAAAAAAGACGTTGTGCAAGAAAAATTAAACTATCCGAAAACAGAAAAAGTTGCACAAGTAGATGATTACTTTGGAACTAAGGTGGAAGATCCTTACCGTTGGTTAGAGAACGATACGGCGGAGAACACCAAACATTGGGTGGAAGAACAGCGTAAAGTAACAGATAGTTATTTATCAAAAATTCCGTTCCGTAAGCAATTAGGAAAACGCATCGAAGAGTTAATTAATTTCCCTAAATATAGTTCGCCATTTAAAGTAGGAGCGTTTACTTTCTTTTATAAAAATGATGGTTTACAAAACCAAAGTGTCCTATATTTTCAAAAAGGAAAAGATGAACCTAAAGTGTTTATTGATCCTAATAAATTATCGGCAGATGGAACTGCAGCTATGAGTTTAATGGGTTTTTCTAACGACAACAAATATGTGGCTTATGCCATCAATCAATCTGGTAGCGATTGGGAAACGGTGTATGTGATGGAAATTGAGACTCAAAAAACATTAGAAGATAAATTAGAATGGGTAAAGTTTAGTGGAGCTTCATGGAAAGGAAATGGTTTTTATTATAGCCGTTACGATGCCCCTGTTAAAGGAAAAGAATTTTCGAATGTGAACGAATACCACAAAGTGTATTATCATAAATTGGGCGACAATCAAGCTAAAGATGAATTGGTATATGAAGACAAACAACATCCTTTATTATATTTAAATGCAGGAGTTACAGAAGACGAACGCTTTTTAATTTTATACACAAGTGCAGGAACATCAGGCAATGAATTATTCTGCAAAGACTTAAGTGTACCTAATAGTAAATTCACTTTATTATTTAAGGGCTTTGATTATGATTATGGAGTAATTGATAATGTTGGAGATAAATTATTAGTGAAAACAAATGATGGCGCATCGAACCAACATGTAGTTTTAGTTGATCCAAAAAATCCTGCGAAAGCAAATTGGAAAACAGTGATTGCCGAAAAACCAGAGTTTATGGAAAGCGCGAGCACTTGTGGCGGAAAATTATTTGTCAGTTATTTAAAAGACGTAGCAACACATGTTTACCAGCATGATTTAAACGGAACGTTAGAACACGAAATTACATTACCAGGATTAGGAACTGCAGAGGGCTTCGGTGGTAAAGCAAAAGACCAAGAGTTTTATTATACGTATACGTCTTTTGTTTATCCAACGAGTATTTTCAAATACAACATTGCAACGGGTAAATCAGAATTATTTAGAAAAATTGATGTGAAGTTTGATGTGAATCAATACGAATCTAAACAAGTATTTTTTACTTCTAAAGACGGCACAAAAGTGCCCATGTTTATTGTTTCGAAAAAAGGATTGGTGTTAGATGGAAATAATCCAACGTTGTTATATGCTTATGGTGGATTTAACGCATCCATGAATCCAAGTTTTAGTGCAGCGCGTATTGCATTTTTAGAGCAAGGAGGGGTGTTTGTTTTAGCTAATATTAGAGGCGGTGGTGAGTATGGCGAAACTTGGCATAAAGCAGGTATGTTAGAGAAGAAACAAAATGTGTTTGATGATTTTATTGGAGCAGCTGAATATTTAATTAAAGAAAAATATACGTCTTCCGAAAGACTAGCCATTCAAGGTGGTTCAAACGGAGGCTTATTAATTGGTGCGTGCATGACTCAACGCCCAGATTTGTATAAAGTGTGTTTACCACAAGTTGGAGTTTTAGACATGTTACGTTACCACAAATTTACTGTAGGCTGGGGTTGGGCCGTTGAGTATGGCTCTAGTGATAGTAGCAGTCAGTTTCAATACTTGTATAAATATTCGCCTTTGCATAATGTGAAACCTGTGAGTTACCCAGCAACCATGGTAACAACAGCCGATCATGATGATAGAGTAGTGCCAGCGCATTCTTTTAAATTTGCAGCTACATTACAAGAAAAAAATACGGGTACTAATCCTATGTTGATTCGTATTGATAGCAAAGCGGGACACGGAGCAGGAAAACCAACAGCGAAAGTAATCGAAGAACAAGCAGATATTTATTCCTTCATCTTTTATAATATGGGAATAGAGCCTAAGTTTTAGGTTCCGTCATTGCGATCACGCATTAGCGTGAGAAGCAATCTCATACAAATCTTAATTGTGTTTGAGATTGCTTCTTTCCATTTTGCTCTTTCTTCAATACTCCTAGCATTGACGAACTATTTTTTCTTTCCAATCTTATAACCAATTTGGGTTCTTGGTTTTACTTTATCTTTCTTATCCAATAATTCATCAAAGTACTGAAATACGATTTCAATATTTTTGGTATTGTTATCTGTTTTCTTTCGCAGTTCTTCAATAAGAAGCCGTAACTCTGTATTATCGGCTAATGATTGTCTTATATGCGTAAACACTCGCATAATTTGTATATTAACTTGTATGGCTTTTGGGCTGTTTAAAACAGAAGAAAGCATGAGTACGCCATGTTCCGCAAAAACCATGGGAATATATCTTGTTCCTCCTCTTCCAATCTTTGAGGTGCCAATTTGGCACCTCAAAGATTCAAATTCTTTTTCTGTTAATTCAAACATAAAATCATCTGGAAAGCGTTCAATATTTCTATTGACTTGTCTTTTCAGTTGTTTAGTTTCAACGCCATATAATTCTGCCAAATCGCGATCTAGCATTACTTTTTGATTACGTATAACATAAATTTTGTTCAGTAAAACCTCGTCAGGCAAGGTTGTTAAATTAGCTTTCTCCATAAAATAAATAGTTTCTGAAACAAAAATAAATTATTTTATAGCAGCTGATGGCTACAAATTGTAGCAAAATAAATTGAGGTCGCAATTTGCGACCTCAAACGAAATTTATAACTTAGAAATTCAAGGTGCCAATTTGGTACCTTGAAACAAATTACTCCTTTACAAATCTTATTTTTTTAGTTGAATCAAATGAAGATAATTCTATAAAATAGACGCCATTTTTTAAAGGCTCAACATTTATAACATCGCTTTTATCACCAGATAAACAAAGGTTTCCAAGTACATCATAAATTTTATAAGAAGAGTTTGTATTAGTTTGTAAAATTTTTTGTGCAGGATTTGGAAACACTAAAACATCATTACTCGGTTTATAGAATTTTGAATTAAAGGTTGTTATTTCTGAGACACTGTTTTTCCAAACACCTTTACCCTCCGTTGCACAATAAATCTCATTATTTAGAGAAGCAAGTGATTTTATAGAAATGGAAGGCAAACCACTAGAGTAATTAATCCAATTTCCGCTTAGATTTTGCATTAAGAAAACACCTGATGACGTCCCTGCAAAAATAGAATTGCTAGTTGATAATAAACATTTCACTTGCATATTTGTAAGTCCAGTATTTATTGTTGTCCAATTTTGTCCATGATCATAACTTATATAAATTCCATTAGTGCTCCCTGCAATTATTTTTGTGCCTTCATATATGAATGATGTGAAGCCAAAAGTAGATGTTGTTGGAGGCAAACCATTATTCGCAGAGCTCCAATTGGTCCCACCGTTTACGGTAACAAAAACACCTCCACCTGTACTTACAACAGCCGAATCGCCTTTGGTTGCCATTCCTCTAACACTAAGCCCGCCTATAATACCTGAGTTTGTTGCTTGCCATGTCGTGCCATTATTTGTTGAAGTGTAAACTCCATGTATAGTTCCTGCAAACAATTTAGTGCCGTTGTAACAAAGTGTACTGACATATTC
Source organism: Bacteroidota bacterium (assembly GCA_016711805.1). Taxonomy (GTDB): domain Bacteria; phylum Bacteroidota; class Bacteroidia; order B-17B0; family Aurantibacillaceae; genus UBA4416. The sequence continues at coordinate 208,552 of JADJSH010000003.1, forward strand.
GTTTACATATAACCCAGTATTACAAGAAGTCCAAGTGGTACCATTATTAGTAGAATAATATATTCCCATGGCGCCTGTGCCAGCAAAAATCCTATTTGCAGAAGCAGTGAAACAAAATACGTGAGCATAACCTATTTGATTATTTAGCCATCTCCAATTTTGGCTATTATCTTGACTTATATAGGGCCCACCATTATAATATAATCCAGCAAATAAATTAGAATTATTAGTGAATAAACTATATACAGTTGTATTTGCTAGACCTTGATTTGAAATAGTCCATGTTTGACCTTGATCAATACTTTTGTATACTCCATTATCTGTTCCTAAGATTAAACTTGTTCCAAATTTGCATGATGAAAAGTATGATTTCGCAAATAGCCCATTTTGTTGATTGACCCATGAATTGCCGTAATCAATAGATGTAAATACGCCCCCGCTCAATGATGTTGCTAATAAATTAGTTCCAAATACTGTAATTGAAGTAATGTCATTAGTTGGAATATTGTTTGATAACTGATTCCATGTTAGTCCATTATCATTGGATAGAAATAACCCATACATGGATGTTACAGCTAAAATATTTCCATTAAGAGTATCGAAAGAGGAAACCGTAGATCCTAATGGCAAACCAACGCTACTATTAGTCCAATTAGAACCCCCGTCTGATGATGAGTATATCCCATTGTTTCCCCGACCAACAAAAAGTGTATTACCAACAGATATAAATCCGTATGTAGGATTTGCTGATAAGGCCGACACTAAACTCCAATTGTTACCATTATTAACAGATTTATATAATCCTTGATTAGTTGTAGCAAATAGTATATTGTTCCATTTTGCAATTTTTGCAACATTTGTTATGGAAGGCATACCTGTTTTTTTAGGAGCCCAGGAAACACCGTTATCTGAGGACATATAACAACCATCATATTCTGTTCCAGCATAAACATTAGTTCCATCTACAAAAAAACAGTTAATGTCTGTATTTGGTAATGAAGGTGGGTTTGAAACAGACCAACTGTTGTTGATATTATTGGTGCTGTATAAACCATAAGCATTCGTTCCGCACAAAAAGGTTGATCCTACTTCTGCAAAACAATCAATTTGTGCCATATATGGGCCTGAAGTTTGGACCCACTGTGATTTAAGAGAAAGTGAAAAAAGAAAAAAAGAGACAAAAAGAAAAGAAAGTGTTTTCATGTGGTAAAAATAATTAGCAACATAAAATTAATACTTTTTTATTCCTTCACAAATCGTGTTTTTTTAGAAGAATTAAAAGAAGACAATTCTATAAAATAAACACCGCTTCTTAAAGATTCAATATTGATAATATCGCTTTTGTTTCCTAATAAACAAAGGTTTCCAAGCACATCATAAATTTTATAAGAAGAGGTTGCATTAATGTATAATATATTCTGTGCTGGATTTGGAAAAACAGCCAATAATTTCTGATTAGCAATAGAATGTAATCCCGATAAAAAAGTATCAAAAAATAATGTAGCAGAGTCTTTGCCACAAGCATTTGTCACCACATGAGAAACAGTAAACATTTGATTGAGGGCAAAGGTATGAGTGGGATTAATGGAAGTGCTTGTGCCTCCGTCTCCAAAATACCACTGGTTGCTAAACAATGGGGAAGAACTATTAAATTGAAAATCAGCACCACCCAAATATGTTTTTGTAAAAGGAGCATAAGGCGTGTGTTTGCCAAGGTTCCAAATAGCTAAACTATCATTCACCACATCGTGTGCTATTTGTTGTAAGAAGCTTGCGTTAATTGAGGATACACCAGCGGTGTAAGTATTGCTCAAGACACTTTTATGAAATAAAGTTTCGTAAAACACACAGGCAGTTAAATAGGAACCTTCTAACGAAGGATGACTTTGATCGGAACTATACAATTCTAATGTTGGATTTTGTGCAATGGATTTTCTCCAAGCTTCTCCTGCGGGAGCCATTATGGATTGAGTTGTATCGGCAAATAATTTATAAGAAGCCCTTAATCTGTTTTGCATACCTATATACGTGCATATTGGTGGATATGAGCCACAATTAGATGCGTCACCATACTTTCTGCCCCATGTTTCATAAAACACCGTCTCAGAGCAATTATTATTATTTTTAATTAAGCTATCTAATTTAATAGCATAGGGCAAAGTTTGTGCGGCTACTTGTCCCGGAGAAAAAGAAGGTTCCTGGCTTTGCGCTTGCAAAATAACACAATCCCACGCTTGAGCATTTATTTTTGCAAGACTGGTTGCATTATTAAAATGATTATTAAACGTATGGCCTCCAGGACAGTTACTATCAAACACTAATGTATCACCATTAGCCAAGGCAATGTCTTTTATCAATTGTGGTAAATTATTAACGTAAGTGTAACTGTTTCCTAAAAATAAAACTTTACGCTTTTGATGTGATTGTGCAAAAGAATGATGGATTAAACTTAAAAAGAAGAGTATAAAAGATAGAGAACGAATCATAACATTATTTTTTTACAAAAGTCTAAAAAAAAGTAAGGCAATAATTTTGTTTAACACATAATTATAGGATTTCTAAAAATGGTTTAATCTTTAAATAGTACCAAAACTCTTGATTTTATTAATAATCACAAGAGTCTGCGTGTAAAATCACAAAAACAACCAATGTAGGTAACCACTCATTTGTTGAGTTAATCTATAATTTCAAAGAGTAAAAAATCATGATTCTTTTACAAACATCGTCAGCTTTATACTAAAATAGTTTCTTATTTTTGTGCCGCAATGTGGTGGAACGGTAAGTTTTGGGGAGAGTTAAAACAAAAGCAAGCAAACCTTAATACAAATGTATTTATTTCGGGTTTGCGCGGGAGTTCTTTTGCCTTTTTGGTAAATGATTTATTTCAAAACACCTCTTCCAATTTTTTTATTGTTTGTAACGACAAAGAAAAAGCGGCTTACATCTTAAATGATTTACAAGCGCTGCTTCCCGAAAAACATATTCATTATTTTCCGGAGAGTTATAAAGTTCCTTACAAAGAAGAAAAAACAAGCAATGCTTCTGTTCAAGAACGAGCAGAAACACTCAGTCAATTAAGCAAAGAAAATTACTCAGGCATTGTGGTTACTTATGCAGCAGCCTTGGCTGAGAAAGTAGCTTCTAAAACCAGTTTAAGTAAAAACACCTTAGTTATAAAAAAAGGCGATAAACTCAGCATTGATTTTATTCAAGAATTTTTATTGAGTTATGATTTTGAGTTGTGTGATTTTGTGGCAGAACCTGGTCAATATGCTATTCGTGGTGGAATTGTAGATGTATATTCTTTTGCGCACGAATTACCTTACCGTATCGAATTATTTGGTAACGATGTAGATGCCATTAAAACCTTTGATCCAGCCACTCAGCTATCTAATCATAACTACGATTTTGTAACGATCATTCCTGATATACAATCCAATCAAGTGATTGAAGTTCGTCAGTCTATTTTTGATTACATTTCTGAAGATACGTTTATGTGTTTTGATGATGTGTTATTTTCGAAAGACACGATTGATAAATTATATGAAAAAACAGAAAAAGCTTTTTCTAATTTATCTGGAACGGTTGAACATTTGCCACCACATGAATTATATATCACAGGCGATGAGTTTATTTCTTTTATCAAACCATTTCATTTTATTGAATATGGTGTTAATAAACATATCGCTTCTCAAGAAGTAGCGTTTAATCAAAGCAATCAACCGCAGTTCAATAAAAACTTTGACATGTTGATTAACGACCTGAAAGCTAATAAAGCCAAAGGATACAAGAACTACTTAACAACAGATAATACCAAACAAGCCGAGCGATTACATACCATCTTTAATGATTTATTATCAAAAGAACATCGCACTGCAGATGGTTTAATTGAACATGTAAATATTAATATTCACGAAGGCTTTATTGACCATGATTTAAAAGTGGCTTGTTATACCGATCATCAAATTTTTGAACGGTATCATCGTTTTCATTTAAAGGAAACAAAATATAAAACAGCAGAATCGTTAACGCTTAAAGAAATTTTATCTCTTAATCCAGGAGACTTTGTGACTCACATCGACCATGGTATTGGGCGTTTTGGTGGCTTAGTAAAAATTAATGCTAACGGTAAAGAACAAGAGGCGGTGAAGTTGGTATATAAAGACAATGATTTCTTGTATGTGAGTATTCATAGCTTACACCGCATTAGTAAGTATACAGGCAAAGAAGGAAATGTTCCACGAATTGATAAAATTGGGTCAACCACCTGGAGTACTTTAAAACAAAAAACGAAGAAAAACGTTAAGGAAGTTGCTTACGATTTAATTAAACTATACGCTAAACGTAAAGCACAACCAGGACACCGTTATCCTTTAGATAATTATTTGCAGCACGAATTAGAAGCTTCTTTTATATACGAAGATACGCCTGATCAAATAAAAGTAACAGTGGATGTAAAGCGTGATATGGAAAAACCACATCCAATGGATCGTTTGGTTTGTGGTGATGTTGGTTTCGGTAAAACAGAAATTGCTATTCGTGCAGCGTTTAAAGCGGTGTGTGATAGCAAGCAAGTGGCTATTTTAGTCCCGACAACTATTTTGGCCTATCAGCATTACAAAACATTTAAAGAGCGTTTAAAAGACTTGCCTTGTAATATCAGTTATATAAATCGTTTCCGTAGTGCGAAAGAAGTCAAGGAAATTATAGCTCAAACAACGGAGGGTAAAATTGATATTTTAATTGGTACGCATAAAATTGTTGGTAAGGATATTAAGTTTAAAGATTTAGGATTATTGATCATTGACGAAGAACAAAAATTTGGAGTTGGTATCAAGGACAAACTCAAAACATTTAAAACAACGGTTGATACACTAACTTTAACAGCAACGCCAATTCCAAGAACCCTGCAATTCAGTTTAATGGGAGCTCGCGATTTATCGGTGATTTCAACACCTCCTGCAAATCGTTATCCAGTGCAAACCGAATTGATTTCGTTTAGTGAAGAAGCAATTAGAGATGCGATTTCTTATGAGTTAAGTCGTGGAGGACAAGTATATTTCGTGCATAATAAAGTACAAAGCATACAAGAAGTTGCTGGCATCATTCAACGTTTAGTTCCCGAAGCAAGAGTAGCAGTTGGGCACGGACAAATGGATGGAGATAAACTAGAAGATGTGATGTTGAGTTTTATAGAAGGAGAATTTGATATTTTAGTTGCAACCACGATTATTGAATCTGGATTAGACATTAGTAATGCTAATACAATTATTATTAATGATTCTCAAAATTTTGGATTAAGTGATTTGCACCAAATGCGCGGCCGAGTGGGGCGAAGTAACAAAAAAGCATTCTGTTATTTATTAACGCCTCCGTTTATAAATTTAACTTCCGAAGCACGTAAACGGTTAACCGCTATTGTCGAATTTAGTGATTTAGGAAGCGGCTTTCAAATTGCGATGCGCGATTTAGATATCCGCGGTGCAGGAAATTTATTAGGAGGCGAACAAAGTGGCTTTATTAATGATATGGGTTTTGATACCTATATGAAAATATTAAACGAAGCCATTGAAGAGTTAAAACAAGAAGATTGGTATAAAGAGGTGGTGAATGAAGGAGAAGGAGCAAGTGCAGATAAATCAGTATTCTCTCGTCAGTTTGTAAAAGATACAGTTGTTGATACTGATTTGCAATTATTAATTCCTGATACATACGTCAGTAATTTAACCGAGCGTTTATTGCTGTATAGAGAATTAGATAATATTAGTAAAGAAGATGATTTAGCTTTATTTCAATCAAAATTGCGAGATCGTTTTGGACCATTACCGGTTGAGGTTTCTGAATTAATAAACGTTGTACGGATGCGTTGGGCAGCTATGAAATTAGGTTTCGAAAAAATTACCTTGAAGAATAATAAAATGATTTCTTATTTTTTAAGTAAACAGGATAGTGATTATTATAACTCTCCTATGTTTAAGGCTGTTTTATCTTACGCTCAAAAAACGCCAAAACAAACAGCATTAAAAGAACAAAATAGTAAACTTTGGCTCACTATCGAAAACATTAAAAGTGTAGATGAGGCCATTGTTGTGTTTGAAAAAATAGATAGTATGATTGTAAAGCCAGCAGAAATCTAAATTTAATCGAATCAAATAATTTCTTATCTTTATTATAAATAACGTAATCATGGTAAATTCATTGAATATAAAAAACGCTCTATTAATTGCATTAATTTCAACAAGTATTATAGCTTGTAACAAAAGGAAGAAACTCCTGAACCAGAACCTGTTAATGAAACGCCAACAGTAACTTGTTTTAACTCTCAAAATAACGGAACATACCATGGTAGTGGCATCACAACCTTAGAGCCTTTTATATCAGGAACATTGACCGTTACGCGTACAAGCTGTCAAGTGGTTAACTTAAATTTAACCACAGATTCTGCAGGACAGGTAATTACTCAGGCCTCACAACTAACTTTAAACTCTAGTGGTGGTTATGATGGTAAGCAAACCAATAACAATAATATTAGCCTCACATTTGGAAGTTCTTTATCTGTTAACGCTATTGGTTCATTTACTTTTACTGGAATAAAACAACCATAGTAATTTAGTATTCATATTATAACAAAAAACGCCCGCTCTATTTAATAGAGCGGGCGTTTTGTTTTTAAGTATTGTAAATTATTCTACGATCATTTTTTTAGTTGTTACTACACCATCTACATTTAAAGAGTAGTAGTAAACACCAGCAGCATAAGCGCCTAAATTTACAGCGTGAACTCCAGTAGTTGTTTCTACTTTTTCAGTTGAAATAACACGACCCATAATATCAGTTACAGTAAATAATGCAGAATTAACATCTTTTGCTAATTGGTATTTTACCGTTGAACCATTAGAAAAAGGGTTAGGCATATTTTGACCTAAAGTAATTCCGTTTGAGTTATCTAAATTTTTAACTGAAGTAACAACAGTTGATGTGTGGATAGAAAAATCAATCATGAAAGCAGAAGCTAATCTAATTCTCATACCAGGAAAAGCACCAGCCAATCCATATCTTTCTCTTTTAAAAGTAAAAATAGAATGGTTTTTACCCTCTGCTAAATCATCAAAATAATCGTTCCCCGCTGAAGGTGTCGAAGGCGTATTTTGGCTATAAATTCTTGCTACCATACCATTAACGGTTTGTGGAGTAATACCAGAACCAGGGTTATAACAGATGGAACCTACAGGAATACCAGGTTGTCCAGAGATAAATGAAGCAGATGCACTAACAATATTATTTGCAGGAATTAATTGACCAGCAGCACCATTTACTACGATTGGAATATAACCTTCAGTATTAAATAATAATGAATCTGCATCTGTTAAAACGTGTCTAATAACAATTTTATTGGCTGCAGGAGCTGTTAAAAACTGTTTACTTCCTTGCACAGTGTTTACGCCAGCACCAGAATTAAATTTTGGTCCACACATCGTTCCATAGTAAGAATATGGCGCAGCTAATGAATATTTAGAATATACACTTGTGTTTGATGTATCACCCCAAACCACTTCAATTAGTAATGTGTCATTAAAAGCTGTTTTTCTTTGGTAAAAACCACCAACCCATACAGTATCTAAATAATAAGATTCTGTAGCAGTTAATAATGGTAGAAAGTTTACTTGATCGTAAATAATACTTTTTGGGTCAAAATTCATCCCAAATTTGTGAGTATTGATGTATGTATCGGTTGTAAAAGACGTTTTTAATGTAGAGTCACAGTTTGTGCCTGTCACATATAAACCAACCTTAGTACCAGTAGCGCCGCCGCCAATTTCTGAATTTTGTACGCCATTCATGGTGCATAATGCATAACCTGGATCAAAACGACCAGACATACCTGCCGCCGTTACTTTTAGAGATGATTTTGAAGGAATTTTTTTTGATGTAGGAATAAACCCATTTGGATTTTCCATCGTTTGGCTTTGCGCCATCAACGTTGTGCCTGTTGCCAGAGCAAAAATTAGCGAGTAAATTTTTTTCATGTTATTATGAGTTTAAGTAGTTATATAACAAATATAGTAAACCTGAACGATGAAAACAAAAAAGCCGCCCTATATTTTAGGGCGGCTTTTTGTTAAATAATTAGTTAAAATTATTCTACAATCATTTTTTTAGTTAATGTTTTGCCATCAACGTTTAATGAATAGAAGTATAATCCATTAGATAATGAACCTAATTTAATGCTGTGTTTACCAGCAGTAGTAGGAGTTTTTTCAGTTGAAATAACTTTTCCAGTTACATCAGTAATAGTAAATACTGAAGAAGTAGCATTTTTAGCTAATTCAAAATCTACAGTAGATGCTCCAGAGAAAGGGTTAGGTGAGTTTTGCGCTAAAGCAAAACCTTTTTCTTCTAATTCCTTAACACCCGTAACGTTTACAGTTAATCTGTATCCAATATCATGACTTTCCCAGCCAAACGGAGTTGTGTATGCATAAGTAGGTAAATAAAAACCATTCCATCCTTGAGTATTTTGGTTATATCTCACAGATTTGTGCATAATGTATGACATGTTCATGTCAGATGTTGGATCGCTAGGGATTCCCCAAGGGGTTGGATCTGTACCAGCTCCACCACCATCACCATTTTGCTCAGCAGAAATGATCCAGAAAACGTTTTTAGTGCTTCCGTATAGAGTATCTGTAATATTCCAAGTATAACCTGGTTTAAATGAAACAACAGCTCCAATTTTTTTAGAATTTGTTTGAGGTGCAATACCACTCGTAGCTGCTTTAATTTGTTTGTAAACACCACCAGAGCAAGTATCATTAATAGTTAAAGGAATAGAAATTCTTTTTAACTTAGGTACAGATGGTTTTAAAGTTAAAGCAGGATAGTTGAATTCAATATCTTGGTAAATAGTAGTTGCCAAATCCCAATCTAAAGCGTGGTTTTCTCCAATAATCTCAATAATTAATGAATCTGTAATAGCGTTTGAAGTGTTACGCTCATATAAATAACCTACAGAAACAGAATCAATTGTATAAGTTGCAAATTTATCTGTAATAATGTTTTGGTAAGCCATAAAACTTGGATCCATGTAATTAGCAGCTTTATGAATGTATTGATAAACAGGCACGTTACCAGTTGCAAAACCTAAAATGATAGTTGAGTCTGGGAAAACAGGCATGATATCATAAGCAGGAGTTCCAGGAGTAACAAACTCTAAGAAATCAATTTGGTTAAACCAAGCAGAACCGTTTGAGTTAGTCGTTTTTTGAATTGCAGAGTTACCACGTGGGTGATTTACCACTTTATTGTGAGCAACTTTAGGTGTTGATGGTGTTAAGCTTGTTCTTTGAGTTTGAGCCGTAGCTAAAACAGAAAACAAAACCATCGAAGAAAGTAAAAGTTTTTTCATGATTATAGTTTTTATAAGTTAGTTAATACTTCTCAAAGTTAAAACAATTATAGTTTATAACCAAGTTAATTAACATTAAAATAGCCATTAAGTCAATCAAATCTGCCATAATTTACTATGTAAAATCATATAACTCCTTTATATTTGAAACATGTTAAAAAATACGATAGAACATGCTATTAAATTTAGTGAAGTCGATTCTTTAAGAGTGGTATGGCATGGGCATTATGTTCGTTATTTTGAAGATGGAAGAGAAGCCTTTGGTAAACAATATGGTTTAGGATATCTTGATATATTTGAGCAAGGGCAATTAGCGGTTCCTTTAGTTGATTTGCAAGTAAATTTTAAAAGGGTTTTAGAGTACGGCGATAGCGTTAGAATTGAAACCACGTTGATTGATACGCCAGCCGCTAAATTAATTTTTGAATATAAAGTGATAAGTGTTAAACATGGTTTTATAGCCTGTACAGGAAGAAGTACTCAAGTATTTATGGCGCCAGCAACTAAGGAATTATATATTACTGTTCCCCCATTTATGGAAGCTTGGAAGAAAAAATGGGGATTAACCTCTTAATGTTTCTTAACATAACGGCACATTTTTTTCGGCAACTATTTTTTACTTTTGCGTCATGTACAAAACACTTATTTTCATATTATTTCCCATTCTTGGTTTTTCTCAAAGCTTTAAAACGGTTAAAGACACAACTGCTTTGAAGCAAAAAATTGAAAGCATGAGTAAGGCTACAACATCCATTGAGTCGGATTTTACGCAAGAAAAAAACTTAAGCATGTTGTCCGAAAAAATAATTAGCAAGGGGCATTTTGTATTTAAAAAAGAAAATTTATTACGCTGGGAATACAACACACCATCAAAATATTTAATCGTGATTAATAAAGATAAAGTTATTATTAAAGACGAGAAGAAAACAACCAAGTACGACATGAACAGTAATAAGGTGTTTAAGGAAATTAATGACATCATGCTGTCTTGCGTACAAGGCACCATTTTTAAATCAAACAAGTTTAAAACAAGTTATTTTGAAAGCGATAAATACTATAAATTAGAACTCATACCTCAGGTGAAAAACATGAAAGATTCTTTCAAAAAAATCAATTTGTATTTTGATAAAACCGTAACTTCGGTGGCTAAAATGGAAATGATTGAAAGCAACGAGGATTTAACGTTGCTCGATTTTACCAACAAAAAATTAAATGCGCCAATTGCGGAAACCATATTTATTGTTAAGTAGCGTTTTTCTATTTAGCTTTCTTGTTTCTTGTCGTATTTCAAAATTTAAACATCCAAAAGAATGTAATCGCGTTATAATTACGCACAAAGCCTTTGAGCCAGTTTTAAACAAAACTAAAGCAACAAAGTACAAAGGTTCTATTGATGTTTTAAAAAATCATTTAACAGGCATTATCATCGTTAAACAAACTGATTCTGTTTCTACACATATTATTTTTGTAACGGAAATCGGCATGAAAATGTTTGATTTTGAATGGAAAAATAATGAGATGAACGCGGCCTATGTATTTGAACCATTAAATAAACCAACATTAATAAAAGCACTGTTATCTAATTTTAAACAAATGTTTTTGTTGGATGTTTTTGATAAAAATGCCGGACATTGTAGCAACAAAAAAGTTAAATCGTATTATGAGTTAGAGGGATATACACACAGATACATTATTGCCGATTCTTTAAAAGGGATTTCTTCTCAAAACATATTTAATAAAAACAGAAAATCATGTTTTATAAGTTATAAATTTGACACCGAAACAAAAACCTATACTCAGATTAAATGCACGCAGTTCGGACTTATAAAAATTAAAACCGATCTTAATAAAATAGACGAATAACATGACAGATACTTTTTTGCTAAACGATTTTTATACAGTAGAAACATCCAATAAAGCAGATGATTCAACCATTGTGGCTACCATTAAGTTAAACGCTAATCACGATATTTTTAAAGGTCACTTCGAACAAATGCCAGTAATGCCAGGTGTTTGTCAAACCCAATTAGTAAAAGAATTATTGCAAGAAGCGCTTGGAAAAAACTTAACATTAACGGTGGGCAGTAATATTAAGTTTACTGGTATGATTATTCCTACGCAACATCCCGCTTTTAATGTAGAAATAAAATATACATCAACAGAAAATCGATACATGGTGGACGCTCAAATGTTTTTTGAAAACACTATCTTTACCAAATTTAAAGGAACATTTACAACACGCTAAAATGGACACACAATCAGTACTAAGTAAACAAAATGATAAAACAGTTTTTAAAATTGTATTAGCAGTGAGCGCATTAATTTGTGTAGTAGTAGTAGTTTTAAATCAAAAATTAATTCCTGTTCCTGATACTTTTCCAGCCTTTATTTACAAACTACCAATGCTTAATGCTTTTTTAAACGGCTCTTGTAGCGTATTATTAATCGCATCGTTATGGGCCATAAAAAAAAGAAACATTGAGTTACATAAAAAATTAAACCTAACCGCTTTTTTATTATCATCCTTGTTTTTAATTTCTTATGTAACCGCACATTATTTTATTCCTGACACAAAATTTGGAGATGTTAATCATAATGAAGTTTTAGAGCAAACAGAATTGGCTTTAGTTTCAGGCATTAGACCAATTTATTTGGTAATTTTATTAAGCCATATATTTTTAGCGGTGATTGTATTGCCAATGATTTTATTATCGTTTTATTATGCTTTAAAAGACGATAGAGTAAAACATAAAAAAATTACACGTTTTAGTTACCCAATTTGGCTATATGTCACGATCACAGGCGTTGTGGTTTATACCATGATTTCTCCATACTATAACTATTAATTTAATTAAAAATTAGTTATGAGCCACGAATAATTTTCGTGGCTCTTTTTGTATATTTGCTTCAGTATTATGGCACTTAAGCAAACGCAACATTTAAAGTTATTACAAAAATTGTCGCCGCAGCAAATTCAATTAATGAAGTTGTTGCAGTTGCCTACCGTTGCCCTTGAACAAAGAATTAAAGAAGAGCTTGAGTTAAATCCAGCTTTAGAAGAAGACGATAGTTTATCTGATTCTGAAGAAGTAGAAAATGAATACGATGAGGTTGATAATTCAGATTCTGAAGAAGTAAGCGATTACGAGGAAAAAGAAGTTGATAAAATTGATGACGGCTATGAGTTAGAAGATTACATGGATGCTGGCGATTTGGATGCTTATAAATACGAGATATCCAATAGAAGTGCCGACGATGAAGTGTTTCAAACAGTAGTTGTGGAAGGTCCAGATTTTCATTCACAATTAGAAGAACAATTAGGATTAAGAGATTTAACCGAAAAACAATTTTCTATTGGATTATATTTAATTGGTTGTATTGATGAGGACGGATATATTCGCCGAGACTTGGATTTAATTGTGGATGACTTAGCGTTTTCTCAAAACACAAATACAACGAAAGAAGAATTAGAAGAAGTTTTAAAAACCATTCAAGAATTTGATCCAGCAGGTGTTGGAGCAAGAACATTGCAAGAATGTTTGTTAATACAACTCGAAAGAAAACCAGTTAAAGCTAAAGAAACGCATTTAGCAATTGAAGTGGTGAAGACCATGATGGATGAGTTTTCTAAAAAACATTACGATAAAATTATTCGTAAGTTAGATATTGAAGATGATGATTTAAAAGACATCATTGCAGAGATTACACACCTAAATCCACGTCCAGGAAACTCCGAAGGAGATAATAAAGGACAAATGTCGGAAGTAGTGCCCGACTTTAATATTAGTGTTGTTGATGGTATCCCAGAGTTAAGCATTAACCAACGTAATTTGCCAGAACTGAAAATTAGTGCCGATTATATTGAGATGTTAAAAGAATATTCTCGCGCTAAAGAAAAATCAATTAAAGAAGCAAGTTCTTTTGTAAAAGGTAAAATTGAATCTGCTCAATGGTTTATTGAAGCACTACAACAACGCCATCAAACCATGTTGGTTTCTATGCACTGTATCATGGAATACCAACAAGAATATTTTGCTACTGGCGACGAATCTAAACTAAAACCAATGATTTTAAAAGATATTGCTGATAAAGTAGGTTTAGATATTTCAACGGTTTCGCGTGTAGCAAATAGTAAATATGTGCAAACGCCTTATGGTACGTTTTTATTAAAAACATTTTTCTCTGAATCTTTAAGTACTGATGGCGGAGAAGAAGTAAGTACTAGAGAGGTGAAAAAAATATTACAAGAATGTATTTCTAACGAAGATAAAAAGAAGCCTTTAACGGATGATGCGCTTTGCGAAATTTTAAAAGAAAAGAAATACAACATCGCTCGCCGTACCGTTGCAAAATACCGTGAGCAATTAGACATACCCGTTGCTAGAATGCGTAAAGAAATTTAAAACTTATTGTGCAATCGTTGTATTTGTTGACGCCGTTGAGGTTCTTTTTACCATTGCAGCCGCTTCTTGGTTAGATGGATCTATTTCTAACGCTTTTTGATAATAAAAATTTGCTTCAATATTATTTTGCGTTTCCCAATACGTTTTCCCTAACGCATTATATATCTCAATCGTTTTTACACCTTTTGCAATGGCGCCCTTAAATAAATCAATTGACTTCTGATGCTGTTTGTTTAAATTATAGTCATAGGCTAATAAACCGTAAGCATTATAATATTTATCGTCCATTTTAATACACTTTAGTAAATAGTATTCACTACTATCTTTCTGTTTTGTTTCGCGCATACAAATTGCTTTGTAGTAATATAAATCAGTTGTTTCTTTATATGCAATCGAATAGTTTATATGTGGGAGAGCTGCATTAAAATCATTTAGTAAATACACTAAAACATAAGCTAAATAATTACGTGAGTTGGCATAGTCTGGCGCCACTTGTATTGATTTTTCTAAGAAAGCTCGGGCCTCTATAAATTTGTTTCTTTTTTGATCAGGAGGTAACATGGTGTTTGTTTCCATGGTTCTTTGCACTATATCCATACCTCGTTTATAATTTAAATAGGAATTGTTTGGATATTTAGCAAAGTCAGCCTCTATAATGGAACGCTTATTATTCCAATCAATATTACGTTTAATAGTCATCGTCCCAAAAACAACTATAACTAGTACTGATCCTGTTTTCACCTTACTCGAAATTTTTTCTTTTAAAGGAAAATATGAATTGAGAATAGAAACAATAATCAGAGCAATACCTAATGATCCAAAAAAGGTAAACCTATCAGCAACTATACCTACAGATGGTTTAGCAAAGTTAAGATACATAGAAATGGAGGAGCAAAAAATGACAATACCCATCAATATTAAATAATTTTTTTTAAGATATGATTTCACTAAACCAAAAACTAAAAGTGGCGCAGCAATTATTCCAAAGTATCCATGATAGGTCAGTTTTGTAACAGAAATGGTATCGGTGCCATAATAGCAACACATTTTAAATGGAATAATGGCTTGATTAAGATAAAAACCTAAACAATTAAAGGTGGCAATAATTTTATACTTAATGCTTTTTTCAAAAAACAATGGGTTTTCAAAATAATAATAAACCCTGTGTGTTCCGCCACGTCCGGTCAATTCACGTTTGGTTATTCTAAATAAAATGTATGCTATAATAAACAATATGGCAAAGCCAATAGCCCATTTAAAATGTTTTGGGTTTTTTATAAAAACAATAATTGGAGCTATTGCTAAATATGGCAACACATCTAACTTACTTAGAAAACCGAAATAAAAACTTAGAAAACAAAGTAGTAAGGACGCCCATTTTTTAAAATCAGATTCAACAAACAACATTAAATTTTTTAATCCCATCATACAAAATATAAAGCACAGAAGCATATCTCTGTTTTTTAAACTACCAACCACCTCCGTATGAATTGGCATAATAGCAAAAAGTATAACACAATATAACGCAAGGTTTTTATGGTAATCTGCCAATAATTTAATTAAAACACTATATAATACATATAATCCAATAAGATAAAGTAGTAAATTAATAAAATGTGATACCGCTGGATTTACCCCGAACAATTCGTGTTCGATCGCGTACGAAATTTTTACAATTGGTCTATAATCAAATTTAAATTCATCAGACTGTTCAATATAAAATGATTTAATGATTTTAGGAATTGCCTTTACTCCTTTAGTTGTTATGTTCCCTTTTTCAGTAACTAAACTATCATCTAATGAATATTCGTTTTTTAATGTATTACCATAAAAGATGGCAACAATTATCAAAATCAGTAAACGTTCTTTATTAAAAAACTCTTTTAATTTATTCATTTAATACATTTATGTAATACTAAAGTAAATAAATTTGTTTATGCAATAAATATTTTTTTACATTTAAGCCATGGCTTTAATTCCAGAACTAATAAATGTATTTGTTGAAAACACAAAAAATGTATATCAGTACACTGTTTTTCAGTTAAAACATCCGGCTTTTAATAATATTTATTATTGCGTTCTGTTAGCTTATCTTTTTTGCTTTACGTTGGAGGTTATTTTGCCAAAACAAAGGAAGCATGGATTATTAAGTCGAAAAGGATTTTGGCTCGACACCTTTTATGTGTTTTTTAATGATGTCTTAGTTTACATTATTGGTTTATTTGGCTTATGCGCAGTAACAGAATTAGTGTTTTTAAAAACATTAAAATTGTTTGGAATAAACAGCATGCTGGTTGTTGATATCACACACTGGAATCCTTTATGGCAAATCATGATCATGTTTGTGATTCAAGATTTTTGCGAGTTTGTTGCTCATTACCTATTACACCGTTCAGATTTTTTATGGGCGTTTCATAAAATACATCATGCTCAGGAGACACTTGGGGCAGCTTCTACCAGAAGATTTCACTTTGTAGAAATGTTTATTTTTAAACCCATTATTTATATTCCTTTTGCAATGATTGGATATTCGGCTGCTGATTATTTTTTGTTTCAAGCAACTGTACAAAATGTGTGGGGCTTTTTTACGCATACTAATATAAAAGTAAAATGGGGCTTCTTAAATTATATTATTAATACTCCCGAAACACACTCTTGGCATCATGCTAAAAATATTCCGAGAAGATTAGGAGTTAATTATGCTAGTATTTTAAATGTGTGGGATTTATTATTTGGATTTTATTATTTGCCAAAAAACGAAGTGCCGGTGTTGGGAGTTCCAGATCAAAAGGAAATGCCGACGACGTTTTTAACTCAACTTACTTATCCATTTAAATTAGTGTTTTCTGGAAAATATAAGTCGAAAGAAAACAACCAGTCTATTCCAGCAAAAACAAAAAATAAAACTATTGTTTTATAAAACGATAGGATTTTGATTTAGCAGTCACAATGTACACTCCAGGAGATAAATCCTTTGTAGATATGTAATCATCGTTTGTTCTTCTATAAATGGTTTCACCTAACAGTGTTTTGATTTCAATTAAAAAAGAGTTCTTGGATTTTATGTATAGATAATCATTAAAGGGATTAGGATAAATCTCAATAATTGGATCTAGAAAATTTTCTTCAATGATAGTAGATACTGTTTTGGTTATATTGATTTTTGTAATAACACCATCTGTACTATTATTTAATGATGTTTGATAGGCACCTGTACTTACTGGATAGTCTGAACTATTTGATGATCCGCAAACAACAACTTCGTTACTATTTATTAATTTTATGTCACTAGCATCCTCAACAATTGCGCCTCCATAGTATGTGCCCCATGTAGGAAAAAGCGAGTTCATATCAAAGGAAGTGAGATACATATCGTAACTCCCCATTAATGATGTTTGTTGACTAAAAGTATATGTAGGTAAATTTATGCTTTCCGTTTCAGTCAGTAACAAAATCTCAGAATTAGACATACCAATTAATCTAGAACTATAATCATTTAAAGAACCGCCAAATAAGGTTGATTTTATGAGTGTTCCTGTTGGCGACCATTTTGTTAAATAACAATCAACACCACCATTATGCGCAGTTTGATAACTTAACGCGGTTGTATCAAAATCCACACTATTAGTATGTCCAGCAACATATATATTGTCTGAAGCATCACAAACTAAACCCCAAGCATCATCCGAACCACTACCACCTAGATAGGTTGAAAAAACACGAGAGCAGCTTGAGTCTAGTTTTATGATATAGGTGTCTGATGCACCTTCATTAACAGATTGAAAGGCAGAGGCGCTTGTATTTAGATTATTACTAAAAGATTCTCCAACTCCAATAATGTTGCAATTTAAATCAACAGCTAAAGCATGAATGTCTTCGCTGCCCGCTCCACCATAATAGGTGCACCATTTTAGTAATCCGTTTTTTGAAAAACGAGCAATAAAAGCATCGGTGTTACCTTTATGGTTAGATTGAAAAGAAGTAGGAGTTGTATATAAATTTGTACTTGTTGAGGTTCCTCCGATAATAATATTATCTACAGCATCAACCTTTAAATCAAAAGCAAAATCTCCCCCAGATTTTCCGAAAAAAGTGCTCCAAATAATTAATCCATTGGGGTTTATTTTTGTTAAGTAACAATCATAACCGCCATTGTTATTGGATTGAAAACAGCCTACTGTTGTAGGAGTAGTTACACTGGTGGTATAACCACAAAAAACAACATTTCCGTCATGCGTCATTTCCATTTTTTCAGCACTTTCGTACCCAATACCGCCAAAATAAGTCGACCAAATCAATGCTCCACAACTATCAAATTTTGCTAAAAATACATCATAGTTGCCCGAGGCAGTATCGTTTATTAAACCTGCTGTTATGGGCAAATCATTGCTGTATGTGTTTCCAATCACGTAGCTATTTTTATCAACATCAACGCAAACACTTTTTATTTCATCAAATTGATTTCCACCAAAATAAGTAGAAAAATAAGAGCAGGTTGGCTGGGAGATTAAGGAGACCTTAATAAACAAAAAAACTCCTAAAAGAAAGCCAAGTTTTAATTTCATAACCAAAAAGGTATTATCAATGAGTAAAGAGTATATTAAAATTAGTAAAATTTGCTTTGATAAATCAAAAAATCGAATATATTTACAAAGACCAAAAATCTCACTAATGAAAAAACTATTATTTATTTTACTTATTTCTTATTTAGCTATAAATTCAGCTGAAGCTTGCCACGGATTAGCTTTAGTAAATTACAACTTTAGTGTTGGAGCCACAGGAGTAACCGTTAATGGATCTTCAGATGCAGCAACTTGTGGTTGTGGGCCTTATTGGATGCAGGTAGAGTTGTCTTGTACAGCCGCAGGTTTGTCGGGATTACCACCAACAGCAATGCAAAACATCATTGATAACTGGGCAGGACCAGGAACAACATATACTTCTCATCCTTGGTATTTTGGCTTATTAAATGTTCCAAATTATACAGCGGGTAGTTCTTGGCCAGACGTCTGTACGGTCGAACCCTACACCTCTGTTTTTATACCTTTTTCAGCCCTTTGTCCTGGTCAAACCTACTTTTTTAGAGCACGAGAATGGTTAGGAGGAAGTACAGCAGTTCCACCAGCCGGACCATGGTCTGCCATGAACAGTTTTACAGTTCCCGGGGTACTAACAACTTTAAATTTTAACTTAACAGCAAACCCAGCTATTTTTTGTGCACCAGGTTCATCTACACTTTCTGCTTCGTCACTTGTTAGTGGATGTGGAAGTTTAACATATACTTGGTCGCCAGGGGGAGCCACAACGTCTAGCATAGTCGTCTCGCCGGGTGCCACAACGGTTTATTCGTTAACAGCATCAGCGCCATGTCAAGCGCCCGTCACCAAAACAGTAGCAGTTACGGTCGTCTCGGCACTATCGGCTGCGTTTACACCTTTAAATACAACTTTATGTACGGGTTCTTCTCAAGTATTTACGCATACCGGAACAGCCGGTGTGGCTCATAATTGGGCAGTTGCTCCAGCAGCTGGAGTTACTGTTGCGACTCCTACTTCAACAAACCCTACCATTACTTTTGCAAATCCAGGAGCTTATGTCGTT
Source organism: Bacteroidota bacterium (assembly GCA_016711805.1). GTDB lineage: Bacteria > Bacteroidota > Bacteroidia > B-17B0 > Aurantibacillaceae > UBA4416. Next base: position 227,962 of record JADJSH010000003.1, read on the forward strand.
TCACATACTGTTACAGCTGGTGCGTGTACTAATGTGGTTACTACTAACGTCACTGTTGTCGCTGTTACATCGCCATTTACAATACCCTCGGCAACACAATGTCTAACAGGAAATAGCTTTAGTTTTAATAATACTGGCACCGCAGGTGGAACACACTCTTATTCCTTTTCTCCAATTGCTGGCTCGCCAGCTGTAGGCGGAACAGCTAATTACTCAGGAAGCTTTACAGCTCCGGGAACCTATACGGTAACTCATACGGTCAACTCTGGTGGATGTACAAGTGTTTCTACAAATACCGTTCAAGTAAATCCAATGCCCTCAGCGACGTTAAGTTTTACTAATCCCAATTGTGGAGCATCAAACGGAGTTGTTGTGATTAATAATACGTCTCCAATTGCACCGCCACAAACGGTTGGTTTTTCGAGTAGTTTGGGAACGGTAACGGGCCAAACAGTAACAGGCTTAGGAGCAGGAACACCGGTAATAACGTTGACGAATAATTTTGGATGTACGTTTACAGTATCAGCAACATTAGCAAGCGCTGCTGGTCCATCAGCATTACCCTTAACACCTAATAATATTATTTGTGGAGTAGGAACAGGAAGTATAACGATAGGTGCACCGACAGGAGGAACAGCACCGTATACATATAATGTAAATGGCGGAGCCTTTTCAGCAAGTCCACCAGTAACAGGATTAGCATCAGGAACGTATACCGTTGGCGTTAGAGATGTAAACGGATGTATCTTTACAAATACGGTTACTATATCAGTAACAACAGGACCAACCGCGATAGCAGGAACCACCACACCAGCAGGTTGCGGATTAACTAATGGAACATACAATATTACAGGAGTAACAGGAGGCACAGGACCTTATACTTATACGGTAAATGGAGTAACCAGTGGAAGCTTAACGATTAATTTAGCATCAGGCACTTACCCAGTAATTGTTAGAGATGTTAATGGCTGTTTGTTTAATACAACGTTTAATGTAGGAGGAACAACAGGCCCAACATCAGCAACGATTACAACCACTAATGCAAGCTGTGGTAGCGCTAATGGATCAGCAACTGTAACAGGAGTAACAGGCGGATTATTACCATATCAATATTCTTATGATGGCGGAGCATTTTCAGCAGCAACCACCACCACAGGCTTATCAGCAGGTCCTCATACAGTTATCGTAAGGGACGCGAACACTTGTACCTTATCAGTAACCTATAATATCTTAAACACAGGAAGTCCAACGGCATCAGTAACCAATACAGTAAACGTTAGTTGCTTTGGAGGATCAAACGGAAGCTTTACAGTAACTCCAGTAGGAGGCACAGGGCCGTTATATACTTACACCCTTACAAGTCCATTCCAAACCAATGGCACAGGATTTTTCTCTGGTTTACCACAAGGCACTTATAATATTACAGTGATGGATCAAGTAGGTTGTGTAACAACAACCTCAGTAACCATTACTCAACCAACAGCATTAACATTAACAGCAACCCCAATTGCGGCTCTTTGTAATGGAACCGCATCAGGTACTGTTAATTTAGTAGGAGCAGGCGGAACGCCAACGTATTCATATAACTTAAATAGTGGCGCATACCAAGTATCACCAACATTTGCTAATCAATTTGCAGCAATTTATTCGATGGGAATAATAGATGCCAATGGATGTACAGCAACCCAAACAGTACAAGTAACCCAACCAGCAGCCTTAACACTAAATGTATCCACACAAAACGCAAACTGTACAGCAGCAAACGGAGTAGCATCGACTACAGTTACAGGCGGAACAGGAGTCATTACCTATACATGGACAGGCGGCGGCGGAGCAGCAGCTGTATCTAATAGTGTTATAGCAGGTAACTATACAGTAACAGCAACAGATGCTAACGGATGTACAATTTCTAGCCCAGCAGTTATAGGATTAACACCAGGCGGAACAGCATCTATCGTTGCCTCTTCAAGCGTAACCTGTAACGGATTGTGTAATGGTAGTTTAACTACAGGTATGATTGGTGGAGCAGCACCATTCAATTATTCATGGACGCCATCAGGAGGAACCTTACCAACCGCATCAAATTTATGCCCAGGTACTTATACATGTGAAGTAACAGATTTTTATGGATGTAAAGCCTTTGTTAGTGGAACTATTATTCAGCCACCAGCATTAACCGCTATCATGAACTCTAATAATGTAAAATGTTTTAATACACCAACAGGAACAGTTTCTGCAGCAGGAACAGGAGGAACAGCGCCATATACCTATATGTGGACTTCTCCAATTACAAATACAGCAGCAACAGTACCAAACGTTGGCATTGGTAATTACTTCTGTACAATTACAGATGCAAACCTTTGTTCAATAACACAAAGTATTGCGGTAACAGAACCAAGCTCATTAACGATTACATCAACTATAACAGCAGCAAATTGTAATCAAGCAAATGGATGTGCAACCATTACAGTTTCGGGAGGTGCGCCACCTTATGTTGAAAACTGGAGTACAGGAGCTACAGGAACAGTTATATGTAATGTATCAGCAGGAACTTATACTGTAAATATTACAGACGCAAATAACTGTACACAAACGTTAGCAGCCACCATTCCAAATTTATCAGGACCAACCTTAACTATTTCTAGCTTTACCAATGTGAGTTGTTTTGGTGGAACAAATGGAGGCGCAACAGCATTAGCAGCAGCAGGAACAGGAACCTATAGTTATTCATGGAGTAACGGCATAACGGTTCCAGTAGCAACAAATTTAATTGCAGGAGTTTACACTGCCTCAGTAACAGATCAAGCAGGATGTATAGCTTCAGCGAGTGTTTCTATAACTGAGCCAACAGCTTTAACTGTAAATATCGTACCAACACAACCAAAATGCTTTGGAGCATTAAATGGAGGAGGTGCAGCAGCAGCAGTTGGAGGAACACCAAGTTACACCTATGCTTGGACATCAACTGGCGGAAACGCATCTACTAGTAACCCATTAGGAGCAGGTAATTATGGCTTAACCGTAACTGATGGCAATGGTTGTGTAGCAACAGCGAGCATGGCATTAGTAAACCCTCCAGCAATGGTTGCGAGTATTACGGCTACTAATGTTACTTGTTTTGGATTGTGTAATGCAACAGCCGTTGCAACAAGTACCAATGGCATAGGTATCGTAAGTTATTTTTGGACAGGCGGACCAACAGGTGTACCAAACCAAACATTAACAGCAGCTTGTGCAGGAAGTTACACGGTATTAGCAACAGATCAAAATAGTTGTACTGCAAGTGCACAAATTGTTATTACAGAACCAACCCAAGTAACAGCCAATATTACATCCACAGGCAGTGTAACTTGTAATGGAGGCAACGATGGATTTGCGGCAGTAACAGCAGCAGGAGGAACAGGAGCACATACCTATAATTGGTCGCCAAGCGGCATTACAGCAGCTACGGCAAATACATTAACAGCAGGCGTTTATGTAGTAACAGTAACGGATCAAAATTTATGTTCGGCTACAGCCACGGCAACCATTTTACAACCAACACCATTAGCAACAACGTTAACAACAACTAATATATTATGTAATGGAGGATCAGATGGAACCGCAAATGTTGCCTATTTAGGAGGAGCAGGCGCAACTACGTTCTTATGGGGACCAGGCTTACAGTCAGGTAATCCAGTAAATAACTTATTAGCAGGGCCACAAACGGTAACGATTACTTCAAACGGAGCCTGTCCAACAGTATTAACGTTTACCTTAACAGAACCAGCAGCATTAACAGCAGCCGTATCAGCCACTAACTCAAACTGTGGATTAGCAAACGGAAAAGTATGTGCAGTTGTTGCAGGCGGCACAGGATCTTTATCTCCATTATGGAGCAATGGCATCACAACGTTGTGTAATAACAATGTGTTAGCAGGCGCTTATACTTTCTCAGTAACGGATGCTAATGGCTGTGTAGCACAAGCAAGCGGTTTAATTAATGACATCGCAGGTCCAGTAGTTTCGATTACTAGTTCTACAAATGTGAGTTGTTTTGGAGGAAGTAATGGAGCGGCAACAACGACTATTACAGGCGGAGCAGGAGCAATTAGTGTATCTTGGAGTCCAGCAGGACAAACGACACAAAACGTTAGTAATTTTAACTCAGGTATAAAAAATATCACTGTAACCGATGCAGCAGGTTGTGTTGGAACAGCATCTGTTCAAATCACAGAGCCTACTCAATTGGTAAGCGCCATAGGTAGTTTTACAAACGTTAGTTGTTTTGGACAAAGTAATGGAGGAGCAACTATATTGGTAAATGGAGGAACTCCAGGATATTCTTATGTATGGTCGCCAAGTGCACAAACCAATTCAGTATTAACCAATGTACCAGCAAGTGCACCAACAGTGACGGTAACAGATGCTAACGGATGTACAACAACTTCTTCTTTAGTTATTTCTCAACCATCAGCTTTAGTGATGGCGGCATCAAGCTTTAGTAATATTTCTTGTTTTGGAGGAAGCAACGGACAAATATCAACAACTGTTCAAGGTGGAACAGGCGCTTATAATTATGTTTGGTTGCCTTCTGGTTCTGCACCATCATTAAGTGGCTTGATAGCAGGTGGATATTCAGTAACGGTAACAGATCAAAATGCTTGTTCTATTAATGCAACATTTAATATCATAGAGCCATCTGCCTTAACATCCACATTTGTATCATCACCAGCCACTTGTGGTTTAGCTAACGGTACAGGAACAGTGACATTAGGAGGAGGTACACCAACTTATAGTTTAGTTTGGAGTACACCTGGCACACCAACAGGATCTGTTGTAACAGGTTTAGCACCTGGAGTTTGGTCTGTATTAGGAACAGATTCGAAAGGATGTACGATTACCCAAACGGTAAGCGTTGCAAATCCACCAACATCTACTATTACAGGTTTTAGTGTAACGCCACCAGCTTGTTTTGGTTTATCTAACGGAGAAATAACGATTAACTATACAGCAGGTTCAGGACCATACACCGTGTCTTGGTCAAACCCAATATCTCAAACAGTTACAACAGCAGCGTTAACGCAAAGTGTTGTAGGTGTTGCATCTGGTGTTTATACAGCAACTTTAACCGATGTTAATGGCTGTGTTACCTCACAACCAGTAAGTGTGACTCAACCAGGATTGTTGGTATTAATTCCAACACCAAATCCTAGTATCACTATTTGTTATGGTCAATCCACACAAATTAGTGCTTCTGGTCAAAACGGAACACCAGCTTATACGTATGCATGGCCATCTAATCCATTTGTAGGTTCAGGACCACACACAGTTAATCCAACAACTACAACACAATACACAGTATCTGTTACAGATTCGAAAGGATGTTCACCATCACCAAAAATCATTACAGTAAATGTAACGCCACCGTTAATTATAACACCAACTGTAATTACAGTGTGTCATGGAGTAGAAGCGATATTAACACCAAGCTTTACTAGTGTTGGAAATGGCGGACCTTATACGTATAATTGGACACCAGTTGCAGCTACAACTAATTCATTAAGTGTTGTTGGTAATGCAGTAGGAGCAGCAACAACCAACACGTATGCAGTTACTGTAAACGATGGATGTACTTCACCTGGACCTGGGTCAACAGCTATCTTTACTATTAATGTAAATCCATTGCCTATAATTGATTTTGTGGCAACGCCAACTGCGGGATGTGCGCCTTTAACCTTAACATTAACAGGCACTTCTAATAACCCTGGAGATATATTTACTTGGTCTGATGTAGCGGGTGGAAATCAAAATCCAATAAGCCCAACGTTACAAGATTCAGGAAAATACACAGTGAGTTTGTTAGTTACTAATCCAACAACTGGTTGTAAAAAAGACACTACAAAAGTTAACTATATTGAGGTGTATCCTCGTCCAATAGCCTCTTTTTATGCGGATCCTCAAACAACAAGTATATTAGATCCGAATATTGATTTTATAAATACTTCTCAAGGAGCAACATCCTACTATTGGGATTTTGGGGATCCTTTAGCAACAGGAGGAACAAACACGTCAATATTAACTAATCCAAGTCATTATTATTCGGTAGTTGGTCCTTATGCTGTTAACTTAGTGGCAACCTCTATTAAAGGTTGTAAAGACACGGCTAAAGTGATCGTTGAAATCACCCCAGATTTTGCTTTATATATCCCAAATACATTTACACCAGATGGAAACGGATTGAATGATATCTTTCAACCATTAGGAGTTGGTATTGATGAAGAGAATTACCGTTTAGATATTTATGACAGATGGGGAGAAAATATCTTTACAAGTAATGCCTTCAGAAAAGGATGGGATGGAACTGTAAAAGGCGGCTCTAAAATCGCAGAACAGGGAGTTTATACTTACAAAATGTCGGTTAGAGACACTCAAGGCAACAAACACCCTTATGTGGGCCATGTAACTTTACTAAAAAAGGATAATTAATAAATACCCCTTATTTTAAACGCCGTTCACTAGCTAGTGAACGGCGTTTTTGATTTTGGCAAATGAGTAAATGTAAACCGCGAATGAGTAAAAAACAGGCGGACGCATCTATTTTTTGATAAATTTACATAACCATTTTATTTAAAAACATCATGAAAGCTTTTTTTATCATAACACTTGTTTTTCTTTTACGAATTAATCTATGCGCTCAGGAGTCTAATCAAAAATTTATAGAATTAAAACAAGTCATTAATACAATTAATTCTGAAGTGGATTTCAATGATAAGTTAGTTTTTATTTCTGTTTGGAAAAGCACAGACGCAGAAAGTAGAGAAATAAACAAAGAGGCTTATCGTGTTTATAAAATTTACGAAAGGGCCAAACTCAAAAACGGCGAAAAAGGGACCGTTTTTATAAGTCTTAATTTAGACTCAGATGAACAAAATAGAGTTTTTGCTATTGGAAAAGATGGATTGGATGCATCTATAGTATATTCGGATTCTCAGACTATAGATTTTCTTCACTCACAATTTAATTTAAGTAATCCTCAAAACACAATTGTATTTGATAAAACAGGCACTGTTCAATATACCAATTTGCCAAAGGATCAGATATTTAATTCCTTAAGAAACCTTATCACTAGATAGTTTATATAATATTAAAATAATACTATGAAATATATTACACTCATTATAATAACCCTTTTTCTTTTCACAAAGAGGTCTTTTTCTCAAGCTGTAACAGCTGGAGATTGCAACGTAGCAATTAATATTTGCAGTAATGCTGGGTTTCAAATCGATCCAAACGGAACAGGAAGTGTTTATGAATTAAGTTCTGGATCAGGAGGTCCAGGAGGAAGCGCTATTTCAAATCCATCAATCAACCCTGCAAGTGCAAATATGGGCTGTTTATTGAGTGGAGAATTAAATAGTACTTGGATGATTATTAATATTCAAACCTCAGGTAGCTTACAGTTTAGTTTTGGCGCGGGTGGTGCTCAAGCAGGATTTTATGATTGGGCCATGTGGTCTTATGCTGGACCAGCAACCTGTAACCAAATTATGAATGTTGGACAAGCGCCAGTTCGTTGTAATTGGAATGGAACATCAACAGGAGGAACGGGGTTAGCAAACCCACTTCCTGCTGGAGGCGTGGCAAGTAATTATGAACCACCATTGAATGTAACATGCGGACAAAAATTCATCATTTGTTTTTCAAACTATAGTTCAGCAAGTTCAAGTGTGCCTCTTGCATTTTTTGGAACTGCGGGCGTAAGTTGTGCTCCTATTCCAAATCCAATTGCAGTTAACTCAGCTACTATTTGCGGAAGCCAAGTTGCTACATTAACTGCTACAGGCGCTGCGGGTAATACATATACTTGGACACCAGGAGGATCAACAGGTCCAACTCTTAATGTTAGTCCAGCTGTAACTACTACTTATACCGTTTCTGCATCTGGTGGTTGTGGTTCACAAGTTGGAACTCAAACCACAGTTGTTAATGTTACAACGGGTCCAACTTCAAGCATCACATCAGTTGTTAATAATACTCCAGGAGGAGGGGCTGACCCTACACCAGCAGTTCAATGTTTAACACCAAATAGTTTTAATTTTAACGCTCCTGCAGCTGCAGGAACTCACTCGTGGAATTTCGGTGGCGGAGGCGCTTCGCCTGCAACATCAGCAGTAGTAAGCCCAACAGGCATTACTTATAGCACTCCAGGAACATACACTGTAACACATACGGTTTCTAATGGAGGATGTGTTTCTACATCATCAACAGTAGTAACTATTAGTGCGCCACCAACTGCGTTGGTAAACAGTGTGCCAGTTTGTGCAACTACGAATTCTGCATCAGTTACAGCTTCTGGAGGAACTCCAGGATATACTTACAGTTGGTTACCAAGTGGAGGAACTGGCACAACTGCAACAGGCTTAGCGTTAGGAACCTATTCTGTTATTGTTACAGACGCTAATGGATGTACTGTAACAAGAACGGTTGCGGTGTCATCAAACCCTAATCCCTCAGCGACGTTAAGTTTTACTAATCCCAATTGTGGAGCATCAAACGGAGTTGTTGTGATTAATAATACGTCTCCAATTGCACCGCCACAAACGGTTGGTTTTTCGAGTAGTTTGGGAACGGTAACGGGCCAAACAGTAACAGGCTTAGGAGCAGGAACACCGGTAATAACGTTGACGAATAATTTTGGATGTACGTTTACAGTATCAGCAACATTAGCAAGCGCTGCTGGTCCATCAGCATTACCCTTAACACCTAATAATATTATTTGTGGAGTAGGAACAGGAAGTATAACGATAGGTGCACCGACAGGAGGAACAGCACCGTATACATATAATGTAAATGGCGGAGCCTTTTCAGCAAGTCCACCAGTAACAGGATTAGCATCAGGAACGTATACCGTTGGCGTTAGAGATGTAAACGGATGTATCTTTACAAATACGGTTACTATATCAGTAACAACAGGACCAACCGCGATAGCAGGAACCACCACACCAGCAGGTTGCGGATTAACTAATGGAACATACAATATTACAGGAGTAACAGGAGGCACAGGACCTTATACTTATACGGTAAATGGAGTAACCAGTGGAAGCTTAACGATTAATTTAGCATCAGGCACTTACCCAGTAATTGTTAGAGATGTTAATGGCTGTTTGTTTAATACAACGTTTAATGTAGGAGGAACAACAGGCCCAACATCAGCAACGATTACAACCACTAATGCAAGCTGTGGTAGCGCTAATGGATCAGCAACTGTAACAGGAGTAACAGGCGGATTATTACCATATCAATATTCTTATGATGGCGGAGCATTTTCAGCAGCAACCACCACCACAGGCTTATCAGCAGGTCCTCATACAGTTATCGTAAGGGACGCGAACACTTGTACCTTATCAGTAACCTATAATATCTTAAACACAGGAAGTCCAACGGCATCAGTAACCAATACAGTAAACGTTAGTTGCTTTGGAGGATCAAACGGAAGCTTTACAGTAACTCCAGTAGGAGGCACAGGGCCGTTATATACTTACACCCTTACAAGTCCATTCCAAACCAATGGCACAGGATTTTTCTCTGGTTTACCACAAGGCACTTATAATATTACAGTGATGGATCAAGTAGGTTGTGTAACAACAACCTCAGTAACCATTACTCAACCAACAGCATTAACATTAACAGCAACCCCAATTGCGGCTCTTTGTAATGGAACCGCATCAGGTACTGTTAACTTAGTGGGAGCTGGAGGAACACCAACTTACTCTTACAATTTAAATAGTGGAGCATATCAAACATCACCCACTTTTGCTAATCAATTTGCAGCTATTTATTCGATGGGAATTATGGACGCTAATGGATGTACAGCAACACAAACCGTACAAGTAACCCAACCAGCAGCCTTAACACTAAATGTATCAACTCAAAATGCAAATTGTACAGCAGCAAACGGAGTAGCATCTACTACAGTTACAGGTGGAACAGGAGTTATTACATATACATGGACAGGCGGCGGCGGTGCAGCAGCCGTATCTAATAGTGTAGTAGCAGGAAATTATACAGTAACAGCAACAGATGCTAATGGATGTACAATCTCTAGTCCAGCAGTTATTGGATTAACACCAGGAGGAACAGCATCTATCGTTGCTTCTTCAAGTGTAACCTGTAATGGATTATGTAATGGTAGTTTAACCACGGGTATGACAGGAGGAGCAGCACCATTTACTTATTCTTGGTCTCCATCAGGAGGAACCTTACCAACGGCAGCAAATTTATGTCCTGGTACATATACTTGTGAAGTAACAGATTTTTATGGATGTAAAGCTTTTGCTAGTGGAACTATTATTCAGCCACCAGCATTAACAGCTATCATGAACTCTAATAATGTAAAATGTTTTAATACACCAACAGGAACAGTTTCTGCGGCAGGAACAGGAGGAACAGCGCCATATACCTATATGTGGACTTCTCCAATTACGAACACAGCAGCAACAGTACCAAACGTTGGCATTGGTAATTACTTCTGTACAATTACAGATGCAAACCTTTGTTCAATAACACAAAGTATTGCGGTAACACAGCCAACATCTTTAACAATTACATCATCAGTAACGGCAGCAAATTGTAATCAAGCAAATGGATGTGCAACCATTACCGTTTCGGGAGGCGCGCCACCGTATGTAGAAAACTGGAGTACAGGAACAACAGGAACGGTTATATGTAATGTTACCGCAGGAACATATACAGTAAATATTACAGACGCAAATAACTGTACAGAAACATTAGCAGCAACAATACCAAATTTATCAGGACCAACCTTAACTATTTCTAGCTTTACCAATGTGAGTTGTTTTGGTGGAACAAATGGAGGAGCAACAGCAAGCGCATCAGGCGGCACAGGAACGTACAATTATTCGTGGAATACTGGACCAATCACACCAGTAGCAACCAATTTAGTTGCTGGTGTTTACACTGCCTCTGTAACAGATCAAGCAGGATGTATAGCTTCAGCAAGTGTTACTATTACCGAACCAACCGCCTTAATAGTGAATATTGTACCAACGCAACCAAAATGCTTTGGTGCGTTAAACGGAGGCGGTGCAGCTGCAGCAGTTGGAGGAACACCAAGTTACACCTATGCTTGGACATCAACTGGCGGAAACGCATCTACTAGTAACCCATTAGGAGCAGGTAATTATGGCTTAACCGTAACTGATGGCAATGGTTGTGTAGCAACAGCGAGCATGGCATTAGTAAACCCTCCAGCAATGGTTGCGAGTATTACGGCTACTAATGTTACTTGTTTTGGATTGTGTAATGCAACAGCCGTTGCAACAAGTACCAATGGCATAGGTATCGTAAGTTATTTTTGGACAGGCGGACCAACAGGTGTACCAAACCAAACATTAACAGCAGCTTGTGCAGGAAGTTACACGGTATTAGCAACAGATCAAAATAGTTGTACTGCAAGTGCACAAATTGTTATTACAGAACCAACCCAAGTAACAGCCAATATTACATCCACAGGCAGTGTAACTTGTAATGGAGGCAACGATGGATTTGCGGCAGTAACAGCAGCAGGAGGAACAGGAGCACATACCTATAATTGGTCGCCAAGCGGCATTACAGCAGCTACGGCAAATACATTAACAGCAGGCGTTTATGTAGTAACAGTAACGGATCAAAATTTATGTTCGGCTACAGCCACGGCAACCATTTTACAACCAACACCATTAGCAACAACGTTAACAACAACTAATATATTATGTAATGGAGGATCAGATGGAACCGCAAATGTTGCCTATTTAGGAGGAGCAGGCGCAACTACGTTCTTATGGGGACCAGGCTTACAGTCAGGTAATCCAGTAAATAACTTATTAGCAGGGCCACAAACGGTAACGATTACTTCAAACGGAGCCTGTCCAACAGTATTAACGTTTACCTTAACAGAACCAGCAGCATTAACAGCAGCCGTATCAGCCACTAACTCAAACTGTGGATTAGCAAACGGAAAAGTATGTGCAGTTGTTGCAGGCGGCACAGGATCTTTATCTCCATTATGGAGCAATGGCATCACAACGTTGTGTAATAACAATGTGTTAGCAGGCGCTTATACTTTCTCAGTAACGGATGCTAATGGCTGTGTAGCACAAGCAAGCGGTTTAATTAATGACATCGCAGGTCCAGTAGTTTCGATTACTAGTTCTACAAATGTGAGTTGTTTTGGAGGAAGTAATGGAGCGGCAACAACGACTATTACAGGCGGAGCAGGAGCAATTAGTGTATCTTGGAGTCCAGCAGGACAAACGACACAAAACGTTAGTAATTTTAACTCAGGTATAAAAAATATCACTGTAACCGATGCAGCAGGTTGTGTTGGAACAGCATCTGTTCAAATCACAGAGCCTACTCAATTGGTAAGCGCCATAGGTAGTTTTACAAACGTTAGTTGTTTTGGACAAAGTAATGGAGGAGCAACTATATTGGTAAATGGAGGAACTCCAGGATATTCTTATGTATGGTCGCCAAGTGCACAAACCAATTCAGTATTAACCAATGTACCAGCAAGTGCACCAACAGTGACGGTAACAGATGCTAACGGATGTACAACAACTTCTTCTTTAGTTATTTCTCAACCATCAGCTTTAGTGATGGCGGCATCAAGCTTTAGTAATATTTCTTGTTTTGGAGGAAGCAACGGACAAATATCAACAACTGTTCAAGGTGGAACAGGCGCTTATAATTATGTTTGGTTACCTTCTGGTTCTGCACCATCATTAAGTGGCTTGGTAGCAGGTGGATATTCAGTAACAGTAACAGATCAAAATGCTTGTTCTATTAATGCAACATTTAATATCATAGAGCCATCTGCCTTAACATCCACATTTGTATCATCACCAGCCACTTGTGGTTTAGCTAACGGTACAGGAACAGTGACATTAGGAGGAGGTACACCAACTTATAGTTTAGTTTGGAGTACACCTGGCACACCAACAGGATCTGTTGTAACAGGTTTAGCACCTGGAGTTTGGTCTGTATTAGGAACAGATTCGAAAGGATGTACGATTACCCAAACGGTAAGCGTTGCAAATCCACCAACATCTACTATTACAGGTTTTAGTGTAACGCCACCAGCTTGTTTTGGTTTATCTAACGGAGAAATAACGATTAACTATACAGCAGGTTCAGGACCATACACCGTGTCTTGGTCAAACCCAATATCTCAAACAGTTACAACAGCAGCGTTAACGCAAAGTGTTGTAGGTGTTGCATCTGGTGTTTATACAGCAACTTTAACCGATGTTAATGGCTGTGTTACCTCACAACCAGTAAGTGTGACTCAACCAGGATTGTTGGTATTAATTCCAACACCAAATCCTAGTATCACTATTTGTTATGGTCAATCCACACAAATTAGTGCTTCTGGTCAAAACGGAACACCAGCTTATACGTATGCATGGCCATCTAATCCATTTGTAGGTTCAGGACCACACACAGTTAATCCAACAACTACAACACAATACACAGTATCTGTTACAGATTCGAAAGGATGTTCACCATCACCAAAAATCATTACAGTAAATGTAACGCCACCGTTAATTATAACACCAACTGTAATTACAGTGTGTCATGGAGTAGAAGCGATATTAACACCAAGCTTTACTAGTGTTGGAAATGGCGGACCTTATACGTATAATTGGACACCAGTTGCAGCTACAACTAATTCATTAAGTGTTGTTGGTAATGCAGTAGGAGCAGCAACAACCAACACGTATGCAGTTACTGTAAACGATGGATGTACTTCACCTGGACCTGGGTCAACAGCTATCTTTACTATTAATGTAAATCCATTGCCTATAATTGATTTTGTGGCAACGCCAACTGCGGGATGTGCGCCTTTAACCTTAACATTAACAGGCACCTCTAATAACCCGGGAGATATATTTACTTGGCAAGATATAGGAAATGGTGCGCAAGGAAACAATGCGGTTTTAACTATAAATACACCGGGATTGTATACAGCATCATTATTTGTAGAAAATCCAATTACAGGATGCCGTAGTGATGTTAGAAAAACCAATTATATTGAAGTTTACGCGCAACCAATAGCCTCTTTTTATGCGGATCCTCAAACAACAAGTATATTAGATCCGAATATTGATTTTATAAATACTTCTCAAGGAGCAACATCCTACTATTGGGATTTTGGGGATCCTTTAGCAACAGGAGGAACAAACACGTCAATATTAACTAATCCAAGTCATTATTATTCGGTAGTTGGTCCTTATGCTGTTAACTTAGTGGCAACCTCTATTAAAGGTTGTAAAGACACGGCTAAAGTGATCGTTGAAATCACCCCAGATTTTGCTTTATATATCCCAAATACATTTACACCAGATGGAAACGGATTGAATGATATATTCCAGCCTTTAGGAGTAGGTATTGATGAGGAGAACTATCGTTTAGATATTTACGACAGATGGGGAGAAAACATCTTTACAAGTAATGCCTTTAGAAAGGGCTGGGATGGAACTGTAAAAGGCGGCTCTAAAATCGCAGAACAAGGCGTTTATACTTATAAAATGTCGGTTAGAGATACCCAAGGCAACAAACACCCTTATGTGGGTCACGTAACTTTACTAAAAAAGGAAAACTAACAATATATACTTATTTAAAAAGCCATTCACTATTTAGTGAATGGCTTTTTTGTTTATATATTTTTGATGCGATTCTAATAATTGGTCGTAATAACCTATCTTTGCAGACTTATTTTTATATCAAATGAAGAACATACGTAACTTTTGCATAATTGCCCATATCGATCATGGTAAATCTACTTTAGCCGACAGGTTATTAGAGTATACTAAGACAATTACTAGTCGTGAAATGGAAGCGCAAGTGCTTGATGATATGGACTTGGAAAAAGAGCGCGGCATTACTATTAAAAGCCATGCTATACAAATGGATTACACTTATAAAGGTGAAAAATTTGTACTTAATTTAATTGATACTCCTGGACACGTTGATTTTAGTTATGAAGTTTCTCGTTCTATAGCCGCTTGCGAAGGAGCTTTATTGATTGTTGATGCCGCACAAGGGATACAAGCACAAACCATTTCGAATTTATATTTAGCATTGGAACACAACTTAACGATCATTCCTATTCTTAATAAAATGGATTTACCAAGCGCTGAACCCGAAATGGTTACCGATCAAATTGTTGATTTAATTGGTTGTGATAGCAGTGATGTAATTCCAGCAAGTGGTAAAACCGGCATGGGGATTGAAGAGATTTTGGCAGCTATTATTGAGCGTGTAAAATGTCCTGTTGGCGATCCAGAAGCACCATTACAAGCATTGATTTTTGATAGTGTTTTTAATAGTTTTAGAGGAATTATCGCTTACTACAAAATTTTAAATGGTACGATAAAAAAAGGCGATAAAGTAAAATTTTTCAATACCGGTTCTGTTTATAACGCCGATGAAATTGGTGTATTAAAACTAAAACCAGAAGCCCGAAACTCTATGAGTACAGGGGATGTTGGTTATATTATTTCGGGAATTAAAGAAGCAAAAGAAGTAAAAGTAGGAGATACCATTACGCATTTTGATAGACCGTGTGCAGAAGCCATTCATGGCTTTGAAGAAGTAAAGCCAATGGTATTTGCAGGGATTTATCCTGTAGACACTGAGGATTTTGAAGAATTGCGTTATAGTATGGAGAAGTTGCAATTAAATGATGCCTCTTTAACTTGGGAACCAGAATCGTCGTTAGCCTTAGGGTTTGGATTCCGTTGCGGATTTTTAGGAATGTTGCACATGGAAATTGTGCAAGAACGTTTGGAGCGTGAATTTAAAATGACGGTTATTACAACAGTGCCTAACGTGTCGTATATTGCTTATCAAACAAACGGAGATGTAGTGAAGGTTAATAATCCTAGCGATTTACCAGATCCAGCAAGAATAAATTATATTGAAGAACCATATATTAAAGCAAATATTATTACTAAATCAGAATTTATTGGTCCAGTAATGAGTTTGTGTATTGAAAAGCGAGGAGCTATCGTGACTCAAAATTATTTAACGGCAGATAGAGTAGAGTTAGTGTTTGAAATGCCTTTAGGAGAAGTTGTATTTGATTTCTTCGACCGTTTAAAATCTATTTCAAAAGGTTATGCGTCTTTTGATTACCATCCAATTGGGATGAGAGAATCTGATTTAGTGAAATTAGATATTCTTTTGAAATCAGAACCAGTAGATGCTTTATCTTGTCTAATTCATAGAAGTAACTCTTACCAATTTGGTAAAAAGATTTGTGAAAAATTAAAAGAACTCATACCAAAACAACAGTTCGAAATTCCTATTCAAGCGGCTATTGGCGCAAAAATTATTAGCCGTGAAACCATTAGCGCCATGCGTAAAGATGTAACCGCTAAATGTTACGGAGGTGATATTAGTCGTAAACGTAAGTTATTAGAAAAACAAAAAGAAGGAAAGAAACGTATGAAATCAGTTGGTAATGTGGAGATTCCACAAAGTGCCTTTATGGCGGTGTTGAAGTTGAACGATTAAAATATTATGATAATAAAAAAGCCCACATAAATTATTATGTGGGCTTTTTTATTGGCTTAATTTCCTTGAAGCTCGCCAACCACAAAAACAGTGTTTGGAAGAAAATAAAAAAGGTAACACCAGATTGAGTTTCCAAAGTATCTTCGGTTACAAAAGATAATAAGGCGATTAAAAAAAACGGCCAGTATAAATAGTGCATGTCTTTTCGTAAAACAAAGGCTGGGTATAATAAGTAGAACATAAACAATAGTAAGCCAACACAACCAAAGGCAACGCCAATAGCTAAGTATTGGTTATGGCAGCGCAACCTCCAAACAACCTCTAATTGAGAGTTTGTTTCAACGTACTTATTATTAAATGAATCTTGTATGTCGCCTGTTCCAACTCCAAAAACAGGATGAGCGCCAATGATATAACTAGCCGTTTTCCAAAATTCCAACCGCATAGATAAGGTGTGCCCAGATGGATTTTCTCCGCGCTTATATTTAATGTATTCCCAAACTAATTCTCGCCACTTAGTTGCTAAACCACTATTAAGGCTGTATTTATAATTGGAGCTTCCGTTTTCAATATTTAATATATCTTGCTGCGATAAAGAAATAATTCCCATAGAATCTTTGGTTAGTCCTTTACTCGCCATGTATCGTAATAAAGTATACCTAAGACCATTTCCTAATTTATCTGCTCCATCAAAACGAATGCTGCTTCTCAAATTCCATTCTTTTTCAAGTTCACGGTCGTTGATGTTAATAGTAATTAAATTGCCATTTTCGGCTAATCCAAAAATGGTATCTTGTAAATAAACGCCACCACTTTTTGTTTTTTCTAATAGGATATTGGCGCTGTTGCTCGAATTTTTATTGTACATGTCTAAACTTGATAGGGCGCTTTTTAATACAAATGCCGAAGCAATTAAAATGCACAGCACTAAAGCCAATGATACTTTTTTTGGCAACCACTTTAAGCTAAATAAAATCAATAATAAACTACCTACTAATACTAATGATATAAAGCCAGTTGCCATTTCGAGCTTATACATAAAAAACAACAACCAAACAGTAGAGATGGCACAAGAGATTTTTATCCAAATTTGTTTTTCTTTAATGCTATAGTAAAGTAAGCCAATAATAGCAAAAGCAATAAAAAGCGAAAAGCGAATATGCGACATAAACACGGAGGCTTTTCGAACATCAATAATTACTTTTTTTGTAAAACCAGCATAAACTAAGTAGCAACAAATGGAACTCACAAACACACTTAAAAAGAAAAACCCAAACAACAATTTAAATTCTTTAATAGACAGTGGTTTTGTAGAAAATAAAATGAGTGGTAAAACCAACAAAGGCATTTTGTTTCTTAAATCATCTAGGCCTCGTTGTATGTTTTCGGTATAGGTCATCCCAATAACATGAAGAAAAAACAGAGAAGCTAAAATCCAGAAGATTTTATTGGATTTTAATTGCTGCCATTTCCATTTAAAATTTCCTTCCAATAACCAATTAGCAGCTAAAATAATTTGAGGAATACTGGTGGGTACGGTTCCAAATAACATTCCAGCAGCAAGACCAATAAGTCCGAATAAAAATATATGGCGGTGCCACGCTGCTGAAAGCATAAGGGATTTTAGTTTAGGGAATAACGCTAAACTACTGTATTTATTGCCTGATTTAGAGAATTTCTTACCGTTTTTATGCTAATACAGGATTAGGATAAAACCACATTTTCGCTACATCCATTTTAATGGCTACATCAACGGCAATACCATTTATGTGTTCAGCCGCATTGTAAGGAGTTTTTAATGTAATTTGGTAAGGATCAACTATTATATCTAAAGGCGTTTGATTAACTTGATGACTAATTAAACGGAATAGCTCAGCCGCTACTTTTTCTAAAACCACCATGTTTTCAGCAACTTTATTTACAATAGTGTCTGCACCATGCATTTCATCAATACCTCTTTGAAAACTCTTTAAATAGTTCAAATCTAATGGATCAATATAACGGTTTTCGAATATCGCTTTTTCATGTGGTAACCAATCAATAAACAAATCTTGTACAGCTTTATTTAATTTACCAAACTTACGCCCTAAACTTTTTTCAGAAACAAACAGTTCCTTCAACACTTTTAAATCAGTAAAACCATGATTAGTAAACAACAAGCATGGCACCGACCAATAAATTGCCCAATCCCAAAATATCTTAAACACCATTATTTGAGTGTTACCCATTAATTGATATTTATCTTGGTATATTGGTAACCAATCTTTAAACCATGATAAATGGGTTTGCTCATATATTTGTGCGCGAACGGTAATATCTTCGCCTTTGTGATCTCTTAAAATTAAATCACTTAACCAAGTGTTATTTAAAGAAATAAAATCACTACCAGGAGAATAAAAAGGATCTAAGAACAAACCTGCCTCACCAGTTACAGCCCATCTATCTGACGAATAAACACGTTTGCTATCATGCGCAAAATGTTTCAATATTCTAAAATCTAAAATATCTTCTTTGTTTGGACAAACAAACTTAGCTGCTTGTGGTTCGTGTTTATGAATCCAAGCGACTGCTTTTTCGTAAGTATTAATGGTTTCAAACGGATGAATATTTTCATCAGCTACAATACCGATACTGGTATTTTTTGAGCCCAAAGGAATAATCCATAACCAATAGCCTTTATCAATTAAATGTACCGTACTTAAGTAGCGAAGTTTTGGTGCTAAAAAGTTTTTCCATTCTTTATTATCGCTCCACTCATCAATATCTACTACTCCTTTTACTCTAAACCAGGCTGCATTTACATTGTGAGGCGCTTCTTTTTGAAACCCTAATTTCTTTTTTAATAAGCTAATTCGGCTTGTTGCATCTACTAGCCATTTTGTGCGAATGGTTTTATCTTGGCGTTCGTGAGCATAGGTAACAGTGTGTAAATCACCATTTTCTCCAAAAGCCACATCTTTAGCGCGAGCTGCTAATAAAAAATCGGTTCCTAATTCTTTGGTATATTTTTCTAAGTAATTTTCAAACGTTCCTCTATCTAATTGATGACTTGGAACTGGTAATTTTAAACGAGGACCTAATTCCACACGATTAGATAATTCTGTTTTTTTCTCATCCGTAAAAAAGAAACGCAAACCATGTTTTGGTAATTCAAATTCTTCTAAATAATTTTTTAAACCTAAAACTTCTCTAAAATAATGTGTTGCTAATTCTACGGTAGATTCGCCTACTTTGTGAGCTGCAATAGCAGCGGCTTTATCTCTACTTTCTAAAATTAAAATAGTAATGTTTGGATTTGCTTGTTTTAATTGTATAGAAAGCGTTAAGCCTGCTAAACCGCCACCAGCTATAACAACGTCGTATTCTTTTTGCATGATTTTTTGTTTGATGATATATACAAAAATACAATTTTATTGCACCTTTTATGGTCTTTTAAAACAAATAAAAATCATAAAAACACTTTGTTTAATTATTAGTATTATTGTTGGGCAATTTTCGTCACAATCTTTAAACAAAATCTAATTTTATCAAACCACTATCTATCAAATCAGCTTCAGAAAATGATTTTGAGTTAATTAAAAAACTCATTCAACAATTTGAATTGGATGATAGAGACTTGCACTGCCATCAGTTTTTAGTGGCAAAAGAAAATAATGAATTAGTTGGTTTTGGAAGAATTAGAAGACATAATGGTTGCGACGAATTTTGTTCCTTAGGAGTTTTGGAATCTCAACGATTTAAAGGAATTGCAAAAGATTTGATTTTAGCTCGGATAAAAATTGCCACTCAACCTATTTATTTAGTATGTATTATTCCAGATTATTTCGAATCGCTAGGTTTTGAAATAGTGAATGATTATCCGCCAGAAATGGCCGATAAACTTCAATATTGTACGTCGGAACTAGTAGTTCCCGAAAAGTATGTGGTGATGAAATATAAAAAAGAGTTGAAATAAAATTTTAATTTTACACATTAAAATAAAATTATGAGTTACATCATTTCGGGCATACAACAATTAGGAGTTGGGAATACCAATGTTCACGAAACATTTAAATGGTACCGTAAAGCATTTGGTACGGATATTAAAATATTTGAAGAAGCTGCCATGGCAGAGTTGATGTTGCCATATACGGCAAATATGCCACATGCTCGTCACGCTATTTTAGCTATTAGTATGAATGGTGGTGGTGGATTTGAGATTTGGCAATACACTAGTAGACAAGCTCAAAACGCGGATTTTCAAATTCAATTAGGAGATATTGGTATTTATGCGGGAAAGATAAAATCTTACAATATTCAAGCATCATATACGCATTTAAAAAATTTTGGAGCAAAGATGCTGACGGAAGTCACTGCTGCTCCTGATGGAAGAAAGCATTTTTATATCCATGACTTGTGGGGAAATGTATTTGAAATTATTGAAGAAAAAACATCTTGGTATCAGCAAAAAGAGTTTACAACGGGTGGAATATTAGGTGCTGTTATTGGAGTGAAAGACATTGATAATTCTATTGGCCTATATAAAACAGTATTAGGTTTTGATAAAGTGGTTAGCGATTCAACCGATACGTTTGCAGATTGGAAGGGCGTTGAGGGATCACAGAAGAAATTCAGAAGAGTAGTTTTAAGAAATAGTAAGCCTCGTGAAGGAAGTTTTGGCCCTTTATTAGGAGACAATGAGATAGAATTAGTTCAGGCGTTTGATTATACCCCGCGCAAAATTTTCGAAAACCGTTTATGGGGCGATTGTGGTTTTATTCATTTGTGTTTTGATATTAAAAACATGGAAGCGTTAGAAGAAGCTTGCGTAAAAGCTGGTCAGCCCTTTACAGTGGATGGCGGTGCAGGATTTGAAATGGGCGAAGCTGCAGGTCATTTTACCTATATTGAAGATGCGGATGGAACGTTGATTGAATTTGTAGAAACTAAAAAATTACCAGTCGTTAAAAAAATTGGTTGGTATTTAGATTTACGCAAACGTGACCCTAAAAAACCCTTACCTAACTTTATTTTAAAAGCCTTAAAGTTTAGTAGAGTTAAAGATTAAAGAAATTGATAAAAAACCATGATGAAATTCATGGTTTTTTTATTGAAACGAAATTGTAAAATATTTGCACATATACCTTAAAAGTGGTATTTTTGTACTCCGTTTAGAATTAATCTAATTAAGAATAAGCGCCAAGTAACTAACAATTAATTACTTACAAAATGATAACAGTAAGCAATGCGGCTAAAGAGCACGCTATTAATTTAATAAAAGACGAAAATAAACCAGCAGATACATTCATTCGTGTGGGTGTTGACGGCGGAGGTTGTTCTGGTTTAATGTACAATCTAGTTTTTGATAATGAGTTAAAAGAAGGTGACCAATTATTTGAAGATAATGGAGTAAAAGTGGTTGTTGACCGTAAAAGCTTTTTATACTTAGTGGGGACGGAATTAGATTATAGCGGAGGATTAAACGGTAAAGGCTTTATTTTTAAGAACCCTAACGCTACGCGTTCTTGTGGTTGTGGTGAGAGTTTCTCTGTTTAATGTTTAATTGTTTATTGCGCTAAAGCAAAAACAAACAAACAAATAAACATCAAACAATAAAAGAAATGGCAAACGAGATATTAGAAGAACATATAAATAAAGATTACGAGTGGGGCTTTACAACTGATATTGCGGCTGATGAGGCGCCTAAAGGTTTAAACGAAGACATCATTAAATTTATTTCTGCAAAGAAAAACGAACCAGAATGGATGTTGGAATTCCGTTTAAAAGCGTTTCGTAATTGGCAAAATATGGTAGAGCCTGAATGGGCTCATGTAGCATACACTAAACCAGATTTTCAAGATATTATATATTACTCTGCTCCTAAACCTAAAAAGGAATTAGCGAGTCTAGATGAAGTAGATCCTGAATTACTAAAAACATTTGAAAAACTAGGAATATCAATCGACGAACAAAAACGCTTAAGTGGTGTGCAAAGTAATATTGCAGTTGATGTTGTATTTGACAGCGTTTCTGTAAAAACAACTTTTAAAGAAACCTTAGCTGAAAAGGGAATTATTTTTTGTTCGTTTAGCGAAGCTGTTCAAGATCATCCTGAATTAGTAAAAAAATACATGGGCATGGCAGTGCCTCCAACCGATAATTTTTATGCGGCATTAAATTCTGCCGTATTTACGGATGGCTCGTTTTGTTACATTCCAAAAGGGGTTCGTTCACCAATGGAGTTATCAACTTACTTCCGTATCAATGCGAGTGGTACTGGTCAGTTTGAAAGAACATTAATCATTGCTGATGAAGATGCTTTTGTGTCTTACTTAGAAGGATGTACTGCTCCTCAACGCGACGAGAATCAATTACACGCTGCGGTAGTTGAAATCATTACTCACAAAAACGCAGAAGTGAAATATAGCACCGTTCAAAACTGGTATCCCGGAGATAAAGACGGTAAAGGCGGAATTTTTAATTTTGTAACGAAGCGTGGAATTTGTTTAGAAGATAATTCTAAAATTAGCTGGACACAAGTAGAAACAGGATCTGCAGTGACTTGGAAATATCCTTCTGTTATTTTAAAAGGAAATAATTCGGTTGGCGAATTTTATTCGGTAGCAGTTACTAATAATTATCAGCAAGCGGACACTGGCACAAAAATGATTCATATTGGAAAGAACACACGTTCCATTATTATATCAAAAGGAATTTCGGCAGGCTTTAGTAATAATAGTTACCGTGGCTTAGTTCAAATTAAAAAAGGAGCAAGTAACGCTCGTAATTTTTCGCAATGTGATAGTTTGTTAATGGGAGATAAATGTGGTGCGCATACATTTCCATACATTGAAATTAAAGATAAATCAGCAGTAGTAGAGCATGAAGCAACTACAAGTAAAATTGGTGAAGATCAATTGTTCTATTGTAAGCAACGTGGAATTGATAACGAGAAAGCAATTGGCTTAATCGTTAATGGTTACTGCAAAGAAGTATTAAATAAATTACCAATGGAGTTTGCCGTTGAGGCACAAAAATTATTAGCAATTAGTTTAGAAGGATCAGTAGGATAAATAAAGAGATTATGATAAGTATTAAAAATTTACATGCGTCAATTGGCGATAAAGAAATATTAAGAGGAATTAATTTAGAAGTAAAAGCTGGAGAAGTTCACGCGATAATGGGACCAAACGGTTCTGGAAAGTCAACATTATCAAGTGTTTTAGCAGGCCGTGAAGATTATGATGTAACGGAAGGTGAAGTAACGTTTAACGGAAAAGATTTATTAGAATTATCTGCAGAAGACAGAGCTCGCGAAGGGTTATTTTTAGCATTTCAATATCCAGTTGAAATTCCAGGAGTAAGTAATATTAATTTTTTACGTACTGCTTTAAACGAAATTCGTGCTTACCATGGACAAGAAGAAATGCCAGCTAAAGATTTCTTAGCACTAGTAAAAGATAAATCGAAATTAGTAGAGTTAGATTCTAAACTAGCAAGTCGTAGTGTAAACGAAGGATTTAGTGGTGGTGAGAAAAAACGTAATGAGATTTTTCAAATGGCAATGTTGCAACCTAAGTTAGCTATTTTAGATGAAACAGATAGTGGGCTAGATATTGATGCGTTGCGCATTGTAGCAACTGGCGTTAATAAATTAAAATCAAAAGATAACGCAACCATTGTGATTACTCACTACCAGCGTTTATTAGATTATATCGTTCCTGATTTTGTGCATATTTTATATAAAGGCCGCATTGTAAAAAGCGGAGGAAAAGAATTGGCCCTAGAATTAGAAGCTAAAGGATATGATGAAATTAAAAAAGAATTTGAAATAGCAGATTAATATGTCGTTAGTAGTAGATAATAAAAGTGCTGTAACACAAAATTTGCTGGAACAATTACAAAAAAATTCTGGTAAAATAGCGTTCATGCCCGATGCTGAAATTGTTTCGGCAATTCGACTTTTAGAGGAGAAAGGCATTCCCAATAATAAGCACGAGGATTATAAATATTGTAATGTTGAAGCGGTTCTTCGTAAAGAATTCAAATCGGTTGAACAATCTTTTAATGAGTTAACCAACGCTGATATTGCTCCACTTAAAATTGATGAGGCGATTAATTTAGTGGTGGTTAATGGAAATTATAATGAAGCACTAAGCGAGAAAATGATAGTAAAAGGTTTAACGGTTAAATCCTTGAACGAATTATCTTCTTCAGAAAAAACATTATTATCTTCTCAAGCAAAATCTGACACTGATGCTTTAATTGCTTTAAACACTGCTTTTACAGGTAACGGTTTGTTTTTACAAGTGGATAAAAACAATATCATTCCAATGCCGTTACATGTTATTTATGTAAATAGCGGTAATTCTAGTAACGTAACTAACACACGTAATTTTGTTAATATACAAGCAAGTGCAGAAGTTACGTTAATTGAAAGCTTTTATAATATTGGTACTGCGAAAATGTTCTCAAACTTTTTAAGCGAAAAATTTGTTGGAGAGAATGCAAAATTGACTTGTTATACATTTCAAAACGAAGGTGCGTTATCATATTCGGTGAATACAAACCAAGTGAAAATTAGCAAATACTCAAATTACACAAACAACACATTTACATTAAGTGGCGAGTTAGTGCGTAACAATCACAATGTTGTTTTAGCAGATTCTAATTGCGAAGCACACTTAAATGGATTGTTTATTTCAAATGGAACGCAGTCAGTTGACAATCACACCTTAATTGATCACCAAATGCCGCATTGCGAAAGTAATGAGTTATACAAAGGTATCGCCAAAGATAAATCAACAGGAACATTTAACGGAAAAATATTTGTTCGTAAAGACGCTCAAAAAACAAACGCGTATCAAAGTAGTAAAAATATTTTGATGAGTGATGATGCTACCATCAATACCAAGCCACAATTAGAAATTTACGCGGATGATGTAAAATGTTCGCACGGAACATCAACTGGTAAAATTGACACTGAAGCTTTGTTTTATTTAAAAGCACGTGGTATTGGCGAAGAAAGCGCTCGTAAATTATTGTTACAAGCATTCGCACAAGAATTAATAGACAAGATTGAAATTCCATCTTTACAAGAAAGAGTTTTGAATTTGTTTGAAAAAGCACTTTAATATGTTTAATGTAAACGAAATACGCAAAGATTTTCCTATTCTAGCAAGAACTGTAAACGGAAAACCTTTAGTGTATTTTGATAATGGAGCCACAGCACAAAAACCACAACAGGTTATTGATGCCATCTCACATTATTATGCTTTTCAAAATTCAAACATACATCGCGGGGTTCATACACTGAGCAGAGAAATTACGATTGCTTATGAAGAAGCTCGTAAAACAATACAACTTCACCTCAACGCAAAACAAGCGAGTGAAATTATTTTCACGAAAGGAACGACCGAATCAATTAATTTAGTAGCACATTGTTTTGGAAAGATAAATATTTCAGAAGGAGATGAAATCATCATCACACAAATGGAACACCACAGTAATATTGTTCCATGGCAACTTTTGTGCGAAGAAAAAAAAGCAGTTTTAAAATACATTCCAATAAATGAAGCAGGTGAATTAATGTGGGAAGAACTACCTCAATTAATTACATCAAAAACAAAACTTGTTGCATTTACTCATATTTCTAATACACTCGGAACAATTAATCCTGTAAAAGAAATGATTGCAACGATTCGTTCTTTGTCCAAAGCCGCTATATTAATTGACGGAGCTCAAGCGGTTCCGCATTTAAAGCCTGATGTACAAGAGTTAGATTGTGACTTTTATGTATTTAGTGGTCATAAATTATTTGGACCAACTGGAGTTGGTGTTTTATATGGAAAAGAAGAGTGGTTACAAAAACTTCCTCCTTATCAAACAGGTGGCGGAACGATTAAAACAGTAACTCTTAAAAAAACAGAGTTTGCCGAGTCGCCATTAAAATTTGAAGCAGGAACGCCACATATTGAAGGAGGAATTGGTTTAGCGGCAGCAATGAATTATGTTGCAGAAATTGGTTTTGATAATATTCAAAAACACGAAGATGATTTATTGAAATATGCTACTAAACAATTACAAGAAATTGAAGGGTTAGTAATTTATGGAAACGCTAAACATAAAACTTCTGTAATTTCATTTAATGTGGGCTCTATTCATCCTTTTGATATTGGAACCTTATTAGATAAATATGGAGTAGCTATTCGTAGCGGACATCATTGTACACAGCCTTTATGGCAATTTTATAAAATTCCAGGAACGATTAGAGCATCCTTTGCTTTTTATAATACATTTGAAGAAGTGGATGTATTTATAGAGGCTTTAAAAAAGTCGATTAGATTGTTGAGCTAACATATCTCAACCACTTATCTTTAATACACAACCAATTATAAAGTCGTAAATACCTGTTTGGTTTATTCTGTATATTTGACAAACGAATGTTATTATGAAACTATTTTTTGGAACAATTATAAGCCTGATCGTTTTTAGTTCTTGTGGTATGCAAGACGATATAACTAAAAAAGACAGTCCAACATCTGGCACGGCTAATTTATTTTTTGACGAAGGCCTAACACTTCATATTCAAAATCAGATTTACACATTTAAAACAACGTATCAATATGCAGACATTGCGCTGCGCACTTCTAACGAAAAAGAATGCATAGAAGCTTTGTATAATGACAGCAGTAAGGTAATTGCCATTTCTCGTCCTTTAACCGAAAAAGAATTATCTCAATTTAAAGCAAAAAACATTATCCCTCAAACATCTTTTGTTGCGGGAGATGCGATTGCTTTTGTAGTAAACAAAAGTTTTGCAGATTCTACGATTTCATTAGTAGAACTAACTGATTTATTGAAAGGAAATGATAGCACTTTATTAAAAGGACAACATATTAAGTTGGTGTTTGACAATGCCAATTCAGGAAGTACGCGTCAATTAAAAGACTCTTTAATTCCAAATGGAACATTTGGTAATAATTGCTCTACGGTAAATAATACGCCTGAATTAATTAAGGCCATCGCATCAAATTCCTTAGCTATCGGTGTTTGCGATTATGCCTGGCTAAGTGATAAAGATGATACAACTACTAAGGATTTTTTAAAGTCTGTGAAAATTTTAGCGGTTTCAAAAAGCAATAACGAAACGGCTTATATGCCAGATCAATCAAATATTGCTACAAAGGATTATCCGCTATGCAGAACAATATGTATCATCCGTCGTTCGGCAGAATTTAGCTTAGGAAAAGGCATTGAAACCTTTATTGCTGGTCCAACAGGCCAATTAATGTTTCTAAAACAAGGATTACCTCCAAATAGACAGGAAGAGCGGTTGATAGAGGTAGATATGACCCCATTAAAATAAGCAGGAAAGAGATTTCACAAACATTAAAATTATGTTAAATTTGACCCTGTTTTTGCTGATACATAAAGCTTGGCAGGCAAATTGACTTTTAAATACCGTATTTTTAATATCTACAAATAACACTATGAAAAAGATAACATTAATAAGCGCAAGTTTTATTTTAGCAAGTTCAACATTTGCTCAAACATTACAAGACGCCATTACAAAAACAGATAACGAACGTTATGCAGCAGCAGCTTCTGATTTTAGAGCGTTAATTGCTAAAGAAGCAGCTAAAGGCGACAACTACTTTTACTATGGAGAAAACTTCTTTAAAAAAGGAGATTTAGATTCTGCAAATATGTATTACCAAAAAGGAGCTGAATTAAATGCTACTTATCCTTTAAACTACGTTGGTTTAGGTAAAGTGTTATGGTATAAAGGAAACACGGCTGACGCTAAAACTCAGTTATTTAAAGCGGCAACTTTAGGAGCTAATAAAAATACGGAGGTAATGCGTAAAACAGCAGAAACCTATATTAATGCAGATAACAAAAATTTAGACGAAGCCATGACTTTGTTAAATGCTGCTATTAAAATCGAACCTAAAAATGCAGAGAACTATTTATTAATGGGAGATGCATTATTAGAAAAAAATCCAACAGAAGGTGGTCCAGCAATAAAACAATACGATAAGTTTTCGGAGTTAAATCCTAAATCACCAAAAGGAATTTTACGTGCAGGTAAATTATACCAACGTGGCCGTAACTATCAATTGGCTTTAGATTTATACAAAAAAGCACAAGACTTAGATCCTACTTATGCTCCAGCATACAGAGAAAAAGCGGAGTTGTATCACTTAGCTGGACAAAAAGCAAATGCAGTGGAGAGTTATAAAAAATATTTAGAATTAAATAATTCTGATGAAGCTCGTGAGCGTTATGCAGCTTTCGTATTTAATAACAAACAATACGCAGAAGCAATCACTGAAATTGAAAAATTGCAAGGTGCAGGAAACACTAATCTGTATTTAGATAGATACTTAGGATATTCTTATGCTGAATTAGGAAACAAAACAGATACAGCTGCTTACAGAAAAGGATTGAATGCAATTAGCAAATTCTTCGACAAGTCTTCTAAAGTGGCTAACTTCAAATATGTTGGTACGGATTATAAATACAAAGGTATTTTATTGGCTAAAACAGGTAAAGATAGTTTAGGGATTATTGAAATGGAAAAAGCTGCTGAAATGGATCCTAAGTTAGCTGGCGATATTACCAATGAAATTGCAAAGTCATACATGAAATCTAAACGTTATGATAAAGCAATTGCAACTTACGAAAAGAAAATGGCGGGTGATCCAAAAAACTTAAGCGGACAAGATTATTTTGAAATGGGTCGTGCGTATTATTTTGGACCAAAAGACTTTGTGAAATCTGATTCTTGTTTTTCTAAAGTAACTCAATCTATTCCAACATTTGCAACTGCTTATTTTTGGAGAGGTAAAGCAAACGTACAACAAGATTTGAAAAATGAAAAATGGTTAGCAAAACCTCATTACGAAAAAGCTTTAACTTTAGTTAAGCCAGAGGAAAGAGCAGGAGTAAAGCTAAACGTAATTGAAGCTTCAGAATATTTAGGGTACTATTATTTAGTAATGAAGGATAACGCTAAAGCAAAAGAATATTTTACGATTGTTAAAGATTTAGACCCAAATAATAAAAAGCAAGTGGAATTTTTCAAAAGCCCTGCTGGGAAATGAAAACAGCCAAAATCTAAAAAGAAAAGATAGAATTTAAAAGGCTCTGCATATTTGCAGAGCCTTTTTGTTGTTTGATGTTTTTTCCCTTCGGCCAGTGTCATTAATTTCAGAGGCCAAAGTGTATTAACATGCCGCTCCTACGGAGCTAGTATTATATGTGCTATGATTGTTCTTTTTGTTTATAGGCGCTATACATTCTGTAAGAACGATATATAGCATAGGCTAAAAATACAACGCCTAAAACAATACGCTTGCTTCCAAATGCTTTATCGCTTAATAAATCGGTAAAGAAAAACACAATAGCGCCAGTAAAGGTTAGTAAAACCATCATGCCACTAAACACAAGGTTTATCATTTCTGTTGGAGATTTTTTTATCATAGTATATATTATTTTGTCACTTCGAGTCCTTCGACTTCGCTCAGGATAAACTCATTCGAAGCGTAAAAAAAATCCCCTCAGCCTTTTGGAAGAGGGGATTTTTATAATGAGTGTTATATTATTTTAATTGGAAATTGATTGGTAAGTTAAAGAATACTGATACAGCTCTACCATTTTGTTTTCCAGCTTTCCAGTTTGGCATTGATTTTACAACTCGAATTGCTTCTCTGTCGCATTCTCCACACCCTGGTACACCTTTTAATACAGTAACATCTGTAATGTTTCCGCTTCCATTAACAACAAATTTCAAGAAACATTTACCACTTAAACCAGCTTCTTTAGCCATTTGAGGGTATTGAATGTTTTTTTGAATGTACTTCATCATTTCCATTGCTCCACCTGGGAATTCTGGCATTTCCTCTACTACTGTAAAGATTTCTGGTGCTTTTTCTTCAACCACACCAGTACCATTTCCTTCTGTTGGAACAACTACCGCATCTCCATCACCTTCTTGAGTAACTGTACTAACATTAGTTTCAGCTAATTTTTCTTGTGGTGGTGGTGGATCTGTTTCAACTGCGTCATCCTTAATTACCGGAGGCACAAACTTCACTGTTTCCATTACGGGAGGTGGCGGTGGTGGTGGTGGTGGTGGTGGTTCGTTTTTATCTGCTGGTGGCGGAGTTAAGTCAATAGTGGTCATATCCAATACTGCCTCTTTCTCTATTTCTTCGCCTTGCATGCCTAAAACAACCTTGATACCCATTCCTAAAGCTAATGCACCAATCATGCATCCTAGAATTAAGGTAACAGTCCAGTTGTATCTACGGCGTATCTCATACGCTCCGTAGGCTTGGTTGCGCCCTTCAAAAACGATATCGTTTCTGGAGTCGTCAACTACACTATTCCAATTTGCTGTCATATTTATTTAATTTTTTCTTGTAATAATGCGTATTCTGTAGCCATCATTTCAACACCTAAAACACGTTTACCAACATTACAAATTTTTAATTCATCCAGCATATCAATAGCATTTTTATAAGTTGCCTGATCGTCTGTTTTAATTAAAACTGTAATTGCCTCATTATTAGCCGTTGCCTCAACTGCTAAACGTTTAAAGGTAGTATCAGCTAATGTTTTTGCTTTATTCTGAGCTTTTAATTTATCAATTTCATCATTCGCCCATTTATTTTCTTTCATTAACAAAGCATGTAATCCTTCTGAACTAAAGTTAGTTTCAGATAACTGTGTTGGAGGAAGACCTTTTTCATTACCTGGAGCATTAAACTGCCCTATGTAATAAAAAATTCTATCGTCTTTAGTTAATAAAAAAGTTACACCTTTTTTTACTTCAGGTGGTGGTGGACTTCCTGGAGGTGGTTCAGCTGGTAAGCTTAACTCCATACTTTTTGGTTTACTAAAGGTTGATGTTAAAACGAAGAACGTTAATAACAAGAACGCTAAATCTACCATTGGAGTCATATCCACGCGGGTACTCTGTTTCTTGGCGCGTTTCTTACCGCCTTTACCATGTCCGCCGCCGCCGCTTTCTGCTATTTCTGCCATGTTAAATTAGTTTTTTAATTAATATTATTTTTTTGGTTCAGCTGCTGGAACTGATGACCCGCCTTCCATTGATGTAATCAAATTGAAAGTGTAAATTTTCATATCTGTAAAGGTTTTAAATACATCTTTTACATAAATGTATTTTGCTTTCGCATCTGCTTTAATAGCATAACGAGGCTTTTCTCCTTTAAATTCTTGTCCTGAACTTTCTGCTTTATCTTTATTTCTCATATAGATAGCATTTAATTCAGTAGCTGATATTTGAATCCAATCTCTTAATTGATTATTTAACGAATCCAAAGGCACACCTTTTTGAGGTTGAAACTTTAATCGTTCAGCTTCAGATGCGTCTAAGTATCTTGGTAAATCTTTTATTTCAACACCAAAACTAGATAAACCACCAAATTTTTTAATTTGATCGGCGTTAAATGTAACGCCATACTTTTTCGACATTTGGTCTAAAGTATTTGTTCTAGCTTCGCCATTTCCTACTCCAAAAAACGCTCTACCAATATTATCTACTGTAATTAATACAGTGTTTTCTGGTAAAGTTTTGTCAGAAACTGATGATGGTGGATCCACAATCACCGGTTCTGCCATACGAAATGAAGCAGTTAACATAAAAAATGTAACCAATAAGAACGCTAAATCCACCATTGGAGTCATATCTATGCTCGGTGCATGTTTTGCTGGTTTTATTTTTGGCATGACTTATTTTTTAGTTACTGATTAATAGATGAAATTTATTTTCTAATTCCATAAAGGAATTAAAAAATTATTTTCCTGAAGTTTGGAATTCTTGAATAATTGAGAAACCAGCTTCATCCATTGCATAAGTAATTTGATCTACACGGTTTGAGAAGAAGTTGTAGAAAATAATAGCTAATGCAGAAGATAAGATACCTACTAACGTATTTACTAAGGCTTCAGAAATACCTGTTGCTAATGCTGCTGTATCAGGAGTACCAGCTGCAGCTAATGCACCGAAGGCACGAATCATACCTACAACCGTTCCGATTAGACCAACTAATGTACCAATTGAAGCACATGTAGAAATAACACTTAAGTTTTTAGATAACATTGGTAATTCTAATGCTGTAGCTTCTTCTAATGCTTTAGAGATAGCAGCAACTTTAGCTTCTTTATCCATAGTGTTATCGTTTTGTACGAATTGGTATTTCATTAAACCTTCACGAACAACATTTCCCAAAGATCCTTTTTGTTTGTCGCAAGCTGCAATAGCTCCGTCAAAATCTTTAGCAGCAATTAATTCTTTAATTTTAGCTACAAATTTATCAGTGTTACCAGCACCATTTGCTTTTTGGATAGTGATTAAACGCTCAAAGAAAAAGCATAATACTGTAAATAAAGTTCCTAATAAGATAGGTACGATGAATCCACCTTTGTACATAATACCAAAGAAGTTATGTGGATGTCCTTTTTCTGGACCTTCGGCATCAAAATTACCTGGATCCCCTAATACAAATTTATAAACTACGATACCGATTACTAAACAGATAACGATAGCAATTGCTGAAACGATTAATGGAAAACCGCCTGATGTTTTTTTGTTACTCATAATTGTTGTTTTTTTAGTTAGTTTCTAGTTTTTAGAATGACGCCAAACATAATAAAAAGGTTTTTAAATAACAATAATCTAATACTATCTTTTTGTTAATGTTTGTAATGTTTCTATTTGTCTAAGTACGCCATTTTTCTACAAATATTACTCGTTATTTGCAAAAAAAGAGGTCAAATTGGTAAGTGGTAGGTTTTGATTGGTAAGTGGTCGATTCCTCACCCCCCACCCCTCTCTGGAGGAGAGGGGTGGTTATTTCAAATAGCTAATGGCTATAATCTGAATCTTACGTTCGCTGGCGGCAAAAGGGCTATAAACAGAGTTTCGAACATCTTTTACGTCATCGCTCACGGTACTTATAGGTAATTCGCCAATATCTTCGTTAAAAAATTCAATTCTACCTTCAGATTCATTAGTATTATCAACATATTTCACAAATTTTCCTTCGCCATATTCCATGAAATAGTTGCGTAAGCTGCTGATACGGCGTTTGGCTAAGTTTACATTGTAATCTGTACTCGCTAAAGGGCTGCAATACCCTTTCATGGTAATTTTTACTTTTTCGCCTCGTAATAACACTTGTTCCAATAACAATGCAAATTTATCTAAGTCTTGCATACCTGCGTCAACACTATCTTCAAAAAAATTCTCAATGCGGTTAATGGCTAACTCTTTTTGTTCGCCATCTAAACCTTTAGCGTACTCTGAAAAATATTTTGGTTTTAGAATAGTGTAATCGTCATAGGTTTTTTTGTAATTCTTTTTTGTGACAATGACTTTGGTTTTTGGCTCAGGCTCATCATTATGAAAGTATAAGGTTAAAGGCACCAACACTTTCATTTGATTAATTAATAAAGCCGTTGTATCAATAGGCTTTGGCGGCTCTGTTAAAGGAGTAATGGGGAAACTATAAATATCATTACAGCAATTAGGTTTATCTTCAAAATAAGAACCTAAACGATTAGAGGAAATATAAGCTCTGTCTTTTTTAGAATTCACACTATAATAAATATCATTGTAACTACTATTGATGGGGTAGCCAATATTTTGCGCATCTGTAAATTCATTATTTTTAAATTCGGACGTAAAAATATCGAAGTTACCCAAGCCTTTATGCCATGTGCTACTGAAGTATAATGTTTTGTTTTCTTTCACAAACCAAGGCGTGATATCATCTTCAATGGTATTTATTTTTTTACCGGCATTGATGGGTGTTTCAAATGTTCCGTCAGCGTTCATAAAGGCATACCAAATATCCATAGCGCCTTCGCCCGCCGCCCTATCACTTGCAAAAAACAAAACAGGTTTATTGTTTATTTCACTTAAACAAGGTTGTGTGGTGTTGCTTCCACTCACGTTAATAGGAGAAGGTAGTTTTTGCAATTCTGTCCAATGCCCCTCTTTAAAGTCAGATACATAAATTTCGCAACGGTACTGAGTGGCGTTTATTGCACCACAGCGAGAAACAAATACTTTGGTAAAATCTGAATTGAAACTAGTGTTAGCATTATGAATATTACTTTTATTGAATAATGAATCGAGTTCTTTTGCCTTTAAAAATTTATTTGGCTTAATAGCAGATTTTTTAGACGTATATAATTTATTAAAGCCAACACCAGCAGCATCTTGTTTTGATTTATCTCTTAATGATGAAAAGTATAATAAGCTATCATATTCAAAAGGAGCATATTCGCTTACCTTACTATTCACTGCGCTATCCAAATGAACCACTTTTACATCGAGCGGACTTTTAATAATTACTTGGGCAATGTCACAGGCTTCAAATTCTTGTTTGGCTTTGGCGGCTAGGCGCGCCTTTTCTTTATCCTTACTGTTGCGTTGTTTTTTATAATACTTGTCGAAATATTTTTTAGCGTCTTTATATTTTCCATTTGTTTTTAATTGCATGGCGATATAAAACGGAACTTCTTTGTAAGTTTTGCCGTTATCTTTTTTAAATATTTTTTGATACCAATGCAAAGCAACATCGCCATCGTAATTTAAACGAGAAGCATCTGCAAACAACAATTGATATTCGATATTGGAAGAGTCAATTAAAATAACCTGATTGTAAATTTGTGCAGCCGATGAATAATCTTTTTTCGACATAGCTTCGGAGCCCTGTTTTAAAAATGATTTAATGCTTTGAGAAAACAATCCTGAACTCATCAAGAGACAGAAAATAACTAAAAGCGTATGTTTTTTTAATGACATCATATTTACATGTAAATTGGACAAACTCTGGTTTTAGGTGCAAACGGAATAATTTTTTTGAAAATGTAAGTCACATAAATTTCAAAACCTCCACGACGATTTGTGGCCGCAATAAACTTGCTAGTGTTTACATCATAACTTACACCTGCTGTTAATGTTTTTACTTGATAACCTAGTCGCGCAATTACAGCATCTTTGGCTCTATAGTATAAACCAACAGAAACTGCCTGACGTGTTTTTTCATCTAACAAAAATTTTACCATAGCACCAGGCACTACCTCGTTATATTTTCCTTGATGAGAATATAATATTTCTGCAATGATATCTGTCTTTACACCAATTGGATAAGCAAAGCACAAGTAGTTATTTAATTTAGGGTCAATACGAATACTTGTATTGTTTTGAAACGTGAGTTTAGGATTAGTGAAGTGATGATATGAAATGCCGTATTGCACAAAAGCTCTTTGCTTGATAGCATATTGTAAGGCGGTTCCAAAATTAAAATCTCCAAAAGTAGTTGCGTTTTTTGTAAAACTTTCGCCAGTACTATTTGACGAACTGTAAGTACTATTTTGATATTGATCATCAAAAGTCATTCGGCTATAATTAAATCCAACATTTGAAATGCCTGCCATAATTCCAGTTGTCCAAAGTAAAGTAGAATCCTTATTTAATTTATGGATGTAAGAACCCGATACATACAATTGATTAGTTCCATAATGGGTGTCGCCCGATTTATCGTTATTAAACATAATGCCAACTCCAATGCAATCGCTTTTCATGCTTTTAGGTTTAAAGCGAGCATCACCTGCTAACGAAAAAGATTTATATGGCACGGGAACGCTACTCCATTGACTTCGGTAAATACCATTCAATCTATAATCTCCATCAAAAAATCCTGTAAAAGCAGGGTTGAGGTTAATAACCGAACCGTTATACTGAGAAAAATGAACATCTTGAGAAATTAAAAAAGTAGAATTAAACATTAATAAAGCAAAAAGCATTACAGTATAAAATGAAATATATGTAAACTTAAATCTCATTTATCTTATTAAAGTAACATTACCCTTTTTAAAAATCTCTTCGCTACCTTCTCCGCACTTTGCTTTCACATAATATCCAAATACTCCAGGATCAGAAGGTTTGCCTTTGTAGTTGCCGTCCCATCCTTGACTTGGGTCTGTTGTTTCATACATCAACTCTCCCCAACGATTATAAACTGCAAAATAGTAGATTGCAAAGTATGGACCGCGAACTCTAAAAACATCATTGTGCCCATCTCCGTTTGGTGTAAATGTATTTGGAATGTACAACTCTGGATTTGTAATAATGTCGATAGTTTGTGCAGATAAAGTATCAATGCAATTAATAGAGTTGGGAATTTGAGTAATCAAGGTTACTTGATAACTTCCACCAGCTGAATAATTATGACTTGGATTGTTCGAAGTACTTGTTGTTCCATCACCAAAATTCCACGACCATGCGGGAGTAGTGCCTGGAGGATTTTGAACAGTGCCTTCAAAATTTACTAAATTATCTGAGCATGCAATAGGTGTAAATGTAAAGGCTGCTGTAAAAGCATTACTAATAGAAACAACGGTTGTTACGGTATCATTGCACAAAGGCTTATTATTAACATAGGCCACTAACGTCACAGAGTAACTTCCTGTTCCAGGATATGTATAATTTGGATTTTTTATATGAGAGGTATCAGCAGTCGTGCTTGGATCACCAAAATACCAGTTAAACGATAAACCTGCACTACCTGTACTATTGTTTAAAAAAGTAGCGTTTGTTGTGCCGCAAATAGCCTGTGGCGCTTGAGCTGCGGCAACTACCTCTTGAGGGCAAGGCTTTACAATTAATTGAAAATCGCGTTTGGTTTCGCTTAAAAAAACGCCGTTACGATATTCTTTTACTTTAATGCCAATTACAAAATAGCCCTGTAAATTGGGTGTAGCAGTTACTAAACCTGTGGATGAATTAATTTGCATAGGCACACCACCTAACATATTAGCAGTATTGTATGGCGCCAGCCATGTAATGGTTGTGAAGGGTGGATTTACAGGAACAGTTGGACATACAGGAACAGTATTTGGGCAAGAAGTTGATGCGGGTGCAAATGGCCCAATCATAGGGCAGGAAGCCGTTAGTCCTTCATAAGGCATAAACAGTTCGTAAACTAAAGAATCTCCATCATAATCAATGGCAGAGTCATCAAATACCCAAGGCTTATCAACACAAATAAATGGAGGCGGCCAAAACTTAATCACAGGATTACTATTTACGGCTACTACTTCTGGTCCGGGAATTGTTGCATAGTAGGTAGCACCCACGCATTCTGGATTGACGATATTTAAAATGTTTTGATTACGACAACAGCGCTGATACGAGATTTGATAACCACCAGCTAATGGAGGTAAGTTAATAGTATCAATGTATGTTGTGACTTCATAACAAAAATCGAGAGGAGGAATGGTACACGGATCGTTAATAGTTGGAGGTAAGGTGTCTAATCCTCTAAAGGTCATATTTAAAGTTTGCAGTAAATTATTATTACTATCAAAAATTCCAACAGCTGCTGGGTTATCAAAAGGTGGCACGCCAACATAACAGTCACGATAAACCGTTAAGCGAATTTCATAATTATTGGAACCTAAATTTTTATAATTTAATTCACCCCCAACAATATGAGTCGCTTGTGCTTGAAAAAAACAAAACACGGTAAGTAAAGCAAATAAAAATCGATGTATCAATTTATGCATATTTCTTAAACCAATTAAGATATACTAAACTAAACAAAAAAAGGGACAATCAAAAATTACAGGCTGTTTTTTGACTACATATAAATTGGACATACACGTGTTTTTGGAACAAATACTTTTTTAGTAGCCCAAATGTAAATTAATGAAATCTCAAAACCACCTCTTCCATTTGTTGCACGTTTAAATTGAGAATAATTATAGTCGTATGACACTTGTAAACGCATGTTATTATGTTCTAAACCTACCGTTGTAATTAGAGCATCTTTTATACGAGTGAGAATTCCAAAGTTGAAAACCGTATTTGTTCTTGGTTCAATCGTGTGGTAATAGGAGAAGCCCATTAAATTTTCTCTAAACTTTTGTTGTTGATTTCCATAGTATTCAAACATAAAAGCAGAGACTTGATTGAAACTATATTTTAATTGCAACGATTCCGTGTGTTTAATTCTCAAAACAGCTCCCGGCGTATTATTAAAAGAGATGTTTGGTCGGTTTAAGTGGCTTGCGGCATAACCAATGGTTGCTTTAAATTTTTGACTGAATTTTTTTTGAATCACCGCTCCTAAAGAAACATCAGCAAATAATTTACTTTGCTTGTTAAAATTTTCTCCATTTGATAATGCTTGATTATAAGCGTCGCCATCCCATTGCCTATCATAAGATAAACGAGAAGCCGTTATATTTAGATTGGTAATACCTGCTAATAAACCCAGAGCAACACTCAGATTGGAGTCTTTTTTAAAAGAGAATTTATGATTAATTGGAATTTTAATATCAGTTATGGTGTAGCTTCCGTCTCCCGAAATATCCGTGTTAAAAATAAAACCCATCGCTTCTTTGGTTCCTTTTATTAATGACTTTTTCAAATTCATATCAGCGGCAAAGCTAAAGGTGTTATAGGTTACAGGCACTTGTTTCCATTGGTTGCGGTAATTAAAAATTAAACGTCCATCGCCTTCAAACATGCCAGCATTGGCTGGATTTAAATTCAGTGGCGACATTTGCCAGTTTGAGAAATGTATATCTTGACCAATAACTAAAATAGATTGCAGCATGACGAATGCAAATACTAATTGCTTTAAAAAAGTAGTATGTAATAGTTTAAATCTCATTATCTCATTAATGTGATGTTACCTTTTTTAAATGATTCCTCACCGTTATTGCATTTAAATGTCATGTAATAGCCGTAAACCCCTTGATCTAATAATTTGCCTTTATAAAAACCGTCCCAACCTTTTTTGATATCGTTAGTTTCAAATAATTTTTCGCCCCATCTATCATAAATAGTTAAATACACTTCCGTTACAAAATTACTTCGAATGTATAGTATATCATTGGCGCCATCATTGTTAGGAGTAAATCCTGTTGGTAAATAAACCACGCCTTCATTACATTCGTTCGTTTGTACTATAACATAAATGGTTTTTAAAGCATGCCTGCAGCCATTTTGATCAGTGAAATAAACGGTATATTCTCCTGTTTTTGTTGGTGTAATTGTAATGGCAGTATTGGTAAGTGCTGTTACATTTGTATTAGGAACTATAGTTAACGTGCCATTATACGGGAAGTTATTTAAAGTAATACTAACAGATTCACCCAAAGAAACGGTTGTTGATGTAACAGAAATAGAATTGGTGTTATACGAAAAAGGTAATACGTTGACCGTTGTAGTTAAGTTATTTATACATGTATCATTGCCAATAATGGTTCCAATAGTGACAGTGTAATCGGTTGAAACTGGAGGAAAAGCAAGTGGATTTAATATGTTTGGATTTGATAAATATTGAGCTGGCTGCCATATATAATAATTTCCTCCTGAAGCAGATAATTGAAC
The DNA here is from genome assembly GCA_016711805.1 of Bacteroidota bacterium. GTDB lineage: Bacteria > Bacteroidota > Bacteroidia > B-17B0 > Aurantibacillaceae > UBA4416. The sequence goes on from JADJSH010000003.1 coordinate 267,947, forward strand.
GGTATCTTGGTCGCATAATAAAACGGTTGGACTTACAGTTAGCACAAAACCATTTAAATCTACAACTTGCTGACTAGTGTCTTTACAACCATTAGAATCACTTGCAATAAGTGAAACGGTATAAATGCCAGGAGAATTATAAAAATGTGATGTGTTTTGCTGTGCACTAGTGTTAATGTCGCCAAAGTTCCAAAGCCAACTTACAGGGCTTGTATATGAGGAATCTGTAAACTGTACATTGTTGCCGCAAGGTGCTATTGTGTAATTAAAATCAGAAGTAATTTTTGGAAAAACAACCATGGATGTTGTGAGTGTTTTTATGCAAAAATTTCCATACAAACTATTTTGTGTTATGGTTACAGTGTATATAGTATTTGCTGTTGTTGTGCACGCTGGCAAATTTATCGTTGGATTTGAAAGCCCTGTTGTAGGTTGCCAACTATACGCGTTTCCACCATAAGCGTATAAATAAGCTGTTTCGCTATAACATTTTGTTTGAGGAGGAACTATTGTTACTGTGCTTACAGGAACAACGATTGTTTTGATAACAGTGTCTTTGCATCCAGAGGGTGTTTGAGAAATTAATTGAACTGTATATGTTCCTGAGACGTCAAATAAATAGGTTGGGTTTTGATTTGTAGAAAGAGTATATGATGAAAAAGCATCTGCGTAAGTCCAATTTGATGTTGCAGAACCAGGAGTTGTTTGATTTATAAAACTCATATTACTTGAGCAAGAATCAACATTTAAAGTAAAATCACTCACAGGCTTTGGACTTACTAAAACCTGTGTTGTTAAAGTAGTTGAACATAAATATCCTGGAGAGGTATTATTTATTTGTACTGTGTAAACGGTAGTTATAGTTGGATTAACTGTTGGGTTTGGAATTAAGCTGTTACTTACCGTTGAAGAGGGTTGCCATGTGTAGCTCGTTCCTCCCTGTGCTAAAAGAGAAGCGTTTAATCCTCCACAAATGGTTGCTGAAGTAACTGAATTAGTAAAATTATAAACACTTAATGTAGTAGTAGTTTTAGAAAGGCATCCATTTACAGATGTTACATTTAGTGCAATGGTATAAGTGCCATTAGCAGTATAAGTATGTGAAGGCGAAACCAAGGATGATGTTGGGCTGTTGTCTCCCCAATCCCAGGTATATACTCCCGCGCCAGAACTATTATTAGTTGTAGAGACCGTATTGCTGCAAGGAGAAGATGTAATACTAAAAACAGAAGCAGGTGCGGGATACACATTAATAACAACACTAGCCGTATCGTATAGGTTATTACAAATAGACGTTTTTACATATAGGTTGGCGGTATATGTTCCAACCGCTGTAAATGTTTTAATAGGATTAAAAATGGTTGATGTAGTATCATTAGCGCCAAAGTCCCATAAATACTCATGCCCAGGCGTACTATTATTTGTAAAGTTTACAGTTAAAGGAATACATCCCGAAATAGTATTTGTAGAAATACTTGCAATAGCAGAGTTTAACTGAAAATCAATTTTAAAAACACCATTATTGCAATTAGAAGATTGATTAGTATTTGAACCAAAGCTAGAGCTTGGCCAAGCTCCAGGGGAAACAGGAAAATCATCGTTTCCGTTACAGCCAGCGCATACCGATTGATAAATAATTCCTCGTTTATCAAATCTACTTGTTCCGCCATCTACATGCTCTCTGCTAAGGGCACCGCCAAAGTAACTTCCAAACAATATACTATTCATGTTTGGACCCAACACCATTAAATAAAAATTAAAGCCGTCTGTGGTTGTTTGAATAGCATTTGCAGTGAGTGGCATATTATTAGTAACATTTCCAAAAATGATATTGCCTCCCCAACCTGATAGATAGATATTTCCTGCACAGTCAACCGAAAATGCCGAAGGAGAAATATTAAGCGTACCATTGCTGTTTCCAAAAACAGTGGAAGCTAATAAGGTATTTAACTGAGGGGTTAATTTTTGAATATATTGTTTGCTATTAGCGTTTGAGTAAACTCCTGTTGTAATGGGCATATTACCCAAAGATTGACCATATATATAAACATCTTGTTGCGTATCTAATTGCACAAAATAACTTTGATCATAATCTGTTGTTCCAATATATGTGGCGTGCATAATAGCAGAACCATTCTGTTTTATTTTGCAAATATAACCGTCACATTTTCCTCCGCCGTACGTTGTTTTATAACTTCCTGTGGTTATAGGAAAGTCGGAACTACGCGTGCCGCCTGTTAAATAGATATTTAAAGTATCGTCTAACGCCAATGCATAACCAGCATCGTTATCACTTCCTCCAATAAAAGTACTAAACACCAGTCCGCTAAGCGTTGGATTAAATTTTACCAGCACTGCATCTTGTCGGCCGCCTAATGCATTATCAATAGCATTTAGGGTAGGAAAATCAGAAGATTTTGTACTACTGTAAATATAAATATTGTCTAAAGTATCAATTTGAATTTCACCTCTAAACTGATCTCCGTAATTATATTGTAATGAATCTGGCGGGTATTCGGTAATTGGTCCGTAAGGCGTATTGTAAGTTGCAATTACATTATTATAATTTACCCCGTCGTTTTCGCTACCACCAATATATGTGGAAGCCAAAAGTGTGTTGCCCGTGCTATTAAATTTTGCTACATAAATATCGGTTCCATTAGTAAAGTTAGTCCCATTAAACACAAAATTAATAGCGGTTCCACCATTAAAGGTATTGTCGTAACAGCCAACCGTTGTTGGGAAATCAGTAGCGCTGGTGGCACCATATAAGCACAAGTTGTCGTTTTTATCTACAATTAAACTGGTTACTATTTCGCTAGCGGTTGCTCCTCCTATGTAGGTAGAGTATTTTAAAAATGCACCGGCAGAATCATATTTTGTAATCACCACATCCGTAAAACCGTTAGAGGCGCTTCCGTTGTAGGTTACATCATAAGCTCCTAAGGTTGTTGGATAACCAATATTAAAAGCAGTTCCTCCAGTGTATAAACTTCCGCGTGAATCGTAAGTGGCCGTCATCCCAAAGTTATCAGCTGTAGAGCCACTTTGAGCTGCAAATACTAATAATGGATCTATAATTAATTCCTGACTATGATCGTAATCTTTTAATAATTTAAAAGAAACCGTATTGTCTTTTAAAACAAACTTGCTGGGAATTTCTATCGTATCTCCATTAATAACTTGAAACACATAAGGCTTTTGTTCTATAGATTCGCTAACAGAAGTACTCACATACAACTCGTTGTTTTTTAGTTTAATACTGTTAATACCCGAGTAATGAATTTTTATATCACTTGGATTACCAGTAGGTTTTACAATAAAATTATATTTAATAGATTGACTGCCGCCCGAGTAAATCGCATCAATGTTGTGGTATAAATTATTAACCGAAATGGTCTTGTACTGACGAACATTTGTTGCCCAAGAAGAAGATTGTTTTCCAATAAAGAAATTGGCATAATCCTCCGTCATTTCTTTTGATACAACTGTTGGGCTAATATTAGAACCTATAAAATCAATGGTATAAGCATGAAACTTTAGATTTGGCGATATAATTTTACCCAGATGCCTTGCTCTGTAATTATCCTTATCATATAAGTGATAGGTCAGCTTTCCACTTTTTTCAATAAATAAGGCTCCACCATCTAATTGAGCTCGGTGGGTAATGTTAGAATTCCATTGATTTCTGTTTTCAGTAAACTGAATGTGTGATTGCGCATGAACGGGAGGTGTTTTTACCCTTTGTGAAAAACCACAAAAGCCAAAAGCGATAAGAATAACTATAAGATAAAGTTTATTCATTATAGTAAATATAATAAAAAAACCCTGATTGAAAAATCAGGGTTTTAATAAATTAAAGAAATCTATTTATTATCTTAAAGTGCCGTTTTTGTCAGCCTCTTTGTTTTGTTTCATCATTTGACGTACTTGGTAAGCTAATAAAAATGCGATTATTGACCATAAAATAATGTTTGGTCCATGTCCTAATGCTTTCATTCCTCTAAAAATCATTTGAGAAAAATCGCCAATACCATAAAAAACATCAGTCATTGTAACCATTAAAGTAATCATTAAAGAAGCCATATTAATCTAATTTTAGTAAGTTTACAGCACAAAAATAGAATTTTTTCTTAAAAAAAACGATTTTCTACAAAAAATGATTGTTGGACCTTTAAAAAGTAATGTTCAAGCGGCTATAATTATACTGCTTTTGCTATGTATTGGCGCTTGGCTGGGCACTTTTAGCTATATACACATTAGTACCGAGCAGATTAATTATAAAGAGCATATTTTGTATTCTTTCTTTTTTAGAGCTGGTTTTTCATTTATTGTAAACCAAATCATCACTCTAATAGTTGTATTATTAGGAGCTTTGTTTGTTAATTTTTTGGTTATTGAGCAAGAAATCACCTCAAAAACCAATTATTTACCTGCCTTTTTCTACATTTTATTTTCCTTTTCTGCTACAACTAAAAGTGCGGTTGAACCAATTTTAGTGGCCAATTTATTTGTCATACCTGCGCTATATTTCTTAATCAACAGTTACCGAAAGGATTATGCCTTAATGGACGTTTTTAAATCGGGCATTTTTATGGGATTAGCTTCTTTTTTCTGTATACACTATATTTCTGCATTTCCATTAATGTTTATTGCCTTATTTATACTTCGCCCATTTAATTGGAGAGAGTGGAGTATTATGTTTATTGGTCTTGTTACTCCATTATATATATATGTAAGCATTTGTTATTTAACCACTAATGATGCTTTTGTAGTATTTGAAATGATTAAGGAAGCAACTTCTAGTTTACAAAAACTAATTATTTCGGAATATTATTTAGCATTTATTTTAATGTCGGGTTTAACGTTAGTATTTGCACTGTTTCACTATTTTTCTAAGGGCTTTGGTGGAAAGGTAAAAACACAAAAAACAAAATATGTGTTATTATGGATGCTGTTGTTTTGTTTATTAATGGTGTTTTTTGAGCAAGTGTCCGACATGATTTTGCTGCCTTGCATTATTCCTTTAAGTATATTTATTGGAGACTACCTATCAGAATTAAAACAATTAAAAATTGCCAATACCATCATGGTTCTTTTTATCGGAAGTTTTTCGCTCATTTATTTACATGCGATTGGTGTTATATAGGAAATCCTTGATTATATAATTTCCTCAAAACATAATTATATACCACATTTAAGGTATGCAGAAAAAGCCTATAAAAACGTATTTTTATAGGCTTTACTTATGCAAACATTAGATACTTTAACCTTAGGCCAGTCAGCCACCATAAAAGAATTTACCGATGATTTTTTGTCGTTAAAATTTATTGAAATGGGCTGTTTGCCTGGTGAAAAAATTAAACTATGTAATATTGCTCCTTTTGGAGATCCTATTGCTATTGAGGTTTCGGGTTATGTATTAAGTTTAAGAAAGCAAGAAGCGGCAACCATTGTTGTAAAATTAAACCCTGAAAATACTGTTGAGTCCTGTGCCATCTAATTTGTCTCATATTTCTGTAGCTTTAGTTGGGAATCCAAATAGTGGAAAATCAACACTATTTAATTCGATGACCGGCTTGCATCAAAAAACAGGCAATTATGCTGGTGTTACGGTGGATAAACATTATGGCTCTTATAAACATAAGAATCAAGAATTTAAAGTTACAGATTTACCAGGAACGTATAGTTTATATCCAAAATCATTAGATGAAGAAGTTGCTTGCAGAGCGTTACTTAGCGTTGATGAAAAAATAGATGTTGTAGTTATTGTAGCAGATGCGTCTAATTTAAAACGCCATTTATTATTAGCCACTCAACTTATCGATTTAAAAATACCATGCGTGTTGGCTTTAAATATGATTGATGAGGCTGCAAAAAACAACACGGTTATTTATTATGAGGAGTTAGAGAAATTGATAGATATTCCTGTAATTCCTATCAATTCAAGAAGCAAGGAAGGAATTCAAGAATTGAAAGAAGCCATTACAAGAGCAAAAATATCTGACACTGTTTTTTATAATTTCGAAAAACAAAAACAATTATTTCCACAGATTGATTCTTACCAAACACTCATTCAATTAGCATTAGACACAAAAAAAGAGCAGCCCCATGCAATAAAGGAATTCGAATTAAATGATAATCTTCATTGGTTTTCTAAAATAAATTACATGGTTGCTAAGTGCATTAAACAACCAGAAAAACTAAATAAAAATTTAACGCAAAAACTCGATACATTTTTTACTCATAAAGTTTTTGGATTCGCTTTTTTCTTTTTAGTACTCTTTGTAATTTTTCAATTTATTTTTTATGTGGCAGAGTATCCTATGACATGGATAGAAGAAGGCTTCGCCTACTTAATGAACACCGTTGCTGTATCTTTGCCTAAAGGACAACTAAGCGATTTATTAGTAAACGGAGTTTTAGCCGGAATTAGTGGCATTGTTGTGTTTGTTCCACAAATTTCATTATTGTTTTTCTTTATTGCTATTTTAGAAGATACGGGTTACATGGCACGAGCCAGTTTTATTTTAGATAAAGTGATGCGCAAATTTGGCTTAAATGGCAAATCAGTTATTCCCATGATTAGTAGCGTAGCGTGTGCCGTTCCATCTATTATGAGTACGCGAACTATTACTAATTGGAAGGATAGAATGATTACCATTTTAGTAACTCCTTTAATTAGTTGTTCGGCTCGTTTACCTGTATACACATTACTCATTAGTATGATGTTTGCCAAAGATAAATCGATAGGCATTTTAAATTATCAAGGATTGGTGTTAATGGGAATGTATCTGTTAGGTTTTGGTGCAGCGCTTTTAGCCGCTTTAATTTTAAAACACGTTTTAAAAACAACCGAAAAAAGCTACTTCATTATGGAGCTGCCAGTGTATCGTAAACCACAATGGCAAACAGTGGCGATGTTGGTTTTTGATAAGGTAAAAGTATTTTTATTTGATGCAGGTAAAATTATTTTAGCAATCTCTATTGTACTTTGGTTTTTAACGAGTCATGCCCCAGGCGATGCTTTTGAGAAATTAGAAAGTAACGCTGTCGCTACTAATTTGCAAGAAGCTGATTTGAACGCTCAAAAACTGGAGGCATCTTATGCGGGAATTTTAGGAAAGAAAATGGAGCCTGTGATTAAACCACTTGGCTTTGATTGGAAGATTGGAATTGCCTTAATCACTTCTTTTGCAGCGCGTGAAGTTTTTGTAGGAACGATGGCTACGATTTATAGTAGCGGAGATTCTGAAAACACAGAAACATTGCGTGAAAAATTAATTGCTGAGAAAAATTTTGAAACACAATTGCCAGCCTACAGTAGCGCAGTGTGTTGGTCGTTGATGATATTTTATGTGTTTGCCATGCAATGTATGAGCACATTGGCGACTACTTACAGAGAAACAAAACATTGGAAATGGCCTGCCATACAATTAGTTTTTATGACAGGTTTGGCTTATCTTTCTTCTTTATTAGTGTATAATATTTTGAATTAATACAGCATGAACTATCACCAATTGCTTCATCAAACAATTATTGCGGCTGTAAAAGCTGGCAAAGAAATTTTGGAAGTTTACGATACTAAATTTGATGTAGAGTATAAAGATGATAAATCGCCATTAACACTTGCCGACAAAAAAGCAAGCGACAAAATCATTTCAGAATTAAAGCAATTTGATATTCCTGTCTTGAGTGAAGAAGGCGTTCATGATAGTTTTGAAAAAAGAAATACCTGGTCAAAATTGTGGATAGTTGATCCATTGGATGGCACTAAAGAATTTGTGAAACGTAATGGTGAGTTTACTGTAAATATTGCATTAGTAGAAGACAATACGCCGACCTTAGGTGTTATTTTTTCACCAGTATTTAAAGACATTTATTTTGCAGCAAAAGGTATTGGCTCATTTAAAATTGATAGAGAGTATTTTACTCCTTTGATAAAATCAATTGAAGATGTAAGCCTTGAAGCATTGTTAACCGCGGCCCAACAATTACCAATTATTTCTAACAGAACTAATTATGTGGTAGTGGCAAGTCGATCGCACATGAGTACTGAAACGCACGAACGTATTGAAGCATTAAAACTACAACATAAAGAGGTAGAAATTGTAACTACAGGCAGCAGCATTAAAATGTGTTGGGTAGCCGAAGGCATTGCCGACGAGTATCCTCGCTTTGGTCCAACCATGGAGTGGGACACAGCAGCAGGGCAAGCCATTTTGCAAGAAGCAAAAGCTTCGTTAATTGATTTTGAAACTAATGCTCCGATGAAATACAATCGCGAAAATTTGTTGAATAATTGGTTTATCGCAAAACGCAGTCAATGAGGTTTGCGTTAAGGATTGAAGCGAAAGCCTGACCCGACATAGGAGGGTAACGCCCAAAAACTATAGTTTAAGAAGTTCCGTTTCAATAATTTTACTAATCTCCTCTGCCCTAAATACGACCATTGCATGAGAACCATCTTTAACGGCATAATCTGCTTTTACATATTTGTGTAGCAGTAATCTATCGCCAGTACCATGAATATGAACATAGTTTTTTGGTAATTCTTTTCTATCCCAATTTACAATAATGTTTATGCAATTTTTAAAATAATTTTTGGTCATGCTATTAATCATTCCTAAATATTCAGGAATTAAGGCGCTTCCAAAACCAATAAACCAACGCCCCTCGTAAGCAATTTTACGATGTGTTTTTTCGGAAATCATTTTGTGAAGAGGGACATATTTAAAAAACTTTATAAACCAAGGTAGCTCAGCTCTATATTTCGAACTTGAAATTAGAAATATTTTTTTCGGGGAAATTATCGTTGAAAGTTCAGCACACAACATGCCGCCAAAAGATACGCCTAGTAAACAAAAAGGAAGATTAGTATCTATTTGCGGCAAAAACTTTTTCGCATACGATTGCATCGTATCGTTCTTTTCTGGGATTGGCCATTTCAATACAATGATTTCAACACCTTTAATGTGGAGGTTTTTATATAATTTTTCAGTAGTACCTAATCCGGGTATTGCGTAAATAACCATAAAACAAAGATACTAACTAAGTAAATAATACGTTATATATAAAGTAATAAGATGTTAAAATACTAAAACGGGTTAATAACTTTTTATGAGAGTAATACTTATGACATTATATTTGTTACTACTAAAAATATAAAGAAATGACTGTAGAAATGGCTTTAGAAAATATTACAACCGAAGTAAAAAACGAAGTGTTAGTTATTACAATTAACCGACCAGATAAATTAAATGCTTTAAATAAACAAACCATTGAAGAGCTTCACGAAACTTTTGTAGATGCTGAAAACAATAAAGACATTCGCGCTCTAATTATTACTGGCTCAGGGCAAAAAGCATTCGTAGCGGGTGCCGATATTGCGGAGTTTGCAAATTTTAGTGTAGAAGAAGGAAAACAATTAAGCTCTATAGGACACTTTAAAATATTTAATTTTATTGAAAACTATTCTAAACCCGTTATTGCTGCCGTTAATGGTTTTGCTTTAGGCGGAGGATTAGAATTAGCAATGGCTTGCCATATTAGAGTGGCTAGCGCTAATGCCAAAATGGGCTTGCCAGAAGTTAGTTTAGGAGTTATTCCTGGTTACGGTGGAACTCAACGTTTAGCGCAATTAGTTGGTAAAGGCAAAGCTTTCGAAATGATTGTTACAGCCGATATGATTAATGCAGAAGATGCTTACAAATGGGGATTAGTAAATTACGTAACAACACAAGAAGAATTATTAAATAAATGTTTTGAGATTACTTCAAAAATTATTTCAAAATCACCGATTGCCGTAAAAACAGCTATTAAGGTAATTAACGCTGGTTACAACAATAAACAAAACGGGTACGAAGTAGAGATTGAAGAGTTTGGAAAAAGTTTTGGTAGCGGAGATTTTAAAGAAGGAGTGTCTGCATTTTTAGAAAAACGTAAAGCTAATTTTCCCGGTAATTAATCTTTTGTCAGTTCGAGATGTCACGCTGAGCGGAGTTGAAGCGGTAGTTGAAACAATATAAAACCATGAGTGTAACACGCCCTTTTAATTTTAAAAAATGGATAGATGACAATCGTCATTTATTAAAACCACCCGTAAATAATAAAGTGGTATATAAAGATGCTGAATTTATTGTGATGGTAGTTGGCGGGCCAAACTCTCGTAAAGATTATCACTACAACGAAAGCGAAGAGTTTTTTTATCAGCTCCAAGGTGATATCAAAGTTACCATTCAGGAAGACGGTAAGGCTGTTGAGGTTGATATTAAAGAAGGCGACATATTTTTATTGCCACCAAAAGTCCCTCATAATCCTATCCGATTTAAAAACACCATTGGTTTAGTGATGGAACGAAAAAGACGTGATGGAGAGATGGATGGCTTGATGTGGTTTTGTGAAAAATGCAATACTAAATTATATGAGGAAAAATTCGTTTTGAATGATATTGCCTCTCAATTTCAAGGTGTTTTCGAGAAATTTTATAACTCAAAAGACTTAAAAACCTGCAAGTCATGCGGTTATGAAATGGTGCCCCCACCAGTCATTTCTTAACCGTTTTAGGCAAAAAACTTCGTAGAAGTACAGTTTTGATGAGTAAATGTGTCGTTTTTCATCTGATTATACCATAACTTTACGGTATTAATTAGTTAACAATGAAAAAACAATATTTAGTATTAAGTATATTCTGTACTTTTTTAGTATTTCTTACTTCTATTTCCTATGCTCAATTAGCAGATGGATTTGATATCAAAGCGGCTTATAAACAAGCTAAGGATAAAGGAATCAGTAAATCTGATGTAGAAGGTTATGTGAGATTTTTACATAACGATTACTTATCGCATAAAGGTTCTGGGCATGGGCACAACACTGCCGCTAACGCTTCAAAAAATTTGGGAGTGTATGATGCTGGAACCATTTATTTAAATGGAAACAATCCTCTAGCAAAACCGTTTAATCCAAATTCTCCACAAAATGCCTATTGCCCAAATGCAGGTTTCGAGCAAGGAACTTTTGCTAACTGGACAGGAAGCTATGGAACAGTTTCTACAGGTGCAACTACAGCTTTGTTTCCTACTTATGTGCAAACAGCAGCAGCTATTTTAAATGGCGCAGGAAATAATGCGCCATTGGCAAATACATTGAACTATCATACTATTATGACTACTCCTCCAACAAATAGTGTTTATCCTAATTGTGTAGGCTGGGACTCAATTGCTTGTAAAGTTGTTGGTACTCAAACAGTTTCTGAAATACCAGTAGTAAATCCAAATGGTGGACCTGCTTCCGTTCGATTAAATGGAGCAAGTGCTAACTATAGAGCAAGTAAATTAACGTACAACATGGCGTTAAACCCTAATAATAAAAACTTTAGTATTTCTTACGCTTTAGTATTAGATAATGGTGGACACCTTGCTTATGAACAACCTTATTTTTCGGTTAGAGTAACTGATCAAAACGGAAACTTAGTACCAGGATGTTCTACATATACTGTAACTTGTAATGCAGCCTTAACTGATCCAACATCACCTTTATATGATCCAACTTGGACAGACGCAGTTGTTGGATGGGGAAGTGTGATGTACAGAAAATGGACTTCTTATGCTTTCGACTTTTCTAACTACCCAGCTATTACTTCTGTAAATGTGGAGTTTTATGTTGGAGGTTGTTCTCAAGGCGGACATTATGGTTATGCTTATGTAGATGCTGAATGTAGTCAAGGTGGAGCAGTGGCAAGTTTTTGTGCAAACGACAATCAAGCAGTATTAACTGCGCCAGGGGGCTATACAACATATCAGTGGATTGGACCAAGCGGACCAATTACTGTACCTAATGGAGGAAATGCTCCAACAGCAACTATTACTCCTGTATCAGCAGGACAAGTATTTACTTGTAACGTAACAGCTCCAAACGGTTGTGCGAGTTCATTTCAAACAACAGTTGCCATTTCAAGTGTAAGTATTACAGGTGTTGGTTCTACACCATCATGTCTTAATGGAAATAGTGGAACAACAAACGTTTCTGCTACGGGAAGTAGTTCAGGATACAATTATCAATGGGTGAATAGTTTAGGAGCAACCGTCTCCACCGCGCAAACCGCTACTGGCTTATCGCCAGGAATTTATACGGTGAATGTTAGTGCTATTTTATGTGGTTTAGCTTCAACTACGGTGCAGGTAGGCATTACAGCACCAGCTTTTTATTCTTTACCAGCTCCATATTGTGGCTCGGTGGCTTGGATAACCAATGCTGGCGGATCAAATTATAAATGGTACACTGCCTCTCCTTTAGCTTTAATTGCTGGTGCTACGAGTTCTTCTTTAACCATTAACTCTCCTGTAAATGGCGCCGAGTATTTCTTGGTATTTAATACTGCTAGTGGATGTAAAGATTCAATTAAATATACATTAACACAATCACCTGGTGGAAGTATATATGCTAGTAATATAAAAAGTATTTGCCCAGGTAATAACAACTCTTACGCAGTCATTAATTTACAAACAGGCGCTCCTCCTGTATATAGTTATACTGTAACTGGTCCTAGTGGATATAACTCTGTTTTAAACAATACAACTTTAGTAAAAGATAGCGTTGTTGGTTTATCTATTGGTACATATAGCGCAACCGTATTTGATGGACAATGTATTTATAATACCACATTTACAGTAAGTCCATTTGTATATACATATACATTAACACCACAAAACACAAGTATTTGTAATGCAGGTAGCACAACCTTAACAGTTGATTTTGGTAATGTTACCCCTAGTACCTGCGGTTTATCAACTACGGGAGGTTGTACAACACCTAACTTAATTACCGTTGGTACTGGAGCTGGACTTAATCCTAGTAATAGTTGGCCAAGTATTTATGGTAACTGGTATAAAAACGCTAGACATCAATTATTGTATACTGCTGCTGAGTTGTTAGCAGCTGGTATTTTGCCAGGAAAAATTTCTTCATTAGCGTTTAATATCAACTCAATTCCTGCAGGTTATATTGGAACATTACCAGGCGTAACCATTTCATTAAAATGTACTTCATTAAATGTTCTTACAAGTACATTTGATAATACAGGTTTAGTGCAAGTTTATAATGCAACAAATTATACGCCAATTGTAGGTTGGAATACACATGCATTTACAACTGCCTATGAGTGGGATGGTGTTTCAAATTTATTAGTAGATGTTTGTTATAATTATGTTTCAAGTAGTAATTATACATCCAATCCTTTTAACACATTAACTAATACGGGTACTGTTAAATGTATCTATGCATACAGTGATTCATCACCAATGTGTTTAACCACAAATTTTGCTACAACAAGTTTAGATCGTCCAAATATCAGATTCCAAAACTGCGGAGGTTCTAATCCTGCAGCATTTACATATTCTTGGACTCCAACCATTGGATTAAATCCTACTAATACATATACTACTATTGCTAACCCAACTGTTAGTACTGTATACACAGTACAAGTAAACCCTATCGGACAAACTAACTGTATGCAAGCTCAGTCATCAACAATAACTGTTACAAGTGCGGTTGCTCCAACAATCACTCCTGTTTCTGCGTTATGTACTAATGCTGCATCTGTTTCTTTATCTGCAACTCCAGCAGGTGGAACTTGGAGTTTAACTCCAGCAACCTCTACAGTGGGTGTGTTTACACCATCGTTAGCAACTGTTGGAACAAATACAGTAACCTATTTATATGGTGGGGCTGGATGTTCGCAAACGGCAACCACAACTATTGCAATTGAACAATTTGTGCCTGCAACTATTACAGGAACAATAAATCCAATTTGTTTACCTAGTAATACCGTGAATTTATCAACAGCATTAGGCACCTCTACGTTAGGCGCAGGAGTTTGGTCGGGGACTGGCGTTACAGGCACAATATTTAATCCTACAACAGCGGGAGTTGGAACTCATACATTAACGTATAATACAAATTCAGTTCCTACAACATCTTTATGCCCTGCAACGGGTACAATTGCTGTTCAGCTAAATTCAGTAGCGCAACCAACTATTACAGCTGTTAACGCATTATGTACTAATGCTCCAACCGTAACATTAACAGTTGTTCCTACAGGTGGAACTTGGTCGGGAACTGGTATTACTCCAACTGGTGTATTTACTCCATCGTTAGCAGTTGTTGGAAATAATACATATACGTATTCTGTAGGTGCCTCAACTTGTGCGGCAGTTAATACAACAACAATTTCTGTAGAACAATTTGTACCTTCAACAATTACTGGATCTATCGCTGCTTTATGTATCACAAACCCAGCGGTTAACTTATCTACGGCATTATCAACGTCAACATTAGGAGTTGGTGTTTGGTCTGGAAACGGCGTTACTGGAACTACATTTGATCCAGCGGCAGCGGGAGCAGCGGGAGCAGCGGTGCATACATTAACTTATAGTACAAACTCAACACCAACAGCATCACTTTGTCCTTCAGCTAGTACATTAAATGTAACAGTAAATTCACAAGCACAACCAACCATTACAGCGGCTGGACCTTATTGCGATAATTATGCTGCGCAAAATATGACAGTAACTCCTACAGGAGGTGTATGGTCGGCGGTAACACCAGGCTCTATAGTTTCGGCAGGCGGAAGTTTTTCTCCAGTGTCTAGTATCGTTGGTAATAATACTTTATTATATACATTAACTAACGGTCCGTGTGTTAACACTGAAACCGTAGCAGTAACCGTTGTTCATTTTGTGCCAGCTACAATTACTAATACAGTTGGTCCTTACTGTATTTATGATGCTGGAGTTAATTTACAAACGATTGCACAATTTGCAGGTGGTACTTGGACAGGTGCAGGTGTTACAGGAACAAACTTTGTTCCAGCTACAGCTGGTGCAGGAGTTCATGTAATGACATATAGTACTAATCCTTCACCTTTATTATATTGTGGAACAACAGAAACGATTTCAATTACTGTAAATCCAAAACCTGAAGCAAATGCATTCCCTAATGTTATCTCGGGATGTAACCCAGTAACAATAGATTATGCAACATCGTCTTATCCTACCGGAACAGCAATTTGGGATTTTGGTGATGGTACTGTAAGCGATACTGGATTAATTGTAACTCATATTTACACAACACCTGGAACTTATACAGCTACGTTATATTACACAGATAACATTGGTTGTAGAGATACAACTATAGCAACAAGTGCTATAACTTCTAATCCATTACCAATTGCTTCTTTTGATCCGTCGGTAACTGAAACAACCGTAGTTGATGGACAAGTCGAATTCACAAATCAATCAACGGTACTAGGTGATAATACTTACGCTTGGGATATTGGTGGATTATACAATAGCGCTAATGTTAACGAATCATTCTTGTTCATTAACTCTGGAAATTTTGTAGTAACATTAATTGCTACAACTCCTGAAGGTTGTGTGGATGACACCTCGGTTGTGATAGTTGTTAATCCAGATGTAGTGTTATATGTACCAAACGCCTTTACACCTGGCGCTGACGCTCTAAATGATGAATTCCAAATATTCTTACCTCCTACAGGCGTAGATTTCTCAACGTTTAATTTGGTGATTTTTGATAGATGGGGTGAGCAAATTTATAAAACAACGGATGTAAATCAGTTTTGGAATGGGTCAAAAAATAACTCAGGTGAAACATTGAAACAAGACGTATACGTTTATAAAATAACATTTAAAGATGAAAAGAAAAAGAGTTACGAAAAAGTAGGGCACGTTACCTTACTTCGTAAATAATAAAACTTAAATTGTTTAAAAGCTCTGCAGAACTATTTGCAGAGCTTTTTTATTTTTACGTAAAATTATAACATGGCAGATTCAGCAAAATTTATACAAAGCATTAATGATGGTTATACAACCAAAGGAGATTTTATAGTATTAGGTGCGGCCTTGTTAGATGGTGTTCCTCAAAAAGAGGCACAAATTAAATTGCCATTAAAAACATTAAACCGTCACGGTTTAATTGCTGGAGCTACAGGAACTGGTAAAACCGTAACGCTACAAATTATTGCAGAAAACATGTGTGCGAAAGGCATCCCCGTGTTGATGATGGATGTAAAAGGAGATTTAAGTGGAATTGCAAAAGCAGGTGTGTCAAATCCAAAAATTGAAGAACGACACACAGCGATTGGAATGCCATTTGTACCCAATGCAAGCAGCGTTGAGTTCTTAACCCTTTCCAAAGAAAACGGAGCAAAACTAAGAGCTACCGTGAGCGAGTTTGGACCCGTATTGTTTTCGAAAGTATTAGATTTAAATGACACACAAAGTGGTATTGTTGCTATTATCTTTAAATATGCCGACGATAAAAAATTACCGCTAGTTGATTTAAAAGATTTTAAGAGTTTATTAAATCATTTAACGAACGAAGGGAAAGAAGACATTCAAAAAAATTATGGTAACGTTTCGCCTGCATCGGTTGGAACTATTTTGAGAGCCATCATCGAATTAGAATCGCAAGGAGCTGATGTGTTTTTTGGAGAACGTTCGTTTGAAGTAACTGATTTAGTTCGACTAGACGCATACGGCAGAGGTATCGCTTCTATTATTCGTTTAGTGGACATACAAGATAAACCAAAATTATTTTCCACGTTTATGTTGTGTTTATTGGCTGAGGTTTATCAAACGTTTCCTGAAGCGGGAGATGTTGAAAAACCTAAGTTGTGTATTTTTATTGACGAAGCACATTTAATTTTTAAAGAAGCTTCAGATGCTTTATTAGATCAAATAGAATCGATTATTAAACTAATTAGAAGTAAAGGAGTGGGCATTTATTTCTGTACACAAAACCCTTATGATATTCCTGAAGCTGTATTATCGCAACTAGGGTTAAAAGTGCAGCATGCTTTAAGAGCTTTTACCGAAAAAGATAGAAAGACGATAAAAAAAACAGCGGAGAACTATCCTATTTCCGAGTTTTATAAAACAGATGAACTGCTTACTAGTATTGGAATTGGCCAAGCCTTAATAACAGCACTTAACGAAAAAGGTATTCCAACACCATTAGCTGCAACACATTTGCGTGCGCCAATGAGTAGAATAGGCGTATTGATTTCTGACGAAATTCAGCAAATTGTTTCAGCTAGTAGCATTGCACCAAGATACAATGAAGTCATCGATAGAGAAAGTGCCTTCGAAATTTTAAATGCAAAATTAAAAGCTGCTGAAGAAGAGGATGCTTCCACAGACTCAACACCTGAAAATAAGACCAAGAAAAAATCTGCTAAAGAGGAAAAATCTACCATCGAAAAAATTTCTGAAAACACCATGGTTCGTCAGGTTGGTAGAACGGTGATGAAAGAAGTTGCTCGCGGTTTATTAGGTGTTTTAGGATTAGGTGGTAAGAAGAAAAAAGGAAGTTGGTTTTAGAGAGAATTAAAAATTTCTCCAAAAGAAATTTTCTTATTTACTTACCTTTCCGTCAACTATAGTTATTTTACTGAACCATCCTATTTTGTAAACGCCAGTTGGTGCTGGTAAATTATTTAAAGTGGCAATTTCTCCAACATTAGGATTTTGATATTCTTGTTCAATGCGTAATTCGCCTTCCTTACAGTTGTAAACAAAAGTTGTGAATACCTTATCTTGTAAATCAAATTCGTTATTTGGAACTATTTTTTCAGGAATTTTTATAGGATTATGATGAATGAACTCAATACTTTTTTCAAAATCAGATTTGATATTTGTGTTTAAAAAATTTGCCCATTCGGGATTTTCTTCCCCTCTTATATAGGCAAATAAAGCGAGCGCGTAGCCCCATTCCATTTGAGATAAGTATCCCGATTTGCTCCAGCCCCAAGAATCAAAATCCTTTTTTGTTTGAAAGGCAGTATTGGCATTAAAAATCCCCAACCCAAATATGATGACGATTAAATCCGTTAAGTCCTCGTTATTTTCGTCAATTCTTTTTTCGCCAAGTAATTTTATATGAGCAATTTCGTGTGCTAGCGTTGCAACAATCGAAACTGGATCAGTTACTTGTCTTTTCTCAAGAGCAATGTGGTATTTATTATCTTCTTGTAATCCAAAATATAGACCTCCCGAATAATTTTCGGTTTCTACATTTTCTAAAAACAACCTACTACCAAAAACACCTCCAGCATCAAATTCTGTTCTACCTTCTTCGTAAATGTCAATCACAATATCATCTGGATTGACCTCCATTTGTTTGGCAACAATATTTAAGGTACTTATTACAGATGGCAGTTGCCCATCATATTTTATAGGAAAATGCTCAGGCGTAGGGGTTAATAGATGGACGTTTTCTATTTTCTCTCTACCAAAGGAATCAATAAACCATATAAAGCAATTTTCTAACCACTCTCTGGTTTCAGCATTTACGGGGCACTCATTATCATCTAAAAACAAAGACATCTAAACCAACTATTAAAATTTGAGGTGATATAAAATATTAGTTTAAATGTAAAAACAAAAGCTCAATAGCCAACTTAAAACGAGGCTAAGTTTAACTTTTTGTTAAATTCTTTTTAATAGTACTTGTCAATATAAGTTATATATTAGGTTAGCAAAAACTAGCCTCCATGTCAACTTATCAAGCCATACTTATTGATTCAAACGCAGGATTTAATCGCGAATCGGGCAGTATTGAAGTTAAATCATTTTCGATTTTATTTACTAATGAAAACAAATCGCACGAAATCAATTTTTCAAATTTGGAGATTACAGTTGGCGGAAACAATAAGGAGTTAGTTTTTTTTGCCGATAAAAGAAACTCCAACCTTTCTTTTTACACAAGCGATAAAAAGATATTGAAAGAACCTGCTATAAAAGATCATGCTGATTTTGCCTCTCAAATAAAAGTGGTGAAAAAAGCAAGACGTGGAATCGTTATTAGTCTTGGGATTATAGTAGCTATTTTTATTTCCATCATTGTTTCTTTGTTTTTTTTGAAAGATGTTTTGGTGGAAGGCTTAGCTAAAAAAGTACCTATTGACTGGGAGCAAAAAATGGGAGATAAATTATTTCAAACCATGACATTGCAATACGATTTTGTAGAAAACGATTCTTTAAAGAGTGAACTCATCAGAGTGGCTTCTCCACTCATTAAACAAATAGAAAAAGACGGCACTAAAATTGAATTTTATTTTATTAAAGATCCAACCATTAATGCCTTTGCATTGCCTGGAGGTAAAGTGGTTATTCAAACAGGTTTAATTGAAAACGCAAAATCTTGGGAAGAAGTGTTAGGTGTGGTAAGCCATGAACTAGCGCATGTTACTCGCCGTCATCATATACGTGGAGTGATTAATAATTTAGGACTGTATGTGATTATTTCATCCTTAGTTGGTGATATTACTGCCCTATCAGGAACACTTATTAATATGGGTGGTGATTTAGCTTCATTATCTAACAGCAGAGATTTTGAAACAGAAGCAGATGAAACAGGCTTAGATTATTTAATTGCGGCGGGTGTTAATCCAGAAGGATTGATTTCATTTTTTAAAACACTACAAGAAGAATATTCTAGTAAAAAAATAGAAGGCTATTTATCTTTTATGTCAACACATCCGGCTACCGAAGACAGAATAGAGCATCTCAAAAAAATCTTGAAAGATAAAAAAGTAAAAATTGAATCTATCAAAGACGATTTCAATCAGTATAAACTAATCATCCATAAATAATATGAACGTAAAAATAGAAGCAAAGCCAGCATTTGCCTATCTCGATGTAGAGTTAGCGCCAGGCGAAACAATTATTGCCGAAGCAGATGCGATGGCAACCATGTCGGCAGAGTTAGACATGACCGCTAAGTTTAGCGGAGGATTTTTTTCGGGACTACTAAAGAAATTTTTGGGAAGTGAAAGTATGTTTGTGAATCACTTCACAAATAATACAAACGCCCCATTAAAGCTAACCTTAGTTCAGGCAACCCCGGGCGATATGGAATGTAAAACCTTAAACAACGAATCGTATTGTTTAGAAGGTGGCGCTTACGTAGCTTGTGAACCAGGCGTAAAGCTTGGCTTACGTTGGGCAGGTTTTGGTTCCTTGATTGGGGGCGAAGGTTTGTTTAAGCTAGTTGTTAGCGGCACTGGCAAAGTTTATTTTGGTGCTTACGGCGGTATTGTTGAAAAAGAAATTAAAGGCGAATACATTGTTGACTCTGGTCACTTGGTTGGCTACGAAAAACACATGCAATTAAAACCAAAATTATCAAATGGCATCATTGGTAGTATTACTAGTGGCGAGGGTTTTGTGACAAAGGTTACTGGCAACGGAAAAATTTATTTACAAACAAGAAACCTATCGGGCTTAGCATCATGGGTAAATAGACATTTATAATTATGGAAAATACGATTCAAACATCAACTACAAGTCAGCTGGACGTTAAATTTCAATTACGACCAGGAGCAACAGCGGCAGAAATTACCCTGAAGCCAGGACAAAAAATAACAGCAGAAGGCGGTTCCATGATTGCAAAATCAACTGCTATTCAAATGACAACCAGCACGCAACAAAGAAAGTCGGGCGGAATCATGAAAGGATTAAAAAGATTAGTATCGGGAGAGAATTTCTTTTTAAACCATTATGTGGCTCCAGCCGAAGGCGGGAAATTATGGTTAGGCACTACACATATCGGCGATATGGAACTGAAAGAATTGCACGGAGAAAATTTAATTATTCAAGGAGGCTCTTTTGTAGCATGTACCGAAAACGTTAGTATAGATGCAAGCTGGCAAGGCTTTAAAAATTTAGTATCTAAAGAAAATTTGTTTTGGGTAAAAGCATCTGGGCAAGGCACGGTTATTTTTAATTCATTTGGAGCTATTTATCAAATTCAAGTAAACGGAGAACACATTGTGGACACTGGCCATATTGTGGCTTTTGAAGAAACCTTAGCATTTAGCTTAACCAAAGCAGGAAAAAGCTGGATGAGTTCGATACTTGGCGGCGAAGGCTTAGT
The DNA here is from genome assembly GCA_016711805.1 of Bacteroidota bacterium. Lineage (GTDB taxonomy): Bacteria > Bacteroidota > Bacteroidia > B-17B0 > Aurantibacillaceae > UBA4416. The sequence goes on from JADJSH010000003.1 coordinate 288,899, forward strand.
TTGCAAATTTAAAGGAAAGGGCATCGTTTGGGTGCAATCTCATAATTCATCATCATTTGGTTCAGCACTTGGACCTAAACTTAAACCAAGATAATCATGGAAACAACAACTACAACAGAAGGTTTCGATTTTAAATTTGATTGCAAACCCGATTATGGTTTTTTAACCGTAAAAATTCCTAATGGAAAAAAATTAAAAGTAGAAGCAGCTGCTATGGCATCGATGGATACTAACTTAGAAATGAAAACTAAATTCAAAGGAGGTTTTAAACGTTTCTTATCTGGCGAATCTATTTTTATTAATGAGTTTACAGCAAAAAATGGCAATGCCGAAATTCAAATTGCACCAGCATCGCCGGGCGATATGGAACATGTGTATTTAAATAATCAAACTATTTATTTGCAAAACACTGCCTTTGTTGCGTCGGGCGATGAGGTGTTGGTAGAAACTAAATGGCAAGGATTTACTAAAGGTTTTTTCTCAGGCGAAAGTTTCTTTTTAATTAAATGCTCGGGCAAAGGCGATTTATGGTTTAACTCTTATGGCGGCATTATTCCCATTGATGTAGAAGGAGATTATGTAGTAGATACAGGGCACATTGTTGCCTTTACAGAAGGTTTAACCTACACCATTAATCGTATTGGTGGATATAAATCCTTATTCTTTTCGGGCGAAGGCTTAGTGTGTAACTTTAAAGGAAAAGGTAGAGTGTGGATTCAAACACGAAAAATTACTCCTTTTATCAGTTGGATTCATCCATTTAGACCAGTAAAAAACAAAAACTAAAAAAGAATTATATTTTTAAAAAAAGGTTGGAAGAACATTCCAGCCTTTTTTGTTTAATAGAAGTTATGTGAATTGCTTCAATTGATGCATACTGTGAAACTTCATGTAAGAGTAGCTAAAAACGAAGGTGTTCTATTTATTCGACTCTATTTGGTGAATGTTTCCCATTCGTATATTTTATCTTGAGCTGTTCGAGTATCGTCTGCATTTGGCATAAGTAATAAATACTTCTTCATATTCAGGATAGCTAAGTCATACTTTTCTGCAATGGCTGCTATCAAAGCATAATTGTAATAGCTATTAGGACTAGAAATTGCGTTTATAGCAATGGCCATATCATAATAGTGGATTGCTTCATCGTAATACATTTTTTCAGCCATGGTATTGCCCTGAATAATCAATTTTCGCTGTTCCTCACTTACTTCTGGTTTTTCACTCATCGTTTGATATTTGGAAGCAAGTATTTTAAAATTTTCCAAATCCTTTAGATAATATCTTAAGGCATATTGGTGTTGCATAAAAAAAATGTAATCTGCCATTTCCTTGCCTCCACAAGTGATTAAATGTTCACCCATTTTAACGTAAGGTGTATAAAACCCGTTGTCGGATATTTTTACATAATAGATGATTTGTCTGTTTACAATATCCTGAAAACGGATGCAAATTGTATCATTTGAAGTCTTGACCTTATCAGCTGTGAAAAACATGTAATCATCCGTAACCTTTGGATTAGAAATCTTTTTGTAGGTAAGATTTGTTTTAAGATTTCTGTAAGCTGGCACTTTTGAAGCAAAATAATAATTTACATATTTCTTCAAAGCAAGAGTCAATTTTTCTTTTACCGTTTCCAAAGTGTATTGACTATTTGTTTTTATTGGTATGTAAGGATTATCTATATTTTCAGCATATCTAGCCTTTGCTGCATCACCAATCCTATTTATTTGATTTGCTATGTTTCCTGCTAGTTTTAGGACATCTCCAGATGGAATAGTCTGAGAATTTATTTTCGGAATTATTAAGAATAGGGAACACGACAATAAGAAGTAATTTAAATATTTCACGCCATTATTTATTTTAAAAATTATCATCTATACAAAAATATTAAAAAGTGGGTTATTTTTTATATAGCCACTAACGTTTTCGCGACTTGTTTTGTTTGGGGTTTGAAACTATGTCTACCGAAATGTTTAAATAAAGATACTATGTTTCTAGGCATTTGCAAAATGAAAATACGTTTCGCGAAGCGACCTTGAATTTGCAAATGCTTGTACTTCCGCCCGCATTAGGCAAAGGTGCTGTTAGCTGCAGGTTTTCTCCCGTCATTGCTTGATGAGCTTTCCGGTTTTCAGTGTCCCTTTAGAGTTCCTTAATTCATAAAAGTAAATGCCATCTGCAAGTAACTCAGTGTTCAGCGTCGTGGAGTTTGTGAATGATTGTCGCAATACTTGCTGTCCGAGAAGGTCACGGAGTGAAACTGTTGTCTGCACTTTGTCTGAAAGAGAAAACGTAAGTTGCGTAGAAAAAGGATTTGGAAAACAACTAACAGAGTTGTCTTTTTCTAAGTTGTGAATAGCCGTATAGTTATAACCATATACGTATGCAGAATCAGTTGACACACACACATCATCAATATAGTAATACGCTCCGCATTGTGCGCCTGATAATAGAATATAATCAGTCAAGGAATTGAAGTTGAACCTACGAATGATTAGATTGGTATAATTGGAGTCAGCGGTAAAAGAACCAGTTAGTCTTGTCCAGTTAACGGTGTCGGTCACAATTGAATCGCTACATATTTGAGCGCAATTATTACAATTTGTTATTGGTGAAACTACGCTATATGCTGTGTTTGAAAAAAGAATACCGAGTTTATTGATACCACAGTTTGAAGAACCAATTCCTCCTAGTGAAACTTTAAAACTTGCGTAATACTTTGTCCCTGTTTGAAGTGGAGTTAGCAATTGTATTTCTAATGCTTCCCTTGAATTATCTGAGCCTCCCCATCTTGCAATAAAACCCGCATAGCCGTCACCAGATGCAGGTGTTCTGTAACCAAAGTAATTTGAAGGCACTGTGCACCAGTTATAGCCTACAGCACAATTATTAAAATAGTCAGGGGTGTTCTCTGCCGAATACCAGCCAGTCGCCCTTGAAATTTGCCCATCGAAGTCTGGACAAGTGTCAAATTGCTCAAAACTTGGATTCGGAACTAAATTTTGTCCGAAACAAATTCCGTAATGGAGTAAGATAAATATTGTCAGGAGTTTTTTCAATGGCTGTCTGTCGGTTTTGCTATGTTGGTTGAGTATGTATTGAACTTGCGGCTAACGGTTTGCAGCTAGAACTTGTGCGGTTTTGGAACACTCGTCTACCGAAACGTTTAAATAAAGATACTATGTTTCTATGCATTTGCAAAATGAAAATATGTTTCGCGGAGCGACCTTGAATTTGCAAATGCTTTGATGTCGCCCGCATAAGTTTTAGGTGCTGTTATATGCTTTAAGCGCCACACAGCTTAATTAACTATAGGTCAGCCTGTGTCACATGGAATTCACACTTTACTTTTTCCTTTCCATACTTCTTTAGTTTGTTTTTATTAGGAATTGACCAGTTGTCTGAATTATTGGGGTCTTTTTTTACTTGTCCGTTTGTCGATGTAACTATTATATATTTCATACGACATGGACAACAATCAAATGTCTTTTTATTTCCTAGCCCATTCAGAACTTTCACAACTAAATAGTCATTTGGTTGGATGTCTGTATAAACTGTGTCACTAACTTCGTTGTCTTTATATTTAACTGTCAATTGTTGGCTTGAATCATTATATATTTTTAAGTCGCCACTTAGTCCAGGGTCGCAACTTGTCAAACAAATGATTGTCAATGAAGTTAAAGTATATTTTAATTTCCTCATGTCGCTGCGCTTATTGCATATAACGTTTTCGCGGCTTGCTTCGGCCGAATTGAAACCGTTGTCTACCGAAACGTTTAAATAAAGATACTATGTTTCTAGGCATTTGCAAAATGAAAATAAGTTTCGCGAAGCGACATTTATTGCAAATGCTTGTGCTTCTACCCGCATAAGTTTTAGGTGCTGTTAGTGGCTGCCTATTTTCCACCAAAGTTTGAGAACCCAATTGTAAAGTTCAGGTCTACGGCATTTACTTTTAGCAAATCTATTTTTAAGTCGTCTGATACAAAAGGATGTCCATCATATACCCAGATTTTTAAACCGCTGCTTTCTTTGATACCTATTGTGTCTACGTCAATTGTATTATGAATTTTAAGTTCTATGTAGTTGTCATTCTCAGTTTTCATATTCAAGTCATATACTTTTGCGTCATGCATAGTAACTTGGTCTAAAAGATTTTTGAATACTTCAGAATATTTTTTGTCTATAAGAGTATAGTCGCTATTTGTAAGCAAAGGTTTATACTCATCTCTTATTGTCAAACGAAAATTGCTGTTGTCTGTACGCCATAACATTAATGAGGTCGGCTCGCTAGATTGTATATTCCAAATATTCATGTGTTTCTATATAGGTTGCCACTAACGTTTTCGCGGTTTGCTTTCGGCCGTTATTGGAACCGTTGTCTACCGAAATGTTTAAATAAAGATACAACTGTTGCTATGCAATTGCAAAGCAAAAATTAAAAAAGTTTCTACCGCTTTTGCAATTGCTTTGTTGTCTGCAAGGCTGGAGCAAACCGTGTGTTAGCAGATGGCCGCTACATTTAGTTTTTTATTCAACATTCAGTCTCCACACAATTGTTTTGTCAAAGCCAAATGTTGGTATTAAAATCTTAGTAGTCTCATTATTTTCGTCAACTATTTTCCAACTGTCGGTTTCAATTATATTTTCATAGTTAGCTTCTTCTAATTCTAACTCCTCTTGTTCATTTTCACCTGCCTCGTATTCCACTGCGTTTTCCAATGATGCATAATACCTGTCTTGTCTTGCGCTAAAGTCAATATAGTTTAGTATTTGAGTCGATAGAGTGTCTGACTGGTTTAGTATAAGATTAAATTTTCCGCTAAATGAAGGAAAGTCTGCGTCGGCATATTCAATATCTCCAATTAGCTTTTCGTCAAAGTACAATTTATATGTCATAGTTGTCGAGGGTATAGTTGTTTTGGTTTTCTGTCTAGCGGCTTACTGCTAACGTTAGGCAGCTTGGCGAAGGCGGGCTTCGAAGCTAATCATAACGAATGTTTTTATAAAGATAAATGTTTATTGGACTTTTACAAAAATGAAAAGAAGACGCGTAGCGACATTAAATTTGTAAAAGCTTATTAGCTGCCCGCTTTTGCTAAACTGCCAGTTAGGTGTAGTTCATTTCGGCACATGTGCGGTTGGACTTGGTTCGGGTGCCGAAGAAATGACGGTGTTCGGTGAGTGGCACTTCTTGCTGATGAAGTCAGATTTTTTTAATTAAAAATATTGAGCTAATAAAGCCTTATTGGCTTAGTCTTTTTAATGTTAAGCCAAAGGCTTTCATTTTTTCTTCATTTTTAATATTGCTATGTTCTGTAGCAGATTTTAACATTTATTTCTTCTACCTTCGTCAAGTCGTTGTAACGATGCCAGTCGTTTGAAAGCGAGCTTTCACGATGTCAATCGCAACGACTTGCGGTAGATTTCAAAATGAATAAATCCGCGTAAAATATTGTCAAGATAAAGATTGAAATATGATTAGTCTTTAGCTTAAAAGTTGGTCTTTTGTATCTCGCTGCGCTGCTGATTACACCTCAACGGTTTGCAGCTAGAACTTGTGCGGTTTTGTAACACTCGTCTACCGAAACGTTTAAATAAAGATAGCATGTTTCTATGCATTTGCAAAATGAAAATGTCTTTCGCGGAGCAGCCTTGAATTTGCAAATGCTTTGATGTCGCCCGCATAAGTTTTAGGTGCTGTTAGCAACCAGTGCATTTTCAATTGTTTTCAATAACTAACTTGTCAATGAAAATTGTTTTCGAGTTTTCCTTTATTTGAAGAAAGTAAATTCCGCTTTCACAATTGTCACATCGAAACTTAATGCTTTGTCCATTTATGTTGTCAATTTGTTTAATAACCTGTCCAAAGGAATTAGTCACAATTAGACACGCATTAGTTAAGATTTTACTCACTTCAATTTTTGTTTCATAAGAAAATGGATTTGGAGATATAATTAGCTGTCTACCTTGTTTTGTTAAATCATTAATGCCAACAAAATCTTGACATGAAGTTGGTATAGGATTTTGAGTAGCAAGTCTAATTGATGCTCCACCAGGAATGCCACCAGGAACAATATTTGAACATAACATTTGATAAGTTCCATCAATTTGACAAATTTTAATTACATCGGTATTCGAAAAGCCAATTATACGATTATCAGAACCACTAAAAGAACTGGTTGCAGCACCTTCGCAACCAAGTATTGCGTTGATTGTTGAAACAGGCACCGCATTTAAAATAGAGGAATTAGTTGCGTCGAGAGTTATTTTTATAAGTTCTGAACCAGAAGTCATATACAAGTTATTGTCATACCAAGTTAAATCGCCAGTTGCACTATAGCCAATACTACCAATGGAGTAAGTTGTTGTATTTGTAGTTCTTATGCCATATAGATTTTGATTTACTTCTGCTAGGACCGTTGTGTCATTTAGACCAACTAGTGATATGCTCTGAAGTCCTGTAAAACCTATTAAATTAGAATTCGCCGTGGTTGTGTCTATTTGATAAAGGTCTCCAGATACAATGCCCCATAGTTTTCCGTTCGGCGTAAATGCAATGTCGCCAAAGCCTTGTCCTGTTGAACCAACGAAAGTCGAGGTACAGGCGCTTAAATTTAATTTGTAAAGGTCGCCCCCAGAAATTGTCACAAAAATTGGAGATTGTGAATATGTCCACACATACATTGTCAGCAGAAGTCCTATGAGTATATGTGTCTTTTTATGCATTGGTGCTAACGTTTTGGAGCTTTGCGTTCGGCGGGCTTTGAAACACTCTGCTTTCTACACGCATAATGTTTATTAGTTGCCGAAATACTGTACTCTTTTTTGCTTACATGAAAATACAACTTTCTGCGTAGCAGGCAAAACTGTAAGCAAAAAACTTTGATGTCCGCCCGCTGACGCAAAGGTGCTGTTACCTGATGCCAGCCGCATTTAGTGAGAAAAGTTTCTATACAACACAATGTTTCTAATTACGAAACCATATGTCTGACAGAAACCGAATGCCACCCAAAGCAATTTGTGAAAATTGCTGGAGCGGGGTAGAACTTGCAAAACGTTTTTGCAAAATTTGGATTGTGCGGCTGCATTGTGCGTTTTGCAAATGGGCTTGGCAAGTTATGGGAAGACAAAAACCTGAAACGCGGTCAGAGTGCCCTAAAGCCCTGCCGTAGTTTTCTAAATCACTGTGCTAGTTCCCTAAAACGCGGTCAGCGTTTTCTATGTTTTGCTTGCTAAACACAGGTTGACATAACTGCAAGCAAAAACCCTAAGTTATATATTTCAATTAAGGAGTTTTTTTTAATCTTTTGCTATTTTGATTCTATGAGTGTTTCCGTTTTCACATAGTTCTATGTAATAAATTCCGGTCGAAAGTTCTGTTAAATCTAATGTATTGCTATTCTTTTTTAAATTTACTTTTTCAATGATTAGCTGACCAGCAAAATTAAATAGTTTTATGCTACCATTTCTTATAATCTGATCGGTTATTATTGTTATTACAGAATTCGTTGGATTTGGAAAAATATTGACACTACTAGTGTAATTATTTTTTGAAACATCTGTGACTAATACATTGTAACAGTTTGAAGTATCGCTGCACGTATTTTTTGTAAGAACTACAGCATAAGAACCACTTACTGACGCCACATAGTTTTGATTAACAGCGTTTGCAATGTTTGAATTTCCGTTTCCGCAATCTATCCATTGATAGGAATCTGCGATTTCATTTGCGGCTAATGTAAATCCTGTTACTACAATACTCGTGTCAATTAAATTTACTGATAATAATGTATTGATAATACTATCGCAGCCAAAAATAGAAATCAATGTGTCTTTATAGATTCCAGGTGTAGTATAAATATTACCATTAATACTATAGAAACTACCTTCACAAATTGACTGAGGATTATTTGTGAAAAAAGTGGGATTAATATTTAAATTCAAATAGATAATACTATCGCATCCGCTTGTAGTCTGTAATTGACGGGTGTAAATACCACTAGTTGTTAAGGTTTGTTGGCCAAAAATATATGACTCGCCATTACATAAAGTTGCATTTATTGTTGAAGTTAAAACTGGGTTTACTAAAACTAACTGAGTTCTGATCTCATTACATCCATTAGAGGTATATCCCGCAACGGTATAAGTGGTATTGGAAATTGGTGAAACACTATATTGTGCGGTTGATGGACCATTCATCCATATAAATGAATCCATCCCACTTGCTATAAGTATTGCAGTATCACCTTCGCACACTGTCGTATTACCTGATACAATTAATGAAGGAATTCTAATTGTTAAGGAACTAGTATTCGAGCAGCCATTTGAAGTTCCTGTAACTGTATAGATTGTAGTTAAACTTGGTGAAGCAATTGGATTTGAAATATTTGAGTAATTTAAACCAAAAATTGGGGACCAAGAATAGGAATTAGCCCCACTAGCTGATAAAGTTGCTGATGATGCTGTACAAATTGTTGTGTCTGAAAAAGCTAAACTTATATTTGGGATTGGGTTAACGGTAATAAGTTGTGTTTTGATTTCAGCACATCCATTAGGAGTGTAGCCCGTGACTGTATAATTTGAAGTTGTAGTTGGTGAAACAATATTTTGCGCTGTTAACGAGCCATTACTCCATAACAATGAATCCATTCCAATTGCGGTGAGCGTTGCAGAACTACCTTCGCAAATTACTGTATTACCTGAAATAGTTAATATAGGAATTCTAACTGCTACCGTGCTTGTATTCGAACAACCATTTATTACGCCTGTTACAGTATATATAGTTGTTGTTGTTGGAGTAGAAACGGGATTAGAGATATTTGAATAATTTAAAGCAGAGGTTGGAATCCAAGAATAAGTATTAGCACCGTTAGCTGAAAGAGATGCAGAACTAGTGCTACAAATTGTAGTATCGGAAAATGCTACATTAATAACGGGTTTTGGATTAACAGTAATAAAAGACGAAGAAGAAATTCCTGCACCCACCGAATTGATTCCATTTACTGATACTGGACCACTTGAAGCTAAATTGCTAAAACTTACTGTGATGGATCTGGTATTAATGCCATTAGTTATGGTTGCTCCGCCAGGCAATGCCCAATTGTACCCTGTTGCATTGGCAATGGGAGGAACAGTATAAACAACTCCTGTTTGCCCAGCGCAAACGGTAAATGAACCTGATATGCTACCAGCATTGTTCGGTTTCAACTGTTTATACTTTGCGAAAAAAGCATCAGATACACCTGTACCAAACGTTCCGTTACTTGTTTGAGGCATGAATAGGCCACCCAAAACATCAAAATATACAGTACCACCAAATTCTCCCGCAACTATAATATTTCTTGCAGTATCGACCGCAATGCATTTGCCATATTCTGCATATGTGGATCCTAGAGCTATAGTCCAAATATTACCTCCTGTAGAATTATATTTAGAGAAAAAAAATTGATAAGAACCTCCTGCATAAATCGACCCTGTAGAATACAAATAACCTAATTCGTCAAGTAATATTTTAGAAGGACGTGAGCTATTTGTGTGAGTATATGCATTTGCCCAAATATAATTTCCATTAGAATCATATTTTGCCAAAAAGGCATTATAATATGAGGCGGCACCTGAAACCAAATTATTTGTTGCAAAAGGATCAGGATTAAAATCAACCATATCTGTAAAAACTCCAGCAAGGTATATATTGCCAACACTGTCATTTATTATATCATATCCATTATCTATTTTAGAACCACCAATGCTTTTAGCCCAAATATAATTTCCTGTAGAATCATACTTTGCAAAAAAGGCGTCCCAGTAATAAGATTGCGAACCTAAAACGGCCGTGAGATTACTAACTGGTGTATTTGGGTCAAAATCAACTGTTCCATAGTAACTCCCCGTTAAATAAACATTACCCAATTTATCAACTGATATACTTGCGCCTACTGATTGTCCATCTATAGTTTTGGCCCAAATGTAATTTCCATTATTATCGTATTTAGCAAAAAAGGTTTCTGGCGCAAGATTATTACTTGAATTTGCTGTTAAAGTAGCTGTGCCAGCACTAGGATCGAAATCTTTTGTATCAGTGAAAGTGGCGGTTATATATATGTTTCCATTTTTATCTGTTGCAATTCTATTTACTGGTGAACTGTAGTTATCTGGAAAAGGGATATTTTTGGCCCAAATATAATTACCATTAATGTCATATTTTGCAAAAAAACCACCATCATAATATGCATTTGCTACACTAAGAGTTGCCACTCCAACACCTGGGTCAAAATCAACAGATCCTTCAAACCGACCCAATAAAATCAAATCCCCATTAATATCGAATTTTAAATCTAGACCCTTGCTGTTATCGCCTAGTTTAAAAGCCCAAACATAATTTCCTGCTGTATCATATTTTGCTAAATATAACGAGCCTGTTCCGTTTCCTATAAGCGTAGCAGTTCCAGCACTTGGATCAAAATCGGTTGTTCTATTAAATACACCTGTTACATAAACATTTCCTACTTTGTCAACAACAACACTATTTACTTCTTCAACTTGGTCAGTACCACTTATTTTTCGCGACCATTTACATTTATACTGCGCCGTTGAAGTAATACAATAAATTATAAAAAATAAAAAATAAATTTTTTTTACGTAATGCTTCATTTGTGAAATATATTTTAGATTGTAAAGGGAAAATAATTTGTGAAAAGGTAGAAAAATAATCTTGATTAAACAAAATTAGGACGATATGGCTTACTAGTCTAAAAGACCGCGCGCCCGCGGCAATGCGCCTTTGACTAAGCGGACGCGAGATGCGCAAAACTGTGCTGAAAGCACACCTTATTTTATGGGTGAGGTAATTTAGCTTATTTGGTTTTTGCCTGCCTTTTGCAAAAACAAATGTGCTAAATTATTGGGATAGCAAAAACGGCTTTTTCAAGCCGATAAAACAGTTTGGTTTTCACACACAGGTCTGCAAGTTTAGTGATGTCTAAATGAAGTTTTGTGTCTAAAGTTAAAGTTTGATTTTCTGTCGGCTGGTTGCAGGTAACGTTTTGGGCCCCTTTGGAGCTTTGCCTAGTGCGGTTTGAAACATTTTCTTACCGAAATATTACTGACAAAGATACTATGTTTGTTGCCATTTGCAAAGCGAAAATAATTGTCCCCGCGAAGCGACCGCTTTTGCAAATGCTTTGTTGTCCGCCCGCATTAGGCAAAGGTGCTGTTAGCCATAGTTGCTGCCTTTAGTTTAAACATAGCTTTAGTGTCTGCCGAATGTCAAATTAATGCACTATTGTGACATAGCCTTTATAAAAAAGTTCATGAAACGAAAATAAGTAGTAATAAGTGCCATCACTTAATTTATTGAGACTATCTTTTTTCTTGGCATTATAAACTTCTTGTCCCCAACGGTTATATATAATTAAATCTTCAGGAAATTCAAATGAGCCATTGCAGGTTATTTTAAATTCATCGTTAGTTCCATCATTATTAGGAGTTACAATATTTGGTACAATTGGTACATCGCAACTATTATTTGGAACTACGTCCGTGGTGTCTTTAACAATTTTAGATCTTGTTGGGCGCGGAACATGAATTGGTAATCCTAAATTAGGAAAATTCACTGCTATTTGGTCGTATGTAAATCCACAAGCTGCTGAATTACTATCTGGGAAATTGATAACAGACAAGGTATTTATATTTCGGTTTGCAACATATATTTTTTTATCGGGGCCTAATTCTAATTGTCCAAGTGATCTGCCTGTGTTTGTTCCTATCAGCTCATACGAAGAACTTAATATTGTATTAGCATTCCATGTAGATAAATTATATTGAACTAAATATGATTGGTTAGTTTTACCTGTTCCCATATATACATTATTAGAATTAGGCGAGAACTCCACTCCATATGTTTCATTATAATAGGGCTTTAATAAAACATTAATGGAGTCGTACACTGTACCATTTGTATTGTCAAATTTAAATAACTCAAGAGTATTGTCAACTTTTTTCACACAAGCTATTTTTGTGCCATCAGGTGAGATTTTCATTTGTCCAATGGCATTTTCATCAAATAGGCCCCCACTATGCACACTTCCAATTGCTGACACGACAGGAATTGAATTAACCCCACTAGAAGTAACTAAGTATGATAGAAAGTGATTGGAGTTCCATTCGTGTGTTACCACCCAAATGGCAGAATCATTGGCATGCCAATATCCTGCCATTTTTTCCGTCATCGAATTACGTATAAGAACATTTTTTACTGCAACATCGCCCCAGCCACTATTTAAATTCATGTCAACCACTGAATAACAAAGACAGTTGCATGTTGGCGTTGCTCCATTATTACCAACTTGGGCATCTACCGTAAAAATGTAATACTTTCTAGGATTAAATGGGAAGGGAACAATTAATGCTCCACAAGTAGATGATGGATGTCCATTTAAACCAAATCCATTTGGCATTTGATTATTGGCGCGATCGAACACGTCAACTCCGTTAGTGTAGAATAAAGTATTACCCAGTAATGTATCTGAAATAGAAGAGCAACTTTCAACGGAATACATACCTGAATTATTGCTAACAGAAGGAGGTGTTGTATTAAACGACATGATATTATTTGAACCAAAATGCCAATTATTAAAGGTTTTGTCTTGAGCAAAATTTAACAAAAACAGCTGGGTTAAGAAATATGTTATTAGTGTTTTTCGCATATTTAAAGATAGTATTAATTTTCAAAACACATTTCGCATCTGTCTATCGTCTTCGTCATAGTTAAAATATATCTATTAATTTATCGTTTTCAAAATGAGTTCCTCGTTAGAAGGTTTCTCAGCAATTGTGGCTAACGTTTTCGCGGTTTATTTCTGTTTGGGGTTTTGTAACTTTGTCTACCGAAATATTACTAACAAAGCTATAATTTTATTAGACATTTGCAAAGCAAAAATAAACGTCTTTCGCGGGAGCGACTGCTTTTGCAAATGCCGAAGCCGAATGCCCAAATAGAATAAACCGTGTGTTAGCAGTCTGCAAAGGCACATATAGTTTACATTTTGCTTTCGTGTCTGCTTAAATGGGCAGAAAGGGAATTGACCTTTCTGCTTCTTCGTATTTACAATTTAATGTTTCAACTATTTCATAAGGGTCGGCAATAAAGCAAGTTATCGAAACATAAGTTCTGTCATTGAGTATAAACCAAACGTATGTGTAATTGTCCCACGTTGCTTTGCTAGTTTTTGTTGAAGTGACTTGACAACGAAAAATATCGTCTCGGTTAAATTTTATTTCTTTTGAACCTTTAATATAAGTTAGATCGTGATTTCTTGTGTCAATAATTACTTTTGCTGAATGGTTTTTGAAGTAATAGGTTAAATGAAGAATGATAGCTGGAACCCAAGTAAAGGCGAGAACTATGTGAATAAATACGGGAAGACTTTCCCCTTTAATTTTGTCAAATACAAAAAGCCTGATTGAAATGCCTAACCACATAAAACTGCCCCAGCTAAATGTTTTTAAATGTTTAGGATTAAAATTAAATTCTACATTTTTGGCGGTTTTCTTTTCTTTATACTCCGGTGCTTTAGCTGTTTCAAGACTTGGTATATCTTTCAGCTTTAAGTATTGTTCAATATCGTTGTCAAAAAAGAATTCGATTATTTCTTCAGGAGCATAATTCTTTTTTTCAAAGTCACTTGAAAGGTAAAAGTCAGAATATTTGTTTGATGTAAGATTAGTGTATTCTATATCGTAACCTTTATTACTTGTCGAAGAAATGATTAATTGTCTTTTGTCATCGCTGTCAAAAACAATTTTTGGAATAGTTGGATTGTCGTTACGTCTTTTAAAATCATCAATTTCTTTGTCCCAAGGAAATAGTTGAAACTCTTCAACGGCTTTGCCTTTATCAATGGAACCTTTTTGTTGGAACTGATCAGAGTAGTTTTCCGAATATTGTATTTTCCAAGTGTATGTCGGCATATATTTTATTGTCCGTATTAAAAGTTTGTTGTCGACCGATATTTTTGTTTCGGAGGATTTTCCGCCTTTGTTGCTGCTAACGTTTTGGAGCTACCAGTAGTGCGGTTTGAAACCGCTGTCTACCGAAATGCTACTAACAAAGATACTATGTTCATGGACTTTTGCAAAGCGAAAATAATTGTCCCGCGGAGCGACCGCTTTTGCAAAAGCTTTGTTGTCTGCCCGCATTACTGGTAGGTGCTGTTAGCAGCTGAATTAATATTTAATACTATCATTCACAGTTGTCCTACAACCTACAAATACTGTGTCGTAACGAGTGTCAAAAAGACCACTAGCATAAATATATGATACCAAATAGTTTTTTTCATCGCCTCTTAGTTGTGTTATATTTAATGTAGTGTAGTTTGTATTAAGTGGTCGCTTGTATACTACTGTACCTTTTGAATTAGTAATATTAACTGTAATTGAGTCAAAATTTGTAGCAGTCTGATTGGCAATTACTCTATTTAATGTAACTGGACATTTTATAATAAAGTCATAATAACCATTATTACTAACTGTCATATTGTGGTCTTGATTTAAATGCCAGTCGTCGCCAACACTCAACTGAAGTCTTGCGGTAAAACCAGTTTTTTTATTTTTAATTGCTATTTTGTAATATCCATTTTGGTCTACTTGGCAGCTACCAAGTTCGTCAGTATAACCATAACCTTGGTCTGTAACTAGTCTAACTTTTGCGTCATTGTATGGATTAAAATGATTTCCATTTCTTTCGTCGACTAAATAACCTTCAACGGAAAAGTGTTCTTTCTTACAAGAAAAGAATGTTAGAACTGTTAATATTAGTATCAGTGTCTTTTTCATAATTTTGCTGCTAACGTTTTGGAGCTTTGCTTCGGCCGTTTTGGAACCGTTGTCTACCGAAATGTTTAAATAAAGATACAATGTTGCTATGCATTTGCAAAGAAAAAATTAAAAACTTGTCTACCGCTTTTGCAAATGCTTTGGTGTCTGCAAGGCTGGGGCAAAGGTGCTGTTAGCGGTTCGGTTTGCTTCATAGTTACACTTTGCTTACGTGTCTGCCGAATTATGGCATAATGTATTTACCAAATAATACAAGCCAAAAAATATAACCCGCAATTCCGCCAGTTAATCCTGCTGATAAAAAAGTACCACGTTGTCGCAGCGGAATAAATTTGAATATAATTATTGCCAATAATAAAGTAGCTATTATTGCTGTCGTAGTAACAACTGTCCAATTTGGAAGGTGGTAATAATTTGCTATATGTATTTCGTCGCCGCGCGAAGATAATTTACCATTTACGAAATAACTACCAAGCCAAGTGCAAAGGTTAGCAGTTTGTCTGAGCCAAAAGAGTGAAATGAAAATAATAAACCATTGTCTAAAAGAAAGTTTGTCTGCTTGAAAGAAACTATTACGTGATAAAAATAGAATTACAATGCCAATAGTTCCAGTAAACATAGTTTGTATTGGTCCGCCAAGAGTTATTGCAATTGGATAACCAGTAACTATTGGATTATTTGGGTCTGGGTAACGCCACGAGGTCGATGCGTAATGTATTTGTGTGTCATAACCAAAATATTTAGCAACGATATAATGTCCAAATTCGTGGGAAACTGTCCCGATGATTGTCGCTGCTATGAAAGAAAAAAATAGTACTATGAAAAGTTTCTTGTCCATATTTATTTCTCGAGTTGGTGTGTCTGCAAACTTACCGCTAACGTTTTCGCGCTTTATTTCAGTTTGGGTTTTGAAACACTGTCTACCGAAATGCTACTAACAAAGCTAAATGTTTTTTAGCCATTTGCAAAGCATAAATAACTGTCCTTCCCGAAGGGACAACTTTTGCAAATGCCTTATACTTCCGCCCAAATTGAATAAAGCGTGTGTTACCAGAAGTGCACCCTACACAGTTTACACACAGGTACGTGTCTGCCGAACTAAGCAGTAACGCGTCTATGCGGTTAGTTGGTTGCCGAATGCCTTTTTTGGAACACAGTTTTTAGTTTTTTATTGCGCGATAGGGAAAGCGGTTTGGAAAACCGCCAGTTCTAATTACGTCTTGTGAGGAGTGCTTAGAGGTCTAAATTTGTCACAGCGACAAGAAAAGGATTTGCAGTTACAAGAAAACTTTTCACAGTAGCGAGAAAACGATTTACATTAGCAAGAAAACCTTTCACAGTCTGACATAAATTCATAACGGATGGAAGTAAATTGTAGAAATGTTGAATTATAAAAAAATAGACAGCAAGAAAACAATTTGTTGTTGCGAGAAAACACTTTGCTGTAGCAAGAAAAGCTTTTACAGTCTGACAGAAATTTCGTATTGTTAAAGGTTTTAACAAAAATGTGCGGATTTAACAAAACACAGGTCGGTAAAAACAAAAAGTTGATTGAACTAAAGGAAATGTCCATTTAACTGTGTAAACGGAATGTGAAATAAACTGTGTCACATTATTTTTTGTGTAAACAGTTTTCTGTCCATAATATTTTGCAATAAAAAAACAACTTGTAAGGTTGGGTTTTTAAGAGAAGGATTAAAAGTTTACTTGGAAATTACTCTTACAAACTTGATGTCGTTTGCGGCTCTGTATTGATGACTTGCTGCTCCGTAAAAACTTTTGATGTATGCTTTAGCATTTTTCAGAGACAGTACACTTTAGCTCAGAACAAAAAAAGCTTCACATTTTGTGAAGCTTTTTTTATTTAAGACTTTTTAATTATTCTTTAACTATTTTAATTATTTGTTGTTTGTTATTTGTTATCACTTTTACAAAATAAACTCCTGGAGATTCATTATTGATATCTACCGTGTGTTTCCCTACTTCAAACATTTCCGCGATAACAACTTGACCTAAAGCATTCATTACTGTTACTTTAGAGGCTATTGTTATTTCAATTGTAAATAAACCATTGTTTGGATTTGGATAAACTGTTTAGTGCATCATTATTTGATAGAGTTGCAACACCCGTACATAAACTTACGTCTTGAGTAATAGTTGTTGTGTTTGAACAGCCATTGGCATCTGTTCCATCAACTGTATACGTTGTTTGAACTGTTGGTGAAACAACAATATCAGAAGTGTTTTCCGTTGTGCTCCATGTGTAAGTATTTGCACCCATAACTGATAAGGTTGCTGTTTCTCCTGTACACAACAATGTATTATTTGTAGTTGCCATTATACTTGGTAAAGCATTTACCGTTACTGAAGTAACCGCTGTATTTTCACAACCATTTAAATCAGTTCCTGTTACAGTGTATGTTGCATCAACTGTTGGCATTACCTACACTACTACCATTTGAATAGCTGTATGTACTTGCTCCATTTGGAACCATTGTAAACGATTGACCTGCACAAATAGTTCCAGAGTTAACTGTAATAGTTGGTGTTGAATTAGCCCATATAGTATCATTAGTACTATAAGCTTTACAACCATATTGATTAGTTACTTCGCAGTACACATAATAATTGTTATAATTACCCGTAAGTACTTGTTGAATCGTCATTGTATCTGTATTGAAATTAATCTCAGTATACGATCCATCAATTAAATCCGAGTCATTTGGTAATTGAGTATATTCAAAATACCACTGATAAGTGTTTGTTCCTGCACTGGAAACACCAAATGTAGCAGATACATCGCCACACGCATGCACATTGCCTGGATTTGAAAAAACTACAGGTAGTGGATTAACTGTTACCGAACTTACAGCTGTGTTTGAACAACCGTTCCCGTCAGTTCCTGTTACTGTATATGAATCGTTTGATGTTGGTGTTACTACATCTGTTCCATTTGAATAAGTATAAGTTGATGCTCCTGTTGGCATCATTGTAAATGATTGTCCTGAACAAATAGCTCCGCTGTTTACTGAAACTGTAGGAGCAGGAGCTGGTGTAGTATAACCACTTACAACTCCGCCGGGCGCCACCCAGTTTGATGTTGTTCCGTTTAAAGCAAAACTTGCTAATGTTCCTGTAATGTTATTTGAGGTTGCATCTATTAAACTAACTACCCCTACATTGTTCACCGCTGCATTACCTTGATTAAAGTGGTAATTAGCCAATAAGGCTGTAGCGTTTGATGGGATTTCACAGTTTTTGTAAGTATTAATCTCACATTGAGTTCTAGCAGTATTCCAAATGCGAACTTCATCTAATGAACCTACGAAATTATAACCACCATTAAACTCACCCAATGCGAAATTACCACCAATTGCAACATTTCCGTTATTATTTTGGCTTGCCTCCATAACACCATCTACATATAGAGAAACAACTCCATTTTGCCTTACTGCAGCAATGTGATGCCAGTTACCATCTCCTATTGTAGTTGTACCAACCGCATCTGGTCCGCCCGTCATAGAAAAAATAGCTTTGCCGTTACTAACACCCATCCAATAATTACTTGCACCGTTAATTTTGCTAAGCATTACTCTATTTCCTGTTGTACTGCTTGTTTTTTCCCATGTTTCGATTGTAAAATCATTGGTTCCAAAACCAAAGCTGTTGCTATTAAGAACATATACATAATCATTCACACCATCAAAGCTAAGAGCTTCTGCCGGAGTACATACATTGGCAACAATGCTAATGGTAGAACTCTTCAAGCAGCTGTTGTCATCTGCCACATTTACAGTATAAACTGTTGTTGTTGTTGGGCTAACTACACTTACATTAGCCGTTGGACCTGCAACCCATGAATAAGTATATGCACCGACGCCACCTGATGCGCTAGCTGTTAAAGTGCTTGACGAACCTGAGCAGATGCTTGAATTACTGGCTGTAATGGTTACTGTAACAGGTGAAGGTTCTGTTATAGCTTGTGTTCTGATTTTCATGCACCCATTAGCATCGGTTACTGTTACTGTATAAACGCCAGGTGAAAGATTGGTGATAGTTTGCGTGGTTGCACCAGTACTCCATGAATAAGTATAGGGCGATGTTCCCTGAATTCCATCAATTGTTAATTGGCCATTATTAGCGCCATTGCAAAGTATAGGTATAATTCCAAGTCCTGTTCCCAAAATATCTGGCTCTGTAATAGTAAATGCCTGTGTTTTTATACAACCATTATTATCTGTTACAGTGTAAGTATAAGCGCCTGCTGTTACATTAGATAGCGTTGAAACGGTTGCGCCTGTAGATGCTAAATATGTATACGGACTTGTACCACCTGTAGTAGTTACTGTTGCCGAACCCGTACTGCCACCGTTACATAAAACATTTGAAACAGTTGTGCTTGTTACAATTGCACTAGGTTGGGTAATAGTTAATGTTTGTATTGCTTTACAAGCATTGGCATCTGTTACGGTATAAGTGTATGCTCCTGCTGTTAAATTAGACAGTGTTGAAACCGTTGCTCCAGTAGATGCTAAATACGTATATGGACTTGTACCACCTGTAGTAGTTACAATTGCCGAACCATTGTTGCCACCATTACACAAAACGTTAACTTGAGATGAAATGCTTGCTAATACCGGTGTATAAGTAGGTGCCGCAGAACCTGATATAACCGCCCCAGGAGCAACCCAGTTAGAAGTTGTACCACTTAAAGCAAAGTTGTTTAATGTGCCATGGTTGGCATTTCCAGATAAATCAGTTAAGGAAGCAATAGTACTGTTATTACTATTTTCTAATCCCTGATTAAAGTTATAATAAGCTACTAATCCTGTTTGTGACGAAGGGAGTTCTGCATTTTTATTATTCAAAAGTTCTCCTTTGCACAACGCGCGGTTCCATATACGAACCTCATCTAAAGAGCCAGGAAAATTAAAACCGCCACTAAAGTTACCCAGTGTTAAGTCAGCACTAATTGTAGCCGTTCCAGTATTGGTTTGAGTTGCTTCTAAAACACCATCTACATAAAGTGAAACAACACCACTTTGGCGCACGGCTGCAAGATGATGCCAGTTACCGTCTCCGATTGTACTTGTACCAAGCGCATCTGGGCCTCCTATTAATGAAAAGTTAGCTTTTCCATTACTTACCCCAAACCAAAAATTATTCCCTCCACTTATTTTCCCTATCATAACTTTATTACCAGCTACACTCGATGTTTTAGCATAAGTTTCAATGGTAAAATCGTTAGTACCAAAATTAAAACTACTGTTGTTTGGTATATTCACAAAATCATTAACTCCATCAAAATTAAGCGCGGCACCTGGTACTGGGGGCGTATAATTACTTAGCAAAACAGAAACGTTGTTTCCGCCATTATTAGCTGTCGCCAAATCCATTTTACCATCTCCGTTAAAATCGGCTGAAAATATAGAAACGGGCTTTGTTCCAACTGAATAATTTACTGCTGCTGCAAAAGTACCGCTACCGCTACCAGATAACACTGAAATGTTGTTGCTAATTTCATTAGCTGCAGCCAAATCCATCTTACCATCTCCATTAAAATCAGCTGAAAATACAGAATAAGGGCCAGATCCAACTGCATAATTAACGGCAGTTGCAAAAGTACCAGTTCCACTACCTATTAAAACCGAAACACTAGAATTGCTTCCACTTGTTACAACCAAATCCATGTTGTTATCACCGTTAAAATCGGCAGAAAATACAGATATCGGAGTTGCTCCAACCGAATAATTAACGGCAGCACCAAAAGTACCTGTGCCACTGTTTAATAAAACCGAAACATTGTTGTCGTTAAAATTAGAAGCAGCTAAATCCATCTTACCATCCCCATTAAAATCAGCTGAAAATAATGAAGTAGGATATGCTCCAACCGCATAATTAACGGCAGCGCCAAAAGTTCCAGTACCACTGCCCAATAAAATCGAAACACTGTTTCCCTCTAATTACCTATTGCTAAATCCAACCTACCGTCTTCGTTAAAATCTTTCGAATAAATAGGACTCGGGCCTGACCCCACTACATAATTAACAGCAGAACCAAAAGTACGCTAAATCCATGTTGCCATCCGCATTAAAATCGGCTGAAAATACATGTTCAGGATTTATTCCCACAGCATAATTAGCAGCAGAGGCAAAAGTACCTGTACTGCTTCCTAATAAAACAGAAACGTTATTTCCCCCCTGATTTGTTGTAACCAAATCCATTTTACCATCTCCGTTAAAATCAGCTGAAAATATACTTCGAGGATTTGTTCCCACCCCATAATTAACTGCAGGAGCAAAACTTACTTGCGCCTTTACTGCACTTGCTGTTGCAAGTAGTAATGCGATGTTTAATAATTGTTTTTTCATATTGCGTTTTGTTTAATTTTAATTATGCCCTGCTATAAACTAATTATAGCAGGGTTTCAATTGATATTAGTTTTGCTTAACAATTCGCCAGGTTTTTGTGGCTCCTTCGTTTTGTAAAATTAGAAAATAAATGCCACTTTGATAAGGGAGCTTAAATCAATAGAATCACTCGAAGTAATTGTTTTGTTCATTACTTCGGTTCCTAGAACACTTATTACTCTTACTTTAGAAGGCATAATGACTGCATTGTTAAATCTTATATTAAACACTCCATTACTTGGGTTAGGGAAAACACTGATTCCAGAATTTAACGCTGCTTCGTTTAAACCAGTTGTTATATTAATGGTTAAATGTAACTGAACAATACTATCGCAACCTGTATGGTTAATTAATGTATCAACATAGTCGCCTGATGTAAATAATGAATCAGGATAATTCCAAACATAATAATCGTTTGCAACAATGGTGTCTTTAGCTGAATTGCTACAATTAAATCCGGTTGCTACATTTGGGTTTCCTAAATAAAATCCACTAAATTTTGTTACCGGAACATTTAGTTCCCAAACTTGTTGAGTTGGTTTCCAACTAGCAAACATATTTTGGTAAAAGGTTGGTACATTGCGCCATACACTATTTGTAGTATCAAACGTTTCGTGCATGTGCAACATGGTAGTAATCATAGTTCGCGAAGGATTTGTAACTACATTAGTATCATTTGTTAAGGCATCGGCAGGATGTGCCGTATTAAATGCTTGTACATCTTGATAGGTATAAAAGAATTTTATTTGAGCGTTTATGTTTTCTGTTTGCTGTGCTTGAACTGAAGTAACACGACGCACGAAATTTTTATTACCAACTGTAACTGCTCCGGTGCTGGCTACCGTTTGAGTTACTCTTGTTTCTCCGGGTGATGTACCTCCTGTAAAATCCGTTATTACAACCAATTGGGTACAATTTTGGTCATCAATATAATTTTTAGTTGTACCATCGGTTTGGTTTGCATTTGAATTTGCTGTACCCGTTGTGTTTGATACTCCACCAGAAGGCGTTACGCCTAAGGTAAAAGTAGAAGTAGAGCTACCAAAGCCACCCAAGCCATAATAAACGGTTAGCGTATATGTTTGTGGTGCTGTTATTACTTTTGGAGTGCCTTCTATTACTCCTGTTACAGCATTAAAACTTAATCCTGCAGGTAAAGTTGGTGTAATATTGTAATTGTATAAACTTAAGCGCAATAGTTTATTTTGTCCATTATCAGCCACCCAAAGCTCAGTTAAATTACCCTTTTTTACTAAAACTCCACCAACAGGAGCTACAGCATTAAACATGGAGGTAAAACTTGTATCAATTTGGCTAACCGTACTACCATCTGGCGCAAGATTAGAACTCGCTAAACCAACGATGCCAGTTGTACGTGAACTAACCATCATGACGGCAGCATCTGGATTTATGAGGGTATCTGCATAAATATAATCAAGAGCCATACCTGCGGTTGAAGCTGAATCTACTAGTGCAATAGGGGTTTCTGCTTGGTTGTTAAACATATGTACTCCCTCTAGCACATGGTTTATGGGGTCGGCCATTAATAAACGCTTATCTCCATAAACATTATCCATACTTAAAGATGTATAATGCCTGTTATAATAAGCTAAAGCACCAGAATTAATAAAAGCATTATTATCATTCATGTCCATAGAATTTACACCATAAACCCCAGCCCCAGAAAGAGTATCAGAAAAATAAAGATTTGGAACGTATCCAGGTTGATTAGAGTAAACCATATCTGTAATTAAATTACTTGCCCCTAAATAAGCATTTGGTATAGAGCTGATGAGCGCTCCTGTGGGATCGCATTTGTGAATTTGCAGGTATCCGCTACCATCCACACTTCCATTGTTGATGTACAAAGTATCGTTTTCATCAACGGTAAATGCCCAGATGTTATTTAGTGTAAGGTTAGGATATGTTTTGTATACTGTTCCATCAAAATTATATGCTATAACACTATTGTTGTTATTAAGCACAAATACAGCGTGGCTATTTTTATCAATAGCTATGGGGTTATTTAAACTAATGCTATTGTCTAATACCAATTGTAAATCGGGATTTGAGCCAACGGTAGTACAAGAGATATTTACATTACTACCCTCACACACAGTAGCAGCTGCACCACCATTATCATCCATATTCATAGTAGATTGCGGTAGCGTTGGAGGCGCACAAGGGTTAACTAATTGTTTTGGGATTAGTAATAGTTTCCACTTTCACCAATACCCAATTGCCCTTAGTATTATCTCCAGATCCCAAGATAGTTCCATCATTTTTTTCCTAAAGTACGTCAGATTAATGATCCATGAGCAAATTTCAACAACATTGCACTTTTTCCTGGTGCAATTCGTGAATATTACCACCTGCTCCTAACTGACCATTATCATTATGTCCACAAGCCCATACGGTGCTGTCATTTTAACATAAGTACTGTGAGAATCCAGCTCAAAACTTATTATTTCCACATGTCCACCAAAGGAGCCGTTTCCGTTCATTGCAAATAAAGACTGCGCCAAACATACTATCAGCTAAAAATTGTTGTACGATTCTATCTAAATTGGGTACCTCTATTGCGGGTTTTTAAAATACTCTATTGTTATATCCATTCCTAATTTCCCATCAAAATTAAACCCACAACCACAAACGGTTCCAATAGTTTTTAAAAACAAAGAGTGTTTGTCGCCAGCTGCAATTGCTTTAAGTTGCTGAGTAATGCTAAAACAGGAGAATACCGATTGGGAAGGTTCCTTTCCTAATGGCCCATAGCATCATTTTATCCACTTCCACATACAAAGGTAGATTTTTAAAAAATAATGAATGAAGAATGCCTGCGGAAATGGCAGTAATTTTATTTAAGCCAGTAATTGGAACTGGAGTTAAATGACGTTAATGCTGGATTTCCAAAACCTAATTGACCTTCTGCATTAATTCCACAAGCCAAAACGGTACTATCACTTTTTAAAAACAATGAATGAAATGGGCCAGCAGATATTGCAATTATATTTGATAAGCCCGGAATTTGTACCGGTGCACTAACATTGTTTGTATTTCCCAATCCTATTTGCCCATATTCATTATTTCCACAAGCCCAAACGGTACCATTACTTTTTAGCGCCAAATTAAAACATTGTACCATGTTTAACACCCTCCAAAAAGCCAAACTTTTTTCAACCATTATTAGTTGTAATAACTAATTGTATTTTAGTGTTCATTATTATGGAAGGGAGTATTTTACAATCTTTAAAAAAATGGTTTAACAAATTTGAACGTTATAAGGTAACTTATAAAAACGGCAGTTATCACTTGGCTAATTTGTTTCAATCGCCTCAAACAGTTGTTGAGAGCTTTGATAAAATGCCATTTTGCAAGCATGATAGAGATAAAAATGCCTAAAGTCCGATTCAATATTTTTAAAATACCATATGCATTATTTTAACCCTGAGGATGAATTCTGGGTCTTGTATCAAATATACATTTTAAAAAAAATGTGTTAATGAAGAATTTATATGATAAAGATCTTCCATTAGACTATCATTTTATTAACATTCACATTAAAACAAAACAATAGTAAACAAATCAACGATTAATGGATTTGGTTTTAAAAATAGAGCATGGTCGATGTTTAAAGCTGGACAAGCCTTAACAGAGTATCATTTTAAAAATTCGAATGAGAAAAACATCACACTATTTTTTACAACCAATTGGCTTGAAAAGCAACTTAAAAAAAATCCAAGTAATAAGTCAAATAGTCTTGAAAGCTTTTTTGACTTCATCAAACAATTACTTGATCCTGGATGAGGAGGACCCATATTATGATAACATTTTTGAGCACACAATGAAATTAGTTGAGGGGAACAAGAATGATATACATATTAATGAACTTAAAGATCAAACGTACCTTGTTCTCACAAAATTCATAAATAAATTAAATACAGAAATTATTTCAGAAAACCACTTTGGATTAAATGATACAGATCGTAAAAATATTCAGCAAGCCGAAGCTTTTTTACTGAATAATTTAATGAGTTCATTCCCTGGAATTGAAAAGTTGCACAAAGAAGTAGGTATATCGCCAAGTAAATTAAAATGGATTTTAAAACTTATCACAATAAAAGTATTTACCAGTATTATAGCGAACATCAAATGCAGTTAGCATATGAAATGTTAATAGGAATACGCATACAGTGCGTGAGATTGCCACCATGTTTGGATATGAAAATAGTAGCAAATTTTCAGCCCGTTTTAAAACTGTTTTTGAAGTTACACCTTCATCTTTATTAAGAGAAAGCAATAATTAAATTAACTTAATGTACGAATGCTACTAAAATGTTATTTAACCCGAACGTATTAATCACTGCAATTATTGCAGGCTTTATGTTTTTTAAACATCGAAACAAAAAGAAGAATTAAAAGCGCTGAAGAAAATGACGAGAAGAAAAAATATAGAAAGCTAAAACGTAAGTATGCTGAAATACAAACAGAATTACCACACGATATTAAAATAAGTCGACTGTTAATTGCCATACGCCTGTGGCTAATGCGCTTTGACTGAACGGATGTGAGATGCGCAAAAAGTGCTGAAAGCACACCTATTTGTAAAGGGTAGGAATTTAGCTTATTTGGTTTTTTGCCTGCCTTTTGCAAAAAACAAATGTGCTAAATTAGGGATAGCCAAAACGGGTTTATCAAACCCGCAAAAAGGGAAGGAAAATAAAAAACTAAAAACCGTTTCTATTACCCTAAACTGTTTCTATGAAACCCTGTTCTAAAATGTCCTCAATTGTTCGGAAAAAAGCATTGTTGTCAACCGAATAATTTTCTACGGAGATTTCTGGGTGCATTACTGGTAACGGTTTCAAGCTAAATTCCCGTTTGGAGTTTGAAACTTTGTCTACCGAAATGTTAGTTTAAAGATAAATGTTTAATAGACTTTTGCAAAGCGAAAATTAACTAATTGTCTACCGCTTTTGCAAAAGCCGAAGCCGAATGCCCAAATGGGATTTAGGTTGTGTTAGGGGCTGTGTTATTTTTTTAACTTATTTATTCTGTCTATACAATTTTGATTGTCTGGTCTAAGTTGCAATGATTTATTGAAATTAATTAGTGCTTGTTCTTTATTTCCACTTTCTTGATAAGTAACGCCAAGCCAATAATAATTCTCAAATGAATTTGGATATAGTCGAGAGTTAACATTCAAAATATTGATAGAAGATATAAAATCTTTTCTATTTAGGTTTTT
This sequence comes from Bacteroidota bacterium, assembly GCA_016711805.1. Classification (GTDB taxonomy): domain Bacteria; phylum Bacteroidota; class Bacteroidia; order B-17B0; family Aurantibacillaceae; genus UBA4416. The sequence continues at coordinate 315,392 of JADJSH010000003.1, forward strand.
AAGAGCAATGTCTTTTACCCAACACTCAAAAGCCGAATAAACGTAGTTTATTTGGCTTAAGTAATTATATAAAGTGTCTGAAACTAAATTTATTAACTTGCTGTCACGACTAATAGTTGTGCTGTCCAATAAAGCAAAAGTGTTTTTTAGTTTTGATACTTGTAGATAGTTTATATTAAAGTTTGTTGATTCTATTGAGTTTTTGTCAAATACTAAAGCGTTCGCGTAATTCACAATGTTGGTTTCAGGACTTTTCATTTTTGCTAAATAGAAACCATGACGTTTGAAAATTTCAATTGTTTCGTCTATTTTTAAACCTCTATGACCGAATTGACATTTTATTTCTTTGTCTTTTAGAGAAAATGCATCTAATACAATTACTTTTCCATTTGGTTTTAACTTTTTAACAATGTCGTTTAGCATTTCGTCTGCAAATGTAAATTCGTGAAATGCTTGAAACATAAATATTTTGTCAAATGTATTGTCGGGCAAATTTGTGGATGTAAATGAACCAATAGCAATTTCAAATGTATTTGTCTGCGGCTTACCTTTAAGCTTATTATACTTTTTGTTTATAGTATTTAATGTTTTTGAATTTAGAGTTTTTGAATCGAATTCCTCTAAATATATTTTCAAACTGTCGTATATTAATGAAATTGCAAAACTACAACTTCCATCTCCTGCACCAAGTTCGGCAATTGTTTCGCCATTTTTTATATTAAAGAAGTTTTCGAAATTTTTCTTGTATTCAAAAAAGTCATTAATAACATACATGTCTTTTTTCGTGAAACCGTATTCGGTTTCTGATAATTCTGCAAGTCTAGGTGCAGGTTGTCCAAACGAATTTTGAAATGCTAAAATTAAAAGTATGATTAATTGTCTTGTCATTGTCTAATTATTGTGTGTCATAACATTGCCCCTAACGTTTTGGAGCTACCAGTAGTGCGGTTTGAAACCGTTGTCTACCGAAATGCTACTAACAAAGATACTATGTTCATGGACTTTTGCAAAGCGAAAATAATTGTCTTTCGCGGAGCGACCGCTTTTGCAAAAGCTTTGTTGTCTGCCCGCATTACTGGTAGGTGCTGTTACCTGACTGGTGGCGACATCTAGTTTGCATTTAGTTGTCCCAATACAGTTCTAATAATTCAAATGATAAACTAGGGATGTTTTGTCTATTACTTGTGTCTTGATTGGGAATAGATTGTAACTTTTCTTTTAGGTCAATGTAAACAGGATGTTTAATTCGAGAAACAATATAACCAACATTTTTTCTTTCCGTTTCTATTTCATTTTTAAGCACGGATTTTTCCTGAGTCAACTGCTCAATATAGTCGAAGCCTGTATTTAATATGTTATCGGTCGTTAAATTGTCAAATTGCTTATTAAGAAATGGTAAGCCAAAAGATTTAAAATCATGTGCAATTTCATTAACAACTTTGGTTGTATTATCATGTCGGCCATTATGAAAGTAATAAGCTTCGTTTATTGAATGGCTTCTTTTGCCAGTTTTAAGAACAATTAAATCAACGCATGGATTTATTTTTCCAATGTTATAGTTTTTGTCGTAGACATAAGTTTTATTTAGCCTAGATGAAATGCTACAACTAAAATGTTTGTCTTTAAGCGAGAAAATTATGTCTAGTGTTTCTGTCACTGTATAGCATTTAAACTGGCGTTCCCTTAGAAAGTAATAAGTTTGATTTTTATAAGTACTAAATGAGAAGTCTGGAAGAAGGGTTTTAAATGAAGAGATTAATATGTCTTTTATTTCACCCTTTTTTAATTCAGGAGAATTGTCTCGTGTTTCAGTTGTAAATTTTATTTTGTCAAACCAGCCCATTGTCTAGTAGTTTACGTTGTGTTTAATTGTCACCCCGCCACTTGCAGGTAACGGTTTGCAGCTAGAACTTGTGCGGTTCAGGGCATTGTCAACCGAATATTAATAACAAAGATAAAATGTTTCTACGCATTTGCAATGCAAAATGAATGTCTTTCGCGAAGCGACATTTATTGCAAATGCTTGTGCTTCTGCCCGCATAAGTTTTAGGTGCGGTTATAGCCTAGGTGGTTTTTTGTTTACGGTTACCAGTTGTAAGCTACACAAAGTTTTATCCAGCTTAGTCAGCTGCGTTAAAGTCTGTTTTTGCTTTTAGAAGTCTGTAAATATTTTTAAACGAAGGAGACATTGTCTGCCAGCCCGGAACAGAAGTATAACCGAAACAAAGTGAGCTTTTGTCGTTTCTTATGCAAACTTGGATTTCGGAGCAATGAAAACATGAAACTGTACTGTCAACAAAAACAGGTTTTGTAATTATGTCATAACAGTAAAAATATAATGAGTCTTGCTCGCTCTTAGATAAGAAAAATTTGGTCACTTTGTAGTCGACGGGATTTTTATAAACAGAGCCAGACGCAACGCTGTCTTTATAATTCCAAGTATTGTATTGGGCAGAGTCCCCTTTATAAATGAAGATTGCCTGTCTGTGAAGTCGGATTGTAATTCGATTCCAAGGCAAATTTTTTGTTTTGTCAGGCACATTGTTCTTGATGGCTTTGTCGCCACAACTTGTTAGGATAACAAAAGATATTAATATGAGAATGATTTTGTTCATGTTTAGGTCTATGCGCTTAATACTGGTGACGTTTTCGCGGTTTATTTCAGTTTGGAGTTTGAAACTTTGTTTACCGAAATATTACTGACAATGATACTATGTTTATTAGACATTTGCAAAGCGAAAATAATTGTCTTTCGCGGAGCGACCGCTTTTGCAAATGCCTTATACGTCCGCCCAAATTGAATAAACCGTGTGCTAGGGGTTGTAAGTGACACCCAGTAATTAATGCTTGAAGTTTGCCGTCAGGTAAAATTCCTTATAAGTTTGCTCTTTTGTACCTCTTGGTTTGTCTCTCCCATAGTTTAGTCTTGTTATTAAAAATGTTGTGTCTATTTTACTAGGTTGCATTTTAAAATTAGAGTCTAATTTAATTTTGTCTAAGAGAACTGATATGGGAAATGAATTTGCTTTATCATAGTACTTATTGTTTTGCTCCTTTGAAGGAATATTATAATGTTTTTCAATTAATTCACTATCGTATTTCAATAATTTAATTGTACCAAAATCTACGGTGTCTTTAAGTGTCAGCAAAGTGTCACAGTTGATATAATTTATTTGAACATAATTGTTTAGTTTGAACCAAAACGATGGATTGTTTTTGTCGAAAAAGCAATGCCCTATAAATTCACCTCGTTTATTAACTTTTATTTTTTCATAGTGCGAAGAAGTTTCTTCGATAAATTCTCCAATACTGGAACTAGCGGTGAATATTACAGCATTTTTTATTCGTTGATTCGTCATATAGTCAACTAGCACACCTTTGATAATAAAACTAGTTGGTCTATAGTTGTCATAAAGAACAAAAGCTGTTGTCCCAATGAATAAGGTAATGAATATTGTTGTCCGAATAAATTGTCTCATTGAGTTATGTCCTCACTTATTACCCTTAACTATTGTATATGTGTTGTTTTCATTGTGTTTGTTCTCGTCAACCACTTGGCTATAACGTTTTCGCGCTTTATTTCAGTTTGGGTTTTGAAACACTGTCTACCGAAATGCTACTAACAAAGCTAAATGTTTTTTAGCCATTTGCAAAGCAAAAATAAATGTCTTTCGCTTGCGACCTATTTTGCAAATGCCGAAGCCGAATGCCCAAATTGAATAAAGCGTGTGTTATGCTGCCGCCGTTTTCTTTTCTGCGGTTAGTTTAAACACAGCATTCGTGTCCGCATACAATACAAGTAATTTTACTAAACGATTTTCAAATGCAGTTTTCTAAACTTGGTTATGTGTCGCCACAAAACTTACACACAGGTCAGCACAATTATTTGTGTCTGCGCTTAGGTCGATACGTTTTGTGAGTTCTGCGTCAAGGTCAGCCGAGTTTAGTGAGGTCAACACGTTTAGTTTTTTGTATTGTAATTGTCGCCACGAATTGTTGTTTTAAACTGAAATAAGTTGAGTTTTCTTGTCAACCGTAAAGTTTCTACTTAGTTGTCCAACGGTGCGGCATAACGTTTTCGCGCTTTATTTCAGTTTGGGATTTGAAACACTGTCTACCGAAATGCTACTAACAAAGCTAAATGTTTTTTAGCCATTTGCAAAGCAAAAATAAATGTCTTTCCCGAAGGGACCGCTTTTGCAAATGCCTTATACTTCCGCCCAAATTGAATAAAGCGTGTGTTACCAGAAGTGCACCCTACACAGTTTACACACAGGTACGTGTCTGCCGAACTAAGCAGTAACGCGTCTATGCGGTTAGTTGGTTGCCGAATGCTTTTTTTGGAACACAGTTTTTAGTTTTTTATAGCGCGATAGGGAAAGCGGTTTGGAAAACCGCCAGTTCTAATTACGTCTTGTGAGGAGCGTGAGCCATTTTGCAAGCTTATTTGGCGCAAGAAATAAATTACTTCCTTTAAAAAGAAGCGACCAAATGTGCTTGCAAAATGTAGGGGAGATTACACACAGGTCTAAACACTTAGGTCTATGCACACAGGTCGACAAACTGTGGCGGCTTAGTGGTCTGAATTTGTCACAGCGACAAGAAAAGGATTTGTAGTTACAAGAAAACTTTTCACAGTAGCGAGTAAACGATTTGCAGCAGCAAGAAAATCTTTCACGGTCTGACATAAATTCATAACTGATGGAAGTAAATTGTAGAAATGTTGAAATATTAAAAAATCGACAGCAAGAAAACAATTTGCAGCGACAAGAAAATCTTTCACAGTAGCAAGAAAATCATTTGCAGCTACAAGAAAACGATTTGTTGTTGCAAGAAAACACTTTGCAGTAGCAAGAAAACCTTTCACAGTCTGACAGAAATTCCGCATTGTTAAAGGTTTTAACAAAAGTGAACGGATTTATATAAACACAGGTCGGTAAAAACAAAATGTTTATTGAACTAAAGGATATGTTCAAGGAACTGTGTAAACAGTTTTGGAATCAAAATATTTGGCAATAAAAAACCCAACTTGTAAGGTTGGGTTTTTTAAAGGAAGGATTAAAAGTTTACTTGGAAATTACTCTAACAAACTTAATGTCGTTTGCGGCTCTGTATTGAGGACTTGATGCACCGTAAACACTTTTGATATATGCTTTAGCATTTTTCACAATATCCAAAAGCCCTGTTGTTTTTGCATAGAAGAATGTATTTCTATCAATACGAGCGGCTTTTACGTTTGCGTAACTTGTATTTGCTGCATTATTCAAAGCGATTAAGTTTGTTAATTGCGTTTGTAATGAGGCTACTTTGTAAGGTACTTCGTTTGGATTATAAGAAGGAACGCTTTGCAATATCATTATCATTTTTTCTAAGTGTTGTAACTTGTTATCGAAACTTTGTTGTGATGTTGATATTGTTTTTGTTTCGATTGTTTCAACTGGGTCTGTTGGCAATTTTGCTTCGGGTGGAGTTTCAACGATTCCCGAATCTGCTTTGGTTAATTTAGAACCTGAACCACGAAACTTCTTTACTTGCGATTCGAAGTCATTTATTGTTTGTTCTGGTAAACCTAAACTTTGCAAAGCACCAAGGATTTGAGTTGATAATTTAGCCAAAGGATCAAAAGCTAATTCTCTTGAGTTGGTTGCATTTTTCCAAGATGTGAAAGAACTGTTTACTGCGGTTAGCTTAGCATTTGCATTTGTATAAAGAGTTGCTAAGCCTGTTGTTTTGATTGCGTTATTACTTGGGTTATAGGTTGTACCAAAAGTTGCAATCAGTTGGTTTAATTTTAACAGGTTTGCTACATTTTTAGCGTGTCCTGTTTCGAAATAGTTTGACATTTTATTAAGTATTAAATTGTTTAATTATTATTTCGATGTTCTGCTTTACTTTAAGAAAACGAGCAAGGAAGAGAAAGAGTTCGGATGATTATCATATTTTAGGTGGCATATTATTTTTGTTTATTGTTGGGTTATAACGAAGGATTATGCCAAACAGTACGTTGCTTTTCTAAAGTTTTGTTAAAACAAAAAAGCCACTTTGTAAGTGGCTTGATTTGGAGAATAAGTGGTAAAGAAATATTAGCAATCTGATAACATAGAATGTTAATTAAGTAAAAAATGTGCTACATTTAAATAAAATTTAAAGAATGAAAAAAATTATCGTTTTATGTATGTTTTTGTTTTGTTTAACAGAAACTAATGCTCAAGGCTTTTGGACAATTGCAAATGCAGTTGATTCTTTGTATCCAAATGATACAACAGAGGATGGTCCAAAAGCAAAGGTTAATCGAATAAAGCGCAGGTGGGAAGGGCAGATTAATGCGCAAGGGACATTCACGACCGCGGCGCAGAATTTTAAAAATTTTAGTACTGGTTTAGTTAATTTTAGAGCGCAAACAACTAACTGTTTGCCTGTTGAGCCTCAATGGAAAGAAATTGGACCAACCATGGAAATCAATAATTCAAATCAATTAGGAGGAGCAGGATTGATACATAGACTGACGTTTCATCCTTACTACGGTGACGTCGTAAATCATCCAAACGACCCTGGTTTAACTACTATATTCGCATTGAGCGGTTATGGAGGCATTTGGAAAAGCTTAGATGATGGTGAAAGTTGGAACAGATTGAATACGGATATTCAAATCCCTTTTCATCTTTTGGGGTTTTGGTGATAGATCCTATTAATCCACAAAGGATGTATGTAACCACTGGTACGCCAAACGGTGCGCCAGATGTTTCTTTTTACACCTTAGCGAGAGATTTTCCCCTGTATACTTTAGGGATTTATGCAACAGATAATGGTGGTGACAATTGGGTACAAATAAATAATGGCATGAATGCTAGTTTATTAAACGCAGGAGGCTCGATTTATAATTTACAATTGGACCCATTGAATAATAATAGTTTAATTTTTACTTCAACTGATGGAGTATATATCTCTTCAAACCCAGCTGGTGCTTTAATAGGATTAGGAAATATTTCATGGACGAAAGACGCAAGTTTTAGTTTTACAGATGATAAAATTGTGGGATTAACATATAACATAACTCAATCTGAGTGGTTTATTAGTGGGTTAAATATATATCATTGTGTTAACCCTTTTGTGTCACCACATACATGGCAACTAGCTACAGGATCTACAAAGGGGCTAAATTTAACAGGCGGAAACTACCAAGGCTTATCAAATTATCCTATTGAACAGATTAATATTATAAATTCTCCTTTTTTCCCGGACGAAGTGTATGCTCTTCTCTTTTCAAACAAATTAATGCTGCCAGATATTGGTAATTATGTATCGATATTTAAAATGGTAGGTAAAAATTTATCAGCTACACAGTGGCAATTTGTTACACATATGAAGGCATCGTCTCACGCACTTGGTTTAATAGGAGATAAAATCGCTTTTGTAAAAAGCCCAACAAGCAACGATTTTTATTTTGGAAGTACGCATTATGGATCTTTACTTGGAGGGGTTTTTTCAGAAACTTATGGAAATACGGTGACAACCCACCATGCTGATATTCAAGGACTATATATACATCCAAAGCAACCGACAAAATTGTGGATGTGCAATGATGGTGGGATATCTGTAGGGGCTGTTGCAAATAATCATTATCCAAATACATTTGTATACAAAAACAAGGGTATTCAATCTCAATTGCTATGGGATTTTGATGATTCTGAAGTGGACTCTAAGTATACAATAGCCGCATTGCAGGATAATGGAGTACAGTATAAAGGCGGTGGCGTAGCTTTAAATTCATGGAAGGAAGCGCAATTTCTGTATCTAGTAGGTGATGGCTACACCTCACAAATTTTGGATAAAAATGCTTCAGACGCTTTCTATATTGGTGGAACAGGTTATCCTAATAGTTTTAATTATGTAAATGGGTCATCAACGGGCTTTCCTCAAGGATCGGATTATTATTTTTCTGACCCTGAAAATCCAGCCGAAAAAATTATGGTTGGAAGTTGGCATATTGCACGAACTAGCGGTAACGGCACTAATTGGTTTGCAATAAGCATCCCTAATACCCCAAATATAAGTTTAAATTATAGCTCTAAAGTTTATGCATATAGCGGCAATCCAGATAAAAAACAAATTTCTAAAGTTGCTTTCCCAAAGTATTATGGCTCACCAATACCAGCATACGGTATAACGAAAAGAACTAACTATCAAGAGATTGCGCTAGGAAATACGAATCCGATGCCTTCTTTTTTATTTAAATCTTCTAATGGATTTAATTTTCAAATATCAAATAACGATAATTACTTTTCAAATGTACAAACTATCACTAACGCACTTTACGATGCTGCTAAGTTAGCAAACGCTATTGCTACAACAGATTTACCATTATTATCTGGAGTTACTTGTAAACCCGATGATGGAAATAAAGTGTGGGTGTGTTCAAGTGGATTAAATCCGAAGTTTAAAATTTGGAAAAGTATTGATGGTGGAGTTAATTGGACCGATGCAGATGTTTTAGATGCGTTTGTTAATATTCCGGTTTTTGATGTGGTAGCAGTTGAAGGATCTATGGACTTAGTGTTTGCAGCAACCTTAGATGGTGTTTATTATACAGATAATACAATGGCTGGTAAATGGTGTAGGTATGGTAATAGTCCATCTGTGCAAACACGCGCCTTAAAAGTAAACCCTTGCAAAAACAAATTAATTGTTACTACTTATGGTCGTGGGGCTTTTGAAGTGGATTTACCTTTTCAACCTACACCTTCTACAAATGTTAGTGTTAACACAACTTGGACAACTCCTCAAAGTTTCCCAAACACATCGGTTGTAGTAAAAACAGGAAAAACTTTAACCATCCAAAACACCACTATTAAATTTGGTCCAAATAGCCGATTGTATGTTGAAAAAGGAGCCAAATTAGTCATCAATAACGCTACGCTTACCTCTGCATCTGGCTGTAATGGCTATTTATGGTTAGGTATTGAGTTGCAAGGGGACATTAACCAAAAACAGATTTTATCTGGTGGTTATTATCCCAATCACGGTTGGTGTGTGATGACAAACAACGCTACCATACAAAACGCTGTTTATGGCGTTAGAAACCATGCTTCTATAAATGGTGATGGTTGGTCGATTGACTGGGCAAAATTAGGGGGTGGTGTTATAAATTGCACCAATGCTAAATTTTTAAATTGTGTGGAAGGTGCTAAGTTTTTACCTTACACCAACAAAAATGCTTTAAATAATCCTATTGCTGATAAATCATTTTTTACTACCTGCCAGTTTTTAACTGATGGAGTAACTGCTAGCCATAATTTTATACCAAGTGGACATTTGGTAATGTGGGGAACTCGCGGTGTAGCCATTACATCTAATACATTTAAAAATAATACTCCAAGCTCTTATGCTATCAACCGCCGTGGTAATGGTATTGTGGCGTGGGACGCACATTTTACTACTGGCACACCTTGTTTGGCTTATTTAGGGTCGGGAGATTGCGGCACTTATGGCACTCGTAATACTTTCGAAAATTTACACTATGGTGTAGATGCTGGCGCGGGTTTAGCAACCGTTATAGATAATATTAATGTGTGTACCTTTACTAATAACCACCGTGGTATTATTTTAAGAGGCACTACTACAAGTTCTGTATTTAGAAACAACATAAACATTGGAGATGGTTATACGGATACCGACAACACTGTTTACAGTCCTTACGGCTTGTACTTAGATGTATGCGACGCTTATAACGTAAAAGAAAATGTATTTAACGATGCCACTGGCTCTGCCGCTGATGTGGATTATGGGATTATTGTAAGCAACACAGGCGCTAATGCCAATGTATTAAAGCAAAATACCTTTAGCAATGTAGCGTTTGGTATACAAGCACAAGAAGCTAACAGCAACCTACAATTAAAATGTAATAAATTTACAGCAGCCAGCATTAACAGTGCAGATGTTAAAATTTTGGGCGACCAAATGCCCGGCTCTATTGCTCAGCAACAAGGTATTTGTATACCTGGTATGACCCACAACCTTGCCAGGAAATGAATTTAGCCATACCTGCTCTGCCGCTAAAGATTTAAACTCCAATAGCAATGTGGCTTATCAGGTAACATATAATTCCCGAATTACACCTAATGTTGAGCTGCCTCAATTAGGCTGCTATAATACAACAGATTACAATGTAGTTATATGTAATTCAGGTGCAGGAGTAGCTTGTGCCATAGGCGGTGGGGGCGGTGGGGGCGGCTCTAAAATGGCGAAATCTAATCTTGACAAGGAACTGGAAGATATGACTGCGCTTATTGTTGCCAAACAGCAATTGTTAGATGATGGCAATGCACAGCCTTTGCATAACGCTTTAGCAACTAATGTTAGCGAACAACAATTAAAACAAAATTTATTACAAAAAGGCCCTTATTTAAGCGACCAAGTATTATTGGCTTTAATTAACCATCTGCCAAATTATAGCGATGCGACCTTAAAAGAAGTGTTAGAAGCAAACAGTCCTTTGAGCCCTCAAGTGCTAGCAGCAATTAATCAAACGAATATGAGTGCTAAAGCAAAAGCACAGTTAAATGCTTTGCAAAATGGCCTTGAGCCAACGGACTTATGTAGAAAATGAAGTTAAATATTACACCACCTCTCGTGTGTTATTATATAACCAAATTTTATCAACGTGTTAAATGATACTACTAACATAGATGTATGTACGATACCTTATACAAAAATTAAATTTTAATATCAGCCCCACAATCACGTAATATATACGTGGGTGCTTTGAATTGAACAAAGTAAATTTACACAAGCGCAAGCAGAAGTAAGCTAATATGAGGCAGCAAGGAGTAAATGCAGGAACTTGCGATTATTTAGAGGCTATGATTACTTTAAAGCAACAACCTAACTATGTGCAGGCTTATAAAACGAATGCCGCTATTTCTTCAAAACTAGATCCGTTATTAAACACCTGGCCTTTGGGTAAATCAGTAAATGCCTTGGTATTAAATAAAGCCTTGTTTGGAAAAGGATATACCGAAAAAGTGTATGCCGATGAAGCCACTACTAAAAACCAGCGTTACATGCAGCAACAAGAGACGTTGACTGAAGTTAGTGGAAGGAAATTTACAAGTAATCACATTCCCAAATCCTGCGAGTAATGAAATCAATTTTATAGTGGATGGAATTACCGAAAATGAAAGTTGCCAAATTATTATTTACGATATTAATGGTAGACAAATAACAGAATTACAACTGACAGAAAACAGAACACCAAAAATGATTTCTCTTAGTTTAATTAATAGCGGCATTTACTTTTATAAAGCTATTTCTGGAGACAAAGTTGTACAAAACAAATTGGTTATTATTAAATAATGCGTTTAGTTAAAATATATATAATTGTGTTGTGTTGGTTTTGTAAAATCAGCATAGCACAATTTTATTTTAATAATCGATACGATAATTTTAATAATGGAGATTTAAACACAGGTATTAATTTGCTAAAGTCAAGATTATTTTAATTTATGGCTGCGCTGCAAATAGTTTTAGTTTCTATATTTCACTGAATTTAGGCATTGTCAATTCAAGTGGAGTAAGAGTTAAGAACAAAACATCACTGGGGATCAAATTTATTCGGTTCCTAATCTCAATAGGTGTTTAATAAAATCTAACAATTTTACAATTAGTGGAACTCGATTTTATAAACCTGATACTAGTTTAGTGTTTATTTGGAAGTTTGATCAAAACTTAGATAGCGTAAATTATGAAGAGTATGGGTTCATTAATAAAATCAATCAAGTAAATAGTATTATAAAGGATACAAATAAGTATATATATTTAACTGGTAGTTTTAGATAGTTTATATAAAAACTCAGATATTTTTATTAATTAAAGTTGACACTTTAGGTAATGAAATTTGGAAAAAGAAAATAGGGCTGTGGTTGGGGATGAAACTGCTTATTCAATTAAAATATGTGCAAATGGTAATTTATTGATAAGTGGGTTAAAAGATTTAAGAGGTTCACCTCAGCAAGGGCCATTTATTATGCGGCTTGATACAAGTGGAACCATCTTATGGCAAAATTATTACCCATCTGCCACCTATGCTAATGGCAGTTTTGATGTAATGGAAATGCCTAATGGAGATATAGTATTTATTGGCGATAGCATTTTTAGTAGAGAGTACAGGATATTACCTAACAGTCAAAATTATTTTCGAGATATAGTTCAAGCGCCCGATAAAGGTTATTGCTTTTCTGGCTTTGTAAGTCCAATGAATGGCGATGGGGGTACACAGGATATTTGGCTTTTAAAAACGGATAGTACCCTTTTGTGAGAGCGCTGTAAGTTTGTAGGTATCCAACGGGTGTAAGAAATATAAGTTATGAATTAGGAGAGGTAAGTGTTTATCCGAATCCTGCGCAAAATGAGGTAACCTTTAAGTTTGAAAATGAGTTTACTAGTCAGGCAACTATTATCCTGATAGATGTGTTAGGTAAGATGATTGGAGAACATATATTACAAATCAATAGCAATAATGTAGCTAAGTTAAATGTGAGTGCATTACCAAATGGCTTGTACTATTATACTATCAAACAACCCAGTAGAACGAATATCACTGGTAAATTAACGGTGTTAAAATAAAGCAATACAGATTAAATACAATACGCCTGTGGCAAAGCGCTTTGACCGAGCGGACGTGGGATGCGCAAAACAGCCGCCAGTTGGCAGGCCTACCTTGAAAGGGCAGGAATTTGCTTATTTGGATTTTTGCCTGTCTTTTGCAAAAAACAAATGTGCTAAATTAGGGATAGCCAAAACGGGTTTTCTAAACCCGAAAAAGAGGGGAGGAAAGTAAAAACTAAAAACCGTTTCAAGTTCCCTAAACTGTTTCTATGAAACCCTGTTCTGTGTCCTAAATTGTTCTGAAAAAAGCATTGTTGTCAACCGAATAATTTTCTACGGAGATTTCTGGGTGCATTACTGGTAACGTTTTGGAGCTACCAGTAGTGCGGTTTGAAACCGTTGTCTACCGAAATGCTACTAACAAAGATACTATGTTCATGGACTTTTGCAAAGCGAAAATAATTGTCTTTCGGAGCGACCGCTTTTGCAAAAGCTTTGTTGTCCGCCCGCATTACTGGTAGGTGCTGTTACCTGACTGGTGGCGACATCTAGTTTGCATTTAGTTGTCCCAATACAGTTCTAATAATTCAAATGATAAACTAAGGGATGTTTTGTCTATTACTTGTGTCTTGATTGGGAATAGATTGTAACTTTTCTTTTAGGTCAATGTAAACAGGATGTTTAATTCGAGAAACAATATAACCAACATTTTTCTTTCCGTTTCTATTTCATTTTTTTTAAGTCTGGATTTTCCTGAGTCAACTGCTCAATATAGTCGAAGCCTGTATTTAATATGTTATCGGTCGTTAAATTGTCAAATTGCTCATTAAGAAATGGTAAGCCAAAGATTTAAAATCATGTACGATTTCATTAACAACTTTGTTGTATTATCATGTCGGCCATTAGAAAGTAATAAGCTTCGTTTATTGAATGGCTTCTTTTGCCAGTTTTAAGAACAATTAAATCAACGCATGGATTTATTTTCCAATGTTATTGGTTTTGTCGTAGACATAAGTTTTATTTAGCCTAGATGAAATGCTGCAACTAAAATGTTTGTCTTTAAGTGAAAAAATTATGTCGAGTGTTTCTGTCACTGTATAGTGTTTAAACTGTCGTTCCCTTTGAAAGTAATAGGTTTGATTTTTATAAGTACTAAATACAAAGTCTGGAAAGAGAGTTTTAAATGAAGACATTAATATGCCTTTTATTTCACCCTTTTTTAATTCAGGAGAATCGTCTCGTGTTTCAGTCGAAAATTTTATTTTGTCAAACCAGCCCATTGTCTAGTAGTTTACGTGTGTTTTAAGTCATCAAAAAACTTTGATGTCCGCCCGCTGACGCAAAGGTGCTGTTACCTGATGCCAGCCGCATTTAGTGAGAAAAGTTCCTATACAACACCATGTTTCTAGTTACTAAACCATATGTCTGACAGAAACCGAATGCCACCCAAAGCAATTTGTGAAAATTGCCAGTGCGCAGGAGAACTTGACAAGCTTTTTTGCAAAATTTGGATTGTGCGGCTGATTTGTGCGTTTTGCAAATGGGCTTGGCAAGTTGTGGGGAGACAAAACCCTGCAACGCTGTCAGAGTTCCATAAAACCCTGCGCTAGTTTTCTAAACCACTGTAAGAATTCCCTAAAACCCTGTCAGAGTTTTCTAAAACCCTGAGCCAGTTCCCTAAACCGCTGTCAGAGTTATTTAAAGCACTGCGGTAGTTTTCTAAAACACTGCGCCAGTTCTCTAAAACGCTGCCAGCGTTTTCTACGTTTTTAGGCTTGTATCGAGAAATCAATCTGTTGTTATTTCGTAAAGTTAAATTTTGTACATTTATAAATAAGGAAATTATAAAATCAAAAACATTTATCATATGAAAACATTTGGGCTAATTATATTATTCATTCTTTCATATGTTTTATCTTTAAAGGGACAATGTGGTTTTTTTCCATTAGGACCAGACGATCATTATAATGCTACTTTTAATGGAGCTTCAGATATTAGAACCGCTAAAGATTTAAATGGAACAATATACTCGGTTTCTACGGATAATGTTTTCTATAAGCCTAGAGTTATGAAATATATAGGAGGTGTTTGGGAGGATTTAGGGAATCCTGCATTATCATTTAGTCAAGTTGATAATCTAGATATTGCAGTAGACGTAAATGGTATTCCATATGTTTTGTTTAGAGATATTAGTACTACTGCTTATAAACCAACAGTTATGAAGTATAATGGAAGCGCATGGGTAAGTGTTTGAAGTTCTAATTTTACATCTGGTACAATTGCCTTTGCCTCTATTGCTATTGATAATTCAGGGAATCCAAATGTAGTTTTTTCGGAAACGGCAAGTACTGGAAAGACAAGTGTCATGAAATTTAATGGTACAAATTGGGTATATGTTGGTGTCGCAGGTTTTTCAAGTAATATGACGATTTATAATAAAATTTCTTTCGACAACGTTGGTACACCTTATGTTGTAAATAGAGATTTTGGAAATGGGCATAAAATAAATGTTTTAAAGTTTAATGGGAGTAATTGGGTTAATGTTGGTAATGCAGGCTTTTCATTAGGCGCTGTTAATTATCCTTCAATTGCTATTGATAATGCTGGAACTCCTTTTGTTGCATTTTCGGATTCTGTTAAAGGCTGGAAAGCAACTGTTATGAAATTTAATGGAAGCATTTGGGATACTGTTGGCGCCGCTGGTTTTTCTATTAGTAAAGCTAACTCTGTATCGATAGCCATTAATTCAAGTGGAGAACCACATTTAATATATCAAGAAGATTGGGTAAATAATAATAAAGCTACGGTAATGAAATTTATTGGTAGTTCTTGGAGTGTTTTAGGGAATGTTGGTATTTCTGAAGGATATGCAAACTATGCTTCGATATTGTTAGATATAAACGATATACCAACTGCTATTTATTCAGACAATTATTACACTTTTAAAGCTGTGATGAAAAAATTTGAATCTGGTGTATGGAATATGAAAGGTAATCAAGGGTTTTCTGTAGGCCGCGCAGATTATACTAATATAGCTTTAGATACAATTGGAAAACCGTATGTAGTATTTTGTGATTGGAGTAGAAATAAAAAGGCTACTGTCACGAAATTCAACGGAGTATCTTGGGATACAGTTGGAAATGCAGGCTTCTCAGCTGGAATGGCATTTATGACAAATATGGCGATTGACAATAATAATACTCCCTATGTAGTCTACAGGGATGTTGCAAATGCAGATAAAATTGCAGCGATGAAGTATAATGGCACAGCTTGGGTAGCAGTTGGTAATCAAGGGTTTTCAGCAGGGCAAATTAGTGCGCCCAATATTACTTTTGATAAAAATGGAATACCTTACGTTGCATTTGCGGATTATTCAAACTCTGGTAGAACTACTGTTATGAAATTTAATGGTACTGTATGGGTTAATGTTGGTGTAAGTGGTTTTACTCAATATTCATCTAGCGGAAAGGTTCTTTTTTGATTCATTTAATATGCCGTATATTGGATGTGCAAATGGGGGAAGCGGTATAGGATTAATGAAATTCAATGGAATATCGTGGGTAAATGCTACTACTTTAGGATTGCCTACGTCATACTCATCCGCTTTTAGTATGACAATTGATAGTAGTAATACATTATATGTTATATACAGAGATCCTGTTAGTTCGAAAGCAAGTGTAATGAAATTAATTGCGGGAACTAATTCGTGGACGCAAGTTGGACTTGCAGAATTTTCTTTAGGAAATATAGATAGCCCTTCAATTTCTATAGATAAAAACAATGTTCCTTATGTGTCATACTCGGATTGGGGATATGAAAAAAGAGCAGTTGTGATGAAATATAATGGCAATAACTGGACATATGTTGGTTCTCCAGGATTTTCAGCAGGGTGGGCAAATTGGCTTTCAATGGCGTTAGATAAAAACGGAAATCCATTTCTTACATTTGACAATGGTGGAGCATTTGCTTACGGGTTAAATTTTAATCCTGATGCAAATGTAAATTCAATAATTTGCGAAGGAAGTACAATTAATTTTATAGGCAATGGAGGAACTTCTTATAATTGGACTGGGCCAAATAGTTATAACTCTAGTTCTCAAACGCCATTTATATCAAATGCATCGGCAAATAATGATGGCATTTATAGTGTTACTATTGCTAGTGGTTCGTGTACAGCAACAAATACATTAAATGTTCAGGTAAATCCTAGTCCAACATTAACAGCTACGACTACGACAACATTATTATGTCAAGGTAATTCCGTTGTATTATCAGCTAATGGAACGGCTACTTATACATGGAATACTGGTAGTAATACAGCAAGCATTTCAGTTAGTCCAACTGTAACTACAACTTACAGTGTATTAGGTACTGATAACATTGGCTGTATTGGCTTGGCAACTATTACGCAAAGTGTAGATTTATGTCAAAGCTTTAAAGACTTGAATACAGATATAAATGATTTATTGATTTATCCAAATCCTGCAACTAATGTCTTAAATATTGTGACAAATAATATTTCATCCAATGTTTTAATATACAATAGTATAGGTTCATTAATTTATAATGAAATACATTTTAATAGTATTAAGCTTGACATTAAAAATTTGGTTAAAGGCATCTATTTTTTAGAATTAACAAATTCAGAAAACAACATTACTCAAAAGAGCAAATTTGTGATTGAATAAAATTTAATTGACGCACTTTACAAAACTTTACGCCGTGGCATGCGGACTTGACCGAGCGGAGCGAGTCCCGCAAAAAAGTGCTAAAAGCACACCATTTTGTGTGGGCGGATAATTTAGCTTATTTGGTTTTGCCTGCCTTTTGCAAAAACAAATGTGCTAAATTATGGGATAGCAAAAACAGCTTTGTCAAGCCGATAAGACTGTTCGGTTTCTGTACACAGGTCTACCGAGTTTAGTGAGGTCTAAATGAAGTTTTGTGTCTAAAGTTAGAGTTTGATTTTTCTGTCGGCTGGTTGCAGGTAACGTTTTGGAGCTTTGCCTAGTGCGGTTTGAAACACTCTGCCGTCTACCCGCACAATGTTTATTAGTTGCCGAAATACCTGTACTCTTTTTTTGCTTACATGAAAATACAACTTTCTGCGTAGCAGGCAAAACTGTAAGCAAAAAACTTTGATGTCCGCCCGCTGACGCAAAGGTGCTGTTACCTGATGCCAGCCGCATTTAGTGAGAAAAGTAACTATACAACAATGTGTTTCTAATTACGAAACCATATGTCTGACAGAAACCGAATGCCACCCAAAGCAATTTGTGAAAATTGCCAGTGCGCAGGAAAACTTGCAAAGCTTTTTTGCAAAATTTGGATTGTGCGGCTCGCGTTTGCGTTTCGCAAATGGGCTTGGCAAGTTATGCGAAGACAAAAACCTGAAACGCTGTCAGAGTTCCCTAAAGTGCTGTCAGAGTTCCATAAAACCCTGTGCTAGTTTTCTAAAACGCTGTCAGAATTCTCTAAACCCCTGCACGAGTTTTCTAAGTCCCTCCGCTAGTTCTCTAACGCCCTGTCAGAGTTTTCTAAAACCCTGTGCAAGTTCCCTAAAGCGCTGTCAGAGTTCTCTAACGCCCTGTGGTAGTTTTCTAAATCACTGTGCTAGTTCCCTAAAACGCTGTCAGCGTTTTCTACGTTATGCTTGTCTGAACACAGGTCGGCATAACAGCAAACAAAAACCCTCCGTTATATATTTCAATAACGGAGGGTCTTTTACTTTATGACTTATTTACTTTTTAGGACTAGCGACCTTTTGTAAATTTTATCTTAGAGATTTGTTTGTACTCTGGACTTGTTGCACCGAATACTGATTTTACATAAGCCTTTACGTATTTTACTGTATCAAATAATCCAGTTCCTGCTAAGTAAAAGAGTTTTTGTTTCTTAAGATACGAGCATTACTGTATGCTGTTGCATTAATAACATTTGTATTGGTTGTTGCTAAAGTTGTCATTAATGTATTTAAACCTTGGTAGTTTTAATGCTGTTTCATTTGGTAAGTATAATGGCTCTGTGTTAAGCAAAGCAATTATTTTACTGTAATGATCCATATAACTATCGTAACTTAATTGAGCTGCCGAGATGCTAGTATCTGTTGGCTCAGGTAATGGGTCGGTTAAGTTTGGATTAATTACTTTCCTGAATCTGCTTTAGTTAATTTGCTACCAGCACGTTTACCTTACTTTACGATTTAATGTTTTGAAATCGTTTATTGTTTGGTCGGATGCACCGCTTGCTACTAAAGCGTTAGGATTTTTTGTTCTAGAGGTCTTAATGGTTCAAAAGCGATTTCACGAGCGTTAGTTGCATTGTGAAATGCAGTTAAGGTTGTGTTGACTGATTGGATATTTGATTTTGATGTTGTAAGCAGGTATTTAAACCTGCTATTTTAATTGATGTTTTTGACGGATTGCCAGGTTGCTCCGTAACCAACGCAATAAGAGATTAAATCTTCTAAGTTTGCGACATTTTTTGAATGTCCTGTTTCATAATAGGTACTCATAATATTAAGTTTTAAAATTTGAATTTAATTTTCGATGTTCAGTTTTCTTTAAGAAAATGAGCAAGGAAGAAAAAGTTCGGGTACTTAACATATTTTAGGTGGCATATTATTTTTGTTTATTACTTCGGGAATAACGAAACACTGTGCCAATTAGTACAAATGAAATTGTAAGGAATGTTAAAACAAAAAAAGCCACTTTGTAAGTGGCTAGTTTTTGAGAATAACTGGTAATTATTTTCCGTTAGGGATAGAAGTGGTTATTTAATACATAATTTTTTTTTCCATTCTGACACGTCATCATCTGGCACGGCCATCGTAAGAATTTTTCTCGGTCTCGTAATTGCTACATAAATATTTCTTAATTCTTCATGTTCCCCATCACTTTGTAACCATTTTTTAACATTGTAATATAGTTAGATTTACTACCGGGTTTTTTCCAACCAATAGTAGCACTGCTTCAAAAGTATTGCCCTTTAACAGAGGGAATTGTGCCATAGTAAAACGGAGAACATCTTGCGAATTCAAATCATTACCAAAAAGTTCATAATTTTAATATCAGAATTTGAGAATTTACTTGAAGTTTAATGTTTATTTTATTGCTAATCAAGTTTGGTTTGGATTCATTTATCCAATCAACAAGTGTTTTGTCTTTTACTTTGACATGATGATTTTTATCTGCCCATGGGATATTCTGATAATCAAACTTATCTATGTTTAATCCTAAATATTTTGCGTAATCTTTGCCTCTATATAATACAGCGACATTTTTTTTATTTATTGTTATATTATTCTGTTCACAATTGGCAAAGAAGTTGGAAATAATTAAATCAAAGCTTTGTTTGCTTTCAGATGGCGAAAATAAGATATTCCTCTGACTTTGCCTTTTTCTTTCGGCCATTTAAACCCATATATTTCAGGAACATATTCATATTTTTTAACGTCAGGATTAATAGAATTCGAAGTGGGGAATGAAGAAAGATGACAAGTAACATTACATATATTCTGAGAGCTTCGTCTATTTTCATTTAGTTCAATTTTATCCCATTGGTTAAATTTATTGTCAAAAAGTTCAGGTTTTGCAGTATTGCCCATTCAAAAATTGTGATCGCGGTCACCGATTAACATAATATTTTTCCGCACCTTTCTCATTCAGAATTTCAATTATTCTCATTTGAATTTCATCGGTATCTTGTGCCTCATCAATAATGTAATAATCAAATTTGCTAGCTATATTCTGCTATTAGAGGATATTTCTCCTAATATTTTAGAATTACAATAAAGTTAGCATCTGATTGGTTTGCAAAACCTCGTTTAAACAAGTTTTGTTTAGACTTAACAATATTCTTTAGGTTACCGTTTATTGATCCGTCTTTGTTATATTCTTGCCAAATAAAATGAAACGCTTGGAAGGGAGCCAAACGTAATAATTTTCCATCTTTAGAAAAAGTTGTCTTGTCAAAATATTGGTCATAGTCATTAGCGAATTTTTTTATACTCCAAGTAGAATGTGGTTGGCCAACAAGTTCAGGTCTTTTTTTACATCCCATAAGTAAGTTACCATAAGGTAGAAAAACGTAATTATTGATGAAACTATCTAATGTCCCAATATAATTAGGATGTTTTAGGGATTATTTGGTGTTTAAATCTATTTTAATTTATTTGATATCTCTTCGCGAGCAATGTTAGTAAATGAAGGGCATGCGTCCTTTTTAGTAAACTCTTTTTTGTGATAAGAGCCTTGATATTCGGAGCCGCAACTGAGTAAGTCTTGCCGCTTCCAGGGCAGGCCTTTACAACTACGGTTCCTTTGTCTTAGTATAAAATCTTTTTGGTTCTCAGATAAATGCTGGAACATATTATTGTTCATTAAGAGTTACCCAGCGTAAAGCATTCTCAATATAATTTGGGACTTTAAAAGCCGCTCTAAAGACATTCTTGTTTCAAGTAAAGGATAATTTTCTGTGAAAGCTCCGATTTGTCTTTATTAGCATTTATTTTGTTTAATAATGATAAAGCTCGTTTTGAAATTGGCTCTGCAAGAGCAATGGAGTTAA
>JADJSH010000004.1 GCA_016711805.1 Bacteroidota bacterium
CATTAACATGGACAAGCAATTGGGCAGATACAGCTGTGACTGCAAAAAATTTAGTATTAACTACCGGTACTACTTATTACTTTAATGTGAAGTCAGAAAATGGCGCTGGTTTATACAGTAATGTAATTAGTACTAACGGACAAACGGTTACAATTCCAACAGGTGTAAAAGAATTAACGGAAAGTAATTTGGTGAACATTTATCCAAATCCTTTCAATAACTCTTTTGTGGTGTCGTTAGATTTAAAAAACGATAGCGAAATTAATATGACCTTAATTGATGCAGCAGGTAGAGAAATAATCTCTTATCAATCAAAGGAAAGTGCAGGAATTTATTCAAAAACCATTAATGCTAATGCTTTAAACTTAAGTAATGGCATGTATTGGGTAAAAATTAAATATAATAATCAAGAGCTTTGTAAGAAGTTGGTTAAGCAGTAAAAAAGTTCAATTATTAAAAAAGGCTTCTCAATTGAGAAGCCTTTTTTTATTTTAATAGAATTACTAATTATTTTGTTAGTTATTTTTGATATTTGATTTACTTTTAACAACGACAGTTTCTGTTGTAAGAGGATCTGGAGTTCCGTCACCGCCACCAATTACTTTACTCAATTGGTTTTTATCCATTTTTTGGATAGTAGTTTTCACTTCTTTCGAAGTTTCTTTTTTGAAGATGTTGAATAGTTTCATGATTGTTTGTTTTTTTATTGGTTAGATTATTTCACTCCTTGAGTACTTACAGCTCTTCCTTTTACGTCTATGCCTTTTAATGGGCCACCATCGGCTGCGGTTGTTGAATCAGGTGAAGAGTCATCAACCCCACCAATTACTTTGCTTAATTGATTTTTATCCATTTTTTGGATATTACTTTTTACTTCTTTTGAAGATTCTTTTTTGAAGATGTTGAATAGTTTCATGATTAGTTAGTTTTAATATTTGATTTGCTTTTTACTATCACTGTTCCAGTTTCATCTGGAGTATCAGGTCCGCCACCACCAATGACTTTGCTTAATTGATTTTTATCCATTTTTTGGATGTTGGATTTTACTTCTTTTGAAGTTTCTTTTTTGAAGATGTTGAATAGTTTCATGATTTCTTTATTTTTAATGTTTATTATAAAATATTATTTTTCTATAATTTTATGTTCCACTTGCAGTTTGTCCACCTACAATTACAGGAGGGCCTTTTACTATAGGGTTTGTGTCAGAACCACCAATAACTTTATTTAATTGGTTTTTATCTAATTTTTGGATGTTGGATTTTACTTCTTTAGAAGTCTCTTTTTTGAAGATGTTGAATAGTTTCATGATTTTTTTATTAGTTTTTATAATCCACTAGCAGTTTGTCCACCTACTACAACGGCGCCACTTGGTACTACAACTTTAGTGTCAACACCACCAATAACTTTACTTAATTGATTTTTTATCCATTTTTTGGATATTAGATTTCACTTCTTTCGAAGTTTCTTTTTGAAAAGGTTAAATAGTTTCATGGTTTTTATTTTAAGATTATTAAATATTTACGCTTGAATTCCTCCGCCTGGATTTCTACCTAGTTTTACATCTACACCTTTTAATGGGCCGCCAGAAGTAGAAGTAGTGCCGTCAGGCGGTGTAGTTCCGTCTCCACCATTTCCTCCAATAACGTAGCTTAATGAACGCGCATCTAATTTTTGAATTCTAGTTTTTGAGTTTAAAAAGTTTTCGTAAATAGTTTCTGAGATAGTGCATTTTAAATCTATTAAAAAATCACTAGCACCATTAAAGGCATATATCATCGAAAATTCCCATTTGTTATCTTCTTTTTTTACTAAATCTTTTACTTGGTGTACTTTTCGGTCAGATAAAGAGTTTAGTGAATTTAAACAGTTTACTAGTGTTTCTTCCGTAACGTTTACTGGTTGTTTTGTTTCTTTTTTGAAAATGTTAAATAGTTTCATGTGATTTGTTTTTGAGTTATTAATTTGAGTTAAAATTATGTTTGTTTAGTGTATTGTTTTTAGATAATAAATAGCTGCTTGCTTTGGTTTGTTATCTGTTTACTTTTTAACGATAAGTGATTTATTATTTTGATTTGAATTCAAATTAATGAACTTTGTCATCCACATTCAATACACAATTAGTAATTACCATGTTTGACTTAGTATTTAACGTAAAAACCTACTTTTTTTTAAAAGCGGTACCAAGTTTTTGCTAGTTTTACAATGTTAATTTCTACTATTTAATGGGTATTTTTAGTAAATCATTTCCAAATGTTAGGCAGTTAGGCGCAATGGATTGCGGGCCTACCTGTATTAAAATGATTGCTAAATATTATGGAAGAGATTTCTCTGTTTCTTTTTTACGAGAGAAATGTTTTATTACAAAATTGGGTGTTAATCTATTGGGTATTTCTGAGGCAGCTGAAACAATAGGCTTAAGATCAACTGGTGTAAAAATTAATTATGATGGATTATTAGAAAGTAAACCATTTCCTTGTATTCTTCATTGGAAAAACAATCATTTTGTGGTACTCTACAAAATGACCAAAAATAAAGTGTATATCTCTGACCCTGCAATGGGTTTAATGGTTTATAATAAACAAGAATTTTTAGAGGCATGGGGACATGGCTCAGATACTGGTTTTGCTTTATTTATAGAACCAAGTACTGAATTTTATGAAAGTGAAATTGATGGCGTAGAAGAAAAACATATAAGCTCTACTAAATTCTTACTGGATTATATGAGAGGCTACACGCCTTATTTTGTTCAGATATTTTTAGGGATGTTAATAGGTAGTATCATTATGTTGTTTACGCCCTTCTTAACACAATCTATTGTTGATAAGGGTATAAATGGCTTAGATATTAATTTCATCAATTTGGTTTTAATTGGCCAGGTGGTTTTGTTTTTAGGCGGAGCTTTTGTCGAAATCATTAGAAGCTGGATTTTATTGCATATAGGCAGTAGAATTAACGTATCGTTAATATCCGATTTCTTAAAAAAACTATTGAGTTTGAAAATTCAATTTTTTGAAAGTCATCTAATTGGTGATATTTTAAGGAGAGTAGAAGACCACAAGCGTATTGAACGGCTTTTAACTGTAACATCTTTATCAACGGTTTTTTCTATTATTAATTTAATCTTGTTTAGTATCATATTAGTGATTTATGATTTAAAAATATTTCTAGTGTTTTTGCAGGAAGTTTGTTAAGTATTTTATGGGTGACCTTATTTTTAAAACAAAAAGAAATTAGATTTTAGATATTTTGAAACCTATTCCAAAAACTACAATAAGTTAATTGAAATAATTAAAGGAGTTGAAGAAATAAAGCTTAGCAATAGCAATAAACAAAAACGTTGGGAGTGGGAAGAAAATCAAGCGCGCATTTTTAAGATTAATACGAAAGCATTATCAGTTGAGCAGCTACAAAACAATGGGGCTAATATTATTAATCAACTTACTACTATTTTAATTACTTACTTTTCTGCAAAAGCAGTTGTTAATGGGCATTATTCGCTAGGTGCTATGTTTGCCATTAATATGATTGTTGGGCAGTTAAAATCTCCCATAAATCAAATTATCGAATTTATTCCTTTACTTCAAGAAGCTAAACTTGGCTTAGATCGAATTTTAGAAATTCATCAACAAGAACAGGAAGAAACACATTTCAATAAAGCAGTTTCACGCATTGATAAAGCAGAAGATTTAGTTTTAGAGAATTTATCTTTTTCTTATACAGGCGATCCTAATAATTTGGTATTAAAAAACATTAATTTAACGATACCAGCCGGTAAAACGACGGCGATAGTTGGATCTAGTGGAAGCGGAAAAAGTACCCTAATGAAATTACTATTACGTTTTTACGAACCAAGTATGGGAAAAATAATGGTTGGTAACGATAATATGAACGCCATTTTTTATAGTGTATGGCGTGGAAATATTGGCGTAGTTATGCAAGAAGGAAAAGTGTTTTCGGAAACGATTGCTAATAATATTGCATTGGGATTGAAAGTAGATATGAAACGTGTTGTTGAATGCGCCAAACAGGCCTGCATCGACGAGTTTATTACAGAGAGCTTGCCGTTAGGGTATAATACTCAAATTGGAGATGAAGGAGTGCCAATGAGTTTAGGGCAAAAACAACGAATTTTACTAGCGCGCTTTTTATAAAAATCCAAATTTTATGTTTTTAGATGAGGCTACAAGTGCTTTAGATGCTAAAAATGAAAGGTTAGTTGTACAAAATCTGGAAGCGTTTTGCGAAAAACGATCGGTAGTGGTTATTGCCCATCGTTTAAGTACAGTTGTGAATGCCGATCAAATCGTCGTATTAAATAGAGGTGAAATAGCTGAAGTAGGAACTCATAAAGAATTGGTTGCTATGCAAGGAATTTATTATGGTTTAGTTAAAAATCAAATTGAGCTTGGGTCGTAATGGAAGAAATAGAAGATGACATAAACAGCCGCAGCGAAAGTATTCAAGATATTATTGGAACAAACCCACCTGCTATTGTGCGTTGGGGTAATACTTTTATGTTTATTATCTGTGTGACGCTTATCTCATTATGTTGGGTAATAAAATACCCTGATACGATTTTATCTCCAGTAACTATTAAAACAAGCGTCAATCCCAAACCAGTAACTGCCAAGTTTGATGGTAAGCTAATTAAATTATTGATTAAAGATGGAGACATTGTTAAACGTGGTCAGCATTTAGGTTATGTTGAGGCATTAGCAAACGTAGAAGATATAGAAGCCTTAGAAACTAATTTAACCAAAATTGATTCTTTATTGATACATGGACAATGGGATGTTATAAAAAGTATCAATTTTATTAAGTTCAATAGATTTGGTGAAATCCAAAGTTCGTTCGAAACATTTTTTATTTCATTGCAAACTCTTCAAGCCTATTGGAATGGTAGTATTATTACTGGAAAAAAGCAATTAATACAAAATGAAATTAAAACTATTTCAAACTTAAATTTAAATTTAGTGGAGCAGGAACGAGAAGTTAAGAAAGATTTAAAATTAGCAGAGGATGAATACAAAACTAATTTGAATTTATTTTTTGATAATGTGATTGCTTTAGCTGAACTTCAGAAAATTGAATCAAAGTATATTTCTAAAAAATTATTGTACAAACAATTACAATCTAATATTTTAAATAACAACAATAACCAGTTTTCTACAACCAAACAATTAGTTGATATTAATGATAATATTGAGCAAGAGAAATTAAATTTCATGAAGCAGTTAAATATTTTGAAAAATGATATTTCTAACTGGAAGCATCAGTTTATTTTATCTGCCTCTGATAATGGTAAAATTTCCTTTGCTGGTAGTATTGAGGAATATCAAGCTGTAGCAAAGGGGCAAGATCTGTTTTATGTAATGCCTGAAAACATCTACTACTTAGGTGAAGTATATTTAGATCAATATAATTTGGGAAAGGTAGAGAGTGGACAAACTGTTATTATTAAACTGAAGAGTTATCCGTTTGAAGAATATGGTGTAGTAAAAGGTATTATTGAAAATATTTCGGAAATAGATGTCAATAAACAATATTTAGTGAAGGTTAAATTACCAGAAGGAATCACAACTAATTTGAAAAAGAAATTAAAATTTAGATTCGGAATGCTTGGTGATGCTGAAATTATCACTAAAAACACGAAGGTAATTGATAAATTGATTTATAAATTGAAGAGAGTAGGTGGATAAATAAAAGCAGCAAATATTTGCTGCTTTTTATTTATTAAATTTTTCCGTTACTTGCTGATCCATAATGAGCTTTACCTCCCAATGTTTGCTCAGTCCCGCCAATTAATTTTTCAAGTTGCTTTTTGTCTAATTTGCTATTATTAGATACACTTACTTTTTTAGGTTCTAATTTTAAGAAGTTTAGTATTTTCATGATTTTTTATCTTGATGTTTATATTATTGTTGAACTACATGTGCCGCTTCGTGCGCTGCTGTATGAAGAGATGGTGTAGTTGTTTTATCTGCCCCACCAATTACTTTACTTAATTGGTTCTTTTCTAATTTTTGAATGTTAGGCTTTGTTTTGATTTTTGTACTTTTTTTGAAAATGTTTAATAATTTCATAATTAGTGTATTAAGGTTAATAATGTGGTTTAAATTAAATGTATTTACATCAATTTAAAGCTCTATTTAGTATTTACCGCGTTTCACTTAGTATTTAACATGAATTGCCAATAATTGGTTCGTATTTTTGTATCAATTAGGGTAGTTTGTATATTTGATAAGTAGATTTGATAACGAGGTTCCGACATATTTTTGTAATTTATTTTACTGTTTTTTATTTTAGTGTAACTAGTTATGCTCAAAACACTGTTATAAAGCACTATGGAGTAAATCAGGGTTTACCTAGTTCCGAAACTTATTTTGTAACACAGGATAGCAAAGGCTATTTATGGATTGCCACCGATGCTGGAGCTGTAAAGTATGATGGTTATCAGTTTAGGACCTATACAACAGCCGATGGCCTTCCAGATAACACCGTTTTTAAAATACATGAAGATGCTTATGGTAGAGTTTGGTTTTCAACTTATTCTGGTCGTTTTGCCTATTATGTTCACAAAACGGATTCAGTTTATCCTATAAAAGCTCACGAGAACTTAACTTCCATCGTTAAAACATTGCCTACTGATTTTATTTTCGATTCAAAAGATACCTTGTATGTTTCGATTGATAAAAAAGGCTATTTAAAAGTATATCCACCTTATTATGATGTTGTAAAAATATATCAATATGCCTCAAATTGCTTATATGTGAAGCAAATCGAAAAAAATAAATATTTGTATGGCAAAAATTATTTACACGCCTTGCCTACAGCGTTTACCATTCCGCTTGTTTTTGATGATGTAAATGATTTAACGTTAAGTAAAATTGATACTTCAACTCAAATTAAATCACATGGAGGGGCTATTTTTTTAGCAAATTCAGATAATAAAACGATTCTTTCTACTGGTAAAAATTTATTTGAAATTAATGACAAGCGCTTTTATTATTTTAAAAGTACAAGCACTAAGTTTGATACAACTTATAGTATTATTACAACAAATATAGACTCTCAAAATCGCCTTTGGTTAAATACTTTAGGTAAAGGCACTTATTTAAGTAGTTTAAATGGAGAGAAAACAAATTTATCTTTTCTTGAAGAAATGTCTGTTACCTCTACATTTCAAGATAATTCCAAAGGCTTATGGTTTTCTACACTCGAAGACGGCTTGTTTTATATCCCAACTTTAGAGTTTAAATTTTACAATAAAGAAAGCGGATTAAGTGCCGATAAAATATTTGCAATATCTAAACAGAAGAATAAACTCATCTGCTTAGCATCCGATTACTCGTTTAACGATATTGATTTAACTGATTTTTCTATTACACATCGTAAAAATATAGATAACAGTTCCTTTTGGAATATTAAATCCTTTGGTAATGAATATGTTGTTTGTGGGAGCCCCGCACTAATTTTCGATGTACATTCCAAAGATGGCATTCCGCTTTATTATAAAGATAAAGAATTGAAGCAGTTTTTAAGAATGAAGGATTCAGAAAATTTTGATACTGAATATTTGTTAGGTTGTGAATACGGAACTTTATATCTGATTAATAAAAAAACAGGTTTTGCCAAGGAGATTGTAAAAGATTTGCCTACTATATTTTCGATATGCAAAGTTGATGATAAAATTTATTTAGGAACAAAAACAGGCGTTTATAAATATGCTAATAATA
Organism: Bacteroidota bacterium; assembly: GCA_016711805.1. GTDB lineage: Bacteria > Bacteroidota > Bacteroidia > B-17B0 > Aurantibacillaceae > UBA4416. Next base: position 7,737 of record JADJSH010000004.1, read on the forward strand.
GATTAGTGTTTTTAGGAGATAGTATTCCATTATTAAAAAGTAGAATAGACGATATACTGTATGTTAATCAACAATTGTTTATTGCAACAAAAGGTAATGGTGTATTAATTTATGATGAATCTAATTCTGTTGCTCGTTATACGGAACGCGAAGGTTTAGCTAGTAATATGGCTAAATTTTTAACCACTGACAATAAAGGTGATGTATGGGTAGGAACAAACAGAGGAATATCTCGATTAAAAAAGATTGGCAATAATCATTATAAAGTTAATACTATTAATTTGTCGGAAGGGTTAGTTTCTAGTGAAATAAATCAATTATTGGTTCATGATACTTTATTATTTTTTGCCACAAATAAGGGATTAGGTCAAATAAACGTTAAACAAGCTTTTAATGAAGGAATTGTTATACCTACCTATATTGAAGGATTATCTATTAATTCAGTTAAATATAATTTTGATTCTCCTTTATATTTGAATTATCATCAAAATTTTGTTCAGATCGTATTCAAAGGAGTTAATGTAAAAAGTGAAGGCCGAATTTTATATAAATACCGTTTAGAAGGATTAGATTCAAGTTGGACTTATTCTGAAAATACTTTTGTTCAATACACAACTTTACCACCCGGAAGTTATAGGTTTATTGTTTATGCCTTAAATTCTGATGGTCAAATATCATCAAATCCGGCAGAAATCAATTTTATTATTCATGCACCATTTTGGAAAACGTGGTGGTTTTATGCAGCTTTATTCGCTTTTATTTTTATCTTAATTTATTTAATTTATAAAAAACGTATACAGCTAATTCAACAACAAGAGAAAGAAAAGACCGAAATGAATAAACGTATTTCGGAATCAGAATTAAAAGCATTGCGTGCTCAAATGAATCCTCATTTCATGTTTAATGCCATTAATTCTATACAAAATTTTGTATTAAAAAATGATTCTAGGTCTGCACAAAAGTATTTAACCAAATTTGCTCGATTGATACGTTCTGTTCTCGAAAACTCCAAGCACGATTTAGTGTGGCTTAATAAAGAAGTAGAAGCTCTTGAGTTATACGTTGAGCTAGAGGCTTTGCGTGCTTCATTTTGTTTTGATTATGAAATTATTTTAGAAGATAGTTTAAGTGCCGAAAATTTGTTCATTCCACCAATGATCATTCAGCCTTATATTGAAAATGCTATTTTGCATGGTATTATGCCTTTATCGGAAAGAAGAGGGAAATTAGAAATTAAGTTTACTAAGAATGGATCGGTATTAAAGTGCATTATTGATGATAATGGAATAGGTAGGAAAAAAGCAAAAGAAATTAAAGAAAGAAAACAATTGTCTCACCAATCAATGGGTATGGCTGTTACTCAAGATAGAATAGATATATTGAACGAACAAAATAATAATCTATTAACTAAAGTAGCAGTAATTGACAAGGTAATAAATGGTTCAGCTATTGGAACTACTGTAGAAATTACAATTAATATTAAAAATTCTCAAAATGATTAACGCAATTATAGTGGATGATGAAAAAGATGGAGCAGAGGTTTTGCAGTTTTTAATTAAGCAAAATTGTCCTCAAGTAAATATTCTTTCTATAGAACATTCTGTTGAAAATGCCATTTCATCCATACAACATAAAAAACCAAATTTAATATTTTTAGATATTGAAATGCCTACTTGGACAGGCTTTGATGTTATACAGCATACTCGAGATATTGGCTATGAAACTATATTTATCACGGCCTATGAGCATTATGCCATTAAAGCATTTAAAACTAACGCTATTGATTATTTGTTAAAGCCGATTGATGTTGATGAGCTAATTAATGCAGTTAACAATGCTGAAAAAAGAATTTCGTCTTCTACTAAAAATAGTAATGCAGCTATTGAATCATTAATTTTAAGTGCTATTCAAAAAAATAAGAAAATATCAATCCCTTCTCAGGAGGGTATTTTATGGGTAGATTTAGACGATATTATTCGCTTGGAGGCAGAATCTAATTATACACATGTATATTTGAAAGGTAAGAAAAAAATGATGATTGCTAAGACTCTTAAAAGTTTTGAAGATCAATTATCTAACACTATGTTTTGCCGCATACATAGCGCTCATTTAATTAATTTGAATGAAATTGAAAAATATATTAAAGGAGATGGTGGTATTGTTGTATTAAAAGATGGCGCTAACATCCCAGTTTCTAGAGCAAATAAAACAGAATTACTGACCAAATTAAATCTGTATCTTTAAGAAATTTATTTCTTGAAAAACATTTTATTAATATCCGATACCCATAGTCATCTAGACAAGGCTTTACTAAAGCATATGGAGGCTGCTGATGAAGTATGGCACGCAGGCGATATTGGCAATTTAAATGCAGTTACAGATGTAATTAAAAAAATAAAACCGCTCAAGGCAGTTTACGGTAATATTGACGATGCTGATGCAAGAAAAGAGTTTCCTAAAAATCTAATTTTCAGTTGCGAAGACGTGAAGGTTTTTATCACTCATATTTGCGGTTCCCCAACTAATTACTTAAAAGAAGTAAAAGACATTATAGTTGCAGAAAAACCTAAGTTGTTTATTTGTGGTCATTCACATATTTTAAAAGTGATGTATCAGGAGCAATACGATGTGTTGCATATGAATCCTGGTGCTTGCGGTATTCATGGTTTTCATCAAATTAAGACAGTATTACGTTTTGTAATTGATAGAGATGAAGTTAAAGATTTAGCTATTATTGAATTGGGGAATAGAGTTTAGAGAATTAGTTTAATATTAAAAAGCGTTGCCCTGAAAGCGAATCACGTATTTCTATTTTGATGTTAAAATACTTCTTGAAATTCACATCTAGACTTTTAGGACAGATTAAATATTTGATACCGTTTTCCTTAATGAAATCAATTTGATTAGAGAGTGAATCTTTAAATGATTTACCATTCGTTTTCTCGCTTAAATATTGATTGTAAGGGCTTCGCTTTACCGTTTTTTCTAATTGATAATTGTTTAGTATAGGAACTCTGTTTTTTGACGTTAAATTATATGGCACGTATAATTTTGAAGATATAACTGGAGGCATACAGTAATATTCGTAAGGATATTGAATAGCAGTATTATTGAAAAAAGTTGAATCAAAAAATGTAACTCCTTTTATATTTTCCTTAAGCTTATCACATTCATTATTTATTTCACTAATGTATTTTATTGAGAATTTTATATCATTTTTATCTTCTTTTTTATATGATGTTAGGGATGAATAACAATTGAAAATTAGGGATAATGTAATTATAACTACCCCAAACAATGTATAATTTGCATTAGTGTTATTTAAATACGATAATAGAAGTATGAAAGAAAATGCGAATAGAACATGCCAAAGTGAAAGTGTATTTGTGTATAATTGGTAGGCATCATCCATTAGGTATAAACTACTTCTAAATAGTATACCAACTGATAATATTATTGTAAAGAGAAATAAGATTGATTTATATGGAGGTTGAATTTGTTTTTTTAAGAATAGCCAAATGATAATTAAAATAAGAGGAAAATAGTTTGTAAGAAATAGGAAAGGTATGATGTATGATTTTAGAAGTAATTCAACGATATAAAATTTTATCCTATGCCACGTAAATTCGGTTAAATCCGTATATGAAAATATATTTTTATCTAATCTGTAATTGAAGTCGTTTAGTTTATTTAGATAATAAAACAGACCGATAAACACTAATAAACTTAAAATATATATATTTAGTCTTACATGGAATTTTCTGTCATTATTTGCAATAACATAATAAAAACTATATAATGCTGTTCCTAAATATATAGCAGGCGCTAAACTGATCGAAACAATAGGTATAATTAAAAGAATAATAAGAGAGTTTCTTTTGTTTTTATGTAATGCGAATGAAATGATTGTAAATAATGTAATTCCATAAACAATATTTAGTTTATTGCCGTATCGTTCCAGTAGTCCTTCCATTTGGGAACAATAACTATACATATGAAATTGATTTTCGGATATATTTAACCCTCCAATAAATAGTAGTAGAAATGCCGTTATTTTGTATTTCCATTTCATTAATCCCAGATTTTCAAAACAACCCATTAATCCAAATAGAAATATTCCAGTAAAAAAACAGTAGGTAATTAAATAAAGACATAAGGAGTAATTTAAGTTGAATAGATTTGCTATAAATCCATTAAACCATAGGTCAAAATAATGATAAGGTGTTGGAAAATGATATTTATTGTTGATGAAGTTAGACATTGCAAAGGTGTTTTCTTGGCCCGAATGAATTAGGCATTTTGAAAGTTCTGCATAATAGATGCTATCTTTTGGAAAGGGATTAATTGATTGTGATTTAAAATCAAAGACAATGTAAGCCTGAATTAGAAATACAATTAACATCAATAGCATAGATGAGCCAATGATTTTTAAGTTGAATTCTGGTTTTTGTAAATTAGTTGATTGTATAATTTCTTTTTGATGAAATAGCTTATCTTCTAGGAAAATGAACACACTAATTAAGATTATTGCTAAACTGATTGTTTTTCCTCCTGTATATATTAGAGATATAATTACGATAAGAGTAATCGATCCTAAAAGTGTATTTCTGAAAATTGTTAAATAGAAATTTGAGTAGCTGTTATTTGACTTTATCAATTTTAATAGAATACTTCCAATAAAATTACAAGTAGCGAAAAGAAGAATGAGGATAAAGAAATATGAAGTAAGTATTGACGCTATTTGATCCATGATTCTTAATAAATATAGAAAGATTTGTTCATTTAAACATAGTTAAAATATGTCCAATAAAAAAAGCACCAACCATTTTGTAGTTGATGCTTTTTTGAGCTTTAATTTTTACCTATTTAGTAATAATCACTTTTCCTTTTAAGGAAGCGTTATCTGTTTTAATTTGATAAAAATATGTACCAACTGGCAGCTGACTTACATCAGTTGTGATTTGGTTAAATCCAGAGTTCATATTGTTTTTAACAAGGTGTTTCATGGTTTGACCTAAAGTATTTACCAAAATAATATCTACATTTTCAGATTTTGTAGTATTAATCATGAAATTTAAATCGCTATTAGTTGGATTAGGGAATACAACAGCGTTTAGTTCATTGGTACTATTGTTTTTAATACCAGTTACAACTGGAGGAGGTCCATCATAATGAACTTGAGCGCTATCCGCACTTTTTTTAATATCAGTTAAATCATCTCCAGCAATTAAAGCAAAAGCAACTTTTGCACTATCGCCCGCTGCAATGGTAAATGGACCTGAACTCATAACTCCAACAATGTCTTCACCATCTGCATCTGCAGTACCAGCCAGGTATCTGTTAGTAGATAATGTAGTGTATTTATCTCCTGTTCCAAAATAGTCAGTTGCGTCATTAATATCAACGCCGCCGCCACCGCCAGCTATATTGTCGATATTATAGCACACCGGACCAGCCGTATTGGTTAATAGTTTGATGCCTGCAAATTTACCACCTGTTGCCGTTGAATAGATGTAGCCCATTTTTGTCGCAGCGTCATAGTTTGATTTGTTTGTTGAAGCAGTTGCCGCATCAATGTCCCAATCGGCAGCAATACCAGCATATAATGTATTAATTGGAGTTGTACCACTATTTTTCATAACATATTCTACAATCACATATTTTCTGTTTCCAGGAGTGCTCCATGCGTAAGCGCTATGAGATACTAATAGATTTTGCACTGGTGTAGCTACTGCGTCATTAAAACGACCATGGACATCAAATTCAGAAAACACAGCTGGTATTGTTTTATATGCTTTTACTACTGATTGAAAATCAGCATCAGCAGTTCCAGCGGTTTCACCTCTGAATGAATCTGAAACTTTTGTGCTAGCAGAACCAAACATAACAGATGCTTCATATAATAAATTAGTCCCCATATAAGTAAATCCTAAACCTTGTAATTGCCCATCAGCGTTGTAACCGATTTTTCCTTTGCTTGTTATCGTGGTAGCTACATCATTTATTGCAATATTTATATAATCCACATTAACAGTTACTTTAAAAAAGTAAACATCACTGTATGTGCCATCATACAAAGTAACTTTAAAGGTAATTACAGTATTATCAGGTGTACCAGTATTGATTTTAAATTTAAACGGATCGCTATTGTTGTTTACAGTAGCAAGTGTATTAACAACTCCTAAACTTGTTGTATTATCAATAGAGGTTAGATTAGCGCCACCTACAACAGCAGTTATACTAGCCGATAAATTACTTGTAGGAGCTAAGTAGTTAATAAAATCACCTGTAATAAATAAGCTATCGCCAATAACTAATGCATTGTCGTTATGATCTACAATCACTTCATTTGCAAAAACAACTGATGGAGCTGCAGGGTCCGTTAAAGCACGTTGTAAATTCATTCTACCTTTCCCTAGCTTATTTTGCATACTAGCAAGTGGGTTTCCAGTTCCAGTGATATTAGGACCAGTAGTATAGTGATTATCGGATGTTTGTTTTAAACGTTGACCAATTTGCAGTGCGTTTGTATAATTAAATTTTGATTGAACTAAACCTGCACCGCCAGCTGTAATTGGAGATGACATAGATGTTCCACTCATATTACCATATGAGTTATTATATAATGTTGTGTAAATATTCTCACCTGGGGTGCTAAGATCAACTGAATAATGATACGTTGAAAACGAAGCTCGTGAATCACTAGTGGATTTTGTTGCCGCTACAGATAGCACATAGTTATATGAAGTAGGAAAATTTTGTTCGTCAATACCAGAATTACCTGCTGATGCAACAACTAAACAGTTTTTGTTGATTGTCGCATAGTCAACAATTACTTGTCCAAAAGAACCGCCTCCAGGTCCACCCCATGAACAATTAATAATTTTAGCGCCATGATCAGCAGCATAGGTTATTCCTTCGTATCCAGCAATAACGTACCCAACTCCACCAGCACCTCTAGTATCATTATCAGCTGAACATTTTACAGGTAGTAATTTACAGTTCCAACCAATTCCTGCTACACCTACTGTATTATTAGTTGCAGCAGAGGCACAACCAGAAACATGCGAACCATGATTGTTATTATTACCCATAATATTTGGGTTATTATCTCCAACTACATTATTATAATCTGCACCTGCTAAATCATAGCCTCTATTATTATCTATATAGCCATCGCCATCATCATCAGTACCGTTAATTGGATCAGCTGTATTAATCGCAAATTGTGTTACTAAATCTGGATGATCTGTATCTGTACCCGAATCTACGATTCCTATAACAACCGATGAAGTGCCTTGAGAACCTCCTAATGCTAAATCCCAAGCAGCATAAGCTCTAATACGAGTTAAGAACCCACTTTGATTTGTAATAGAAGGATCGTTAGGAGTAACATTATGCATTTGATAATTATAATGAGGCTCAGCAAACTCAAATAAATTGGTTGCTAATAATTGATTAGCCGCATCTTCAATACTTACATTATTGGTATACTTTAATTCATAAATTAAAGATAAATCGGCGTATGCTTGACCTAATTCATTTTTTACTCTTTCAGGAGGCGCATGATTTGGAAATTTTTTACCAAATGTATTTACTCCAACATAAGCTAATACTTGATCTAATAAAGGATTATTGATTTTAGTATTGCTAGTAATACTTCTGTATTGAGGTTTTACTTTAAATACGATTGTTTTTGCAGAATAATCGTTAACCGTAAGATTAGATGGCATAATAAATTGCTTTCTAGCCTTTAAGGGTTGAGATAATTGACCTTGCGCAGAGGTAGTGAACTGCGAAATAGACATTAATCCTAATAAAGAATAAGTAATAAATTTCATGGTTGATTTTTTAGTTTATGATAAATATATATGAATTACACATTGTTTTTTTGCCACTCATAATATAAGTGCTCAATTATTCGTTAAATCTTTATTTCTACAGCAATTTTCCAAATTTCAACAGGAGTTTTCAGAATTTCTATAAGATTTAGCTCTTAAAAATGGTTAATTTTTTTGTTTTTATGTTTCGTTAACAAAGCTCCTTCTTTCATTGAAAAATATCTTTTGATATTTGAATAAATATATATTCAATGAAGGCTACATATCTTATTATTTTACTAATAGCATTTTTCAGTACGTTTTCTCAAATGCAACAATCGGGAAATTTATTTGTTCAAAATAATATAAATATCCCTGTTCAAACTATTCAAAATGCTAATTATTTGAATAATGATGACAATGATAACAATCCTATAGAGCAACAACAGCGTAATTTCATCAATGATAATATTTCAAATATTAATCAATCTCAACAAAGTTATAATTCAATCAAACAATCGAATGATGTTTCTGATAGTAATGGAAAAGGTCTAGAGATGTCTTTCAATTTCACATCACGATCATCAGCATCTTCGTCAAGTAAAAAAATACATAAACGTACATTTCATAAAAAGCTTACTAAGTTTAATCGCAAACTTTACGGGAAAATGACCTTGCATAAAAAAAGCAAACACCTAGTTGATGTTTGCTTTAATTGGAGTAAATAATCAATAAAGATTATCCTAAATATTGTTGTAGCAATTTACTACGTGAACTGTGGCGTAAACGACGAATCGCTTTTTCTTTAATTTGACGAACACGCTCGCGAGTTAAATCAAATTTATCACCAATTTCTTCTAAAGTTAAACCATGGTTTAAACCTATTCCGAAAAATAATTTAACTACATCGCGTTCTCTTTCAGTTAAAGTAGATAAAGCTCTATCAATTTCTTTTGACAAGGATTCCATAATTAAACCAGCATCTGCTTTTAATGAATCATGGTTTACTAATACATCTAATAAAGAACTTTCTTCACCGTTAGCAAATGGTGCGTCCATACTTACGTGGCGACCAGATACTTTCATCGTATCAGAAACTTTATCAATTGGTAAATCTAATAATTCAGCAATTTCATCAGCTGTTGGTTCACGCTCAAATTCTTGTTCTAATTTAGAATAAGCTTTGTTGATTTTATTTAATGAACCTACTTGGTTTAATGGTAAACGAACGATACGAGATTGTTCTGCTAATGCTTGTAAAATTGATTGACGAATCCACCAAACAGCGTAAGAGATAAATTTAAATCCACGAGTCTCATCAAAACGACGAGCTGCTTTAATTAAACCTAAGTTTCCTTCGTTAATTAAATCTGGTAAACTTAAACCTTGATTTTGATATTGCTTTGCTACTGATACAACGAAACGTAAGTTGGCACGAGTTAATTTCTCTAATGCGTCTTGGTCCCCATCTCTAATCTTCTTCGCTAAAACAACTTCCTCTTCTGCGGTAATTAATTCTTCTCTACCAATTTCTTGAAGGTATTTATCTAAAGATGCACTCTCGCGATTGGTAATCGATTTGGTTATTTTTAGCTGTCTCATGGTATTAGATTGGTTTTATAAGCCAACAAAGATAGAAAAAAAAGGGCGTTTTTCCAAGTCTGTATCGCTTTGATTATTAAATGATTAGGTTTTTGTTATGTTTTTAACATTTGATTTTTACTTTTTTAGACCTATCACAAATGCGTAAAGACATAACCGCTCAATCAAATGATAAATCTACTTTAAACTACTGAGCTTACAACCCAAAACCATAATAAGCCCTCATGCCATTTGGATACATGCCTTCAATTAAAACGCCGCCAGTTTTATTCTCCAACATGTTTTGAATATCTTTTATGTTAGATACTTTTTTCTTATCAACTGATGTGATAATGAAGCCTTCTTTAATACCAGCGTTTGCTAATTTACCTGCTTGTAATTTGGCAATTTTTACACCCGATGGAATATTTAACTTCGATAAATCTTCGGTATTTAATTCTTCAAACTCTGCACCTAAAGAGTTTACCGCCGTTCTAAAAATTTCCGGCTTTTTAATAATCCCTAAACTGTTTTCTTTATTTTTTAAAACAACAGGCATAATCACTTCTTTCTCATTTCTCACAACGGTTACATTAACTTTATCGCTTGGTCTGAATTTACCTATTTGTTCTAATAACTCAGAAGTACTTTTTACAGCAACGTTTTCTACTTTCGTTACAATATCACCAATTTTAATTCCTGCTTCTTCGCCAGCACCGTTTTCAGTTAAGCCATTTACATAAACACCTTTTAATTGTTTAATTCGTTTTTCTTCAGCAAATTTAGAGTCAATATCCTGAATACTTAATCCAATAAAGGCACGTTGTACTGTTCCGTATTCAATTAAATCTGAAACTACTTTTTTTACTAAGTTAACTGGTATTGCAAAAGAATAGCCTTGATAAGAACCATTATTAGAAGCAATAGCTGTATTAATTCCTACTAAATCGCCAGTAGTGCTAACTAATGCTCCACCACTGTTACCAGGGTTTACAGCCGCATCTGTTTGAATGAAAGATTCAATTGGCGCTAAACTTCCACCTTGGGCATTATGTTCTAAAATATTAATGTTACGTCCTTTTGCGCTTACAATACCAGCTGTTACGGTTGAGTTTAAGTTAAATGGATTACCAACTGCTAATACCCATTCGCCCACTTTTACATCATCAGAGTTTCCATAATTTACAAATGGTAAACTATTTTCTTTGATACGTAATAATGCTAAATCAGTATTTGGATCTGTACCAACAACTTCAGCTACATAAGTACGTTTATCATTTAATACAACTTCTATTTTGGTAGCTTCATTAATCACATGGTTGTTTGTTACAATGTAACCATCCTGACTAATAATTACCCCACTGCCACTTCCTTGCATCATATTTGGTTGACGTTGTCTCCCACCAAAAAACCAATCTTGAAAAGGATCGTAGGCTAAATTGTTTTTATGCTCAACAATTGTTTTTATATGAACTACTGAGTTTACTGTTTTTTCGGCCGACATAACAAAGTCGGGTGCATTTGCTGCTGTAGCAAAACTATTATAGCTTGCTAACTGAGTAGGTGTAGCGTAAGGATTGTAATTAGTTACTTGACTGGTATTATTTTGATTAAAGTAATAATTGCCAACTAACGCAAAAGCGCCACCTAAAGCGCCTACAAACAGAGATGAGATTACTTTTTTCATATTATTTATTTTTATTAATTTAATTAAAATTTATTTCCTGAATTCATAACGCAAAATTACATCAGAAGTTATAGTTCTATTCTATTTTTAACAATACTTAACGGCAGCAAGGGTTTTGGGGCTTTTAAGGTAAAATTTTGTTAAAATAGTTTATCATTTACCTTTGATTGTAACTTTAACAATAGACGAAATGCTTAAAACTATAGTTAAATAGTTGAAAACCCTTTCAGAAAATTATGTAAATTTAATCTCGCAAAAATCATGAGATTTAAATATAAAATACCACCTTTTGTTTTCGGAGTTTCTATTGGCTTGTTAGCTGGTGTGGCTTTTTTTATTTTTAAAATCGACGATTATTTAAAAAAGTTCAACAAACCGAATATTGATAATATTAAAATTGTTGAGCAATCTGTATCTACTGATAAATCTGAAAAGAAAGAAGAAAGTAAATCAGATAAAAAGAAAAATATAAATACTAAAAATTCTCCAAACATTAATTACAGCGAAGTAGATGCTTTATTAAAAGAGGAGGATGTAAATGTGGCGCAGGAAGAATTACTATCAGTTAAAAATATTAAGGTTATTAATTTAGATACAGATTCGAAACGCGACACACTAACTGGGCAATTGGCAGGCGTTACAAATGCAGAATATCCTAATTTATTTTTTGTGGAATTTTGGAAAACTCCTTTAAACTCTAAAGGTTACCGCATGACTCGTAACAGAGTTATTTTATATGGCTTGTCAGATTTTAGTAGTATTACGATTTACAAAGTAGACGATAGTTACTATTTAAAAAATGATGATGTGGTTTATAAAATATCTTCGGGTACCGAGTTTAAACCTATGGAACTAGTTAACGATTCTCAGTTATTAGCTAAAATTAATTAATTATTATGCAGTTGCAATGCTACAAATATCAAGGTACAGGTAATGATTTTGTACTGATAGATAATCGTGAAAAAACAATTTCGTTAACAACCGAACAAATTAAATGGTTGTGCGACCGCCGCTTTGGTATTGGTGCAGATGGCTTAATGTTATTGGAATTAGAGCCAGGTATTGATTTTAAAATGGTTTATTTTAATAGCGATGGAAACGAAAGTAGTATGTGTGGTAATGGCGGAAGATGCATTACAGCATTCGCAAAGTATTTAGGTATTGTAACTACTCACGCTAAGTTTTTGGCAATTGATGGCATACATGAAGCTAAAATTGATAACGATTGGGTTTCTTTAAAAATGAATGATGTACGCCAAGTAGAAGTAGGCGAAGGCTATTTTTATTTGAATACAGGCTCACCACATTATGTGAAATTTGTAAATGGGATTGAAAATTTTGATGTATTTACAGAAGGAAAAAAAATAAGAAATAACGACCGTTTTGTATTTGAAGGTACTAACGTTAATTTTATTGAGAAAAAAGATAATGAATTATTTGTTCGCACCTACGAGCGTGGAGTAGAAGACGAAACCTTATCTTGTGGCACAGGCGTTACAGCCGCAGCTTTAGTAGCTGCTTTAAAAGGTGTGAGTTCTGATAAAAATAATTGCGCTATCAAAACATTAGGTGGAAATTTAAATGTGAAATTTGAAAAGGTTTTAGAAAACACATTTTATAATATTTGGTTAGAAGGTCCTGCTAATTTTGTTTTTAAAACAACCATCGAAGTACAAGACGAAAACAAAGTTTAATTTGTTTGCTCGATGAAAACAATCCTTTATATTTCTCTTGTTCTCTTTTCAATAAATCCTTATCACTCTTTTTCTCAAAAGTTAAATCGCTTAAATAAACATGGCGAGCGAACTGGTAAATGGATTACATATATAGATGATGCCAAAAAAATAAAATCGTTCGAAGGGCGTTTTAGAAATGGTATTTCATCAGGTAAATGTTATTTCTATAATAATGCTGGTGTTTTAGATAGAAGAGAAGTTAATCGCTTCAAAAAAATGAAAACGACTTTTTACTATCCCAATGGAACAATAAAATTAAAAGGCAATGCACGCCTCGAAAATTTACCAGACAGAGTGCATTATTATTTTTATGGAAAATGGAAATCTTACAACGATAGTGGCTTGTTGGTAAAAAACATGTACTACGAGCAAGGTAAACTCATTAAAACAGAATATGTAAATAAGAATATTAAAACTAATGATTCGTTAATTGAAGCCTTAAATGTTATTGATAAAGAATTTGCTTCGCATAATAATTTATTGGCAGATAGTATTAATGCGAATCTTAAAAATCCCTTTAAAAGAAATATTTTTGAAACTCAATTGAGGCATTTGGATAGTTTGTCGTTTGAGAATATTTCTAAAATTTTAGATAGGTTTGGATACCCATCTAGAGAAATTGCAGGCGAATCATCAGGCATTCCTTTTTATATTTTAAGTTTTGCGCCATTGACCATAAAAGAAAAATATGTAAATCAATTTATCTTAGCGGCAGATAGAGGTTATATTAGTTGGAAATCCTTAGCGTTTTTTATTGATAAACTTAAAGTAGCCAAAGGCGAAAAACAAGTGTATGGTACGCAAGGGAATTATGATGGTAGATATAATTTTACCATGTTTCCTGTAATTGATCCCGAAAATTTGAATAAAAGAAGAGTAGGAGTGGGGTTAGAGGAATTGTAATCTAATTTTGTAAACTATTGGTAATAGTTGAAGTTACCTGTTTTTTCATTAACTTTAATTTCAGATTTTAAATTAAAATTTTCATGAAGTATCTTTTTTTAAGCATATCTTTTTTGTTTTGTGTCCAATTATTTTTCGGACAAACATTTTATAAAAATAAAACCAATCGAGCTTTAACTTTTAAGGAGTTAAAATCTCAGTTCAATGATTTTAAAAATAGCAATGATTTAACAAAGCAAAAGCATTGGAAAAACTATAAACGTTGGGAACAAGAAATGGAGTTACATACCAATACCAAAGGTGAACCCGCTGGTTTTGATGAATATATTAATGCCACTATCGATATGGCAAATTATAAGCAGCAGCAAACTCAAAACAGTGTCTCTGCTGCATGGTCGCCTTTTGGGCCTAATGCTACGCCTGTTAACCAAACTGGTTATATGGAAAATGGGATAGGACGTATTAATTGCATCGCTTTCCATCCAACAAATCCTAATACTTTTTTTGTTGGGGTGGCGCAAGGAGGTGTTTGGAAAACAACTAATAATGGTGCAACGTGGACACCCTTAACCGATAATTTGCCTATAACTCGTATTAGCGATATTTCTATCAATCCCACAAATCCAAACGAAATGTATATTTCGGTTTGTGATTTTGAATACATTGGTATCAGTTTATTTTTAAGTGGCAGAAAGCGACATACGCATTATGGTTTAGGAGTTTATAAAACCTTAGATGGAGGTTTAACTTGGACTCCAACGGGCTTAACTTATAATTTAACGAATGGCGATGCTTCGTTGATTCGTAAAATTTTAATTAATCCTTCAAACACCAATGATGTCGTAGCTTGTGGAGTTACTGGGATGTATAAGTCTTCTAACGCTGGCGCTACTTGGACAAAAAAATTAGATTCTTTGTTTTGGGATATGCACCAAGATCCTATCAATCCAAATATTATTTATGCAGCTACTGGTTGGGTTATGAACTCAAATATTGGAAATGCAGGCGTTTACAAATCCACTGATTTTGGTAATACTTGGACGATGCTAAACACCAATATGCCATTAACAGGAGATATTCAACGTGTTAAAATTGCTATTGCTCCATCAAACAACAATTATATTTATGCACTATGCGTTGATTTAGTTGGTGGTTTATATGGTATATACCAATCAACAGATGCTGGTTTGAATTGGAATTTTATTCCCCCAACGGATAATGTTTTAGATGGAGGAACAGGAAGTGGGCCTGGTGGACAAGGTAACTATGATTTAGGATTGTTAGTTGATGCGACTGATGCTAACACAGTTTATGTGGGTGGCGTTAATATGTGGGCATCTTACGATGGCGCAAATTCTTTTATGCCAATGTCGCATTGGACAACACAGTATGGCGCAACCTTGCATGGCGATATTCATGATATTAGCAGAAGTCCATTAACTGGTAATTATTTTGTATGTAGTGATGGCGGTGTTTATCAAACTTCAGCTATGATTGCCGATTCTTGGGGAACTAGCGCCTGGCCTACGGTTTGGACGCAAATGAATGCCATGCAAATTTCTTCGTTTTATAGATTATCAAGTTCTAAAAATGCCGCAGGGCAATTAATTGCAGGTGCACAAGATAACGCCTCTATGTATTATAATGCAGGCAGTTGGTCAACTATTTTTGGTGGAGATGGCATGGATAATTGTTTATTTCCAACTAGTACTACAAATGTTTTAGGAAGCAGTCAATATGGTAGTATGTGGGTTAGTTCAGATAATGGTGTGAGTAGTAATATTGCGTCTTCAAATATAAATGGAGAGCAAGCGGAATGGGTAACGCCAATTGTTGCCAATTACAATAATCCTGGCACAGTTTATATTGGAAATGAAAACGTTGTAAAATCAACTAATTATGGAAATTCATGGACGCCTTTAGCATCAATTGCATCTAATACAATAACAGGTCAAAGCTCCGAAATTTCTGCTTTAGCCGTTTCTAATTCTAACAGTCAGGTTATTTACGCTGCAAGAAGAGTGAGGTATGAAAATGGAGTAAATGGTGTAATTATTAAAACCACTAATGGAGGCACGTCATTTACCAACGTGACTAATAATTTACCAGATAGCCTTTACTATACAGGTATAGAGATTAATGCAAGCAACGCCAATATCGCTTTTGTAAGTATGGCTGGTTTTAGTGCACCTGATAAAGTATTTACTACAACAAATGGCGGAACCACTTGGCAAAACATCACTTATAATTTGCCAAACTTACCAGTTAATTGCATTAAACAAATTCCGGGAACCAATGATTTAATAATTGCCACCGATATTGGCGTTTATACGTTGAATGCTGGCTCAACAACTTGGGTAAATAATAGTTTTGGTTTACCTAACGTGATTGTAAGCGATATTGAATTTAATCCAGCACTAAATAAAGTGTATGTTTCTACCTTTGGGCGTGGTATTTGGGAAACTACGATTAATACCATTGTAACAGGAATTAAAAATAGTAAGGAAACAATTTATAACTATCAATTATTTCCAACGGTTAACGCTGGTAATTTTACTTTAGAGTTCGAGAATGATACACACGAAAAAACAATTGAAGTAATTGACGTGATGGGAAAAATTGTACACACTCAAACTACAAATTCTGAGAAACTGGAATTGAAATTAAATTTAAGTTCAGGGACTTATTTTGTGCGCACTACCAGTAATCATTTATTGGGAGTGAAGAAGATGATTGTGGAGTAGGGTTTAATATAAAAAAACGCTGCAGAGTATTAACCTAGCAGCGTTTTAAATGTTAGGCAAGGATTATACCCAGCCACATACAATGCCGCCCATAATGGCTAAGCAAATGATCCAGTAACCCGTGTTAATGGCAATGTATTTAAATCCCTTACGTTCAAACATAGCATTGGTTGCTAAAATTGGCATTACAAGAAATAAACCACTTAATACGCCATGGAACGCACCGTGACCAAATGTGCGATGCCCCGAACCTACTAGATCCATTACTTGTTTATAGATTGCACCTTCCGGTGTCGCTACATCTTTAATTTGCTCTTGATAGTCGAAGAATGCAGCTCCAATATGAAGTTGGTGGATAACTAGCATCTGACTGAAAAATGCTAATAGAAAGCTAAACACAAAGCTTAATCCGAAGATAACAGCCATGTTTGCACCCTTTAATTTTTCTTCATCTAAGCCCGCTGCTTTCATCCAAGCATTTCCTAATACTTTTGGGTTATACCAGATAAACCCCACTACCAATGGCACTAGTGCCGCTACTAATACTGCTAAATAATTTATATCCATAATGTTTATGTTTTTGGTTTACTCAAATTTAGAGTAGGATAGGGGATTGTTTATTGAGGTTTATGTTTATTTGTAACAACATTGTGTTAGTAAGAGAATAGGAACACGGATTTTGCTGATTAAGCAGATTTTTATTTGTAGTTGTTTTAAAAGGCCATAGGAAGGAGGATTAGGTGGATTATAGTTGTATGTTAAAAATTCGTGTTAATCAGTTCAATCCGTTTCATCTGTGTTCCAATTATTTTTCTCCTGCTCCCCTTCTTCGCTGGCTGAGCTTGTCGAAGCCAAGTGGGAGGAAATAAAAAATCCCCAACTACATAGTAATTGAGGATTTCTACAAACTTTAAAATTATAGGATTATTCTGCTCCTTCTGATTTAGTTTCAGTAGTACCAGTAGCATCAGTTGTTTTTTTAGCGCGGCTACGACGAGTAGTTTTAGCTTTTTCAACTTTAGCAGTTTTACCGTTCGAATAAATTTCGTTGAAATCAACTAATTCAATTAACGCCATTTCAGCTGCATCACCTTGTCTGTTTCCAGTTTTGATGATACGAGTGTAACCACCGTTTCTTTCAGCAACTTTAACAGATACTTCTTTAAATAATAAAGAAACGATTTCTTTACTTTTTAAGTAAGCAAATACTGTTCTACGGCTGTGGGTAGAATCATCTTTACTTCTGTTAATGATTGGCTCAACATAAGTTCTTAAAGCTTTAGCTTTAGCTAAAGTTGTGAAAATACGTTTGTGCTCGATTAAAGAACAAGCCATATTGCTCATTAACGCCTTACGGTGAGAAGCTGTTCTACCTAAATTATTTATTTTATCTCCGTGTCTCATTTTATTTCTTGGTTCAAAATTGAAGGTTTAAGATTCAAAATCTTTAACGTTTAATTTTAGTTATTAATCTTTGTCTAATTTATATTTTACTACATTCATTCCAAATTGTAACCCTTTTGTTGATACTAAGTCTTCAAGTTCAGTTAAAGATTTCTTACCAAAATTACGGAATTTTAAAAGGTCATTTTTATTGAATGATACAAGTTCTCCTAATGTCTCAACATCTGCAGCTTTTAAGCAATTTAAAGCACGTACAGATAAATCCATGTCAACTAATTTAGTTTTTAATAATTGACGCATGTGTAATGATGTTTCATCAAATTCCTCTTCAGATTTTTTCTCTTCAGAATCCAATGTGATTTTCTCATCAGAAAACAACATGAAATGGTGAATTAAAATTTTAGCTGCTTCTTTCAAAGCTTCTTTCGGGTGGATAGATCCATCAGAAACGATATCTAAAATTAATTTTTCGTAATCCGTTTTTTGTTCAACACGGTAGTTTTCAATCGTGTATTTTACATTTTTAATCGGAGTATAGATAGAATCGATGAAGATAGTTCCTTGAGGTGCAGAGTTAGTTTTGTTTTCTTCTGCAGGCACATATCCACGACCTTTATCAATTGTTAATTCGATTTTTAATTTTACATTACTTTCGCAATTAAAAATTACTAAATCTGGGTTTAAAATTTGGAACCCATTAGCAAACTTACCAATTTCACCAGCAGTAAATTTTTCGTTTCCAGCAAAGTGAATAACGATTTTTTCTACATCATGATTATCTAATTGTTTCTTGAAACGAACTTGTTTTAAGTTTAAGATAATTTCAGTAACATCTTCAACAACACCTTTGATAGTTGAAAATTCGTGATCTACGCCTTCAATTCTTACGCTAGTGATAGCGTGTCCTTCTAATGAAGATAATAAAATACGACGTAAAGAGTTACCTATAGTGATACCGAAACCTGGTTCTAACGGACGGAATTCAAATTGTCCTTCAGTTTCGGTAGAGTTAATCATAACAACCTTATCTGGTTTTACGAAATTTAATATTGCCATTTTATTAATTTATATAGGTTAAAAAAAAATGCTAATTAGGATTATTTAGAGTACAACTCGACGATTAGTTGTTCTTTAATATTTTCTGGGATTTGAGAACGCTCTGGTACAGAAATGAATTTACCTGTAAAAGAGTTTTTGTCGAAATCTAACCAAGAATATTTATTTACAGATCCTGATAAAGAATGAGTAATTGCTTCTAATGATTGAGATTTTTCACGAACACCTACAACATCACCAGCTTTTAATGTATAAGAAGCGATATTTACTACGTTACCGTTTACAGTAATGTGAGCGTGAGAAACTAATTGACGAGCAGCTCTACGAGAAGGTGCAATACCTAAACGATAAACTACGTTATCTAAACGAGATTCGATTAATTGTAATAATACTTCACCAGTAATACCGTGTGCACGTGCAGCTCTATCAAACGTTCTCGCGAATTGTTTTTCTAAGATACCGTAAGTGTATTTAGCTTTTTGCTTTTCCATTAACTGGATAGCATATTCAGATTTCTTACCTTTTTTCTTAGTATTTCCGTGTTGCCCAGGAGGGTAATTTTTTTTCTCTAATGCTTTATCTGGGCCAAAAATTGGCTCTCTGAATTTTCTTGCAATCTTAGATTTAGGACCTGTATATCTTGCCATTTCTCTGTTTTATTTCTTCTATTATTAATTTTTATTTTGTGTATCAGCCTAAGCGCAATTGACTAGCAACGACGTTTTTTAGGAGGACGACAACCATTGTGTGGCATTGGAGTGATATCAATGATTTCAGTTACTTCAATTCCTGAAGTTGAAATTGTTCTGATAGCAGACTCTCTTCCTGCACCTGGACCTTTTACATATACTTTTACTTTACGTAAACCTAAGTCAGCTGCTACTTTAGAGCAATCTGCTGCAGCTAATTGTGCTGCATAAGGAGTATTTTTCTTAGAACCACGGAATCCCATTTTACCAGCACTAGACCAAGAAATAACTTGACCTGCAGAGTTAGTTAAAGAGATAATGATGTTGTTGAATGTAGCGTTTAAGTGAGCTTCTCCAACTGCCTCTACCTTTACTACTCTTTTCTTCGCGTTAGCTTTTGCTGCTGCTACTGATGATTGTTGTTTAGCCATTTTAATTAAATGCTTATTTATTTATTACTTAGTAACTTTTTTCTTGTTTGCAACGGTTTTACGTTTTCCTTTACGGATACGAGCGTTGGTTTTAGTACGTTGTCCACGAACTGGTAATCCATTACGGTGACGGATACCACGGTAAGAACCGATGTCTGTTAAACGTTTGATGTGTAAAGCAACTTCTGAACGAAGTCCACCTTCTACTTTAAAATTGTCGTTAACAATTTTACGGATAGCGTTTTGCTCGTCATCATTCCACTCATTCACTTTTTTGTTAAAGTCAATTCCAGCTTCAGTTAAAATACGTTGAGCTCTGCTACGTCCAATACCAAAAATGTAGGTTAATCCTATTTCTCCTCTTTTATTTTTTGGTAAATCTATACCTGCAATACGTGCCATTATTTATATACTTTGGTTTTAAAAGTTTGCGAAAATACGCAATTATTTTTGTCTTTGTTTAAACTTTGGGTTTTTTTTGTTGATTATATACAACTTTCCTTTACGACGTACGATTTTGCAATCTACGCTTCTCTTTTTTATGGATGCTCTAACTTTCATTTCCTTAGGTTATTTATATTTTTCTTTAATTACTTATATCTGTATGTTATGCGTCCTTTTGAAAGATCGTAAGGGCTCATTTCCAATTTTACTTTATCGCCAGTTAATATTTTAATGTAGTGCATTCTCATTTTTCCTGAGATATGGGCAATTACTACATGTCCATTTTCCAATTCTACTCTGAACATCGCATTACTTAACGATTCCAAAATAACTCCATCTAACTCAATATTTGCTTGTTTTGCCATCTATTAAGCTTGTTGCATTGTCATTTGGTTATTACTACGACCTTTTATTCTTCCGTTCTTCATTAAACCATCATAATGGCGATTTAATAAATACGTTTCAATTTGTTGTAAAGTATCTAATACTACACCTACTAAGATTAATAATGATGTTCCACCAAAGAAATCAGCAAAAGCACTATTAATTCCTAATTTGATAGCAATAGAAGGTAAAATTGCTACAAATGCTAAGAAGATAGCTCCTGGCAAAGTAATACGAGACATTACTGCATCAATAAACTCTGCTGTTGTTTTACCTGGTTTAACACCTGGCACAAAACCACCATTTTTCTTCATGTCATCTGCCAATTGATTAGGATTAATCATAATAGCCGTGTAGAAATAAGTAAATGCAATAATCAATGTAGCAAAGATAAAGTTATACCAAAAACCATATCTATCAGCAAATACACCACCAGTACCTCCAGAGAAGCCAGAAACGGCTGCTGGAATAAACATAATAGCTTGAGCAAAGATAATTGGCATAACACCTGCTGCATTTACTTTTAAAGGTAAATACTGACGAACTCCACCAATTTGTTTGTCTCCAACTATTTTTTTAGCGTATTGTACCGGTATTCGTCTTGTTCCTTGCACTAATAAAATACAACTAACAATGATGAATAATAAGAACACAATTTCTAATAAGAACATAATTAAACCACCGCCAGCACTTTGTAAACGTGAACCAAATTCAGAAGTAATTGCAAAGGGTAGGCGAGAGATGATACCAATCATAATTAATACAGAGATACCATTTCCAATACCTTTATCTGTAATTCTTTCTCCTAACCACATGATGAACATAGTACCCGCAACTAAAATTAAAGTTGATTGGATACCAAACCAAGCGTGATCAATTGCTACAACACCTGGTTTAGAATAAACTTGTGCTGCTAAATAACCTGGAGCTTGAACAGCAGTAACTGCTACTGTTAAGAAACGAGTATATTGATTGATTTTCTTACGTCCACTTTCTCCTTCTTTTTGCATTTTTTGGAAATATGGAACTGCCATACCCAATAATTGAATAATAATGGAAGCCGTGATGTAAGGCATAATACCTAAACCAAAGATAGAAGCTCTTGAGAATGCACCACCAGCGAAAGCATTAATTAAAGCGATGATACCTCCGTCGTCAGCATTAGCATTAGCTGCTGTTAATACGTCAGTATCAATACCTGGTAATACAACATAAGAACCCAAACGATAGATCAAGATAAGGCCAAGGGTTGTTAAAATCCTTTGCTTTAGCTCTTCTATCTTCCATATATTTTGGAAGGTTTCTATAAAACGTTTCATATATTGTTATTAGATTTCTGTTGCTACTCCGCCTTTTGATTCAATAGCTGCTTTAGCTGTTGCAGTAAATGCGTGAACTGTAATATTTACTTTTGATTTTAATTCACCTCTACCCATAATTTTGATTATACTATTTTTAGAAGCTAAGCCATTTTCTAACAGTACATCACGTGTAATATCAGTAATGTTTTTTGTATCAACTAATTTTTGGATAGCATCTAAGTTTACACCTTTGTGATCAATACGGTTGACGTTTTTGAAACCAAATTTAGGAACACGACGTTGTAAAGGCATTTGACCACCTTCAAAACCACGTTTCTTTTTGTTACCAGAACGAGATTGAGCACCTTTGTGACCTTGTGTAGCTGTACCGCCACCACCAGAACCTTGTCCGCGACCTCTTCTAAAGTTATTTTTTACTGAACCTTCTGCAGGTGTTAATGAATTTAATTTCATCTGAATTTCCTTTTATTAATTAAATTTTTTCGATTGTCAATAAATGAGCAACTGCATTAATCATCCCTTGAACTTGAGGAGTTGCTTCTTTAATAATGCTATGGTTTAATTTTCTTAAACCTAAAGCTTGAACTGTTGCTTTTTGTCTAGCGTTCCTTTTGATAGGACTTTTAGATAATGTTACCTTAACTTGTGCCATTTTGTATGTTATTATCCGTTAAATACTTTGTCTAAATTAATTCCTCTTTGTCTTGAAATCGCTAATGGATCACGCATTTTAGCTAAAGCATCAATAGTAGCTTTTACCACGTTGTGTGGGTTTGAAGAACCTTTTGATTTAGCTAATACATCAGTAATACCAACGCTTTCTAAAACTGCACGCATCGCACCACCAGCAATTACACCAGTACCGTGAGCAGCTGGTTTTAAGAAAACTCTTGAACCACCAAACTTACCATTTTCTGAGTGAGGAACTGTACCTTTCAATACAGAAACTTTCACTAAATTTTTCTTAGCATCATCAATACCTTTAGTGATAGCATCTGTAACTTCATTTGCTTTTCCTAATCCGTATCCTACAACACCTTTCTCATCACCAACAACAACGATAGCAGCGAAACTAAAGTGACGACCACCTTTTGTAACTTTGGTTACGTTGTATCGCAACTAATTTATCTTTTAGTTCGATGTCTGTTGACTTTACTTTTTTTACAACTTCTTTTGACATGTTATGTATGTTCTTTTTATACTAATTAAAATTTTAAACCTGCTTCGCGAGCTCCTTCAGCCAACGATTTAATACGACCATGGTATAAGTAACCATTTCTGTCAAATACTACTGAGCTGATTCCAGCAGTTGTAGCTCTTTCAGCAATTAATTTACCTACTGCTTTAGCTTGATCAACTTTGTTTGCTTTTGAACCTTTGATAGTTTTATCATCAGAACCAGCTGCTAAAATTGTTTTACCTGCTAAATCATCCACTAATTGTGCGAATATACCTGAGTTACTTCTGAATACACTTAATCTAGGTGTAGTAGCAGTTCCGTTTACAGTTTTACGGATTTTAAATTTAATGCGTTCTCTTCTTTGTTTTTTATTCAGTGCCATCTTTCCAGTTTTTTGAAGATGATTAATACTAATTGAATTATGTTATTTTTTACTTGCAGATTTACCAGCTTTACGGCGTAAAATTTCGCCAGCAAATTTGATACCTTTACCTTTGTACGGCTCAGGTTTACGTAAACTACGTATTTTAGCTGCAACCATTCCGATTAATTGTTTATCAGAACTTTCTAAAATTACTTTAGGATTTTGTCCCTTTTCAGAAGTTGTCGTAATTTTAATTTCGTTTGGTAATTCAAACACAACGTTGTGAGAATAACCTAAAGCTAATTCTAATAATTGACCTTTGTTAGTAGCACGGTAACCTACACCAACTAACTCTTGTTCTGTTTTATATCCTTCAGAAACACCTGTAACCATATTAGCGATTAAAGAACGGTATAAACCGTGTAATGCTCTGTGACGTTTTTGATCTGTTGGACGAGATACGTTAATAACACCGTCTTCTAATTTTACGATCATATCAGGATCAATAGTCTCTGATAATGAACCTAATTTCCCTTTAACTGAAACTGTTGTTCCAGCGATGTTTACTTCTACACCTGCAGGTACTGTGATTGGTAATTTTCCTATACGTGACATGTTTTTTCCTCCCTCTAAATTATGAAATGTAACATAAAACTTCTCCACCAACATTAAGCTTTTTAGCTTCTTTATCAGTCATTACACCTTTTGATGTAGAGATAATAGCAATACCTAACCCGTTTAATACTTTAGGCATAGTATCAACACCAGCATACTTACGTAAACCTGGTTTAGAAACTCTATCCAAAGTGCGGATTGCTGATAGTTTGTTTGTTGAATTGTATTTCAAGGCTATTTTAATAGTTCCTTGTTTTTTCTCGTTCTCCTCAAACTTGTAGTTTAAGATATATCCTTTTTCGAAAAGAATCTTAGTGATTTCTTTTTTAAGGTTTGAAGCTGGAATCTCAACGATTCTGTGGTTTGCGCTGATGGCGTTTCTTACTCGCGTAAGGTAATCTGATACTGTATCTGTCATTTTATTTGATTTTATATGTTATCCCGACTTTCAGGATAATTATACGTTAATACTCTTATTTTAGAAGCTTGATTTAGTAACACCCGGGATTAAACCGAATAATACCATCTCACGGAAAGTCACACGGCTGATACCGAAATCTCTCATGTATCCACGAGGACGTCCAGTTAATTTGCAACGGTTACGCATTCTCACTTTACAAGAGTTTTTTGGTAACTTTTGTAAACCCATTGAATCACCTGCTTTTTTTAACTCTGCGCGTTTAGCTGCATACGTATCAACTAGTTTTTTTCTTTTAGCATCACGTGCTATCATGTTTGTTTTTGCCATTTTATCTTTTTTTCAGGGCTGTAAATATACTATTTCTTTTTGAAAGGAATACCAAATTCTGTTAATAAAGCATGAGCTTCTTTATCTGTTGGTGCAGAAGTTACAAAAGTAATGTCCATACCAGAGATTTTGCTCACTTTATCGATGTCGATTTCAGGGAAAATGATTTGCTCAGTAATACCTAATGTGTAGTTACCACGACCATCAAATCCTTTATCATTAACACCTTTAAAATCACGAATACGAGGTAATGAAGACGCAATTAAACGATCTAAAAACTCATACATTTTGTCGCCACGTAATGTTACACGAACACCAATAGCTACACCTTTACGTAATTTAAAGTTTGAAATATCTTTTGTTGAATATGTAGGAACTGCTTTTTGACCTGTGATAGTAGTCATTTCTTTTACAGCAGATTCAATCATTTTCTTATCAGAAACTGCATCACCAATACCTTGGTTGATACAGATTTTCTCTAATTTAGGCACTTGCATTGCTGAAGTGTACTGAAATTGTTTTTTTAAATTATCTACAATCTCTGCTTTATATCTGTCCTTTAATCTAGGAGAATAAGTTGCTGCCATTATTTAATTACTGCTTTAGTTTTTTTAGAAATACGTTCAATTTTGTTAGTAGTAGCATTTACAACGCGACCAATTCTAACAGTTTTACCACCTTCTACAAACATTAAGTTAGAAATATGGATTGTACCTTCTTGTTTAACAATACCACCATTAGCGTTTTTTGCGCTAGGTTTAGTGTGTTTACTAATCATGTTAACACCTTCAACGATGACTCTTTCATTTTTTGTATCAATAGATACAATTTTACCTTCTTGGCCTCTGGATTCGCCAGATATTACTTTTACAGTATCGCCTTTTTTTAATTTTAATTTTGACATTGTCTTTTCGCTATTATTTATTAAAGCACTTCTGGTGCTAATGAAACAATTTTCATAAACTGTTTATCACGTAACTCACGAGCAACTGGCCCAAAAATACGAGTTCCACGAATTTCATCTCCTTGATTTAATAATACACAAGCATTATCATCAAAGCGGATATATGAACCATCTGCACGACGGATTTCTTTTTTAACTCGAACAACTACAGCTTTGTGTACTGTTCCTTTTTTTACGTTACCTGAAGGTAAAGCATGTTTAATTGTAACAACAATTTTATCTCCTACAGATGCGTAGCGCTTTTTTGTACCGCCTAACACACGGATAACTAGAACTTCTTTTGCTCCACTGTTATCTGCTACTGCTAATCTTGACTCGTTTTGTACCATTTCTTCTTATTAACTTTATATAAATATTATTTCACTTTCTCTAAAACTTCCACTAAACGCCAGTTCTTTGTTTTGCTCAAAGGACGAGTTTCGCTAATTTTTACTGTATCACCGATACTGCACTCGTTTTTCTCATCGTGTGCCACGAAAGTTGACGTTTTGTTAACGAATTTACCGTATTTTGGATGCTTTACTTTACGCATCACTGCTACAACGATAGATTTTTCCATCTTGTTGCTCTTTACGATACCAACTTTTTCTTTTCTTAAATTTCTTTCTTCCATTACTACTATTATTTAGAAGTGTTGTTTCTTTTTGTTAATTCAGTACTCAAACGAGCAACTGTTTTGCGGCTATCGCGGATTTTAATTGGGTTCTCTAAAGGAGAAATTGAATGGTTTAATTTCAATTTGTTTAAACCGTCTTTTTCTTCTTTTAACTTACCTTGCAATTCTGCTGTTGACAATGCAACTATATCTGTATTTTTCATTTTCTTAAATCCTTGTTATAATTAAACTGCTGCATCTGCTACGTAATCTCTACGGATAACAAACTTAGTAACAATCGGTAACTTTTGAGCCGCTAAGCGTAATGCTTCTTTTGCTACATCTAAAGGAACACCTTCTGCCTCAAACAACATACGTCCTTTTTTTACTGGAGCAACCCAATATTCAGGAGCACCTTTACCTTTACCCATACGTACCTCTGCTGGTTTTTTAGTAATAGGTTTGTCAGGGAAAATACGAATCCACACTTGACCTTCACGTTTCATGAAACGTGTAATAGCAATACGTGCTGCTTCGATTTGACGTGAAGTTATCCAACTTTCATCTAATGCTTTTATTCCAAATGAACCAAAGGCTAATTGATCACCGCGTTTTGCGTTGCCTTTCATTTTCATTTTGTGCATTTTTCTATATTTCGTTCTTTTTGGCTGTATCATGACTTAATTATATCTTTAACTGATAAGTTATTCTATCTGTAATTACTATTATTTTTTGCTATCTCTTTTTGGACCACGACCAGCAAATTTTGGAGCTGGAGTTGTACTTGGACCTTTTTTCTCTTTATCTAAACCAAAGTTTGGAGATAAATCACGTTTCCCATAGATTTCGCCTTTGCAAATCCAAACTTTAACACCAATACGGCCATAAGTTGTGTGAGCTTCACCTACTGCATAATCAATATCAGCACGTAATGTTTGTAATGGAGTACGTCCTTCTTTGTATCCTTCAGAACGTGCCATTTCAGCACCACCTAAACGACCAGAAACTAAAATTTTAATTCCTTCAGCACCCATACGCATTGTTGACGCGATAGACATTTTTGCTGCTCTACGGAAAGAAATACGTCCTTCAATTTGACGAGCGATTGAATCAGCTACTAAACGAGCATCTAATTCAGGACGCTTAATTTCAAATATGTTGATTTGAATTTCTTTTTTAGTTACTTTTTTTAACTCTTCTTTTAATTTATCTACTTCTTTACCACCTTTTCCGATAATGATACCTGGACGTGCAGTATTAATAGTAACAGTAATTAATTTTAATGTTCTTTCGATAACTATTTTAGAAATACTACCTTTTGGTAAACGTACTTTTAAGTAGTTACGGATTTGTGTATCTTCTACTAATTTATCAGCGTAATCTCTTCCACCGTACCAGTTAGAATCCCAACCTTTAATAATACCTAAACGTAAACCTATTGGATTTGCTTTTTGTCCCATTTCCTTATCTTAATTATTTATTATCTTCTGATTTAGTTATTGCAGCTGCTTTTCTTTCAGCTTTTTTAGTACTAACAACTGCAGTACCTACTTCTAGAGTTACGTGGTTTGAACGTTTTCTGATTCTGTATCCACGACCTTGAGGCGCAGTACGTAAACGTTTTGCCATTAAAGCACTATCCACCATTACTGAAGTAACAAATAAGGTGTTTTCTTCTGGACGAGTTCCTGTTTTAGCTTCATAATTAGCTATCGCAGATTTTAATAATTTCTCTAAACGTCCTGATGCTTCACGTGTATTAAATTTTAATACATTTAATGCTTTATATGCTTCCATACCTCTTACTAAATCCGCAACCTGGCGCATTTTACGAGGTGAAGTTGGGCAGCTATTTAATTTAGCGAAATAAGTACTCTTATTTGCTTCTTTGCGTGCCTCTGCTACTAATCTTTTTCTTTTTCCCATGACTAATTTCTTTTCAACTTAATTACTTCTTGTTATTACCTGAATGACCTTTGAATTGACGTGTTGCCGAAAATTCACCTAGTTTGTGACCTACCATGTTTTCAGTAACATAAACTGGGATAAATTTTTGCCCATTATGAACTGCAAATGTATGTCCTACCATTTCAGGGTAAATAACAGAACGACGAGCCCATGTTTTTAGTACTGTCTTTTTGTTACTCTCATTCATTTGAGTAACTTTTTTCTCTAAGTTGTGGTCAATAAAAGGACCTTTTTTTAATGATCTTGCCATTGTTTATTTTTTAGTTTTGAAACCCATCTCACGACGAGCCATTAAACATTAATTATTATTTAGTTCTTTTTTTAATGATGTGTTGGTTAGAAGATTTCGCTTTGTAACGAGTTTTGTAACCTTTAGCTGGAATACCGTTACGAGAACGAGGTTGTCCACCTGATGCACGTCCTTCACCTCCACCCATTGGATGATCTACTGGGTTCATTGCTACTGGACGAGTACGAGAACGACGACCTAACCAACGAGAGCGACCAGCTTTACCAGAAATCTCTAAAGAGTGATCAGGATTAGAAGTTGCTCCGATAGTTGCTTTACAAGTAATTAAAATCATACTAACTTCACCTGAAGGCATACGCAATACTGCGTATTTACCATCACGAGCAGTTAACTGAGCGTAAGTTCCTGCACTACGTGCCATTGCTCCACCTTGTCCTGGGCGTAATTCGATGTTATGAATAATTGTACCTAATGGAATATCTGATAAAAACATACAGTTACCAACTTCAGGAGTTGCTGTTGCACCAGACATTAATTTTTTACCAACTTCTAAGCCTTGAGGAGCAATGATGTAACGCTTTTCTCCATCTTTATAATGAATTAATGCGATACGAGAAGTACGGTTTGGATCGTATTCGATTGAAGCTACTGTTCCTTCTATACCATCTTTATTACGTTTGAAATCAATGATACGGTATTGTTTTTTATGACCACCACCGATGTTACGGATTGTCATTTTACCAGTATTATCACGTCCACCACTGTTTTTAACCGAAGTTAATAAGCTTTTTTCTGGAGTACTCGTTGTGATATCTGAGTTATCAGTTGCTATTTTGAAACGCTGACTTGGAGTCAACGGTCTGAATTTTTTTAATGCCATTTCTATTACTTTTTATCAAATTAAATATTAGCGTAAAAATCAATTGCTTCGCCATTCTTTAATGTGACAAAAGCTCTTTTTGAACGGTTTACGCGGCCAACTGCAATACCACGAGTAGTATTACGAGTTTTAACTTTCCCTACGTATTGTTGAGTGTTAACAGATTCCACTTTTACACCGTACATTTTTTCAACAGCTTGTCTAATTTGTACTTTGTTGGCGCTTCTATCAACCACAAAACCATAGCGATTCAACTTCTCTGCCAAAGAAGTCATCTTTTCGGTGATGATTGGTTTAATTAATATTTCCATTTTATTTATTTAATAATGATTCTAATACTTTTACCGAACTTTCTAATAAAATTAATGACTCTGCATTAACGATATCGTAAGTGTTTAAATCTGAAGCGTTTACAACTTTTGCACCCTTCAAATTTCGGGACGACAAATATACGTTATTATTTGACTCGCCCAACACTAATAATGTTTTTTTATCAGATAAGTTTAAGTTTTTAATTAAATCAACATAACTACTTGTTTTTGGAGCTTCAAATGTAAAGTCTTCTAATACAGTAATAGCATTGTCTTTTGCTTTATAAGTTAAAGCTGATAAACGAGCTACTACTTTAGTTTTCTTGTTTAATTTGAAAGAGTAATCACGAGGACGAGGACCAAATGCACGACCACCACCAATAAACAATGGAGACTTCATAGAACCCGCACGAGCTCCACCTGTTCCTTTTTGTTTTTTCAATTTTTTAGTCGTTCTTGAAATCTCAGCACGCTCTTTTGATTTGTGTGTTCCTTGACGTTGAGCAGCTAAATAATGCTTAACATCTAAATATATACTGTGATCACTTGGCTCTACACCAAAAATCCCATCTGCTAAATCTACTTTTTTAGCAGTCTTTTTTCCGCTTATGTTTAATACTTCTACTTGCATGATTACTTCTCGATTATAACGTAAGACCCTTTAGCACCCGGAACAGAACCTTTGATTAAAAGAACGTTCTTTTCTGCCATTATTTTAACTACTACCAAGTTTTGGATTTTCTTTCTATCTCCACCTGTTCTACCAGCCATACGCATACCTTTAAATACACGAGAAGGATCAGAAGATGCTCCTAATGATCCTGGCGCTCTTTGACGATCATGTTGACCGTGAGTTGAACCACCAACACCACCAAAACCGTGACGTTTTACTACACCTTGAAAACCTTTTCCTTTTGATGTACCAACGATATCTACGAAGTCGCCTTCAGCAAACATATCTAATGTTACGATATCACCTAAATTTTTTGTTTCCTCAAAAGAACGGAACTCAACAATTTTACGTTTTGGGGTAGTTTTTGCTAATTCAAAATGACCTTTCATAGCAGACGATGTGTGTTTTTCTTTCTTCTCATCGTAAGCTAACTGTAAAGCTGTGTAACCGTCTTTTTCATTGGTTTTTACTTGCGTAACAACGCAAGGACCTGCTTCTATTACTGTGCATGGCACATACTTGCCATTGGCATCGAAGAAGCTAGTCATTCCTATTTTTTTACCAATAATTCCAGACATTTTACTTTTTTATTTTTTGTTATTTACTTATTTTATTTTTTTGATTCCTGAGTTTCCTTTAAAAAAAACAGAGGGTTAAACTTTAATTTCAACTTCAACTCCTGAAGGCAATTCTAATTTCATTAAAGCATCTACTGTTTTTGAAGAAGAACTGTAGATATCCAATAAACGTTTGTATGCACAAACTTGGAATTGCTCACGTGCTTTTTTGTTAACGTGTGGTGAACGTAAAACAGTGAAGATTCTTTTGTTTGTAGGTAATGGAATTGGTCCATTAACTACTGCTCCTGTCATTTTCACAGTTTTCACAATTTTCTCAGCGGATTTATCAACTAAGTTGTAATCGTAAGATTTTAATTTTATTCTGATTCTTTGGCTCATGTGAGTTGTTATATAATACTGTTTATGCGTTTTCTTTTTTACCTTTTACTTTTGCGATTACATCAGCTGCAACGTTTGCAGGAGCATCAGCATAGTGAGAGAATTCCATTGTTGAAGTTGCACGACCTGAAGTTAACGTACGTAATTGAGTTACGTATCCGAACATTTCAGATAAAGGAACTTTAGCTTTAATAACTTGAGAGTTATTTTTAGAGTCCATTCCTTCAATCATACCACGACGACGGTTTAAGTCACCTACAACATCACCCATGTTTTGCTCAGGAGTTAAAACTTCAATTTTCATAATAGGCTCCATTAATACCGGTTTACATTTTGTTAATGCTTCACGGTAAGCAGAACGAGCACAAATCTCAAAAGATAATGAATCTGAATCGACTGCGTGGAAAGATCCATCAATCAAACGAACTTTTAAGTTATCTAATGGGTAACCAGCTAATACACCGTTAACCATTGATGCTTTAAATCCTTTTTCAACAGAAGGGATAAATTCACGAGGAATTGAACCGCCAGTAATTTCATTAACGAATTGTAAATCGCCTTTAGTTCTATCGAAATCTGCATCCACTGGACCCAATACGATTTTGATATCAGCAAATTTACCACGTCCACCAGTTTGTTTTTTGTATACTTCACGGTGTTCGTATGTTGCAGAAATTGATTCTTTGTAAGATACTTGAGGTTCACCTTGATTAACTTCAACTTTAAACTCACGTTTTAAACGGTCGATGATAATTTCTAAGTGTAACTCTCCCATACCTGAGATAATGGTTTGACCAGAATCTTCGTCAGTATGTACACGGAAAGTTGGATCCTCTTCAGCTAATTTATTTAAGCCTACCCCTAAACGATCTAAGTCACCTTGAGTTTTAGGTTCAATTGCTAAACCAATTACTGGCTCAGGGAAATTCATTGCCTCTAATACAATTGGATGTTTTTCATCACATAAAGTATCACCTGTACGAATGTCTTTAAATCCTACTGCTGCTCCAATATCACCTGCTTCTAAAAATTCAACAGGATTTTGTTTGTTAGCATGCATTTGGAAGATACGAGAGATACGCTCTTTATTTCCTGAACGAGTGTTCAATACATAAGAACCTGCATCTAAACGACCAGAGTAAGCACGGAAGAAACACAAACGACCTACGAATGGATCAGTTGCGATTTTAAATGCTAAAGCCGTAAATGGATCTTTAA
Source organism: Bacteroidota bacterium (assembly GCA_016711805.1). Classification (GTDB taxonomy): domain Bacteria; phylum Bacteroidota; class Bacteroidia; order B-17B0; family Aurantibacillaceae; genus UBA4416. The sequence goes on from JADJSH010000004.1 coordinate 40,663, forward strand.
CATCTGGTCTACGAGTTACCTCTTGATCTGTATCAGGATTAATCCCTTTAGTTTCTGGTTTGTCTAATGGAGATGGCATTAATTCCATAACCAAATCCAACATTGTTTGAACACCTTTGTTTTTGAAAGATGAACCACATACCATTGGAACAATTTTATTTGCAACGCAAGCTTTACGCAATGCATCTAATACTTCTCTTTCAGTGATAGTTTCTGGAGCTTCAAAAAACTTCTCCATAATTTTATCATCAAATTCAGAAACAGCTTCCAACATTTTTTCTCTCCACTCAGTTGCTTCTTCTAATAAATCTGCTGGAATAGGAACTTCTTTAAAAGTCATTCCTTTATCATGCTCATTCCAAACAATACCACGGAAGTTAATTAAATCAACTACCCCAATAAAGTTTTCTTCAGCACCGATTGGGATTTGAAGAGGAACTGCATTACCACCTAAAATTTCTCTTGTTTGTTTAACTACTTTTAAGAAGTCAGCTCCTTGACGGTCCATTTTATTAACGAAACCTAAACGAGTAACATTGTAGTTATCAGCTAAACGCCAGTTAGTTTCAGATTGAGGCTCAACACCATCAACTGCTGAAAATAAAAACACTAAACCATCTAATACACGTAATGAACGGTTCACCTCAACTGTAAAGTCAACGTGGCCTGGTGTATCAATGATGTTAATTTTGTAATTGTTATCACGGTATTTCCAAAAACAAGTTGTTGCAGCAGAAGTAATAGTAATACCACGCTCTTGTTCTTGTGCCATCCAGTCCATAGTAGCTGCACCTTCGTGAACTTCACCTATTTTATGGTTAACACCTGTATAGTAAAGGATACGCTCAGTTGTTGTAGTTTTACCTGCATCAATGTGGGCAGCAATCCCAATATTTCTTGTATATCTTAAGTCAGCCATTTCTAATTAGAATCTAAAGTGTGAGAATGCTTTGTTGGCTTCTGCCATTTTGTGAACGTCTTCTTTCTTTTTGAAAGCAGCTCCTTCTTCTTTAGAAGCAGAAACGATTTCTCCAGCTAATTTTTGAGCCATAGATTTTTCGTTACGTTTACGAGCATAAGTAATTAACCATTTAATAGCTAATGCTAATTTTCTTTCTGGGCGAACCTCAGAAGGAATTTGGAAAGTTGCTCCACCTACACGACGAGAACGAACCTCAACTTGCGGTGTAACATTACCTAAACCTTTTTTAAATACTTCCAATCCATCTTCGTTAGTACGTTTTGCAACGATTTCCAAACACTCATGGAATATTTTTGAAGCGGTATTTTTCTTACCGTCATACATTAAACTGTTTAAAAAACGTGTTACCAAAATATCGTTATAAATTGGATCTGGTAACAGAATTCTTTTTTTAGCGGTTGATTTTCTCATTTCTTGAAATCTACTTAAATTTTCTTAATATTATTTTTTCTTCCCTTTTGCTGGAGCTGCAACAGCACCTGCCTTAGGACGTTTAGTTCCGTATTTAGAACGTTGTTGTTTTCTACCTTCTACACCCGCAGTATCTAAAGATCCACGAACGATGTGATAACGAACACCTGGTAAATCCTTAACACGACCACCACGTACCAAAACGATACTGTGCTCTTGCAAGTTATGACCCTCACCAGGGATATAAGCAATAACCTCTTGCTTATTTGTTAAACGCACCTTCGCTACTTTACGCATAGCTGAGTTAGGTTTTTTAGGGGTTGTAGTATACACACGTGTACATACACCACGGCGTTGTGGACATGAGTCCAAAGCGGCCGATTTACTTTTGTTAGGTGCTTTAAAGCGACCTTTTCTTACTAATTGCGATATCGTAGGCATCTTAAATCCTTGGTATTACTTGATTTTACTATAATTTACGCTTTCTCCCCATTTTGGGGACGGCAAAGATAGAATTATTTTCTTCATCAACAAAAAAATTGTTGAAAAATATTAAAGTTTCTTTGATTTTTTTTGTATGAATAGACTAAATTGACATATTACGGGTTCAAACTGCCAAAATTTCTTGTTCAATTTGAGATTTTTTTTGAATCTTTTTTCAAGGCAAAAGTTTATTGAAAATTGCCTGTAGTCTAATACCAATAAGCATTAAACTAAAAAATCCCGTCAAATTTGACGGGATTTTTTAGTTTAATGTGAAAATTTTATCTAAATAAATTTACCGTACCATGCTTTTCAATTTCTTGCCCATCAAAACCTGTAGCTTTAACAAAGAAGAAATAGGTTCCTTCAGGAACTTTTGAACTATTTGGTGCTAAACCATCCCAGGATGCTTTTGCTCCAGTAAATTCATATAATTTTGACCCCCAACGATTAAAAATTTGTAATGAAATTTCTTTCACACCAGTTGATTTGATAGTGAATACATCATTTGCTCCATCATTGTTAGGTGTAAAAACATTTGGAATTTCAAGAGATAAACCATCTTCAACTACAATCACAACAGTTGCAGTAGCAGTACATGATCCAGAAATTGTGGTTAAAGTTACTGTGTAAGTTCCTGTTGTAAATGTATTGTTTGGGTTTTGAGATGAAGATGTGTTGACACCATCGCCAAAGTTCCAAGAATAATTTGGATTCCCTGCACCTGCACCTGTAAAGGCAACGTCTAAAGGAGATATGCCGGATGTTGGATTGGCTGTTATTGAAGCAGTTGCTATTGCTTGAGTAATGGTTACTACATCAGTACTAACACAGCCTGTTAAATTATCAGTTACTGTTAATGTATAGTCACCTACCTCGGTAGCAATAGGATTAGCAGTAGTTTCAGTTCCGGCAACGATGCTTGTTGCTGATGGACCAGCCCATGAGAAACTAGTATTTGAAGTTGTTGTTACTCCATTTAATGTTACAGTTGAACTACCACAAGCAATATTTGCACTTGTGCCTGCATCCACACCTTGTGGTGTTGCTGTGCTTCCAATTACAGTTATTACAGTAGAAGTTGAACATCCACTATTAGCATCTATAACACTTAAAGTATAATCGCCTGAAGCATTGGCTGCAAATGTTTGTGTCGTAATACTTCCTGGCATCCAAGTATATGTTGGTGAAGTAGCACTTGAAACACCTTCTAATACAACAGATGAATTACCAGCACCACAATTAATAATTGTGTTTGTAGATATTGTGTTAATTGTAGCTGAAATAACAGCGTTATCAACGTTTACAGTGTAAACATTAGCAGTATTTGTTAACGAAGATACGCAGCCAGTTAATGTATTTGTAACAACTAACGTATAGACACCTGCGCTTGTGAATGTTGCATCATTTATTGAAGTTGATATGACTCCACTAGGTGACCAAGTGTAAGTTAAATTTGCAGTTGGTGTTACAACTGGATTAATTGTTACCAATGTATTTGTACAAGTAATTGTTCCGTTATTACCAGTTGCTGATAAAGTCATCGATGGAATAGTGTTATCTAAAGTAACATCAACTACATTATTTGTAATGCTAGTAGCACAACCGCTTATTGTATTTGTTACAACAACGCTATACGAACCAGCTGCATTAAATACAGGATTAGCTGATGTCTCTGTTCCAGCAACGATGCCAGTAGTCGGCGTCCAATTATAAGTTACAGGTGATGCAGTAGTTGTAACAGCAACGCTTGGAGTTGGGTTAGAACATGTTATAGAAACTGAGTTAGAAGATAATGTGACGTTAGGAATTCCTGCATCGGCTATAACTTCAACAGTTGCAGGTGTGGTAGCGGATGTACTACAACCATTAACTGTGTTTGTAACAATAACAGAGTAAATACCCGCAGCTGATGCTATTAATGGATTTCCTGTAACAGTTGATGTAGAAGGTGTTGTCCAAGTATAAACAGCGTTAGGATCAGCGCTTGAGCTTCCAGATAAAGTAGCATTAGGTGCGGCACAGGTTGTAGTTACCGAATTTGCAGTTCCTAAAGTAAACGAAGGAATTGCATTATCTGCTATGACAGTAAATGAATTGGCAGTGTTAGTTAATGAGGTGATACATCCAGTTAGGGTGTTTGTAACTGCTAACGTATAGATACCTGCTGCTGTAAATGTTGCGCTAGATAAAGAGCTAGAAGTGACACCACTAGGCGACCATGTATATGTTAAATTTGCGCTTGGCGTTACAGTTGGTGTAATTGTTACAAGCGTATTTGTACAAGTAATTGTTCCGTTATTTGCTCCAGATGATAAAGTAATTGTTGGAGTAGTATTATCTAAAACAACATTTACAACATTTGACGCAATACCAGTTGCGCAACCACTCACTGTATTTGTTACAACAACACTATAAGAACCTGCCGCATTAAATATTGGGCTTGCAGTGGTTTCTGTACCAGCAACAATCCCAGACGTTGGAGTCCAGTTATAACTTACTGGCGATGCAGTGGTTGATACTGCAACACTTGGGGTTGGATTTGAACACGTTATTGAAAGAGAGTTTACTGATAATGTAACAACAGGTATTCCAGCATCAGCAACAACCTGAACGGTGTTTTGAGATATAGATGAACTACTACATCCATTAACCGTATTTGTAACAGCTACAGTATAAATACCTGGGTTTGATACACTAATTGGATTTCCAGTAACTGTTGATGAAGATGGAGTTGTCCATGTATAAACTGAATTAGGATCCGCATTACTTGTTCCCGATAAATTTACACTAGGTACAGCACATGTTGCTGTAACAGATGGAGCAGTACCAAGTACAAATGTTGGAGGTGTATTATTAGCGATTACTGTAAACGAATTTGCAGTATTTGTTAAAGAAGTAACGCAACCAGTTAATGTATTTGTAACAGCTAAAGTGTAGATTCCTGAAGTGGTAAATGTAGCACTAGTTAAAGTACTAGAGTTAACTCCGCTAGGCAACCAAGTATAAGTTAAATTAGCGTTTGGAGTTACCGTTGGAGAAATCGTTACAAATGTATTGGTACATGTAATGGTACCATTATTTACACCAGAAGTTAAAGAGATTGCTGGAATGGTATTATTTAAAGTTACTGTAACAACATTTGATGAAGCGTTACTTGCACAACCACTCGTTGTATTTGTAACTACTACACTATACGATCCTGCAGCTGTAAAGCTAGGGTTTGCAGTAGTTTGTGTTCCTGGAACAATACCTGTTGTTGGACTCCAGTTATAACTTACAGGGCTAGCTGTAGTTGATGCAACTGTTGTAACTGTTGGATTTGTACAAGTTATAGATAAAGCATTAGTTGATAATGTTGCCGTTGGTATTGCAGTGCTTGATGTTACAGCAACTGTATTTTGAGTTAAAGAAGAACTACATCCTGAAACCGTATTCGTAACCACAACTGTAAATATACCACTACCACTAGCTACTGGATTAGAAATAGTACTATTGCTTAAAGAACCACTTGCTGGGGCTGTCCAGCTATAGGTAACACCAGTTGATGGAGTTGAAGAAGCTGCAATGGTTACCGTTGGATTTAAACAGGTAGTTGTGACTGATGGAGCTGCAATATTAACTACTGGTAAAACTGTATTTGATGCTACTGAAACAGTTGCATTACCAACACAACCATTAATTGTATTAGTTATAGCAACCGAATAGGTACCTCCATTAGTTATCGTTGGATTTTGAGAATTACCGTTTACTAAAGCTGAAGAACCTGTCCAAGTATATGTATATGCTCCTGAAGGACTAGCATTTAATGTTAAACTCGGAGTTGTACAAGTAATTGTTGATGCAGGGGTAATAGATGCTGGAACAGCAGTTGTATTTGATGGAACCGTTATACTCAGTACAATAGAACAGTTATTTCCAGGGCTATTGGTTAATGTAACGTTGTATACGCCCGCTAGTGTAGCATTTGCAGTTGCATTAGTGGTCGCTCCCGAAATCCCTGGTGTTGTCCATTGATATGTAAATGGTCCAGCTGATGAAGGAGTAATGCCAATTGCAACAACCGAATTAGTACAAGTAATGGAGTTAGTAACAGCATTTGCAGTTGCAGATGGAGAACCAATTGATGAAATAACTTGAACGGTCGAGGTAATGAAACATCCTGTTGCTGGGTTTATTGCTTGTAATGTGTATGTGTTTGCCGAACCAGTGGTTGTTGTAAATGATGTTGGAGAAGTAACACCCCCTAACCAGTTAGCAGTTGCAGTACCAGGCGTTGCAGATCCTGTTAAAGTAACAGTTGCTACACCGCATATTAATGTTTGTGTTGGACCTGCATTTACTGAAGTAGGAGTTGTTGTATTTTGAATAGCCGCAACAGTTGTAGAGTAAGTACATCCAGCCGGACTTAAAATAGTTAAAGTATATGTTCCTAAACCTTGACCAACAGCACTTTGTAGATTAGGAGAACCAGTTATACTACTTCCGCCTGGCGCGGTCCAAGTATAGCTCATTCCAGCTAATGTTGAATTAAGACTCACGGTATTAGTTACACAGGTTATAGAACCTGTTGTTGATGCTGTTGATGATGGAATCGCATTAACTGTAATTGTAGTTGTTATCGTATTTGTACTAGGGCAAGCTGACGCACTAGTTCCAATAATTGAATAAGTTGTCGTTCCAGTAGGGCTCACATTAAAGCTTGTTCCAGTAGCTCCAGTATTTATTAAAGTATAACTTGTGGCTCCAGTTGGAGTAATTGTAGTATTATTACCATTACAAATAGAAGGACTTGAAACACTTGCAATAGCTACAGTTGGAGTAGCATTTACCGAAATTGTTGTTGTAATTGTATTAGTACTAGGACAACTAGAAGCACTTGCTCCTACAATAGAATAAGTTGTAGTCCCAGTTGGGCTCACGTTAAAGCTAGTTCCAGTAGCGCCTGTATTTAATAATGTATAAGTAGAAGCACCGCTAGGTGTAATTAAACTACTATTTCCTGAACAAATTACTGGACTAGACACTGAAGAAATTGCTACAGTAGGAGTTGCATTTACAGTGATACTTGTGGTAATCGTATTTGTGCTAGGGCAATTCGCAATACTTGATCCTATAACTGAATAGGTTGTTGTTGACGTTGGATTTACATTGAATGATGTTCCAACGATTGCACCAGGATATAATGTGTAAGTAGAAGCTCCACTTGGTGTAATTAAACTGCTGTTTCCAGAACAGATAACAGGATTTGAAACACTTGATATAGCAACAGTAGGAGAAGTGTTTACAGTGATCGTTGTAGTAATCGTATTTGTACTAGGACAACTAGATGCACTTAAACCAACAATAGAATAGGTTGTTGTTCCAGTTGGGCTAACGTTAAAACTAGTTCCAGTTGCACCAGTATTTAATAAAGTATAAGTAGAAGCTCCACTAGGTGTAATTAAACTACTGTTTCCAGAGCAAATTATAGGACTTGAAACGCTAGAAATAGCAACAGTTGGCGAAGCATTTACCGAAATTGTTGTTGTAATTGTATTAGTACTAGGACAACTCGATGCACTAGCTCCTATTATAGAATAAGTTGTTGTTCCAGTAGGACTAACATTAAAGCTTGTTCCCGTAGCTCCCGTATTTAATAACGTATAAGTTGAAGCGCCACTAGGTGTAATTAAACTGCTGTTTCCAGAGCAAATAACAGGACTTGAAACACTGGATATAGCAACTGTTGGCGAAGTGTTTACCGTGATAGTTGTTGTAATTGTATTTGTACTAGGGCAACCCGAAGCACTTACTCCTCTTATCGAATAAGTGGTGGTACTTGTTGGGTTAACAGTAAAGCTAGTGCCTGTAGCGCCTGTGTTTATTAATGTGTAGGAAGTAGCACCACTCGGTGTGATTGTTGAGATATTACCTGAACAAATAATCGGACTAGAAACACTGGAAATAGCAACGGTAGGGGTTGTATTTACTGAAACACTTTGTACAGCAGTATTTGTACAACCAGCTGCACTTGTTCCTGAAAGCGTATAACTAGTTGTTGTTGTTGGACTAAATGCACTTCCGTTTGTAACGCCGCCTGTCCAAGTATATGTAGAGGCGCCGCTTCCGGTTAAAGATACTGTATTGCCAGAACACACTAATGTGTTAGTAGCTGTTACAGTTAGTGTTGGTTTAGGGTCAACGTTAACTAAGATTGTTCTTGTGGCCGCACACCCTGAGGCGTCTGTAGCTGTTATCGTATAAATGGTTGTAACTGTTGGGCTTGCAGTCACTGCTGTGCCTGTTGAGGCACTTAATGAGCCACTTGGTGCCCAAGTGTAGTTATTTTGATTGACAAATGTTATACTCCAATCTAAAATAAATCCACTCAATCCATTTCCTGTGTCATCGCGCACAAAAAGTTGCCATACTCCATTCATATTACAACCACTCAATCCGCTAAAGGCTTGTTCTGGTGTAAATGTCCCCGTAAATGGAGAAGCACCTGCTGTAATAGCGGTTCCTGTTGTAGAAAAAGTTGTATTTGTATAATCGAAATTCGTACCTCCATTATCATCAGATAAGGTAATTGTTGTGCCGCCTGGACACACCAAGAAAATATCCATATCTTGATTGATGTCCGAATAAATATTTAAGTTAACAGAAATTAAATTCGTTCCTACTGTTCCTGGAAGGCCAGTAACATTTATTGGAGAAGAAACTCCTGTTGCACTTCCGTCGGGAATAGCGAAATTAGCGAAATTAGAAAAAGTTGCATTTGCTGAAGCAGGGGTTCCAGTAACACTTAATGTTGTACTATTACCTGCGCAAATTGTAGCACTAGAGGCTGCAGGTGTTATTGAAGGAGTGTTTACAGTAATGACTTTAGAAAAAGTATAAGTTGGACAAGATCCTCCTGGTGAAAATGAATATGTGATGGTATGAGTTCCAGTTCCTGCAAGAGATGGAAAAAATGTGCCGTATCCAAAATTTGTACTAGTAACGCAAGATCCGCAGGAAGCTGTAAATGTTGCTACACCCGTTATGGCACCTGGCGGAAGAGTAACAGTTTGACAACTACCGTCATCAACCCAAGTTCCAAAAGCAATAGTTGCACCGCTGGCTAAATCCATAATCGAATACCCCATATTTGGTTCAGCGGTATTTGTTTCACAAAATTCAATAGTTGTTGTTGCTGTTGGTGAGGAGTAATATAATTGAATATCGTTGTTGGTATTAGTTGCTAAAGGACCAGCGGTACATGTTGGGCCAAAGCAAGCAAGGAAAGTTCCATTTTCATACCAATTTAATTGATTTGTATTGTTGAAATTTGTTGTGAAGTTTAACATGATTCCCGGAACAATAGGACTTCCAAAAACAGAATTATTTGACGCCATTAAGGTAATTGGTGCCGCACCACATGACACTGATGAAGGCAGATTAGCTCCAGAACTAGTAGTAAAACCATCTCCTGAAATAACATTAGGGCAGGTAATTGAGCAGTCGGAAGAAGGGCCTCCTGTTTGAGTAAAAGTAATGAAACCAGCTGTACCTGTAAAGTTCGTAATCATGATGATAAAATACTGTCCAGCGGCTGTTGGATTCAAAGTCATTGTTTCTGTTGCAGCAGGACTGTAACTACAATCTTCAGTATTTCCGGCGCAATTATGATCACCTAAACAACCTCCAGTTAAATTTGAACAAGCCGTTGGAAATGCTGCCGTAGAATAAGGGCCATAGGCAATAAAATCCACGTCAATATTTGGTGGCCCGCCTGGACTTGTTGATTGCGTGAGACTAAACGTCATTGCTCCTGCTGCGGATGATTTGATATAAAACCAAGACGGACGAGGTTGAGAACCTAAACAGCCATAGTTTGGTCCAATTTGACCAACAGCAGTTCCTGTTACGTTTTGATACGTGAAAGGTGTTCCGACAGCAGTACAAAATGGAGTGGCTGAGGAACATAATGTTCCTTGAGAAAATACTCTTGTCGTTAAGAAAATCAATAAGACAATTGAAAGTAATTTTTTTGAATTCATGATGTATTGTTAAGTATAGTTTATGAAATTTTTTTATTAGGATTCATTTTAGCTTCTAATGAGTCAAGACCTTTTGCTTAATGTGTTTGCGTCAGTTTTTGTTTTACAGATGGAATAAGTATATCCAAATGTTTTTTGTAATAATCGCTAATAATTTCGTTGTAGTGACGAACACCCATCCACTTTTCGTATTTAGGAAAGTCTAGAGGCAATTCTTTTAATGTTATTTGGGACAGAAATTCCTCTGTTCTCCCTTGGTAAGCGTCATTTTCATCTAATTGAAAACTTTTGCCATTTGTATCAACTCTTTTTTGAACATTAGAATTGTTGTTGTCAGCATTAGAGACTCTTGTTTTTGTTGTACCTCGAGATTTTTCTCCACCACGGTTAGAATTACTTTCTTGAGAAAATAAACATTGACTTGTACTAAAAAATGCAATTGTAAGAAGTAATGTCGCTAATGATTTAATTTTTTTCATGTCTGATAAAATATATTTATTTAGCGATAAAAGTAGTCATTTTTACGTTTAGTTTTTTTTAAGACTGAAAATTATTTGTTAAAATCGGGCATAAAAAAAGCCTTCTTTTTAAAAGAAGGCTTTTTATTTGATTAAATTAAGAGGATTATCTAAATAAATTTACACTACCATGTTTTTCTATTTCCTGACCATCAAAACCAGTTGCTTTTACAAAGAAAAAGTAGGTTCCTTCTGGTACTTCTGCACCACTAGGAGTTAATCCATCCCATGATGCTTTAGGGCCTGCAAATTCATATAGTTTTTGTCCCCAACGGTTAAATATCTGCAAAGATATCTCTTTCACACCAGTTGATTTAATATAGAAAATTTCATTCGATCCGTCACCATTTGGTGTAAATACGTTTGGAATTTCTAGAGTTAAACCATCTTCTACAACAATAACTACACTTGCCGTATCAATACAAGGCCCTGATGTTACCGTTAAAATAACAGTATACGTACCAGTTGTAAATGTATGATTAGGATTTTGAGATGTAGAAGTATTAGAATCTCCAAAATTCCAGCTGTATGCCGTAGCGCCAATGCTGCCATCTGTAAAGCTAACATCCAGCGGCGAAATGCCAGTTGTTGGATTCGCTGTAAAAGATGCCACTACATTTGCTGCCGTTACATTTATAGTAGCAGTTGCCGCACATCCACTTGCCACGTCAGTTACAGTTAATGTGTATACACCAGCATCCATTACAATTGGATTTGAAGTTGTATTTCCTGAAACAATACTTCCAGAATTTGGTCCTGACCAATCATAGGTTACAACATTTGTAGAAGTTGTTGTTCCATTTAAAGCAACTGTTGGTGTTCCACAAGGAATAGATGTATTTGTTCCTGCATCCACATTTTGTGGAGGTGTTGAACTTCCGCTTACAGTGTAATCAGTAGTAACTGAGCATCCGCTTACAGCATCCACTACAACTAAAGTATAAATTCCAGCAGTAGTAACATCTAACGTTGATGTTGTTGCCGATCCAGGTAGCCAAGTATTTGTGAAATTTGATGAACTACTAGTTGCATTTAATGTTACTGTTGAACTATTTCCTCCACATCCAATAGTGCTGTTTGTAGAAATAGCTGTTATCGTTGATGTTGGAGGGGTGTTGTTTAAATATACAGTAAAACTGTTTGCGGTGTTAGTTGATGAAGATACACAACCAGTTAATGTATTGGTTATCGCCAGCGTATAGATTCCTTGAGCAGTAAATGTTGCATTAGATAAAGAACTTGAAGTAACACCACTAGGTGACCAAGTATAAGTTAAATTAGCTGTACTTGAAGTAACTGTTGGTGTTATAGTAACTTGTGGATCTGTACAAGTAATCGTTCCATTATTTGCAGCTGAAGATAAAGAAATAACAGGAGTAGCGTTATCTAATATTACATCAACTACATTTGCATTAATAGCTGTTGCGCAACTACTCAAGGTATTTGTAACAATAACACTATAAGAGCCAGCGGCAGTAAATACCGGATTGGCAGTAGTTTCAGTTCCAGGGACAATGCCACTAGTTGGCGTCCAGTTATAACTTACCGGGTTCGCTGTAGTTGTAACCGCAACACTTGGTGTTGGATTTGTACATGTAATTGATAAAGAATTTGAAGCTAAAGTAACTACTGGAATTCCTGAATCTGCAATAACTTCAACAGTAGCTTGTGATAATGCACTACTTGTGCTGCAGCCGTTAACCGTATTTGTTACTACAACAGTATAAATACCCGCTGCAGATACTGAGATTGGAGTGCCAGTTACTGTAGTTGCACTTGGAGTTGTCCAAGTGTAAACTGTATTTGGATCGGTAGAGCTTGTAGCCGATAATGTAGCATTTGGCGAAGCGCAAGTTGTAGTTACAGATGATGCTGAACCTAAAGTGAAAGTTGGAGAAACAGTATTTGAAGGCACATTTACTGTAAAGCTACCCACACATCCGTTAATATTATCAGTCATAGTTACTACATAGTTTCCGCTAGCATTAACCGTTGGATTTTCTGTAGTGCCATTTGTAATAGTACCAGGACCTGACCAACTATACGTATAATTTGTACCAGTTGGAGTTGCAGTTAAAGAAACTGTATTCGTTAAACAAGTTATAGAAGCTGAAGGAGCAACGTTAGTAGGTACAGGAGTAGTGTTTACTGGCACCACTGCTGAATATACTGATTGGCAATTAGAAGATGTATTTGTAATAGTTACATTATATGTTCCTGATAAATTTGCCGTTGTTACAGAACTTGTAGTACTGCCTGTTATTCCAGGCCCTGCCCATGAATAAGTCACAGGATCAGTTCCGCTATAGGTTACTCCAATTGCTACAACACTATTAGTACACGTGATTGAGTTTGTAATTGCATTTACTGTTGCTTGTGGTACATTCGTAGAAGAGTTAACCGAAACAGTTGATGTATTTGTACATCCTGAAACATTATCAGTTGCAACTAATGTATAAGGTCCAGGAGCGCATGCCGTAGTTATATAGTTTGTTGCTGTACCGCAAACTCCACCTAGCCAATTTGCTGACGACCCAGCACTACCAGAACCTGTTAATGTTACAGATGATACACCGCAAACTAATGTTTGAGTTGTTCCGGCATTTACGGTTGGTACTGTTGTATTTTGAGATACAGTGGTGTTGGCTGTTGCTGTACATCCATTTGCTGCAGTAACGGTTACAACATAAGAACCAATTAAATTTACAACAGGATTTGCAGTAGTAGCTCCACTTAAAATACCTGGGCCACTCCAATTGTAAGTTCCACCGCTTGTTCCCGTTAAAGTAACAGAAGTTGTAGTACAAGTTAAAGATCCTGAATTTGATGCAGTAGGAGTAGGAGGAGTAATGTTTTGCGCAACCGAAGTGTTAGCTGTAGCCGTACACCCGTTAGCAGCAGTAACAGTTACAACATAAGGCCCTGTTCCGTTTACAATAGATTCTAGTTCCACCAAACCCTACACTCCACCAGCCTTAAGCAGCAGTACATTAAAGTAGCTGGAGGCGGTAGGGGGGGGTATTTTGCGCAACCGAAGTATTAGCAGTAGCAGTACAACCATTAGCAGCAGTTACTGTGACAACATAAGGTCCTGTTCCGTTAACAATAGGATTAGCCGTAGTTCCACCAGAAACAATACCAGTACCTGACCAGTTATAAGTTCCACCACCAGTAGCTGTTAAAGCAGCTGTAGTAGTCGCACAAGTTAAAGTAGCTGTATTAGAGGCGGTAGGAGATGGAGGTGTAAGATTTTGCGCAACCGAAGTGTTAGCAGTAGCCGTACATCCGTTAGCAGCAGTAACCGTTACAACATAAGGCCCAGTACCATTAACAATTGGATTAGCAGTTGTTCCGCCAGAAACGATACCAGTTCCTGACCAATTATATGTTCCACCGCCAGTAGCAGTTAAAGCAGCAGTCGTTGTAGCACAAGTTAAAGTTGATGTATTAGAAGCAGTGGGAGTTGGGGGCGTAATATTTTGAGCAACAGATGTATTAGCGGTAGCCGTGCACCCGTTAGCTGCAGTAACTGTTACAATATAAGGCCCAGTACCATTAACAATCGGATTCGCGGTTGTTCCACCAGAAACGATGCCTGTCCCTGACCAATTGTATGTGCCACCACCAGTAGCTGTCAAAGCAGCAGTCGTTGTAGCACAAGTTAAAGTTGCCGTATTAGAAGCAGTAGGCGTTGGAGGCGTAATGTTTTGCGCAACGGATGTGTTAGCAGTAGCCGTACATCCGTTTGCGGCAGTAACTGTTACAACATAAGGTCCCGTTCCATTAACAATTGGATTAGCAGTAGCTGCGCCAGAAACGATTCCAGTTCCTGACCAACTATAGGTTCCGCCGCCAGTAGCATTTAATGTTACTGTATTTGCAATACAAGTTAATGTAGAAGGACTAGACGCAGTTGGTGATGGCGCAGTTGTGTTTGCCGTAACAGCAACAGTAGAAACTACTGATGGGCAGAATGGAGATACTGCATCTGTAACTATTAAACTATATGTACCAGCTTGGTTAACTGTTGGTGTTGCTGTCGTTCCTCCCGAAACAATGCCTGGCCCCGACCAAGAATAAGATCCTCCGCCAGAACCAGATAATACCGTTGTTGTTTGCGCACATGTTAAATTCCGTGTTGGACCAGCCACAGCAGTTGGAGCAGGATTAACGGTAACAGTTAATACCATATTTGATTGGATACAAACGCCTATATTACTTCCACCTAAGGTATAGGACGTAGTTGTTGAAGGGGAGACGACTATGCTTGAACTAGTGGAACCAGTAGACCAAGAGTAGGTAGTTGCTCCTGATGCGGTTAACGTTGCGCTTTGACCAGCACAAATTACACCACCACCACCACCGCCAGCAGAACTAGTAGCCGTAACAGTTGGACCAACGCAAGAAATACCAGATTGTTGTAAGAACACACCTGAGTCAAAAAGAGCATCTCCACCATCTGTAATTGCTAAAATCAAATGGTAGTTAGCACACGGAGTTACGTTGGCACTACCTGTTAAAACAGTAGTCATACCGTCATAAGCAATAGTTGAGCCACCGTTTGCAATATAATATATAGAATTTACTCCAGAATTAATATTATCTATGGTGACAGGAGAACTACTCCCAGGAACTGTAGCTAAATTAAAGTTAGTATAATTACCTCCTAAAGGATTGGGACCAGAAATGAAAAATCCGAAACCATCATTAAATCCTGAATTCACATATTCTGGATATTCGTCTGAAGCAAACTTGTATCTAATATTTAACGGAGAACATTGAGGGTAAATATCAAATTCAAGTAAACAGCCATCAAGATTACTACTAGTACCGGTTATTGGAGCCATTTGTGCAATACCTCCAGTCCCATTATTTGTATTTAAAACATTAGTGTTAGCACCAGCAGCAGCAGCAGCCGAGCCCGTTGTTAGTAATACACCGCTATTTAAACCAAGGTTAGTAGTTGAGCCATTTGTAAAAATGGCATTAGCGCCTGTTGGGCAAGTTAACTGGGCATTTGTAATCGTAACACCTCCACCTAATAAGTAATTTGCGAGGTTTGTGGCTGTTTGATTAGGTGTTACGGAGAGCTGTGAATAATAGGATTCCGATAATATTATTAAAATTAACGAGAGTAGAATTTTTTTCATGAAATTATTATATTAAATTATTAGAAATTTTCTACTAAGATATTACTTTTAGCGATAAAACCTAAAAAAAATACTGTGTATTTCAATAACCGAAATGATTTATTCACTCAGTCTAGCTATCATTTTAATCAATTGAGGGTTGTTTTTGTCGTTATCTAACGCTTTCGTGTAATATGTTTTTGCGTTAATACTGTCAAAATCAGCAATATAAAAATTCCCTAAAATTATATTTATGCTATTGTTGTTTGGCTGCTCATCTGATAGAGCTTTAAAAATCTGTATCCCTTCTTTGATTTTTTTATTTTCAATTAAAATGTTACCCATTAAGTCTAACACTTCTTGGTTTTTTTGGTTGTCTGTAAATAACTTTAACACTAAACTTTGCGCTAGCGGATAATTTGACGTTTTACGCAGGCATTGACATAAATTTAATTGTACTTCAAATTTTGTAGAATCTACACTTAGTGATTTCATGTAATATGGTATTGCCGCGGCATAATCGTTATAAATTTTTTGTTTTATAAATCCAATATTGTTTAAAGCAGTTGTATTAAGTGAGTCAACTTTTAGAACGTTATTTAAGCTTTCGGCAGCTTTTGTAATATAATTATTTTTATTTTGATCAGTTAAAAAAGTATTAGGGTGATTTAAATTCACTAAAATTATATTACTATAGAGTATGTTTAACGCTGCTGATTCGGGCCATTTTAAAACATCGTGACTATATAAAGTAAATCTGTCTTTCCATTCTGAATTTCTTTGAATAGTTATTATTGAGTAAACTAGGCATAGTAAAGCGAATGAAATTTTAAAATTTACATTAACTTCTTTTAAAGAATTAATTTTTAAATTTTTGTTTATATAAAATAATAATAGGTAAACGATAAGTATTGAAAATCCAATTGATGCAGAGAATACAAAACGATCACCAACAATACCGGGCACAACTTTTACAATATTCAGATACATTGATATTGCTATACCAAAAAATACTACTGCATACCAGATAGGATTTTCTGTTTTTATTAATTTAAAAAAATAAAATACAAGCAAAATGAATAACACTATTCCTAATATGGAATAGATGGATAAAAAGTTAAATATATCTAGTGTTTGGTGACCATAATAGCACGACATATTATTGGGTAAAACCAGCATTTTTAAATAAAATCCCAGCGCGTTAAATGCAGTAGATAATTTTGAACTAAATAAACGGTCAAAAAACAGCGGATTTTCGTGATATTTATAAATACGTTCACTAAGAGTTTTATCAAGGAATTGGTCTTTATTGCTTTTGATAGTATTAACGCACTTATAAAAACAATAGTTATAATTATAAATGGGGCAATTTTGAATTTATGTTTTTATACAATATTAAAGGGGTGATAGCTAGGTAAGGTAAAATATCACGTTTAGTTAATAAGCCAAGTACTCCTAAAACAATAGCGTAAACTAAGTAAATGTAATTATTTGTTTTAAAAAACTTGTCTAATTGTATGATGATTTGCATACAAAACAAAAGCACAACAATACATCTCTATTTTTTAAACTTGCAACAACTTCTGTATGTATTGGCAATACTGCAAATAATAAAACTATTAATAGGTTAAATGTTGATGTTTGTTGATGAAAAATCAGTAGTAAAACTTTATACAATAATAATAAGCATATTGCATATAGTAGTATGTTAATTAAATGACCTACCCAGGGTCTTACTCCAAACAATTCGTGTTCTAAAGCGAATGATAGTTTTACAATAGGTCGATACTCATAATTGTTTTTTCCATCACTTTCGGCGTAATATGACGTGAAAATTTTTTTAATTGTTTTTAAGCCTTTGTTTGTGTAACTATTTTCAGTAACGAACTGATCGTCCAATGCGTAACCGTTTTTTAAAGTGTTGCCATACAGTAAAAACGAAATGCATAAAAAAAATAGAATTTTTTTTTCGTAGATTGAATTTAAAAACTTCATTTTTATATTGTAAGTTATTTGTTTTTGTAAAGCTCATATTTTACTGTATTTCTAGTTTCTTTAAATTTCTGAGCAAGAAACTGAGCCAAGTTTTGATTAGGATTTAAGCCGTAAGCTTCTTCGTATTTTTCAATAGCTTCAATAGTGTCACCTTTCATCAAATAGCAATTTGCTTCTTGTGCAGTTAACTCATAGTTATATGGAAAAGAAGAGTATGCTACGTTAATTACTTTTATCGTTTTGTTGTATTCTTTTCGCTCAAAAAACAAATTGATAATTGACATATAAGCTGTATATTGTTTTGGATTGATTTCAATCGTTTTTTTATAGCACTCAACTGTTTTTTGAATATTGTTTTCTTGCTTGAAACAGTTCCCTAAATTTTCATAAGCTTGAGCGTATAACGGCTTATGCCTGATAGCTAAAGTGAAATATTTTTTGGCAGTTTTAAAATCATTTAAATATGAATAATAAATAACTCCAGCATTATTGTATGCAGTAAAAAAACTAGAGTCGTTTGTTACGGCCCCATCGTAGTGGTTTATACATTTTTGAACTAACACTTGATCCGAATATTTTTTGTTAGGCGAACGCAACATTTCAAAATACTCATTAGCTAACAAACTATTTGCTTTGGCCGATTTCTCCAAATGCTTTATGTCATTTTCAAAGAGTACTAATTTCGAATTCCATTTTGTGTTTCTATTCCAAGTGTATCCCATGCAAATTAGCATTACTGGTAATAAATAGATTAAGGGCTTAGAGAAAAATTGTGATATCGATTTAAAGTGGATGTTTTTGGTGTAATTAACAATAATAATTGCTAATACTAAGCAAAAGCCCATGGTTGAAAAATAAGCAAATCGCTCTCCTAAAATACCAGGGGCAGGCGTGCCGATATTAGTAAAAGGTACAATGCACCCGCAAAATAGTAAAGTGGCAAATAACAATAGCTTGTTTTTTGTTTTGTAAATATAAAATCCTACTACTACTAAAAATGTGATTGCGATTAAAAAATAGAGGTTGATATCTGTACTCAAATCAAAGGTATTTGTGCCATAGTAAAAGCTAAACGGATAAGGGAGAAGCGAGAACTTAACATAGAATCCAAAAGTTTTTATACCAATAATAAGCCTGTGCATAAGTGATATACTTTCTGTGTATAAGGGGTTTTCAAAGTGATAAAAATGTCGCACGGTTTTCTCTGAAACAATATTTGCTTTGATAAATGACGCTATAATTCCAGTAAAGACAAGTAGTGAAATTATAATAGCAACATGCTTTACGTTTACTTTTCTGAAAAATAAAATACATAATGGAATAATAGCAAAAGTTAACACGGCAGTGCGTTTAGAGAAAAGGGCTAATGATAAGAAAAGCAGTATTAAAAGAATACTTTTAAGTGTTGGTTTTTCGTACGATTTAAGGCTAAACCATAATGCCAGAAGTGAAAGAGAAAAAGCGAGTAGTTCATCTCTACATTTTAAATTGTTTACCACCTCTGTATGTATGGGATGGATTAAAAAAATGAGTGCGCATAAAAAGGATACCGAAAATCCATATTCGTGAGTATTTAATAATTTTAATAACACACAAAAAACTAGCCATGTGCTGGCAAAATACAATAGTATATTAATCAGATGGCTTACAAATGGATTTTGACCAAATATGGCATATTCAATAGCAAAGGTTGTTGTGGTAAATGGTCTATAGTCGAATGAGCCTCACTATCATGTGCGTATCGGCTTTTCCAAAGTGTAATAATGCCGCTAAAACCTTTTGAAACTAAGGCATGATTTGGAACATAATCTTTACCTTTTACAGGAAAATTTGGTAACGTAACGAAATCGTCATCCAATGCGTATTTGTTTGTGAGCGAGTTTCCGTAAAACAAAAAAGTTAAAGCAAGAAATGTAAAAAAAATTATTTTATGTTCCTTAAAATAAATAATCATGAATATTTTTTATATCAGCTATAAAAGTAAAAGAAATATAATTAGATGAAAATTTTATTAATAAAAAAAGCGCCTTTTAAGCGCTTTTTTTATTGTGTTATGAATAAAAATTATTTTTTCTTGTTTCTTATGTCCTGTAACATTTGTTCAGTAGTTTTTTTCTGACCATTAACCGAAATGCTAGTGATACTTTGTTTTTGTGCAAAAGCAATATAATATTGTTTATTGTGAGCTTGTTTCATTACTAATTTCATATCACTATTAGTACCGTTATTTGCAATTATTTCGCATGATGCAACTTCTGGATTTGTTTTTAATTTTTGGCAGAATGCAATAGCTTCTTGTTTATTTAAAAAACCAGAAAAATTAGAATTAAAAACGGTAGTTGTTTTAACAGCACCTTTGCCTAATTCATCTTTGATTGTCCAAGTAAGATTAGATTGTGCAAATAAATTTGATGCAGAAATAATTATGCAAAATATTGCAATTGTAAGTAGGTTTTTCATTTTCTTTTCTTTTAAGTTTATACAAGTATATAAATATTTATAATAAAAAACAAAAACAGATTGGATATTTATTGAAAGTATATTTACAATGAGTAAAGTAAATGCTTCATAAAATATAAATTGGTTTGAAAAAACGCACTAAAAATTGTTATATTTGAGTTTATATTATGGGAGCATCTATTAAGGCAATATCATACCATTTACCTGCTAACACTTATACTAACGACAATTTTTTTGAATCTTTTCCAGATTCAATTAGCAACAAACACAACTTATTAAAACTCGGAATTAATAATCGCCATATTGTTTCAAGTGATGAAACCGCATCTGATTTAGCGGTTAAAGCCGCGACTAAACTTTTTGCTGAACATGCTATTGAAAAAAACGAGATTGATTTTTTATTATTTTGCGCTCAAGAGTTTGATCACTACACACCTACAACAGCATGCATTATTCAACATAAATTAGGATTAAGTAATCAATGTGGTGCTTTAGATTTTAATTTAGGGTGTAGTGGTTTTGTATATGGTTTAGGAGTTGCAAAAGGTTTAATTGAATCGTTAGGTTGTAAAAATGTATTGTTACTTACATCATCAACGCTTACCAAAACATTTCATCCACATGATAAAAGTTCTCGGTTTTTGTTTGGGGATGGCGCTGCGGCCACACTTGTTTCATCTAATAATGAATTAAAAATTGGCAACTTTATTTTTGGTACAGATGGTTCAAGGTCAGATAAGATTATTGTAAGAGATGGTGGAGCGAGAAACAAATTAAACGAATCGTCGTTTGAAGATATAACCGATGAGTATGGAAATACAACTAGTAACGCTTGTTTTTACATGAACGGAACATCTATTTTTAATTTTGGATTAAAAACGGTTCCAAGTCTTGTGAAAGATACATTAATTAAAAACAACTATTCATTAGAGGACATTGATTTATTTATTTTTCATCAAGCTAATTTGTTTTTAATTGAAACAATTGGAAAAAAAATAGGTATACCAAATGAAAAAATATTTAACTTCATGGAATCAATTGGAAATACTGTTTCATCAACCATACCTATTGTATTGGCAGAAGCAATAAAAATTAAAAAGCAAAACCGGAGATAAAATTTTTATTTGTGGATTTGGGACAGGTTTATCATGGGGAGCAACAATTATAGAACTTTAAATTATGACATTAGAAGAATTTACAATTAATTTAGAAAAAGAATTCGAGGACATTGAGCCTGGAACTTTTAAACCTGATACAAATTATAGAGATATAAAAAACTGGAGTTCAATTTATGCCCTAATTGTTGTGGCATTTGTTGATTTAAACTTTGATGTGATTTTAAATGCAAAAGATTTAAAAGATACAAATACAGTTAAAGAATTGTATGAACTAGTTCAATCAAAACATGTTTAATTCGGTTAATCATATATCCATTAAAGGCCTTTCGGTATGTGTACCAAAACAGGTTGCTAAAACAATGGATTATGATTGGATTACTGAAGAAGAGCGCATATCATTTGTTAAAAATACGGGTGTTGAAGAAAAAAGAGTTGCATCAAAAACAACCGCTACATCTGATATGTGCGAAAAATCAGCCAATGCGATTATTGAAAAATTAAATTGGGAAAGAGAAAGTATTGATGTTTTAATTTTTGTTTCTCAATCGCCTGATTATTTTTTGCCAGCTACATCAGCTATTTTACAACATAAATTAGGGCTAAAAAAGAGTTAATGGCTTTTGATATTAATTTAGGTTGTAGCGGATATATTTACGGCTTGCAAGTAATTTCAAATTTATTATCTAATGGTAATTTTAAAAGAGGCTTGTTACTTGCCGGTGATAAATCAACATTATCTGTTAACTATAAAGATAAAAGCACCTATCCTTTATTTGGAGACGCTGGATCTGCAACAGCCTTAGAGTTTAGTAAAGATGCTCCATCTATGTTTTTTAACTTATTTACAGATGGTAGTGGTTATAAATCTATTATTGTTGAAGATGGAGGTTCAAGAAATCATGTTTCAGAAGCGTCTTTTATTGAAACTCAAATAGCCGAAGGCATTATTCGTTGCCCTATTAATTTAGTGTTAGACGGCATGGAGATTTTTAATTTTGCGTTAAAAGAAGTTGCTTCTAGTATCGAAAAAATTGTAAAAGAAAGTAATGTTGATAAATCAAGTATTGATTATTTTGTGATGCATCAAGCTAATAAAATGATTAACGAAACCATTAGAAAAAAATGTAAAGTAGAGCTCGATAAAGTTCCATATTCTATTGATAAGTTTGGAAATACAAGTTCGGCTTCAGTTCCTTTAACAATGCTTTACAAATTAAAGCACGAACTAGAAAGTAAGCCACTACGTTTATTATTAAGCGGTTTTGGCGTAGGCTACTCTTGGGGAAATTGTATATTACAAACTAATAACTTAATTTGTACAGATATATTAGAGATTTAATGGATAAATTCAGTTTAAAAAATCATGTTGTATTAATTACAGGAGCATCTTCTGGCATTGGAAGATCATGTGCTATTGAGGCTTCTAAATTAGGAGCCACTTGTATTATTACAGGGCGTAGCGAAGCCGAATTGATTAAAACAAAAGAACTTTGCGAAACGCCAGCACAAATTTTTGCTGGAGATTTAACTAATCACGATGTTATTAAACAATTAGTTGCAACACTTCCAAATTTAGATGGAGTAGTGCATTGCGCTGGTATTACAAATCCTTGGCCAATTAAATTTTTAAAGCCAGAGCATATTAAAGAAATGTTTGATATTAATTTTCACGCTCCAGTTTTATTAACAACTCAATTATTTCAAAAAAATAAAATCAATTCGTCAGCCTCTTTTATTTTCATTTCATCTATTTCTGCTCAACACCCTTATTTTGGCGGAGCAACTTATGCAAGTTCAAAGGCAGCTATCGAAGCATTTAGCAAATCTTTAGCAATTGAAATGGCACCCAAAAAAATTAGATCTAATGTAGTTAGGCCAGGCTTAGTTAAAACCAGAATGTTTGACGAAGCAAAAGGAGCATCAGTTGATAGCGAGAATTTTGATCAATACGAAAAATTTTATCCACTTGGCTTTGGAGAACCCGAAGATGTGGCGAATGCCGTTTGTTTTTTGCTGAGTAAAGAATCAAAATGGATTACCGGCATTGATTTAAAAATGGATGGCGGTCTTGTATTAAATAGCAAAAAAAATTGAGTAATATAGAATATAGTATTGTAGTTCCTGTATATGGTTCGGCAAACTCACTTGAGTTATTGCACCAAAACATCTGTGTTTTTTTTGAAAACAAATATTCTTACGAAATTATATATGTAAATGATTGTAGTGCAGATGAAAGTTGGGAGGTATTAAAAAAAATTAAAAGCTCCAGCGCTATTGCAACCATTATTAATTTAAGTAAAAACTTTGGCCAACATGGAGCTACTATGTGTGGTTTTAAATACGCTAAAGGAAAATACGTTATAACTATCGATGATGATTTAGAAGCGCATCCTAATTCTATTGAAAAGCTAATTGCATCGCAAAAAAAAACAAATTCAGATTTAGTATATGGCGTTTATCCTAAATTAAATCAATCTTTTTTAAGAAAAGCGTTAACGTTTATTTATAAATTATTATCAAAAGTTGAAGGAAAGAAAAAAGGAAAAGGTAGTAGTTTTAGATTATTAACAAACGCTTTAGCGAAAAAATTATCGGATAATCATAAACAGTTTGTGTTTATTGATGAATTATGTTTGTGGTACACTTCTAAAATTGATTTTATTGATATTGAACCCAATAAAGATTTCATTGATAAAAAACGCTACACCATCTTTAGTCTATTTTCGTTAACGGCAAATGTTATTTTGTTCTCGTCAACTTTTCCGCTAAAGTTTGTTACACGCATCGGTATTAGTTTGTCGCTTGTAAATTTTGTAATTGGAATATTTTATATCTATAAAAAAATGGTATTAAAAACCCAAGTTGATGGCTATACTTCGCTTATTGTGAGTATCATGTTTTCAACCGGACTTATCATTTTTAGTATTGGCATTATCGCACAGTATTTAACTCAAGTATTAAAAGCAATTAACAACTCCCCAAGTTATAATGAAAGTGAAGTGTTATGATAACCTTAGAGCAATACGGTGTTAAGTTAATCAGACTTCAGGAAAAAGACATTGAGTTAGTTAGGTATTGGCGTAATCAAAGCGTTATTACTAACTACATGGAGTATCGCAACTATATTACTCCAACAAATCAGGTGAAGTGGTTTAAAAGCATTAACAATAAATCAAACTATTATTTTATTATTGAATACGAAAACAAAAAAGTAGGTTTAATTAATTCAAAAGATTACAACCCAAAATTAGGTTTTAGTGAGGGCGGTATTTTTATTTGGGACAAGCATTATTTAAATTCTTATGTAGCGATTTATAGCACTTTGTGTTTTTTAAATTTTATATTTCATCACCTAAAAATTAGTAAAAAATCGATGGCAAGAATTTTGAGAAATAATCCTAGAGCCATCCAATACAATAAACAAATAGGATATAAGTTGCTGCCAAATCAAGAAGATGCAGAGAATCAATTGTACGAATTATCTGAAGAAGATTATATGATTTGTGGAGGCAAGTTAAATAAAGCAGCAGCTCTTTTGAATCCGCAACATCAAACACTAAAATATTATGGTGTAGTTTGTGATGAAAATTTAGATGAAGTAAACGCTTTGTTAAGTAAAACTCTTTAATTCAATTTTTCCTTTTTCAAAAAAAATATTCCATTCTTCTTTACTCGCTAGGGATAATAGAAATGGATCATCTAAATGTTCAATTTTATATCTTGAAATTTCATGTGCTGTATATCCCCATTTAGGATTTGGTATATCAAACATTAATACCACTTTTTCGTTGCTTTTATTCCAAGCTTCATGATCAAATGAATCATCAAATATAAGCAGCTCTCCTTCTTTCCAATGCCTCGTTTCATTTCCTACTCTTATAGCGCATAGTTCTTCATTTGGAACAATTAACGGTAAATGACAACGTAATACCATTTTACTATAACCTTTATGCGGTAGTATGTGTGTATTTGGCTCCATATAGGAGAAATCACAAGATAAAATTTGTGGTATATTATAAATTAATTCAGCTGTTTTAGGACAAAGTTGAGCATGTGATGGAAATTGCATATTAAAAAAAATAAACGAAAAAACTTTCCATGCCTTATGTTTATCAGATCTAACGTAATCTGGAAATGTTCTTAGCCATTGATCTCCAACATCAGAATTTATTAAGTTTAACAGTTCGGTTTTGATTACAGAAAAATTGGTAATGAGTGGATTTAGAAAATTAAAACTACTTGAGTCATAAAAAAAACTTGGATTTTTTTCAGTAAATTCTGATGTTATCATGTAGCGTTTAGTTGATGCTTAAAGTTACAAAAAAAACAAATTGAAAAAATATAATAAAACTGATATAAGTTATTTTTTGGTTTTGATTTATTTAGTTAATTTGGTGATACCGTTATGAAGCAATCATCAAAACTATGGTTTAGTATTTATAATCTGAATAGTACCTATTCGGGTTTAGAGACGGGATTTATTGACCCTGTAAATTTTGATTGGTCAAATGATTTAAAGGCTAATATAAATATTATTAAAGAAGAGCTAGAAGCGTATCTTAAGGATCACCAATTAGAAAGTTATTTTAATACATCGATGGTGAGTAAAAAAAATAGTTGGAAAACAATTGCTTTAAAAAATTGGAGTATAGAGCTTTTCAAAAATCAAAAACATTTCCCTAAAACAACTGAATTATTAAATAGATACCCGCAAATTATATCTTCTTCTTTTAATTTGTTGACAGCTAATTCCAAAATTCATGCGCATAGTGGTGATACAAATGCAATTTACCGTTGTCATATAGGAATTGATGTACCTGAAGGACTACCTAATTGTGGATTCAGAGTAAAGGATGAATTGAGATCATGGGAAAATAATAAGTGGATGGTTTTTATGGATGCTTATGACCATGAAGCGTGGAATAATAGTAGTAAAGACAGATATATTTTTTTAATTGACATTTTGAGGGATGAATTTAAGCAACATAAACAGCTAGTTTGCTCAACCGTTAGAACATCTTTATTCCTTCAAAAAAGAGCAGAAAACCATAAAGTTCTTTTAAATTTAAAACAAGTTCATATTACGTTGATAGCAAAAGTACTTCGTCCCTTTGCCCTTGTGGCCACTAATTTTTGTAATTTTTTAAAAATATTTTAATGCAAGTAATTCCAAAATGGTTTTCTTTTGTTGAAAACGGCAATTATAAGGGAAGTGAGCCCTTTTTTTTTGATATTACTCAAAAACCTTGGAAAGCTATACTGGAAGATAATTATCTTGTGATTTTAAAGGAGCTTGAACTGCTTATACAACATCAAAACAAAAACATTGTTCCATACTTTAATCAAACTTTAGCGTCAACGCCAGCGGCGTGGTCGGTATTTCCATTACTATTTTGGGGTTCAAAATATGCTGATAACTGTTTGCAAGCAAAAGAAACGATTAAAATAATTAATCAAATACCAGGTGTTCTTTCATGTGGGTTTTCTATTCTAAAACCTAATACATTTATCAAACCGCATGATGGTGATAGTAATGTGATGTATCGTTGCCATTTAACATTGCGCTCTAGAGGAACCATTGAAGAAATTGGCATGAGAGTTGGAACTGAAACCATTACTTGGCAAAATGGAAAAACATTTGCTTTTTGCGACGCCTACAATCATGAAGTATGGAATAAAACCAATGATGAGCGTTGGATATTAATTATTGATGTGTTAAGAGAAGAGTTTTTAGATGAGAAAGTAAGTATTTGTAAATACGTAAACGCTACTTTATGGTGGCAGTTAAAATTTCAAAAAAACTATTTTTTCAAACATTTGCCAAGATGGAGTAGAAGATGGTTAATAGCAGTAACAGCTGTTTTCATGAAGGGCTAATATATTTTTAGTAAACTATCTATTTTAAGTTTAAATACTTCGGTGAATTTTTCTTTTCCATTTGCATTTAAATGATGTGTGTCAAAAAATAATTCGGTATTGTTTTGGTATATGTATTCAAAATCTAAAATTGGAATATTGTTTTTGTTAATAATAATTTCAGATGGCCTTTGGTTAGATAAGTGCTATCCACATTTGTTTTTATGTTTTCAAAATAAATTTTGTTAGTGGAAACTTTACAAAAATGGGTTTAATGTTATATTGACGACACAAATCAATTGTTTTTTGAATATAGTTTAATGCTTTGGAGTTGTAATAGCTTGATGTATTTCTGTTTTCTAATAACTCATCTTCAATTAAAAAACTGGCGGCTTTTTTTTGTTTATCAATTGGTAACTCAGAAAAATTAATTTTTGATTTTTTTTCTCTGTCCATATTAACTTTGTTTAAAGCATATTGCCAATCTATATATGGAAATATTTTTACTGTGAAATAATCAAAATATGCTGTTACTACATTTTTACTCAAGTTTGAGGCTTCTTTAAAATCAATAAAATCATAGTAGAATGATTTGTTATTTCTAGCTAAATTAAAACCATATGTATGAGTTACAATATCACAAGGCAACACAACGTATTTTGGAATAGAATAGTTGTGTTCAAGAACATATTTTAGCTTGTAATAATTCATCATATTGTTTTCGCCATAAAATGCTAATGAATAAGAGGAGTCTATTTTAGATAAATCTATTCCTCTAACAGTATGTGAATCCCCCATAAATAAAACTTTACATGTTGTAACGGTTTTATAATTGTTCAACTGTAATCTATGTTCGTTTTTTTTATTACTAATTTTAAAAACATAATATATAGCGTTATGTGTATAATAGTACACATAAATATAAGTATTGCTATCTTTTTTTTATTACCCATTAAAATTGAAAATATTGAAATGTAACTTCGGGCCTACCACCAAATAATATTATTGAAAATAGCACAATGCAATACATACAAGCTCTTAAATAAAAATTATTGATTTTTTCAAAGCAGTGTCCATTTGCATTAATTTGAAAATATTGAAAGCATTCTAATACACCTATATATAAGCCAATAAAAATGGCTTTTTTTATTGTTAAATGATATAAATGAAAGGATGTTATATTGTTTAATATATAGGTAGATTCCTTAAATGACTGAGGACGGAAGTATATAGCCAAGAAGGTCATCATTAACACCATTGCTATATAATTAATTGTGTTTAAAATAATACTTTTTGGAAGTAAACCAATCTGCTTAAAAAATCGTTTTCTGATATCTTTGGTAATAATATCTGCTATAATAAATATAAAAGCAAATTGTGCATATAT
This sequence comes from Bacteroidota bacterium, assembly GCA_016711805.1. Lineage (GTDB taxonomy): Bacteria > Bacteroidota > Bacteroidia > B-17B0 > Aurantibacillaceae > UBA4416. Next base: position 69,026 of record JADJSH010000004.1, read on the forward strand.
AATATAGTTTAATGTTGCACCATGCCAAAAACCAACAATTAAAACAATAAAAATATATTAAATAATGTTTTTAATCGATTATTTTTTACAACGCCTCCTAAAGGATCAAATATATACTCTTTCAGCCATCTTGAAAAAGTGGCATGCCAGCGAACCCAAAATTCTCTGTAATTTTTAGAAAAATAAGGCTTATTAAAATTCGGAGGTAATTTTACACCAAAATAGCCAGCAGATCCAATGGCAATGTCTGAATAACCTGAAAAATCAGCATAAATTTGTATTGCAAACCCAAGGCAACACACAAAAAGATCTAATCCTTTATATGAGTATATATCAGAAAATACGGGATTAATAATTAATGCAATGCTATCAGCGATAACAATTTTTTAAATAAACCCCATAAAATTAGCTTAGTGCCATACATAACATTTGATGAATTAAATGTGGTGGTGTTATTTAATTGTTTGGAGATGGAGATTGATTTTTCAATTGGTCCGGCAATTAATTGAGGGAAAAAACTTACAGATAGTGCATAACTTAAAATAGATGAATCGGGTTCGTATTTGCGTTTATATAAATCAATGCAATAACCTACTGTTTTAAATGTATAAAATGATATACCAATTGGTACAAGTAGTTTTTGAGCAGACCAATTTGGCCAATTCATAATATCTATATCAATAATATGAATGTATTTGAATAAAATAAAAATTAATAAATCAAGAATAAGTCCAATAGCAAAAAATTGTTTTCTTTTTTTTGTAGCCGTTGCGTGATAACTATAGTAAGAACAATAGTAAGTTATTAATGTTGTAATCAACATTAATAATGTGAACCCGAATCCAAACAATGAATAGAAAAAATATGATGCAAGAAGTAAAAATAAATTACGAGAGTTTTTACTGATTGTATAATAGATAATTACACATATTATTAAAAAAAATAAATATTGAATTGAAGCAAAATTCATCAGTTATCTCAACTTAGTTTAATAAATCGTCTAATTTTAATTGGTAGTTTTAATAGTAATGCGTGTAAACGGTAATAGATAATTATTTTTAATTCGCTCAATAATAATCTAAATTTAAAAATTATTGACTTAGTTAATACATTGATTGGTAAATAACCAAATTGACTGCCCGTTTTGTAACAAATAGAATCTAGAATAGTAATTTCTTCTTTTAATAGTTCGTTTTTGTAAACATTTACTCTGTTTTCAGTAATCTTATTTTCCAAGTTATGGTGCATGGTTTTAATTTACTGTATTCGTTTTCAGGTAAATTTTGCTCAATATATTTTTTAATATCTTTTGCTAAATTTTGAAAATTCAACATTTCATCATTAAAACTTAACTCCATAAAATCACATAATTTATAAAGCGAATCACTAGGGTTATTTACTAAATCTTCGTAACGAATAATATAATGATTTAGATTATTTTTTTTTACACTTTTAAAAATACAGTTGTAATAATAATTCCAAGATGCTCCAAGCGTATAAATAGATGTTTCTTTATCTGAATATTTTTTTCTTGACAATGCATTATCTCTATAATCTCTTGTTAAAATAATGTATTTAGAGTTTGGAAATAATGTATTTAGTTCATTTAAATATAATGAGTATATAGGATTTTTATCCACTATACAGGTTACGTTTTCTGGGTTATTAATAGCAAAAGGATAGTTAAGATATACTTGTTTGCAAACATTAGCAAATGATTTTTCGGTTAAATTCAAAATAGATTGTTTAAGCTCTTTACCAGGCTTCCAAAAGCTAATAATTTTACTGAATTTGTGTTCAAATAAATTTACAAACTCATCTATTACAGTTTCTTTAGTGAAATCTTTATTCTTAAAATCATTAAAAGAAAACATTACAAATTCGTTTTCAGGACAAGCAATAACATTAGGGTTTAGATTAAGCATATTTGTTAGCATAGTAGTTCCAGACCGACCCATGCCAACAATAAATGTTATTGTTTGCTGTTGATTATTTTTTGATGAAGCCAAACTGAATGTACCTTTTCTTTAATCTATTTAACTTAAATTGTATTGGGAAATAAAATAGAATTTTATCTTTAAAAATATCAAAATATCCCGAACTAATTGGCAAAATATGGATAATTTCTGTTTTTATTTTACTAAAAACAGAAATTACATATGTTGGCTTATAGCCTATTGGTGCAGCTATTTCACTACATAAGGTATCGCTTATTCTTATTTCACTTTCAGAGAGCTGTTTTTGCCAACTATTTATTCTATCTGAATTTAATTTTTTATTTAAATCGGAATATTTTTTTAAAAAACGTTCTTGGTATTTTTCCTCAATTTTAAATGCTTCTAAGTTAATTGATTGAATATTTTCATTTTCTTTTTTGAGAGTATCTACCGATAGAAATGAGGCAATATTTTCAATTATAGTATCATCGTTCACTATGTCTTCATAGCGAACTAAAATCACTTTATCTTTGTTTTTTTTATAAAAGTTATAAGCGATTTTGTTATATAATTTCCATCGCACAGCATTATATGCAATGCTTGGTGATTTTAAAAATACACTTTGTTTTCTAGATAAAATATTGGCCCTATAGTCGCGAACTATCCAAATAAATTTTGAATCTGGAAATGTTTTATGGATTTGATTTACAAAAATTGTAAATGAAGGATTTTTATCAATAATTATATTAGCAGAAGTTTTGTCAGTGCCCTCTACATTAAATTGCTTGTAAATTAATTTAATAAGTTCAGGAAACTTCAATTCACTATTTAATTGTAAAGCTTTTAAAACATTACTTTTTGCTTCTTCAGGGTCAAAGTTCCAGCCTACCCATGGATGAGAATAGGAGTAAAGCTTTATTTCTTCAAAAATCTGTTCAATGTCTTTTTTTGTAAATATATTTTTATCTGAAAATTTCTTCAAAAAAAACACTAAAAAATTTGCCTCAGGCATACAGTGAATCTCTTTATACGTATTTAACAATTTTGTTAAGATAGTAGTACCAGATCTTCCAATACCTATTATAAAATGCAACTGAGTTTTAGTGTTCTGCATAAAATAAATGTACTAAAAAAATAACAAATTGTGTTATTTTTTAATTTTATATTGGTAGTAAAAGTGTAATTCTGGAGATTTCATCCATTCAAAAATTTTCACTTTAATATAACTTGGGATACTTTTAAGTACACGAGGAAAATATCTGTTTTTGTGAAGTTAGACGCCTTAGCGTAGTCTAAACGGTTGCCATACTTTAAGCATAATATATCGCAGGCCATAATTTGATTTGAGGTTAATTGGTTTTGCCAATCAAACATTCTGTTTTCATTGATAGGCTTGCTTAGATTTGAAATTTTGTTCAACATCCTTTCATAATTTTTATCACTAGTTTGTATTTGTGATAATCTGTGTTGCATGGTTTTATGAAAATCGAATACTGAAGGACTAAACGGTACATTTAAAAAGTCAAATATTTCTTTTACAATAATCTCTTTTCGAGAAATTAAATCTTCATATTTTACGATTTTTACTTTGGTATTATATATGTTGTTATAATATAATATTTCTCTAATAAAGAGATTCCAGGCTAGGGCGTAGTAAAATATTGATTTTTTGAAAGTTCCAATTTTTTTACTTTGTAAATTTGATAGTAAAAAACCTCTATAGTCTCTAACTAAAGCAATATATTTTGCGTCTGGAAACACCAAATGAAGCTTTTTTAACTGCAATGTGTAATATGGATTTTTATCTACTAAAACACTTATTTTTTCTGTATTACCTTTTTCTCCATACAAGCCTAAATAAACAAGTTTAGTTAATTGCGAGTAAGTGATTTTATCTCCAATTTTTAAACTATCAATCAAGGTATAATTTACAGGGCCTATTAAAGGATTATTTTTGTATTTAAAAAACAAATCAATGTAAGATTTATAATCATCAATAACTTGTTTTGTTACAATAGATATATTTTTGTATTTATTGTAAAACCTAATAAAATGATGAATTTCGGGTACAGAGATACAACTTTCTGTTTGGTTTAGCAGTGTTGTTAGTAACGTTGAACCACTTCTTCCTATTCCAATTATAAAGTGTAATTCTATTTTATCTAACTTCTGTTGCAGTGTCATCGCCTATAATTATTTATTTTTTCGTTTATAATTATAGTAGAGAGCAAAATCAGGAGATTTTAAATACCCGTAAAATTTTTACTTTAATAAGATCAGGTATGGCCGCTATTGTAAAGGATAGTTTTTCAAAAAAAGAAATTTTACTTGCTTTTAAATAGTTGAAGTTTAATCCAATTTCACCTGAAAAAAAATCTAATATCTTAATTTCTTTTTTAGATAAATTATTTTCCCATGAATTTAGCCTATTAGTGTGTATGGGAGAGGTTAAATCATTTATGCGCTTATATAATCTTGGGTTAATTTTTTCTGACGATTCCAATTCGCTAATTTTAGCCTTCATGGTTTCATGAAAGTTGTAAATTGTTTCTGAGAATGTTAAACCTAGGAAATTTACGGTGTCTTTAATACATATTTCTTTATTTATAACTAAATCTTCATACTTCACAATTTTTATTTTGTTACCATATTTTGTTTTTGCTTTTAATATAATATCTAAATACATATTCCATACAAGCGCATGGTAATAAATTGTTTTTTTCTTTAACAAAGGATTTACACTTTCATTAATTGATAATGCGTACCCTCTATAATCTCTAATAAGAGCAATAAATTTAGCTTCAGGAAACACTTCAATGATTTTATCTATTTGAAGAGTGTAAAATGGATTTTTATCAATTATGAAATTAATTTCACTCGAAATACCTTTCTCGCCATATAAACCTAAGTATATGAGTTTTGTTAATTGACTATAATTAATAGATTCACCTATTTTAAGTTTATCTATAATAAAGGAATTAAATGTGCCAAATAATGGATTTTTTTTTAGACTATAAAATAGCTTTATAAATTCCTTTACATCCTTTACAAGTTCATTCGTTATGATAGAAACCTGATGGTATTTTTTGTAAAAAAAAACAAAGTGATGAATTTCTGGAGCTGAGATGCAATTTGGATACTCATTTAGCATCACAGAAAGCAAGGTTGTCCCACTTCTACCTGGGCCAATTATGAAATTGATTTTTATATCATCTAATTTCTTTAAATCCATCTTTTGGGTTTATTACTTTTTTCCTCGTCCTATGCTAATATTATATCTAATACAATCCCAATACTCTTTTGTATAACTCACAAAAATTTCTTCGCCTGCTGCAATATCTTTTGTACTCACAATCCAGCATTGATTACCTTCTGTTTCGTAAACGCAATTGTTTTTTAAACCTTTTACTCTGCCTAAACCAGCAGCATCATTTGCGTAACGCGCTTTATGTTGTGGTGTATTCCAAGCGTCGATACATACTTTTTTGTTAATGAAAAATAAGTAGCCATCTTCATCTCTTTCAACACGTTTTTCGTATTCTTTCCAATCAATAATTTCTCCTAAATATTCGATTATTCTAGTGCCTTTTTTAATTGCCGTTGTGGTAAATAAACCTTTACCTGAGTTTGGTAGCTGTGATGTTTTTACTGTTAATGCCATAGTTGGGTAAAGATAATATCTGAAATGGATATTTGAACAAAAAAGTGAGTAAATCTTATTAAGATTTCTGAGGCTTAAAAGTGCATTTTGGCGAGGGCAAACAAATTATACTTTACTCTAATAATTTACTTATTAAGAATAACAGCCTGAAGGCCATCAAAAGTCATTTTGCCTTCATGAAAGTAATTCTGTGCTTTGTCCTTTTTAGTAATTAAAGTTGCTGGAATGGCACCACTCCATTTTTCGGATATTTTATTGATGAAATCGTTGCCATTTACTTCGTCTAGTAAAATTATTTCGGCTGTGTATTTATTTTTTGCTAAAAAGTCTTTTAGTTTTTTATCTAATTCTTCAACAAAATCCATGCTTACCAGAAGTACTTTTATTTTTGTGTTTTTTTCTTTTGAATCTAGATGTAATTTTTCAAATTCTGGTAATTCTGCCACGCAGGGTTTGCACCAAGTTGCCCAAAAGTTTACTACATAGGTTGTGTCGCTAGAGTTATTAATGCGATTTAATAAGTCGTTAATTTTGTAAACAGCAGGTTTTTGAGCACTTACGGATGTAAATGCCATCATACAAAAAAATAAAAGTACTTTATGGATGTTTTTCTTTATAAGCATATTCTTCTAATAATAAATTCATATCTGTGATTAAACGAGACACTTCTATACTATCGGTGCCATCGTAAAAACCTCTTAAATGCATTTCTTTATCAACTAAGGCAAAGTTTTGCGTATGAATAAAATCATCTTCATCACCATTTCCTTCTTCCATATTTAATAAGTAACTGGTGCGAGCCATATCGTATAAATGTTTTTTATCGCCCGTTAAAAACAACCAACGTTTATCTTTTACACCATGTAGTGTAGCGTAATCCATCATTACATGCACTGAATCTTCTTCGGGAGAAACCGTGTGAGATAAAATCAAGACATCGTTTCTGCTAGCAAATTGCTTATACACTCTTTCTAACTCTGAACTCATGATAGGGCAAATAGATTGACAAGTGGTAAAGAAAAAATCTGTTACATAAATTTTACCTTTCACCGTTTCTTCGGTTACGTTTTCGCCATACTGATTAATAAATAAAAATGGTTTTACTGTATGATAAGCAGTGTCGCCATCTTTCATACTGTTTTTTTGACCATAGTAGGGGAGCACGCGCAGTGGTTTTTGCTCATGTTTGTTAAAAAAATACCAGCCAATAAAAATGACCGGAATAATTAATAATGTCCAATAATAATTACCTTTAGTGTTCATTTTACAAAGGTATGATTAAAGAGGTTTTTAACAAACATAAAAGAGAAAGTGCCGAAATTGGTTTTGGAACAAAAAATTATAACGAATCGGTTCGTTTTTTAAATCAAGACGGCACTGTAAACGTTAAACGTAAGGTTTCTGATAAACATATTGGATTTGATTTATACCATTGGTTATTGGGCATTAGTTGGGCTCAGTTTTTGCATTGGTTTTTTTTAGTTATGTGATAGTAAATACGTTATTCGCCATTGTTTACTTTTCTATTGGCGCAGATAAATTTGGTGGAATGGAAGTAGGAGCTGGTTCCGAAAAATTTTACCAATTATTTTTCTTTAGTGCACAAACGCTCACTACCGTGGGTTACGGACATATTTATCCAAATAGTGTATTTACAAGTAGCGTTTCCTCTATCGAATCGATGTTAGGGTTGATGGGTTTTGCTTTAGTAACAGGTATTTTATATGGGCGTTTCTCAAAACCTAAAGCCGATTTACAATATAGTAATGAAGCAGTAGTTGCACCTTATAAAGATATCACCGGTTATATGTTTAGAGTGGCTAATAGAAAGCAAAACGAATTAATTGAAACAGAATGTCAAGTAATTTTAGCTATTAATAATCCTGAAACCTTAAAAAGAGATTTTCATTTTTTAGATTTAGAAAGAAGTAAAATTAATTTATTGCCTCTTACTTGGACAGTTGTTCATCCTATTGATGATAAGAGCCCGATGTATGGTTTAACGGAGACTGATTTAAAACAAAGAGACGGGGAATTTATTATTTTAATAAAATCAATTACTGATACTTACTTTCAAACGGTATATTCTCGAATGTCTTATAAAGCCAGCGAAATTGCTTGGAATGCAAAGTTTGTGCCTATGAAACAAATGCCACATAAAGATGGAAGTATATCCATTAATTTAAATGATATACATTCCTACGATAAGTTGTAGCTTTTAATATAAAATTATTTACTATTTAAGTTTCTCATACGTTGGTAATAGTGCGGCTGACTTTGGCAATTCGGTGTGGGGCAAAGCGTAATAAGCTTTGAGCCAGCAAGTGAGAAGACCATTAATGGAAGCTTTTGCGGGGCAAATGGTGGTTTCCGCCAGCTGGCGGATTAACTTTTTGTTTCTTTTTGATCAAGCAAAAAGAAAATAAGATAATAAATAATATACTAGTTTTAGGAGTTTGAGCTCTCTCTTCTCTTCACAATTTTACTAACCCTATACACCATGTAAATAGCAAAAAGCAATATGATGGTAATTAAAATTCCTAGGGTATCATAATTTTCTAAAGGACTCGTTTTATCTTTTTGAACTACAATCATCCCGCCAATAGCGGCAGCTACACCACCGGCAATTTGTTGTAGCGAAGAGTTGATGCTCATAAAAGCACCTCTATCTTGCATTTTTGGTAATGATGATGCTAATGCCATAGATGGTACCATGCGGCTCATAATACCAATCATCATCAATACATTCATAATGATTACAAACCAAAATGGAACAGGCGTGAGTCGTGTATACACTAATACTACACAAATCATCCAAATGGATGCAATCGCAAATAAATTAAACTTATCCATCTTGTCGCTAAGCTTACCAATAATTGGCATGATAATTAAAGTGGCTACTCCTGCAATCATAAATAAAATGGGTAATTGATCTGGGGTAACATGTAAGTTATTAATAGCAAATGCACTGCCCCAAGGCATCATCATAAAGCCGCCTAAGGATAACAAAGCAGTTGACATAAACCCAACACGGTAATCTTTTTGTGCAATCGTATGTAACAAATGATGTAGGGCATTTCGGTCGTTTTTCACTTCTAAATGTTGTGTAATGGGTTGCATTTTAATGACGATGATAAACCAAATTAAAGTTGCTAAGCCTACAATCATTAAAAAAGGTGATTGCCAACCTAAAGAATTTGCCAAATATAAACTGATTGGGATGCCCAACACTTGGCTCGAGCCAAAGCCCATTTGTAAAAATCCCATCACGCGGCCACGTTGTTGTGGTAAAAAAAATCGGCTACAATAGCCATGGAAATGGAACCAATAACGCCTCCAAAAATACCTGTAATTATTCGCGCCGCAATTAAGAGTGGATATGTATTTGCAATCCCACAAAATAAAGTCCCTAAAATAAATCCAATATAAAAGAAGAGTAATAATTTTTTACGATCAAATCTATCCCGCAAAGCCAGCTGTTAAAATGCCAGCAATACCGGCACTAAAAGCGTAGCGCGAAACTACTAAACCAAATTGAGTGGTAGTCATGTTCATCGATTTCATTAATATATCACCTAAGGGCGACATAACCATAAAATCTAACACAACGGTAAATTGAGTGAGTGCTAATAATACAATTACAAGTACTTGATAAGATGAAAATTTTTGGTTGAGAGGGAGTTCTTTTTGAGGCATTTAGTTTTGTTGTATAAACATAACAAAGCTAAGTGTTTTGATAGTAATTCAAATATTTTTTTGATTTAGTATAATTGCTTTTTAAATTTCTTGATTCAATTTTAGTTTATTTAAAAAAATACCTCTTCTTATGTACGTTTTGATATTAAAACCTTTAAGTAGGACATTTTATCAAAATACCCTTTTTAGGTATTTGGTTTTGGCTTACTATAATATACTTTTGACTCATAATTATAATCATTCTAAATAGTGTTTACAACATATAACATAGTTGGGGGCAGCCATGTTTGACGAAACACAAACACAAATGATTAAACTGGCTATACCATATGATAACCTAAAACAATAATTTGAACATGAAATAGCCATGTTTGCTTAAACACAAACACAAATGATTAAACTGGCTATACCAT
>JADJSH010000005.1 GCA_016711805.1 Bacteroidota bacterium
GATTACAAATTATTTGGAGAAGAAATGCAATGTGTGGAGATTGAATTAGATCCACAAGAGGCAGTTATTGCAGAACCAGGAAGTTTTATGATGATGACCGATGGTGTTCAGATGCAAACGTTGTTTGGTGATGGAAATGAAACGGGCTTTATGGGTAAATTATTTACCGCGGGTAAACGTTTGTTAACTGGCGAAAATTTATTCATGACCGTTTACACAAATAACTCTCAACAAAAACGTCAGGTAACGTTTGCTGCACCATATGCTGGTAAAATTATTCCGATGGATTTAGCGCGATTAGGAAATAAAATTATTTGTCAGAAAGATAGTTTTTTATGTGCTGCTAAAGGTGTGCAGGTAGGCATTGAATTCCAAAAGAAATTAGGAACTGGTTTATTTGGTGGCGAAGGATTCATCATGCAAAAGTTAGAAGGTGATGGAATGGCTTTTGTTCATAGCGGAGGACATGTAATTGAAAAAGTTTTGCAACCAGGCGAAGTTTTAAAAATTGATACAGGTTGTATTGTGGCATTTACGGCAGATGTCAATTACGATATTCAATTTATAGGTGGTATAAAAAATACTCTGTTTGGTGGTGAAGGAGTTTTTTACGCAGTGCTTCGTGGGCCTGGGAAAGTGTGGATTCAAACATTACCTATCAGTCGTTTAGCGGGAAGAATTTTATCTTACGGCAGAGGCGCAAGAAAAGAAGAAGGTAGTATTTTAGGTGGATTAGGTAATTTGTTAGACGGGGATTAAAAAAAATAAGTCAAAAGTTAGAAGTTAAAATTTATAATTAGGTTCTCTTTTAAATTTTGACTTTTAAATTTCAAATTAAAAAGATATGGCAAAAGAAATAGCAAGTTATAACGAAGACAGTATTAAATCCCTCGATTGGAAAGAGCATATACGTATGCGTCCTGGGATGTATATTGGTAAGCTTGGAGATGGTTCGGCTTTTGATGATGGTATTTATGTACTAATCAAAGAGGTAATGGATAACTCCATTGATGAGTTTATGATGGGTGCTGGAAAGAAGATTGAAGTTGCAGTAAAGGATGGCGCTGTTTCTATTCGAGATTATGGTCGCGGTATTCCTTTAGGAAAAGTAGTGGAGGTAGTTTCTAAAATCAACACAGGTGGTAAATATGATAGCGACGCTTTCAAAAAATCAATTGGTTTAAATGGAGTAGGTACAAAAGCAGTAAATGCTTTATCTATTAATTTTAGAGTAACTGCTTTTCGTGATGGGCAATCTAAAACCGCTGATTTTTCTTGTGGTAATTTAGTAAAAGAATCAAAGCTCGAAAAAACAACGGAAGCAAACGGTACGTATGTAGAGTTCAGACCAGATGATACTATCTTTAAAAAATACCATTACGTTCATGAGTATATTGATAAGATGTTATGGAACTATGCGTTCTTAAATACAGGCTTAACTTTATTCTTTAACGGACAAGTTTATAAATCTGATAATGGTTTAAAAGATTTATTAGAAAAAAATATTACTGGCGAAATTTTATATCCTATCGTTCATTTAAAAGGCGACGATATTGAATTAGCAATGACGCATAGTAACGAACACTATTCTGAAGAATATTATTCTTATGTAAATGGTCAGTATACAACGCAAGGAGGAACACATCAAGCAGCATTTAGAGAAGCGGTTGTGAAAACCATTCGTGAGTTTTATAAAAAAGATTTTGATCCAGCAGATGTTCGTAAATCAATTATTGCAGCTATTTCTGTTCGTGTACAAGAGCCAGTGTTTGAATCTCAAACTAAAACCAAATTAGGTTCACAAGAAGTTGCTCCAGGCGGACAAACGATGCGTTCGTTTGTAGGAGATTTTATCAAACAACAATTAGATAATTACTTACATAAAAATCCGGAAACAGCCAGAGCCATTGAAGCCAAGATTGTTGCTAATGAGCGTGAACGTAAAGAATTATCTGGTATTCAAAAATTAGCGCGAGAGCGTGCTAAAAAATCGAACTTACATAATAAAAAATTACGTGATTGTAGAGTGCATTTGGATGAAGTGAAAAACCCTCGTGCACACGAAACTACTTTATTTATTTGTGAGGGTGATTCGGCAAGTGGTTCAATTACTAAAACACGTGATGTTAATACGCAAGCCGTATTTAGTTTAAAAGGTAAGCCATTAAACTCTTTTGGCTTAGGTAAAAAAATTGTTTACGAAAACGAAGAGTTTAACTTATTACAAGCGGCATTAAATATTGAAGATAGTTTAGAAGATTTAAGATATAATAACGTGGTGATTGCTACCGATGCCGATGTGGATGGAATGCACATTCGTTTGTTATTATTAACCTTCTTCTTACAGTTCTTCCCTGATTTGGTAAAAAATGGGCACGTCTACATTTTACAAACGCCTTTATTCCGTGTGCGTAATAAAAAAGAAACGGCCTACTGTTATAGTGATGAAGAGCGTAAAGCCGCAATCGCTAAATTAGGACCTAAACCAGAGATTACGCGATTTAAGGGATTAGGTGAGATTTCGCCAGATGAGTTCAAGCATTTTATCGGAAAAGATATTCGTTTGGAACCAGTATTATTAGATCAACAAGCGTCTATTCAACAATTGTTAAGTTATTACATGGGTAAAAACACGCAAGATAGACAAGAGTTTATTATTGAGAATTTACGTGTTGAGGTGGATGCAGAAGAAGAGTTGTTGAAAGCGTAATTAAAATAGATGTCAGTCTGAGCGGAGGCGAAGACTATTTTTTAAAGAATGAATTAGGAAAATGGAAGAAAATACAAATAACGAACATAACGAATTAGGTACAGTAAAACATGTTTCAGGCATGTTTAAAACCTGGTTTATTGATTATGCCTCTTATGTAATTTTAGAGCGTGCTGTGCCAGCCATGGAAGATGGCTTAAAGCCAGTACAGCGTCGTATTTTACATAGTATGTGGGAATTAGAAGACGGACGTTACAATAAAGTCGCAAACTTAATTGGTAATACCATGAAGTATCACCCACACGGTGATGCGAGTATTGGTGATGCCTTGGTTGCTATTGGACAGAAAGACTTGCTAATTGATATGCAAGGAAACTGGGGTAATATTTTAACAGGAGATAGCGCTGCTGCTCCTCGTTACATTGAAGCTCGTTTATCTAAATTAGGACAAGAAATTATTTTCAATCCTAAAACTACTAATTGGGGAATGAGTTACGATGGTCGTAATAAAGAACCAATTACATTACCAGTTAAATTTCCATTAGTATTAGCACACGGTGTAGAAGGTATAGCAGTTGGTTTAGCAACGAAGATTTTACCTCATAATTTTAATGAGTTAATTGATGCCTCTATTCAAATTTTACGTGGACGTAAAGCGGTTATTTATCCTGATTTTGTTACAGGTGGTATTGCAGATTTTAGCGATTACAAAGACGGATTACGTGGCGGTAAGGTTAAAATTAGAGCGCGTGTTAAAGAATTAAATTCTAAAACATTAATCATTTCTGAAATTCCTTTTGGTACAACAACAGGTACTTTAATTGATTCGATTATTGCGGCTAACGATAAAGGAAAAATTAAGATTAAAAAAGTAGAAGATAATACTTCTGAAAATGTTGAAATTTTAATTCACTTACAGCCTGGAATTTCTCCTGATAAAACAATTGATGCCTTATACGCATTCACTAATTGTGAATTAAGTATTTCTCCAAATGCTTGTATTATTGAGGATAAGAAACCTCGCTTTGTTGGTGTTAGCGAAATTTTAAAAATATCTACTCAGCAAACGTTGGCTTTATTAAAACGTGAGTTAGAAATTGAATTAAGTGAACTTCAAGAAAAATGGCATTTCTCTTCTTTAGAAAAATTATTTATTAAAGAAGAAATGTATATCGACTTTAAGAAATATTCTACTAGAGAAACATTATATGAATATTTATATGAGCGTTTTAAACCACACCGTAAAAAATTAATCAGAGAAATTACGGATGAAGATTTACAACGTTTAACTCAAATTCCAATGATTCGTATCACTCGTTTCGACAGTATTAAAGCTGAGGAGCACATGAAAGAGTTAGATGCTAAAATTGAAACTGTAAAAGGTCATTTAGCTAATTTGGTAGATTATGCGGTTGAGTATTTTAAAAATTTAAAGAAAAAATACGGCGCAGGCAGAGAGCGTAAAACAGAAACGAAAGAGTTAGAAACTATTGTTGCTACTGAAGTAATTATGGCTAACGAAAAGTTATATGTGAATCGTGCGGAAGGTTTTGCTGGTAAGAGTTTAAAGAAAGACGAGTTTGTTTGCGATTGTTCTGACTTGGATGAAATCATAGCCTTTACAAAAGAAGGTAAAATGAAAGTATTTAAAGTAGCTGATAAAGTGTTTATTGGAAAAGACATCGTTTACATCGCCATCTTCCGAAAAAATGACGAGCGTACAACGTATAATATGATTTATACAGATGGACCAAAAGGCGTAACCTTTATCAAACGTTTTAATGTAACGGGTGTTACTCGTGATAAAGAATATGATTTAACGAAAGGTTCTCCAAACTCTAATGTACATTGGTTTACTATTAATCCAAATGGAGAGGCTGAAAAAGTACAAGTGATTTTAAAACCAGTGGCTGGTTTACGTAAATTTGAGTTGGATGTTGACTTTGCTGAAATTCCAGTGAAAGGAAGAGCATCTACAGGAAACATTGTAACAAAGTATGCAGTTAAAAAGGTATTATTAAAAACTAAAGGAACTTCAACCTTAGCGGCCGAAGATTATTGGTTTAATGATGCCGTACATCGTTTAAATAAAGAAAGTAAGGGAACATATTTAGGTAAGTTTGCAGGCGACGATAAAATACTAACTGTTACTAGTAAAGGAATGTATAAATTATACACTTACGATGTATTAAATCATTTTGATGATGATATTGTACTTATCGAAAAATATTATCCTGAGTTAGTACTATCTTGTATTTATTATGATGGCGAAAGTAAATCTTATATTACTAAGCGTTTTATTCCAGAAAATACAACTACTAAAACATTAATTATTACTGAGAATGAAAATTCTCGTATTGAGTTAGTGACTTCTCAGATTTTACCTATTGTTGATATTAAATTCAATAAAGAAAAAGATAAAGTGATTCCTGACGAAGCGGTTAATTTAGTAGAATTTGCTCCAATGGTGAATATGAAAGCTAAAGGAAAAAAATTAACATCTTATAAAGTAAAAGAAATTAATTTAAGAGTGTCTGGAGAAATTGTGATGGATGATTATGAGGAAGAGGATGAAAATATTGGTGAAAATGGTATGTCGCCAATGGAACTGCATCGAAGAGCCATGGAGAAATTAGATCCAAATAATTTTAAAGGAAAAGACGGACAAATTAATTTTGAATTTTAAATTTTCTTAACGCTGCCAGAGTTTTATATTCTGGCAGCGTTTTTTTATTAAATCATGTTTTTATACAACCTCGGCATACACTTATTTAAATTGGGATTACAATTGGCTTCGCCATTTAATCCTAAAGCTAAGTTGTGGCTAGAAGGTCGAAGAAACTGGCAAGTGAATTTGAGAAAGAAAGTTGAGGTTTTGAAATTAGAAAATGCCATTTGGTTTCATTGTGCGTCTTTAGGAGAGTTTGAGCAAGGCAGACCAGTCATTGAAAAAATCAAAAAAGAAAACCCTCAGCAAAAAATAGTCTTAACATTTTTTTCGCCGTCTGGTTATGAGATTCAAAAGAATTATCCTTTTGCTGATTTAGTAACGTATTTGCCTCATGATACAACTTCTAATTCAAAAGCGTTTTTAGCAATCTTAAAACCTAAACTCGCTATTTTTGTGAAGTATGAGTTTTGGTTAAATTATCTATTTGAATTAGAGAGAAAAGAAATTCCCGCTTTTTTAATTTCGACGGTTATTAAAAAACACCAATCCTTTTTTAAATGGTATGGTGGCAATTTTAGAAGAGCTTTAAAAACCTACAAAACAGTTTATACACAAGATGTTCATTCAATAAAATTATTAAGAGTATTGAAAGTAGGCACTGGTGTTTTGGCTGGAGATACTCGATTTGATAGAGTTTTGCAAATTTGTTCATCTCCAAAACAAATAGAGGAAATCGAGGATTTTGCTAAGGATTCTTTTGTGATTATAGCAGGAAGTTCTTGGCAAAAAGACGAAGATTATTTAATTGAATCGTACGTTCAATTAAAAGAAAAACACCCTCGTTTAAAATTAATTATTGCTCCCCACGAAATCGATAAAAAGAATATTGATCGCTTAAAAAATCTTTTGTACAAAAATCAATTACCTTTTCATTTATTCTCTGATAATCCTCCAGCATATACAGATTCAATTTTAGTAGTGAATGCCATTGGTTTTTTATCTTCTATTTATCAATATGGCACGGTTGCTTTTATTGGTGGGGGGTTTACGAATGGTATACATAATATTTTAGAGCCAACCGTTTATGGCTTGCCAGTTTTATTTGGACCAAACTATAAGAAGTTTAACGAAGCATTTGAAGTGATTGATTTAAATGCGGGCTTTGTTGTGAATGATGCTAATGAATTAACAAAACAATTAAGCACACTCATAGAAGATAAAAAAGTGTTGTCTGAATCCTCTCGATTAGCTAAAAACTATGTGCTTAAAAACTCTGGTGCTACACATAAAATTGTTGAAGACTTAAAGTCTTATTTATTATCCTAAATAGAGGTAACAAAATAGGGTGATTAATAAAATCCCGATCGCATCTAAAACTAAACCGACTTTAAACATATCTTTTATATCAATGCGTTTTGTTCCAAATACGATGGTGTTTGCGGCTGTGGCAACAGGTAACATAAATCCTAAAGAAGCCGCAAAGGTCGCTGGAATCATTAATAACAAAGGGGGTAAGTCTAAATCTTTTTGTAAGGCAATCATTACTGGAATAGCTAATTGAATACTGGCAATGTTAGAAGCAAATTCACTAATAATAGTTACAATCACACATATTCCTAGTATGATAAAAAAGATAGGAACACCTTTTAAAGCAGTTAAACACTGAGCTAACCAATCACTTAAGCCAGATACATCAAAACCATAAGCCAAGGCAAAACCACTACCAAACATTAAAATTATATCGTAACGAATTTTTTTAGCGTCCTCCCATTCTAGTAAAGCTTCTCCTTTATTTTTTTTGCTTGGTATTAAGAATAAGAGTAGTGCCGCTAAAATTGCTACGGACGCATCGTCTACTAATTTTGGATTTGAAAACAAATGATTCCAACCTTTATACGTAAATGATTCAAATGCAATATCTGAGCGTGTAAACCATAATAACATACAGCATACAAAAATACTTGCTATCCATTTTTCTTCATAAGAAAATTTACCTAGCGTGGTATAATTATTTTTAAAATGATTTTTTCCTAAGTTCGTAATAGTTACTTTTTTTCGTAAATAATAAAATCGTAATACGAAAAAAGTGGCTGTTAAAAACAAGGCGGATAAAGGAAATCCAATTGAAGCCCATTTTAAAAAGTTTAAATCATTTAAATCAGGAAAAGCTTCTTTGTAGGCTTTGAAGAAATACATGTTTGGTGGAGTTCCAACTGGGGTTGCCATTCCACCAATAGTTGCTGAAAATGCTAAGCCTAATAAGATAGCGGCTGCAAATCTTCCCTTACTCTTTTCTCCGTTAATAAACTCATCCGTTTCACTAATTAAAGCCATTACAGCTCCAAATAACATCATGGTGGTGGCAGTATTCGAAATCCAATTGCTAATTAAATAAGAGGACAGCATCACACCTAATAATATATGGTGAGGTTTGGTTCCAACGATAGATAATATTTTAATGGCAATACGTTTATGTAAATGCCATTTTTCGATGGCAAATGCCAACATAAATCCTCCTATAAATAAAAATATAATACTGTCGGTATATTGCTGTGCTACCGACTTAGTATCAGCTATTCCTAATAAAGGCATAAATAAAAAAGGAATTAAAGCAGTAACTGCTAAATGAACAGCTTCTGTAAACCACCATAAGCTCATCCAAACTGCCATGCCTGCCATTAAACTAACTTTTGGATTCGCAGGATCTAAATCTGTAAATAACCAAATTAAACAAGCTGCTAACGGACCTAAAAGAATTAAAAGATATTTTGATATATTTTTATCCATTTTATAATATAACAAATTTAGTATTTTAACTTTACCAAAAAATTATTAATGCCGATGCGAATTATATTTATGGGAACACCTGAATTTGCTGTTGCAAGTTTAGATATATTAGTTCAAAACAATTATGAGATTGTTGGTGTGGTTACTGTGCCTGATAAACCAGCAGGGCGTGGTCAACAGTTGCAACAATCAGCGGTAAAAAAATATGCGTTAGAAAAAGGCTTACATATATTACAACCTGAAAAATTAAAAGACGAGGCATTTATAGATGAATTAAAAAAATTAAATGCTGATTTACAAATTGTTGTTGCTTTTAGAATGTTACCTGAAGTGGTTTGGAATATGCCGCCTTTAGGAACCTATAATTTGCATGGATCTTTATTGCCTAAATACAGGGGAGCTGCGCCCATTAATTGGGCAGTAATTAATGGTGAAACGGAAAGTGGTGTTACTAGCTTTAAATTAAAGCACGAGATAGATACAGGAAATATGTTGTTTCAAGCAAAAGCTCCTATAAGTAAAACGACTACAGCGGGTGAGTTACACGATACATTAATGCATGTTGGTGCTGATTTAATTTTAAAGACTGTAAAAGCAATTGAAAGCGGTAGTTACGAATTAAAACCACAAGACGATACACAAAGTATTCATGCGCCAAAATTATTTAAAGAGACTTGTAAAATTAATTGGAACAATCCAGCCGAAAAAATATATAATTTAATACGTGGGCTTTCGCCTTATCCTGCTGCGTTTACAGAGTTTGTAGATAAGAACCATCAAACACTTAGTATAAAAATTTTCGTATCAGAGATGGAAGAGAGTAATCACACTTTAACATCAGGAACAGTAATAAGCGATAGCAAAGCATTTTTGAAAGTTGCTTGCAGTAATGGATACATATATATAAAGGAACTGCAAATGGCTGGAAAGAAAAGAATGTTAGTAGAAGAATTTTTACGTGGTTTTAAAATCGATTCTGATTTTAAATTTTCATAGTCTGTATTTGCCTGTTATTACTAGGCTGTAGGCTTTGATAGTTTTAGTCTGTCATTAAGTGTTTTCACCCTGAGAGGAGTCGAAGGGTAATTTTTTTGTATACCTTATATATATGTATACATCTATATATAAGTAAAGTCTTTATTAATAGTATATGACGCTTATATAAGGTTGAAAAGGGCTATTAATTGACATTTTAGAGATTTCCTGTCGACGAAAGTCCCATTATAATAGAGATACAGGGCATATTTATTAACAAAGTGCCATTTTATTAACAAAACAAGCACTTTTTTTTATAAAACACTTGACAAATAAGGATTAGCGTATACATTTGTAATGTAATTAATTTAAAAAAGTTTAACCCTTAAAAACAAAACAAAATGAACAAAGCAGAATTAATCGAAGCAATTGCAAACGGATCAAAATTAACTAAAGCTGACTCAGGTCGTGCATTAGATTCAATGATTGAAGCAGTAAGTAAAGCATTAAAAAAAGGAGATCGTTTATCTTTAGTAGGATTCGGTTCTTTTTCAGTAGCTAAGCGTGCTGCACGTTTAGGCCGTAACCCTCAAACAGGAAAAGAAATTAAAATTGCTGCTAAAAAAGTAGTAAAATTTAAAGCTGGAACTGAGTTAGCTACTAGCGTTAACAAAGGAAAATAATTAGGAAACTAATTAATCAACGAACCCTCAAGCTTTGCTTGGGGGTTTTTTGTTTTGTGTATTTTTTTAGTGTGGAAATGACTTGGGCGTGTCCGCGAAAAGCGGCCGGGCTTTATGCTGCAATCTTTTGTTCGTCCCTCACAAAAGGATTTACGCAACAATCCCTCACGCAATTTAACATGGAGATGAAATGTTTGTCCAATAGTTGAATTAACTGCGTGAGGGATTGCAACGAAAATCCTTTGCATCATTTTCTGATGCAAAGATTGAAGTGGAAAGCCCGGCCCTTAGGGCACGCCCAAATATTGTAACTTGAAAAACGCCACTAATTTGAATACAACTAATAAAATCGTATTTTTATAATCATGATCGACAGACAACGTATAGAACCCTTTTCGAAATTAGAACTACTTGCTAAACAAGTGGTAGAAGGTTTTATTACAGGCTTACATAAAAGTCCTTTTCATGGTTTTTCTGTAGAGTTTGCTGAACATCGTATTTATAATCCAGGAGAAAGCACTAAACACATTGATTGGAAATTATTTGGGAAAACAGATAAGTTATTCATCAAGCGTTACGAAGAAGAAACGAATTTACGTTGTCAAATTATTATTGATACGTCAAATTCTATGTTGTTCCCTTTAGATCAAAAAAAGGATGGAACCTTAAATAAATTATCTTTTTCGGTTTATGCAGCGGCTGCTTTATTGCAGTTATTAAAAAATCAACGCGATGCTTTTGGTTTGACTTTGTTTGATACAGAAGTATATAAACACTTTAATGCCAAAGCAAATCCTACTCAACAAAAAATGATTTATCATGAGTTGGAGGAGTTGCTTAATAAAACGGTTTATGAAGAAGCATCTACAACTCAATCAGCAAAGGCATTAGACCAAATTGCAGAAATTATTCATAAACGTTCGTTGGTGGTTATTTTTAGTGATTTATTTGAAGACCAATCTCATTTGGAATCTATTTTTGCTGCACTTCAACATTTAAAATACAAAAAACATGATGTGGTACTGTTTCATGTAACCGATAAAAAACAGGAGATGGATTTTGAATTTGATAATCGTCCTTACCATTTTATTGACATTGAAACTAAAGAAGAGATTAAATTAAATCCCAATCAGATTAAAGAGATGTACACTCAAAAAATAATGGAGTACACCGAATCTATTAAGCTCAAATGCGGACAATACAAAATTGATTTCGTAGAAGCTGACATTAACCAAGGTTTTGACACAGTTTTACAAACTTATTTGGTAAAACGTGGAGCGATGTTGAAGTGATTTTTTAAACACCTGTTATTTTTTCAATCTGTTTACTCTGAATTTTACCTAATAGTATTACAGCACAAGTTGCACCAATACCAGCATATAGCATATCCGATTGCGTATCCCAAACATAACCCTGTGTTCCTAAAAATGCTTCTGCTGATTGACCTGAGGCTTCAGCGACAGCCCATTCTAAGAACTCATAAAACACGCTAATGCTTAAGCAAGTGCACACCGTTAAAAATGCTAGCCAAGCACCTGGTTTAACGACTGCTTTTCTGATGAATAATTCACGTACAATGATGGCTGGTACAAAACCTTGTGTAAAATGACCAACTTTATCATAATTATTTCTGCTTTGGTGAAAAGCTTCTTTAATCCAATCAAATAAGGGAACTTCAGCGTAAGTATAATGCCCGCCAATAAATAACACATAGCAATGCATTAAAATAAGTGAGTAGGTGAGGAACGTAAATTGAAATTTCTTAAAAGTGAAAATTAAAATCACTAAACCAATAATAGCAGGAAATACTTCTAAAAACCATGTGAAATAATCGTGAGGATTGATGCCTGATACAATGAACCCAATCAGAAATAAAGTAATGAGGATATAGTATTTTTTCATAGAGTAAGTCCTTTTCTCAAATTTAAACTTTTTCATCACATAAAAAAACTCACCCACTTGTTAGCAGGCGAGTTTTATAATAAAAAATTAGAATATTATTTCCCTGCTGGTGTAGGAGCTGTATAATATTTTAATGCCTCAGGCATAAAGGCTTTTAAATCGGCTATACGTGTAGCATCGCTTGGATGTGTACTCAATAACTCCATTGGTTTTCCACCACCACTAGCTGCGGCCATACGTTCCCAAAAACTTACTGCTGCATTAGGATCGTAACCACCCATGGCGGCAAATATTAATCCCATTTTATCCGCTTCTGTTTCGTGGTTGCGACTAAATTTAAGCATCCCTAATTGAGAGCCAATACCAAAGGATTGTTGAAATAAAGCTTGTGTTAAAGCTGGTTTAGTTTGCGTAGCAGCGCCTAATGCTGCGCCTCCTAATTGTACTAACATTCCATTACTCATTCGCTCACTTCCGTGGCGTGCAATGGCGTGTGCAATTTCGTGTCCCATAACCACAGCTAAGCTAGCTTCATCTTGTGTTACAGGTAAAATACCTGTATATACTACTACTTTTCCACCAGGCATACACCAAGCATTTACTGCTGGGTCTTCTACCACATTAAATGCCCACTGAAAACCATCTAATTGAGAACTTAATCCTTTATCAGCATAATATTTTTCAACTGCTTTTTGAATTTTTATACCGATACTTCTTACCATTACCACACGTTTGTCTGTATCAGGTAATGGTTTATTGGTTGCTAAAAATTTATCGTATTCCGAATAGCTCATGGTCATCATTTCGCTTTCGGTTACCAAGTTTAATGAACGACGACCGGTAATAGCATTTTTTTGACAAGCAATCAATATAGCCCCTAAAACAGAAGCAGTGATTATTATTTTTTTCATAAATGATTTAATTTATTTCTGCGCTTAAGCCTTTTTCTAAAAGAGCTTCGCAAATGGGTTTTAATTTGTTAATAGGGCCTTGTTTTACAGCGCACTTACCAGTGTAATGAACCAGTGTAGCGCATTGCTCTGCTTGTATAGTATCATGCCCACAATATTTTGTTAAGCATTCAATTACCCATTCAAAGGTATTTACATCATCGTTAAATAAAATGATGTTATTTTCTCGTTTTTCTTTTGTAATGACATCGAGTTCTAGTAACTCTTCCGTGTCTGTATAATTATTCGTCATCATACTGTAAATTTACGAAATTTTATCGACTCAAATACTGAGTAGCCTCAGCACCGTATAACTTCTTGCCGTCTTTATACACGGTAATGAAGGCATCGTTAATGCCTACAGAAATAGCTTCATCTTTTAATTTTTTAGCAAATGAAGCTGCTGTAAAGTTTCCGATGGTATAAATATATAAGCCATTAATTACGACATTTTGTACTGGCCAGGTTTTAATATTTAAGAATTTAGAAGCCACTTCATTTGGCACTTGATTTTTATATGCTCCAATTTGTACTTTAAAGGAAATGCCAGCTTCATCAGTTTTTACACCATTTTCGGCAGTAGGAGCAGGACCAGACGTAACACCATTTGTGAAGGCAGCCACCGTTGGAGTAGGTGTTGCGTTTGTTGTTACAGCAGTATTGTTTGTTGGAGTGTCAACAGTGTTATTAGTATTTATTGCAGGACTAGAAGCGCCACCAAAAATAATAGGATTTTCTGTTTCCATTTTTAGGTTTGTATTTTCTGTTTGCAGTTTTTGTCCTTCTGCAAACGGAATACGCTTAGCATTGTAATAAGCCGATACAAAGGCATCTTTTACACCTAAGTCAACTACTTTACGTTTATCTCCTAATAATCTATCTTTCTGATTATATATACCAGCTGTGTAACGGTATAATCCATTAGGTAACTTCTCCGTATAAATTGGTTTTAAATTAAATAATTGTCCGCGTGTTACTTGTTTTGAGTAAACTCCAATTTGAACAGTGTATAACAAACCATTCATTTTCTCTAATTCGTTAGTTACTTCAGCAGGTTGAGAGTCCGTCGCATTATTAGTAGCGTTAGCAGTAGGCGTTGTAAATGTATTTCTTGGTACGTTTGAATTAGCTGTAATGCCAGCACTGGTGTTGGCTGTTGGTTCAACAGTTTGTCCAGCTGCTTTTGCTTTGTCGGCTGCTTCGCTTAAGTTAATACGTTTGCCATTATAATAAGCAACTACAAAGGCATCGCTATAACCTAAATTTCTTAAATCATTTTTAACGGCGTTTGCACTTCCGTATTGTTCAAAATTACCAGCCATGTAACGGATATATCCGCTTGGTGTAGTTTGAGCAATTACTGGTGTTAATCCTTTAAAGGTATTGTTTGGCAAAGGCGCTTTAAAGGCTCCAATTTGAACTTTAAATACAAGGCCATCTGGAATTTTTTCGTCAATAGGAATTGGTTTATCTGCTGTGTATGCATTATTAGGTTTCACTTCTAAGCCTTCTACTTTTAATTTTATAACAGGTGTATTAGCAGTTGTGTTATTTCCTGTAGTATTGTTTGTTGTATTGTTTGGTCTGTTAGAGTTAGTTGTGGCATTATTATTAGTTGCATTGTTGTTATTGCCAGCAGTATTTCCATTATTCGTGCTGTTGTTATTTGCAGCACTGTTGTTATTACTAACATTTGAATTAGAATTTGTAGCAATAGCATTTGGATTGGTAATTTGATTTAAATTGTTCAATGCCTCTATGCCATATTTATTAGCGTCAATTAATAAATTTTTCTTAGCACCTAAATCGCTCGTTTGGTTAGCTTTTGCAAATGCATCTTGTTTTTTAGTGAATGCTGTTTGTGCTTTTGTTTTTAAATTGTTTTGAGCAGCAGTTAATGTTGCTGGCACTGCATTTAAACGAGTATTATATTCTCTATCATTTGCTTGTGCTAATACAGTTAGACCATCCACATGCGCTTGATTATTTGTATTTAAGGTGTTTTTAGTTTCATTTAGCTTAGTAAGTGCTTCAGGATTTTCTGTAGCTATATTTGGTTTTTTAGTAACATAAGTTGGGAATTGTTTTTTGTAAATATCTAACAGGGATTGTTGTTTAAATAAAGCTTGAAATTCTTTTTCTTCGGCATTACTATAACCACCAAGCTTTGCACCATCACTTGGGTAGGCATTAGCTTCTTCTCTTAATTTAATTGCTTGATTTAAAAATAAATTAGCTTCATTGGTAATCATATCAGCTGAACTGAGTTCAGAAATATTTTTGCCTTTTGCCATTTGAGCTAATTCTTCTAAGCTTTGTTTATTAGCTTCAAAAGTTGCTTTATTTAATTGTTGTTGTTTTTGACTAGCTTCTACTTTTTTACTTAAGGCTGTTGCTTCTAATGTTTTTGCTTCATTAATATCTTTATCTTTTTCTGCACCAGTTTTTGTAGCGGATGATTTTCTTAAAGCTAATGCATCTTCATTCATTTTATCAGCTTGAGATAATATAGATGTAATTGCTGACTGATCCAATGTTCCGCCCGAAGTATTATTAGAGGCTAATTGATTTACATTATCTAAACTGGAAGCAATAGCTTTGTCTTGTTCTAAAGCGGCGTTTATTTTTTCTGCAGCTTGGTCTTTTAATGTTTTTGCTTCCGAATCAATATATGGGTTAAAAGTTAATAGGTTTGATTCATTAGGATTGTTTAAATTATTTTTTAAAGCTAATGCTTCGGCTCCAGCACCATTTCCTTGTGCATTAGTAGGGTTTGTTGAAGCGTTAGTAGCAGCCTCATTATTTGGAGTTACGGAGTTTGTTCCATTTGAATTTGTATTACTACTACTATTATTATTATTTGTTGAAGCTACAGAGTTAGAACTGACAGCATTTTCATTAGTGTTTGAAACGTTATTGGCAGCTATAGAATTAGTACTAGTCGCATTGTTATTAGTTGTAGCTAAAGAATTTGTATTAGCAGCGTTGTTATTAGTTGCAGTTATTGAATTTGTATTAGTAGCATTGTTATTAGTTGCAGCTAGTGTATTTGTAGTTGTTGCATCTGGATTATTGGTTCTGTTAGCATTTGTTGCATTAACCGTATTGGTGTTAGCTGCATTTGTATTATTTGCAGCAATGGCACCAGTATTATTTTTAGTTAATTCTGTTGCTTCAGATAATGCTTTTATAGCAGCGATTTCTTTTTCGTTTGCTTGTAGTAATAAGTTTGCCTTTTCAGCAGGAGTTTTTGCGGTTAACGACTGACCGATAAATGCTTTTGCTTCTGTGTTTAATTTGTCGGAAGTTGCTTTTAAATCTTGCGCTTGTTTATTATCTGTTTTACTAAATGCTGGATTTTTCGCGAGTTTATCGCTTTGTAATTTTAATTCGTTTTGATTGGCTTTACTTAATGCTAAGTAAGCATCTACTTGTAATTGAGTGGTTTTTGTGATTTCATTATTGACATTAGCAATAGCATCAGCAGGATTGGATCCTGTATCTAAAGGTTTTACTTGATAAGTAGGGTTTGCTTTAGATAAAATATCTAATGCTTTTTGTTGTTTAGCAAGCGCTTCATTTTCTTTTTCTTCTGCATTACTTAGTCCGCCAAGTTTAGCGGCGCCAGATGGATAAGCATCTGCTTCTGTACGTAATTTTTGTGCTTGCTTAAAGTTTAAGGCGGCTTCATCCACTAACATATTTGCTTGCGAAATAGCATCGCTTGTTTTTGCTCCATTTACTTTTTGAAGTTCTGCTAAATTACTACTGTTGTTTTCAAACGTTGCTTTATTTTGTTTTTGAGCAAGAACAGAAGCTTCTAGTTTTTTCTCGACAGATAGTTTTTCGTTATCGGTAGCTTGTCTTATTAAGGCATCTTTTTCGGCACCTGATTTTGTAGTAGATTCTTTTCGTTGTTCAAAAGCTTTATTATTTAAGGCTTCTGCTTCGTTTAGTAATGTTTCTGGTTTGCCATTAGAACTGTTTTTAATAGCAGTTTCGGTTTTTGAGATAGTGTTGTTTAATGCTATTTCACTTTGCTTTGCCGCATCAAATTTTTGAGTAGCCGCTTGCTTCAAAGTAACCGAGGTATTCTCTTTATAATCATTGTAATTAAAAATTTGGTTAGCTGCACTTGAATTGGCGTTTAATCCATTTTTTAAATTATTTAATTCGTTTAAAAATGCTGAATTATCTGTTCCTGCACTCGGATTAATTGGTTTAATGGTTTCATTACTAGTTGGTGCATTAGTGCTAATAGCATTGTTATTTCCATTAGACGTATTATTGCCGTTGTTATTTATAGCATTAGGGTTCTCGTTCGCAGCATTGTTGTTATTCGCAATCGCATTATTATTTTCGTTACCTGTTGTATTGTTAGCACTGCTGTTGATATTATTAGCACTTACAGATGTGGTATTGTTACTTGTAGAGTTAATTTCATTGCTATTGTTGCTAGAGGCATTATTAGAATTTGTTGCAATAGCATTTTCGTTGCCATTGTTATTTTTATTATTGGCGGCTATCGTATTGCTGTTTGTTGCGCCGGTATTATTATTTTCGTTTGTAATAGCATTTCCATTAGCAGAATTGTTTTCGTTGGCCGAATTAATGTTTGCTGAATTTGTAGTTGTGCTCGAGTTATTATTTGCAATCGCATTGCTTTCTAGTTTGTTGATTGTAGAATTGTTTGAAGCTATTGCTTTATCATTATCAATTTTTAGTTTTTCTAATTTTTTTATTTCATCATTAATGTTCTTTTTATCTGCAGTATTCGTTGTTTTAGATAATTCATTTTTGTTAAGAGCAATTAAATCATTTACATCTTTATTATATGTTTTTAAAATTTCATTTTGTTTAGCAATACTTTCTTTATTTGAATTATCAATAGGTGTTTCATTTATTTTTGAAGTGTATTTGCTAGTAATACCCTCGTAAGATAATGCTGTTGCGTTTTTGTTGGTATTATCAATGTTTGAATTTGAATTATTAGGATTAGAAGAAGTGTTGTTGTTGCTTATCGATGTTGCATTTCCATTCTCATTTCCATTTGTGTTGTTGTTTATAGCAACGCCATCTGTTTTTTCGTTTAATATTTTAGCAGCAATTTGTAGTTCTTGATTTACACCTTCAACTTCATTTTTAAGAGATTCGATTTTTTGGTTGTTAGTAGCAAGGTCTTTATTTTTTAAATCAATCTCCGAGTTAAGTTCGCGAATTTGAGCAGATATATTTTCTTTAATTGATTTATCGTTTTCGTTTGCTAAATCTTTTTCTAAATTTTCAGTTTCACTTTTCAGCGCATTTATTTCAGTAACGATTCCATTATTTTTCTTTTCCGAATTAATTAATTCTTGTTGCTTTAATTCAGATTCTGCTTTTAAAGAAGTTAATAATTCGCTTGATTGATTTTTTTGTTTAGATAAATCATCTAATTCTTTTTGAATGCTCTCTAATTTTGTTAATGCTTCTTTATTGTTTTTGTTTTTAATGACAGTTTCTAACTGTGTAATGTATTGATTGGTTAAATCCGCTTCTTTTTGTTGTGTATTAGCGTCTACTTCAAGCTTTTTAGCCATGTTTGTAGCTGTATTAGCAACAGCAGAAGCAATTTTAGCATCTTCTTTTAATTGATTGGCTTTGGCTAATTCTTCATTCTTTTTTGCTACATCAGTAATAGCATTTGCATTTTCAATAGCTGTTTCTGCTTCTTTTTCTATTGCAACCGATTCCGCCGTTTTTTGAGTAGCTAATCCAAAAGCATCCTGAGCTTCTTGTTTTAATTTAGTTGCTTCATCGCTGGCTTCCTTGGCATCCATTTTAGCAATGGATAGTAATTGTTCGTTTGTTACATTTTTATTAGTGTTAGTTTTTGGTTCTGTTTCGTTACCGCCACTAACAGTTGGGTTATTGGTGCCAACTGCATTTAAGTTTTTGTTATCATCACCTGTTGTTTGATTTTTATTAGCATCTTTAATTAAGTTATTGTTGTAAGGTTCATTTTCATTAACTTCCAATTTTGCTTTCTTTTCAATTAAATCTATCATCATGCTGTAATTTTCGTCAGCAACAGAACCGTCAAAGTAGTTTATGATTTTTAATATTTTTTTATCATAAGAGATTACTTGCTTGTATGGCTTTAAAGTATAGGCAACAGGTATATTTACCGCGTCGGATTGAGTTGGAATACCAGGAGTTTCAACAGTAAAAATAAATTTGCCGCCGTTAGGTAATTCCATATTATAATCACCATTTTCGCCAGCTTGAAACGTACCTGCAATTTGTCCGTCGGCCATATTTTTCACAGTAATTTTTGATTTAATACTTTGCGAAGCTTCTTCTTTCACAACCGTACCTTTCATCACTGCAAAATTCATCGGACGACGTTCAGTATTTATTTTTAATACATCCAGTTTTCCAAATGGGCTATATCTTCCTGTACTAAAGAAAGCAGTTTTTTCAAGAGAATCCGTTACAAATAAAATATCGTCATCTGGTGAGTTGATAGGAAACTCTAAATTCTCAGGCTTAGTCCAAGTTTGAGTTTCGGCATTGTATGTTGTTTTAAAAACATCATAACCTCCCATGCTGTTATGACCTTTAGAACTGAAGTAAAGTGTTTTGCCATTTGGATGAAGAAATGGATAGTCTTCGTCAAATTCTGTATTGATAGAAGATGGAAGCATAGTTGGTTTACTCCAACTACCATTTGGCAATTTATTGACATAAAAAATATCTCTACCATTTCCACCACCTTCACCGTAGCTCGAATAATATAGCCTTTCTCCGCTACGTGGTAAATAAACGACTGATTTATCTTTTTTCTTTTTATCGTAACCCGATTTGTACTCGTCGGGTTTTACCAATAATTTTCCTCCAATTTCTTTTACGTCGTAACCTTTAAAATAATCAGCTTCGTTTAATTGTTTTTTTGTAATGACTACTAAGTCGGTTAAATTTGATAGTAAGCGTTTCCCGTTTTTACAAGCTTGTATTTCTCTATCTACTTGAAGTTTCTTGATAGATGCTGCGCTTCCAATGGTTTTATATTCAGTGTATAGTTTAACTGCTTCATCAAATCTATAGTTAACGTGATAGGTTTTTGCTAAATAAAATTTTGCATCTTTCGGTGCATCTGCTGGATTTTTAGTCGCAAGTTGTAAATAGGAATAAGGTTTCTTTTTATCCGGTTCTGTATATAACATACAAACACCTAGTTTGTAATTGTAGTCAGGATCTTTTGGATAGAGGGAAACGAGTTGAGCGAATAATTTATAGGCTAAATTATAATCTTCATCTTCAAAATATTTTTCTGCTTGTTTTTTAAGATCATCTTCATTTTTAACTTGGGAATAAGAATCTGAACAATAAAAAATTGCTAAAAAGATAAATAAATAGCTAATACGCATTTTATTTATACGAAGGATATCACTAATATGATTCAGATTCAACGGCAAATTTATCTAAAATAGCTAAAATATTTAGTATAAAGATGCTAGTTAACAAGAATTTACATAATATTTACGCAAATAATTAGTTTTTATTCAATTGCCAGTGTTTAAATGATAGCTGGAATTGCCCAAAAAAAAGCCCCGCTAAAATTAGCGAGGCTTTTAAATTTATTTAAGAAATAGGATTATTTGCTTAAAACAACTTTTTTAGTAGTAATAGTACCATTAGAGTTTAATTTCACGAAGTATGCTCCGTTAGATAAACCTGATAAATCAACACTATTATTACCTTTTACTAATGAATTAGTGTAAACTTTTTCACCAATAACGTTAAATACCTCTACAGAAGAATTAACTTCAACTGCATTGATGTTTAATAAACCAGATGTTGGGTTAGGGAAAATTGAGATTGCATCATTAGCAGAAATTGTTTTTACACCTACAGTACCACTAACTACTTTTTCAATCATAATATCATCCATGAAAATAGTTAAAGCAGTAGTTGTATTAGCACCACCTTTAGCACGAATTGAGAAATAACGAGTGCCAGATGCAGTTGCAGTATAATCTACTGAATCTTTAACCCAAGCAGCGCCAACTACTATTGGAGATGCAGTATACGTTTTAATTATAGTTGCAGTACCAGCAGTTGTTTGTGCTGTTCCAGTAGTAATTGCAGTTTGAGGATTAGTTCCACTAGTTGCTTTTTTCCAAAAAGAAATTCTATATGTTTCTCCATTTACAACATCAACACATGGAAATACATTGATAGATGTGTAAGTTGCAGTTGCTAAACCAGCAGGAATTCCCATTTCGTAAGATAATATTCCAGAATGAACATCAGCTGTTGAAAAATCAAAAGCTAAACCAGTACCAGACCAAAGTCTGTTAACACTAGCGTATTCATAAACAGATTCACATCCATTTGAATATGTTGCTGAAGTTAAAGGCACTGAGTTTGAATTTGAAATATCTAAATAAGCAGTATCATTATCTAAATCAATATCACCAACTACTGAAGCCCATGCTTTCATGCTGTAAGCGTCGTCTGCTGAAAAATTATATGTACCTACACCAATAGTAATTGAATCTCCAGGTACTAATGGACCTGGGTAAGTACCTGCTGTTCCAGCAACTCCGTTAATACTATAGTTTAATGGAATATTACTTTCTGTAGCAGTACCTTGGTTAATATAACGAGCAACTACTGTAGATGTTGTCATACCACAATTGTTAAGTGCCGCAAATCCACCACCATTTGGTTGTACTAATTTAGCAAACATGTTAGAAAATGGAGCATCATAAATATTTACGGTTCCATTTAAATCGGCAGGAGCTGGATTGCCGGCTAAAGTGTAAGTATCTCCAGATGCTAAAAACGTAGCCGCTTGAGTTCCTGTAACACCAGGTGCTACTGTTACGTTTACTGTGAAAGTTACACCCGCAGCAGTAGTTGTTATTCCTCCCCAACCATCATCATTGTTTACACCCCAAGAAATCGATTGCCCAGAAACTGGATTTAATGCTTCAGCACCGCCACCTATATTAGATGAAGGAAACGTTGTATTTGGAGAGCTATTTGGTGTAATTCCTGTAGGGAAAGTTAATGTAAACATGTCAATCCACTCAATTGTATTGCCTGTTTGAGTAAATTTAAACACTAAGTTCATTGTAGTTGCTGCTGTATACTGTGTATTACAGATTAAACTTCCATTTACTTGTTGAACAGAAATTGGTGCACCCTCTTTTGCGTTAGCAGAAGTAGTAGGGAATTTTTTTGGTGTAGATGCTGTTTTAATACGAATCGCATCTTGAGCATTTGCTGTAAAAGCAAACATAGCCGTTAAGCCTAATAAGTAAATTTTTTTCATTTGAGTTTAAGTTTTTTTATGTTTAGGTAAAAATACAGAAATATATTTAAAAAACCATCTTTGTAGTATAAAAAAATAACTGATTGATTTTTAGAAATTTATGATTTAAAATTCAAAGTTTTTTTGTAAAAAAAACTCTGTAAACTGCAAAATCATTCCAGCCACTATTACCATAATTTTTTGTAATCATTAAATCCCATAAGGGTATTTTCTTAATTGGATTAATTTCAACAATTCGGTTAATAGATCCTTCGTTTATTAATAGGTTTTTATTAGGTAAAACTACATGATTTCCCATTTTCGATGATTTCCCGTCAGTATATTTATCGTAGTCAAATTGAAAAGCCCATTTTTGTAGTATTTGTTGATTTTTATCACTGTTTGGTAACTTTAAATATACTAAGGAACTGATTTTCTTATTTTTAATATCATTATTATTTAAAACGCTAATTGTTTCTTTATCAATATATTTTGCATCGTGTGGAAACATAAATAAGTCTGTTTCATAAACCAAAGTATCTATTTTGTTTAACTTTTTCCCAAAAGATTTTAAAATTTTACCTGATTTTTTCTCTATTTCCATAATTCTACTAAGATCTCTAAAACTCAATAATATCTTTTGGCCATCTGGCGAAAGACTTAATGAGTTACAATGAGTATTATATATGCTATTTGTTTCGGGATTAACCAATAAATCCAATTTGAAATTATCCAATAGTCTCCAGCTCCAAACAACTTCTTTATTTTTATTATATTCGATAACAGTTGTAAATTCCACCCTTCTATCTGTTGTATCTTTAGTATCCGTTCGTTCTAATTCAATGTATTGATTTCCTAAAACTATATAATTTCCATTTTGTAGTTTTTCAAAACTATGATGGTAATTTTCTTTTTTTTCTTCTGATATTTTTCCTGTATTAGGTGCCTGCCAAATTATGGTTAAGTCTTTATTGATATGGTAAGCTTCTCCTTCGCTGATAAAACTAATAGTTCCATCTGAGTACACTCTAAAATCCCTAACTTGTTTGTTTTCTTTAAAATCTTCAATAATTGGAGCCAAAAACCAAACTACTTCTAGGTTTCTGTTAATGGCGCAATGCATCTGGTCCAACCAAATAATACCATCTTCAATACTTGTGTTACTAGAGTAATGTTGTTTAAATTTATACATTGATGTATCTGCATAGGGGCATTCATACAAGGAGAAATAATGAATATTACTTTTTATAACTTCTTTATTTTTTAAAATGGTTTCGACATACCATTTATATTTTTTTCCGAAGATTAACCCTTCAATTTTTGTAGAAGCTGTTTTAGAAGTTTGTGTTTTAATTAATAAATTGGAAAAATCTTCTTTATTTTCAGATGAATCGTAAGCTAGGTAGAGTTTGTAAACGTCAATGTTTTTGCTTGCGGGATATTCAAAATAAATTTGATTATAATTTAGTTTTGCTCCATCTTTGGGTAAATATTGCCCATGTATTTGCAGTATAAAACTGACCATGAAAAAAAACAGTATATATTTATTTTTAAGTTTTTCCATTTTATGTATTGTAATTAATGCCTGTACTAGTAACGATGATATAGAACACAAAGAAACTACGGAACTAGCGAATAAACAAACAAAAAGTGATTCAGTAAGCAACGAAGATTTATGGGCTCCTCCAGATACTAGCACTATTCCTCATGATGAGTTTGGAGAGATGGTAAGATACGGAAGAGAATTAATTGTAAATACCGCTTATTACATTGGACCAGAAGGAAAGGCTGGTAAATTTTTAGGCAATAAAATGAATTGCACTAATTGTCATTTAGATGCGGGCACAAAACCTTATGCTTTTAATTTTTATAGCACACATGCACGTTATCCCCAGTATCGCGCACGTGAAAATAAAATATTATCACTAGCAGATAGAGTTAATAATTGTATTGAACGACCGCATAATGGAAAGCATATGCCGCTAAATAATAAAGAAATGATTGCCATTATTAGTTATATGAAATGGTTAGGAGAAAATGTTCCGGTAAACGCTCACGTAAACGGTGATGGGCCAATAAAAGTTGATTTTCCGTCAAGAGCTGCAGATCCATTTAAGGGCGAAGAGGTTTATAAAAGAGAGTGCTTAAGTTGCCATGGAGCAAATGGCGAAGGTAAAATGAGAGCCGATAATGTGTGCTATGAATATCCACCGTTGTGGGGAGAAAAAAGCTATCAATCGGGTAGTAGTGTGCATCGTTTAATTAAAATGGCGCCCTTTGTTTATGCCAATATGCCTAATAAAATTGCTACGTATCAAAATCCAAAATTAACTATCGATGAAGCTTATGATGTGGTTGCCTTCATTAACAATGATACTATTCATAAACGCCCGCAGCCTATTACTAAAACTGATTATGCAAGTCTGCCTAATAAACCAATTGACTATGATAAAGGTCCTTATTTAGATCCTTTTTCTGAAACTCAGCATAAATACGGTCCGTACAAAGAGATTGTCGATTATTATAAAAAGATAGGAAAAAAGGCTAATTATTAGATTATTTAAACATCTGATAACAAGATAAATTTTAATAATTGTAACTTTGCTCCATGATTTTAGAAAGCCCCCAAGAGTTAATTTTACAATCTACTCAATTAAGCAATGAATTAAAAAACATTGCTAAAAAAGTATTTAATGGCGAACGTATTTCTTTTAATGAAGGCGTTTATTTATTTGAGCACGCTGAGCTTTCTTATTTAGGAGTTTTAGCAAATTATGTAAGAGAAAAAAAGAATAAAAATTTCGTTTTCTTTAATCGTAATTTTCATGTTGAACCAACAAATATTTGCGTTTATACTTGTTCCTTTTGTGCTTACTCACGTTTAATAAAACAACGTGAAGAAGGTTGGGAATTATCTATCGATCAAATGATGGATTTAATTAAAAAATATGATGGGCAACATGTTACAGAAGTTCATATTACTGGTGGAGTTATTCCAAAGCAAGATTTAGCATTTTATACAACTTTGTTTAAAACTATTAAAGCTCACCGACCAGATTTACATGTGAAGGCATTAACACCAGTAGAGTGTCATTACATTTTTAAAAAAGCAAAAGTAACTTACGAAGAAGGTATGAGGCTTTTGAAAGAATCGGGATTAGATTCGATGCCAGGTGGAGGAGCGGAAATTTTTGATAAAGAAATTAGAGACAAAATTGCTGGAGGAAAATGTAGCGCCGAAGAATGGTTAAGCATACATGAAATATGGCATGGTTTGGGAATGCAATCAAATGCAACAATGTTGTACGGACACGTTGAAACCTTTGCACATCGCGTAGATCATTTAGAAAGATTACGTCAGCTACAAGATAAAACAAAAGGTTTTAATGCCTTTATTCCATTAAAGTTTAGAAATGGCAACAACGATATGTCAGATGTGCCGGAAGTAAGTGTAATTGAAGATTTAAGAAACTATGCTATTAGCAGAATTTATTTAGATAATTTTGATCATATCAAAGCTTATTGGGCAATGATTGGCAGAAGTACCGCACAATTATCTTTAAATTTTGGAGTGGACGATATGGATGGAACCATTGATGATACCACTAAAATTTATAGCATGGCTGGTGCTGAAGAACAAAACCCTAAATTAACTACGCAAGAGTTGGTGGATATTATTACGCAAGTAAAACGTACCCCTGTTGAGCGTGATACGTTATACAATATTGTTAAAGATTATTCTATTAATTAATCTTGATGGGATTTGTTTTTTTTATACTTTTTTTAATTTGCTTGCTGGTTCCAGTATTTAGCTACGTGATTTTTCCGTGGCTCATGAAACAAGCGGCTTCTAAAATTAAGCATGAGAAAAATGATTATTCTAAAATCCCTGAATGGCCTTCTGTAACCATTGTATTTTCGGTGTTTAACGAAGAAAAAGTAATTAGAAGAAAGTTAGAATCAATTTTAAATTCAGATTATCCTAAAGATAAGTTACAAGTTTTGATTGGCTCTGATAATTCAACAGATCAAACCCATCAAATTATTGAAGAGTTTATTGCAAACAATTCTAATATTACTCTAGTTAAGAAAACATCTCGTAACGGTAAACTTAAAATAATTAATGAGTTAATTGATTTAACCTCTACCGAACATTTAGTGTTTACAGATGCCAATGTGTTTTTTGAACCAATGACTCTTAAAGCTTTAGTGTATAATTTACTTGCAAAGGATGCTAAAATGGTTTGTGGAAATATTTTAAAATTCTCTCCAAAAAATCAAGGCATTTCCGACCAAGAAATTTTTTACATGAATTTCGAAAATCAATTAAAACATCACGAGAGTTTAAAATATGGTTTTTGTGTCGGAGTAGAGGGTGGTTGTTATGCAATTTTGAAATCTCATTTTGTAAAAGTGCCAGATGGTTTTTTAATGGATGATTTTTTTATTACGTTGGATGTTATATCTAAAGGTGGGAACGTATTATTTGAGCCAGAAGCTTTGTGTTATGAGGATGTGAATGATGCGCCAATGATTGAATTTAAACGTAAAATCAGAATATCGTTAGGTAATTTTAGAAATTTAAAGTTTTATAAGCATTTAATGTTTCCCATCATGAAGGGATTTGGTTTTGCATTTTTCTCGCACAAAGTATTACGTTGGTTTACGCCTTTCGCTATTATTTTTTCTTTTGCGCTTACGTTACTATTAATGCTTTTTTGTCCATTTTTTAAATGGGTTGCGTTATCATACAGCTTACTAATTATTTTGCCAATTCTCACTATTTTTCTTGAAAGAATAAAATTGAAAATACCTTTTTTGAATGCTCTAGGTCATTTTATTTTAATGAATTTTGCTTTACTGTTGGGCTATTTTAAATTTATTTCAGCTTCACACGAAAGTTCATGGGAACCGCCTAAGCGTAATGTTTAGTTTTGTATTTAAGATATTTTGATACCAATAACTAATACATCATCTACTTGTTCGTGACTACCTTTCCAATCTAAAAATTCTTGCTTCATTGACGCTTGTTGCTGAGAAATGTTAAGATTAGTAATGGATGTTAGTTTTTGTTGAAATGGTAAATACTTGTATTTTTTGCCTTTTGGTCCTCCAAATTGATCGGCAAACCCATCAGAAAATAAAAAGATACTATCGCCTTTTTCAACTGTAAATCGTTGCATGCTAAATTTTTGAATTTTATCTTCAATAAACGCACCAACAGGGAATTTATCTCCTTTAATTTGTTTCAAATCTCCATTTGAAACGGTATAAATAGAGTTATTTGCGCCAGCAAATAATACTTCGTTAGAATGTTTATGAATAGCTATTAGCGTAATATCCATTCCATCTCTCACCGCACTTTCGCCATAGGTTTGGTGCAAACTTTCTGTTAACCATAAATTCACGGCATCTAAAATTTCGGATGGTGTTACTAAATTTTTTTCTAATACCGCTTTGTTTAATAAATTAAAGTTAACAATAGAGATTAAGGCTCCAGGTACGCCATGTCCCGTGCAGTCTGCTGCTGCCACATAGGTGTAATTTTCCGTTTCTTCAATCCAATAAAAATCTCCACTTAATACATCTTTTGGTAAATGTAAAATGAAAGAGCTAGGTAGTATTTTGTTCCATAAATTTAACGGTGGTAAAATTGCTTCTTGAATTCTTTTTGCATATTTAATGCTATCAGTAATGTCCCTATGTTGGTCTTCAACAATATTTTTTTGTAAGTTAATAATGTTGTTTTTTTCATTTAATTCTGAATTAATTTTATTTTTAATTCTATTTTGTTTTACTACTAAAAAGGCAGTTACAGCTAATATCACAACTATTAAACTAATTAAGCCTATGGTGATTCGCATTCTACTGCTATTTATTTCTTGTGTTTTTATTTGCTCATTTAATAAAGCATTTTCTTTTTTACGTTCAGTTAATTGGTATTTTTTTTCTAATTCATTAATATTTTTTTGATTCTCTGACGTTACTAAACTGTCTTTTTTATTTATGAAAATTAGTAAATTATCATATGCTGGTTTATAGTCTTTTAAGTCGTATAAAATGGCAGCCTTATTTAAGTATAAGGGATATAAGTCTGAAGTTTTTTCTGTTTGCTGCATGGCTGCAAACGCTTTGTCAATATAATCTAATGCTATTTTATATTCTTTACCTGTTCTAGCTAATTCAGCCCCGTTGGAATACACGTTTGAAAGTTGGTTATATTTCTTAACAGACTTGTAGTATTGTGCAGCTAGATTATTATATTCTATGGCTTTTTTATAGTTTTTCTTTGTGTACTCCAACTTTGTTAGATTTGTGTAAGCACTAGCTTCAACACTTTTTTGATTATTTTCTTTTGCTAAACTTAATGATTTTTGTAGAGCTGTTTCTGCTTTTGTTAAATTCCCATATTCAATATACGCTAATCCTAGGTTTGACAGTGTATTTGCAGTTCTGTTTTGTTTTCCTGCAATCTCATCTAATTCAATGCTTTTTTCCCAGTATTCAGCTGCCTGTTTGTAATTTTCGTTATAGTAGCTAATAACCGCAATATCACTATATGCTAAGGAAATCATCGCATCAATCTTTGTTTCCTTGAATTTTGTTAAAGCTTGAAAATAATATTCTGTACTTTTAGAGAGGTTTCCTAAATACAATTGTATTTGAGCCTTTAATCTTAAGCAATATCCTAAACGATAAGGATTACTTAATTTTTGCGCCTCTAACTCAAGATTTGCAATTTTATTATTTGCTTCATCAAATTTTTCTTGAGCAATTAGTAATTCTATATATTTTGTGTTTATTTTAAAAGTAATATTATCGTTTCCGTTAATGTATTTTTTTGCATTGAATAGTTCGGTTTCTGCTTTTTTAAAATCATTTGAATTTTCAAGCGGATCTACAATTTTTCTTATAATGAAATTTACTTTTAAAGAGTCGTTCGGTATGGTTTTTAAAGAATCGTATATTGCATCAAATTTTTGTGAATAAAATGAACCAAAAATTAGAATGAAAAGTAAAGTATATCTTATTTTATTCATATCGATAAATATACATTTTTTTTATTCAAAATAATAAATTATAATTGTATATATAAACCAATTTAAAAAAATAAGATTATGGCATTAGGTAAAGTAACCACAATTAATTCGGATAATATCTCTGGAACAATTACTGAAGATGAATCAGGACAAACGTATGGTTTTAGCGACAAAGATTTTCCCAGCTCGGGGTTGCAAGTAAACAGCCCTTGCACGTACGAAATTAATTATGCTGACACGCCACCCATTGCAACTAAATTAGCTGCATACACTCCTACTGAAACGGATATCACTACACCTGTAAGTGGCCCAATTACAGTTAATTCTGGCGAAACATTGAGAGTTAAAAATGGAGGGGTAATTACCGGCTCTGTTGTGGTAAACAATGGTAATTTATTTGTTCAAGGAACAGGTCAAGTTAATGGAGGTGTTACAATAAATGCAGAAGGAAGTGTTATCGTAGAAAACGGTG
This sequence comes from Bacteroidota bacterium, assembly GCA_016711805.1. Classification (GTDB taxonomy): domain Bacteria; phylum Bacteroidota; class Bacteroidia; order B-17B0; family Aurantibacillaceae; genus UBA4416. The sequence continues at coordinate 29,492 of JADJSH010000005.1, forward strand.
GAGTTATAACTGGAACAGTTGTCGTAAGCAGTGGTAGTGCTTTTAAAATAAAAAATGGCGGAATGATAAGAGGAAATATAGATGTAACCAAGGCAAATCGAGTTATTATTGGAGATGCTGATGGCGGGGGCGCTGTTTATGGGGCTTTAACAATTGATAGAATTAGAAAAGTTATCATTACAGCTACTTCAAAATTTAATTGCTAGAAGTTCGTTTAGTATATTATGAGAGCCCCAATTTGGGGCTTTTTTTATGGGCCTTAGTTTCTGCTAATTTTTCCTTAAAATCCCCCAATTTTCACTATCTTTGCCGCCTTAAAAATTATTATAATAAAGTAAAATGGTTTCTGTTAATAGTGTTACGGTTTCGTTTGGAGGATACAATTTATTTGACAACGTATCTTTTTTAATCAATCCGAAGGATAGAATTGGTTTAGCTGGTAAAAATGGCGCTGGAAAAAGTACTATGCTTAAGCTATTAGCTGGGCATCAATCTCCAACTAAAGGAGAAGTGACTATCCCAAAAGATTGTAAAATTGGTTATTTGCCGCAAGACATGACTCATCAGCATGGAAGAACTGTTTTTGAAGAAACAGAATCTGCCTTTGCTGAAATTAAAGCCATGCAAGCTCGATTAGACGATATCAATCATCAATTAGAAACTCGTACTGATTACGAAAGTGACGCGTACATGAAATTAATCGAAGATTTAACCGAGATTAATACGCGATTAGATATAGTTGGTGCAAGTAATACAACCGAAGAAATTGAAAAAATATTAGGAGGATTGGGTTTTGAAAGAAGAGAGTTTACTCGTCAAACATCGGAGTTTAGCGGAGGTTGGAGAATGCGAATTGAATTAGCGAAACTATTATTGCAAAAACCAGATGTGTTAATGTTGGATGAACCAACGAACCATTTAGATATTGAAGCCATTCAATGGTTAGAGGAGTTTATGGAAACGTTTAGTGGTGCTGTTGTTTTAATTAGTCACGATAAAACCTTTTTAGATACCGTTACTAAACGTACGATTGAAATTGTGAATCAAAAAATTTATGATTACCGTACTAATTACTCTCACTATTTAGAATTAAGAGCTGAGCGTAAAGAGCAACAAGAAAATGCGGCTAAGAATCAACAACGTATCATTAATCAATACGAAACCTTGATTGATAAAAATAGAGCTAAAGCTAGTAAAGCAGCCTTTGCACAATCGTTAATTAAGAAGTTGGATAAAATGGATAGAGTGGAAGTGGACGATATCGATACAGCTTCTGTTCGTTTCCGTTTTCCTGCGCCAGCACATAGCGGTAAGATTGTAATTACAGCAGAACATGCGGGTAAAAAATATGGAGAGAAACAAATTTTTTCTGATGCAAATTTCATTATTACGAAAGGAGAAAAAATAGGTTTAGTGGGACGTAATGGAGAGGGGAAATCAACCATGATGAAAATGATTGCTAAGAAAATTCAATTTGATGGCACGGTGCAATTAGGTCATAGTGTATTGATGGGATATTTTGAACAAGATCAAGAAGAGAAATTAAATTTAGATAAAACAGTTTTTGAAACGATTGATGAACTAGCCGTTGGTGATGTGCGTCGTCAGGTGCGTAGTTTATTAGGATCATTTTTATTTGGAGGAGAAGATATTGATAAGAAGGTGAAAGTATTAAGCGGAGGAGAACGAGGGCGTTTAGCTTTGTGTAAATTATTACTAGAGCCTTATAACTTATTGTTATTAGATGAGCCAACCAATCACTTGGATATTAAATCAAAAGAAGTATTGAAGCAAGCTTTGATTGACTATGAAGGAACAATTGTAATGGTAAGTCACGATCGAGATTTTATGACTGGGATGTGTGATCGTTTGTTTGAATTTAGAGATGGACACGTCAAGGAATATTTGTGCGACATTAAAGAGTTCATGGAAATTCGTAAGGTTGAAAGATTAAATCAATTGGATTTAGATAAATCAGGAGTGAAGGCTGTTCAAGTTGCAGAAAAAAAAACAAGTTCCTGCTTCTGATTTTGAAGCTGCTGAAAAGAAGAAACAGCAAACACAAATTGCCTCTCAAATAAAAAAAGTTGAAGAAAATATCACTCGTTTGGAATCAGAAATAAAATTACTAGACGATAAGCTAGCTATTCCAGAAGCTTATGAAGCTTTAACTAAAGATCCTCATTTTTTTAGTTCATATAATACATTGAAAAAAGAATTAGAAAACGAAATGGCGAAGTGGGAAGACCTGAGTTCTAAATTAGCGTAGTTGAAAATCAAATTCATTAAACAAAAAACTCCAATTGAAAAATTGGAGTTTTTTGTTTAATGAAAAACTGAATTAATATCTTGATCTTTAGTTAAGCCTAATTTTTGACGAATAGTGGAAGCTAATATATTAATGGCAACTGTATTTTCTCCACCTAATGGAACAATGATGTCGGCATATCGTTTCGTTGGTTCAATAAATTGTTCGTGCATGGGCTTTACAGTATCTATGTATCTATCTAATGTTTGGTCTACATTCCTTCCTCGTTCAATAATGTCGCGTTTTATTACACGAAGTAGGCGTTCATCAGATGGCGCATCCACAAACACTTTTACATTACAAATATTCCTAATACGTTCGTCAGAAAACAATAAAATACCTTCTATTAAAATTACTTCTTTACTTTCTACATGAATTGTTTCTGAAGAACGAGTACAAGTAATATATGAATACACAGGCTTTTCGATGCTATTTCCTTTTTTTAATTCATTGATATGATGATATAATAAATCAAATTCAATGGAATCAGGATGATCGAAATTGATGTGTTTTCGTTCCTCCATCGGTATATTTGAGTTGTCTTTGTAATACGAATCTTGCGAAAGTATAACTACGTGATCTGCTGGAAGTATTTCCATTATTTTATTTACCACGGTAGTTTTACCTGAACCCGTGCCGCCGCATATACCGATAATCAACATAATAGATGTTTGAAATTATACGGCAAAAATAGCAAATTAATTAAATATGCAGTTTGGGGTTATAAATACAGTAATATTTTGGCTACAAACAAACCTATTAATTAAAACTTTCCATTCTCGTTTTATAGGTAGTAATTGATGTATTTTGATTATCTGATTCTACTTTACCATCTTTCAATCTTACAATGCGATGCGCATGAGCTGCAATATCTTCTTCGTGTGTAACAAGGATGATTGTATTTCCATTTTTATGAATGTCTTCCAATAAACCCATAATTTCTACGGAGGTTTTACTATCTAAATTTCCTGTTGGCTCATCTGCTAAAATAATAGCAGGGTTATTTACTAATGCTCTGGCAATAGCCACACGCTGACGTTGTCCACCTGATAATTCGTTAGGGCGGTGACTCATTCTGTTTTCTAGACCTACTTGTTTTAAAACTTTGGTAGCCATTTCTTCGCGCTTACTTTTTTCAATACCTGCGTAAACTAAGGGTAGCATCACGTTTTCTAATGTGGTAGAGCGTGGCAATAAATTAAAGGTTTGAAAAACGAATCCTATTTGTTTGTTTCTTACTTCTGCCAATTCATTATCACTCATTTTAGCAACCGCTAATTTGTTAAGGATGTATTCGCCCGAAGTAGGGGAGTCTAAGCAACCCAACATGTTCATAAGGGTTGATTTTCCGCTACCACTTGGACCCATTAAAGCAACGTATTCGTTTTTGTAGATGTTAAGAGTTACGCCGCTAAGTGCATGAATTTCTTCTGTACCAATTTTGTACTCTTTCTTAATATCGCTTAATTCAATAATGGGTTCCATAGAATAAAGGTAAAGATTTTAAATTATACTATAATTGAATTATTTTATTGGTAATTATAGCAGATTAAGGGTTAATTAAATCTATAACCTAATTTCACAAAATTTCCCGAAAACGAAATACTCGCTTTTTTCAAAAATGGATCTAGGTGTTTTTTACGATTGCGATTATTTAAAATTGTCATAGCCATATCAAATACCATTAAACCTGCGCCTTGGATGATCACTGAATTCCCAAAACCATGATACATCTGTTGTTTTTTTATGTCAGTTTGATTATTTCCATATTCTTTTAAATAAAAGCCACCCGAAATATAGGCTACATCTAAAATGGCATTGGCTAAAAATAGTTTCTCTATTTTTGTTTGATTTTTTTGTAAATCATAAAGAGTAGGGGTTGGCTTTGCTTTTGATAATAATCCTGGTAAGGCAATTCCTAAATTAATAATGCCCCAAGCGCCGTTCATGAGGTAAAATTCTTTTTCTTCGTAGCTGTTGGTTAGAGCATATCCTACACCACTACCAATAATGTTAGCGCCAGCCCAGGAGCTTAATACAATCATGCCATTATGGTTTAAGGTGTTTTTTCTATTATCAAATTGCTTGATAATAGAATCGGTTTGAGCAATTGAACATTTTATAGTCAGGAACACTATGATTAATAAGATATATTTCATTTGGTTGATTTCTATATCAAACATACGCAAATAAAAAAGGTTCTCGTTTGAGAACCTTTTTATGTCATTTAATACATGAAATTACTGTTTAATGATTTTATAAGCGTTTGTCATTTCGTTTTGACGAACATATAATATGTAAGACCCCTTATCCATATTTTCAATATTTATTTCTTTTTTTGAAGCATTTGAATTTTCAATAGTACTTAAAACTAATCGTCCTGAAATGTCATATAATTCAAATGATATTGGAGTGTTTCTTTTTTGATGAAATGTAATCGTTAATTGATTAGTTGCAGGATTAGGGAAAACCGAAGAATGATGGGTGTTTTCATATTCTTTAACGCCAATAACATTACATACAATATCTCCTGATTTTTTTAATCCAACTCTTAGTGATGAGGATGTATTAATTGAATCCATGAAACGTTGGCCTTCATTGCAATCTCCGTATAGTTGACTGTTTAAAAAAGGCTCTAAGTAATTCATGTAGGATGAAAACGCTAAACTATTGCTAATTTGATTTCCGCAACCTGATAAGGTTTGCCCTAAATTACAGTTAGTGTTTGTTCCGTTACTAAAATCACAATGCGTTACATTCTTTAAAATCACATGAAATTTATTATTGGAAGCTAAGCTATCGTAGTGAGCATTTTGCACAGTTGTATCTACAACGCAATCTTGTTCGCCCGAAAAAGTAAGGCAGGTGTTGTAACAGATTTAGCATAAGTAATGGAAGAGGGATTTATTTCGGCAGCAGCAAAATTAAACAAACAAGATACAGTACTATTATTAGCCGCAGCAAAAAACGAAGCGCCTCCACCCATAGAGTGCCCTCCAATGGCTGCTTTTGCTAATACTTTACCGTTGAATTTAATTAAACTGGACGGGGTACTCCAAGTGTTCAAATTTATTCCCATCGTTGCTAAAAAATTTAAATCTCTTCCAAAATAGCCATGGTTAGGTGATGCACCTCCTTCGGTTATTGGAAGCATAACAATGTAGCCTTTAGATGCCAAATAATAATAAATGGTATTGTATGCAGAATAATCCATTAAAAAACCATGACCTATAACAACTATAGGAAATTTACCATCTGCAACTAAAGTGTTATAACCTGTTGCTATGGCAGGGTAATAAACTTCTGTTCCTATAACACGACCTGTTCCAGCTATATTTACGCCATTTGATATGGATGTGCCGCCTGATCTGGAGTTATCAATAAAATTAATACTCAAATGACCTACGCTATATACTTGAGCTGTAAATTGAATGGAGACAAGGATTAAAAAAATAGTTATTAGGTGTTTCATAATAGAATGTGCTGAATTTAATTAGAGTAAAATTACAAATTAGTTTTTTATGATCTTAAAAGCTTTCTTACTGTTTTCGGAACGAACAATTAATACATAGCTTCCACTTTCAATACCTTCAACATTTATTTCATGTGTTGTTTTCTGAGATGATGCTTGCTCATCTAAAACTAATCTTCCCGAAATATCATATAGTTCAAAGGTAATTGGAGTTGTAATTTCTGAAGAAAAAGAAATATTTAATTTCCCTTCCGTTGGATTTGGAAACACTGTTAAATTGTTTGAAAAAGATTGTTCTTGTATTCCGGTAACAGAACAAGCAATGTTTCCTACTACTTTTCTTCCAACTCTATCAGCTGAAGGATTTAAAATTAAAGTCATAAAATTATTACCGGCTACGCAATCATTTTTAAGTTGATGTGCTAAAAATGGTTCAATATAACTCATATATCTATTAAAATAAATCGTGTTACAAGATGGAGTGTTGCAAGCGGCTTGTCCAATAGTGCAAGTGCCACTTGTGCCATTTCCGAAATCGCAATGTGTTACGTCTTTAATGATGGAATGAAATTTTATGGTAGAAGCAGTAGGATTATAATGACTGTTTTGAACAGTAGTGTCGGCAACGTTATCTTTTTCACCAGAAATTACTAAAGTTGGCACAGTTACTAAACTTGCACCTGCAACCGAAGAAATACCTGCTGTATTTGATGTAGCGGCCGCTAAGTTAAAAACACAAGTAACAGTGTTGTTATTTTGTGCTGCTATATATGAGCAGCCTGCGCCCATAGAGTGACCGCCAATAGCAGATTTTTGTAATACTTTTCCGTTAAAGGTTGCTAAAGCAGTTGGCGTACTTGTTGTGTTTAATAATAAGCCTTGAGTTGCTAATAATTTCATGTCGTCAGCAAAGTTTGCATGGTTAGGAGTTGGAAAAATGGAGCTTTCTGTACGTGGTAATAAAACAATATATCCTAAAGCTGCTAAGCGATTATAAATATTATCATAGCTATCCCAAGTCATCGCAAATCCATGTCCGAAAACTACTACGGGAAATTGACCATTTGCGACGTTTGTATTATTTCCAGCAACTGTAGCAGGATAATACACTTCGGTTCCAATATTTCTTCCAGTTCCTGGCATCGCAATTCCACCAGAGATTGAAAATCCACCGGTTCTACTAGCATCTTTAAAATTGATGCTCATGTGTCCCACTGGAAATGTTTGCGCTTGACTAACTAATGTAAAGCATGCAGTAATAAGTAGTATTAATTTTTTCATGTGATTTATGTGTTTGGTTGAAACAAAGTAACAGACATAAAACTGTATAATAAATTCCCTAAATTTTAAAAAACAAGATGAGCGATAATGCGGTTCAACAAAAAAGCCTGGTCTTTTTAGACCAGGCTTTTCAAGGCTTTCTGTAGTAATTCTGAATTATTATTCAGTAATAATTACTAAATATTTTGAGTTTGACCAGAAATCTTCTGCATTTAAAATTTCAATTTTCTCAACTGTTTTTTCTCCAACTAATTTATATGAACTTGTTGGGTGACTAGTAATGATTTTTGCTTTTTTAGCACCAATATTAATTGATGTAACTTGAGAAGCATCTACTTTAGTAAAGTATTCTTTATTGAAATCATCTTTCAATTTAGTTGATTTACCCATTCCAATAAATCCGCCTTCTTTTGTAATTACATTTTTTTCTTTTAATTCTTTTGAAGTACCAAAAGCATAAAAAGCTGTGTTTAATTTTTCTGTTTTAGCAGAACTTTCAGCTTCAACGTTTTCTAAATTCATAACAATATTGCTTAATTCAATATTTTTAGATTCTAATTGTGCTTTTAAATCAGAAATTTCACCGTCTTTAGCATCTATTTGAGCTTGTAAAGTTGCAATCATTTGCTCTAAACCAGCAATTTTTGAGTTCGCATTTTTTAATTTCTTGCTTAATGAACCAATACGGTTTTTGTTTTTAGCCATTAAATCGTAAATCGCTTGAATGTCTTCTTTAATAGTTTCTTCTTTGCTTTTTACGTCGCCACTTTGAGAACTAGCTGTTACAATTTTTTCTTTTTCCTTAATAGCATTTAAGTTTTCTTGAATTTCGTTGAATGAATTAACAAATTCTTGCAAAGCCACTTCTTTTTCAGATAACTGACCGTTTAATTCTCCATTTACAGAAGCTAAACTATCTGCTAACGGATTTGCTTCTTTTTCTGAACCACCGCAAGAGATGGTAAATAAACTTGATGCAGCGATAACTGCGGCAACTACTACTAATTTTAATGTTTTCATTTATATATTTATTTTAAGGTTGCAAATGTAGGTATTAATACCATAAGCTTGTAAAAGTAACCTTAAAATTCACATTTTTTTGTTTTTTAGTTTTAGCTACATTTGTTTCACCATCCTTATTAATTAATATAAACATGAATCAAACCACTAAACGCCTTTTTGCTATCGTTTTAGGCGTAGTGTTGTGTTTTCATTTTATGATGATTTTGTTTTATTGTTATCCGAATAAAATTAAGCATGAGAAGTTCAATTTTGTAAATACTCTGTACATCTATCCTGCTTTTCATCAAAACTGGAATTTATTTGTGCCTGCCCCAAATGTTGAGAGAAAGTTATTTGTAAGATATAAAACAAAAGAAGGTTTTACAAATTGGCAAGATATTTTAAGTCGAGAAATTGTTAACCATAAGCAAAATAGATTATTAGGAAATGAAGCTCGAGTGTTATTACTTTCTAACTCCTTAATTTACGAATTGAATTCAATGGATGCTAAAGAATCGTGTGTTTTTAATAGTAAACCAAATAGTAATGAATTCAAAGTGTTGCAATTTGAAATTGAAAAATATGTAAGATTAGAATTTCAATTAAAGGGTACTATAAACTATGAATTACTATTAGTTTCAGCTGGTAAGGCCAAAACCAAAGCGTATTATATAAAATCACTAGTCGCAAATTGATTTGAATTATATAACTACATATTTATTTAATGTAAAAAAACAAATCAAAGAGGTTGGTTGGTTTAGAAATGCCTTGTACTTGTTTATATTTTACAAGGTTATGGTGTATTTATTTCAATTTAAAGCTTTGTTTTCTGAGCAGCGATTTATTTATCATCATGTCAAGCATATTAATCCAGTTGTTGATTCCGTATTTTTTCTCAATAACCATTATTCGGTTTTGCTAGCATTAGTTTTTATTTTTAGTGTAGGCATCTTATCTATTATAGGTTTACTAAAAAAATCAAACTATATCACTAACCTTATTTTGTGGCTATTAATCATGAATTTAACCAGCTTTTTGTACCCAACCTTAACCGCTGGCGATTATTTATTAAATCAATTATTGTTTTTTAATTGTTTTTTTATGCCTCAAGCATCCAAAAATTCAGTTTGGAATGATATTAAAATTGCTTTGCACAATACCTCTTTATTAGCTATTAAATTGCAGGTATGTTTAGCGTATTTTTTAGCAGGCTATTTTAAAGTTATCGACGATTCATGGATGAGTGGCGCCGCTATATATCAAACGTTTCAAATTCCTGAATTTTCAAATGCACTATTAGTTTCTATCCCATATTCAATAACAGTAGCCCTTACTTATTTTACTATTGCCTATCAATTGTCCTTTGCTTTTTTAGTGTGGTTTCGTCCGTTTAAAATTTATTTATTTTCATTCGGAATTATGCAACACTTGCTAATTGCTTTTGGAATGGGATTATTTCAGTTCGGAATCATTATGTGTATTTGTTATATTTTATTTTTGAAGTATGATTCTTCTTCCTTAGATTTTGATGTCAAAGAGTAGGTTTAGAGTGAGGGATGCAAGCGAAAATCCTTTTGTGAGATATGAACAAAAGATTGTAGCGACAGCCCGGTCTGGCCACCGCCAGACACTCCCAAATTTTTATCCAAATTATCTTTATGGAATTCATAAAATAACAATACCTTTACCCCATGTTTACAACAGACCAACTAAAGGACCTTCACGAACGACATACCGCTCTGAAGGGGTTTCTTTGACTATGATAAGAAAAGTCACGAGCTAAGAGAACTCGAAGAAAAAACTCTTGATCCAAATTTCTGGACCGATTCCAAAAAAGCAGAAGCCGTTTTAAAAGAAGTCAAATCACGTAAATCGTGGGTAAGTGCTTATGATAAGTTAACTTCCGCTATTGATGATTTGGATACGATGTATGAGTTTTTTAAAAGTGGAGATGCATCAGAGGCAGACGCCGAAGAGTTATATCAAGCTGCTTTAAAAATACTAGATGATGTAGAGTTTAAAAATATGTTGAATTCTCCTGACGATGCTTTAAGTTGCGTACTACAAATTAATGCAGGTGCAGGCGGAACAGAAAGTTGCGATTGGGCTAGCATGCTCGAGCGTATGTATATGATGTGGGCCGAAAAACAAGGCTTTAAGTTATCTGAATTAGATAGACAAGATGGCGATGTAGCGGGTATTAAATCAGTATCTATACAAATTGATGGCGATTATGCTTACGGTAATTTAAAAGGTGAAAACGGTGTACATCGTTTGGTGCGTATTAGTCCGTTTGATAGTAATGCCAAACGCCATACATCTTTTGCATCTGTGTATGTTTATCCTGTAGTTGATGATACCATTGAAATTAATATTCATCCAAATGATATTGAAATTCATACTTCGCGAAGTGGCGGTGCTGGTGGACAAAACGTAAACAAAGTAGAAACTAAAGTGCAATTAACCCATAAACCCACTGGTATTGTTGTGGTTTGCCAGGTAGATCGTTCGCAATTAGGAAACAAGGAAAAAGCGATGCAAATGTTGCGTTCTCAGTTATATGAACTAGAAATGCGGAAACGTAACGAAGCTCGCGATGCGGTGGAAGACGGAAAAATGAAGATAGAGTGGGGTTCTCAAATCCGTAGTTATGTGCTACATCCATATAAAATGGTAAATGATCATAGAACAGAATTAAAAATTACAGACGCTGAAAGTGTATTGGATGGAAACATTGATGAGCTATTAAAAACCTTTTTAATGAGTCAGGGGAAGAGGAAATAAATTATTAAAATTGGAACACAGATGAAACGGATTCAACAGATTAAAATGGATTTTTTGTACAAGTGGTAATAATTTAAAATCTGTGTAAATCAGCCTAATCCTTATTATCCGTGTTTCTATTGAATTATACAACATGAAAAAAGTACAAATATTATATAACCCACGTTGCAGTAAATGCCGCGAAGCATTAAGCTTTTTAGAGGGCGAAAACTGCGAAATTGAAGTTAAAGAGTATCTCAAGGAAACTCTCACTAAAAAAGAATTAAAAGACATTTTAACCAAATTGGGATTAAAGGCTTTTGATATTGTTCGTCAAAAAGAAGCCCTTTTTATTAAGAATTTTAAGAGTAAAAAGTTTACAAACGACGAATGGATTCAGATTTTGCTAGAAAACCCCACTTTAATTGAGCGTCCCATAGTAATTGATGGTTATAAAGCCATTATTGGCAGGCCTCCCGAGCTGGTAATTGATTTAGTTAACAGGAAGAAATAAATTGTGAATAAATCAGTCATTTTATTCGACTAAAATGCACTTTTTGGTTTGTAATTTTAACTTTAAACCCTACATTTGCACCCGAATTTAAAAAATACACATAACATGTCTAACCAAGTTGGTAAAATTGCTCAAGTTATTGGTCCCGTAGTGGACGTTAGTTTTGATTTAAATGGTGGGAAACTACCTAGTATTTTAGATGCATTGGAAATTGCCCGTCCGGGTTCAACTCCTTTAATTCTTGAAGTACAAAAACATATAGGTGAAGATATGGTTCGTACCATTTCAATGGACAGTACTGACGGTTTATGCCGTGGTATGGAAGTTAAAATGACAGGTTCGGCTATCAAAATGCCAATTGGTGATAAAGTAAAAGGACGTTTATTTAACGTTGTTGGTGATGCTATTGATGGTATCAACACAGTTAAAAAAGACGATGGTGTATCAATTCACCGCCCTGCTCCTCGTTTTGAGGATTTATCTACTTCATCAGAAGTATTATTTACAGGTATCAAAGTAATCGACTTAATTGAGCCATACTCAAAAGGTGGTAAAATTGGTTTATTTGGTGGTGCAGGTGTAGGTAAAACTGTATTAATCATGGAGTTAGTAAACAACATCGCTAAGGCTTATGCTGGTTTATCAGTATTTGCTGGTGTAGGTGAGCGTACTCGTGAAGGAAATGACTTATTACGTGAGTTTATCGAATCAGACGTTATTAAATACGGTGATGCGTTTAAACATGATATGGAAAAAGGTGGATGGGATTTATCTAAAGTTGATTTAACAGCTTTAGAAGATTCAAAAGCAACATTGGTTTTCGGACAAATGAATGAGCCTCCTGGAGCACGTGCTCGTGTTGCCTTATCAGGATTAACAATGGCTGAATATTTCCGTGATGGAGATGGAACTGGTCCAGGTCGTGATATCTTATTCTTCGTTGATAATATCTTCCGTTTTACTCAAGCTGGTGCTGAGGTATCTGCCTTATTAGGTCGTATGCCTTCGGCGGTAGGTTACCAACCAACTTTAGCTTCTGAGATGGGTGCGATGCAAGAGCGTATTACTTCAACTAAAAAAGGATCTATTACTTCAGTTCAAGCGGTTTATGTACCTGCGGATGACTTAACAGATCCAGCTCCAGCAACAACATTTGCTCACTTAGATGCTACAACGGTATTAAGTCGTAAAATTGCTGAGTTAGGTATTTACCCAGCGGTAGATCCATTAGATTCAACTTCTCGTATCTTAACTCCTTCAGTTATTGGTGATGCTCACTACAACTGTGCACAAAGAGTTAAATTAACTTTACAACGTTACAAAGAATTACAAGATATCATCGCCATCTTAGGTATGGATGAGTTAAGTGAGGAAGATAAATTAACAGTTCACCGTGCACGTCGTGTACAACGTTTCTTATCTCAACCTTTCCACGTAGCTGAGCAATTTACAGGTTTAAAAGGTGTGTTAGTTCCTATTGAAGATACTATCAAAGGATTTAACATGATTTTAGATGGTAAAGTAGATGAGTATCCTGAAGCAGCATTTAACTTAGTTGGTTCTATTGAAGAAGCAATTGAAAAAGGTAAGAAAATTTTAGCTGACGCTTAATATTTGCAACAATGAACTTAGAAATTATAACACCAGATAAAAAATTATTCGAAGGACAAGTGAAATCAGCCGTATTTCCTGGTGCTGAGGGTTCTTTTGGATTATTAAATAATCATGCCGCTATGATTGCTACTTTAAAAAAAGGTAACATCGAGTTAATTGAAGAAAACAATACAGCTCATACCTTTGAAGTAAAAGGTGGAGTAGTTGAGGTGTTTAAAAACAAAGTAATTGTTTTAGCAGAGTAGTATTTTTGTTAATAATATTTAAAGCCTGTTCGTTTGTATCGAGCAGGCTTTTTTTTGTTACATACAAATCATAGATTTAAATAATGAAAAAACTAGTCATGTGCAGAATGTTTGGTGGACCTTATGATCCAATTCCTTTTTTCGACGATCCTTTGATGTATGGATTAATGATTTGTGCTGTTGTGTTTATTTATTTACTCATCAGTGAAATAAAGAGTAGATTAAATAAGAAACTATAAAAACCTCCAAATAGCATTTGGAGGTTTTTTTATGCTCGAAACAAAAATTAGTATAAATTTGATATAGATTGAAAACTATAAAATAGACATATGACAAAACGATTATTTATAGCTCTATTACTATTATGTAATTGGGTATTTATTTTAGCACAAACCACAGCAGTGGTGCCGGCAGATGCAAAGGCCGTAAAGTACCGAAGGAGTTCTTTATATATGGTAATGTTAGATGATAAAGGCTTAGTAAATGCCGAGGTTATAAAATCAACATTTATGAGTATGCCTATTCCCGAAAAATTTAATGATCATACATTGCCCATAAGAAGTTTTGATCCATCTACTTTAATGCTGACGGAGGAAGAAAAAAAGTCGGCAGAAAAAAAAGGTGGTAAGTTTGGATCTTTTACCAAATCTTTAGCAAATGGCGCGACTGGCGGTTTGGTTGATACAACTGACACCAAGTATTTACCACTTAAGATTGATAAATTTTTTAATGAAAATAATATTGCTCGCGATTTAGTGGCTAAATGGTTTAATAGAAGTGAAAAAGGAACCTTTAATATGAATTTGATTGGAGAAAGAGGTTCTTACGACGCTTCAGCTTTAGATATTAGTGCAGCTAAGTCGAGTGCAAGAGGAATTTCTGCTATAGCAGATGCAGGGGAAGAACTCATTGGAAATACATTTGTGGTAGTAACTCGGTTTAATTATGTAAGTATGGAATCTATCACTGCTGCTACACAAAAGCTAGGGAATTTTGCAATGGCATTAGCTGCCGCCTCTGGTAATACAGTTAGTGCTGAGGTTAAACAGGCAACCGATTCAATAGCAAAACAAATTACAGGGTATGCAGTACAAACAACTTCGCATTTATATAAATTGGTGTGGAACGATTCTATTGAAGCGGTGTTTTATCAAAATTATTGGATTGATGATAATTCGTTTGACCCAGCTAAAAAAGCAGCCTTCGACACCACAAAATTATTTACGTTAGAATTAATTGGTGATGAAAGAGCGAATGCTTCTATTTTAGAAGCTAAGTTATCTAATAAATCGCAAGATGAATTAGTAACAAAGGCAACAGTAAACGCTTTTGATGCGGTGTTGGCGAAGCTGCAACGTAAGTATGAAATCTTTAGAACAAAAACACCTTTATATTCGGGCGATCCTATTACTGCTAAAATTGGTTTGAAAGAAGGTTTGGAGCCTGGTGATAAATTCGAAGTGTTGGAGCAAAGGCAAGATCCTAAAACAGGAAAAACGACCTATGAGAAAGTGGGAAAAATAAAAGTAGAAAGAGGAATGATTTGGGATAATCGTTTTGGTGCTGAAGATGAAACTGTAAAAACAGGAGTAGAAGGAGCCGCAGCTTCGGGAACAACTCCAGCATCTAAAATTGATCGCACCACTTTTTCGGGACCAAAAGGATTATATACAGGAATGTTGATTAGACAGAAGAATTAATTTTTAATACATTAACATATTCTCACTTTCTAACCGATTTGAAAAGTAAAACACATATTTTCTCGTTACTTATTCTCTTTTTTGTAGGGTCTTTTCTGTATGCTCAAAATGCGAATAATGCATTGAGCAAAACCATGGATTCTCTGAAACTAGAGGTTAAACAGGCTAAACATGATTCAAGTAAATGTAATGCATTAAATTATTTAGTTGAGTTAGAGTCCGACGAAACTATTTGGCCAAAATATAACGACGAAATAAAACGAATTGCCGAAAAGAATTTAAAAACCGTTGAACCAAATTCAGTATTGGGTATATTTTTTCAAAAACGTTTAGCAGATGCTATTAATAATATAGGATATCTACAATATAATCATGGTAATGTGGCCGAGGCGCTTAGTAATTATAGAGCGAGTCTGGCTATTCAAGAGAAAATTAATTACAAGAGGGGATTAGGAGCTTCCTATAATAATATAGGAAATGTTTATCAGAATATGGGTAAATCTGATACCGCCTTAATTTATTTTTTTAAAGGATTGAAAGCAACTGAAAGTATTTCAGACATGCTAGGCATTGCTTATTCTTATGATAACATAGGCAATGTATATATAAATAAAGGAATTGTTAATAAGGCGCTCGAGTTTTTCTTTAAAGCTTTAAAATTACAAGAAACCTCAGGTGATGAATATGGGTTAGCCAATGTGTTGAATAATATAGGCATTGTGTATGGCAATCAGGGTGATTATAAAAAGGCATTAGAATATTATTTTAAGGCTTTAAAAATTAATGAGTCTATTAATAATAAATTAGGAATTGCTAATTCCTTAAACAATATTGGAACATCGTACTTGAAATTTCGTGATTTTGAAAATGCGATGATTTATGAAAATAAGAGTTTGGCTTTGTATGAAGAGCTTGGAAATATTGATGGCATTGCAAACACGTCTGGGAACCTTGGATTGGTATATTATGAAAAAAATGAGTTAGACAAATCGCTAAAATTATATTTAAAAGCTTTAGCCATTCAAGAAGAACTGAAAAATTTGGACGGAGTGGCAAATACAATGACTGCTATTGGTGGAATTTACTTTTATAAGCACAATTACCAATTGGCGTTACAATACTCCCAAAAAGCTATGGAGTATAGCCAAAAATTAGGTTATCCAGATGCCATTAGAAATGCTGCTTCGCGTTTATATGAGATTTATAAAGTAAAGGGAGATTATCAAAAAGCTTTTGAAAGTTATGATTTATATATTTTGATGCGAGATAGTGTTAACAATCAAGAAACTAAAAAAGCAGCTATTAAATCGCAATTAAAGTACGAATACGAAAAACAATCTGCTGCGGATAGTGTAAAACATGCCCAAGCACAAAAAGTAAAAGATGCACAATTAAGGGCACAAAATGCTAGTTTAAAACAACAAAAAACGCAACGCTATGTATTATATGGTGGATTATTGCTAGTTGTTGGTATTTTGATATTTATGATTAACCGATTCAGAATAACACAAAGGCAAAAAGCATTGATTCAAAAACAAAAGGTGTTTGTTGATGAAGCTTATGAAAAACTTCACGAAAAAAATAAAGAAGTGTTGGATAGTATTCATTATGCTCAACGCATCCAAAAGGCTTTAATTACCAGCGAAAAGTATATTGATAAGCAATTAAATAAATTAAATAAGAAGGATTAAACTTATTTTCCTTTTTCTTCCAGTCGTTTTTTAAACGCTTCCCAATCAAAATTCCATGGATCGGTTTTACGCACAGGAGCAATGTCGCTGTGGCGTAACACATATTTAATGCTATATCTTTTTTTAATGCTATTAATTAAATTCAATAAAGCTTTGTTTTGTTCTTCAGTTGGACTCTCCGTATAAGATGTCATCAATTCAATGCCAATAGAGCAGGAGTTTACGTTAGTCGTGCCATCAGGTAAAGAACTTTTACCAGCATGATACGAATTATCTTTTTCATCTACTAACTGATACACGGTGCCATCACGCCCAATCACATAATGCGCTGATACTCCATACGTAGAAAATTGTTTGATAACTAAATCAATATCGTATTTATCTCCGCCCGAATTATTAAAGGTAGAGTGTACAATAACCGCGCTGACGTTGCGGTTACTATTAGGTGCAAAACCAAAACTTACTTTTTTATTAATGATGTTTAAGGAATCTCCAGCAAAAGCAGATAAGCTAGATGTGATTAAAAATATAAATAGGATTAATAAGTGTTTCATTTGCTAAAATTAGTCTTACCAAAGATAATTGGTTTTAAGGAAATAGCAAGTTGATGTTTAGTTATATTGTGTTAAGGAGATTGATAGTAGGACGCGTTAGCGGTTCGTTGTTTTTCTTTCTCAGTCATTTATAAATGTTAAGATATATTCTTGAATTTCTTTTCGTTGTTCGTTATTAGCATTATCATCCATTTCATTATGGGTCGTATTTGCTAATTTTACTATTTTCATTTTATACTTTTTAGCTTCCTTTTCTGTCGGTAAAACACCTTGGTCTGCAGGTTGGTCGCTTGAACGTAATGAGTAAACTTTAACTTTTTTTGATTTAGGCAATACCATTCTTCTGTTGTCCAAAGTGATTATTTTTTCGACTATGTTCGGGTATTTTTGTGGAAAAAGAGCTGCCATATCACCACCGTTAGAATGTCCTATAATTGAAATGTGTTTAAAATCTATATTTGGGTTTGTTCTTTTGAGTTCGTTGATAACGAATAAAATATTCTCAGCACCACGTTCCCAAAAAGGTCGTCTTACAATTTGTGGATTTCCTGTCAATGGTAATAAACTATCAGTAGCAAGTTCGTGTTGAATACTTACAACAAAAAATCCTTTTGATGCTAAAACTTCAGACAAATATGAATATGCTAAATAATCGCCACCTTTGTTTTGCCCGTAACCGTGACTAATAATGACAACTTTTTGTTTTGAAGTAATTTTGGTATTTGGTTTGTAAATTGCAATAGGAATATCTCGATGTCTGTTTGAGTCAAACAATGTTAAAGTATCAAGTTTAAAGGTTGACTTTACTGTTTCTTGTGGCGGGGTGTTTGTGTAATAGTCCCAAGTTTCTTTTGCTATATCAGCAATTATTTCTTCTCCGTCTTTAAATTTTTCGGTTGTATAATGTACAAAAATCGAAATAACGAAATGATTTCCATTTGGAAGTTTCACAATTCCAATATCATTTATAGCTCCTGTCATACCAGCATCGTTTGTAAATGAACTCCCTGTTCTATGAGCAACTTCTGTTTTTGATGGTAATTTTCCTTTAATTCTATTTTGACCTACAGAAGTAGAACCCATTGTTTCGTATAGAAATTTTGAGGATTTATTTGTCAATAGTTTATTTTTAAATAAATCATTTAAAAGTTGATTTGAAAAATTTGGGGTTGTTGTATTTAAAAACTGTGCATCCCAATTTTGGTGCATTCCTTCTTCATCATTCTTAATAATGAAATCAGAATTGCCTATAAAATTTTCAATTGCCTTTACTCCTCCAACAAGTCTAATTAATATATCACAAAGATTATTATCACTATAGATTATCATCCATTCCAAGGCTTCTTTAATCGTAATGGAAAGGTTTCCTTCTGGATATTTTTTTTGAAATGGGCTCCAAGTATTTTCCAGAAGTTCATTTTTTTTAATAAAAAGATTCTGTTTTAAGGAAAGCTCGCCTTTGTCAACTTTATTTAAAACAGTTAAGGCAATGTGAAACTTAAAAACACTTATCATAGGATAGTGTTTATTACCATTAAAGCTCAAAGTGTCACCATTTTCTAAATGCAAAATTGAAATGCCTACATTAGCTTTTTTTGTTGAAATAATTTGTTCAATTTTTTCACGAAGTTCATTTTGCCCAAAAAAATGTGTGTAAAAAAATGTTGTAATAATTAATAAAAATAATTTTATCATAAAATTAAAGTAGTTTGTTTATTTCAATTTTTCACGGTTCGTTGTTTTTTCATCCGTTTAATTCTGTAATTGTCACGACTTTATTCTGTTGGTAATTTTCTGTTAAATTATATATTCGTCCTAATTTTTGGCAAGCCGTTATAAAACTTATGAATGAACACAGTTCTGAAATTTCTTGTTCTGTAAATTCCTCTCTTAATATGTCAAAATGCTTATCATTTATTGATTTATGGTCAATTGCAAAAAATTGAGCAAATGCAGTTGCGGAACTTATTCTTTTTTCAGTTAAGTCGAAATTTGGTTTTCCTGCTTTTACCATACAATATTCGCATTCATTTTCAAATGCAATCGTTCTCCTAACTTGTTCCAATAGATTTTTGTCAAGTTTTGTTTCTGAAAATAATGCAACTTCTAAATCAATCCATTTATCTAAAACAATTTTATTGTGTCCAATAAGTTTTTCAAATGGTGAATTGCCATATTCTGAAAGTTTAATTCTTGTCATTATTATTTTTAAAATTTTATTGTTCGATTATTTTGTAAATTTCTCATTCAGTTTTTTTGACGGTTGCGGTTTTACAATGACCGCTAACGTTTTCGAGCTACCAGAAGTGCGGTTCAAGGCATCTGTCAACCGAATACTAATAACAAAGATAGAATGTTTCTACGCATTTGCAATGCAAAATGAATGTCTTTCGCTAAGCGACATTTATTGCAAATGCTTTGATGTCAGCCCGCATTTTTGGTAGGTTGTGTTATATGATGCCAGCCGCATTTAGTGAGAAAAGTACCAATGACAACTTGATGTTTCTAATTACGAAATCATATGTCTAGCAGAAACTACTACCGCCTTTTTGCAATTTACAAAATTGCACGACAAACGGTTTTTATTGAAACGGCGAAGGTTATTTTTGTATAAATTGTATGTAATAATCTCTGTCTTGTTGGGTGTCACGAAGTACTTGAATGTTTTTATTTTTCTTCAATACGTTTTGTTTTAATTTTTCATAGTAAGTAATTTGAGCACAGTGAATTATTTTAACTGGTGTTTTATAAAAAGCATAAGGAAAGTCTAGAATATAGTCTAAGTCGTCTCCAACTAAATAGACTACTTCTAATGAAGTTAACTTTGTAAAGTCTAGTCTGTAAATTGTCGCATATAATGAATCAACTGGTTCGCTTTCTTTTGTGTTAAAAGGATTATTTGCCGTTGGGTGTAAAACATACAGTACTTTTACTTCTGATAGTTTTTTGTTGACGTTGGCAATATATGCTTCAACTTCTCTTTTAAACCTTTTGTTCACCTTTTTAGCTTTCCCACTATTGTCGAGAATGAAATTTGGAAGAACGTTAATTAAGTCAATTGAAAGACGATGACCTTTATAATTTGTGATGGAGTCGGATTGAAAAAGATAAGGATATGTGGAAGTAAAATTAACTGTAAGAGTGTCTATTTGTCCGTAAGTCCAAATAGATAAAAATGTAAATATTGTTAGGATTTTATATTTTATTTTTTGCATTTAGTGTTCGGCTGGTTGCATATAACTAGTCGCTTGGCGCTACTTATTCGTTTACAATTAACAACAAACGAATACAAGCGCTTACAAATAATTCTTATATCAAATATAATAAAAAAATCCCCTTCAAATTTCTCTGAAGGGGATTCTCTATCAAAATTAAACTGATTAATAAAATTAATTTTATTCGATTTTAATGCAGCCATCTTTAATAGTAATTTTTGCATCATTTTTTACTTTCACCCAACCACAAGAAGTTTTTATTTCTACTTCTGAGGCACTTGTTTGAATGGATGCAGAACCTGAAGTAGAACTGTTGAATTCCACCTTTTGAGTTGATCCATTTGATTTTACCTCCATCGTGTATTTTTTAGAATCCTTGTTGTAATACTTAATGGTAAATGCAGATGCGATGTTTGCTACTAATAAAAAAGCAACAGATAAAAAAAGTGATTTTAATTTCATAATTTATTTTTTTGAGGTTTAACAATAACTTAAGTTACAAAAATACTTTGCATGTTTGCAAATAATATCAGTGATTTAACATATTAAAACTCCATGAACTATTATAATTAAAAAATCCCCTTCAAATTTCTCTGAAGGGGATTCAACTTTAATTAAACCAGAACTGAAAATTATTTTACTTCTTCGTAATCTACATCTGTTACGCTTTCACCTTTATTGCTATCAGCGTTTGCGTTAGCATCAGCTCCAGGATTTGCATTAGCTCCACCTTGTTGCTCATTCATTGCGGCATACATTTCTTGTGATGCTGTTTCCCACGCTGCATTTAAAGATGTCATTGCTGAATCAATACCTGCAATGTCTCTTGCATCATGAGCAGTTTTTAATCCAGCTAAAGCTGTTTCAATCGTTGCTTTTTTCTCTGCAGGAATTTTATCTCCGTAATCTTTTAATTGTTTTTCTGATTGGAAAATTAAACCGTCAGCTGCATTAATTTTATCTGCTTCTTCTTTTGCTTTTTTATCAGAATCCGCATTCATTTCTGCTTCACGTTTCATTTTCTCAATTTCTTCTTTGCTTAATCCAGAAGAAGCTTCGATACGAATGTTTTGTGCTTTACCAGTTGCTTTATCTTTAGCAGATACTGATAAGATACCGTTTGCATCAATATCAAATGTTACTTCAATTTGTGGAACCCCACGTGGAGCTGGCATAATACCATCTAAGTTAAACTGACCAATAGTTCTGTTATCTTTTGCCATCGGACGCTCACCTTGTAATACATGTAATTGTACACTTGGTTGGCTATCGCTAGCTGTTGAGAAGGTTTCTGTTTTTTTAGAAGGAATCGTTGTATTAGATTCGATTAATTTAGTGAACACTCCACCGTAAGTTTCAATACCTAATGATAAAGGTGTTACATCTAATAATAATACGTCTTTAACTTCTCCAGTTAATACACCACCTTGGATAGCAGCACCTAAAGCTACAACCTCATCAGGATTCACACCTTTGCTTGGTGCTTTTCCGAAGAATTTTTCAACCGCTGCTTGGATAGCTGGAATACGAGTTGAACCACCTACTAAAATAATTTCATCAATATCAGAAGTTGATAAACCTGCATTTTTTAAAGCTGATTTACAAGGCTCAATTGTTCTGTTGATTAAGCTATCTGCTAATTGTTCGAATTTAGCACGAGTTAATTGTTTTACTAAATGTTTTGGAATTCCGTTAACTGGCATAATGTAAGGCAAGTTAATTTCAGAAGTCGTAGTACTTGATAATTCAATTTTAGCTTTTTCAGCAGCTTCTTTTAAACGTTGTAAAGCCATCGGATCTTGACGTAAATCAATTCCTTCGTCTTTTTTAAATTCATCAGCTAACCAATCAATGATTAAGTTATCAAAGTCATCACCACCTAAGTGAGTATCACCGTCGGTAGATTTTACTTCAAATACACCATCACCTAATTCTAAAACAGACACGTCATGAGTACCACCACCGCAGTCAAAAACAACAATTTTCATGTCTTTGCCTTTTTTGTCCATACCATAAGCTAAAGCAGCTGCAGTAGGCTCATTGATGATACGTTTTACTTTTAAACCAGCAATTTCACCAGCTTCTTTAGTTGCTTGACGTTGAGCATCGTTAAAGTACGCAGGTACTGTAATAACCGCTTCATCAACCGTAGTTCCTAAGAAATCTTCCGCCGTTTTTTTCATTTTTTGTAAAATGATAGCTGAAATTTCTTGAGCAGAGTAGTTTCTGTCGTCAATCGTTACACGAGGTGTGTTATTGTCGCCTTTTACTACTTTGTAAGTCATACGAGCAATCTCTTTTTGAGCTTCGTCGTAAGAGCTTCCCATAAAACGTTTAATTGAAGAAATCGTTTTTGTAGGGTTTGTGATAGCTTGACGTTTAGCAGGATCTCCTACTTTACGCTCGCCACCTTCTACAAACGCCACCACTGATGGAGTTGTTCTTTTACCTTCGTTATTTGCAATAACAACAGCTTCGTTACCTTCCATTACCGCTACACAGCTGTTGGTAGTACCTAAATCTATTCCTATAATTTTTCCCATAATATATGTTTTTTTAATTGTTTACGTTTTAATTGTGGCATTACTTAGTCAATGTTTATGCCAATCCAAAATACTTCGGTAATTATGACAGGCTGGCACAAACATAAAAAACCACCTAAAATTTGTCATTTTAGATGGCTTAAATGTGGTTTTTTGTCAGATTTATTAAGGGCAAACGCCAGTTTTGACTCCTGAGCTATTGCAAAATCCATACGGATTCGTGCTAGGGTGGCAGGCAATTTTATCAATAAAATCATTCCATAAATCGTGAGTAATAATAGAGCGGGAGCTAGCGGAAAAAACACCAACGCCACCATTAATATTGGTATAGTATGGTTTATCTTGAGCAATGCTATTAGATGGTTCGTTTACTTGTAAAAATGTATTTAACGTTTCAGCTCCCGCCATAACAATGTATTCCATGTAATGCGAACGTCTATTTTTGATATTAGCTGATGACTTTTTTTGCATTTCGCTACCTACTACAACATAAAAGTCGTTTGCCGAAAAAGACACTTCCATATCTTCTCCACCATTTATACTGGATGATTTTTGATTTGGAAAAGTATAGTCCGCATAACTATTTACGGTTCCGCCGCCTATCAAAGAGTCGATATAATGAAAACGCATAACTACACTATATAATTTAGCATTTGCAATAGATTTGAATTTAATGAATTGAGTTGCTGTTAAAATAGAATAATCGATATACGCCACTTGTTGCGTTACTGGTGAGCCAGTAACTACATAATAACCGTGCATTGGATAAAGTGTTGGATGATAAATAAAAGGTTTTACTGAATTTGGTCTTACACTATCAACCACAATTGTTTGCGCTGTAAATTCTTTTCCTGTGTTATTGTTTTTTATAGTTAATTTATACTCGCCACTATTGTATAGTTTATCTGTAGTTTGCCAAATACGTTGTTGAGTGCTAAAATTACCACCAGCTGTAGTAACAACTGTTTCAGTTAGCACAATTTCTTTTTTGGCAGCAATGGTGCCAGTTCCAACTGAGGTAACAGTTGGAGTTGTACTTCCGTTAACAAAACGCTGTAAACTTACTCGCAGTTCTCCGGGACCATAATTGATAGTTTCACCGTTTTGCCCTGCCGCTAAAGCATCGCCATCTGTTAAATAAACCTTATTAATTCTAATGTTTTGAACAGATTGGTTTGGGTTAATAATGCCATAAACTGATACAGATTCTTCTCCTGGCGCTAGAACGTCTAAGTCGTTTTTACATGAACTTAAAGTAAAGGCAGTAATAAACGATAGTCCAATATATAATATGCTATTTTTCATTTTATTTTTTGAGTAAATACAAAGTTACCATTTTTAAGTTAACTCCAAATTAATTCAGTAATTTTACATGATTTTAACCACAAATGCCTCGATTTTTTTCGGGATAGGAATATAGTTAAAATTGAATGTTAAAAACCATTATTATGTCAGTACATAAAGAAGTTAAAAAAGTTACAACCCATCAATTGCAAGAAATGAAACGCCGTGGCGAAAAAATTTCGATGCTTACAGCCTACGATTATACTATGGCTAAAATCATTGACCATGCCGGTATTGATGTGATTTTAGTAGGAGATAGCGCCAGTAATGTGATGGCAGGACATGAAACGACTTTGCCAATTACCTTGGATCAAATGATTTATCATGCTTCTTCGGTAATTAGAGCCATTGATAGAGCTTTGGTGGTGGTGGATTTACCTTTTGGATCATACCAAGGAAATTCCAAGGAAGCCCTAACCTCAGCTATCAAAATTATGAAAGAAAGTGGCGCACATGCTGTTAAATTGGAGGGTGGTCGCGAAATAAAGGATTCGATTGAACGTATTTTATCTGCTGGAATTCCAGTAATGGGACATTTAGGCTTAACTCCTCAGTCCATTTACAAATTTGGAACTTATACCGTTAGAGCTAAAGAAGAGGAAGAAGCAGCACGATTAATGGAAGACGCCAAGATATTAGAAGAAAGTGGTTGTTTTGCTTTGGTTTTAGAAAAAATACCCGCCAAATTAGCTACAGAAGTGGCAAAAAACATCAGTATTCCAGTAATTGGCATTGGCGCTGGTGGTGGTGTTGACGGACAAGTACTTGTAACACATGATATGCTGGGCATGACACATGAGTTTAGTCCACGTTTTTTAAGAAGATATTTAAATTTATACGAAAGTATGAGTAACGCTTTTCAGCAATACATTAAGGATGTAAAGAGTAAGGATTTCCCGAACGAGAGCGAGCAGTATTAGATTGGTCTCCCGCAGATCTCACAGATAAACGCAGATTTTTTAAAGGTTATAAAATTAATAATCAAAAGTCAGATTTGCGAAAATCAGCGACATCTGCGGGGCATAATTTTATCCGATTGCCTCATTTAAATCTGGCATTTTTCCGAAGCTAATAATAGCTCTTACATGAGATTTTAAAGCTGTCCAAAAGGTTGGGTTCTCTAAGTACGGCACTCCAAATTCTTCGGCAGTAGCTTTTACAATTTCAGAAACTGCTGGATAGTGTACATGACAAATGGTTGGAAATAAATGGTGCTCTACCTGAAAATTTAAACCTCCAACATACCACGAAATCCATTTACTTTTACGCGAAAAATTGACAGTTGTATTCATTTGATGAACCGCCCAATTATTTTCAATTGTATAATCAACATTTGGTAATGGATGTGTTGTGCCTTCAACCGTATGTGCTAATTGAAAAACAACGGTCAAAACAACTCCCGAAATAAATTGCATTAATAAATAACCTAATAGTATTTGGTAAAACGGAATATGAAATACAAAAACTGGAAGTGCAAACATAGCTGCCCAATAAAACACTTTACTTAAAAATATTTTAAACCAAATCACACGATTTTGTTCTTTAGTACTAGTGTTTACACCTTGCTTGGTGTATTTGCTAAACTGAATAAAATCTTTTAACAAAGCCCAATATAAAGTCAAAATTCCATAAAATAAAAAAGCATAAACTACTTGTAATTTATGATACCATTTTACTTTTGTGTGAGGATTAAATTTTAAAATCAATTTATCAGCAATGTCATCATCATAATCCAACACATTAGTATAGGTATGATGCATCACATTATGCTGTAATTTCCAATTAAAGACAGAGCCTCCTAATAAATTTAAGGTATGTCCTAACCAATAGTTTGTTTTACTGTTTGATGAATAAGCGCCATGATTCGCATCGTGCATCACGCTCATACCAATACCTGATAAAGCAAAGCCCATAATTGCCCACAAAATTAAGGCGATTTTAAATGACGGATTAAAAGCTAATAAGGCAATAAAAGGCAATAAATACGCACTCATTAAAATAATGGTTTTAACAACCATGGTGGTATTATAATGTTTTGAGATATTGTTTTCTTTAAAATAAGTATCTACACGTTTACGAAGCGTTGCAAAAAAAAGTGCTTTATCTTTGTCTTTATCAACAAAGCGGATAGGTGAAAATGCCATAGTTTTAAATTAATTTAGAAAGTACAAAAATACTTATTTTTTAAAATTACTCAAAAAAGCCGAGTTTTATGTAATTTTGTTTTAATATTGACTATTATCACTCATCAAAAAACATATTCACCCATTGGAGTCTTTGATTCTGGTTACGGAGGTTTAACAATTTTGAAAGAATTAGTTACAACTTTACCACAATACGATTATTTGTATTTGGGAGATAATGCTCGCGCACCTTATGGCTCACGCTCGTTTGATACAGTGTATGAATATACTTTGGAATGTGTTAAAGCATTATTTGACCAAGGATGTGAATTAGTAATATTAGCTTGTAATACCGCGTCGGCAAAAGCCTTAAGAACCATTCAGCAAAAAGATTTACCAAAGATTGCACCCAATAAAAGAGTGTTAGGTGTTATTAGACCTACAACAGAGATTGTTGGAAATTATACTAAAACAAAAGAGGTAGGCATTTTTGCAACAAGCGGAACGGTAACTTCGCAATCATACGTGATAGAAATCGAAAAGTTTTTTCCTGACATTAAAGTGTTTCAAGAAGCTTGCCCCATGTGGGTTCCATTAATCGAGAATAACGAGTTAGATGGAGTAGGAGCAAACTATTTTGTAGAGAAACATGTGCATCATTTATTTTCTCAATCAAAAAATATCGACACCGTTATTTTAGGCTGCACACATTATCCTTTACTTAAATCATTAATTGAGCAACATTTGCCAAGTGGAGTTAAAGTATTAACTCAAGGACAAATAGTAGCTGAAGGATTAAAAGATTATTTAGTTCGTCATCCAGAAATGGAAACACGTATTTCTAAAACATCTTCCTTAAATTTCTTAACCACGGATAGTACAGAATTATTTGACAGCCATGCTTCTTTGTTTTTTGGACAGGAAGTGAAGTCGAAACATTTGGGTTTGTAGATAGAAACGCGGGGGGGGGTGGAGCGAGTTGGAGGGCTTCCGACTACGCTCGAAGTGACAAAAACTCCAACTTCATAACATCCTGACTGGACACATTTTTATAATTCCTAATTCTCAAAAAAATAATTACATTTGCCGCAGATCTTTAGGGGTGCTTTAAATAATTTATGATTTAAAGCTGAGATTATACCCATTACATATTAACGCCAAACGTTTGTGTGTATGCACCTGATCAGGGTAATGCCTGCGTAGGGAAACAGTTAACAACGATGTCGCATCCCCTTGCGATGTTATTATTAACAATTAAAAAAAGTAAAAAATGAACTTTAAAACAATCAAAAAAGCAATGGCTTTAGCCTTGTTTACGTCTTGCTCGTATAGCTTGCAAGCGCAATCAAAATTAAGTGGGTTTGTATCGGACCCCGACAAAAAACCAATTCCTTTTTCGGTCATAGGAATTAAAAACACCTTCTTATCAACTCAATCAAATGCTGATGGATTATTTGAGTTTGCCAATTTAAAACCTGGTAAATATGTGTTGGTTACAAAATGTGTGGGTTATAAAGTAAGAGAAGATTCATTAGATATTAAAGATCTGATGACAATCGAAATTACCATGACTCAAGACAATAAATCACTAGATGAAGTTGTTGTAAATGCAACACGTGTAGATAATACTTCCGCTTTTGCGTATTCTAATTTAAGTGGAGAGGACATAAAAAAACAAAACGTTGGTCAAGATTTACCTTATGCGTTAAATTCTATGGCATCAGTGGTTATTAATTCGGATGCTGGTAACGGAGTAGGATATACTGGTTTGCGAATAAGAGGAACAGATGGAACTCGAATTAACGTAACGGTTAACGGAGTGCCTATTAATGATGCCGAAAGTCAAGGAACATTTTTTGTAAACATGGCTGATATTTTATCGTCAACTAATAATTTGCAAGTGCAACGTGGTGTTGGTACTTCAGCTAATGGAGCAGGGGCTTTTGGAGCGAGTATTAATATGCAAACCAATGAACTAAATGAAAAAGCATATGCTCAAATAAATAATAGCATTGGTTCCTTTAAAACGATGAAAAATACTGTTGCTGCAGGAACGGGTTTAATAAATAATCATTTTACGTTTGATGCGCGTGCCTCACAAATTATGAGTGACGGCTACATTGATAGAGCTGCTTCTAAATTAAATTCGTTTTATGTTTCGGGTGGATATTATGGTAAAAAAACGGTGGTAAAAGCAATTCTATTTAGCGGTTGGGAAAAAACCTATCAAGCTTGGTATTATGTGCCATCAGATAGTTTAAATAATGGTAACCGAACATTTAATCCTAGCGGGCAATACACTTCAATCCAAGGGCAAGATACATTAACAAAATATTACAATAATGAAACTGATAATTACCGCCAAGATAATTATCAATTACATTTCATTCATTCGTTTAATAGCAAACTAAATGTTAATGTTACAGGGCATTACACAAAAGGTAAAGGCTATTACGAACAATACAAACAAGACGAATCATTAACGGATTATAATATGCCAGAGGTTGTAGTAGATAGTAATACCACAATATCATCTACTGATTTAATTAGACGACGTTGGTTGGATAATGATTTTACGGGAGTTATTGCTAACATTAATTACAAGCCAAATACCTTATTAAATTTTGTATTAGGTGGTGGTTATAATACGTATTTTGGTAAGCACTTTGGCGAAGTTATTTGGGCACAATACAGTAACCCAAATGATTTTAAGCCTATGTATTATAACAACCAAGCTAACAAATATGATGCGAATGTGTATTTAAAAACGACCATTCGTCCAATAGATAAATTAACTGCGTTTATTGATTTGCAATACCGAAATGTGAATTACAATTTCTTAGGTTTTGATACTTCGTTAATTGAAAAGCAACAAGTATATACTTCCTATGGATTTTTTAATCCTAAAGTGGGTGTAAATTATTTGCTAACTAAAAACACAAATGTGTACGCTAGTTACGGCATCGCTAATAAGGAGCCTAACAGAGATGATTTTATTAATTCAAGTAAAAAAAGCCGACCAAAACATGAGCAATTAAATGATTTGGAAATTGGAGCAACTCATCGTTTTAAAAATGTAAGTATTGGTTTAAATTTTTATGATATGCAGTATAAAAATCAATTGGTATTAAACGGACAAATAAATGATGTTGGTGCATACAACAGAGTAAACGTGGAAAGTAGTTATAGAAGAGGCTTAGAATTGGAGTTAAATGCGAATATCACTAAATATTTTACGTTTAATGGTAATATTACTTTATCTCAAAATAAAGTAAAAAATTATTCGGAATTTATAGACAACTATGATATTTATCCAGGCCAGGATACGATCAAACATTCTAATACGGATATTTCATTTTCACCAAATGTAATTGCAGCAGCTAATTTTATTTTTAAACCAATTAAAAATTTAGAAGTTGGATTTTTAAATAAATACGTCGGTAAACAATATTTAGATAATACATCTAACGGACAAAGAGCTATTCATGATTATTTAGTGTGTGATTTTAGAGTGAATTATACGATTCACACTAAATTAATTAAAGAAATTAATTTGATTGCTGTGATTTATAATTTGTCTAACACACAGTATGAAACTAACGGATACAACTACACTTATTCAATGTCGGATAGTAATGGTGATAAACAGATGTATTCATCTAACTATTTAGCGCCTGCTGCACCAACCAATTTTATGGTAGGATTGAATTTGAAATTTTAATGATTGAATGGGAACACGGATGAAACAGATTGGAAAAGATTAACACGGATTTTTTTTGATTACATAGTGTTGATTTGTTACATGTATTTAATCTGTGTTCCTTTTTTATTTAGGCTTTAGGAGGGGGAGGGTTTTTTGTTTAAAAATTTTGGTTTTTTTGTTGCCTTTTTTTCCTCCCATTGATACAATTAAACTTAAAGTTTCTTAACTTGTGGCCAGATGTTATCTTTTACAATATTAAAGAAACATTCAGCGGCCTTTTTTATTTGTTCAGTATCGTTTTTAGGAATGCTAAATTCAACCGTTTCATTAAATATAATTTTCGCTAATCCAAAATCTTTAATGTTGTCAAGATAATAGGTGTTGTTTAAGTCAATGATAAAATAAGCTGAAGTTTTATCAATTATATTAAGCGTTGTAGATTTAATATAAATCTGTTTTTTTACAGATTGTAATAATAGGGAGCCTTTTTTTCCAAAACCTAAATCATCTTTAACGATAATTTTTAGATAATTTTTTTTGTCTTGTTTAATGAATTGAACTTGGTAGTTGTTTTTAATTTTAACTTCCATCATTTCAACTGATTCTTCTTTTCCAGGGGCGATAGCAGCAGTTGCAGCGCTTAAGTTATAAGCACAGGTAGTTTGTGCATAAGATGCGATTGAAAAAAATAACGAACAAACAATAAAAAGATGTTTCATATGTCTAAGTTGTTGTTGTTTTAAATATCATATGGTTTATCCAGTTTATTAATTGCCTTTTTTTAGGTAAACTTGGATATTTCATATTCTATCAGTTTTTCATGTTAAACAAAAAAGGATAAAGCAACACAGTACTTTATCCTTTTTTTAAATCTATTTTGTGTTGAATATTATTTTTGTTTGAATCCAATTAAAATAACTGCGCAACCAGAACCTGCATTTTTATTTGCATCTAATTGAGCTTCAATTGTACACTCTAAAGTAGATTTTACTCTAAAATCCCAGTGAGGCGCATTAGCGTAGTTTTTATTTGTAAATAATAAATGACGATCTTGATCGTAAATATTAAAAATTAAATTACCATCTGTTTTTCCGCTACAAGCAGCAATACGGTAAGTAGTTTCTCCAAAAAATGTTGTGTGAAACTCCGCCATTTCTTCTGAGTTTAATAATAATGAACGGTAAGACTGTCCATCAGAAATAAACTGAGCAATAATGTGTTTTGAACATAAGCTAGCAATTGAATCGCATTGAGCTTTTGCTGTAGTTGATAAACCTACGATAGATAAAATTAATAGGCTTTTGTATAAATTCTTCTTCATAATAATTAAGTAGTTAATTAAGATTATTTTACATTAATAATTTTATCACGGATAGCCATAATTTTTGTAGCTATTTGACCTATTTGCTCTTCGCTAATAGTTATTTCTGTGGTACTGTTAATGTAAGTTGTTTTTTTAGCTTCATCAGTGGTTGGTTCAACAAAATTGTATTTTGTAGTGATCCCTTCATAAACTTTAGCTAAATCTTGCAAGTCAGTAACTAAGCCAGCTGCATCAGCCATGTTGTGAGAAGAAATTAATTTAATAATGCTTCCTAATGCTTGTTTTTGTTCTGCAATACGGTATTTAACTTCACTCGTTGGTTTTGATTTATAAGCTGAAATAGAAAAATTCATACTTTCAATCCAACCACCAGTTAAAATCAAACTACTGATTTCTGTACGCTTATTTGTTTTTAAATAAGCATCACTTGCTCTGTAAGCAATACCTACTAATACCAACATACTATCTTTGTTAGAGATATTGTCGTTGATACGTTTCATCGTACTTTGATCGAAAGCAGAAGATACGCCTAATTTATCAGCTAAATTTTTAAGAGCTCCTAAATATCCTAAGGCATCTTGAGTTTGGTTATACATACTTACGTAACCTAAATCAGCACCATAAATCCCTAAATTTAAAGATCTAGCATAATCAGAAGCATATTGTCCGTTTTTATTACCAGCATTTAAAATAGCTTTATCATAAGTAACTCCAGATTTTTGAATCAATAAAGCCGTTTGAATAGGAGATGGAATACTAAATAGTTCTCCACCAACATTTAACGCAACAGCTTTAACTGTGTCAGTATCAGGTAATTCTTCTCCAGTTTCACCATCAGCTGGCTTTGGATCGCCACAAGAATAAATTAATAAAGAAGCTAAACCTAAAGCAATTACTTTGGCATTTAACTTAAAATTTTTGATATTCATCGTCTTAATTTAATTGTTTATTGCTAAAAAACCTATGCAAGTAAATAAATTTTAGCGACATAGCCAAATAATAATTTATCCAATTATCGACAAATGTCTATATAATCCCTAAAGCCTCTTCAATGTATTTAAAAGTAGATAAAATCTCCGGTTTTCCGTCAATTTGAGCTACATCGTGTTCAAAATGAGCTGAAGGCTTTCCATCGGCAGTTAAAATTGTCCAACCGTCTTTTAATTGCTTAATATTTCGGGTTCCCAGATTAATCATAGGTTCAATGGCAATTACCATCCCGTCCTTAATTTTAGGGCCATCGCCACGTTTTCCGTAGTTTGGTACTTCTGGATCTTCATGTAATTTTTTTCCTAATCCATGTCCACATAATTCACGAACTACGCCATATCCGTTATTTTCAGCATGTTGTTGTATGGCAAATCCAATATCTCCAATTCTGTTGCCACTTTTGAATTGTTCAATTCCAATATAAAGGCATTCTTTGGTTACATCTAATAGTTTTTGAACTTCTGGTGCTATTGTGCCAACCGCAAAAGTATAGGCATGATCGCCAAAATAACCGTTTTTAATAACGCCACAATCTACCGAAATAATATCACCTTCTTCTAATGGTTTATTGTTAGGGATACCATGAACAACAGAAGCATTTAATGACATACAAAGCGTATTTGGGAAACCATACATGCCTTTAAATGCCGGCACTCCACCGTTATCTCTGATATATTCTTCAGCAATTTTATCTAAGTGCAATGAAGTTACACCTGGTTTAATTTCTTTAGCAATAATTCCTAATGTGCGAGAAACACTTAATGCAGACTCACGCATTAATTCAATTTCCTCTCTGTTTTTTAATATAACCATTTTGTTAGTTTTTGTTAACCGCAAAGAGCGCTAAGTTTTCTCGCTAAGAGCACAAAGAGGTTTTTGATATTTATTTTCCAAATAGTTTTTTGAAAAATGATTTTTCTTCTTGTTTGTAATTATTATGCGCTTCTGGGTTTTTTACCATGTGATTAAAATCACCACCTTCTGGGTGAAGAATTTGCCATGTAGCGCTCCATCCTAAAAATCCACCAACATTTCTGTCATCAATAAAAATATCTACGTTTAATTTTCTCGGAGTATCTTCTGTAATCACTTCTTCTGGATAATTTTTATTAACCGCATAAAATTCAACACCATTTTGCTTACAATACTCTACCGCTTCATTTAATAAACTTCCGGTGCGGTATGTATGCAAAATTAATTTATGCCCTTTTTTTTGCAACTCTTTTATCGTTGCAAAGGCAAATAACATTTCTTTACCAATACGTGGATATTGATGTTCCACAATGGTTCCATCAAAATCAATGGCAATCGTTTTACTGTTATTTCCTATAAAATTTTGTTCCATTTTCTTAAAGATTCTCTGCTTTTAAAACTTTTAAATCACCATCTAATTCATAGTGACGAGGAATAGCTGTACCAATTTCAAACTCCAATATTTGTTGAGGTGTCATGTTTTCTAAATACATAATCAAGGCACGTAAACTATTGCCATGCGCTGCAACAACTATGTTTTTTCCTTCTTTCAATTTTGGTTCAATTTCAGCTTTAAAATAGGGGATTACACGGGAAGCGGTATCCTTTAAACTTTCGCCATTTGGAGGAGCAATGTCATAACTTCTTCTCCAAATTTTCACTTGCTCATCACCGTATTTTTCGGCTGTAGCTGTTTTATCTAAGCCTTGTAAATCACCATACATGCGCTCATTTAACGCTTTATTATATGTTGTAGGAACATTAGGTTGATTAGAAACTTCTAACGCTAATGTTAAGGTGTTTTGAGCGCGTTTTAAATCAGAGGCAAATGCTAAATCAAATTTGAAAGGTTTTAATTTTTCTCCAGCATTTTTTGCTTCTTGCATTCCTTTTTCGGTTAATTCAACATCTACCCAACCAGTAAATTTATTTTCTAAATTCCAAACGCTTTGTCCGTGACGAAAGATAATTAAAGTTGCCATTTTATAATTCTATTTTTTTAATAATTAATTTTTAATACGCTCTTGCAAACATAACGCGTTGCGTACTAGTTTTGCCACTATAAATACAAACTCCTGCTTCCTGCGCATTGTTTAAAGGAATACAACGAATGGTTGCTTTTGTTTCTTCTTTTATTTTTTCTTCAGTTTCTGGTGTTCCATCCCAGTGAGCATAAACAAAACCAGTTTTTTCGTCTAATACTTTTTTAAATTCTTCGTATGAATTTACCGTAGTTGTTAATTCTTGGTTACGAGCTTTTGCTTTATTAAATAAGTTTGCTTGAATCTCATTTAATAAATTATCCACTAAAGTATCTATTCCTTCAATGCTTACTGTTTCTTTGGTTAATGTATCTCTACGAGCAACTTCTACGGTTCCATTTGCTAAATCTCTTTCGCCAATAGCAATACGCACAGGAACGCCTTTTAATTCGTATTCAGCAAATTTCCAACCTGGACGTTGAGAATCTCTATCATCGTATTTTACTGAAATACCTTTTGCTTGTAATTTCTTTTTAATCTCATTCGCTGTTTCAGATACTTTTGCTAAACCTTCGTCACCTTTATAAATAGGAACAATGACTACTTGTATTGGCGCTAATTTCGGAGGTAAAACTAGTCCATTATCATCGCTATGACTCATGATTAAAGCTCCAATTAAACGTGTTGAAACACCCCAAGAGGTTGCCCAAACATATTCTTGTTTGTTGTCTTTAGTTACGTATTTTACATCAAATGCTTTCGCGAAATTTTGACCTAAAAAGTGTGACGTCCCTGCTTGTAAGGCTTTTCCGTCTTGCATTAAGGCTTCAATACAGTAAGTGTCATCAGCTCCAGCAAAACGTTCGTTAGCTGATTTTACTCCCTTTACAACAGGTACAGCCATCCAATTTTCAACAAAGTCAGCGTATACTTCTAACATTTGTTTGGTTTCAGCAATCGCTTCATCTTTGGTTGCATGCGCTGTATGACCCTCTTGCCAAAGGAATTCAGCAGTACGTAAAAATAAACGTGTACGCATTTCCCAACGTACCACATTTGCCCATTGATTTACTAAAATAGGTAAATCACGGTAGGATTGAATCCAACTTTTATAAGTATTCCAAATAATAGCTTCACTAGTAGGTCGAACAATTAGTTCTTCTTCTAATTTAGCTTCTGGGTCAACAATTAATTTTCCTTTATTATTAGGATCTGTTTTTAAACGGTAGTGCGTAACAATAGCACATTCCTTAGCAAATCCTTCTGCATTTTTCTCTTCTGCTTCAAATAAACTCTTTGGAATAAACAATGGAAAATACGCATTTTGATGTCCTGTATCTTTAAACATTTTATCTAATGCTTTTTGCATGTTTTCCCAAATACCGTATCCGTATGGTTTAATAACCATACAGCCTCTAACAGCCGAATGGTCGGCTAAATCTGCTTTAACAACTAAATCGTTATACCATTTACTGTAATCTTCTCCGCGTGATGTTAATTCTTTACTCATCTTTATTAACAAATGTTAAATAATAAATTTAATAATCGGGTTGGCACTTAATTTGGTAACTTTACAGAGCATTCCCCGTGCAAATTTAAACTTTTATTGGACGTTTTCGTCTGATATTTTAAAAACTAATAAAATGAAAAAATTAGTTGTCATATCAAGTATCGCTTTGACAGTATTATCATCATGTTTAACTCAAAAAAAGGGGACTTCTACCTATAATGATGACGTGTACGCTAATCCTAAAGAAGATAGGATAGAAGAGGCTCGTTTAGCAGCCGAAAAGAAACAAAAACAGGAGGCTATAGACAAGCGTTATAATGATTCAATTGCAGCAGTAAAACAAGCTCAAAAAGAGAAGGACGATGCAAATCCTTATTATAAAGACAGAGAATTTAAGTACGATGATTATTACGATTACGAATACGCTACTCGTGTAAAACGTTTCAATAACAATATCAATGGCTTGAGTTATTATGACAACTACTACACTAATTCATATTGGTATAGCCAAAATCCATATAACTATGGGGTAAGTGTATACAATGGATATAGCTGGTGGGGTTCTAGTTATAATAACTATAGTTATAATCCATCTGTGAATTTTTATAACAGTTGGGGTTGGGGTTACGGCAATCAATTTAACTGTTATAATGGTTATAATCCTTATATGTCGGCTTACGCTCAGGGATATAACAACGGATTTAATAATGGAATGTGGGGTAACTATTATGGTTATGGAAATCCTTATGGCTACGGAAATGGTTTTGGTTTCGGTAATTATTACGGCTATGGTTATGGAAACCCATACGGTTATGGATATAACAACCCATACAATAACGGTTGGGGATATTATAACGTTTTTGATAACAATAGTAGTTATACATACGGACCTCGCTCGTCAAATGGTGGGGGAAATAGCAGAAGAGTTTCAAATCCAGGAATGGCGCCCGTTAAAAGAGAGTTGTCGGCTTCAGAAGTATATATTAGAGATGTTGCAGTTCAACAAGGAACCGCGGTAAAATTTACGGAAGTTAAACCTACAAGAGGTATACAAAATGATGTGCCAATAAGAGTAGATAATAATGGAACACCAATTGGTACGGGAGGTATAAAACCTGTTAGAAATGTTAATTCACCTTCTCAACCAGTTCGTAATCCAGATGCTACTACTCCTGTGAGAGAGCCGATATCAGAAACTCCAATAAGAAATATTGAACCAGTTCGTAATCCTACCGAAACCACTCCAATTAGAAATAATCCAATTAGGAATACGGAACCGGTTCGTAATCCTACAGAAACTACTCCTATAAGACAAAATCCGATTAGGAATACAGAGCCAGTTAAGCAGCCAGTTGAAACGCCTAGGTTCGAGACGCCAGTTAGGCAAAACCCAGTTCAAACGCCTAGTGCGCCAAGTAATAATGGAGGAGGAAGTGCTCCATCTAATAACGGTGGTGGACGAAGACCAAGATAATTTAAAGACATTCCCGACTTATTATAATTATAAAATTATGAAATCATTTCGTTTTATAACAGCTTTAAGCTTGTTATCTGTTACTCTTATATCTCAAAATGACATTGATGCGATGAGATATTCTCAAACATTTTTTGGAGGAACGTCTCGTAGTAAAGCAATGGCGGGTTCTTTCGGAGCATTAGGAGCCGATGGTTCTTGTATGGGCACTAATCCTGCTGGAATTGGTTTGTATAAAAAAGGAGATATCAATATTTCTTTTGGATTAAGATTTTTTTCGGTTGATGCTACTCACAACGGAACATCCAACAAAAATTTTAAAGCCAATGTTCCCTTTGATGGATTAACCTTAGTGGGTGCTTGGGATAGTAAACAGCAGCCGGATAATCATCATGCTATAGGATTATCGTGTAATCAAATCGTTAATTTTAACAGTAATACAACTATTGAAGGACGATCAAATTTTAAAAGTATTGCTAACGATTTTTTATCGTCGGCCAACGGGAAAGCTCTGTCGAATTTAGATGATGGTTATTCAGGAATGGCTTATGATAATTATTTAATTGACATGTACGATACGATAAATAATAAGTACGCTAGTATTATTAATACAAAATATGATGTTCTGCAATCAAAAACTATCGAAACAACGGGTAGAATAAACGAGTGGAATATTAATTATGCTTATGGCTATAAAGATAAACTGTATTTGGGTGTTTCTTTAGGAATACCAATGCTTACTTATAATCACAATTCGGTTTATTCAGAAGTGGATGATAAAGATTCGATGAGACTTTCAACTAATTCCTCTCCTACCTATAGTTATTCGGGTGTAGGTGGATTTAAAAGTATGTCGTATCAGGAAACCTATAAAACAACTGGAACTGGTTATAATTTAAAAGTTGGTGTCATATATCGAGCGGCCGACTTTATTAGATTAGGAGCAAGTTTCCATTCGCCAACGGTTTATAATTTATCGGACGGTTATTTGTATAAAATGAATGCCAATTATGATGAGGGCGGAGCCTTTACCACTCAATATCCTCCAGATAATGGTGGTAAATTTAATTATCAGGTAATTACTCCTATGAAATTTACGGGAAGTGTGGCTTTATTGTATAAAAAAATGGGAGCTATTAATATTGATTATGATATTATTAACTACAAGCAAGCATCATTGCAAAGCTCTCCACAGGTATTTACAGGTGTTAATACTACCATAAGAAATAAATACAGTCAAACCTCTAATTTACGAGTAGGAGCCGAAGCAAATCTAAAACCCATGTTTGTGAGATTAGGTTATGCGATGTATGGTAGCCCATTTGGAGAAACTTTTTCTGGAGATTTTGTAAGAACCTTTTTTACAGGTGGAGTTGGGTTTAAAAGAGAGAAAATGTATGTAGATGTATCATTTACCAGAAGTATGAATAGCGAAAATTACTATATGTATAACCCAAATTTCGTCGATAAATCCACTTTAAAAAATTATGGCACGACAATTGCTGTTACAGTTGGCAGTAAGTTTTAGTGTAGTTTTGTTCTAGATTAATTGGTTAGAAAGTCTCGGGGTAGTGGCCGGGACTTTCGCTTTTTATAGACTTTTTTGTAAGCTATAGTTCAACACCATCTTTTATGTTTTTTATATGAAATGCTAGTAATGGTATTTTACTGTGAAAAGCCATTTCTTTGGTCATGCTTTTGCTAAATAATTTTTCAAAAGGATTTCTGTTTTTAGTGGATAAAGCAATTAAATCTGCATCAACGACATGAATAAATTTTTCAATTCCATTTTGCGCGTTTTCGTTTTCAAAAATGTGACAAGTAATTTTAGGGTAGGAGATTACTTCACGAATTTGTGCTAAAAAAGTTTCCATTATTAAAGAACTAGTTTCTTTATTTTTTTTGTTTTCAACAAAATGGACGATAATTAGCTCAGCGTTAAAGGCAGAGGCAATGATTGATAATTGCTTTATGGCAAGTAAATCGCTAGGGTGAAATCTAGAGGCGAATACAATTTTTTTTGGATTTGAAAAGGAAACTTCATCAGGGATTACAAAAACAGGTATTGGCGAATCTTCAATTACACTTGCCGTATTACTTCCTAAAAGTGTTTTTTTAATTAATCCTACACCTCTCGTACCCATAACAATGAAGTCTGCTTTAATATTAAGTGCAATAGAAACAATATTTTCACTCGAGTTTTCTGCTACTCTAGTAACATGATCACAGGTGATATCAATGTTTCCAGAAATGATTTCAGTCCTCAGTTCTTCTAATTTTATTGAAGCTTCGTTTTTAGAGGAAGCTACTTTTTCTTTATAAGTAGGATCTAGTTTATCATCACCGAAAAGAGGCGGAGCTATAATATGTAATAATCTGATGTTAGAATTTGTTGCTTGAGCTAGCATTGCAGCATATTTGGCGGCATATTTAGCATTAGTTGAAAAATCGGTTGGTACAATAAAATTCATTCTGTTTTTATATTAATTAGGTTTATAATGCTAATGATAGTTTTAGTATTACACGAGTGGAGAACGCAATTCTTTTTATATCCACCTATATCAAAGGTATTAAAAAAAATCTGCTCGTTCTTTACGCAAGGCTTTTGTAAATTGTAGATTCTACAAAATTACCCTTGAAAACCACTACTGCGATGGGATTATCTATAATTACTGCAAATAATCTTTAAAACTCTCTTTTAGCTGCAATTAGAGTGTTTTTTAACAAAGAGGCAATAGTCATAGGTCCAACTCCACCTGGAACAGGGGTAATGTAACCAGCTTTTTTAGAAACCTCTTCAAATTGAACATCGCCCACTAATTTAAAGCCACTCTTTTTAGTAGCATCATCTACACGGTTAATGCCCACATCAATAATCACAGCTCCCTCTTTTACCATATCGGCTGTTACAAAATTTGGCTTGCCTATTGCGGCAATAATAATATCAGCGTTTAATGTATGTTCTTTTAGATTTTGAGTGTGGCTATGGCAAAGTGTAACCGTGCAATTACCCAAATTGGTATTTTTGGCCATTAAAATACTCATTGGAGAGCCTACAATATGGCTTCTACCAATAACTACGCAATGTTTACCATCTGTCGGAATATTATAACGCTCTAATAATTGAACAATACCAAAAGGTGTAGCGCTCACATAAGTTGGTAAATTTAATACTAAACGACCAACATTAATTGGGTGAAAGCCATCTACATCTTTACTTGGTTTGATGGCTTCAATAATTTTTTGTTCAGAAATATGACGAGGTAATGGCAATTGAACAATATAACCATCGATATCATCGTCGTTGTTTAGTTCTTCAATTTTTGCTAATAATTTTTGTTCAGAAACATAAGCTTCAAAAGTTACTAAGGTTGATTTAAAGCCAACGTTTTCACAAGCTTTCACTTTACTTCCCACATAAGTTTGAGAAGCTGGATCATCACCCACTAAAATAGCCGCCAAGTGCGGTTGCTTTTTTCCTTTAGCAATTAATTCTTTTACTTCCTGAGCAATTTCAGATTGAAGTTCAAGTGATATTTTTTTTCCGTCGATTAAAATCATAGTGTTACATTTTTGGCATTCCGCCTGGCATATTTTTCATCAGTTTCGCCATTTGGTTTTTATCGCCCATCATACGCATCATTTTGCGAGTATCTTCAAACTGCTTTAATAATTTATTGACTTCTTGTATAGTTTGTCCGCTACCTTTTGCAATACGCTGACGGCGAGAACCATTCATGATTTCAGGTTGTGAACGTTCTTTTGGAGTCATAGAACCGATAATAGCTTCAATGCCTTTAAATGCATCGTCATTGATTTCAGCATCTTTCATGGCTTTACCAACACCTGGAATCATACCAACTAAATCTTTGATATTTCCCATTTTTTTAATTTGCTGTAACTGGCTTAAAAAGTCGTTAAAGTCAAATTGATTTTTGGCAATTTTTTTAGATAATTTTCTAGCTTCTTCTTCGTTAAATTGCTCCTGAGCACGTTCTACTAAAGTAACCACGTCACCCATTCCCAAAATACGGTCGGCCATACGTTCTGGATAGAAAACATCTAATGCTTCCATCTTTTCGCCAGTACCAATAAATTTAATAGGTTTGTTTACTACCGATTTAATAGATAAAGCTGCTCCACCTCGTGTATCACCATCTAATTTGGTTAATACAACCCCATCAAAATCCAAACGATCATTAAAGGCTTTTGCTGTATTAACAGCATCTTGACCTGTCATGGCATCAACAACAAATAAAATTTCGTTAGGATTAATTGCTTTTTTTAAATCAGCAATCTCCGTCATCATTTGCTCATCAACCGCTAAACGACCAGCAGTATCTATCAATACAATACTATTTCCGTTTTCCTTAGCTTGTTTAATGGCAGCTTCAGCAATTTTAATTGGATTTTTTTCTTCTTTATTTGAAAAAACATCTACACCAATTTGCTCTCCTAAAACGTGTAATTGGTCAATAGCCGCTGGACGATATACGTCACAAGCAACTAATAATGGTTTTTTGCCTTTTTTCGTTTTTAAGAAATTGGCTAATTTTCCTGTAAAGGTTGTTTTACCAGAACCTTGTAAACCACTCATTAAAATAATGGTTGGATTTCCACCAAGGAAAATC
The DNA here is from genome assembly GCA_016711805.1 of Bacteroidota bacterium. Taxonomy (GTDB): domain Bacteria; phylum Bacteroidota; class Bacteroidia; order B-17B0; family Aurantibacillaceae; genus UBA4416. The sequence goes on from JADJSH010000005.1 coordinate 71,448, forward strand.
TCTTCCATTTGTCCTCCCATTAATTGAGTTAACTCATCATGGGTAATTTTCACTAATAATTGACTTGGAGAAACGGCTGTTAAAACGTTTTGTCCTAAAGCCTTTTCTTTAACGGTATCCGTAAATGTTTTTGCTACTTTATAGTTAACATCGGCATCTAACAAGGCTTTACGAACTTCTTTCAACGTTTCGGCAACGTTAATTTCAGTTATTTTTCCTTGACCTTTAAGGGTTTTAAGGGCTCTTTCGAGTTTATCGGATAAATTATCAAACATGGTGTTTTATTTTGAGGGAATAAAGATATTAAATTTCAGGGAATAGGACTTTAATATTTTAACGAATTTAGCTAGTAATTTCATTAAGAAAGCCTAATTTTTTACCTTATAAATAGAATTGATTTTACTTTTTAAAACATAAAATGATTTTACTTCTTTTACGCCTAACGTATCATAATCTTTAGGGTGCCATCTGTACGTTACAATAAAATAATCGGATTTATGAATTGAATCCACAAACAAAATTCGTTTTTGTTGTTCATCTGATAACATTTCTGAATTTGCTATTATTACAGGATTGTCCGCAGAAATTTTTACAACCGCCGAAGAATCAATTTCTAAAAGGGCTTCCAAAGATTTATTATAACTCACTCCCCAATAATCCATTTCATAGTTTTTTCTAATATAATCTTCTCCGTTCAATGAAATAAATTGATTAAAATACACATGATGAAATGGGAAATAAGAAATAATATATACAGATACAGAAATGATTGAAATAGTTGTTATAGTATATGCGGCCTTTTTAAAATTAGAATTGATGCAATAATTTAGAAAGTAAATTCCTAACAAAATAAAAGAAGGATAAATGTAAAATAAATGTCTCCAAGTATCATATAACACAGACTTTAAAACTATGACTGATAGAATTGGAGCGACAAAAGAAAAAAGGAATAATAAATTATTTTTATCTATGGATTTTAAATCAATGTTTTTGAGATTTTTTAATAACCGAATTGTAAACAAAAGTATCCCAGTGAAACCAAGAATTAAGAAAACAATTGGAGTGTTGATGCAAAACCAAGTTGGAATATAATCCCATCCAATTGTTGTAGCATCGATAATTTCGCCTTTAAATAAATTGCTTCCACCCCAAGGATATTGAGATAAATTATTAAAGGTATATTTAAAATTATCAATTGTATCATGCCATAATAAAGGCCATGTAGCAATCGTAAAAAGGATGGTAAAAAATAAATAAAGTAGTGTTTGTAATATCAGTTTTTTTAGAATTCCTTTTTCTTTTCTGTGTATTATAATGTCGAGTGCCAAAAAAAAGAAAACAAAACCCACAAACAATATTCCCATAAGTCGGATGTTTATCACGAAGGAAGTGAATAGAGCTAGCCAAATAAACTGAATGTGTTTTTTATCTCTAAATGCTACCGCAAACTGGTAAAAGCAAATAATAAACATGGAAAGAAAAGCCACATCTTTAGAATTAAAAAATGAATGCCCGTAAATGGTTGGATGAAGTGCTAGCATTAAAAAACCTAGTATCGCGAGTTTTTTATTTTGATACATTAGAAATATCAATTTATAAAAACATACGGCACTTATTAGGAATACTAAATGAGAAACAAGATGACGACAATAGTAAATTTCTCTATTATTAGTAAGGCCTGCAATCTTTTCTATAATAAATAAAAACATTTCAAAAACGGCTCCATGATCTCTTGCAGGATACTGCAAATAGTATGGATCGTTATTGAAAATGTAGTTGTAGCAAATAACACCAATATTTCTTTGCTCATATTCGTCCCATGCAAAACCATAGGAGTTCGCCGTAAAAACACCGATTACAGCAAAGAATATGAATAGTAAGTACTCTGGATATTTTTTTATGAAAGTCAAATGCCGATTAGTTTAGTTGCGATAAAAATTATACACCAATTTTTTCATTCACGATTTTTAAGATATTAGCTTCTAGTGCAATGGTTTTGTTTTCTATGTCTTTTCCTTTAGCAATAATATCTGTTACAAAAGTTTTATCATCGTAACCACTAGCATTAATGCGAACATTCATAAAAGCACCCATAACTGCACTACGAGCACATAAAGCACCTACACCTGCATCCGAAACCGAATTTGGATTTCCTACTTCTGCCATTGCTTTAATAATAGCTAAACTTTCGTAAGATAATTGCATCACTTTAAATGGTACTTCAATAGCAAATTTTGTAGCATCTTGTATAGCTTGTTTACGAGCAGCTTTTTCTTCGTCGGTTCCTTTTGGCAAACTAAAAGCCGTCATGATTTTAGTGAAGGCTGCTGTATCTAAATCAACTAATTTGGTTAACTCATCTTTTATCTTTTGACCTTTTTCAGCCCAAACGCTAAATTCTTCCCAACGTGCATCCCAACCTTTTTTGTGCGACGATAAGTTAGCTACCATAGTTGCTAATGAAATCCCTAAAGCACCAACATAAGCAGAAATAGAACCGCCTCCTGGGGCAGGACTTTCACTCGCTGTTTCATCAGCAAAGTCGCTTAAAGTCATACTGACTAATTTGCTATCTGCTTTATCTTTTAATAAATATTCAATAATGCGTTCTTCTGGCTTAAATGGACCTAATTCATCTAGGCCCATAGTTTTAATGGCAATTTTAATTAATTCATTTTCTGAAACACCCGTGGAGCGTTGTTGTTTTTGTAGGAAATATCTTCCTGCATCTAATAATGATTTTAATGGAACTAATCCTACTAACTCAGAACCTGTTACTCTAATACCGCGCTCAGTTGCTTTTTTGCAAACTTCGTCAAACGCAATATGTAAAGGTGTGATGTTGATATTAGTTAAGTTCATAGAGATTTGAGCAACGCCATATTCTTCAATAAACCAACCAATAGCTTTTACAGATTTTAAGCTGCCAGGAATAGAAACTGGATTTCCATTCGCATCATTTACTACTTTGCCGTTAATTGGATCGCCTTCACGTTTTACTCGCCCAGCTTCACGCACATCAAATGCAATAGAATTTGCACGACGTGTTGAGGTTGTATTTAAGTTAACGTTGTATGCTACTAAGAAGTCGCGAGCGCCAATAACGGTTGCACCACGTTTCGCGTCAAATTCAGCTGGACCAAAATCTGGTTTCCATTCAGGTAATTTAATCTTTTTGAAAAAGCCTTCGTATTCACCCGCTCTAATAACAGACAAATTATTTCTTTCTTTGTTAGATTGTGCAGCTTCGTATAAATAAATTGGTATATGTAACTCTTTTCCAACACGCTCTCCTAATTTTTGAGCCCATTTAGCCGTTTCTTCCATACTAATGTTAGCAATAGGAATTAGTGGACAAACATCGGTTGCTCCCATGCGAGGATGTTCTCCTTTGTGCTTGCTCATATCAATTAATTCGCCCGCTTTTTTAATCGCTAAAAAGGCAGCGTCAATTACAGCTTGTGGGTTTCCAACAAAAGTCACTACGGTTCTATTCGTAGCTTTACCTGGGTCAACGTTTAACAGTCTCACACCTTCAACAGATTCTACTTCGTTAGTAATTTGTTTGATGATAGATAAATCTATTCCTTCAGAAAAATTTGGAACGCACTCTATTAATTGTTGCATAAAAAAGGTTTTAAAATGGTGCTTAAAAGTATAAAATTTCCGCTTTGTTGAGAGAAGATAGGTTTATTCAATATTATTTTTAATTAACAATTGCTTATAAATAACAATATTTTGGGTTATGATAACGTTTGACAAAGGCTGCTATATTTGTTTAGCTAAACATTCATTTGAATCCAAACGCACATATCCTCATTTATACTCATAAAACCACACCGAGGGTTAAGTATACGTTAAACCTAATTTTAAAAGATTGTTTGGGTTTAGAGTTTACAATTATCAATAGTATTGATGATTATAAGATGTACGAGGGGAATAAATTTTCATATACAACTCAGGATGTAGAAAGTGATTTTCATATTGTTGGATGTTCTTTATTATTTGAATCTGGAATTAAGGAGCAAACGATTCAAATGCAAAATCACGAAGCTTATTTTAAATATTTTTTTAAAACGTATCATAGTGCTTTGCCTTTTGATGTATTTGCGGCGTCTTTTTACTTAGTGAGTAGATACGAAGAGTATTTGCCTTTTATACCAGATTCATTTAATCGTTTTGAAGCTGAAAATAGTTTGGCTTATCAAAATGATTTTTTAAATATTCCATTGGTTAATTTATGGATTAATGAATTTGAAAAATTATTAAAGAAAAAATTTCCCTTATTAACCACTACACATAAACCATATCATTATATTTCGAGTATTGATATTGATAATGCCTACAAATATCAAGAAAAAGGAGTGATGCGCTCCATTGGTGGTTATTTAAAATCTATTGTGAGTTTGGATAAGCATGATTTAATTGATAGAACATCTGTTTTAATGGGAAAAGAAAAAGATCCATTTGACTCGTATGACTATCAATTGCAAATTCAAGAAAAATATAAATTAAAGGTTATTTATTTCTTTTTATTGGGCGATTATGGTGTGAATGATAAAAATCATCCATCTAATAATTATGGATTTCAAAAATTAATAAAACATTTGGCCGATTACTGTACTACTGGTATTCATCCGTCATTTGGTTCAAATGGTAATTCAAAACAAGTAAAAATTGAAATTAATAGATTAGCGAAAATTACACATCGCGACATTTTTAATTCGCGCCAGCATTTTTCGATGCTTAAATTTCCTGATACCTATTTTATATTACAAGAACTTGGAATAACAGATGATTATAGCATGGGCTACGCTAATTTCAATGGGTTTAGAGCAAGTTATTGTTTACCTTTTTATTGGTATGATTTAGATGATGAGTTAGAAACAGGTTTAAAAATTCACTCTTATTGTTTAAGCGAAACAACTTTGCGATTTAAAGATAAAGCAATTCCATCTACAGTTGCAGAAATAGCAAAGCCTATCATAGATGAAGTTAAAAAATACAATGGAGAATTAGTCACTATTTTTCATAATGATACCATGGGCACTGCTCAAGATTGGATTGATTGGAGATACGTGTACGAAGAGATTGTGAAATTAGCAGCTGTAAAATGATTTTAATTTATACGCATTCCATAACATCACGTGTTACTTATACTATGGATTTAGTATTTGGTACAGTGTTGAATACAGCATATAAATTGACTGATGATAAAAAGGAATTTGAAGAATATACTTTACCAAAGTTAGCCTATACAACAGAGTTAAATACGTCACGAATTTCTATTTTATCAAATTCATTATTGTTTGAAACAGTTATCAATTCTACTATTCCAGTGGCGGAAAAAGAATTCTTGGGGTTCCCTAAATTTTTCAAATCAACTCAAAAAGATTTTTTAGGGTATGATATTTTCGCGATGGTGTTTTATTTTGTTTCTCGCTACGAAGAATATTTAAGTTCAGAAAAAGATACTCATCATCGATTTCAGGCAGAAAGTAGTTTAGCGTTTAAATATAATTGCTTACATATTCCTTTTTTAAATCATGCCATTCAAGATTTTGCAGAGAGGTTGAAACGAGAATTTCCATTTATTATTTTTAATAAACGCTCTTTCAATTTTTTATCGACTATTGATATTGATAATGCCTTTGCATATGCTAATAAAGGATTTAAACGTAATTTGGGAGGTTTGGCAAAAGATGTATTGTCATTAAAATTCAGGCAGATTTCTTCTCGTTTAAGTAGCAATTTGAATGATGAGAATGATCCTTATAATACTTTTGAGCAGATTAATCGTTTAAGTGAGGATACTCAAACGGCTTTGCAGTATTTTGTATTAATTGGAGATTATGCATCTTATGATAAAAATCCTCACTATCAGAACGAAGGATTTAGAAAGTTGTTAAAGTCATTGTCAGTTAAACATACAATGGGTTTGCATCCATCTTATGTGTCTTATAATAATCTCGAGCAAATTGGTACAGAGAAAAAACGTTTAGAAGATATTATTGGCAAAAAAGTAACTTCTGCTCGTTGTCATTTTTTAAGAGTTAATCTTCCTGAAACTTATAGAGAGTTTATTAAACAAGGGATAACAGATGATTATACGATGATATTTGCGTCTCAATCAGGATATAGAACAGGCTTATGTGTGCCTTATAAATGGTTTGATTTGCAAAAAAATGAGACAACGAACTTAACTATTCATACAAGTGTGATTATGGAAGGCACATTGAGAGATTATAATAAGTTAAGTGCAGAAAATGCAAAACATTCAACTTTATATTTATTAAAAGACGTGAAAAATTTTGGTGGCGAATTTATTTCTATCTTTCATAATGATAGTTTTGTGCCTGAACAAAAAGATTGGATTAAGTTTTATAAAGAATTACTTCAAACTTCTAAAATCTAAATTCTTAAATAATTATGTGCGGAATAGCAGGAATAATCTCTAAAACAAATACAGTATCTCTAAAAGATATGGTATTTGATATGAGTCAGGCTATCAAGCATCGTGGTCCAGATGGCGAAGGCTTCGCTTTTTTTTCTAATTCAAAATCAACAGCTGCATATTCAAATGAAACACCTCAAGTAAATAGAGAAAGTAAATCCTATTTGTTTAATCCCGTGACTTCTTTGGAAAATTTAGAAAATGATTATAAAATTGCTTTCGCACATCGTCGTTTATCAATTATTGATTTGTCAGAATCAGGTCACCAACCTATGTGTGATACTACTGCTGATTATTGGATTACATTTAATGGAGAAATTTATAATTACATTGAATTAAGAGAAGAGTTAAAAAATAAAGGACATGTTTTTGTAACACAAACCGATACCGAAGTAGTTTTAGAAGCCTATAAAGAATGGGGATTTGATTGCTTGGGAAAATTCAACGGTATGTTTGCTTTTGCTTTATTAGATAAAAAAAACAATCAAATATTTTGCGCAAGAGATAGGGTAGGAGTGAAACCCTTTTATTACTCTAACACTACTGATGCTTTTGCTTATGCGAGCGAATACAAGGCATTTATTAAATCGAAATTAGTTGCATTTGAAATTAATGAAGTTCAACAATTTGATTTTATGGTGAATGGGAATCTTGAAAACACAGAGCAAAGTTTATTTAAAGGTATACATGAATTAAAACCTTCTCATTATTTAGTTTATAATTTAAATTCTCACAATTTTAAAATAACTAATTACTATACATTACCAAGTCAATTGATTTCTTCAAATAGCGACCATGAAATTATAGAATTAATTGAAGGGAAATTGTTGAATGCTATTAAACTACGATTACGCAGCGATGTTGAGGTTGGTTCTTGTTTAAGTGGAGGGTTGGATAGTACGATTATAGCAGGAATTGTAAAGCATTTGCAACCTAATAAGCAAATGAAATTATTTACGGCTGTTTTTCCAAACGAAGCCTTTGATGAAACTAATTATGCGAAACTAGCTTCCGAACACGTTAGTGGAAAATGGAAAACAGTTAGTCCAACTGCTGATGAATTTTTTAAAGATATTGAAGTCTTAAATTATTTTCAAGATTTGCCGGTGTGGAGTACTAGTACTTACTCGCAACATCGAGTGATGAAGTTGGCTGCTGAAAATAATATTAAAGTGGTTTTAGATGGACAAGGTGCTGATGAGTTGTTTGGCGGTTATTCGCATCATTATATGGCTTTGTGGAAGGAAAATTTTAGTTTCAAAAAAATTAATGACTCTAAAGAAACAATTCCGAATGCGTATAAGTTATTTGGAAAGCAACTAATGAAAGATGCTTTTGGATTAAGTGTTGATTACGGTAACTATTTTATTGAGAATAAAAAACAATTTGGTAAAAGTAAAAACGAGAAATTAGCACCTTCTTTAAATGCACAATTGGCTATAGATTTCAACGGAAAACTAAAATCATTCTTGAAATGTGAAGATAGATGTAGCATGGCATTTGGTATTGAAAGCAGAGTTCCTTTTGCCGATGATGTAGAATTAGTAAATTTTATTTTTTCGATACAAGGAAATAAAAAAATTAGCCAAGGTGTTTCTAAATATTTATTGAGAGAAGCAACTAAAGAATATATTCCAGAACAAATATATAGCAGAAGAGATAAAATCGGATTTGAAACTCCAGTTCAAAAATGGTTTGCGCCTCATAAAAATCATGTTTTAGAGGTAATTATTAGTCAATGTAATTTTATTGATAAGGATTATCTTACTTCCAATTTCGATTTACTTTTAAATGCTAAACCAAATTTCTTATTACGGCTATATTCTACCTCCGTTTGGAAAAAAGTATATTCTCAGGTTTAGAATTATTCATTAATTAAACTCGTCTAAGCTTTTTTTCGATTCATCTATATTATAGATAGTTTTAATTTTAGAATCTTCAATTTGATGCCTTACAAAATGCCTACAAAATATTTTTGGGTGAAATCTGATTATCAGTTAGTTAAGCGTGCCTTTTTTTTAGTGTAAAGTTTGATGTTTCGTTAAAATGTATATATTATTGTAAGGCTAAAAATCATTAACTCACTAATTAATGGTTTTTACTAAATGGAGGGTTACCCCTCTAATTTTTGAAAAAGATTTAACATAACATTGTATAACAAACAACAATTATTCTAATGAAAAACTTTACAAAACTATTATTTACTGCAGTTTGTTTAATGGGATTTCAATTTGCTGGAATTGCGCAAACAGATAATCATCATTTGCACAAAGATGCTAATGGCGGCAACATAGATAAGTTTTATTTGCCCCTTGAATACGATGCGGATTCGTTAGTGGGCTTTGATGAGGCTGCGGCTTTGGAGCAAGCAAAAATGAATTATTCTGAAGAGTGGATGCAAAAACGTTTTGTTGCAGTATTAAAGCGTAATTATATAGATTTTCATTATGGCTACCAAGTTGCAAAAGAGGCAGATCCAACAGTGCAAGCGCCATGTACAAATCCTGGTTTTGAAACAGGAACATTAGCAGGTTGGACAGCATTACAAGGTTCTAATACCAATTCTCAAACAATGGCGGGATGTTGTGCTGCTGCTACAACACAAGCGGTTATTGTTGGTCCTGGCGCTGATCCAAATGTACCCGCAGTTCAAATGGTACCTCCTGGTGGTGGTAATTTTGCGGTTCGATTGGGTCAAACAGGTACGGGAGGTATGTCGTATCGTTTAAATCAAACATTTACTGTAACAGCAGCTAACTCAGTATTTATTTACAAGTATGCCGTTATTTTACAAGATGGAACTCATACTTGTGCAGAGCAACCTTTCTTTAATATTAAATTTGAAACGTGTAATAATGTCGTTATCCCTTGTGCGCAATTCCAGGCGTCGGCATTTGGTTCGGGCTGTAGTACTGGTGATCCAAGTTTTATTACAAGCGGAGCTTGGTTATATAAACCTTGGCAAACTCGTTCATTCGATTTATCTGCATATATAGGACAATGCGTGAATATCGAATTTACGGTTGGAGGTTGTGTTGCTTCGCAAGGTGCGCATCCTGGATACGCTTATATTGATGCTTCTTGTGAGCCAATGACTTTAGAATTAAATGGAGTTGATATACCTGTTGGGCAAACAAACACTAATTTTTGTGCGGTTGGTAATAATACATTATGTGCGCCTCCGGGGTTCACTTCATATACATGGAATGGACCTGGAGTTACCGGTCAAACGTCACAATGTGTTAATGCCGCAGCAGTAGGTGCGTATTCAGTTACACTCGGAATGCAGGGGTCAAGTTGTCAGAGTCCTGTGTTATTTTCGAATTTCGTATTATCTCCGAAACCAATAGCCAATTTTAATTTTACAACAACAGCCTGTCAAAGTACTTTCACAGTGCCTTTTGCAGATGCATCTACTTTAAATGGAGGGCCGGCATTAACAAATTGGACATGGGATTTTAATAATGACGGTGTTCCTGATAATATCACACAAAATCCTACGCACACATTTCCAGCACAAGGGACTTATAGTGTCGAGTTGAAAGTGTCTAATGGTGGTTGCTTAGATAGTATCGTCAAAGTCGTTTCCGTATCTCCATCAATAGTTGCAAGCTTTACTAATACGAGCGGATGTTTAAATACTGCCACGAATTTTGGTGCAACGTCTACTCCAACTGCTGGGATTACCAGTCATGTTTGGGATTTTGGTGATGGTACTGCTAATGGTACAGGAGCAACTCCTTCTCACACGTATACAACCCCAGGTCCTAAAGTTGTTACATATACGGTAACAAATTCTTCAGGCTGTTTCAGTATTAATACCCAGACGATCAATGTATTTCCGAACCCCGTGATGGCGATTACTGCAAACACGGTGTGTTTGAACGTCCCAACGACGTTTGTCAATACGAGTACGGTATCGGCGCCAGCGACGATAAGTGCCTGGGCATGGGATTTTGAGAATAATGGTTCTGTAGATAATGCAACACAAACGCCCACTAATACCTATACAACAGCAGGCACATTTTTAGCAGTATTAACGGCTACAACTAATAATGGCTGTGTCAATACAACGAGTGTTAATGTTAAAGTAAACCCATTGCCAACGGCCACGTTTACACCAGGACCAGCCTGTTTAAATGCTAATGTGTTATTAAACAATACATCGAGTATAGCAGCACCCGATAATATTACAACTTCCACATGGAACTTTGGAGCAGGCGCCAATCCAGCAACGGGCACAGGAACTAATGTAACCCCTTTGGTTTATACAACAGCAGGCGTAAAAAATATTACCTTAAACTTAACCAGTAATAATAGCTGTACAGCAACGATTACACAAACCGTTGAGGTTTATGCACAGCCAGTAGCAAACTTTAGCACAACATCCGTGTGTCAAGGTACAGCAACTGCTTACACAGATTTATCGACTTTAACAGGCTCGATTACCGGATGGGCATGGGATTTTACCAATAATGGATCAGGAGATAACTTTACTAATGCTCCAAGCAATTTATTTTCACCATCAGGCACTTATACAACAGGATTAATTGTGACCGATAATCATGGCTGTAGAGATACCATAACACTACCCGTAAATGTATGGGGACATGCGATACCAGATTTCACACCAAACAACGTATGCTTTGGCACATCCAGCACTTTTAGTAATACAACTAACACTACTACCAATGCAAACGTAGGCGGCACGCCAACATGGGGCTGGAACTTTGGAGACGGCTCAGCGCCAAATACCCTGCAAGATCCAACACATACATACACATCTACAACAATTACTTCGTATAGTGTAACCTTAACAGCAACCACCACCAATGGCTGTGTAGATAATATTACCAAAACAGTCATCGTTAATGTAATTCCAACAGCTACGTTTACGCCAGTAAACGCCTGTTTAAATACCAACGTTTTATTAAACAACGGCTCTACAGTACCATTACCAGATAATATTTCGAGTTATGTATGGAATTTTGGCACCGACGCAGCACCAACGGCAACTAGTAATGTTCAAAATCCACCAATTTTAACCTACACAAGTAGTGGTGTAAAATTCATTACTTTAACTATTACAGCAAATACAACTTGTTCGGCAAGTATTACACAAACAGTAACGGTTTACCCACAGCCAGTAGCTAACTTTAGTACAACATCCGTGTGTCAAGGTACAGCAACAGCTTATACAGATATGTCAACCCCAACAGGTTCTATCACAGCTTGGGCATGGGATTTTACGAACAACGGTACACCAGATAATGTAACCAATGCACCAACTCATATCTATCCAACTTCGGGAACATTTACCACAGGATTAATCGTAACCGATAATAATACTTGTAAAGACACGATTAAGTTAGCCGTAGATGTATGGGGACATACCATACCAAACTTTACCCCAGACAAAGTATGTTTTGGAACGGCGAGTGTATTTACCAACTTAACGGATGAGACGACTAATCCAAATGTAGGATCAGGAACCACGTATGTGTGGGATTTTGCAGATACAAGTCCAACTACTACGATAGTTAACCCAACGCACACATATACTTTAGGTGGCAATGCCAACGCAACGTATAGTGTCATCTTAACTGCAACATCTTTACATAACTGTGTGGACGTTATCACAAAACCAGTAAGTGTGTATGCTATACCAACAGCGTCCTTTACATCTGATTCGGTATGTTTAGGAAGTCTATCACATTTAACAGATGCTAGTGCAGGTAACGGTAATGCGATTAACGCGTATATGTGGGATTATTTAAGCGATGGCACTGTAGATGTAACAGGCGTAGCCAATCCAAACTTTGTGTTCCCAGCCTTTGGTAATAATAATGTAAGTTATACAGTATCTACTTCACCAGTTGTAGGTTTAGTATGTAGTAATATGACCAACACGATTCAGGTGTGGGTAAATCCAATCCCTCAACCCGACTTTACGTTTGTCAATAATTGTATTAACGCACAGCCTAATACTTTCAACGGAAGTTCAAGTATGATTGCTATAGGTACAAACACAGCCTTTGTATGGGCTTATGGCGATGGCGCTGTATCCACACCAACATCGGCATCCACCTCTACACACACTTATGCAGCAGCGGGAGTTTATAATACGACATTAACCTTAACTTCAAACAAAGGCTGCCAAAACACCATTGTTAAAGCAGTAGAAGTGTATGAAAAACCAAAGATGTTAATCACTAATTCAACACCATGTGATCAATCAGCAATGACTTTTAGTGCAACGCAACAGGCAAATAGTGGAACAGTCACAAATTGGTATTGGGATTTTAATAATAGTATCACGAGTGTAGAAGGCACAGGACAAAATACGAGCTTTACATTTGCAGGCCCAGGAGATTATACAATTCATTTAGTATCAGAGACTAACCATGGTTGTAGAGATACCGTTGAGCAATTTGTATATGTAAATTATTTACCACAACCAGATTTCACGGTAAATGATCCAGATGGCTGCCCTAAGCATTGTGTAACGTTTACTGATATGACACCAGCAATACCAGGGCCAGCAACTTTAGCAAACTGGACATGGACTTTAGGTGATGGCAGTAATCCAGTAGTTAATACGACAAATGGAATAGTGGAGCATTGCTATATTAATAATAGCAGCAGTCAGTTGGCTCAGTATAGTGTTCAATTAATGGTAACTACTAGTGCTGGTTGTACTGTAACAGTAACCAAATCAAATTATATTACTGTGTTCCCTAAACCAATAGCTAATTACACGGCTAATCCAAATCCAAGTAATGTAACTGAGCCATTGGTATTCTTTACAAATCAATCGATTGATTACACAAAATGGTGGTGGATGTTTGGAGATGGAAGTCCATTAGATTCGATAAATGTAGATCCAGAGCATTTTTATAGTGATGCTACGGCACAGACATATTATTCGGTGTTATTGGTAGCCAATCAATATGGTTGTTTAGATACGGCGTATTTACCAGTAGAGATTGGCCCTGAGTTTACGTTTTATATACCAAATGCCTTTACACCAACTAATGATGATGGCATCAACGATTACTTTAATGGAACAGGTATTGGTATTGAGAAATATGAGATGTGGGTATATGATAGATGGGGAGAGCGAGTGTTTTACACGGATGATATCAAGAAAGGATGGGATGGAAGAGTACAAGGCAAATCAAAAGAGGGTAAACAAGATGTATACACTTGGAAGGTTAAACTCACAGATGTACTCGGTAAAAAACATGATTACATAGGGCACGTCACATTACTTAAATAAAAAAATCCCCGAAGAAATTCGGGGATTTTTTTTGAATATTATATTGAAAATTATTTAAACCAAATAAACGGCTTCTTTTCCTTTTTTAGAAAAGTCAGTATCTATTCTTTCTTGAAGTGTAGTTGATAAGGAAAGTCCCACAAAATCAGCTTTTACAGGAAAACGGGTATGGCTTCGGTCAACTAAAATTAATGTATTTAATTGCTTAACTGGTTTATTTAAAAATAACTTAACGGCGTAAATTAAAGTCTTTCCGCTATTTAAAACATCATCCACTAAAATCACCGATTTGTTTTCAAAATCTTTTTCTGTAAAATCAATTTTTGGTTCGGTAGACCATGGATTTTCTTTATCCATTTTTATTTTTCCTAATTTAGTTTTAATGGTGGAAATGGAATTTAAAATAGCAACAATGCGCTCAGCTACTTTGTAACCATTGCCTTCAATGCCAACAATTAATAACTCCTTTTCTTTAAAGTTATTCTCGTACACCTGATAAGCCATACGATTTAATTTTTGATTGATTTGTACTGAATCTAAAATCTTAGTTTTTTCCATATACAAATCTAATTTATTTTCAATAATTAGAAGCCTTTGATAATATTAAATTAATCAAAAATTATTACGGCTTAAATTAAACATAAACGGTAATTACCGTTTCGCGAAAATTAATAGATTTGTATAACTAAAACTTAACAAATGAAGCTTTCTTCTAATTTCTTATTTGCTGTCGCATTAACTAGCACAGTTGCTATTAACGCGCAAAAATCAACAAATACTAAAGATTCAAAACCTGAGCAAAAAGATGCATTAAATAAAGCGGAAACGTATTCAGCTTTATCATTTCGTTCTTTAGGTCCTGCTGTAACATCTGGAAGAGTAGGTGATATCGCCGTTAATCCAAATAATAAAAATCAATGGTACGTTGTTGCTGCTGCTGGAGGGGTTTTTAAAACCGATAATGCAGGTGTTTCTTTTTACCCAATTTTTGATAATCAAAATTCATACTCTATTGGTTGTATTACCATTGATCCTAGTAATTCAAATGTATTATGGGTAGGCACTGGCGAAAATAATAATCAACGTGCGGTTGGTTATGGAGATGGTGTTTACAAAAGTGAGGATGGCGGAAAAACATGGAAAAATATGGGCTTAGAGAAATCAGAGCACATTGGAAGAATCTCAGTTGACCCAACAAATTCTGATATAGTTTATGTAGCGGCTTACGGACCATTATGGAGCGCTGGTGGTGAGCGTGGTATTTATAAAACTACCGATGGAGGGAAAACTTGGAAACAAACATTAATGGTGAGCGAACATACAGGCTTTAACGATGTGTTAGTTGATACTAAACATCCTAATATTGTTTATGCTGCTGCTCATCAACGTCGCCGTCATGAATATACATATATTAGCGGAGGACCAGAAAGTGCTATTTATAAAAGTACAGATTATGGTGTAACGTGGAATAAACTAACTAATGGTTTACCAAGTGGAGATGTTGGAAGAATTGGGTTAGCCATTTCTCCTGCTAATACAGATTTTATTTATGCCATTATTGAAGCTGCAGAAGGTAAGGGATTTTATAAAAGTACAAACCGTGGAGCTAGTTGGGAAAAACAAAATGATTGGTCAACGGCAGGAAATTACTATCAAGAAATTGTTGCCGATCCAAAAGACGAAAACAAAGTATATAGTTTAGATACCTGGGCTCAAGTAACCACTGACGGAGGTAAAACATTTAAGCCAGTTGGCGAAAAAAATAAACATGTGGATAATCATGCTTTATATATTGATCCAAGAAATACAGGACATTTAATCATGGGTTGCGATGGTGGTTTATATGAAAGTATGGATGGTGCTAAAACTTGGCGCTTTTGCTCTAACTTACCTATCACACAATTTTACAGAGTATGTGTAGATAATAGTAAACCATTTTATTATGTATATGGTGGAACGCAAGATAACAATACCTTAGGTGGACCAAACAGAACGATTAGTGCGAGTGGAATCACTAATGCGGATTGGTTTGTTACAGTGGGTGGTGATGGTTTTCAATCGCGTGTTGATCCAACGGAACCAAATATTGTTTACAGCCAATGGCAATACGGTGGCTTAGTACGTTTTGATAGAAAAAATGGAGAAGCTATTGATATTAAGCCTATGGAAAAAAATGGTGAGCCTGCTTACCGTTTCAATTGGGATGCGCCTTTAATCATCAGCAAATTTGACAACAAACGTATTTATTTTGCTGCCAATAAATTATTTAGAAGTGACGACAGAGGAAATTCATGGAAAGTGATTAGCCCAGATTTATCAGCTGGAATCGATAGAAATAAATTACCAGTGATGGGTAAAGTATGGAGCATGGATGCTGTTGCAAAAAATCAATCCACTTCTATTTACGGAAATATTACCGCTTTATCTGAATCACCATTAAACGAAAAATTATTAGTAGTTGGTACAGATGATGGATTAATTCAAGTGTCAGATAATGGTGGCGCTAGTTGGTTAAAAGTATCAACCTTTGTAGGCGTTCCAAATCAAGTATTATTGCAAAATGTGTTGGCTTCTCGCCATGATGAAAATGTGATGTATGCGTGTTTTAATAATCACCGTAATGGCGATTTTAAACCGTACTTAATGAAGAGTGCAGATAAAGGAAAAACATGGACAAGCATTAATGGAAATTTACCAGCACGCGGCTCGGTGTATTGCATTACCGAAGATTATAAAAATAAAAATGTATTGTTTTGTGGAACAGAGTTTGGTTTTTATTTTAGTATAGATGGAGGGAAAAATTGGATGGAGTTAACTGGTGGTTTACCTCAATCTATTTGCGTGAGAGATATTGCTATTCAGGAACAAGAAAATGATATTGTAATCGCTACGTTTGGTAGAGGTTTTTATATTATAGATGATTACTCTGTTTTACAAACGATTAAAAAAGAAGATCTAGAAAAGAAAGCAACCATTTTTCCAATCATGGATGGGTTAGTATTTAATCAATCTCAACCATATGGACATAAAGGTAAATCGTTTCAAGGTGAATCATTTTATGTAGCAGAGAATCCACCAATCGGTGCAACTATTAGGTATTATGTAAAAGATGATTATAAATCATTAAAAGATAAACGTAAAGAATTAGAGAGAGAAAAGATTAAAAATAATCAAGCCATTGCTTATCCTTCAAAAGATAGTATGCGTTTAGAAGATAATGAAGAAGCACCGTATGTGTTATTAGTAATAACAGATGAGCAAGGAAATGAAATTAGAAAATTAAAACAATCAGCTACTAAAGGCATGAAGCAGGTTGTGTGGGACGGTAGATTAGAATTAACCTCTCCAGTTTCTTTTTACACGCCTGATCCAAATAATCCATACGAAAGTGATGATTTAGGCCCTGTTGCTTTACCTGGAAAGTATAATGCACAATTAGTAAAAGTAGAAAATGGTGTTTTAGAAAATTTATCGGATAAGATGAGTTTTAATATAGCAACCTTATCTAATTCAACATTGCCAGAAACTGATAAAGCAAAATTAGCATCTGCTAATAAATCATTGGGCGAATTTAGAAGAGTAGTATTAGGCACTAATCAATTTATAGGTAGTATGAATGAGCGTATTAAATTTTTAAAAGCAGGTATTCAAAAAGGACCATCAACTAGTATGTCTTTTATGGCTGATCTAAAATCAATTGAAAAGCAAATGAAGGACGCTGAAATGGCAATGCATGGTGATAGAAGTATAGAGAGAAGAGAATTTGAAGCACTTTCCGGTATTGTGGGTTCAGTAGAAACGATTGTTGGTGGCACATGGAATCAATCATTAGGAATGACAGGTACTTTTGAAGAAAAGTTAGCGGAGATAAAACCTAAATTTAAAACAGTGTATGATTCAGTAATTGATTTGAATACAAAATTGACGGCGCTTGAAAATAAATTAGAGGAATTAAAATTACCGTCAACGCCAGGTAGATTGCCTAAGTGGAATGGTCAGTAATTTTATTTTAAGAAATTTATTATTGCTTGATTCACTTTTTTACTTTCTCTAAAGTGAGCATCATGCTTTGCTTTAGGGAAAATTAATAATTGAGTGGTGTTTGGAAAAGCCTTGTGTAAATTATTTCCCACAGAAACAGGAACGGCTCCATCTTTTTCGCCCCAAATCAACAAAGTAGGAGTTTTGTCGATGTTGTAGTTATAACCTTGATAAATAGATTGACGTTCAAATAAATAATCCATTTGCGCATCTCTTATCGTTTTTGTAGGCATAAAAAAGTGAGTAATTATTTTACGTTTTAATTTTTTTGTTGCTGGAAAGTCTCTCGACATTACGGCTTTTTTCATGCCATCAAAATCTGAAATAGTGGGAGGAACAATTACGTTTTTAATTGTTTTTACGCCCACTAAATTCGCCAAGCTATCCGCTAGTTGTCCCGAATAAAATTTTACTGGCCCATCAATAATAATTAATTTAATAATATCCTCATGATGTAATTGATTATACATAGCCGCAGTTAAGCCACCATAGCTAAATCCCATTACGTTTATTTTTGAGGTGACACCTAATTTTACTAATGCTTCATGAATTTGTTCTACTTGTAATTCTATCGAATAATTATTGGAAGCAGAAGTGCTTTCCCCAAAATAAATTAAATCTGGTAATATTAAATTAAAGTGTTTGGATAATTCCTTTACTTGACTTCCCCAATTGGTTCGAGCATTAGCGCCCATGCCATGCAACATTAATAAATAAGGCTTTGTATTATTTTTGCTGTAATGAAGATGTATGACCGCATTACTTGTATTAATAAGCGTATCACCTTTTACATACTTATGAATGTTTTTTGTAGCGTATTTATCCTGCCAACGAAACATGGCAGGTATTTTAGTTTGAGATACTAGTGAGAAAAAAGAAAAAATGAATAATATAATAGGTACAGATTTTTTCATTTTACATAGTTAGTGTTTTTAGCCAAGCTATGCCATCATCTTCATTGCTAAATACTTTGAATGGTCTTTTAGGTTTATTAAATTTTAAATAAAAATTAGCGATCAACTTATAAGGTAAACTTGTAACAATCACCGCTGAAGCTCCTATCATTGATATGTCTTCAATTTTCACTGCATTATCTCTAGCTTCTTTTGTTATAGTTACATTTTCAGCAGCCATAACAATAAAAGGCATTAATTTACCTCCAGTCATATCATGGTAATGTTCAAGTAATCTCATTTGTAAATCAATATCTAAAGTACAATCATCTTTAAATAACAAATACACAATACCATTCGATTTAGTCTGAATATTCACTTCAGGTAAGTCGAGTTCCTTTATAGTATATGGTTTTGTTTCTGTCATTAAAAAATTAGGTTTGTAAAACGCCTACGTTATATTGTTTTGTTATTGGTGCATGATTTGCCGCTTCAATTCCCATACTAATAACTTTGCGTGTATCTGTTGGATTAATAATTGCATCTAACCACAAACGAGAGGCTGCATAATATGGCGTTGTTTGCGTATCGTATTTATCTTTTGTTTTGTTGTATAATTCAGCTTCTTTTTCAGGAGTAATTTCTTCGCCTTTAGCTTTTAAACTAGCTACCTCAATTTGAACTAACACCTTAGCTGCTTGCGCTCCACCCATTACGGCTACTTGAGCAGTTGGCCAACCTACAATTAAACGAGGGTCGTAAGCTTTACCACACATGGCATAGTTTGCAGCACCATAAGAGTTACCAAGGATGATGGTAAATTTAGGAACTACTGAATTTGCCATCGCATTAACCAACTTAGCTCCATCTTTAATGATGCCACCGTGTTCGCTACGAGAACCAACCATAAAACCTGTAGCATCTTGTAAAAATACTAATGGAATTTTCTTTTGATTACAATTCATAATAAAGCGAGCTGCTTTATCTGCGCTATCACTATAAATAACGCCACCAAATTGCATTTCGCCTTTTTTGCTTTTCACTACTTTACGTTGGTTAGCAACAATTCCAACTGCCCAACCATCAATGCGAGCGTATGTACAAACGATGGATTGTCCGTATAATTCTTTGTACTCATCATGCTCACCGTTATCTACAATTCGTTCAATAATGTCACGCATTTCATATTGTTTATCATTCAATATGCCATACATTTCTTTTTCATCTTTTTTAGGAAGAGCAGGAGTTTCTCTGTTAAAGCCAGCTTTATCATAATCGCCTACTTTACCCATAATATTACGAATGCGTGTTAAGCAATCTGCATCATCTTTGCACTTATAATCTGTCACACCACTTATTTCGCAATGTGTTGTTGCGCCACCCAATGTTTCATTATCAATACTTTCGCCAACTGCGGCTTTTACTAAATAGGAACCAGCTAAAAAGATAGAACCTGTTTTATCTACAATCATGGCTTCATCGCTCATAATTGGTAAGTAAGCACCACCAGCCACACAACTTCCCATTACGGCAGACACTTGTAAAATACCCATGCTGCTCATGACAGCATTGTTACGGAAGATACGACCGAAGTGCTCTTTGTCAGGAAAAATTTCATCTTGCATTGGTAAGTAAACACCAGCACTATCTACTAAGTAGATAATTGGCAATCTATTTTCCATAGCAATTTCTTGTGCGCGTAAATTCTTTTTACCAGTAATTGGGAACCATGCTCCTGCTTTTACCGTAGCATCATTAGCTACTACAATACATTGTTTTCCACTCACATATCCAATAACAATCACTACGCCGCCACCTGGACAGCCGCCATGTTCTTCGTACATGCCGTAGCCAGCAAAAGCACCCATTTCAAAGCGAGGCGTATCTTTATCTAATAAAAAATCAATACGCTCGCGCGCACTCATTTTACCTTGTTCGTGTAATTTTTCGATGCGTTTTTTGCCACCGCCTTCGTATATCTTATTTAAACGTTGCTCCATTTGCGAAATCAGCAAACGCATTTTATCATCACTTTTATTAAATTCTAAGTCCATGGTGTTTTTGTTTATAAGAGCATAAATATAGCAAATGAATTAAATTATTTTATATACATTCGAATCAAAATAATTACCCTTGAGCGATTTAGATATACAACAAAAAGATAAGCAATATGTTTGGCATCCATTTACACATTTAAAATATGCCGAAATACCTGTTCAAATTGTAAAAGGTGAAGGCGCTTTTTTTTATGACGTAGATGGGAATAAATTATTAGATGCTATTTCGAGCTGGTGGGTTAATTTGCACGGACATTGTCATCCTTATATTTCTCAAAAGATTAGCGAGCAGTTACATACATTGGAACATGCTATTTTTAGTTCATTTACGCACAAACCTGCTGTGAATTTAGCTGAGAGATTGATTGGTCATTTACCAAAAAATCAATCTAAAATATTTTATTCAGATAATGGTTCTACAGCCGTTGAAGTAGGGTTGAAAATGGTATTGCAATATTGGCATAATCAAGGACTCCAAAAGAAAAAATTCATTGCGTTCGAAAATGGGTATCATGGTGATACCTTTGGTGGAATGAGTGTTGGCGCTCGAAATGTATTTAATAATGCCTTTGAAAATTTATTATTTGATGTGATTCATATTCCTTTGCCTGATGCTGAAAATATTGAACAATTAAAAGATACCTTACAAAATTGGTTTACCAATCATAACGATATCGCTGGTTTTATTTTTGAGCCTTTGGTTCAAGGTGCAGCTGGGATGCAAATGTATGAAGCTCAGTATTTAGATGAACTTATTGCCATTTGTCAAGAACATCAGGTGGTTTGTATAGCTGATGAAGTCATGACTGGTTTTGGGAGAACAGGGGAGTTTTTTGCCTCAAATTATTTAACCCATAAACCCGATATCATTTGTTTATCAAAAGGGTTAACGGGTGGTTATATGCCTTTGGGTGTAACCAGTTGTGCCCAATTTATTTACGATTCTTGTGTGAGTGATGATAAAACCAAAACCTTTTTTCACGGACATAGCTATACGGCAAATCCTACGGCATGTTCGGCGGCATTGGCTAGTTTAGATTTGATGGAAAAGGAAGAAACTTGGACTCAAATTCAACTCATTTCTCAATTAAATCAAGGCTTTGTATCAAAACATCAAAAACATAAAGCCCTCAAAGATATTAGAAGTAAAGGCACTATTTTGGCTCTTGAAATTAATACCGAAGAACACACTCATTATTTGAACAATGCTTCCGAAAGCACCGCCTCTTATTTCCTTAAAAATGGCATTATTGTAAGGCCTTTGGGTAATATTTTGTATTTAATTCCGCCTTACTGCATTACCGAAACAGAGCTAAAACAGGTTTTTGAGGTTATAGAGCGTTTTTTAGACCAATTATAGTTAATGCTTTTGAGCAATTATTTTCATAAAAAATGCTTGCTTTTACAATAAAAATCCTATTTTTGAGAGCAAATTTAGAACTAAACACTATCATATGAACATTCACGAGTATCAAGGAAAAAGTATATTAAAAAGTTTTGGTGTAGCTATTCAAGAAGGAATTGTTGCTGAAACTCCTGAGCAAGCAGTTGCTGCCGCTAAACAAGTTATGGAAACATACAAATGCGACGGTGTGGTTATTAAAGCGCAAGTTCACGCTGGTGGCCGTGGTAAAGGTGGTGGAGTAAAATTTGCACCAAATTTAGATAAAGTAAAAGAAGTTGCTACTAACATTATTGGTATGCAATTAATTACGCCTCAAACAAGTGCTGAAGGTAAATTAGTAAGTAAAGTTTTAGTAGCGCAAGATGTATATTATCCTGGTGCTAATCCAACTAAAGAGTTTTATGTAAGTATTTTATTAAACCGTTCAACTGGTCGTAATATTATTATGTACAGTACTGAAGGTGGAATGGATATTGAAGAGGTTGCAGAAAAAACACCTCATTTAATTTGGAAAGAAGAAATTGACCCTAAAGTTGGATTACGTGATTTCCAATGCCGTAAGGTTGCTTTTAACTTAGGTTTAAGCGGTAACGCTTTTAAAGAAATGACAAAATTTATTGCAGCATTATATAAAGCATACGATTCAACAGATTCATCGATGTTTGAAATTAATCCTGTTTTAAAAACTTCTGATGATAAAATTATTGCTGTAGATGCAAAAGTATCTATTGATGATAATGCACTTTACCGTCATAAAGATATTGAAGCGATGCGTGACGAAATGGAAGAAAATCCAGTAGACGTTGAAGCGCGTAAAGCAGAATTAAACTATGTGAAATTAGATGGTAACGTTGGTTGTATGGTTAATGGTGCTGGTTTAGCAATGGCTACAATGGATATCATTAAATTATCTGGTGGTGAGCCAGCTAACTTCTTAGATGTTGGTGGTACAGCTAACGCTGAGCGTGTTGAAAAAGCATTTCATATTATTTTAGGCGACAAAAACGTAAAAGCTATTTTAGTAAATATCTTTGGTGGAATTGTTCGTTGCGATAGAGTAGCACAAGGTGTTATTGATGCGTATAAAAATATGGGGACGATTAATGTGCCAATCATTGTTCGTTTACAAGGAACTAATGCCGTGGAAGCTAAAAAATTAATTGATGAGTCTGGATTAAAAGTTTATTCAGCTATTCAGTTACAAGAAGCTGCAGATTTAGTAGCAAAATTAATCGCCAATTAAAATTAGAAACAATAAATTATGATAATGAAACGTAAACATTTTTTAATCGCTCCCATAGCAGTTACTTTAGTTCTTGCTTCATGTGGTGGCGGTAAAACGGAAGGTGAAGATGATATGACTACAGTTGATACTGTAAAAACTGAAACTCAAACCGAACAAGTTACTGAAACATTTTTTCAAGTTCCTTCTCCAGGCGAGATGTTGACTTTTATTAAAATGGTTGGAGGATCAAATAATAAAAATGTCTCTTTTTTAAATAGTCCTGATAATCAAAAGAATTATACTGATAATAAATCTAAAGCATTAAACTTTGGTATTTATAGCTGTGATTTAAGCTACTGCAGTATTTTTGAAATTGGTTCGGAAGCTTTAAAATATTTTAAAACAGTAAAACAGTTAGGTGATCAAATTGGTGTGTCATCAGCTATTCAACCATCTGTATTAAAACGTTTAGAAGGTAATTTAGGAAATCCCGATTCATTATCAGTAATTACAGATGATGTGTACTTTACATCTTTCGAAGCTTTAGAAGCTAGCAAGCAAGGACCAACTTTATCTTTAGTTGTTGCAGGTGGATGGATTGAAAGTTTATATATCGCTACTAGTTTAGCAAAGTATGATGCTAAAAGTCCGGTTGTTGAGCGTTTAGCTGATCAAAAATACACTTTGGATAACTTAATTGAATTCTTGAAAAAATACCAAAGTGATGCAAGCGTTGCAGGTGTATTAGCTCAATTTACTGAATTACAAGGTGAGTTTAATAAAATTGGAGAAAAGGATGCTGCTGCTGCAACTGATAAATCAAAAAATGTTTTAGGAGGAGGAAAAGAACTTGCTATTACTGCTGATCAATACAAAGCGATTGTAGAGAAAATCAAAGCAATCAGAAACTCTTATACATTAACTAAATAATTAAGGTTATGAAAAAAATATTTTTATCATTATTCATATTAAGCTCTGTGATGTTATTTTCACAAGCTAGTGTATGCGGTCAATTTCACCGTAAATTTTGTACAGTAGAAACTAAAAGAGGCGGTAACGGCGGATGGTTATATAATGCACAATCAAAAAGTGGATTATTTAATCAAGGTTCAACATCTAAAATTCGTTGTGTGATTTATAAAGGAATGGATTACCGCATTAATGTATGTTGCGAAACTGCTATCGGTGACAAATTAAATTATAAAATTTTTGATGCACGTACGAGCGAATTATTATACGATAATTCTACAGCTCAAAACGAACCATTATTTGAGTTCCAAAGTACAGCTAGTCGTCAGTTAATTATTGAAGTATCTGTTCCTAACGGAGCAACTTCTCAAGACAAGCATAAACCAATGGAAGCAGCTTGTGTGGGTTTATTAATCGAACATAAGGTTACTGATAGACAAGGGTTTTCTCAATACTAATAGTTAAAACACATTGTATTAAAACCATCGGTCAAACGCCGGTGGTTTTTTGTTTTATGGTGTATTTTTTTATAAGAATAGGATAATAGATATTTAGGCGCGTGCGGCGGTGGCCGCACTGGGCTGTCACTGCAATCTTTTTTGTGAAACAAAAAAGGATTTTCGTTTGCATCCCTCGCGCATGTATGAAAAATGAAAATTTGAATTAGTACCGCGTAAGGGATGCAAGCGTAAATCCTTTTACGTAACGAAGTGAAGTAAAAGATTGAAGCGGGTCAGGCCGATCCGCCAGCCGGCGGAAACGCCCAAAGACAAATAAGTTAATTAAAACTAATTGTAATAAAAATCCTTGGTACGCTTATAAAGCGGAAGGATCCATCCAAATCTAAAGCCAATCAACATATCAAAACGTTTTTGAGTGTCTTCTAAACCTGTATCATAATTATAACCTCGCAAGCTTTTCGTAAAGCCTTCATAAAATTCAAAACCAAAATAACAATTGGCAATGCGGTTATTACTAATGTATTTATAACCTACAAATTGTGTTAATCCAAAACCACCCGTTAAACGGTCATAGCCTTTTTTTAAATCACCATAAACGGCGGCTACTTTTTTGTTGGCATCATATAAATTTACTTTGTGTTGCATCCAACCTCCACCAACTGTAAAAAATACGCCTGAATTAGGATTATGCCCAAGTTTAGAAATTACGTAACCAACGTTGCCGTAAATGTTCCAACCGCGTTCAGTTTGTCTTAAATCGGCAGGATAACCCTCATTGTCTGTTATTTTACCATCTTCATTTCTGATAGAAACTACCACATCTTCTCTCACGTTAGTTCCAAAAAGTAACTCCCTTCAACACTAAATAACAAGTTGTGTTTTGTTTTCCATGTAAAACTACCACCTGCACTTAAATTAGGTCCAAAGCGTTTTTCTAAATCATATTTTGGTAGTTGTCCACTAAAATGAATCCCCACCATTAAAATTCGAATGCACGAATCCTTAACCGATTGCGCCAGTGTTTGTAATTGCAAAGAAAAACAAAGGCAAAGAATGATGTAAATTTTATATCGCATATCTGATATCAATCGGGGAATTGATACTTCAAAAATAGAAGATAAATTTTATAAAACCTATTTAAAATAAGGCATTCACCTCTTTTAATAGATGTTAATGAGTCACAATAATTTTCTGTTTTACAGACGATTGTTCTGTAACACCATTTAAATAGTATATGCCAGAAGTGTTAATTTGAATCGTTCGTTGAAAGCCATTGGCTTCATTTCAATCAATAAATTGTACAATTTGTCCTATATTATCAATAATAGTCAAACTCATTTTTTCTTTCGAAACCATTGTGAAATTACTATGACTTGGATTAGGATAAATATGTAGTAATGTATTTTTTGTAAACTCTCTGACATTAATAACTGAAGAACCTGTTTTAGATATGAAAACATCATCACCTCCGTTGCTTGTGAGCATGTAGGTTCCAGCTGTTGGATCAAAATCACCGCTACTTACAAATTCACCAGCAACTATCATGTTATCATTATTGTCTATAGCAATAGCATTTGTATTATGAGAACCCAAAGTTTGAGCCCATTGAAAATTCCCGTTCGTGTTTAATTTTAAAATATACGCACTGTTACCTGTATACGAATCCAAAGAATCAGACCCAGCGTCTGTGTTAAAGTCTACACGTCCGCTAAAAGGGCCTGTTATATATACACTGTTTTGAGAATCAAGAGCTAATGAATACGCAAAAACATGGGAGGTATTAAAAGAAGAAAAACCTCCTTGTGTAGTTTTTGCCCATAAAAAGGATCCTATAGAATCTAGTTTTAGAATGAACATTTCACCAAAGCCTGTTGCTGTTAAAGAATAGGTAGCTACTCCTGGATCAAAATCAGCATCGGGATAATAATAGCCAGCTGAATATAAGTTACCATTTGCATCCGTTGTAATAGAAGCACCATAACATGTATTAGAACTTTTTAGAGTCTTTGTCCATTTATAATTTCCTGCAGTATCAAGTTTTGTTATAAAACCATCCTGAACTCCAACAGATGTATACGAATCAATTCCGGTTCCTGGATCAAAATCAACAGTACCATTGTAACTGCCATTTATATACAAGGCATTAAAAAGGTCAAGTGTTAAAGAAAAAGTTTGATTAAAATTATTAGCTGCTGTAGCTTTGGCCCAAACGAAGTTTCCTGAATTAGTAAGTTTAGAAATGTATAAACTGCCACTGGATCCGAATAATGTATAGGTAGATGGACCCGGATCAAAATCACTAGTGCTGAAAATTTTGCCAACAGAGTATACATTTCCTAATGAATCAACGGTTATTGACTCTCCCTTTGTTTCACCAGTAATAAAATTTTTTGCCCATACAAAATTACCATTTGAATCGAGTTTTGATATATAAGCACTATAAGCATACTGTGCATTGGCAGAAAGTGTATAGGTGGTTGGTCCTGGATCAAAATCTCCTGAACCTTGCAAGGTTCCAGTTGAGTATACATTTCAATACGAATCAATGTCAACCGACAGCCCTTGATCAGTATTAGGGCCGCCCATGCTTTTAGCCCATAAAAAATTACCAGCAGGGTCCAGTTTTAAAACAAAAACATCATAAATTCCAGCCGATATCAAGAGATGAGTATTCGGACCCGGATCAAAATCGACTGTTCCCTTGAAATCACCAGTGATATATATGTTTCCTTGCGAATCGGTTTTCATTGATTTACAAAGGTCTGATGTTGTGCCTCCAATTCCTTTTGCCCATTGGAAATTTTGAGAAAAAAGTGTGAAGTTTAAGGAAATAAATAAGAGAATAGATATTTTTTTCATGCATAATAAATTTAAACAAAAAAGACCGAATTAATCGGTCTTTTTAAATTTTATATTTTTGCTTTTAATTAAGCGTTCACTCCTTTCAAAATTATGAATGCGCTACTTGCGCACATTTTCCATTTTAGCTTGTGCAGTGTCTTCCTGTCTGCGATTAATTGCACCTTCAATTTTTATAAAAAAAACACCATAAAAAAAGGGCTATCATTTCGATAGCCCTTTAAAGGATTAAAATGATTTATTATTTCACTACTTTATATGAAGCAGATAATTTATCACTTTTTACATTGATAACGTAGATACCTTGAGGTAACTCAGCTGTTTTTAAATTGATCATATCAGAATTTGATTGTTCAGTAGAAATAACTTTACCCATTACATCTAAAATAGTAATATCAAGACTAGCATTTGTTTCATTACTAATTTTAATCTCATCATTAAATGGATTAGGGTAAACATTTATTAAACTTGATAAATTATTATTTTCTTCAATTGAAGTAGCTGTTGTATATAATGGAAGAGGAATTAAATTACCACCTGAAGCTAAAGCAACCCATAAACCAAATGCCGGACCATTACTATTAGTTGTTGGATTTAAAAAACCACTTGCTAAAACAGTAATGGCGTTTCCAGATAATCCTAAGGTATTTAATGGTGCTAAGTAACTAACAACTGTTGAAGTTCCTGCAGCATCAGTGATGTGTAATGTGTAGTTACCTGCTGCTGTATTTGAAGGTAGTTGTAAGTAACCAGCTGCATCATAAGTGCCATAAGCAATATTATTTACAACCGTTCCTGCACCTTGCGCTTGAACATCAACAATCGGAGCATCTGTTGATCCGTGAAAAACTAATACATCTGTATTTGTAGAAACTAAAGCACGCTCTCTAACACTAGCATTTGCCACTAAATTAAAAGGAACAATCGTGTTATTTGGAGTATAGCCAGAACCACTAACTAAACCAGAAGCAATTAATTGATATTTGTTTGAAGCAGATAAATTGTAAGTGAATGTAGCTAATGCACCAACTGCACTTGTACTTGTAGGAAGAGCGATTGATAAAGAAACCGTTTCTCCAACAGGCACATCAATAAATGAAGATGCTGTTCTGAAAGCAAAATTGTCAATTAATTTGATAGCGCTAGGTCCTGAAGTTGGTGATTGAACATACACATCCACTTGAGTAGCTGCTAAATCAGCACTATTGTGAATTGCTTGTAAACGAGTAGAAGAAATTGTTGAAGTTGGTAATGGAATTAAAGCTCCACCTGCAGGCAATGCAACGTATAATCCAAAAGCTGGACCGTTGCTGTTTACAGTTGGATTTAAGAAACCACTTGCTACTACTGTTAAGGCAGCACCACCTAAATTTAATGTTTGCAATGGAGCTGAATATTCTGCTACTACGTTTTCAGAAAATTCGTCACGAACTTGAAGCTTATAATTAGCAGTTGCTAAATTTAAGTAACCAGCAAAAGCACCATAACTCGCATTGTTTACGATAGCATTTGGAATAAAAGGATTTGTACCAGAAAAAGGAACTACCACATCCACTGTTGGAGCATCTGTAGCACCATGATAAACTAAAACATCTGTAATAGAAGCTGAAGACGAACGCTCTTTTGCCATTGCATATGCTGCAAGGTTAAAAGGAGCAGCTGTATTATTTGGAGTATATCCTGATCCACTTACTAAACCAGAAGCAATTAATTGATACTTATTTGATGCTGATAAATTGTAAGTGAATGTAGCTAATGCACCAACTGCACTTGTGCTTGTAGGAGCAGCAATAGACAAAGAGATTGTTTCTCCAGCAGGAACATCAATAAATGAAGATGCTGTTCTGAAAGCAAAATTATCAATTAATTTAATGGCGCTAGGTCCTGAAGTTGCTGATTGAACATACACATCCACTTGAGTAGCTGCTAAATCAGCACAGTTGTGAATTGCTTGCAAACGCGTTGAAGAAATAGTAGAGCTAGGTAAAGCTAATAAAGGACCACCAGTTGGTGTAGCGACATATAATCCAAAAGCTGGACCGTTACTATTATTTGCAGGGTTTAAAAAACCACTTGCTACTACTGTTAAAGCAGCGCCACCTAAACTTAATGTTTGTAAAGGTGCACTATATTCAGCCACTACATTTTCTGAAAACTCATCACGAATTTGGATTTTGTAATCTGTTGTTGGTAAATTTAAGTATCCAGCAAATGCACCATAACTTGCGTTATTTACTAATACATTTGGTAAAAAAGGATTTGTACCCGTGAATGGAGCTACAATATCAACTGTTGGTGCATCAGTACTTCCGTGGTGAACTAATACACTTGTTGTTGTTCCATTTGGAGCAGCGCTAATTGCTGTACTATAAGTGTTTAATGTAAAACCAGCTGTTGTGTTTCCTGGATTATAACCATTAGCACTTACAATACCGTCTGCCACAACAATATTACTTGATCCGTTGGCAAAGTTTACAGTAAACGTTGCAATGGATTGAGCAGATGAAGTTGATGTACCTGGAGCCACACCTACAACAATAGGCACGCCTGCAGGAATGTTTGTAAATGTTTGTGATGCAGAACGAAATTGTAAGTCATCAATTAATAATGTTGTTCCAGCATAGATGTCAACCGAAGTTGCAGCCGCATCGGCGCAGTTGTGAATAACTTGCAGAGACGCTGTTTGAGCTTTTAAGGAATTTGTAATTGCACCTAGAGCAATGACGCTTCCAATCATAAATAAGTGTTTTTTCATGTGTTTTTAAATTAAGGTTATGATGTAAAAACACACTTTATTCTATTTTGTTTAATTTATTTATAAAAAGATTAAACATAATTCGATTTAGTTTATTCTTTTTAATTAATAATGAAACAAAATGTCTGAGATGAGGAAAATAATGGTCATAAAAAAGACCGAATTAATCGGTCTTTTTAAATTTTATATTTTTGCTTTTAATTAAGCGTTCACTCCTTTTAAAACAGCTGCCATGGTAATTCCAATAGCAGCAGGGCTATCAACCACGTGGATGCCACACTCGCGCATAATTTCCATTTTAGCTTGTGCTGTGTCATCATGTCCACCAACAATAGCACCTGCGTGACCCATTGTACGGCCTTTTGGAGCTGTTTGTCCTGCGATGAAACCAACAACTGGTTTTTTGTTTCCATTAGCTTTAATCCAACGAGCAGCATCTGCTTCGTAGCTTCCACCAATTTCACCGATCATAACGATAGCGTCAGTTTCAGGATCATTCATTAATAATTCAACCGCATCGCGAGTTGGTGTTCCAATAATTGGATCTCCACCAATACCAATAGCAGTACTAACTCCCAAACCAGCTTTTGCCACTTGGTCAGCAGCTTCGTAAGTTAAAGTTCCTGATTTAGAAACGATACCGATACGTCCTTTTTTGAATACAAATCCTGGCATAATGCCAACTTTTGCTTCACCAGCTGTAATAACACCTGGGCAGTTAGGCCCGATTAAACGGCAAGCTTTTCCTTTTAAATATTCTTTAGTAGCAATCATGTCTTTCACAGGAATGCCTTCTGTAATACAAATAATAACTTTAATTCCTGCATCAGCAGATTCCATAATCGCATCAG
Source organism: Bacteroidota bacterium (assembly GCA_016711805.1). Lineage (GTDB taxonomy): Bacteria > Bacteroidota > Bacteroidia > B-17B0 > Aurantibacillaceae > UBA4416. Next base: position 102,697 of record JADJSH010000005.1, read on the forward strand.
CAGCAAAAGCAGCTGGTACAAAAATGATCGATACATCAGCACCTGCTGTATCAACAGCTTCTTTAACTGTATTAAATACAGGTCTGTCTAAGTGTTTAGTACCACCTTTTCCTGGAGTTACTCCACCTACTACGTTTGTACCATATTCAATCATTTGTGTAGCGTGAAAAGTTCCCTCTCCACCTGTAAAACCTTGAACTATAACTTTTGAATTTTTTCCGACTAAAACGCCCATATTATTTTAATTTATTATTTAGATACTAGTTGTTTGTGTTTTTAATTGATGCGCTAATTTAAACATAAATCTTTATTTTCTGCAACTATTTCCACTTTTATTAACCCAAGCTGTATTTTATTTGGGTTTTGGGTAATTAGGGCGTGCCGGCGCTGCGCCTATGCTGAAGCTTCAGCGAAAGAATAAAGAACAGGCACCGTCGGGCTGACCCGCTTCAATCTTTTTGCAAAGAAGCAGCAAAAAGGATTTACGCTGGCATCCCTCACGCGCGCTTTTGTCAAGTTCGAAGAGTAAACTCCGAATTTTGAATCTTTTATTCGCGCAAGGGATGCAAACGAAAATCCTTTTATGAACAAAGTGAATAAAAGATTGTAGTGACAGCCTAATTCGGTTCCCGCCGAACGCGTCCAATTACTCTAACTCAAAATCCGCCTAGAGTCTATTTTTCTTTAGGCAAAGCCTTTTGTTTGGCGAAAAACAACTTGTATAACGGCATCACTATCAATATAAATACCGCGATGCCAATAATTTGTGAATACCAAACTACCTCTAGAAATTTTCGGTTATACCAATCACATAAAAGTCGGTTATAAGCTATTTGATATTCATCGGTGAGTGAATAGTCAAAAGTGCATTTAAGCCAACCAAAGGCTTCGTGACAATACATACACACCAAAAAGGGCATAACTGGTAGGCATATATAGAATAAATTCGTAGCTACCGAACCTACAATACTATATCTGTCTTTATTGAAATAATATCTGATGCTTATAACGGCCGCAACTAACCAAGCTAACAAAGCCAGTGACGGATACACATATTGATTATATGGATAACCCGACGCTAACGAAACAATGCCCAAAATAATAGCTAATAAAATAAATGTGACTACAGACACTAAATAGTGCTGCCATTTGTTGTTACGAAAGAGAATGACAAATAAGGAAATGAAAAATGAAAAGTAAAAACAAAACAACAAATAAAAATCATCTAAAATAGGTGGTAGAGAAAATTTAGCTTTATAAATGTTACTCATGTAATGATCCACATCATCAACGCCTGAAGGTAAATAGTCTGTTTCGGCAATTAAATCGGCTTCATCAAGATTAAAAGCTCTTGGGAAAACATGGACACATGTTTTTTCGTAATGATTATAATTATCTAAATAATCCTGAGGACTATACCGTTCTGCGTAATCAATGGGATTATATTTTTTAATCACATTAAAATGTTGTACAAGGGCGTCTAATTTATCCTTATCGGTTTTGTGTAAACTGTATGTATGTTCTATTTCCCTATCATTCAATAAAGTTTTCTGATACTCATTGCTTTCTTTAAAAAAGTCGGTTCTTGAAAACAACAAGGATCTGTCATATCTGCTAAAATAAGCGCTACTGTATTGTGTAAATCGCTTATACTTACTTAAATCATGTCGAACATAACCATCTACAAAATCTTTATCTTTTTTGAGTTGATTATATACTATGTTGTCATGCACATCATATCCGCAATACTGGAAATCATCCTCATTACTTGTTCGATATTTATGCCCTAGGTTAAGCGCATTGTATTGCTGTGCGAGTTCAGCATCCGTAAACACATTAGCTAACCTTGTTTTTACACGTATCTGCATAGGGTACGAAAAAGATATCAGTAACATAATACCTACCATTAATATGCCTAACAATTTCACATCGTCCCAAGCACTGTATTTTCCAAAACGGTTTTCGTTATTATAAATAGTTAAGTAATACACCCACACACAAAACAAAATAGCGGCTAATACCCCAAACATAAATATCCATGTATCTACTACCTTCATAGGATTGTAGCTCATATATTGAATTGGTAATATACACCCAATGCCATAACTCAGTAGCCACATCAAAAGGGTGAAATAAAAGATGTAATGGATTTTAGCAATGTACCAGAAAGGATAGTTTAATAATAATTTCTTATCGAAATCATTCAAGAATTTTGGAGCTAAGAATTGTAGCATAGGTATTGATTTTAAATGTCTTTTTGAAATAACTGGCGCGTTGATTTGGAAATATCCCTGAAGTAATTGATAGGAATTTGTTGTTGCGAAATAATTCGTAGTAACTGATTCGAATCAACAGATAAAGGCGTGTTGATGATAAACACGGTACCAGAGTCTATGATTTTAATACCTTCTAAAGCACTTAACCTGTTTTCCAGATCTGTTATGGTAAAATTTCCGCCAATTTCAAAAGCGTTCATCGCTCTATTGGCAGCAAAGGTTTCCTGCGCACCGCTATATAATGTTTTGCCTTGCTTAATGAAAATGATATTTTTACAATTGCGTTCAAGCTCATGTAATTGTTGTGAACTCAATATCACTCCCATGGGGTTTTTTGCCGACTGCGATAAATATTTTAAGTCTTGTAATAATAATTGCTGTGCGTTAATATCTAGATTGGCTAACGGTTCATCTAATACCAATAATTTAGGACGCATCATTAAAGCTTTGGCAAGTTCAAATCGCAAGCGGTACCCGCTCGAAATTTCTGTCCATTTTAAATGACGAAATTGAAATAAACCTAAACGATGTAAAATATAATTCACATGGTCTTCGTTTTCATCACCTTTAATATCATTAATACTGCAAAAGAAATGCAGGTTATCTATCAGTGTACCATACCAACGGTTAGGACGCTGCGGTATATATGCAATTTTTCCTTTAATGTCATACCACTCTAAATCAGGTTGATCAAAATAAGACACCTTGCCCGATGTTTTTGCTAGTTCTCCAGCAACCAAACGCAAAAGGGTGGTTTTACCATTTCCGTTCTCGCCAACTACAGCAGTAAGTTCACCTAATTTTATTTCCAAAGACATTGGCTCCAATTTAAAGTTACGAGAACGTGAAACGTATTCCTTACTTAAATCTTCGGCTTGGTAAACTCCCCATCCTACACTTTCTTCTTTTTCTTGAATTGGTATTTGCGACGATAAAGCTAGCCAATCTTCGCATTGCTGTTTTAACGATTGTTGATCGATGACATCGCTTTGAGATTGCTGCAGATAATTTTTACGTATATCGAAGCTGAGTGCCTTGAGCTGCTCATGACTATTTAAATTAGTATCATACAAATAGTCTAGTATACGGCGCGAGGCCAAGCTGTAATCGCCATGCTGGATACTTGCTGCAATTTCTGTAAGATAGCCACTTGAAGAAATAAACATCATAAAATGTTATTAAGGTGATGAAAAAATGAGGGAATTTAATTAGTAACGAAAATAAATAAAAAATAGTATGCTTAATATTTAAGTTCACAATAAATGTAAAAAATGCGTAATGAATAGTTTAATTGTTTGGGCGCGCCTTTGGCCGGGCTGTCGCTACAAGCTCTTTACTTCGCTAGCGCTTCGTGCAGAGGCTTTTCGCTTGCATCCCTTGCGCGGTTCCAATTTCAAATCGAAGTTTGTACTTCAATAGTACTATAAGCCTACGTGAGGGATTGTAGTGAAAATCCTTTTGCCTGTCTCTTGCAAAAGATTGAAACGAAAAGCCCGGCCCCTCGGGACACGCCCTTACCCAAATTCATAATCTTATGAACAGGAATTTGCAGAAGCCGCAATTATTAATAAATTTGTTAAAATGGCAAACTATACCTTAAATAATGATACGATTGCTGCATTAGCAACCCCGCACGGACCAGGAGCTATTGCTGTGATTCGCTTAAGTGGCGAAAAAGCAATTGCGATTGTAGAAAAAGTATTTTATACAAAGTCTCTAAAACATAAAGCCTTGGCTAACAAAGCGAGTCATACAGCTCATTTTGGACTGATTGTAGAAAATGATGTGATTATTGATGAAGTATTAGTAACTATTTTTAAAGCACCTAAAACGTATACTGGAGAAGAGATCGTAGAAATTTCTTGTCATGGGTCGATGTTTATACAACAACAAATTTTACAAGTATTATTTAAACATGGCGTGCGCCCTGCACAGGCAGGTGAATATACTTTGCGTGCTTTTTTAAACGGCAAGTTAGATTTAAGTCAGGCAGAAGCTGTGGCGGATTTAATTGCTAGTAATTCGGCAACCTCGCACCAAGTAGCCATGCAACACATGCGTGGTGGTTTTAGTAGTAAAATTGCCGTATTGAGAGAGAATTTATTAAACTTTGCTTCTTTAATAGAACTAGAATTAGATTTTAGTGAAGAGGATGTAGAGTTTGCAGATAGAACCGATTTAAAAAAATTAATCAATACTATTTTATCGATTATCGAAAAACTGATTTCAAGTTTTGAAGTAGGTAACGTCATTAAAAACGGAATTCCAGTAGCTATTGTTGGTAAACCTAATGCAGGCAAATCTACTTTACTAAATGTATTGTTAGAAGATGATAGAGCTATTGTGAGTGAAATTGCTGGTACTACCAGAGATACCATTGAAGAAGAATTAATTATTGATGGTGTATTATTTAGATTTATTGACACGGCAGGTATCAGAACCACCACCGATATTATTGAGCAAATAGGCGTGAACAAAGCCTTTGAAGTGATTAAAAAATCAGCCATTGTGATTTATTTATTTGATACGCATGAGTTGAGTAGGGGAGACTTAGAGTTAGAAATGAATGTGGTGAAAGATCATATTGGAACATCACAATTATTAGTGGTTGGAAATAAAATTGACTTTGAAGTATTAGAGGATTTGAAAAAAGAGTTTGCGGATGTACCAAACATTTTATTTATCTCAGCTAAAGAACAAAGTAACATCAAACAACTGAAAGACACATTGGTTAGTTTGTTTGACACACGAACCGTTAACACAACCGATACCATCGTCACAAACTCGCGCCACGTGAGTTCGTTAAATAATGCGCAAGCGGCATTAATAAAAGTAAACGAAGGCTTAAGTACAAACATACAAAGCGACTTTTTAGCGCTAGATATTCGTTATGCTTTAGAAGCTTTAGGTGAAATTACTGGGCAAGTAACCAATGATGATTTGTTAGGTAATATTTTTTCTAAGTTTTGTATCGGGAAGTAAAGTTGAAAAACTACAAACTACTTTTCACTAATCTTTTTTTTCTTTCCATCGCTAACTCTATTTGGTTATTGGCTTCAAGGTTGCTTAAATTGGCTAGTTCATAATTCCCGTCTTCATAATGTTTCGCCGCTCCTCTGTGGCTTTGTGAAGCTGCTTCTAAATATAGAGCCACTTTTTTATGATTATAAATTTGGAGTTCGATTTCTTCTTTAAATTTTGCTTTATTGCTTTTAAGCGGATTTACAAAAACTGACATGTAATTAAGTATTTGATGTAACGATAGTGTTACAGTATAAAGTTGAGGATTTTAAGAAAAATGATGTTACATAGTTTATGAAGATACTTACATGATTCACGTTTTTTTGTTTTATGGAATCTATGAATTATGCAAATTTCACCGTCAATTATGTAAATGTTATTGCGGTATCTTATGCAATTTTGAGGGTTCACTATTTAAACTAACATGATGGCAATTAAAGTAGCAGCAAAAAAAACAGTCCTAAAAATAGCACCTAGTTTTATTTTAATTAAAAAGAAAGAGGCTCTATTACTAAAAGAAATTACCTTTATAGAGAAAAATTTGGCGAGTTACAGAGCTGAGCGTAAAGCCAGCTGGAAATCCTTTAAAAGTAAAATGGAATCGGATATCAACCAAATTAAAAAATCGATTGAAGCACTCACGCAAACCGAAGAATAGTTAAATGACAAGTATTGATTTTTGGAAATTGTTGGCAGGATTAGGAATGTTCTTATATGGCATGTTTCATTTAGAAGATACGATGAAGCAGTTGGAAGGCCGATCGTTTAAATTATTCCTACAAAAACATACCAAAAAAAAATTAAGTGCCATATTAAGCGGCACCTTCGTTACCGCCGTTTTGCAAAGTAGTTCCATTGTTAATTTGATGGTATTGTCGTTTGTGGGAGCAGGAATGTTATCCATGCGCAATGCGTTAAGTGTAGCCCTTGGCGCCAATATTGGCGGCACCTTTAATAGCTGGTTGGTTGCCTTATTAGGTTTTAAAATTGATATAGGAAGTATTACCTTTCCTATTATTGGCATCGCAGGATTAGGTTTAATTATTTTTAGAAACAAAAAAACACTTTACCAAATTGCTAAATTTTGCATGGGTTTTGGTTTATTGTTTTTAGGCCTTGATTTTATGAAAGAAAGTATGGATGCCATGATTAAAGCATTTGACTTTGCACCGTATTTAAATTATCCACGAATTGTTTTTGTTTTAATTGGATTTGTTTTAACAGCCTTAATACAAACAAGTGCTGCTACAGTCGTCATTGTATTGAGTGCACTCTATGCGCATATATTACCCATTGAAACTGCCGTTGCCGTTGTGTTGGGCGCCGAACTTGGAACCACCATTAAAATAGTGATTGGTTCTATTGGCGGCATAGCCGCAAAAAAGCGAGTGGCCTTTGGCAATATCTTATTTAACATTATTACCTCGTTGTTTGGATTTGTTTTTTTAGTTCCTATTATTTCGTTATTAAATAATGTATTAGGTCTACATGATCCTATTTTTATATTAGTGGCGTTTCAAACACTCATTAATATTGTGGGTGTGGTTTTGTTTTATTTTTTCCTTGATGGGTTTTCTCGTTTTTTAGAGAAACAATTTGTGAGTGATAAACAAAGTGCTACTTATTTTATTCAGAATCTAAATTCAGATATGCTTAGTAATTCTATTGAATTGATGGAAAAAGAAGTTGGTTTGTTTATTTACCGTGTGATTCAATTAAATAAAGATGTGTTTCAAATTAAGCATGAAGAACCTGCAGATAGTATTTATAAAAGTTATTTAAAAGATCCTGGTTTTTTTATGTCGTAACCTATGTTGAAAAATACAATATTATAAAACAAGCGGAAGGAGAAATTTTGTTAGTGTATTCTAAAATCATTGAAGAAAGTACCAATAGAGAGGATTTAAAACGCTTAAATCAATTAATGGCTTCTGCTAGAAGTGCTATGTATTCGGCTAAAGGCATGAAAGATATCATAGAAGATCGAAAGGAATTTAGTAATTCGGTGAATCAAGTTAAATTTGATATCTATAAATTAATTAGAGAACAGTTAATTGCGTTTTATGATCAAGCTAATCAGCTTTTATTAGAAACAGATCAATCAAAAGTGTCGCAGGATTTAAAAAAGTTAATGGAATCTATTAAGCTAGAGTATGAACAGCGTATTAAAAATACGTACCAAGAGGCTGGTAAAACGATTGTGAAAGAAATTGATATCTCCACCTTGTTTAATGCTAGTAGAGAGTTGTATGCATCGTCAGAATCGTTGATAGATTCATTAAAAAATTATCTTTTAGATGATGAACATATTTTGAAATATGAAGAATTGCCTAATGCCAAGATATAAAACTGTTTATTACTTCCCTGATTTTCCTTCTGGTTCGATATCTTTTATTTGGCGTTGCTCTACTTTTAGTTTTCCAAAATTGTAATTGATGCTTATGTTAATGCGCCGAGTATCAAAGGTTTGTAGCCCTGTCATTTTTATATTTTGATATTCAATAGTTGTACGCCTCACTTCTCCCCAAAAAATATCGTTAAAGGCTAGAGCAACAGATAATTTTTCTTCAAAAAATGTTTTCTTAAAAGTCATGCTAACACTTGATCTTGACTTGGTGTTATAAATACCTTCTAAAAAAGGAGTTAAATAAAAAGCGTTAACTTCTATTGAATATCCTTTTTTTAGCGACAATCTACTATATAAATTTGGATTAAACGCAATGTACGTAAAGCGATAAGGTTGATTATTGATAATGCCTTTGCCATCTACATGGAATACTGATGCATTTAGATTTACTGACCACCATTTAAATATATCTTTTTGTATAAATAAATTGTAGCTATAGATGTCGGCCCATTTTAAATTGGCGGCAGAGTTTGTAGAAGATTTTGTAGAGTCGTTTTGACTATTATACCCCATAAATGCGTTCACAAGGCGGGTATAATTAACACTTTGATACATCCATGTTTTATAGGAGTAGTTAAACCCAAAATCATTACTATACTCTGGTTTTAAAAATGGATTCCCTTTATGAACACTTAACGAATTTATAAAAGTTGGAAAAGGATTAAACATATTATAATCTGGGCGATTAACACGTTTGTTATAGGAAAGAGAAAATGTGTGATTGTCAGATTTTTTAAAATCGATGCTTGCCAGCGGAAACACATTAAAGTACTGTCTATTAAATCCTAAACCATTACTTTGACTAACCGTATTAATCACCGTGTTTTCGCCTCGTGCACCAGCCTGAAAAGAGAATTTTTTATATTGTTTTGTTAGGTTTAAATAAATAGCACTAATGTTTTGTTGATAGTTTAACACATTACTGTAAGTTGTATCAATGATATAATCTCCTGTAGTGTAGTTTTGATTTTTCAAATAATAATCGCTTATCATTTCCTGATAAGTATGTTTAATGCCGGTTTCGAGTTTAAATTCTTTTTTAAATTCTTTTTCAAAATCTAAAAGAGCATCCGAATTGGTAAAAGTTAATGTATTAGAGGTTTTAAAAATGGAAGGAATAGACGCATTATTGTTATTAGCATCAAAATAGTGATTATCAAAGTTAGCGGCATAAATATCCCAATACGGATTATAATTTGCTGAAAAGCGAAGTGCAGTTCCTGTGGTATCAAATAAATGTTCGGCATTTATATTAAATTCAGGATAAATCCACGGATTTGGTTTTTGGGAATTAAGTTCCATCGATTGATAACCTGCATTTACATCACTAAATTTTGTCGTTGATAAATTATCAACGTTTCCCATCCCAAAAGCACCATTCATTTTTATTCCAATAGAATTTGATTTATTGATGAACCAGTCCGCTCCAAGATTGTAAGTTTCCGAATGATGATGTTCTTTAATCGTGTTTTTTGTTTGAACACTTGTGGTTATAGAATTGTAATCAAAATCATTATTAAAATCTTCATTTATTCTTCTCCATTCTTGAGCTGCTGTAAACCCTGAAAAGAAGTTTATTTTACGACCTTTGTAGTTCAAGGTAAATCCACCAGAAGGGTTGCCATAAAAGCCTTGTGAATAGTTGCCGAAAACACTACCGCTAAAGCCTACTATTTTTAATTTGTTAGTTTTAATATTAATCATTCCACCTGTACCAGCAGCATCATATTTAACAGGTGGTTTTTTTAGAACTTCCATTTTTTCTATTTGAGAGGCGTTCATGCTTTTTAAAATATTCATTAACTGTTGTCCTGACGCTTGTTGCAGTTTACCGTCAATTAATATTTTAACGCCTGATCTTCCTTGTATAGAAATGTTTCCGTCTGATACGGTTACGCCCGGTAATCGCGATAGTAATTCGTACGCCGTGTTGCCCATAGCTAAAGCTGTTCCTTCGATATTTACAATGACATTGCCGTTTTTATATTCAACCGTTTTCTTTTGTGCAGCAATGGATACTTCGTTTAAATTAATGCCATTACTGCGTAAATTAATATCAGGTATTATTTGAGCAGTAGCACTATCATATTCTATTTTGTCGGAATAAAAAGTATTAAATCCAATTGCAGAAATTTGCAATCGATAGCTGCCTTTTTTAAGACCTTCAAAGCAATAGTTTCCATTGATGTCAGTCATCACACCTTTAATAATACTGCTATCTTTAAAGTTTAGTAAGCCTACAGGGTTAAATGCAATAGGAGCTCGTAACGTGTCAACTAGTTTGCCTTGTATGGCACACTGAGCGTATGAATGTCGCGATAAAGCATCCAAAAAGCAAAATAGTAGAATAAATTGTTTAGTAAGCCGCATAAGTAGTGAAATTTAAAAATAGGACAAAATGTGGTACATAATGACACTGTTAATATATATTAACACTATTTGGTAACAGCTAATATCATTCAGACTCTCTTTTTCGGCTGCAGAAAAGAGCGTGTGTATCTTAAATTCAATAATGACATTATATAACCAAGAAACCAGTTATAGTAATTTGTAAACCAGTTACAAAGTGTGCACTACCTCTTATGCAAATGGCATATAATTGAGGTGTATAAATTGTAGTTTTGAAATAGAATGTTTTTTATTAACCCTTTAATAAAAGTACTTATGAAAACCTGTAGTTCAACCATCGTATTTATTAGCTTAACGGTAATTTTATTTTTTGTGACGCTTTTTACCGTTTTATCTTCTAATCATCTTCCAGAAAAGAATAACGCCATTGCATTGTTGGTTACCGATAATGGATAGATTTTTCTGCGATTAAATTTAATCTACTTAGTTAAGAATTGAAAAGCGAAATAGAAAATTTAAAATTTCACCTGATACACATCCATCGTATTTCTCGGAATATTAAATACTTCAAATCCACCTGCTTGTGGTATCATCTCTATTAAATCAAAGCTTTTGCAGCCTTTACTGAGTCCTTCAAAAATTAAGGTAAAGCCACGGCCATCGTTTAATGTCCATTGTGGGGCAAACGAAATATTAAAGGCGGTAATTAATTTCGCTCTTCTATCCGAACCATGTTCTACTAAATACGTGCTTGGCCAAATACGATATGCATCATTGCCATCGCCATCGCAACTGCAATGCACAATGGTTTGTCGCTCTTCGCTTTCCAAAGTTTTAACTTCTTCTTTTACCTCGACTTTAGTTTTGGTTATTTCTTGTGTTTCAATCATTACACAAAATTAAGCATTAATTTTTTTCGGCAATATTAGTTGAATTCATAAATTTTGCTTTAACAGGAATGCCATTTATAATTAAAGTGATATCGCAATAATCAAATCGGGGGTTTGCTACACTTACTGTAAATCCATTTTTGCCCATAGTAGTTAAAGGTTTATTTAAACATTCATCGTATGGATAACAAAACACAATTTCCCTTAAAACGCCATCGTTAGATACTGCATTTAATGATTTATCGTAAATATATACATAGATAATGGATACAGAATTTAGCAGTTCGATGTTGTAATTTTGAATCGTTTTAACTATTCCGCCTTTTGGACCAATTTGTACGATGTTTTTTTCTTGCGCTCTTGTGGATGACATTGTCATGCTCAAAACAATAATTAAAAGTGTTTTCATGGTATAGGTTTTAGTTTCATGTAAATATGAGCTATATAATCATAATAGATCTTACATCGAGGATAGACATTATTATATAAATCACTTCTTTTTATAGATAATATCTGTGATATGTGTAAGAGATTTACTTATACATGTAAGTAATGTGTTCTTAATAAAGAGAAATTTGTATTGTAGAAAAAATGTTTTTACTACTTAAATTATACTCTATGAATACCTTTTATAAAATTACGTTATCGGTTTTTGTTACTACAATTATTACAACGAAAACTATTCAAGCGCAACAATTAAGCGATTCCGCTAAATTAGCTATACAAAATATAGAAGATGCTGAAAAGCAAAAGCGCAAGGATGATAAAAAAGTTGATCAGCGAGCTAGCGAAATTGAGAAAGCAGAAAAGAAAGTCGTGAAAAAAGATAAGGCGGTGAAAGATGCACAAGCCGATTCGAATGAAGAGCGCGAGAAAGTAAGAAAATCGCAAATGAAAACTGATGATAAGGCAGATGATTTACGCAAAGCACAAAACAAAACAGATGATAAAGCAGATGATTTGAGAAAGGCTAATGAGAAATTAGAAGATAAAGAAGCGGATAAGAGAAAGGCTGAAGGAAAATTAGAAGAAAAGAAAGCAGATATTAAAAAGGATGAATTAAAAGATGCTGAGAAAAAACAAAAAGCTTTAGACAAGAAAAATGAAGAGGATAAACCTCATTAATTAATATTAAATATATAAATCATGTACACCATTCGTTTAATTAAATTTTTAGCTTGCATAGTTTTCACAACTGTTTCTGTAAAAGGCTCAGCGCAAGAAGTTAAAGCACCAGTTGAAAACCCTAAGGCTGTTACAACCTACGTGGAAACTAGCCTGGTTCCCTCCATAATTTTAGAAAAATATACGAAAGAGTATCCTTTAAGAACCTTGGAAGTATGGCATGGTTATCCCGAAATTTTAGATGAATCGGATTGGTTTGGCTGTAATCCTTATTTATACAATTGTGTTAACCCTAAATATTATGTAGTTGATTTTACTCAAAATAAAATTCCTTACAGAGTAGTTTATAATTTAGAGGGTAAGAAAATAGCCGTGCATAGAAGCATGGATACTAAAACGATCAAAGCTATTGCTAAAGCCATCATGAAAACTAAATATAAGGATTGGAAAATAGCAAAGGCTCAAGAGGAAATATTTAAAGGAGATGATGCCGATAAGTTAGTGGTTTATAAAATTGAAGTAACTAAAGGCGATAATGTACATTATTTGTTTTACAAAGCTAATGGCACTTTAATTAAAGATAAAGAGATTAAATAGAATATTTAGTGTATCATTAGACTTTCTCTAAAAATAAGATGAAAGTCAAAATGAAAATAGAATATTCAACTACTTTATTAAAAAATTAAATCTTGAAAATTGTAAATTTCCATGCCAACAGTATTGAGGCATCAGAATCTGATTACTTATTTATTGCACCCTCTCAATTGCCAAATTCAGGTAATGGTCTATTTACAGCAATCGCTATTTATCAGGATGAAGTGATTTCATTATTTAAAGGCGAAGTGTTAACCACCCTACAAGCTAAATTGAGATCCAATAAAGGGAATGATAAATATTTTATCAGTTTACCTAATGGCACCATGATGGATTCGATGCGAGTGGCTTGCTTTGCGAAATACGCTAATGATGCAGAGGGTTATTCTAAATCTAAATTTAAGAACTCTTCAAAAATTGCCTTAGACGAAGATAATAACGTGTGCATTATTGCTACGCGGAACATTAAAGTAAATGAAGAAATATTTTGCGGCTATGGCAAAGCCTATTGGAAAAAGCATTCTTAAGATTTTTTAATAGTTTTTGGGCGTGCCCTTGAGGGTCGGGTTTTCGGCACTCGCTTTTTATTTGCCTTTTCAGTGCAAATAAAAGAGCTCAAACAATGCCTCTACCCCTCACGCGAGCTTGTTGTATTCTTGAAGCATAAGTTTCATATTTAATTTACCCTGCGTTAGGGATTGAGCGAAAATCCTTTTATTTAGCGTAGTGAAATAAAAGATTGCAGTGAAAGCCTGGGCCGCCAGCTGGCAGAAACGCCCCAACTAAATGAAGGTTATGTATATTGTACTTTCTTTATTCTAGTAATATATTTTTTAGTGATGACGGTGTATAATTAAAACTTAATTATCTCTTTTCAGCCATCCTGCAATACTCATGCGTTGCTGTTGCGTAACGAGTACTTCGTGTTGTAATTCATTGCTCTTAAAGAAAACGGTGGTACCTTGCTCTGGCGCAATTTTTTGATTATTGTAATTTTGATATACCATTAACTGTCCGCCATCGGCTTCCTTCCAATCTGCGTTTAAATAACTAATCATCGAAAATTTACGACTTGGATTATTATTAAAGCTATCGATGTGTTTTTGTAAAACTACCGGCTTCGTATAAGGAATAGTGAAATTCGTAACTATTTATGCCAGCAAAACAACTTCGGTTTAAGTACTTAATAAAGTCATCTATCTGATCAAAAAACTCATTTTCGTATTCATTATCATGTTCTCTATCGAGCCAGTAAATAGAATCGCTGCGAACGGCTTTGTCGTGAGAAATGATTTCACTGTTGCCAGTACCAGCAGCTTTCATCAAATTTTGCTTCATAAGCGATTGTAAATTTTGTTTGAGGTGATTCGATAATTCGATACTCAAAAAATCTTTTGAAATTCCAATATTATCTTTGATAAAACCAGAAATAAGCGATTCAAAGTCATGTTCCATAAGGCTTTTATAGCCTGAAAGTACAGACGCTTAATAAAGGTAGTTTATTAAATGGATAATTGAGATAAAATAAATTTATATTTTTTTTGAAAGCGAATAGGTAACTATTAAAACTTTTAATATTATTGCTGCGTATTACACTTGCATGGCTTCAGAAAGATATATTTCGATTAAGGATTTTCATTATGATTTGCCTGATCATCGTATTGCTAGATATCCCTTGGAAGAAAGAGACTTGTCAAAGTTGTTAGTGTATCAAAACGGAACTATTAACGAGTCGCAGTACATTAATATCGATACCTTTTTGCCAACGGAGTCGATATTATATTTCAATAATACAAAGGTCATTCCTGCGCGTTTATTTTTTCAAACCTCAAATCAACGAGATATAGAAATATTTTGTTTAGAGCCAATTTCCGATAATGCCGATGTGTATGCTAATATGTTGCAACAGGCGAGTGCCCGATGGAAATGTTTAGTGGGTGGTGCTGCTAAATGGAAAGAACAATTTGTAACTATCAATACACCACACATACAAATTCAAGCAGAAATCATAGAGCGCTTGAAAGGTGCTTTTATATTAGAGTTTACTTGGGAACCATCAGATAAAACGTTTGCTGAAGTATTGCAAATAGCTGGAGCGATTCCAATTCCTCCATACTTAAAACGTGCAACTGAAGAACTGGATTTAGAACGCTACCAAACTATTTATGCTCAAAAAGAGGGATCTGTGGCAGCTCCTACAGCTGGCTTACATTTTACGGATAGGGTTTTCGGGAAATTGAAAGCAAAACAAATTAGTGTCAATTACATTACCTTGCATGTGGGCGCTGGTACCTTTAAGCCAGTGAAGTCTGAAACGATGACGGGTCACGACATGCATGGAGAATACATTGATGTTCCTTTAGAAACCATTGAATTTTTGTGTAAGAATATCGATAAAGATATCACAGCAGTTGGCACAACATCTTTAAGAACATTAGAAAGTTTATTTTGGATTGGTGAAAAAATTTCAAAACAGCCATCTTTATCAGTCAGTGATTTAATGGTGGAGCAGTGGCAACCATATGAAACTTCAAACAATCAAATCAGTGCAAAAGAATCATTGCAACATATCATTGATTTTTTAAAGCAACATGGCTTAAAAAATTTGTATGCTAAAACGAGTATTTTAATTGTACCTGGATACCAATTTAAAATCGTGAAAGCTTTAGTCACTAATTTTCATCAGCCAGAAAGCACTTTAATTTTATTGATTGCTGCTTTTATTGGAGAGGATTGGCGCAAGGTATACCAATATGCTTTAGAACATGATTATCGATTTTTGAGTTATGGTGATGGATCTTTGCTTTTTAGATAAGTCTAGTATAGTAGACATATATAACTTCAGAAATAGTTTTTTAGCAACTTCTTAATTTTATTACATAATAGTATATTTTGATGGTTTAGGTAATATTATTTTAAATTCCCCTTTTTTTGACGATATTTAATTTGTCATAAGTAAGTTGAAAAAGAATATTTATACAATCCTTTGCGTTTTAGTAAGCTGCGTTAGTTTTGCTCAGAACGCTAGTGGCGATTATGATCGAACTATTGATTCACTTAAAAATGCGTTGAATAGTACTACCGACGATACGGTTAAAGTTAATTTATTATTGCAGTTAGTAGAAAGTATCAGTGATGATGATGTTTGGCCAAAGTACAATGAGCAAATGCTACAAATTTCTGAAAAGATTGTACAGAGTAAAAATGTCGCTATTCGCCGTAAAGGAAAAAAAGGTTTAGCGGATGCTTATAATAACATTGGCTTTATGTATAATAATCAAGGCGATATTCCTAACGCCTTAGATTTTTTTGGAAAGAGTTTGCGGATGCAAGAAGAGTTAGGAGATAAGGAAGGAATTGCTGAGTTAATGAGCAATATTGGTGTGATTTATTATTTTCAAAACGAATTACCAAAGGCTTTAGATTACTATTTAAAGAGTTTGAAATTACGCGAAGCCCTGGGCGATAAAAATGCTATAGCCAATTCATTAAACAATATTGGTAATTTATTTTATACTCAAAATAATATGCAGCGTGCTTTGTATTATAGCACGCGTAGTTTAAAGCTTCAGCAAGAAATTGGTGATAAAGAGGGGATGTCTTATTCGTTAAATAATTTGGGAGGCATTTATTTTAGTAAAGGTGATATTGATAAAGCGTTAGATTATTATTTACAAAGTAAAACTACCCGCGAAGAAATTAGCGATCAGCAAGGGATATCGGCTTCAATGCACAATATAGCAACCGTTTATTTAAAACGAGCTTCAGAAAATGACAAACAAAAGAACTTAGCTTTAGCCTTAGCCTATACCGATAGTTCTTTGGCTCTCGCAAAAAAGTTAGGATTTCCAGCAAGTATTAGAAATGCTGAGCGTTTGTTATCTAAAATTGATTCAGCAAAAGGAAATCATGCAGCAGCGTGGGAACACTACAAACAATTTGTGTTTTATAAGGATAGCATTAATAATGAAGCCAATCATCAAGCTAGTATTAAAAGTCAGTTAAAATATGTGTTCGAGAAAAAAGAAGCCATTATTAAAGAGCAACAAGATAAAGAACGTGTAATTGGAAGAGAGAAGCACCGGATACAACAAATTATTATTTGGTGTGTAGTTGGCGGATTGATTTTAGTATTAGTGTTTTCATTTTTCATTTTTAGAAGTTTAACGCAAAATCGTAAAGCCAACAAAATTATTTCGAGTCAGAAAAAATTAGTAGAAGATAAAAATCATATCATTGAAGAGAAACAAAAAGAAATTATTGATTCTATTAATTATGCTAAACGTATTCAGTACTCGTTGCTAGCACACGGAGATTTTTTAACCACTTATTTATCCCCCTCTGGAGGGGGAGCAGGGGGAGGGTACTTCATTTATTTTAATCCAAAGGATATTGTTTCGGGTGATTTTTATTGGGCTACTAAAAAAGATAATAAATTTTATTTCGCGGTTTGTGATAGTACAGGACATGGAGTGCCAGGCGCTTTCATGAGTTTATTAAACATTGGTTATTTAAGTGAAGCGATTAATGAAAAAGGAATTGAAAAGCCAAACGAAGTGTTTAATTATGTGCGTCAGCGTTTAATTGATAATATAAGTAAGGATGGGCAAAAAGATGGCTTTGATGGAATTTTAATTTGTATGGAGTCGGAACGAGATACTATTAAGATTACATACGCCGCTGCTAATAATAAGCCACTTTTAATTAGTAAGGGACAAGTGCAAGAATTGCTTTCTGATAGAATGCCAGTGGGAGTAGGGGAGAGAAAAGACGATTTTAATTTATATACCATTGATGCTAAGAAAGGTGATATGTTGTATTTATACACCGATGGCTATGCCGATCAGTTTGGTGGCGAGAAAGGCAAGAAATTCAAATACAAAACATTGAACGAATTAATTTTAGTAAATTATTCTAAAGCACTCAACGAACAACAAGAGATTTTGAAAAATACATTTGATGCTTGGAAAGGGAATTTAGAGCAAGTAGATGATGTGTGTGTAGTGGGTATCAAAATATAATTAAAAAGCTGCTCTAAAATCACAACCTTCTTTATAACGATTACACCCAAAAGCGGATTTGCCTTTTATAATTGTTCCTTGTTTACATTTCGGACAGGTTTGGCCTTCGCTAACACTAATGTTGACAGCGGTATTCGAAGTCACAGCTTCCTCCATAAATTCAACAACACCTTCTTTATTTAAAATTAAATGCCCATTTACTTTTTTAGAGTTAATGACAAAACCTTTAAAGCTAGGTGTTTTCTTTTTTTGAATCAATACTTGAATTTGTTTATCACTTAGTTTTTTACCACCAAACTCAAAACTAATTTTAAAACTACATCCTTCTTTAAATCTGTTACAACCAAAAGCCGTCTTCCCTTTCATCATCGTGCCTTGCTGGCATTGAGGACAAGTCATTATTTCTTCTGCCTTAGGTTTGCTTGCGGAGGCTTTCGAAGTTTCTTTTTTCTTTTCGGGTACAGTGCTATCATTTTTTGCTACAGCGTTTTCGGCGGCTGTGTTACTCGAAGCCACTTTTTTTGCTTCTGCCTCAATCGTAATTAATTGCCCATGCTCATATTTTACTTCATGAGTTAAATCGCTCACCATTTGTTTCATTTCTGCTAAAAACAAATGCGGGTCGTATTCTCCTTTTTCTATTTGTCGTAATTTCTTTTCCCAAATTCCAGTTAACTCTACCGATTTCAATAATTCGTTATTAATCGTTTTAATTAATTGAATACCTGTAATCGTCGGAATTAAATTTTTCTTTTGACGAACAACATAGTTACGCTTAAATAATGTCTCAATAATATTGGCACGTGTAGATGGACGACCAATACCATTTTCTTTCATCAACTCTCTTAATTCTGGATCATCCACTTGCTTTCCAGCTGTTTCCATGGCTCTTAGCAATGAAGCTTCTGTATGCATTTTTGGTGGTTGCGTTTGTTTCTCCAACAAATCAGGAGTATGCTCACCTTTTTCGCCTTTCACAAATAAAGGCATTAACTGCTCTTCATCTTCTTTATCTTCTTTGGCGTCTGATTCTTTTTTAGGGAATAACACGCGCCAACCTTCTTCTAATATTACTTTACCAGTCGCACTAAATTCATTCCCATCCACATCTCCTAAAACTACTGTATTACTAACCACGCAATCAGGGTAAAAAGCAGCGATAAAACGACGTGCTATCAAATCATACACCTGTTTTTCTGGTAAATACATCCCTGATGGAGGAACAACACCCGTTGGTATAATGGCATGATGGTCTGTTATTTTTTTATCATCAAATACTTTTTTGCTTTTACGAATTGGTTTATCCAAAATAGCTTGCGTAAACTGAGCATAAGGCTTCATGTTTTCTAAGATCCCTTTTACTTTTGGATACATATTCTCAGGTAGATAAGTGGTATCAACCCTTGGATAAGTGACTAATTTTGATTCGTATAATTTTTGTAAATGCTTTAAGGTATCATCTGCCGAAAAATTTAGTTTCTTATTACACTCTACTTGCAAAGATGTTAAATCAAATAAAGGTAAGGGACTTTCATTCGCATTTTTTTTGGTACTCGAAACAATTTCAAATAAGTGATTTTTAATGCTCTCTAATATTTTAGTAGCGTCTTCTTTTATGCTGAACTTGCGTTTGGTACTATTAAAAATAACGGCTCTGTAGGTGGTTTTTAATTCCCAATAGATCTCGGGTTTAAAGTTTTGTATTTCGTTATAACGATTAACAATCAACGCTAGAGTAGGGGTTTGCACTCTACCTATAGATAACACACCTTTTCCAGCAGCATATTTTACCGTATATAATCTGCTGGCATTCATTCCTAAAAGCCAATCGCCAATTGCACGTGCATTGCCGGCAGCATACAATAAATCATAATCTTTACCATCTTTTAAATTATCAAAACCTTCTTTAATGGCTTCATCGGTCATCGATGAAATCCATAAACGTTTCACTGGTTTTGTATTTGATGCTTTAGATAACACCCAACGTTGTATCAATTCTCCTTCAATTCCAGCATCACCACAGTTGATCACTTCTGTGCATTGTTCCATTAATGATTTTAAGGTGTTGAATTGTTTAGTAACACCACTATTATCAATCACTTTTAATTGAAACTTTGGTGGAATCATTGGAAGAAAATTCAAATCCCAACGTTTCCAATCATCGCTATAATCGTCAGGTGCCTTTAAGGTACACAAATGCCCAAAAGTCCAGCTGATTAGGTACCCATTACCTTCATAAAAACCATCACGTCGGTTAGTTGCACCAACAATACGGGCAATTTCTTTTCCAACACTAGGTTTTTCGGCAATGCAAAGTTTCACGTTTTTATTAAGGGCTTGTTTTGAATGCTTTAAATTATAGTTTAAATTTAGAACTTGTAAAAAAAGTTATTCGCAATTTTTTAAGGATGAACGACAATAAAGTAGAAGAATTATTAAATGCCGAGTGCAAAGCGCTCAACTTATTTCATCAAGCCGAAATAAGAGGATTAATTGTAGCTGGCAAAACCGAAAAGCAATTGAACGAAGAACTCTTTGCTTTAGCCTTTGAATTATATGGCATTAAAAAATACTGGCACAAACGTATTGTGCGTTCTGGTAAAAACACTTTGCATCCATATCGAGAGAATCCGCCTAATTTAATGATTGAGGAAGATGATATTTTATTTTTTGATTTCGGACCTGTGTTTGAAGATTGGGAGGCAGATGTTGGTAGAACTTATGTGATTGGAAATGATCCATTAAAATTGAAATTAAAAGCAGACATTGAAGCAGCTTGGAAAGAATCACGAGATTGGTTTTTTACTAAGACTTCGATTACAGGCGCAGAATATTACCAATATAATGTTGAGTTGGCAACTAAGTATGGCTGGACATTTGGTGGAGACATTGCAGGGCATTTAATCGGTAATTTTCCGCACGAAATAATTGAAAGCGAAAGCAGAGACAATTATATTCATGTAGACAATCAAAAAGATATGCATTCGCCAGGAGCATTAGGCACTAAACGTGAATGGATTTTAGAAATACATTTTGTAGATTTAGAAAAACAAATTGGAGGATTTTACGAACAGTTTTTGGTGTAACAAACAGTAGACAATTATAAAAAAGTTTTTTTCATATTTATATAAGTTCCCAAGCATCACTGTCATAATAGTGGCATGTTTAACTATTATTCAAGTGCATTTGAATTTAGCACGTTATAAATTTGATAATGTCATTAAGTGGGATGTCATTGGCTACTATAGCTATTTACCGGCAACTTTTATTGAAAAAGATGTGACTCTAAGTTTTATTACTCCTGAAAATAAAATTAAATACAATGGCATTAAATATGGTTATGTGGATGACTCAAAAGGAAACCATATTATTAAATATTCAATGGGCATGTCGGTATTATACGCTCCATTCTTTTTTGTGGCTCATGTTTTAGCATCGCCTTTAGGATTTGAGGCCGATGGCTATTCGGCTATTTATGAGTTTTTTATTGAGTTTTCGGGATTGTTTTATTTACTGATTGGCTTATGGTATTTACGAAAACTACTGTTGCAGTTTTATGATGAGAAAGTAACTGCCATTACTGTAGGATTGGTTTTTTTTGGAACTAATTTATTGTACTACTCAGCCGTGGAGTCTCCTATGACTCACGCTTATACCTTTTCGTTGTTTTCGATGTTGCTTTATTACACTTTCGATTTTTATAAAAAAGCGAGTTTCAAAAATACAATGGTCTTAGCCTTTATCTTTGGTTTAATACTATTAGTGCGCCCACTTAACATCTTATTGATATTGCCTTTTTTGTTTTTTAATGTCAGCTCATTTAATGATGTAAAATTGAGGGTTGCATTTTTAATCAACCATTATAAAAACGCTTTGTTATTTATTGCTATTACTTTTTTGATGGTATTGCCGCAGTTACTCTATTATAAATATGTAACAGGTAATTACTTTACATTTTCGTATGGTAAAGAAGGGTTTTTCTTTAATCAATTTCATCTGTTAGATGTATTAGTGAGTTTTAGAAAAGGTTGGTTTATTTATACCCCATTGATGTTACTAGCATTGTATGGGATTACAAAAATGAAGTCTAATCATCCTTTTAAAACTTCTGTTTTAGTTTTATTACCTATTTACCTGTATTTGGTTTCAAGTTGGTGGTGTTGGTGGTACGGGGGCTCTTTTAGTCAGCGCTCCATGATTGATATCTATCCTTTATTAGCATTGCCGTTGGCGGCTTTTATTTTTCAGATAAATGAATTCTCCATAAACAAACAAAAAGTCATATTTACGATTATCACATTATTTGTTTTACTGAATATATTTCAAACGGTACAGTACAAATACAACATCATCGATTTTGACGGAATG
Source organism: Bacteroidota bacterium (assembly GCA_016711805.1). GTDB lineage: Bacteria > Bacteroidota > Bacteroidia > B-17B0 > Aurantibacillaceae > UBA4416. The sequence goes on from JADJSH010000005.1 coordinate 124,748, forward strand.
ACTGCCAAAGAATATGTGCAGGTATTTGGAACTTTAGATGATAAAAGAATCGACACGACCTTATTAGATAAACCTGATTACGAGCGCGCTGTATTAGGTCTTGATAAATAATGTTATAAATAGCTCAACGCGCTGTATAAACGGTAAATAAAACTACCTCTAAATGCTTACTTTTACGGTATGGCATTTTTGCTTAAAGAAAATATTAAAGTTGCAACCGATTCCATTAAAGGAAATAAGTTAAGAGCATATATCACCATGCTTATTATTTTTTTAGGAATTACGGCCTTGGTTGGAATTTCCTCTGCTATTGATGCCATTAAAGGTTCTATTAATAGCAACTTTACAAGTATGGGCGCTAACTCTTTTACTATCCGAAATCGAGATGTAAGTGTGAGAGTTGGACGACACGGAAAACGTGCAAAAAAATACCAATCCATTACCTATAAAGAAGCCATGCGCTTTAAAAACGAATTTAACTTTCCTGTGACAACTGCTGTTTCTACAATGGCATCATTTAGTTCACGTATAAAGTTTGAAGCCGAAAAAACAAATCCAAACATTCAGGTGTTTGGTGGCGACGAAAATTATTTAGTAACGAGTGGATATGAATTAGAAAAAGGAAGAAATTTTTCTCCTCAAGAAATTTTAACAGGAACTCACATTGTGATGATTGGTAAAGATGTGGAGTTTGCTTTATTTAAGGGAAAACAAAAAGCCTTAGATAAATTTATTACAATCAATGGTGGTAAATATAAAGTGGTTGGAGTACTTGCGGCTAAAGGAAATAGTATGGGTTTTGGCGGAGATAAAGTGTGCATTATTCCATTAACCACAGCTCGTCAGTATTTTAGTAAACCCGACATGAGTTTTACGATTAGTGTTTTAGCGAAAAATGCCGCTTGGTTAGATTTAGCTTTAGGAGAGGCCAATGGCTTGTTTCGAAAAATTAGAAGCGTGCCAATAGGCGAAGAAGAAAATTTTGAAATTACTCGTGCTGATAGTTTAGCTACGATGTTAATTGGCTTAACGAGTAAAGCCTCGATGGGTTTTATTATTATCGGCATTATCACCTTGTTAGGTGCAGCCATTGGTTTAATGAATATTATGCTCGTAACCGTAACGGAACGTACTAAAGAAATTGGTATCAGAAAAGCGATGGGGGCAACTGCTCAAACCATTAAGAATCAGTTTTTAATTGAAAGTGTAGTGATTTGTTTTTTTGGTGGAGGCTTCGGTATTTTAATGGGCATTATTATGGCCAATGTTATTTCTCTTTATTTTAGTTCAGAGTTGTTTATTCCTTGGTTTTGGATATTTATGGGCTTTACCATTTGTATGATTGTAGGATTGGTTAGCGGTTACTTGCCTGCAAAACGCGCCTCTCAGTTAGATCCAATTGAGAGCTTGAGATTTGAGTAGTTCGTTTTATAACTGAAATAAAATGGTAAGTATGAATGCTCTGTCACTTCGAGCGATTGAGAAGATAAAAAATCTATTTCCTTACTAACCCATAATAAAAACCAAAACCAAGAGTAATCATACTCATGTTCCAATTGTTTTTTACTTTGGTGTAATCAAACCAGCCTTTAAAGCCTGGGTAGTTTGGATCAAATTGTCCGAAATTATAATTATAGGATAAGTGTCCGCCGATAGCAAAATTAGGATCCACTAAAAAATATAAGCCAATCATAGGCTCTACAAACGAACTAGTAAACTTTGTTGGGTATTTTCCTATCAAGGTATCGCTTTTATATCTGATACCTTTAAATTCGTTATAATTATAACCTGCGTTTAATGAGAAAGTTGCAAAGCCATTACCACTAAAAAATTTATCGAAACCTAATTTTAAATAACCATTTTGCGATTGCATATTGGTATTTACATTTTGATCTCTGAATGCTTTTTGTGGTTTGTAATAAGTGTAAGCATAACCAACACCCACAAAAAAGTTTGATACGAGTTTGCATGTTATGTTCAAATCGCCCGCCATAACACCTGAAAATGAATTACGAAACGATTGACTTGAAACTACTTTTGGGATACTTACATTTCCTCTAATAGCAAAGCGAGGTAACTCAGGTGCTTTTTCTTGTGCAAAAGAAAACAAGCAAGTCGTTAAAATTAGATATGATAGAATATACTTCATTAAATTAAAACGGCTTGCTTGTTTAAATATTGTTTGTTGAAAAAGAACTATGCAAATTTAGCTTCAAAAGCTTTCATCACCTCTACTAATACTTGCACACTTTCAATTGGCATCGCATTATAAATAGAAGCTCTGTATCCACCCACATCTCTGTGTCCTTTGATACCATCAATGTTTGCAGCTTTCACAACTTTTTCAAATTCAGATTCTAATTCTGGCTTGTTTAATAAAAAGCAAGCATTCATATTACTTCTGTCCTCTTTAGCGGTTGTACCAACAAATTGAGAGTTTCTATCAATTTCGTTATATAATAAATCTGCTTTCTTTTGGTTAATCCCTTCAATCCAGCTAATTCCTCCATTTTGTTTTAACCAACGTAAAGTGAGCATGGTAACATATACAGGAAATACAGGAGGCGTGTTATACATCGATTCACCTTTAATGTGCACGTTATAATCTAACATCGATAACATTTTACGACCTGTTTTACCAAGGATGTCTTTTTTTACCATCACCATCGTACTACCTGCAGGACCAATATTTTTTTGCGCTCCAGCATAAATTAATGAGAAGTCTTTTGCATTTACTTTTCTGCTAAATAAATCAGAACTCATGTCGCACACCAAAGGCACATCACATTTAGGGAAACTTTTTAATTGTGTTCCGTAAATTGTATTGTTAGAGGTAATATGAAAATAGTCGGCATCTTTAGGGATTTCATATCCTTTAGGAATGTAACTAAAGTTTTTATCTTCAGAAGAAGCAATGACTTTTGTATTACCAATAATTTTAGATTCTTTAATTGCTTTGCTTGCCCAAACACCAGTGTTTAAGTATGCAGCGAAGCCAGTTTCCGTTAATAAATTATATGGTACCATGGCAAATTGCATACTAGCGCCACCACCTAAATACATCACTTCGTAATCATCTCCTACTTCAAATAATTCTTTAATTAAAGCACGAGCTTCATCCATAACTGCCACGTAGTTTTTACTACGGTGAGAGATTTCTAATAACGATAAATTCATATTATCGAAATTTAAGCAAGCCTCAGAAGCTTGTTTTAAAACGTCTATCGGTAAAATACCAGGACCTGCACTAAAATTGTGAACTTTTGACATAGTGGTTAAGATTAGATTTTAGAATACCAAAATTACTAATTAAATATTATAGCTTAAAATAATCTTTCAAGGTATAATTTAGACATAAAAAAGCCCATCTGCTTTTGATAGATGGGCTTTAAATTTTTAAAAGGATACTATAACCAGCCTCCCATGGCAGTTTTAGCTGTCTTTTTTCTTCCTTTACAATCTCTATGAGTTCGGCATGAGCTAATAAACGCTATGATTATAATACTGACAATTAAAAGACTAATATATTTATTGATTTTCATGGTTCGTTTTTTATTATAATGAGAAGTAATATAAAAGTGACACTCTTATACTTCAACTAACGTACCAATTTTATCACCATTAATTAATTTTTGTAAGTTGCCAGTCTTATTCATATCAAATACAATGATTGGCAAGTTGTTTTCTTTACACAAAGTAAAGGCGGTTAAATCCATTACCTCTAATCCTTTGCTATAAACTTCTTCAAAACTAATTTTTTCGTATTTAGTAGCGGTTGGGTCTTTTTCAGGATCAGCTGTGTAAATACCATCTACACGTGTTCCTTTTAAAATAACTTGCGCTTCAATTTCAATAGCTCTTAAGGCTGCTGCCGAATCAGTTGTAAAATAGGGGTTTCCAGAACCTGCTCCAAAAATCACCACACGTCCTTTTTCTAAATGACGAACAGCTTTACGGCGAATAAATGGCTCGCAAATTTGTTCCATTTTAATGGCGCTTTGTAAACGCGTTTGCACACCTAAACCTTCTAAAGCTGCTTGAATGGCCATAGAATTAATTACAGTGGCTAACATGCCCATGTAATCGCCATGAACACGATCCATACCGCCTTGTTCAGCTTGGATGCCTCTAAAAATGTTTCCGCCGCCAATCACAATGGCAACTTCGCAACCCGAATCGTAGGCTAATTTTATTTCTTTGGCGTATTCCATTAAACGAACTTGATCAATACCAAATCCTTTGTTACCCATTAAGGCTTCGCCTGATAATTTTAAAAGTATGCGTTTGTATTTCATATGTGAAGTTTCTAACCGCAAAGAGCGCAAAGCAATTGCAAAGAGCGCAGAGGGTGTTGGTGTTTAGTTTTGAAGCAATAAGTATCATACGTCATATTTGAGATTGCTTCGTTTCACTCGCAATGACGTTAAAAAAAAGAACAAAAAAAATCCCGATTAAAAAATCGGGATTTTAATAAAATTAAGATAATGCGTAGCGTTTGAAAGCTGTTGCAGTTAAACCTTTATCAATACTTTGTAAGTATTGTAATACGTTCATTTTGTTATCTTTAATATATTCTTGGTTTAATAAAGTAGACTCTTTGTAGAATTTAGCAATTTTACCTTGAGCAATTTTTTCAACCATATCTTCTGGTTTACCTTCTGCACGAATTACTTCACGAGCAATTTCTAATTCTCTGTCTAACATATCTTGAGTTACACCTTCTTTATCTAAAGCTACTGGAGCCATAGCTGCTGCTTGCATCGCTACGTTACGTCCAACTTCATCAGCAACTTCTTTGTTAAATCCAACGATAACAGAAACACGGTTACCTGGGTGAATATAAGCAGATACTTTTTCAGCTGTGATAGTTTCAAAATATCCAATTTCAATTTTCTCACCAATTTTACCTACTTGCTCCATAAATTTATCGCCAACAGTAATGTCGCCGTTATATGGTAAAGTTAAAATCTCTTCTTTTGTTTTTGCATTTTTCTCTAAAGCGATAGTAGCGATAGAATCAGCAAAAGCAATAAAATCAGCGTTAATAGCTACGAAATCAGTTTCGCAGTTAACCCAAATTAAAATACCTCTTTTGTTGTCAGCAGATGTTTTAGCTAAAACAACTCCTTCTTTAGAATCTCTGTCTCCACGGTTAGCTGCTACTTTAGCACCTTTTTTACGTAGATAATCAATTGCTTGTTCAAAATCACCATTATTTTCTTCTAATGCTTTTTTACAATCCATCATACCTGCTCCGGTTTGTTGGCGTAATTTGTTTACTTCTTGTGCTGTAATTGCCATTGTCTTAATTATTTATGTTTTATTATTTTAATTTAAAAAAAACGGCCTTCCCTTTAGAGGAACGGCCGTTAAATTATAGTAGTGAAAAATTATTTTTTCGCTGTTGTTCTTTTACGACCTGCTGGTTTACGAGCGCCATCTTCATCATCAGATTTAGCACCTTTTAAATTTAAGCCTGCTGCTAATTCTTCTGCTTCTTCTTTAGAATTTTTTCCTTCTTTCTCGTCAGCTGCAATAGCTTCTTTATCCATTTTACGATCGCCTAAACCTTCGTTAATTGCTTTACACATTAACTCTACGATGTAAGCAACAGAAGTTGAAGCATCGTCGTTAGCTGGAATAGCGTAATCAACAAAATTAGGGTTTGAGTTTGTATCAACAATTGCAAAAGTTGGGATGTTTAAACGTTTTGCTTCTGCTACTGCGATATGCTCTTTAGTGATATCAACAATAAATAAAGCTGAAGGTAAACGAGTTAAATCAGCAACTGAACCTAAGTTAATTTCTAATTTAGCACGCTCACGAGAAATTTGTAATTTTTCTTTTTTAGAAATATTATCAAAAGTTCCGTCAGTAGCCATTTTGTCGATTTGAGACATTTTGCGAACTGCTTTACGGATTGTAGCAAAGTTAGTTAACATACCACCTGGCCAACGCTCAGTTACATATGGCATACCAACTGCTTTTACTTTTTCAGCAACGATATCTTTAGCTTGTTTTTTAGTAGCTACAAATAATATTTTTTTACCTGAACGTGCAATTTGTTTTAACGCTGCAGCAGCTTCATCAATTTTAGCTACTGTTTTGTTTAAATCAATAATATGAATACCGTTTTTCTCAGCATAAATATAAGGAGCCATTGCTGGATTCCATTTTCTTTTTAAGTGACCAAAATGAGCACCTGATTCTAATAATTCGTTGAATGTATTTGACATGTCTGTATAAATGTATTGTAAATAAATATTAACGTTTGCTGAATTGGAAACGAGCACGAGCTTTTTTCTGACCGAATTTCTTACGTTCAACCATACGTGGATCACGTGTAACTAAACCTTCTGCACGTAAGTCTTTTTTCAATTCTGGATTGATTTCTACTAACGCTTTTGCAATTGCTAAACGCACTGCTTGAGCTTGACCAGTAGTACCACCACCATTTACGTTTACTTTTACATCATATAAACCAACAGATTTTGCGTTGTTTAATGATTGTAATACGTAGTACTGTAAAGTTGGAGTTTTAAAGTATTCTTTATAATCTCTTTTGTTGATAAGAATGATTCCTGTACCTTTAGATACATAAGCACGAGCTACCGAACATTTTCTGCGACCTGATGTGTTTATTACTTCCATTTGATTATGCAATAATTGTTGTTAAATCTACTTTCTTTGGTTGTTGTGCTGCATGATCATGCTCAGCTCCTGCAAATACAAATAAATTTGTATTTAATGTTCTTCCTAAACGTCCTTTAGGTAACATCCCATGCACTGCATGTTTAATTACTTCTTCAGGTTTTTTAGCTAACATTTCTTTTGGAGTTGCAAAACGTTGTCCGCCTGGGTGACCAGTGTAACGAACGTATTCTTTATCATCCATTTTAGCACCAGTAAAACGAACTTTCTCAGCGTTGATAACAACGATGTTAGCACCACAATCAGTATGAGGTGTGAAGTTAGTTTTATGTTTGCCGCGTATTAAATACGCAAGTTTAGAGGCCAAACGACCTACAACTTCATTTTCTGCGTCAACTAATAACCACTCTTTATCTGAGTTGGCTTTGTTCACGAATTTTGTTTTATAACTTAATGCGTCCACGTTTGTATTGTTTTAATTTTTCTAATTTGGGCTGCAAATATAGGCTATTTTTATCTACTGCCAAGTAAAATGTCCTAGTTTCTTAAATTATTTTTAGTTTTTGCGTTATTTGTGCAAAAATATATAAATTTGTACCGCAACTCAAGCTAGTTTATGTCAGTTCGAATCTATTCGGTAACATTAGATTTATATCGACAGGCTAAATATAATGGATCACTTTATATTAATATCTGCCGTTAGGCATTTAGGCTCTAGTAATAACGAGGGCATTGAAAATGAACTTCAAAATGTGATTGGGGTTATCAATAAAATTCACAAAAAAAACTTTATCACGTCGTTAGATTTAGTCCCACCTAACGAATTCCAAGGCATTACTAATAGTTTACAGGCAACCTTAGAAATGATTTTTGATATTGAAGAATGTATCATTGAAAACAACCTCGATTTTAAATTAAAGCATGTCATTTATCACGATACTATTAAAAGTGTTCAAAGTAAATACACCGCCTATGAGCGTTTAGGCTTTAGTTTAATTGATGCTCGACAACGGTTAGAGTCTATCAAAAAAACAGATAGTCGCTTTTTAATAGCCACCAGCGATGAAAAAGCCAGTTTACATTTAAATAACCTCTTTTTGATATATGAAGATTACCTAGATTCTTGGAAAAAAGGGGATGTGGAGTATGTAAAAGCCTTTTTAAATCACATGAACTATAAAGAAGTGGCAGCATTATTTAATATTAATACCTCAAGCGGGTGGAGGAGAGAGAAAAGTTTGAAGATGAAACAGTATTACACTATTAAGGAGATGATTTTGTCGGCTATTGAATAAACACGTAGATTTGCTCCTAGTCGGACTCGAACCTTAACTTTGAATACAGAAACTAAATAAAACGAAAAACCCTGATAATTTCTTACCAGGGTTTTGCGGTCCGGACGGGACTCGAACCCGCGACCTCCGCCGTGACAGGGCGGCATTCTAACCAGCTGAACTACCGGACCAGCTCCCTTTCTTTCGATTTGGGATTGCAAATTTACAACTATTTTATTTACTCACAAATTTTTTTTTCAGAAATATCGAAAAATAAAATCTCTAAATCACAAATAGTTACAAAATACAACTATCCATATTAACAGATTTAAACTTTTTACATACTTTTGCGTCCTACTTTGGCACGAGCATTGAATATCCTAGTGCTAAATAAAACAAACATAAAAAAATGAAGAAATCAATCATATTAATCGCCTCTCTTGTACTTTCTGTATTTAACTCATTTGCCCAAGATCAAGATCCAAAAGCTAAAACCATCTTAGATGATTTAAGTAAAGTAACTAAAGCTTACAAAACAATTACCTCTGATTTCGTTTATACCATTTTAAATAAAGAGAAAAAACAAACGGAGAAACAAACTTATAAAGTACAAGTAAAAGGTTCTAAGTTTAAATTAGATATTCCGGGTAATACCATTGTGTGTGATGGAAAAACGATTTGGGCTCACAATAAAGATGCAAACGAAGTAACTATTAAAAATTTTGATGGCACTAACGAAGACCAATTAAATCCATCTAAAATATTTACGATGTATGAAACAGGTTACAAATACAAATACGAAAAAGAAGAAAAAGTTGGAACTGCTGTTTGTCATGTGATTACATTGTATCCATCCGTAAAGCCAGAGAAAAAGAAATTTCATACAGTGAAAATTTTTGTTGACAAAACAAAAAAACAAGTAGCAAAATTAGTGATGTTAATGAAAGACGGAAGCACACAGAGCTACGAAATAAAATTATTTAAACCAAATTTAGAGATTGCAGATAACGTTTTTGTATTTGATACCAAAGCATTTAAAGCAGATCAAATTACTGACGAAAGAGATTTATAAGAGCCGATGAATTTAGGGCTTATTGGCAAATCGCTTTCTCATTCGTTTTCAAAATCGTATTTAGAAGAAAAATTTATTAAAGAAAATAAATCTGATTTTCTGTACACGAATTTTGATTTAGAAAATTTAAATTCATTTCCTGAATTGGTTTTAAAACACCGTCTATCAGGATTGAATGTTACTAAGCCTTACAAAGAATCTATCATTCCATTTTTAAATGAATTAGATGTTACTGCTAAAGAAATTGGCGCGGTTAACTGCATTAAAATTACTTGGAAAAATGATACGCCCTATTTAAAAGGCTACAATACCGATTATTATGGTTTTGCACAAAGCATTAAGCCATTTTTAGAACCCATCCATCAAAAGGCTTTGATATTAGGAACTGGCGGCGCATCAAAAGCTATTGCGTATGCATTGAAAAATGTGGGCGTAGATTTTTATTACGTTACCACAGGAGAAAAAAAAGCAGCTAATTATTTCCATTACTCTGAGCTTAATGAATATGTATTGAATGCTTTTAAACTCATTGTGAATTGTACTCCTTTGGGCATGTATCCTAAAACTGACGTTTGTCCTGAAATTCCTTTTCAGTATTTGACAGCGGAACATTTGTTATACGATTTAATTTATAACCCGGAAGAAACTTTGTTTTTACAAAGAGGTAAAGCACAAGGAGCGGTAACAATTAATGGATTAAATATGTTGAAACTACAAGCAGATAAGGCTTGGGAGATTTGGCATTCTTAATTAAACTTACAGGTCAACATCGCTATATCATCTATAAAAGGCATTTCAGCTTTAAACTCTTCTAGGTAATACATCATCGCCTTATTAATAAATTCGGAAGTAGAATTTTTTGTTATTGATGAGAATCGTTTTTATTTCTTCAACAGATAAGGTATCATCATTTGTGTTAACTGTATCGGTTAATCCATCTGTGTAAGCAAATAATAAGGATTGAGGAGAAATTAATAAAGTCTCGTTTTCTAAAGCGGGTAGAGGATTACTTATTCCTAAAAGGGTACAACCTTTATCTAAAAAGATTGATTGATTATTGTTGATTAATATAGGCGCGTTATGTCCTGCATTGATATAAGATAATTTACGCGTTCCAATATTATATTTTGCAATAAACAACGAAATAAATTTTTCTGTCTTAGCGTTATCACAAATCAGTTGATTGATATCAATCACAATCTCCGTTAAGTTTTGAGTGTATTTTAAAAGCACGCGCAAAGCAGCTTGTAAATTACTCATCAATAAAGCAGCAGCTACTCCTTTGCCAGAAACATCAGCCAAACAAAACACAAACTCTACTGCATTAATCCAAATCACATCATAATAATCACCGCCCACTTGCTGATGCGGCAAGTATAAAGCGTTCATTTCTACTTCCTCAATATTTGGTAAGTTAGTTGGAAACAACATTTTTTGCATGCCTTGCGCTAACTCTAATTCCTTTTGTATGGTGGCTTTTTGAATAGATGTTTTGTATAATTTTTTATTTTCAATCGCCACAATCATTACATTCGTAAGTGTTTGAATAAAAGGTAAATGTTTAATGGCAGAACTCATTTCAATTTTCTTTTCATCCAAATCGCCTAATAATACAAAGGCTAAAGGGGTTTGTTTGTGATAGACTGGAATTACAATTTCAAACTTCTGACTTAAATTTCCTTTAGAGTAGGAGATCGTTTCAATTTCTTGAATATCTAATAACTCAGGTTCAAATACTAAATGATTGTAATCTTTGTCAACGCCGTATTTTAAAATGCAAGTCCATTCTGTTGTAAAACTAAACAACACAAGCTTTCCCACTTTTAATCGGTTCTCTAAAATTTCCTGATAGATATCTAGTAACTGCGCAGTAGTAACGTTGTTGTTAATAGCCTTTGTCATTTCTAACAAAGAGTTTAGTTTAACGTCTTTTACGGTGTTTGATTTACTTTGAATATTTAACTTTGGGTTTCTCAAGATACCACTAAAGATAAATGTTTTTTTTGAGATGGGAAGTTGATTTGTCTTTTAAAATAAAGGATTGGTATACCAAATACAATACTTATTCACTGTATATAGAATAATGTAGGATTAATTTGGGCGTTGCCTTCGGCCTGGGCTGTCGCTACAATCTTTTGTTCGTACCTCACAAAAGGATTTTCGCTTGCATCCCTAACGCGATAAACATACTTATCAAGTGTTATTGCGTGAGGGATAGAGGCATTGTTTGAGCTCTTTTTATTTGTCCTGCAAGGCAAATAAAAAAGCGAGTGCCGAAAGCCCGACCCGCAGGGACACGCACATAAAATATAAATATTATTGAATAAATAAGACCTACATTATTCCAATACAACACTTACTTATTAATCTTTATCGTAAAGCTTATGAATTAAAGAAGGTAATTGTTTTGTAGCAAATATTTCTCTTAATTTATGTTTGGCATCTCCCGCAGGTGTTCCAAAATAAACTTTACCAGCTGGTATGTTTTCGGCAACTCCACTTTGAGCTTGTACAATAGCTCCATCACCAATAGTAACATCGCTTGATACGCCTACTTGTCCCCACATAGTAACATTATTACCTATAGTACTACAACCAGCAATGGTATTACCAGATGCAAATAAACAATTTTCGCCAATCACTACATCGTGCGCTAAATGCACTTGGTTATCAATCACAGTTCCTTTACCAATGATGGTTGATGCCGTCACTCCTTTATCAAAAGTACAATTGGCGCCAATATGCACGTTATCATGAATAATTACATTTCCGCAAGATTGAAATTGTTCAAAATGTGTTTTACGATTTTTATAGTAAAATCCATCCGAACCAATAACAGAGCCAGCATGTATAATCACATTATTGCCAATTTCGCAACGGTCATATATCACCACATTGGGATGAAGAATGCAATTATCGCCAATAATAACATGATTGCCAATATAGCAGCCTGGCATGATGATCACATTTTTACCAATTTTAGCGGTATCGCTAATTGGTTTTAAAGAATATTCTTTTGGTTGAAAATGTTGTGTTAATTGATTGAAGGCCGTAAAGGTTCGTTATGTAAAATCAACGCTTTTCCTTCTGGACAATCAACTTCTTTATTAATGATAATTGTTGTAGCAGCTGAGTTTAAAGCTTTGGTATAATATTTTGGATGATCCACAAAAACCACATCGCCTTTTGTAACGCGATGTATTTCATTAAATCCAGTAATGATGTGATTATCGTTACCAATATATTTAGCGCTAATAATTGCGGCAATATCTTTTAATGAAGTAGGGTTAATTTGCATAGTATACAAATGTAAAATAAGCTTTTAAAAAACACTTATTCTTTAATGATTTTTTTAGTGCTGACCCTTCTTTTTCCGAAATCATAAAACTCTATAAAGTACATTCCTGATTGTAGTTCAGTTAGTTGAATGTAATCGGAGAAATTGTTTGACATTAATTCTTTTCCCGTAATGTCTTTTATTTTATAGATTGAAATGGCACTTTTTTGATCACTATATACAGATATAAAATTGGTAGTTGGGTTTGGAGATAAAATCAGATTTCTGGAAAATGCATCTAAATCTCTAATGCCAACTTGATCTTTTTTTACATATACTGGTATAACAATCGAATCATTTGGAATAGTGCTATTAAGTGCCCTTGGCCAAATAACAACGGTGTTGCCATTGCCACCAACTTTAAACCCGGCTGGCACAATAATCGGCACTTGATAATAAGCTTCAATAGAGTCTAAGCCCCCATTTGCGGCTAAGTTTACAAACACAGAATCTATACGATAGAAAGTTGGAGGACCTCCATTCGCCGAATCAACCATGACATCAAAATATACTAAACCAGAAAAAGCATTGTTTCCAATGTTTTTTAGAGTAGCTGTCACATTTCGTATTTCGTTTAAATATACCGTGTCAAGTAAATTTGCCAAACGCGTAATATCTAATTTAGCTTGTGCATTTACCTTTAAGATAAAAACAAGCATAAAACAAAAAGATAAAATATGTCTCATTTAGTGATGATTTATTTTTTAATAAATATACATCATAGATTTGTGAAAAAATAATATATTTGATTAAAATCTTACTTGTTTAAATATGAATATTTTGCCAAATATTGTTGTAAGTCTTAATAAAGAAGAGATAAGAAACTTTAAATTATTCATTAATCGTACGAATTCAAATAAAAACAGGAAGGATGAGAATCTGTTTGATTTGATAAAAAATTCCTATCCTGATAAATATGATGAGGATAAATTATTTAAAAAATTATATGGAGATGAAAACGATAAAAATTCGTTTTATAGATTAAAGAACAGATTACTAGAAGATATTGGTATTAGTTTATCGCAGTTTTATTTTAATGAAACCGATTTGCATTATATTTTAAATCATTATTTATTATGTAAATCTTTTTCTTTAAAAAACGAATGGCAGAGTGCTAAATTTTATATTACAAAAGCTGAAAAAAAAGCTGAGGCAATTGAGAACTACCAATTGTTGGATTTAATTTATAGCGAACTAATATCTTTGTCGCACGAAATCTTGGAAATTAATCCCGATTATTACATCAAGAAAAGGCATTTAAATCGTGCTAAATTAGCTGATATTCAAGAGTTAGATGATATTTTAGCAACTATTATTTACAAAGTACGAATAACTCAAAATTTTTCGGGTCCAGATGCGCAAGTGTCAAATTTGTTAAAAAAATATACGGATAGCGAGGTTACAAAAAACAAGATTAAAACGAATAAACAATTTAAGTTTAAATTATACGAAGCTTTGAGCCGTGTATTACTTTCTAAAAAAGATTATAAGGCTCTGGAGGAATATTTATTAAGCACTTTTGCTGATTTCACAAAACACAATTTGTTTAATAAAAACACTCATGATACTAATCTACAAATGTTGGCATATATTACGAATGCGTTGTTTATGAACGGAAAATATGCCGAGTCGTTGAAATATGCAGATAAATTGCGATTGGAAATGTTGGAGTACGATAAGTTGCATTATGACAAATATGTGTTTTTTTACTACAATGCTTTAGTCAATAATTATTCTAAAACTGATCCAATCAAAGCTTTGGAACCTTTAAACGAAGCTAAAGAAAATAAAGCCATTACTAAGCACCCGTTTTATGTTGGTTACGTGTATTTGAATTTAGGAGTAACACATTATAATTTGCGAGAGTACAAGCCAGCCTTAAAAAGTTTTATAAAGCTCTATACGAATACACATTATAATTTGTTAGACGAAACATTTAGATTTAATATTTCTATCGCCGAATTAATTATTAGGTATTTGTTAGATGACAAAGCTTATATTATTAATAGAATAGGCCAAGTGCAAAAAGAGTTCAAAAATGTAATTAAACAATCGTTATTTCAAAGAGATAGAGAATTTATTAAGCTCTTGTTAGTGATGGCAAATACCGAAACTAAGATTATACCCATTAAATTAGAAAAAATGATGATTGATTTTAAAACGGCAGATCATAAAAAACAGGCCAACGAAATTTTAAATTACGATGAGTTTTTAGAATTGTGTTATCAAGAAAAAGGTAAATAAATTTCGAGGCTAAAAAGTGTGTATTAATTCACTCTCAACTTTTGTCCTATTTTTAAATAGTAACGTTTATCAGTATTATTTAAAACGCATAGTTCTTTCATAGATAAACCATAGCGTTTTGCAACTTCATACCATGTGTCGCCACGTTCAATTGTATGTAAAGTGGCATTACTTGGATAAGCGCAAATACCGTATCGAGATTTTTTGATAACAATAGAATCATTGTACGTTTTGTTTTCGATAAACGAAATAATGGAAGATGGATTTAGTGCTTGACCTTTAAAACGGACTTCGAAATGTAAATGGGGGCCACTGCTTCTGCCTGTACTTCCACCTAAACCTATGAGTTGTCCGGCTAAAACCACCTGACCTGGTTTTACTTTTATTTTTGATAAGTGAGCGTAAACTGTCTCTAAGCCATTATAATGTCTTATAATTACTACGTTACCATAAGCACCTTTTACATGAGCTATGCGAACCATGCCGTCAAAAGCAGCAACTACGGCATCGCCTTTATGTAAATTAATATCAATGCCTTTATGCATTCGGCCATCTCTCCAGCCAAATTTAGAGTTGATTTGTCCGACGCGCGGATGAGCATAATTTCCTAAAGAATCACTTTCTATCTTTATAACTTGTGATTCCGGGAATTCTGTTTCAGGGGTAATGTGAAAAACAGCACTTTCATCAAAATCATCATAAAAGTTGGTAGCAGGTACATTACTATATTTAACTATAGTTAAATTGGTTTCCTTTGAACTTAATATGCTGTTATAGTAGCTAATGAGTTCTATTTCTCGTTCATCAATAGTTTGTAAGTCTAGCAACGAATCCACTAATTCAATCACCTGTAGTTTGGTAATAGTGATGTTGTTAGTAGACGCAGTAATCTTAAGACGCGTCGTGTCCTTGGTGGGTTCTCCATCTGCTAAAATGAGTTTAGGCAAAAGAAGGCCAATGAATAGAATATGAACAATAAACTTCAAATTGTTAATAAGTTGTACGAAAATAGTAAAATTATATTAAAAACAAATTTTTTGAGAAAAAATACAGAAAGCCCATATTTTCCTTGAACACCCTAAAATAATCGACTAAATAGTTTGTACTAACAAAAATTATGTGCTAATTTGTTTAATACAATACATTATAATGACTGCAAACGCTGATATTAAAATCGAAAAAACCGCTCACAGTAGGGTAAGCGAGAATGACGTGAACAATGTTCCTTTTGGAAAATGTTTTTCGGATCACATGTTTATTGCCGAATATGCTGATGGTAAATGGGGAAAATCTTCTATTATGCCATATCAAGATATGCCAATGAGTTATGCTATGTCGGCATTACACTATGGACAAGCTATTTTTGAAGGAATGAAAGCTTATAAATCTGAATCGGGTGAAGTAAGTATTTTTAGACCTATCGATAATTTTAATCGTATGAATAAGTCCGCTATCCGTATGGCAATGCCTGAGGTACCAGAGGAAATTTTTATGGGTGGATTATTAGAATTATTAAAATTAGATGCTGCTTGGGTTCCGACTTCTGATACAGGTTCATTATATATTCGTCCGTTTTTAATCGCCACAGATGAAGCTATTGGGGTTAAACCAAGTGATACTTATAAATTTGTGATTATTACTTGCCCAGCAGGTAAATATTATAGCGAGCCTATTAAGGTTTTAATTGAAACTAATTATATCCGTGCGGTGCAAGGTGGAGTAGGTTTCGTAAAAGCAGCCGGTAATTACGGACGCAGTTTATATCCTACTAAATTGGCTCAACAAAAAGGTTACCAACAAGTAATCTGGACTGATGGGGCAACTCACTCTTTCTTAGAAGAATCAGGAACCATGAACTTAATGTTTGTGATTGGAGATACCGTGGTAACGCCTGCATTAAGCGATACGATTTTAGACGGTATTACTCGTCGCAGTGTTTTAGCTTTAGCTAGAGATTGGGGCATGAACGTAGAAGAACGTAAAATTTCTATTCAAGAGATTGTAGATGCTTATGCTAAAGGTGAAATTAAAGAAGCTTTTGGAGTTGGAACTGCAGCTACCATTGCTCAAATAATGGGTATTGGTTACCAAGATAATTATATGGAATTACCTGCAGTAGCAGATCGCAAATTCTCTAACAAAGTTGATGAAACCTTAAGAGGTATTCGTAAAGGGAAAATTGAAGATAAAATGGGTTGGATGTTTAAAGTGATTTAACATGCTCCTTGTGATTTTAAGAGGCTGTCGTTAAGATAGCCTCTTTTATTTTGTAGCAAAGAAGCAATCGGAATAACACAAAATAATTGTTCAAAACATTTTTTTTATTCCCAATGCAAAACTTTAAATTTGTTGCTCTTGTATTAAAAATTAAACTAATTAAAAACTAACATAAACAAAAAACATGGGATATCTTTTCACCTCAGAATCAGTATCAGAAGGCCATCCAGATAAGGTTGTCGATTAAATTTCAGACGCTTTAATCGATAACTTTTTAGCTTTCGATCCACAAAGTAAAGTAGCTTGCGAAACTTTAGTAACTACAGGACAAGTAATTTTAGCTGGTGAGGTTAAATCAAAAGCATATTTAGATGTTCAAGAAATTGCTCGTGAAGTAATTCGTAAAATTGGATATACTAAATCTGAGTATATGTTTGAAGCAAACTCTTGTGGTATTTTATCTGCTATTCATGAGCAATCTGCTGATATTAACCAAGGTGTTGATAGAAAGAAAAAAGAAGAGCAAGGTGCTGGTGACCAAGGTATGATGTTTGGTTATGCAACTAACGAAACAGCTAACTATATGCCTTTAGCTTTAGATTTAGCTCATGGTATTTTATTAGAATTAGCAGCTTTACGTCGTGAGAACAAAGAAATTAAATATTTACGTCCAGATGCAAAATCTCAAGTAACTTTAGAATATGATGACAACAATACACCAGTTCGTATTGATGCGATTGTAGTTTCTACACAGCATGATGATTTTGATGCAGAGCCAAAAATGTTAGCTAAGATCAAAAAAGATATTATTGACATTTTAATTCCTCGCGTTAAAAAGAAATATCCTAAATACGCCCACTTATTCAACAACAAAATTAACTACCATATTAACCCAACTGGTAAATTTGTAATCGGTGGACCACACGGAGATACAGGTTTAACAGGACGTAAAATTATTGTAGATACTTACGGTGGAAAAGGTGCTCACGGTGGTGGTGCTTTCTCTGGTAAAGATCCAAGTAAAGTTGACCGTTCAGCAGCGTATGCAACTCGTCATATTGCTAAAAACTTAGTAGCAGCAGGTATTTGTGACGAAGTATTAGTACAAGTATCTTATGCAATTGGTGTTGCACAACCAATGGGTATTTTTATTGATACTTATGGAACTGCAAAAGTAAAAATGACTGATGGTCAAATTGCTAAAATCGTTGAAAAAGTTTTTGATATGCGTCCTTACTTTATTGAGCAACGTTTTAAATTACGTACACCAATTTATAGCGAAACTGCAGCTTATGGACACATGGGTCGTAAGAACGAAGTCGTAACTAAAACTTTCAAATCTCCTGATGGAAAAACAAAAACAATGAAAGTTGAATTGTTTACATGGGAAAAATTAGATTACGTAGCTAAAGTAAAAGCAGCTTTTAAAGTAAAATAATTTTAAGAGTACATGAATTAAGAATCCCTTTAAGCAAAAGTTTAAAGGGATTTTTTTGTTATATTTGATTAACAGCTAAGTTTGAAAAAAACATCCTTATCTACCTAATTATAGATAGATAAGGATGAGAAAATCATACATATAAGCTAGTTAGCTGCAATGGCTAGACAAATACTATGAAAAAAATATTCTTAATATTATTTATGGCGACATTGGTTTCATTTATCCATAAAGATAGATGGGATGCTCACAAGGACAATTGGTCTGAATTAATGCTAGCTGTTTATAAAGGAAATACAAAAAAGGTAAATGAATTAATCAATTCAGGCGTAGACCTTAATTACGTAGCTAAAAAAGAGCGATTTGAATTTCAATTAACTGCACTTGAAGTTGCACTAAGAAAAGAAAACGAAATCGCTGTTAAGCTGTTATTAGCAACAAATAAAATTGCTCATCCAAAAACTCTAATATATGTTGCTTGCTCATATAATAGTGTGTCAAACGTAGAAATGATAATTAAACATGGAGGTAATCCAAATGACACATTGCAAAAAAGTAATTATGGTTGGTCTGCATTTATAATGGCAATTAATTTTGGCTCAAATGAAGTTGTAGAATATTTGCTAAAACATGGTGCAAATGTAAATCAGAATGATGGAGGAACACCTCTAATGTATGCAGTATCAAGAGGCTATGTGGAAAAGGTAAGGCTTTTATTAGCTTATGGCGCTGACAAAAAAATAAAAGGCTACGGCGGTAAGACAGCGATAGACGAACTCGACAGGACATATGCGGATGTCAGCGAAAAGTCAAAGACAGAAATAAGAAAACTACTAAGCGATTAAAACCACAGCAGCTAACACGCCCTTATTAATAGTTGTATTAATAAGTAGATATTTATTGTAATGCAGTTACCGATATAGATATTAAAAAAGAGAATAAAAAGCAAGAATAGCAAAGAATAGTATCAATATGCCAGAAAAGCGATTAATCCACGTTAAGCCGCTGGTGGTTATTTTGTTTCTAAACAAATTTAAGACGGTACTTAAAATAAGCCACCAAATTGCAGAGCCAATAAAAACACCTAACACTAAAGAAGATGATAATAGGTAGTTTGTTTTTTCTTGCCCTAAACCGAGCCCAGCAAAAACAGCAAAGAAAGTTAAAATAGTAATTGGATTGGTTATGGTTAGTAAAAACGTAGAAGTGAAATTTTTTAATAAGCCATTACTATCAATGTTGGCTTCTTTTGTAGCTGCTTTGCTGATGAGCGTTTTAATTCCTAAGTAAAGTAAAAATAAACCTCCAAATAATTTCATCCAAAATTGTTGGGCAATTAAAAAATCTGAAATACTCGTTAACCCAAAGCCTGCTATAAAACCATAAGTTCCATCTGCCACGGCTGCGCCCAGCCCAGTAAAAATTCCAGATAAACGCCCTTCGGTTAGGGTTCTTCTAATTACTAAAACGCCAATCGGACCAACTGGTGCGGCAATCGAAAAGCCCACTAAAAGTCCTTTAATCAAATAATCGAGAGTCATAAAGTATTAATGAAATAGTGCAGGATTTGAATAACTAAAACTTCGGGCAGCTTACTAAAACTCTTCTTGTTTTCTTTTTCTTTTTAGCAATTTCATATACTAAAGATACTTCGTGTCCGCCTAATGAATTGGCAACCCCCAATTTTGAGATAGTTAAATCGTAACTATAACCAATACGTAGATTGTATTCGGTTATATCAAAGCCAACTAATATCGCAATCGATTCGCGGCTGCTATAAGTTGGCCCGTAATTTTTAAAAGGTAAGCCTCTGTACCACAAACCTACATTTAATGGCAAATGATAATAGTATACACCAATATCTAATTGATCGTATTTTTGCTGGTGACGGTAATTAAATGCAGGAGAGATGTAACGCTTGATATCATTTTTAGATTTTTGTTCGATGATAAAACGGTAACCACCATGTAAACTTAAACTCAATGGCAAAGGCACTCTATCGCCTGTTAAACTGCTATTAGGTTGTGTTAGATGTTTAGCGCTTAAGCCAAGCCAGTATTCTGTTGAGTTTAATAAAGCCCCAGCAGCAAAATCCATAAAGTTTAATTGCTCATAATTAGCAGCCTCTGTTGAGACGCTTGAACCTGTAGTAATTTGATCGTTAAATTTTAGTTTCCCAAAATCAATGCGTTTCATATTGTAGTTTAAATTAGCACCTAATCTAACTTCTGCCATCTTACTTACTTTAAAATGATAGGCGTAATTAATTCCAAATTGTGTGTGTGTTAATCCAGCAGTTCCCGCTCTATCTTGCATCACGTTTATTCCTAAGCCACTATTAATATCGCTCATATTATAATCATAACTTGCCATATAGGTTTGATAGGCTCTCTTAATCCCAGGCCATTGATTACGATAATTTGCCACAAAACGGTGCTCGTAGGTAACACCAGTAAAAGCAGGATTTAAATACATGGGTGCAGCATAGAACTGCGTAAACTGAGCGTCTTGCGCTTTCAATACAATTGAACACAAAACTATAGACAGAGTTAGAGCGAAATATGTAATTGTTTTTTTAATAGCGCTTATTTTTTAGTTAAACTTATAATTAAATCTTTTTCAATTTGTTCGGTAACCAAAGGTTCAATATCTACAATCATCGTTTGAAAACCATCTTCTTCAATAATGGCTTTATAAGGCTTTACCGGATTCATAACCAGAATAAATTTTCCTGTTTTTGAATTTGCATTATAAATGCCTGATACTTGTTTGCTTTCAGTATCTATAATGGTAATTTTTGCTTTACTGACTTCATTGCCAAACATAACTACACCATGTTTTACTTTTAAATCATTATCTCCAAAACGCGTGTCAATCATATAAATATCTGAACCACCAAAAGTTTCTTCTTTCACCGAAGAATAATAGCCATGCGTGCCATTGGCATTTAATACAAAGAAAATATCATTGTTTACGGTATTAATTGGAAAACCTAAATTTTCGGGAGGAGAAAATGTATTGGTTTCTTGATTTAAACTAGTTTTAAAAACATCGTATTCTCCCATCGTGTTATGTCCTTTTGAACTAAAGTATAAGGTAGTACCATCAGGGTGTAAAAAAGGAGCATCTTCATCTTTGTACGTATTAATTGTTGCACCTAAGTTTAGTGGCATCGACCATCTGCCGTTTGGTAATTTTTTAATGCGATAAATATCTTTTCCACCAAATCCACCAGGTTTATTACTACTAAAAAATATCACACTTGTATCAGAACTAAAACAGGCGCTAGTTTCTATAAATGGTGTATTTATTTCAGCACCAAGTTTTTCAGGAGTTGTCCATCCGTTAAAACTTATTCTTGTCATGTATAAATCGCCCGTTAACTTATCATCTGATGTTCTGTAAATCATTAATTGATTACCATCAAAGCTTAAAGCTACGCAAGCATCATGGGTGTTGGTATTAATTGGTGTGCCAATATTTTTAGGAACTCCCCACTTACCATCTTCCATTTTTTGAGAAACATACACATCTTCGTAGTACGTATTATATGCATCTTTTAGGTTACCAGTGCTTCCATCTCGGCGAGAGGTAAAATACATTAAGCTTTCATCAGGTGTAATTAATGGTACATATTCTGCAAAAGAAGAGTTTATCACATTACCCACATTTTTGATAATAGAACGATGAGGTTGGCTTATTAAATCAATGGCATTTTTACTGCATGCAATATAATAATCCACTTCATCATTTGTAATAGTTCTTTCTTTTATAGCAATTGCTCTGTAATTAGTATAGTATTTGATGGCCTGCTCAAAATTGGAAGTGAGGTGATAAAATTTTCCAAAATAAAATAATACCTCTGGTGTTTTGCTGTTTTTTAGCTTTACAATATGACTATAGCTTGAGTCTGGTAATTGATTTAAGTTTAAACGACTAATAACAGAGTTTAAGTGCGCTGTTTCGTTATCTACATCAATTTTTAAAACTTTTCTATAAAAATTAATGGCGTTTAAATAATCTTCTTGATCAAATGCAGCGTTAGCTAACTTTAAATCTTTTGCATACAATTTAGAACTCACTTTTGTTTGCCCGAATAGTTGAGCGGCAAAAAACAAAGTGATTATGTAAGCATTTAATTTCATGTTATCTTAACAAAAGCAAGTCGCCCGTTTTAGCAATTTTTTTACCATCTAAAGTGGTTGCATTTATTTTCCATATGTATACATCTTGTGTACATAATTTTCCTTTATAATAACCATCCCAACCAATCGTAATATCTTTCGATACAAATAATAATTCGCCCCAGCGCGAGAAAATATTTAATTCATATTTGTCTATACCTTTTAATACAGGATGAAACACATCGTTGTTAACATCGGTTGCACTAAATGTACCGCCATTACCACCGTTTGGATTTGGAGAAAAAGCATTCGGTATTTCAACTGAGCTTTCTAATTCAGCCACAATTTTTGATGGCAAATTAAAAGTATCTAAGCAGCCATGCGTGTTTTTGGCTACTAAAAATATTTGATACTCACCAGGATCTTGATACGTATGAAGAGGACTTGTTTCGGTGGATGTATTGCCATCTCCAAAATTCCATGAATAACTTACGGCTCCAGCGGATAAGTTAGTACAGGTAACAGGATTTGTTGGCACGAATACTAAATTGGGATTCGCTTGAAACAATGCAATTGGTTTAGCATATACTTTGATTACTTTTTGAGAAGTATCTTTACAACCATAACCATCCGTGCCAATTAATTGTACTGTAAATGTTTTGGTTACTTGCGAATTGTTGTAATAAATATTGCTTGGATTATCTGTGGTGGCAATATTGCCATCTCCAAAATTCCATTGATAGTTAGCAACATTAGCAATTGTAGGAAAGTTAACCGTTAGTGCGGTACAACCGCTATCTGGCGAAGCAATAATAGTAAATTCTGGTTTTGGATGAACTATAATAGGAACTATAATTGTGTCTTTACAATTGCTTAATGAGGTTGCAATTAATTGAACGGTGTTTGTAATATTAGCAGTGGTAGTATTTGTAAATGCTTGAGACGGATTCGTATTGGTTGATGTGTTTGTTCCAAAATCCCAATTATAACTATTAGCACCAATAGATGTATTAGTAAAGCTTAGTAGTTTTGGCGAACAAGCAGGAGTATCAACTGTAAAATTTGCTTTTGGGTTAAATAAAATCAATACAGGCTTACTAACTGAGTCAATACAGCCGTTTGAGTTAATGGCCAATAAAGTACAGTTATACGATTGATTAGTGGTGTTACTTGTATTAGTGTAGGTATAATTTGTATTGAAGGTAACATCTGTATTTCCATCTCCATATTTCCATAAATAAGATGTTGCAAATAAACTGGAGTTAGTCATAGATGTTGCTAATGGCGAACATGAAACACTTGGTGTTAAAGCAAAATTAGCAACTGGTTTAGCATATATTTCAGGGTAACCCAAAGTAGTGTCTTTACAACCCGAAGCGGTTGTTACAATTAATTGAACGGTAAATGTTAAGTTACTTGCCGATGTATTTGTATAAGTGTGAACTGGATTAGGAAGAGATGAGGTGCTTGAAAAATCTCCAAAGTCCCAAACATTGCCTGTTGAACCTAAAGTGTTATTTAAAAAGGTAATAGTTTTAGAAGCGCATCTTGGCGTATCATTACTAAATGTAGCATTTGGTTTAAAAAATGTAAGTACAGGAATTAAAACAGAATCTTTACAACCATTGTTGTTAGTTGCAACGAGCGTGCAAGTAAATGTTTGGTTTGATGAGTTGCTTGGGTTTATATATGTGTGATTTGTATTTGTTGTAGTGGCAGTATTTCCATCACCATATTTCCACTCATAGGTATGAGCAAAATTACTGGAGTTATTCATTATTACTGCGAGCGGAGAGCAACCTGATGTTGGTGTTAAAACAGCATTAGCTGTTGGCTTGGCAAAAATGGTAGTAACAGCATTAGCGGTATCCTTGCAACCAAATGCACTAGTTGAAATTAAGGTAACACTAAAGGTTAAATTATTAATACTATTGTTTGTATAGGTGTGCGCAGGACTAGTAATACTAGATAAAGGACTTGCATCTCCAAAATTCCAACTATCCGTAGTTGAACCTTGCGATGTATTAGTAAACGTAATAGTTTTAGAGGCACAGCGAGGTGTATCCAATGCAAAATTGGCAAAGGGTTTAAAATGCACCAATACAAATTTATCAAGTGAATCTTTACAGCCGTTAGCACTCGTTGCGACAAGTGTACATGTAAATGTTTGATCGTTTACATTACTTAAATTTGTGTAAGTATGATTGGTGTTAGTTGTACTGGCCGTGTTTCCATCTCCAAATTTCCATACATAAGTTGAACCTGCAATGCTTGTATTTGTAAAAGTAGTTGCTAACGGCGAGCAACCTACAGTTGGCGTCACCACAAAGTTAGCTTGTGGTTTTGCAAATACTACTGGGTACCCGTAAGTTGTATCAGCACATGAAAACGCATTTGAGGCGATTAATTGAACCGTATAGGTTTGATCAACGGTTGTGGTATTTGTGAAAACATGCGTTGGATTAGGTGAAAAATTCAAAGGACTCCCATCACCGAAATCCCATTCATAAGTTACAGCACCTAACACAGGAGGGAAGTTGACGCTTAATGGCGAACAACCACTACTAGGTATCATGGTGAAATTAAATATTGGTCTTGGATAGATCGTAACAGTTAACGAGGTGCTATCTTTACAGCCATTACTGCTCGTTGCTACTAATTGAGCAGTAAAGGTTTGTATCAATAAAGTTGTATTCATATAGGTATGAGATACCACTGATGTTGTTGCTGTACTAGAAGATAGGTCACCAAAATCCCAATTATAACTTGTAGCACCAACAGAGTTATTTGTAAATGTTGCTGCTACTGGCGAACAACCAGCAGGGGCACTTACCGTAAAAGAAGCAGTCGGCTTAGTAAATACCGTAACAGTTGAGGTATGTGTATCACTACAACCAGCTGCTGTAGAAGCAACTAAATTTACCGTGTATACCATATTTGATCCTGTGGTATTGGTAAAACTTTCAATAGGGTCAGTTGCTGTTGACGTATTTCCGTTTCCAAAGTTCCACGTATAAGATGTAGCACTGATGGAAGTATTGGTAAAGTTAACCGTAAGAGTAGGGCAGCCATTAATTGGGGTTAATGTAAAGTCGGCTGTTGGTTTTACGTTAATGTTGATGGTTTGTAAAACCGTATCAGTGCAATTAGCAGTGTTTACAATTAACTCAACTGTGTAAGTATTTTGTGTGGTATAAGTATGAGATGGGTTTTGTGCAGAAGCAGTTGCTGTTGGCGATGCGTCCCCAAAGTTCCAACTCCAAGATACGATAGGATCTCCGGGCGCATGAGTTGAAATATCTGTAAATGAAGCAGGAGATAAAACACAAGCATTAGCGGCACTAAATGCTGCTGTTGGAATTTGATAAACATTGATGGGAGCCGTAAATGTATGAATACAAGTGTTGAGGGCAGTAACCGTTAATGTGGCTACAAAATTCCCGATGGTATTATAATTTTGCGGAGGAGGAAACTGCCCATTAAAGGTATTTCCGTTTCCAAAATTCCAATTCCAACTTATGGCACTACTTGATTGATCGGTAAAAGTAGCTCCGGTAATAGAAGTACAACCTTTATTTGGCGTTACAGTAAAATCAGCATTTGGTCGTGGTAAAATAGTAATCACCACTTTATCGGTATCAGTACACGAAGCGCCACCACCGCCGATTAATGCTACTACAGATATAGTAAATGTGCCAGATGCGTTATAAGTAAATGTTTGTGGACCAAACGGACGAGAAACAAATCCACCACCAGTTCCAAAATTCCATTTATATAAATAACCTGTTGAACTTGTGTTAGTAAATGTAACGGCACTACCTTGACAAAACGGACCAGCAGGTGCAATAGCTCCAGCAGTTGGAGGGTTTACAATGGTAACCGATTGCACTTGAATATCCACGCCACATAAATTACTGTCTTCTAGCATTACCGTATACGTGCCAACAGATGGATAAGCTACTGAAAGTGGAGAAGTTGGAGGCCAAGGTCTCCAACCAACAATCGAATCATGTCCTAAACCCCAGTAATCTCCAAGGTTCCAGCGTTCTTGCCTTTGAAATGTATTTCCCTGAGGAACACAGTTTCGGTTAGTGGTGTTTGTGTAAGTAAACACATTATCTGGCCAACATTTAATAAAAGCGGATGGTGTAATAGCAGCATCATCTATATCATAAATTTGAATAGGATTAAAGTTAGCGATAGTTGGAATAGCGGTGCAATAATTATCGGCAGTAAGTGTTACAGCAGTTTGACAATTCACCGTGCCCGGATTATAAGTATGAGAAATTGTTTGACCAGCATTTGTATAATTAAATGTCACAGGCGGGGTTCCATCTCCAAAGTTCCAAGTAAACATGGTAGTTTCAGAAACATCCGTACTAGAGTTTGTAAATAATAGTGCTTTTGGAGCACAAGCGGTTGTTACTCCGCCAATAGGAATTTGGATAGATGCATTTACTGGCTTTTCCATAACAGCAATGCCTGTTAGCACACAACCAAGCGAAGGAATATTTAATGTAATCACAAAAGTATCAGGCGTTGCTGAATTATAGGTGTGATTAATTAATGAGTTTGCGGTGTAAGAGCCTCCAACGGTATTAGCCGTGCCATCTCCCCAATTGATAGTGTAGGCGCCCCAACCAGTGCTTGAGGCAAAGTTCATGTTATAAGTGCCTGTTCCTTGGCAATCAATAAAGTAGGGTCTATTAACCAAATTGCCCAAGTAATCGTATATCTGAGGGCATTGAGCGGTTACTAATTTAGAACTAATTAGTAACAGAAATATATAAAGCGTGCGTTTAAGCATAATAGTAAAAATTAAAAACAGGTTCTATAAGCCGGGTTCTGTATTGCTTGCGCAACTTTCATCATTTATCTATGCAGCCTACCCTCTCTAATATAACCGAAGTTATTGCAACGAGTCGCCGCAAAATTAGAGTTTACATGGCCTTACAACATAAGAGGTTTGTCCTATGTAATTGTTACCAACTACACATGTGAGCTCTTACCTCACATTTTCACTATGACCTTAACATCGAAATGCTAAGGCTACTTGGTTTTCTGTGACACTATCTGTTATATTCTTATTCCTAAAAATATACCCACCCTTTCAAGTGGCAAATTACCCTGCGTTGCCCGGACTTTCCTCCCTTAAAATAAAGAGCGATGAAACAAACCTGTTTTGTATAAAAATACGAAAAAGCAAGGACATACACTCCAATTTTTATACTTTTTTTTACAGAGTTTATTATTTCGTAACATTAAATTTAAAAGGAAATGACTAAACAAAAAGATTTTCAGTTTTATGCTTCCATTTAATTCAAAAAACGCTCTGTTTTATGTATGAGTTCTTTTCAAAAAATAAAAATTAGCGTTTGTATTCCCTTGTAAATACTGCTATTTTTAGGAATGCTACAAATTATAGCAATCATCTGCTAGAAATTTGATTTAGATTTGTAAAGAATTTGAGAATGTTACAAACTTGTTAATCGTCCTCAATTTAAAAACCGTAACTTAAAACTATAAATATAGAAATCATGGCAAAAAAAACAGAAGACACTATTGAAGCTGTAGACAGAAAGGCAGTAGGTAGCGAAAAATTAAAAGCATTACAATTAACTTTAGATAAGTTGGAAAAAACTTATGGTAAAGGCACCATCATGAAATTAGGAGACAGCGTGGTTGAGCCCATGGATTCTATTTCAACTGGGTCTTTAGGTTTAAATATCGCATTAGGAATTGGTGGTTTACCTCGTGGTCGTGTAGTTGAAATTTACGGACCTGAGTCTTCTGGTAAAACAACATTAGCTATTCATGCTATTGCAAGTGTACAACGTGCTGGCGGTATTGCCGCTATCATTGATGCAGAGCACGCTTTTGATCGTTTTTATGCAGAAAAATTAGGAGTAGATACAAAAAGTTTATTAATCTCTCAACCAGATAATGGCGAGCAAGCTTTAGAAATTGCAGATAATTTAATTCGTTCGGGTGCCGTTGATTTAGTTGTTATCGATTCAGTAGCGGCTTTAACACCAAAAGCGGAAATTGAAGGAGAAATGGGTGATAGTAGAATGGGCTTACAAGCACGTTTAATGAGTCAAGCATTACGTAAATTAACTGGTACAATTAATAAAACAGGATGTTGCTGTATTTTCATCAACCAATTACGTGAAAAAATTGGTGTTATGTTCGGTAATCCTGAAACAACTACTGGTGGTAATGCTTTAAAGTTCTATGCATCTGTTCGTTTAGATATCAGAAGAATTAGCCAAATTAAAGATGGAGATGTGGTTACTGGTAACAGAACGCGTGTGAAGGTTATCAAAAATAAATTAGCACCTCCTTTCCGTATGGCTGAATTTGACATCGTATTTGGAGAAGGAATTAGTAAAGTAGGTGAGATTATTGATATTGGTGTGGAAAAAGGAATCATCAAAAAAAGCGGATCATGGTTTAGTTATGATGAAACTAAATTAGGACAAGGAAGAGATTCTGTAAAAGCCATCTTTGCCGAAAATCCAGATTTAGCGCAAGAAATTGAAGATAAAATTATTGCCGTATTAAAAGAGGAGGCTGCTAACGCCTAATTGTTTTAAGATTTTTGTTATAAAAAACCATTCGCATGCCAGCGGATGGTTTTTTATTTTATATCACTTAACAAACCCGAACGAAAAATATCTTCAGGTGAAACCATCGGCTCATTCATTGGGATTTTATTGCCATACTTCTCGTTTAGTTTTTCCTTTACTAAAGGATTACTGAGATCAAAATCACCTAATTTTCTTGGCTTACAAAGCTCAATATGTAACGCATTGCTGTATAATTTATAAACTAATTCGCTGCAATAAATTCTGTCATCACTCCAATTAAATGCTTCGTCGTAATTTTTGTGTTCGTATTTTTTAAATTGAGCCTTTAGTTTAGTAATATCTTCTGTAGAAAGAACTTTGTTAGATAATCTTTTGACGGTTCCTTTGCCGCGTGCATTAAATTCTTTTAAGGTAGTTTTTTTAACTGGTTGAACAGCTTCATAAACTATCCATTCATTATTTTCGAAAAATAACACACCACAATGATTGTATTTGCTATGAGTGGCTAACTGAATAGCTTTTCCAGTTTCTCCAGCAGTAGTTTGAAAAATCACATCTCCATCTTTATATGAAGTAGTATCGTTAAAACTTAAAAAGTAGATAGTAAGAGATAGAACAAGTCCTGCAATAAGTGCTTTTTTCATTTTTTCATTTTTATTTGAGTTAGAACGGCAATTAAATAATTTAGTTACACCAAAAATATTTTTTTGTATATCTTTAACATAATGAAATTTAGTTACTTATTTTTACTATTAGCGCTCTCGCAGTTTAGTTTTTCGCAAACTAATACATTAGTAAGAGGTCCGTACCTTCAAATTACTGGAGCAAATTCTACATATATCTGTTGGAAAACCGATGTATTATGCGATTCTAAAGTTCTATATGGTACAAATCAAACTAATTTATCTTCCATGTCCTACATAAGTAATTCAGATACACTTCATAGTAATTTTTTATCTGGCTTATTACCTAATACGAAATATTATTATACGGTTAATCAAAGTACAACTCAATTGTGTGGTGATACCTTCTATTTTTATACAGCACCGCTTATTGGTGCAAATCAAAAAGTTAGATTTTTGGCATTAGGCGATTGTGGTTCTGGTTTTGCACAGCAGTTCAACGTTAAGAGTGCCATTAATTTTTATAGGCAAAGTAATTATATAAATGGGGTATTGCTTTTAAGTGATAATGTTTATTTATATGTACTTCAGCAGGAATATTAATTTTGCTTTTTTGATCCTTATAAAACAAATTTTATTTTTAATTATTCTTGCATTTATGCGGCACCTGGCAATCACGATTATGCTAATGATTATAATTTATCATTAAATCATCAAGTACCTTATTATGAAATTTTTAAAACACCGCAAAATGCAGAGTTAGGCGGTATTCCATCTAATCATAAAGAATTTTATTCCTATAACTATGCTAATGCGCATTTTATTTCTTTAGATTCTTATGGTATAGAATCTGGAATGTATCATTTATGGGATTCGTTAGGTCCTCAATATCAGTGGTTGGAGCAAGATTTGCAACAAGACCATAGCATGTGGAAGATTGTCTATTTTCATCATCCGCCTTTTACAATGGGAACTCACAATTCTGATACAGAATCTGATTTAGTGCTAATCCGACAAAATATTGCTCGTTTGCTTGAAAAATATGGCGTTGATTTAGTAATAAATGGTCATAGTCATAATTATGAACGTTCGTGGTTGCAAAAAGGGCATTATAATTTAGAGAATACATTTAACAAAGTTCTTCATACAGTTGATAGTAGCAGCGCACGATACGACGGAACATTAAATTCATGCCCCTATAAAAAAGATTCGAGCGACAATAAAGGAACTGTTTATGTTGTTGCAGGGCAATCTGGAAGAGATGGATTTTCACAATCTTCATACCCACACGATTCAAAATATTTTTCGGATTATCAAAAGGCAGGAGCATTATTTTTTGAAATCGAAGGAAATAGATTAGACGCTTTTTATTTAGAAGAAGATAGTTTAATACATGATAAGTTCACTATTTTTAAGAATGTGAATAAGAATAAAGATTTATCCGCATACATCAATCAAACTATTAATTTGACTGCCTCGTGGCATGGAGATTATATTTGGACTTTTAATGGCGCTACTACGCAAATACAATCTGTTTTGGTGGATTCTTCTTCTAATTTTATTGTTCACGATTCGTTGAATTGTTTGGCAGATACTTTTAGAATTGGCGTTACTGGATTAAAAAGTAGTAAGCATCTAAACTATTTGCAATTATTTCCTAATCCTGTTAAAGATAAAATAACGATAAGTTATATGAACCAAAATGGAGAGTATGACCTTACTATGACAAATGCTCTGGGAAATACAGTTTATACAGCTAAAGTGCGGTTTATAGAGGGTAAATCAGAACTTAAATTAGCCGATTTGCGCTTAACTAGTGGACTATATTTTTTAACTCTTAAAATTTCAGAAAAAGTGCTTACAAAACCCTTTTTTATTGATAGATAATGTAACTTTGCAAACTATACGAGTTATATTCAAAATCAATTTTATGTGCAAATATATATTCTTTGTTTTTTCTTTTATGTTGAGTGTTTCAATCTATGCTCAAACACAAACCGATGCCTCTGGAAAAAAGCAAGGCTACTGGAAAAAAATAGACGATAAAACTAAAAAACTAGTTTACGAAGGTTTATTTAAAGATGATAAACCTCAAGGTAAATTTAAATACTATTACCCGTTTGATAGTATCAAAGCTATTATGGATTTTAGACAAGATGGTAAATATGCATACTCAACCATGTTTCATCCAAATGGAAAGAAAATGGCTTATGGCAAATATATTGGAGAAAATAAAGATTCTGTTTGGACTTATTACGATGATAAAGCCACATTAATTTCAAGAGAGACATACTTAAATGGACAAAAAAACGGAATGGAGTATGTTTATTTTCCTGATGGAGTTGTAAGCGAAGAGCGAAAATATAAGGCAGGAAAAATGGATGGCCCATTTAAATTATACTACGATAAAAATTTAGTAAAATGTGAAGGCGTTTATGTGAATGGGCTATTAGAAGGAAAAAGTGCATTTTATTATTTAGAAGGAAATATTACTGCTGCAGTTGGTTATTATAAGAATGGAAAAAAAGTGGGTCCTTGGATTTATAGAGATAAAAAAGGAAAAGTAACTGAAAAAGAATTATTTAAACAGAATGGAGAGCAAGCTTCTAAAAAAGAAACCGAGGAATTTTTTAATAAAAATAAAGTCTCGGATGAAAAATTAAAGACAGCAGATACAAAAACAACTACAACAACTAAACCCAAAACTACCACCGCTACACCAAAAGCAACTAAGTAGATTTCAATAATAAAAAAACTCGAAGCAACCTTAGAAAAAAAACTTAGGACTTTTGTGTTTAAATAGCAATATAAAATGAGTAAGCACGGAAAAGTATTAGTAGCAATGAGTGGTGGAATTGATAGTTCGGTTGCTGCTATGATGTTACACGAACAAGGCTACGAAGTAATTGGTATTACCATGAAAACATGGGATTACGAATCTTCAGGTAGCAGTAAAAAAGAAACAGGTTGCTGTAGTTTAGATAGCATTAACGATGCGCGTTCGATGGCAGTTACATTTGGTTTCCCTCACTATATTTTAGATATACGTGGAGAATTTGGAGATCATATCATCAATAATTTTGTTGAAGAATATTTAGCAGGTCGTACGCCAAACCCATGCGTGTTGTGCAATACACATATTAAATGGGAAGCATTGTTGAAGCGTGCCGATATGCTGGATTGTGAATTTATTGCCACAGGACATTATGCGCAAGTGAGGGAAGAAAATAATCGTAAAGTTATTTTTAAAGGTGTGGATCAAACCAAAGACCAAACCTATGTGCTTTGGGGATTAGGACAAGAGAGCTTACAACGTACGATGTTTCCATTAGGAAAATATAAAAAGCCTGAAATTAAACAAATGGCAAAGGATGCAGGCTTTTTAGATTTAGCTAATAAAAGCGAAAGTTATGACATTTGCTTTGTGCCTGATAACGATTACCGTGCTTTTTTAAAACATCGTTTGCCTGATTTAGAAGCGAGTGTAGAAGGCGGTGATTACATTTTTAAGG
Organism: Bacteroidota bacterium; assembly: GCA_016711805.1. Classification (GTDB taxonomy): domain Bacteria; phylum Bacteroidota; class Bacteroidia; order B-17B0; family Aurantibacillaceae; genus UBA4416. The sequence continues at coordinate 157,830 of JADJSH010000005.1, forward strand.
GAAAAAAAGTTGGAAAGCATCGTGGTTACCCATTTTATACTATAGGGCAACGTAAGGGTTTAGATTTAGCGATGGGAGATCCAGTTTTTGTTAAAGAAATTATTCCAGAAACTAATACGGTTGTGTTGGGAGACTTGGAAGATTTAAAAGAAATGGAAATTAACGTGCGTGATTTTAATTTAATAAAATACGAAACATTGCCTCAGGATTATGTAGCCTTAACTAAAATCCGTTACAAAGATGCTGGGCGGTTAAGCACAATAAATACAGTTGGTGATAAATTAAATATTGTATTTCACGAATCTGCTACAGGTATTGCGCCAGGGCAAAGTGCGGTTATTTATGAGGGAGACGATTTAATTGGTGGAGGATTTATAGATAGAAAGCCAATTGTTTTTCAATAAAATAAATAAAACTAAAAAAGAAAGGCTCATCAAATCGATGAGCCTTTCTTTTTGAAAGAAATAAAAAAATTATTCTTTTATAAAACGAATCGCGCTTGTGCCTTTATCCGTTTTAATTTGTGAGATATAAATTCCAGCAGGTAATTGTTCTACTGAGAATGAATTTGTTTTTTCTGTTTGTACTAAAGTACCTAAGCTATTATAGATAGAAATTGATTTAATTTCTTCATCTGTTTTAATAGTTAAATGCGAGGTTGCAGGATTTGGATAAACTACTCCATTTGTTTTTCCTAATACGTCATTTAATCCAACAGTTGTATTAGGAGCATTATACAAAGTAGAAACTTCTGTTCCAGTTAAAGGTTTATTGTAAATGTATAAATCATCAAAATAAGCATCTAAACGTTGTGTATTAACACAGATAGTGCCGTCGCTTTTTAAATAGGCGCCAACTCCAATACATGCAGTTGCATCTATAAAACCTGAACCGATTGCTGCACCAAATACTGACGTTTGCGTCAAAGGTTGTAAATTGTTGTTTACATAAATTTGATATTTGCTGTTTCCTGTAAGAGCGGCATCATACGTAAGTACTACATGGTACCATTGCCCAGTTGTGCAGGTAACATTATTAGCTGCTAAAACTGCAAAATTTCCAGCGCTGACAGAACTATAAGAAGTAATTTCAAATTGTGCTGTTGTATTTAAACGAAATAAAAATTGTCTATCGTTTCCGCTACATCCTGCATCGGCTGATTTTCCTAATAGAATTTGCTGTGTAGAGGTTATTGTTTTGAAATTAACCCAAAAGGAGTAGCTTATCTTTCCTGCAGTTCCGGCTGCAAACCCGTCATAACTATCATATAGATTTAAATGCGTACTATTTAATGTTACATCTAATGCTTGGCTAGTATTCCCAAATCTATCAGTTCCATAGGTAACACCTGTGCCAACCGCATCATTGTTACTTACCTCATCTAATGTCGCACCTGTGTCAAAAGAGTATTTAGAAACCAAACCATTAACAATAGGATTTGGTGCATTATAAAGAGTCAGAACCTCAGAAGGAGTTAATTTTCTGTTGAATAATTGAACATCATCAATTGCGCCATTAAAAAGCCTAGTACCACTTTTTGTGATCCGATACTTAAAGCAGTTGACGATGTACTGTTAATGGTGTTAAAAGTGGCGTCTACTACATCTACGTCTAAAACTCCAGTAACATAGGTTTGATGTCTGCCAGTATTATCCCAAGTTGCAACTATATGATACCAAGTATTGGCTACTAAACTTATTGTTCCTGTATGTCCTGCTGCAGAAAAACCAGGTTTCCCAATTGCGATGAATGTTTTGTTCCCGTTTATCATGAAAAGATATTGATCAGTACTTGCATTTCCAGTCCATTTTGCTACAATAGCTTTTTGCCCGCTAACATTGGCTAGTTTTATCCACGAAGATATGGTTAGTCCAGTAGTTACATTTGCTTTAGCGGGTGAGCCTAATGAAATAGTAGAGGCTCCACTAAAATTGGCTGCGGCAGCAGGATTATTAAATCGGTCGGCTACATAAGTTACGCTGGTAGAAGTGCCAAATGCTTTAGGTATTATACCATCTTGCTCATTGCAGGCGTTAAAGTTGTAATCAGCCAACAAACCATTTGTTACTTGCGAAAAGGATATGGAACTTGTTAATAGAAGGGAAGCGAAAAGTAGAATTTTTTTCATAGTTGTGAGTATTTATATATTTAATACAAATAAATCACATAAATGCGTTTTTTTTATTTAAAGTTCAGCAACAGCTATTTCTGGTTTATTAACGGACAAAAAAAGAGAGGTCATCCATTAAGACGACCTCTCTTTTAAAAGTTTAAAGATTAATTATTCTTTTATAAAACGAATTGTTTGAGTTCCTTTTTCTGTTTTAACTTTTAAGATATATAATCCTGAAGATAATTGCTCAACAGAAAATACATTTGTTTTTTCTGTTTGAACTAAAGCCCCTAAGCTATTGTAGATAGAAATAGTTTGGATTTCTTCATCTGTTTTTACAGTTAAAATTGTTGAACTTGGATTTGGGAAAATACTTAGTTCGTTAGTTGAGTTTGATAATTGATTAATGCCTGTGCACAAACTTACACTTTGAGTAATGACTGCATTATTTTCACAACCATTTGCATCTGTACCAGTAACCGTGTAATTTGTTGTAACTGTTGGAGATACTGAAATACTAGTTCCCGTAGCACTCGTGTTCCAAGTATAAGAAGTCGAAGTCCCATTGGCTGTTAAGCTAGTCGTTTCCCCAGCACAAATTAACGGATTACTTGTTGTTGCATTAATTGTTGGAAGCGTGTTAACGGTTAACGTAATTGTGTTAGAAATTACATTACCACAATCACCAGTAACTTCTACGTTATATGTACCAGCATCGCTAGTTGTTACATTGTTTATAGTTAACGCGGCCGAAGTACCAACAGTTGTTGTTCCCTTTTTCCATTGATAGCTTAGGTTTGTGCCACCTATGCCTAACGTAAATGTAGTATTTGCTCCTTCGCATACTATTTGTGAGGCAGGTTGACTTGCAATAAATGCGCCAACACATGGAAGTCCAAACACTGCAAAATTATTTTGTGCTATACTTGCAAAGTCAGTAAAAGATCCTCCAGTAAACAATTTATTGTCAGCTGTATGAAACGCATAAACCGTACTAGTGCTAGTAGCGTTTGGTGCCCAAGTATTTATAGTGCCAGTAGTAATATCAAAAGATGCCATTTTATTACGACCATAAATATTGCTTAGTACTGTAAAAGAACCACCTGTAAAAACTGTATTTCCAGCTACAGCAAGTGTGAAAACTGTATTATTAGCATTTGGATTCCAAGAGGTGGCAATACCTGAGGTAGCATCAATGGATGCAATTCTGTTTCGAGCAGCTCCGCCTCCAATGGTAGTGAAGTTTCCACCAGCAAAAACAGTATTTCCTGTTACAGCAAGCGCATAAATTGTATTGTTTGCTCCAGGATTCCAAGAATTGAGGTTTAAGGTAGTAAGATCAAATGACGCTATTTTGCTTCTTCCAGTACCAAGAATATTGGTAAAATCACCAGCTACATAAACGTTTGTTCCTGAGATTAGAATAGTTTGAACATTACTATTTGGGTTAGGATTCCATGATGAAGCTAAACCAGTATTGATATCAATGGCCGCTAAGCGATTTCTGGTTTGCCCTCCTATTGATGTAAACACCCCTCCGACATATAAATTATTGCCTGATATAGCTACCGTATTAACCGCAGCGTTTGAATTTGCATTCCAGGTCGTTGCATTTCCAGTAGATGCATTTATAGCAGCTATTCCATTTCGAGATTGACCTCCAATAGTTGTAAAAGTTCCAGCTGCAAAAATAGTATTTCCTGATACTGCAAGTCCGTTAACTATTCCACTAGCATTTGGATTCCATGCTGTAGCAGCACCTGTAGTGGCATCTAATGCAGCAATAGAATTACGACTATAGCCTCCTAATAAAGTAAAGGCACCACCAGCATAAATATTGCTTGCAGTTGAACTTAAAGTATAAACAAAATTATTTGCGTTTGGATTCCATGAGTTCGCTAATCCTGATGTTACATCAAGTGCTGCAAGTCTATTTCTTGTTAGCCCGCTAATACTAGTAAATTCTCCTCCAACATAAAGTGTACTTCCAACCAAAGAAAAGAGTATGTACATTTCCATTAGCATTTGGATCCCAGCCGGTTGCATTACTTCCACCTAAATATATTTCAGCAATTTTGTTTCTATAGTATCCTCCACCTATTGTACTGAAAAGACCTCCGACAAAAAGTGACGTAGTCGTTGGGCTATATACCATTGTACGAACTGAGCCGTCAGCTCCTGGATAAAAAGTTGTCATATTACCAGTAGAAATATTAAATTCTGCCATTCTACTGCGTGTTTGACCTGATATTCCAATAAAGTCTCCACCAACATATATACTAGTCGGTGATAAAACTATAGTCCATACTGTATTATCTGCATTTTTATTCCATGCAGTTGCCAGCCCTGTTGTTGCATCAAGTGACGCTATTCTATTTCTAGTTTGCCCACCAATACTTGTAAATGCTCCTCCAACATATACAGTGTTACTATTTACTGCAATAGTATAAACATTGTTGTTGGCATTTGGATTCCATGTATTTATAGAACCTGTTGCAGCGCTTAGAGCAGCTATTCTATTTCTAGTTTGCCCACCAATAGTTGTAAAACTTCCTCCAACATATAGAGTGGTGCCATTGATAGCTAGCGCTCTTACACTGTTATTGGCATTTGCTTTCCAGTTTGTTACCTGTCCGGATGAATTAATATGTGCAATAAATTGGCGAATACTGTCGCCAACCATTGTGAAATCCCCACCTATAAACCATCCACCACTTCCATCAGGAAGTGATGTTCTAATAATATCATTAGCCTCTGAAAAATTCGGAGTTTGCGCACCATTTGCTAGATCTAACTGCGCACCAAAGTTTACAGGAGGTGCAATACTAGTAAAATTACCGCCTAAATACACAATATTGTTTACTGTGTCTTTTACAATTGATTTTACAACTCCATTGGTTTGCCACCAGTGTGGTTCAAGTGTTTGAGCAGTTAGTTTTTGTAAATTGGCTATTGTTAATATTGCCGTAAGTAGTAGTAATAGTTTTCTCATATTTATTTGATTTATATCAAACAAACATATATCAAAAAATACTGAAAATTTTTGAGAGTTTAGCAACAGCCAATTGAGTTCATTAATGGATAAACTTAGGCAGAAAGGGCCTCTTCAAACTCTGCTTTTTTGTACTTTGAAAGCTTCGTTGTTAGACCGTTAGAAAGCTGAATGCTTAAATCGGATTTTGAATACTGCTTAATACATTTTTTGTTAACTAACCATGATTTATGTACCCTAAAAAAATCAGGTACACTCTCTAAAACGGTTTCGAAATGCTTCAAGTTTTTGCTAGCAATATATGTTTTTTCTGTAGTATGAATGGTGCAATACGATTCTTGAGCTTCAATGGCAATAATGCTTTCGATACTCACTATGTTTTGCTGACCTTTATCGCTAATTACTATATTTTTGAGCTGCTTGCTTTCCAAAGTATTACTTAATAAGGATAAGCGTTGCGATTGTTGCTCTATATTACGCTGCTGCACAACTCTTGCAACTGCATTTTTCAAACGTTCAATATCTATGGGTTTTAATAAATAATCGATGGCAGCTATTTCAAAGGCACGGATAGCGTATTGGTCATAAGCCGTCACAAAAATAATTTCAAAATGGATGTCTTTAAAAAAGTAACGATTTCAAAACCCGAATAATTAGGCATCTCAATATCTAAAACACTAAGTCGGGTTGCTCTTTATTAATTACATCAACGGCTTGCGATACATGGTTACATTTGGCAATTAACTCAACATCAGGACAAAAACGTAGCAATAAATTTTCAAGCACGTCTCTTGCACCTTCTTCATCATCTACCAATATGGCCCTAATTTTTTTCATGGCGTCAAACGTACTATTCGTTTTTTTAATATTTGCTACCAAATTTATGAATCATATGATTTTATTTAGCAATGGCTAAAATTTATGTTTGATGGGAATGGATAGAATCACTTTGGTTCCTATCGCTTCATTATTCTCAAATAAATCTTCGTATTTATAGCCAAAGTCTCCTTCAAATACATTACTTAAAATTTCAAAACGTTTAAGAATGGCTTTTCCTGAAAACGATTCATGTTCTGAACGTTGCCTTAATTTAATAGCTTTTGATTTATCTCGGCCAATCCCATTATCTGATATTGTGCATATTAGAGTTTCGTTTAACTCAAAAGTTATCTTTAAATTCTTTTGCCCCTCTTTATGCAATAAACCGTGTATTAAAGAGTTTTCGATAAAAGGTTGAATTAATAAAGGAGGTAGCATAATATCTTCCACATTTTTAATATCAATGGTATAGTTTAGTTCTTTTTTAAAGCGTAATTTTTCAAGAGATAAATACAATTCTAATAATTTTATTTCTTGATCAAAATCAATAAAATCTTTTCAGAATAACTTAAGGTTCTTCGCACTAAGTTTGAAAATGTGGTAATGTAGGAATAAGAATGTTCTACATCACCTTTCAAAATTAAATCCTGAATCGAATTCAATGAATTAAAAAAATAAAATGCGGATTCATTTGAGATTGAATGGCGGTTAATTTGGAAGCATTTAACTCATTAATTTGCTGAGATTTTTCGTTGGATATTTAATTGCCAACGATATACCATGAACACAATTCCTAAAAATATGATAATACTAATGACAATAAACCACCAGCGTACATAAAAAGGAGCAGCAATCGTAAAAGAGTAGGAGACTGGTTCGCTGAACACACCTTGGTTTTCAACTTTTAAATAAAACGTGTAGTTGCCTGGAGCCAAAGCAGAGTAAGTAATTTGATTAGATTCGTAATTATTGATATTCCAATTCAAATCGTATCCGTCAAGCTTGTAATAATAGTGCATGCTTTCGTGGTTACGTAGTGTAGTTGATGAAAATATAAATTGTATTTTGCGTTGATCACTATTTAAAGCACTTGTTTGAAATGGATTAATTAATTCGTCGTTTACTAAAAATGTGATTTAAACGAATAAATGGTTTTTGATGAGCTGTTTTGTTGTAATTTAAATTAATAGGTTGCACGCCACCACTATGGCTTACCCATAGTTGGTTTTGGTGAAAAGTAAAGTCAATTATTCTTTTAGATGAAAATCCAAATACAGAATGTAAGGCTTTTAATAATTTTCCATTCATGTCAAATTGAAATAAACCATTGGATGATTTGGCAATAATAGTGTTTTGATGAATGCTTATTTTTTTAAGAATCTCTTCTTGATTATTTATTATAGGATGAATTACACTTTTTATTTCGCCATGTTGAATTATTAAAATGCCATTGGCTTTGGTGGTAGCGTATATACGACCATTATAAAAATGCAGGTAATTGGGATAAATGACTTTTTTATTAATGAGTAAGGGCTTGATATTTCCATCAGGAAAAAATGGTAAATAAACCATTGGCCGTAGAAGCATATAGGCAACGATCATCAGGATTATATTCTATTGAATAAATCCTGAAATCAACACCTTTAATAATTGAGTATTAAATGTATTGATGCCATTGCTCTCAACTTTCATAACACCTCTGTTTGTTCCAAGGTAAATGAGATTATCAGAAAGTATAACGCGTCTTTTAAAGAAGCTTGTATAATATTGGTGATGGTTGATGTTTTTTTATTGTAAACTTTAATACTACCGTTATCAAAAACAATTAAGTTGCTCGTATGATTGCCATATATGGCTTCAATAGGACGTTTCCCTTCAGCGTTAATAGTAAACAATTTGTTATTAAGGTAGTTCATTAGTGTACCTTTAGAAGTCCCAATCATTAAACCAAATAGCGAATCTGAATACAAAGCATTTGCAGGATCTTCTTTAAATGTATGAATCACATCAGGTACTTTAGTATCTGGAATAACTATGACACCCTTATCAAATGTGCTGAGTAATATATTTCCTTCTTTATCCTTATATATATCCGAAATAAAATAATCTCCGTAATAAATAGGATAATTTTCAGTGGTTATTTTTTTATCTATTAAAGCTGTGCCTGGTAAAGTTCCTGTAACCCAAATAATACCTTCAGTTTCGTAGATTCTCTCCGACTGACTTCTTTCGAATACAACATTTTTAGGTAATAGATTTAATTCAAACGTTGAAGCATTGAAACTATAAAGATTTTTAGTACTTAGATCAAGGGCATGGTTACTGAAAAATTTGAGTACACTTTCGGCTTTTAGACTGCCAGATAAAAAATGTAACTTGTTTTTTTTGAAAACACCTTTCTCATATATTAAAACAGAATCTACACCGCTTATATGAAATTGAACGCCATGGTTGTTGGTTGAAAAAACTGAACTTAAATAGTAATGTGAAGCCGGGTATTGTAACACCTTTTTTCCGTTTTTATTTAAAACCACTATTTGTTTGGCACCAATTACTAGGTTATCATCATCTGCAACACTTAAGCTAATATCAGAGCTGGTTTCATCGGCTTTAAGCTCATAAAATAGGGAGCAATTTTTGTTTTTTATTTCGAAGATTTGATTGTTTAAGTTATGACAATAAATAGTTCCCTCGCGATTAATTGTGAAGTTAAAAACAGAACTACCTTTGGCTTCATCACAATCGATTTTATTATAATAGTAATAATCAAAATAATATAGCCCTTCGTTGGTGGCAAACCAGTAATTCATGTCTTTATCCTGAATCACGTCGTAAATTTGCACACCTCTAAACTGTTCTTCGCCAAAAATAAAATGAGCAGGTTGCTGTGCTTTTGTATTGATAAATGAAAAGCAAATCACAATAAGTAAAATTACTTTTGTGCCTGCAAAGTTTCTTAGTATGTTTTGTGCATGTTTGATAGTAACCAAATGTACAAAAAAATATAAATAAATTTATTTGACTGTTTAATACCTTTTGTTAGCGGTAGCTTAGAGTAAATATAGTTTCAATAATTTCTTCAAAAAAAATCCCGCCATTTTCGTAGCGGGATTTTAATTCAGTTTACATTTTTTACATTTTTAAAAACTTAAAGTTTTTTCCAATGTATCGTGCATTATCGCCTAATTGTTCTTCAATACGTAATAACTGGTTATATTTTGCAATCCGGTCACTACGTGAAGCTGAACCTGTTTTAATTTGTCCGCAGCTTAATGCTACAGCTAAATCTGCAATGGTTGTGTCTTCTGTTTCTCCACTACGATGGCTCATCACAGATGTATAGCTATTGGTATGTGCTAATGAAACGGCGTTAATTGTTTCAGTTAAGGTTCCAATTTGGTTTACTTTAACTAAGATAGAGTTGGCAACCCCCATGTCTATTCCTTTTTTCAAGTAATCTACATTAGTTACAAATAAATCATCTCCTACTAATTGTGTTGAAGCGCCTAATTTATCGGTCATTAATTTCCAACCATTCCAATCTTCTTCCGCAAAACCATCTTCAATAGAAATGATAGGATATTTTTTTCTCCAATCAGCCCAAAAATCAACTATTTGCGCTGAGGTTAATTTATCGCCTGTTGATTTTTTAAAGTGGTATACATTTTCCTCCGTATTATAAAATTCAGATGAAGCGGCATCCATCGCAATATAAATATCTTCTCCAGCTTTGTATCCTGCTTTGTCAATAGCCTGCATCACGGCTTTAATCGCCTCTTCGTTATTTTTAAAGTTAGGAGCAAAACCACCTTCATCACCAACGTTGGTTGCTAAGCCTTGAGATTTTAAAACGGCTTTTAAATGATGAAAAATCTCCGTTCCCATTCTTAAACCTTCGCTAAAACTTTCAGCACCAATAGGCATAATCATAAATTCCTGAAAATCAATTCCATTATCTGCATGTGAACCACCATTCAAAATGTTCATCATCGGGATAGGCAAAATGTTTGAATTAACACCACCAACATAACGGTAAAGGGGTTGTCTGCAATCTTCAGAAGCCGCTCTAGCAACAGCTAAAGAAACACCTAAAATAGCATTAGCTCCTAAGGTACCTTTGTTAGGACTACCATCTAATTCAATCATAGCGGCATCAATAGCACTTTGATCAAAAATATACATGCCTTTTAAACGTTCTGCTATTGCAGTATTCACATTATTCACTGCTTTTAAAACGCCTTTTCCTAAATATTGTGATTTATCGTTGTCACGTAATTCAACGGCTTCGTGAATACCAGTTGATGCTCCAGATGGAACAGCTGCTCTTCCTAAAATACCTGAATCGGTTACTACATCAACTTCAATAGTTGGGTTTCCGCGCGAATCTAAAATTTGTCTTGCTACAATGGTGTGAATAAATGACATAATCGTGTTTAAATGGTTTTATGGGTGTTAAAATTAATTATTTATTTTTTATTGGAGGTTGAATATTTTTCAATAGTAATTAAAAATGTTAATGACGTTTATCAATTCCCCAAAGGAGCTTATTACGAAGGGTTTCGAAAAAGTGCTGTCCTTCCAAATTAATCATATTAAATCTAAAGTCTGCTTTTTTAATAATGAGTTCTGATAAATTTTTGATGGTTTGTGAACGTGAGTCTAGCGATACATTAAAACTATCACTTCGTCCGCTTACTTTAAAGCTTAAGGTTTTGTTATTTGAAATCACAATAGGTCGCACATTTAAATTATGCGGAGCAATTGGGGTGATAATAAAATTATCTGAATCAGGAACCATAATTGGTCCTCCACAACTTAAAGAGTAGGCGGTAGATCCAGTTGGTGTCGATACAATTAATCCATCGGCAAAATAGGAGTTTAAAAAAATGCCATCCACATAAGTGTCAATGTTAATCATAGCACTCGATTCTTTTTTTATGAATTGTGAATTCATTCAAGGCATAATTTACTTCATTAAAACAAGTGGTTTTATCTAGCTCAATTAACTCTCGTTTATCTAAAGTAAATTTTTCTTTAGTTAGTAATTGAATGGCTTTTGCAAAATCTTCTTTATAAACGGTTGCTAAAAAACCTAAACGACCAGTGTTTACACCTAGAACAGGAATACCTGAGCGTCTAACATATTCAAGAGTTTCAAGCATGGTACCATCACCACCTAAAGAAATTACATAATCTGCTTTGGCAATTAATTCTTCTGAATTAGAAAATGTGTTAAGCGTGAAAGGTTTATCGGAATCTTTATTTAAGTACTCTAGATATGGCTTAAATACAACAATTTTAAATTTTTCTATTTCCGCTAGCGCGATTAATTGTTCGAGGTAAATCGAAAAATTATCTTTGGTATTGCGCGCGTAAACAGCTATTGTCATATCACTTTTTAAATTCTAAATATTAAGAAAGTGTAAAAATTCATCCAATTTATTTTTCATTCCGCTTTCAAAATCACTGTTTTGAAAAGACGCTTTTACTACATAATTGTAGCGGTAAAACGTTTGTAAAATGCGAGATAAATCTTCTTTATTTACTTTTAAGGTTACTTCTACTTTGGTACTATCAGGAACCGACGAAACATGAGCACTTAAAATTTTGGCTTCGTTCCCTTCAATTATACTTGCAATTTGCGTTAACGAATAGTCAGCTTGATTAACTTCTAACACAATAACACCACCAAGGTTTTGCACCGAGGCCATGGTTGAAATATTTTGAAGTAATCCTTTTAAAGTGATGCAACCTTTATATTGTTCTTTATCGTCTAACACAGCAATAAGCGTTAGGTTAAACGACATCATTAATTTCAGTAAATCGTAAGTGTGCTGATAATTGTGAATAATAGGTTTTAATAAAGGAGCTTTGAGTTCGTTAATTTTTTCATCTGGATGATTATAATCCATAAGGTCGTGTTCTGAAACTAAACCTATTAATTCTCTATCTTTTACCACGGCTAAATGAGATACTTTAAATTGTTCCATCCAATCCAAAGCCATTTCAACCGTATCGGTATGTTTTAATGGAGGTATTTCGTCTGTTATTAAATCGGCAACTAGCATAAACAAAAATACTATTTTTATTATAAAACGACCGTATTAAAAGTATATTGTTTTGCAATGGTAATCAACGTTTTACAAAATATTATAATTTTAAACTTTCTGAGTAAAGTCAAGGTTCTATAACTATAAAACCTTTATATTTGAACTTAAATTTGTTTATGATTTCTTTTGATAATACAGAAAATGCTTTTAAAGCAAAATCCGATAGTGATTTAAATCGCTCTTATTGGTTGTTTAAAATGGTTGGTAATCCAACGGTTGTAAATTTTGGCGCAAAAGTGGCTCCAATTGGTTTAGCAATAGGGTTTAAAGGACTCATTAAAGGCACCATCTTTAAACAATTTGTGGGAGGTGAAAACATTAACGAATGTGATAAAACTATTGCAGAGCTTGGTAAGTTTAACATTGGAACTATTTTAGATTATAGTGTTGAAGGAAAAGAAAGCGAAGTAGATTTTGATGCTTGCTGTAAAGAAACGATTGAAACCATTCACAAAGCTAAAAATGATAAACTAATTCCTTTTTGTGTTTTTAAAGTTACTGGTTTAGCCCGTTTTGCTTTACTCGAAAAAGTAAGTGCAAACGAAAAGTTAACGGATGCAGAAATTAAAGAATATGAGAAAGTAAAGCAACGTGTTTTTCAAATCAGCAAAGAGGCTTTTGAGGCAAATCAGCCATTATTTATTGATGCAGAAGAAAGTTGGATACAGCCTGCTATTGATGCATTAGCTGATGAAAATATGGCTAAGTTCAATAAAGATAAAGCTATTGTTTATAATACATTTCAATTATACCGAAAAGACAGATTAGACTTTTTAAAACAAACGATTGCGAATGCAAAAGCAAATGGTTTTCATGTTGGAGCAAAGTTAGTTCGTGGCGCTTATATGGAAAAAGAAAGGGCAAGAGCTATTGAAAAAAAATATCCTTCCCCCATTCAAGAGTCTAAAGAAGATTCGGATATAGATTATAATTTAGCTTTAGAAGAATGTGTGAAAAATATTGATATGATGGGGCTTTGCGCTGGAACGCACAACGAAAAAAGTAGTTTATATTTGGTTGAATTGATGAATAAGTATGCCATTTCAAGTTCCGATAAACGCGTTTATTTTTCTCAATTATTAGGAATGAGCGATCATATTAGTTACAATTTAGCATTGGCAAATTACAATGTTTCTAAGTATGTTCCTTATGGTCCGGTGAAAGAAGTGCTGCCATATTTAATGCGTAGAGCACAGGAAAATACTTCAGTTAAAGGTCAAACAGGACGAGAGTTAAGTTTGATTATTAAAGAGAAAGAGAGAAGGAGTAAGCTTAAATAAGAAATCGATATCAAAAAAAATCCCATCCGCCAACTGACAGATGGGATTTTTTTAGTTTTTTAATTTTATGGGTTTGGAGTTACAGGAGCAGTATCTTTATTTTGATCTTTAAAAGCATCAAAATCAAATGTTAATGTGAAGCGTAAAGTGTTTTGCAACGGATTACGCTGTGTAATAGGAACTAAGTATGCAAAGTCAATACCAAATACATTATATCTTAATCCTAAACCAACTGTAAAATATTTACGATTACCTTTTGTTTTCGCTTCATTAAAATAACCAGCTCTAATCGCTAATGTTTTCGCATACCAGTATTCGAAACCAATGCTGTAATTAATTTCTTTTAGCTCTTCTTTTCCTCCACCTGGCGCATCGCCAAACGATTGTAACATGCCTTTAGCAATACCTACATTCGGATCTTTACCAGCTTCAATTATTTTTTCGTTAGTTGAGTTGTTAATGGAATCGGTTCCAGTAACTGTTTTTAAATATACTGGTTGAGTTGGCACTAGTAATTTATTGACATCGGCATAAATGCCAAATGTATTGTAATCATCAATAATTGTTTTTAAGCCACCGCCTAAACGTAAGTTAATAGGAATGAAATCTCTTTTAACCGAATAGGAAACTTTTGAACCGATATTACTAACCACTAATCCTAAACTAGCTACAGCTTTTTTATCGTTTATTTTTAATTTTTTTGATTGGTAATATAAGCCAACATCCACAGCTGTTGATGTGCCTGGTTTTGTAGGCTGCCCGTTACTTAGAGTATAATTACCAGTTAAGTTTGAACGAATGTAACGTACAGCTAACCCAGCAGAAAACGTTTCAGATAATTTTTGAGAGTAAGCTAAATCTAATGCGAATTCATTTGGTCTAAATTGTCCAGTTGTATTACCAACGATATCAGTAAAGGTAATATTACCCAATGAGAAATATCGAAGAGAAGCACCAATAGCTTGAGTTTTACTTATTTTGCCGTAACCAGCTACGTAGTATAAATAAATATCGGGTACTAATTGCTTAAGCCAAGGCGTAACAGAAATAGCTGCACCACCTTTTTTTTCTGAGAAAGCCATTTTTGCAACATTCCAATGGATACTGTTTCCATCAGCAGGAGTAGCTGCGCCAACTTCGCCCATCCCGCCTTGTTTAGAGTCGGGAGCAATCATTAAAAAAGGTACAGCTGTAGTAATTGTATTTACTCGTCCACTAAGTTCTTGTGTAGTTAAATTCGAAGAACTTGTTTGTGCTACTGCTTGTGCAGACAACATAACCCCAGTTCCAATAGTTCCTATAATTCGTTTTTGCATTGTTTTAAAATCTTTTTTTCATTAAAAAGAGAGCATCAAAGATATAATTAATTTAGAATTACCAACTTTTCTATTTTATCAGCTTTTTTCTTTGCTCCATCTGTAACTGAAACTTTGTAAATATAAACGCCTCTGGCTAATTTATCACCAAATTCGTCTTTCCCATCCCATTCAATACCATCAAAACGAAAACCTTCGTTATTTATTGTTTGATTGATCGATTTTACCACTTTTCCAGTAATTGTATAAATCTGAATTAAAACTTTTAGGCTTACACAACATTGATTGTGCTCAATAAAAAATTTAGTTTTTGTAGTAAATGGGTTTGGATAATTTAAGATATGAGTTAAAGCTAAATCTGCCTGATTAGATACTACAAAGTCGGTAAAAGAGTAAGACGAGTTATTTTGAACATCCCACACTTTTAAACTTAATGTATGTTTACCTTCAGAAAGTTCGTTAAGAGGGTATCTTATTTTTCCTGATTGATAGGTGTTTAAATCCGATACATAATAATCATTTAACACAATGGCATTTTTGGTATTTTCATCTAGTATAGCTACAATATCGTGGCCAATGCCTGTTCCAATGGTATTTATCCCACTAATATCAGAAACTTTAGCATAAACTTTTGGGCTTTCATTAGTAACCCCACCAGATACAAATTTCTCGTCATTCATATACAAGTTAATGGATGGACCTTGATTATCACTTATAGCATTAGGATTTGATCCACCAATGACAATTTTATCATAATAGCCATTTGCATCGTTAATGCCATTATGAGCATAATAACTTATTTTACCAGTTCCAAAATTGTAAGATATATCTTTTGGTATTAAAAATGAAAATGTAAAATCACCATTAATAACTTCAGACTTCCCTTTATAAATAATATTTTTTTGAATAAGAAATTTCACTGGAACAGTATCTGCTGATGAAATGGGATCATTTATTAATGTTCTAACCATTCAGCTTTATCAAATACAGTGGGATAAACAACCCCATTAAAATTAGTTAATTTATTACCACTAGCATCACCAACATAGCCGGTAATAGTTAAAAGTGATAGTGCATTTAAAGTATCACTCGATGTAGGAGATACTGCTTGAGAATTGATAGTAGACGTGAAAACGCGTTGCTCTGGATATGATAATTTTAGAGCAGGATCTCCTAAAATAACAAAGTTCATATATTGAGAATTTCCTGCAGTCAGGTCGCGTTTCGTTAATCTATACAAATCTCCTATGTGAGGCATTTTGCCGTTTGACATTGGATTTAATGCGTGATTATAAAATTTATCGTTTAAAATAAAATTTAATCCCGAAAATGCTAATCGAACAGTTGTCATTAATCCTATCGCGCCACCATTTTCATTTAATAAACAGTATTCGCCAGCCGATGTTCTGTCTGGATCATCAAATCTACTAAACTCACAAGTGGCTGTAACAAACAATGGCAAATTGTTTTTATTTTTCCAATTTAAAATTTGAGAAACTTCAACAACACGTTCGTCAGCTAAACCTAGCTCACCACCATGACCTGTGTAATTTAAAATTAATGCACCTTTTTCAATTCTTCTATTTAAATCGTCAACAGCAACAGGGTATCTATCTCCTCCGGGTGTAGATTCTTGCACATAGGCATCTAGAAATATTTTATCAACGTTATAATATTTATTGCCGTTATAAATTTTATTAGCTAAAGAGTTAGCTTGATTAATGTGTTCATTCCCATCTTGATCATCTCCTACAAAACACACCCAATTTCTCCAATCACCCTGAGGATAATCATTCTCAGCAGTCACACATGATGATTCAATCGCATTAACGTTGAAGCCAAAATTTTGTTTGTAATAATGTTCTATTTTGTTTGTTACTGCAATAGCCTCCGGTTTATTTTTTACAGGAAATCGTCCAACGCCAATATCAACTAAATCTACCCCACCTGCTAATAAATCGCCTTCATTATTATCCATCATACCAAAATAGTCATCTGTGATAAAAGAATTAGTGTAGGAACTTGAATTAGATGTTTCGTATGTAGGAATTAAAGCGGTATTCCCACTTCCGTTAATATCTTTATTTTTATAAGACCCATCACCTAATAATAATAAGTATTTGGTTGCTTCTGTAGGGTCTGTTGGTCTTTTGTAAAGCATTTTCACAAAATCTCTTATTCCACCAATATCAGGTGTGCCAGACGAAAATTCGTTATATACTTCTTGCGTTGTCGCAATCGCATAAGTTAATGTGTCGTATTGCTGGTGAATGGCGGCAATACGCTGAGCTTCTGCCAAAAACGAAGGATGAGTTACAATTACAAAATCAGCTTGTTGTATACCATGTAAGTTTTGATTTGGAACAGAGCCATATCCTTTTGGAACGAAAGTTTGATTAGTAGTAAAGATTGTAAATTGTTTCAACGAATCAGAGATCGCTGTAAAGTCTAAGGTATTTCCAGAAGTATTAAACTGTTGTTCTTTAACATCAAAAGGATTGGTAACATCCCAAATAGTTGGAGAAACAGGATTGTTATTTGTTATAACATATTTTGCAAATGTGTTTGGTCCTACAACAGTTTTCCTGTCTCTAAAATTAAATTGTGATTGATTGAATATTAAATTTCTTCGAGCATTAAATACTATATTATCTAACCATCCAGTGGCATTAGATGTTTGTTTTGTTACTGAAACAGATAGATAAGTTGAACTAAGTATACCGCCTTTAGCATTTTCATTTGGATATCCTACATCAGATAAATAGTTGTTTATATTGGTAGTTGGGCAAGAAATGCTAAATGACCCAGAATTAAAATTAACTCCAAAAACTGATGGGCCAGCCGCAGCATCGCTTCTTCCTAAAACACCAGCGTGCACATAAACACTATCTCCAATGGCAGCATCCGGTATTAAAAATGAAAAAGAATAAGATGTTGTTAAGTCAAATTTTTCGCCATAAAATTCTCTTCCACTTTTTACGAGGTTGGTTGTGTTTTGCTCATGAAAACCAAAAAAATCTTGCTTATTTGTTGTCGTATTTGGTGTATTTGAAAGAGAGTTTTGTGAAGAAATTCTTTTACCTGTTCCTAAGTCAGCAGTGATATAATAAAATGAAGTATCACTAAAATAATGAATTTGGTGATCGAATGGCATTTTTGAGCCAGAAACACGTTTCCATGAATCGGTGCTTTGTCCGTAAAAAAGAATATAATCACTGTTATCAAAAACACCATCGTTTTCTCCAACAACTACAATTGCATTTTCATTTAAATCATCATATCTAAAAACAGAATTTTTTTCTGGCATTAATTTACCACCATTGCCGTATATTCTGATGTTTCTTGGGTCTGTGTTTGCAACATTTAAACCTAAATTAGTTAGCAATGTTTTATCTATTTTATAAACGCCATCCTTCGTAACGCCTACCTTATACCACTTACCAGTAGCTAAAACAGATGAGTTTGCAGCAAGGGTCTTATTGATTTGTTTAAATGGAGAGTTTGATAAAGTAGTATTAAAATTTTGTTGATCCCAAGTAGGAGTATAGCTTTCTAAAAATTCATATTTGTTAGTGGTTGAATTCAATCTAATAGAAGTTATTTTAGCGTACACTAAATTTTCATTTCTAGATGTTCCAACATAGCTTACTATATCAAACTCTGAAGTGATGTGTTTTTTGAAATCAGTAATTTCTTCTAATTCTTTTGAAGTTAATTCCCTAACAATACTATTTTCAATTTTAAATGAAGGAACTAAGTTGTTTTGAAGAATTAAATTATCCAGATAATAAGGTAAACTATTTTTTTGTACATCACGATGAACGCGACTTAAAAAAGAATCTTTGTTTTTTTCTGAAATTACGCCTGTATTATTATTTTCAAGGCCATTTTTAACGTTTTGTTTGTTTATCTGAGAATAACCTGAAAAATAGCTAGAAAATAAAATAACTAAAATTATTAGGTTAGATTTAGTGATACAAAGCATTTGCTTGATTTTTTTAGAAGTTATATTCATTAAAACGACAAAGAAAATGAAATATTGTTGTATAAAAGTTTTTATTTTCAAAATTAGACTGCTATATTTGTGATTAGGAATAGATTAAGTAAAATAACTTACATGGCGAAGAAACTGATATTATTACTCACAATTGTTTGTGTTACTGGCATTTGGCAAGATGTATATGCTCAAGATCCCCAATTTACGCAGTTTTATGCGAATCCTCTGTATTTAAATCCAGCATTTGCTGGTACAGCAAGATGCCCACGTATTTGTATGAATTACAGAAATCAGTGGCCAAATTTATCAGGAACTTATGTAACTTATAGCGCATCTTATGATCAGCATATCGACGCTATTAGCGGTGGATTGGGCTTAATCGTAACTCAAGATGATCAAGCGCGAGGAACGTTAAAATCTACTCAAGCTAGCTTAGTTTATTCATATTTATTACCAGTTACACGTGAATTTTCTATCAAAGCTGGATTACAGGCTGGTTTCTTTCAAAAATCATTAGATAGAACAAAATTAAATTTTGGTGATATGATTGATGCTAGAAGAGGTTTTGTTTGGAATACAAATGAAATTATACCAGCTCAAACAAAAACAAACTTAGATTTTTCGGCAGGTTTATTAGGATACAGTAAACGTTATTTCGTAGGTTTTGCTGCACATCATATTACCCAACCTGACGAGGGTTTACAAGGTCCATCTAAATTACCATTAAAAATTACAGGTCACGCAGGTGCTATTATTCCTTTAGAAAAAGGAAATGAGTCTTTCATCTCTCCAAACGTATTATTTCAACAACAACAAAACTTTACTCAGCTAAACTTAGGGTTATATTTTGTTAAAGGTAATTTTGTTGGTGGTTTATGGTACAGAAACTCCGATGCGTTTATCGTATTAATTGGTGTTCAAACAGATCACTTAAAAGTAGGATATAGTTATGATGTTACTGTATCTAAATTAGCAAGTAATACTGCAGGTTCTCATGAAGTATCTTTACAGATTCAATTCGAATGTAGACCTAAGAAAAAGAAATATAGAACAATCAGTTGTCCATCTTTCTAAAAATAAATTGTAACCTTTTCATAAAAATTTCGTTATAGCCTTACATTAAAACCCAAAACCATGAAGTTTAATTTCATAAAAAGTCCCAAAGCACTAGCAATCATCTTATCTATTGTTGCAGTATCATGTGGAACAGAGCGCTCACCAGTTACAGGATGGTCATATAATGATCCTGATAATGGTGGTTTTGAAAAAATGCCTTATGAAGAACAAGAAACAGGCCCAGGATTAGTTCTGATTGAAGGTGGTTCGTTTTCTATGGGACGAAATGAAACGGATGTTACTTACGAATGGAATAACGTTCCTCGTCGTGTAACCGTTTCTTCTTTTTATATGGATGAAACAGAAGTTAGTAACTTCTCTTATTTAGAATATTTATGGTGGACAAACCGTGTGTTTGGACCAACTTTCCCAGATATTTACTATAAAGCACTTCCTGATACATTAGTATGGAGAGAGAAATTAGCTTATAACGAACCTTATGTTGAATATTATTTACGTCACCCATCTTATAGAGATTATCCTGTAGTTGGTATTAACTGGTTACAAGCGAATGAGTTTTGTGCATGGAGAACTGACCGTGTTAATGAGTTTATCTTAATTCGTGAAGGTTTATTGGATCACGTTCCAAATCCTTCTGATCAAGATTATTTCAGTACAGAAGCTTATTTATCTGGAAAATGGCAAGGACAATTAAAACAAAAATTGCCTTCATTTGATGAGCAAAACCCAGAAAGAGATGTTAAAATGGAAGATGGTATCTTTTTGCCAAAGTACCGTTTACCAACAGAAGCTGAGTGGGAATATGCTGCTTATGGTTTAATTGGAAATACTATCGGTGAGCGTATTACAGATAGAAGAATTTATCCTTGGAATGGACATAGTGTTCGTAACTCTGATGAAAAATACATTGGTCAAATTGCAGCTAACTTTGTTAGAGGAAGTGGTGATATGATGGGAACTGCTGGTTTCTTAAATGATAACGCCGATGTAACTGCTCCAGTTTATTCATATTGGCCAAATGATTATGGTTTATATAACATGGCAGGTAACGTTTCTGAGTGGGTAATGGACGTTTACAGAGCTAGTACAGCGCAAGATGCGGATGAATTTAGACCTTTCCGTGGTAACGTATTTGTTACTCAAGTAAAAGATAGTACAGACGGATCGATTGCAACTAACATTGATGGTCCTGTATTCCAAAAATTCATTCATAAAGTGAATCCTCCTACAGCCCATGGTGTATCTGGTGAAACAACTGAAATTACGGATAGTGTATTAACTGTTTTAACTGCAGATGCTCAAAATTATAAAAATGCACCTTCTGATGGTAAATCTGATATCCCAGGACGTGTAAAATGGAGAGAAGTTACTTCTGCTATTGCATCTGATAACTTAGATGAGCGTAGAAACTATAAAACATCTGATTATATTAGTTATTTAGATGGTGATGTTAACTCATCTTTATACTATACTGAAGGTGAAGAAGCATACGGAGAAAGAGCAAATAGCTTAATGTACGAATATGCAAAAACATCTTTAATTAATGATAAAGCTCGTGTATACAAAGGTGGTAGCTGGAGAGATAGAGCTTACTGGTTAAACCCTGGTACTCGTCGTTATTTAGATCAAAGACAAGCAACTGCTTATTTAGGATTTAGATGTGCGATGGTTAGAGTTGGTAGTCCAGTTGGTTTAGGAAAATAAATTTGTTGAAAACTATATAGGAAGCCCCTTATCAAACGATAAGGGGCTTTTTAATTTTATAGCATGAAAAAACATGTCACTATAGAAGAATTATATCGATTGTTTATCAATTGCAATCAAAAAATAACAACCGATACTCGTAAGCTTGAGAAAGGCGCCATTTTTTTTGCCTTAAAGGGTGATAATTTTGATGCAAATACGTTTGCAGAGCAAGCTGTTGATGCTGGTTGTGCTTACGCCATTGTTGATTCAGAAACAATGAGTAATGGTACAAATATTTTACTAGTAAATGATGTTTTGGAAACCTTGCAACAATTAGCAAAATATCACCGTCAACAGTTAAAATTCCCTATAATTGGCATTACAGGTAGCAATGGAAAAACAACTAATAAAGAATTAATCCATGCAGTACTTTCTAAAAAGTATAATACCTATGCTACAAAAGGAAATTTAAATAACCATATTGGCGTTCCGTTAACTTTATTAGCATTAACAAGCGAGCACGAAATGGCTATCGTTGAAATGGGAGCTAATCACCAAGGGGAAATTGCGATGCTAAGCGATTTATCGAATCCTGATTATGGGATGATTACAAACATAGGAAAAGCTCATTTGGAAGGCTTTGGCGGGATAGAAGGTGTTAAAAAAGGAAAGAGTGAATTGTATAAACATATTAAACAGAAAAATGGAAAAATTTTCTTAAACGGAAACGACTCTGTTTTGATGGAGTTAAGTAATGATTTAGATAAAATTTATTATGGAGAAAATAGTGATTTTGATGTGCATGGAAAGTCGTTTTTAAATTCTGAATTTGTTGAATTTAAATGGAATGTTAGAGGTGAGAGCATTGATAATCAACCATTGGTAAAGACTCATATGTTTGGACAGTATAATTTTATTAATTTATTATGCGCTGCTTGTATCGGTAATTATTTTGGAGTAACAGCAAACGATGTTAATGATGCGCTAGCTTCATATATACCAGAAATGAATCGTTCGCAAATAAAAAAAACACTATCAAATACACTTATTTTGGATGCGTATAATGCAAATCCAAGTAGCATGGGTTTAGCCATCGATAATTTCAATAAGCAAGTCTTCGATAATAAAATAGTTATTTTAGGTGATATGCTTGAGTTAGGAGAGTATAGTGAAGAAGAGCACAAAAAGATAATTAAGCAAATAGAATGTTGTGATTTTAAAAGAGTAGTATTTGTAGGAATACAATTTTTCAAATTAAAAGATCAGTTTAGTAAGTTTCAGTTTTTTAAAAATATCGAGGAGTTACATGCAAATGTAGATGCTATTAAAATCAACGGTTCCATCATATTAATTAAGGGTTCTAGAGGAATTCGATTAGAGAAAATTGTAGATATTTTGTAGGCTTTTTTTTGTTAAATGATTAGTTATTATATTATTTAATCATTAAATTTGTGATATGTTGTTTAATTAAAAACCAAAAAAATCATGAAAAAACAGTTACTATTTGGAGTTGCAGCCTTTGCTTTTTTAGCATCGAATGCACAAAACCAAGCCGGCAAAAAAGTGATGATGCCTGAAAAAAGCACTTTAAAGGCTTATAAGTATGAAAAATTAAGACCAGGAACTCCTGAAGTTATTGATGATTCTTATAAGAATGCACAAACTGCTGCCACGAAATCTAAAGTTTCAAAACCTGGCTCAGTTAGTAAAACTACAGCTATAACTCAAAACATTATTGGTCATACTTGGTATGATTTACAATCTAACTCAGCAGTAGGAGATAGAATTGTTGTAAATGCTGACGGCTCAATTGCAGCTTGTTGGACAATTGAACCAGATTTAGGAGCTGGAGATCCAGGAACTTCTTATGCTAACCGTGGGACAGGATATAATTACTATGATGGATCTAACTGGGGTGCTGAACCAACTGCTCGTATTGAAACTGTAAGAACGGGTTGGGGAAATGTAGTTAATACAGGTACTGGAAAAGAAGCGGTAGTTTCTCACAATGGTACTTCTTTATACCAAGCAATAAGAGGAACAAAAGGAACAGGAAGTTGGACAGGATTAGTGCCTTTCGCTAGTCCGTCTGGTGCTGCTGTTACTTGGCCACGTATGGTTGGTACAACAACAGGTGATACTCTTTATAACATTGCTGCGGCAAATGGTACTGCTTTAGGGCAAGATGTTCCTGTAGTTTTCAGTCGTTCAACTGATGGCGGAGCAACTTGGGATATCACGAATTCAGTTCCAACTGGTTTAGATGCTAGTAAATTTTTAGGTTTTGGTGGTGATGGGTATGCTATTGCTGCTCGCGGACCAGTAGTTGCAATTGTTGCTGGTAATGTAGATTCTGATGTAGCTTTAGTAAAATCAACGGATGGTGGTGTTACTTGGACAACAGATCGTACAGTTTATAAATTCCCTCTTTCATTATACAATTCAGCTACTACAATTTCTGATATTGATAATGACGCTTTAGTAGATACTGTTTTAACAAATGATGGTATTTATTCAATTGCATTGGATAATAATAACATGGCTCATATTTTCTTTGGAAGAACATATATGTATGGTGATGGTTCTCAAGGTACATTCACATTTTATGGTGTAGATGGTTTATGCTACTGGAATGAGTCAATGGCTGATGCAGTTGCTAACACAGATCCAGATATTTTAAGTTCAAATGCAATCGTGGTTGCAGGTGTAGAAGATTTAAATGGAAACAATACAATTGATGCTGGAAATCCTGCAACTGGTACAGGTTATGGAGCTTTCCGTGGATCTTTAACATCTTACCCTAGTTGTGCTTTTGATGCTCAAAATAACTTATACTTATCTTATTCATCGTTAAATGACACATTAAGATCTTATGTTAATACTGACAAAAACGTTCGTCATATTTATGTTACTAAACGTTTAGCAAATGCTATTAACCCTGATGATTTTTGTCAACCAATTGAATTAGACGAATTTAATTCAACTACTTTAGAGATTTTTGAAGGTATGTATGGGTCAATGGCAAAAAGAGTTGACGGAAGCGTACATTTAGTTTATATGCGTGATGTTGCTCCTGGTCATGGTGTTCCGCCATCTTCAGGAACTAACCAAGATCAAACTGAAAATCACCAACAGTCTTCTGAAATTGTTTATGCTAAAATTCCAGTTGGAGATATTGGAAACTGTCCTTTACCAACAGGTATTAAAAATATAACTTCATCATCAGTTTTAGGTTTAAATTTCTATCCTAACCCAGCTTCAAACAATGCTACTATTGATGTAACATTAAACGAAACTGCTAAAGTAGAGATCGCGATTTTAAATACAGTTGGACAAACAGTTTACACAACTGCAGTTAACGGAAACGTTGGAAGCAATAAAGTTGATGTTAACTTAAACAACTTAAGCGCTGGTTTATATTTCTATCAAGTAAAAGTTGGTAATAGCAAAGCTATCACTCAAAAATTTGCTGTAGAGAAATAATATTTAGTTCTATAGAATTTTATAAAAAGAGCTATTCGAAAGAATAGCTCTTTTTTTTATGAAAAAAATACATTTTTTCTTTTTAGAATGGAAAAAAGTATATCTTTGCACTCTAATTTTTTATAAGGAGTTTTTTTATAAAAAAGCGGGGTGTAGCGTAGCCCGGTATCGCGCCACGTTTGGGACGTGGAGGCCGTCAGTTCGAATCTGGCCACCCCGACAAAGCCTTTCAGAGATGAAAGGCTTTTTTGTTTCAAAAGATCTGTGTTTTAGAAAGGTTTTGATTGTATTTACTGAGTAAGATAATACTCTATTTTTTATTGAAGCAAATTGGGGTATAAAGTTTTTAACTAAAAGATATCTACCAGCCCTTTTGCAAAAGACATAAAACCTAATACAATAACTCCATATAATACATAACCAACAGGAGATTCTGAATTAAAGCTTATTAATGTAAAAAGTATACCTACCGCAACAGTTGCTGCGCCACCAATCATCAATTTAACGCCCTTAGCACGCTGCTCTCTTTTTCTAGCTTGCTTTATTCTATTGACTACATCTTTAATAGCGTCTTTAGTTGCACCTTGTTCTGCAAATTGAAGTTCAATATATACATTGTCGTAACCAGACGCATACATTTTCATAGCTTCGTCGTATAGTTCCTCTGTAGTGTATTCTTTTTTCATTACTACTTTTTTGCTTTTGCTCGATCATACAAATCATGTACGATTCCATCTGATAAACCTATTTGTGGAATGAAAATATCTTCGATATCAGCTGTTTTCATAATAGTGATGAATATCTTAGAAGCATGAACAATTACATTGGTTTTATTGGGCTTTAAACTTAATATTTCTATGCGTTCTTCGTAGGTATAAGAGTTCAACATGTCGTTAATGCCTTTTAATTTGCTGTAACTTAAATTCTTATTCTCTTTCTTGGTCATTTTAAATATCTTATTGATATTCCCTCCTGAGCCAATAGCACGTAAGGGACTATAACCAAATGTCGTTTTCTTAATCCAATCTTTCATTAATTCCCATTCATCTTTCTCAACCTTGTCTAAAAGCATCCGCACAGTTCCAATATTAAAGGATTTAGCAGCAATAACTTTATGATTACTGTATAGAGTAAGTTCTGTGCTACCACCACCAACGTCTATATATAAATAAGAATGTTTAGGATTTAATAATTCTTCGATATGGTTAGAGAACACTAACTGTGCCTCTAATTTTCCATCAATAATTTCTACTTCTAAGTCAGCTTCCTTTTTTATGCGAGCAATAATTTCTTCGCTGTTACTCGCGTCTCGCATGGCGCTAGTTGCAACTGCTCTATAGCCATCAACTTCATACACTTTAATTAATTCTTTAAAGCCACGCATCGCTGTAATTAGTTTTTCTGCTTTTCTTTCCGAAATTTTTCCGTTTAAAAAAACGTCTTCTCCCAAACGAATCGGTAAACGAATTAATTCTTCCTTGCTAAAGTGAGGCTTTCCATTAACTTCATATGCTCTGCAAAATAATAATCGCATCGCGTTACTTCCAATATCAACAGCTGCAAAAATCATATTTTAGATAAGGCTTTAGTGACAGGTTTCGTGTTTAAATATGATTCTTTATCTTTTTTGAGATAGTTATAAATTTCGTCTTGAACGCGAATTTTACGTTCTCCGGGTTTTGCTTTTTTATATAAGTTTTGTTGCAGTCTATCTAATATTCGCACTTTGGTGTTTCCAGATAATTGAATATCAATAATCGTTTTAATTTGTTTTTTTACGTCTGCATCTAATATAGGAACAGCCACTTCACTTCTGCTATCTAAATTACGGCTCATCCAATCGGCTGAGGTAATGTAAATTTTTTCGTTACCACCATTTGCAAAAATAAATACACGTGCGTGCTCTAAATATTTATCTACAATGCTATAAGCTTTAATATTGTCGCTATATCCTGTAATTTCTGTTACTAAGGAGCAAATACCTCTAACAATTAATGTAATTTGAACGCCAGCTTGAGATGCTTCATATAATTTTTCAATCATATCTTTGTCTACCAAGCTGTTCATTTTTAAAATCATGTAAGCTTTCTTTCCGGCTTTAGCGTTTGAAATTTCTTTATCGATTAAATTTACAAAGGTTTGTCGCATAAAGAACGGTGCTACCGCCAAATGTTTGTATACACCCGTTTTAAAATTATTTGCATAAAAATCAAACACACTCGAAATTTCATCTGTTATATTTTTATCAGCGGTTAATAAACTAAAGTCGGTATAGATTCGAGCTGTTTTTTCATTAAAATTGCCAGTACCAATATGGGCGTATTTAATTTCTTTTCCTCTTACGCGAGTCGTAATTAAAAATAATTTACTGTGAACTTTTAATCCAGGTACACCGTAAATAACGGTTGCACCTTCTTCTTGTAATTTATTAGCCCAATAAATATTATTTTGTTCATCAAAACGTGCCTGTAATTCAACTAACACAGTAACTTTTTTGCCGTTTTTAATAGCATTTACCAAAGCATTGGCAATTTTAGAAGAGTCTGCTACACGATATAAAGTGATTTTAATAGATTCAACCGTTGGGTCAATTGAGGCTTCTCTCAATAAGGTAATGGTGTGGTCGTAAGTATGGTATGGATAGTGTAAAAGGATGTCTTTTTGTTTTATGACATTTAAAATACTTGTATTGATGTTATATAAGTATTTATGACTTAATGGACGAGGATGTTCATACATTAATTTTTTCTCGCCAATATTTGGGAAACCAATAAAATCTTTGAAGTTATGATATCGACCGCCAGGAATGGCATTATCTTTTTTATCCATTCCTAGTTTTTTCATGATAAAGGCTAGCATTTCCTTACTCATAGTACTATCATAAACAAAACGAACAGGCTGCCCTTTCTTTCTATCCTTAACTCCTTTTGATATTTTTTCCAACATGCTTTTACTTACATCTTGGTCAATATCTAATTCGGCATCACGCGTTAGTTTAATATTAATAGCTTCTTTTGTTGTATAGCCAAATACTGAAAACATTTCATGAACATTGTATCTAATAACATCATCTAACAAGATAATGTATTTTTTATTTTTTTCTTGTGGTAAAATAATAAAACGACCTGTTGATTTTGATGGTATTTCAATAAGTGCGTATTTGTTTTTTTGATTTTGAATGGTTGAGATTAAACGAACAAACAAATAACCCGATTTATCCTTCATATAGGGAAATGATTTGTTTTCATCCACCATAATTGGAAACAAATTCGTTTCAACTTCTTTATGAAAATAATCTTTTACAAACTCTTGCTGCTCTTTGTTTAGCTGTTTTTCGTTGATGATAAAAACATTTTGTTTAGCTAATTCGTGGAGTAACTCTTGATAAATTTCTTCGAAATTTTGTTGTTGCTCAATTACTTTACGTTGCAGCTTTTGTAATAATTCTTTTGGATCATCTCCATAAATATCGATGGCTTTTTTGCCAAGCTTAGTTAAGCGATTGATTGTAGCAACGCGAACTCGATAAAATTCATCTCGGTTATTACTAAATATTCCCAAAAACTTTAAGCGTTCAATTAATGGGGTTGAAGGATCTGATGCTTCCTGAAGTACACGTTCATTAAAAGAAAGCCAACTTATTTCTCTGTTGATGTGTGGGATTTTGCTTTGTTTCATCATAAAATTCAATCAGCTATAATAGTTACCAAATATAAGCAATAAGCGCTAATTGTTTTTTGATTTTTATTACATTTGAACTTATTCAATTTTGCAATTAATGACTTTTATCAAGAAAAATATATCACTCTTTATTATCATTGTTTTTCACATAGTGGGCTTTGTTGGCTTCGTTATAAATCCGTCCTACTTTAGATCATTAAGCCCTGTTAATTTATTGTTATCATTTGGCTTAATTGTATTAATGAGTCAACAAACAAAATGGCAATTTTATGGCGCTATATCTTTAGTAGCGGTACTAGGTTTTTTTGTAGAGGTTTTGGGTGTAAAAACTGAGCTAATCTTTGGATCTTATCATTATGGACAATCTTTAGGCTATAAATGGTTATCTGTGCCATTGCTTATAGGTATTAATTGGAGCATGTTGTTGTATTGTACGGCTCAGCTTTCTAAATTTAAAAACACAATTGTAAATGCGGTTTTTGGAGCTGCTTTAATGGTAGGACTTGACTTTTTTATCGAGCAAAATGCGTCAAAGTTTGATTTTTGGTATTGGAAATCGGGTATTATTCCAATACAAAACTATATTGCTTGGTTTGTGATTG
The DNA here is from genome assembly GCA_016711805.1 of Bacteroidota bacterium. GTDB lineage: Bacteria > Bacteroidota > Bacteroidia > B-17B0 > Aurantibacillaceae > UBA4416. The sequence goes on from JADJSH010000005.1 coordinate 186,986, forward strand.
CTTTTTTGTTAAATTTACTAGTGCAGAAGCATTTGGCTCAAAAACCAAATTTAACTGCTAAAGCATTGTATTTTGTGCAATTAGCTTTTTTTTCGGCCCTTTACTTTTTTGTTTAAACAAATCAAAACTTAGTTTGTTATTTAATTATGGTGCTTAATGTATTTATAATTATCGCTGCTTTTATGGCGATGGAATTTATGGCTTGGTTTACCCATAAATACATTATGCATGGTGGTATGTGGCATTTTCATAAAGACCATCATGACCATAGTAATGAGTCTTTTTTTGAAAAAAACGACATTTTCTTTCTCATTTTTGCTTTGCCTAGTTGGTTAGGAATTATGTTTGGCGCTATGAATGGATTTGACTTTAAGTTTTATATTGGAATTGGTATTTTATTTTATGGAGTTGCTTATTTTATGGTGCATGATGTTGTTATTCATCAGCGCTTTAAGTGGTTTAGCAAATCAGAGAATTGGTATGTAAAAGGTATTAAGCGTGCTCATAAAGTACATCATAAGCATTTGGATAAGCATGACAGTGAAAATTTTGGAATGTTGATTGTACCTTTTCATTATTTCAAAGAAAAATCTTCCAAGCATCAGAGTGTTTTAATTAACAGTTAATTGTATCTTTAAGGCAATTAATAATACATGAACTCACATTACACGTATTTGGCATTAGACATTGCTAGCGTTTTATTTCCTCTAGCTTTAAGTTTCGATAAAAAAGTAGCATTTTATAAACTATGGAAATATTTGTTTCCTGCTATGTTTATTTCAGGAGCTTTTTTTATTTTGTGGGATGTGTTATTTACTGCACAAGGAGTTTGGGGCTTTAATCCAAAATATATTACTGGAATAAACATATTTAATCTTCCTATTGAGGAAGTATTGTTTTTTGTATGTGTTCCTTACTCGTGTGTGTTTATTTATGAAGTTTTTAATGCTTATGTGAAACGTGATGTGCTTGGAACTTGTGGTAAAAGAATAAGCATTTTAATTTCTATAATAAGTTTAATTGCATGCATTATATTTTATGATAAAACCTATACCATTGTTAATGCTGGCATTTGTTTAGCTTTAGTTTTATTTGCCACGTTCCCATACAGATTTAGAAATTTAGGACGTTTTTACTTAGCCTATTTTGTATCCTTAATTCCTTTTTTAATCTGTAACGGTATTTTAACGGCTTTGCCAATAGTTACTTATAATGACGAAGAAAATATGGCGATTCGTTTATTTACTATCCCGTTGGAGGATGTATTTTATTGTTTGAGTTTATTACTGAGTACGGTTTTATTAATGGATTATTTTAAAGAAAAAAACACCAATCAATCATAGTATGGAAACAACCTTTAAATTTTTAAAACAATTACCAAAAAACAACAATAAAGAGTGGTTTGATATTAATCGTAAAACATACGAAACCGCTAAAGAAGAGTTTACTGAAGTTGTAAAAAAAGTAATTGATAAATCGGTTGCTTTTGATCCGAAATTAGCAGGTTTAGAAGCGAAAAAATGTTTGTTCAGAATAAATAAAGATATTCGTTTTAGTAAGGATAAATCACCATACAAATTAAATATGGGTGCAAGTATTAACCCAGGAGGAAAAAAAGAAATGGGGGCTGGTTATTATTTGCACATTGAACCAGGAAAATGTTTTTTAGCAGGAGGATGTTATATGCCACCACCAGATGTATTAGCCAAAGTAAGACAAGAAATTGATTACAATACAGCAGACTTTAAAAAGATTTTGAATGCGAAAGATTTTAAAACGTATTTCAAAGAATTGTCGCAAGACGATAAATTGAAAACTGCGCCTAAAGGTTATCCAAAAGATCATCCAGAATTAAATTTATTACAGCACAAGCATTTTATTGTCATGCATCCTTTAAAAGATAGCGAAGTCATGGATAAAAACTTCCCAGCTTATGCTGCTAAAGTTTTTAAAGCCATGTTTCCAATGAATGAGTTTTTAAGAGCTTGTATGGAGTAGACTTTATTTCTACTTGAAGCAATTTCTCGTTTATTTTTTCAGCGTAAACTCCGGGTGCCCGCATTGCCACATCACAAAAGCAAATTGATCAGCAAAGTTTGCAAAAGTAACGGATTGGTCTTCTGTTTCATGTCCGTTATCATAATTTACTTTCATTAGTATAGGTTTATTTGAGGATGAAGCATTTTGTAAAGCCGCCGAAAACTTGCCAGGTTGCCAAGCAATGACTCTTGGATCATTCCAACCAGCAACACATATAACGGCCGGATATTTTGTTCCTTTAACTACATGCTGTAACCCATCCATTTCATATAGAGCTTTACATTCAATACTGTCGTTTACGGTACCATATTCGGGTATTGCTTCGTTGCCACCAGGCGAAAACTCATCACGCATTTTATTTGCAGTGCCAACATTTACAATTGCAGCAGCATATAAGTCGGGCCTTTCTGTTATTGCCCTGCTAATTAAAAGCCCGCCCGCACTTGCTCCATAGCAAGCCAGTTTACTAGATGATGTGTAGCCTTTTGAAATTAAGTATTCTGCACAACTATTAAAATCCTTCCATGTATTAGGTTTAGTTGTTTTAAAGCCAGCTTTATACCACGCCTCTCCTTTCTCTCCTCCTCCTCTCACATGAGCAATTGCAATCACCGCACCTTTTATCGCTAAAGTGTTTTCTAAATCATCATAATAACTTGCATCCCAACTCATGCCATACGAACCATAACCGTTCATTAAACACACATTATTACCGTCTTTTTTAGTGCCATTTTTGTAGATAATCGTTAAAGGAATCATTACGCCGTCATGTCCTTTCACTTCAACTTCTTCAACCACTAATTCACCATAAGCTTTTGGATAGTTTGGTGGTTTATTGTAAGTGCTTGGTGAAAAAGAATCTGTTATTGGATTGTAAAAAAATTCAGTGGCTTGTTTATTATAAGATGCCATTGCAAGCAAGCATTCATTTGTGCTTTTATCTATACAGCTTATTCCAAGAATTCCTTTATGAGGTAATTTTACTTCGCTTAATGTCTCTGTGTTTAAATTATACTTGTATAGTTGATAGTTTATTCCATCATTGTATGTGAGGAATATAAAGTCCTTACTATAGGTAATTGCTTCTAAGGATGCCTTTTTTTCTTCTGCAATTGTTATTGCATGATCCCAGTCAGGCTTTTGTAAATTCGTACAAATTAATTTGTAGTTTTTAGCATTTTTACTAGTGATAGCGTACACTTTATTATCAATGAATTCAATGCCTTTTACTAATTGATCACTTGGCTTGCATAAAGCACTCCATTCTTTTTTAGAAGAATTAAACTGACTAATAGGAGCATAATACATAAGCATTTCTTGTCTGGCATTGTCAAGACTTGCAAAAATAAAATTTGGAGAAGATTGTCTTAATGAAACAGTTGGCATTTCGTTTGGTTTTATACCTAACTGCGGATAGCTTCCGTTGCTAAAGAAATCAATGTCTTTTTTTACATCACTACCTAATACATGAAGTTTTGTTTTAGGATTTAATGTCATTTCTTCGTCTGAATTATCATCGGATTGCAACCATACGTATAAAATGGATTTATTGTCGAACGACCAATTTGGTTGAATTTCGACACTAGTAGGATAAATTGTTTCTGGTAAAAATGTTTTAGTATCAACATCCATTATTTTTATGGTTGAAGTTTCAGCACCATTTTCTGAATAGGCAATCATTATTTTTTTTCCATCATAACTTGGTATTGAGGCTTGTACTGAAAGCGTTTTATCTTTAATATAAATGGTTGGATCAAACAATAATATTTCCTTGCCATCTATTCCTTCCTTATAATAAACTTTAGCAACGTTTTCTTTGGGCATCGTTTTATTATAAAACACACGGCCATTTTTTATATTACGTCTGTTTATCCTTGGTGGTTGAAGACTATCTAGCATTTTCCATTCGGCAATTAATTCATCTCGTCCCGTGATGTTTTCTAAAATGGATTTACTGAAATCGGCTTGGTCTTTACACCAGGAAATAACATTCGTATCCTTTAAGTTTTCTAACCAACGATAAGGGTCTTTATATGTAACTCCAAAATAAGTGTCGCTACTATCTACAGTTTTTGTTTTTGGATAATTGTATTTGATTGAGGTATTATCAATTGTTTCGTTTTTACAAGAAAACAACGCTATTATAAATGTGAAAACAAAAATAGGTGTGGTATAAATGAATGATTTTCTCATAAATGATTTATTTAACTAATAATTATTTCCAACAACGACTTTACACTATAATCCGCAATAGCAAACTTAGGATTGTTATGGTTAATCTCTTCAGGTATGGCTAATACTTTCATTTGAGCAGCCTTACCAGCAATAATACCATTAACGGAATCTTCTATAACTAAGCAATGTAAAGAATCTACGCCCAGTTTTTCGGCACAAGTTAAATATACTTGGGGATGTGGTTTACCATATTGCATATGTTCTGCCGAGCACAATTCATTAAAATAGGGTCTAATATTCAATACATCAACCACTGTATTCATTAAACGTTCGTTGGATGAGGTTCCAATACCAATTTTTAAGCCTTTTGCTTTAAAAAATTCTAAAGCTTCTAAAACACCTTTCATGGTTTTGCCTTCTTTGCTAATTAAATCACATAGGCGATTAATAACCAATTCATCAAATTCATCAACCGAAATATGAGTTATTCCATGTTTAGTAAACCAAAATTCAGCCACTTCTTTAAAGCGTAAGCCTGTAGTAATACGGCAATGTTCATCGCTAAAAGGAATGCCAATTTCGGTAAAACTTTGTATCATAGCTCTTCGCCATAGTGGTTCAGAGTCGATAATCACTCCATCCATGTCAAAAATAACGGCTTTTATCCCTGTTAGCATTGTTAATTTCTTTGTTTAATAAAAGCAAAGATAACCGATTTATCATGCCATTAGCATGGTATTTTTGCTACATGTATTTTCCTGATTTTGTTGAAATAGGGGTAGACGAACTCTTGTTAGTTGCCTTTTTTGTGTCGTTGATTGGCATTGTAATTCATTACGTGGTTAATGTTTTGCCATTGGCTAATTTAAAAACCAATTCATTAGAACCAACTCGTTCTTCTGAGCCCGTTTCAATTATTATTTGTGCTCGTAACGAAGATGATAATTTAACCGAATTTCTGCCCAAAGTTTTAGTTCAGGATTATCCTGAATTTGAAGTGGTAGTGGTAAACGACTGCTCTATTGACAGTACCGAAAATGTAATTGACGAATTTGCAAAGATTTTTCCTAACCTTAAAAAGGTTACTATTAAAGAAGACGATTACTATAAACATGGTAAAAAGTTTGCTGTAATGGTTGGGATTAAAGGTGCTAAATACGAAAACTTATTATTTACCGATGCAGATTGCTTTCCTGCCAACGAAAATTGGTTAAAGGAAATGAGCGCTGGATTCGTTAATAAAAGAGAGATTGTTTTAGGTTATGGAGCATACAAAAAAGAAGCCGGTTTCTTAAATAAAATAATTCGTTTCGATACCTTTTTGATTGCTCTTAACTATTTATCTGCTGCCATTAAAGGCAAAGCATATATGGGAGTGGGAAGAAATTTAGCCTATAAAAAAGATTTATTCTACAAACAAAAAGGCTTTTCAAAACATTATCATATTACATCTGGCGATGATGATTTGTTTATCAATCAAGCTTGTACCAATGAAAACACAAACGTGGCGGTGTCGCATGATGCCATCACTTATTCCTTAGCAAAAACTAACTTTAGCGACTGGAAACGTCAAAAACAAAGACATTTAACAACAGCTCCTCATTACAATTCAAGTAGTAAAACAAAAATCACCTTAGGTTATATGTCTCAATATGCCTTTCATTTTCTGTTTTTGAGTTTGTTTTTATTTAAAACAACTATGTTAGCTGCTTTAGTTGGTTTGGTATTGAAAATATGCATACAAATGATTATTTTTAAAAAAGCGTCGGAGAAACTAAACGAGAAAGATTTGTGGGCTTTAGCATTTTTTTACGAAATTGTATTATTAACAGTGTACCCAATATTTCATATTAGTAAAATGTTTCATAAACCAAATAAATGGAAGAGTTAGACCCATCGGATAAACTAACAACGAAGGCAGTTTATGATTATAAACTCATTCAGTTAGCTTTGCATAAAGGTGATCAAAAAGCCTATGCAGAGTTATTGCATCGTTATCGCGAATCGGTTTATTTTACCATGTTACGCATGTGTAATAATAAAGATGATGCTGAAGATTTAACTATTGAAGCATTTGGTAGAGCATTTAAACGATTAGAACAATATACTCCAACATACGCTTTTAGTACATGGTTGTTTAAAATTGCTAGTAATAATGCTATTGATTTTTTAAGGAATAAGAAAAAGAATTCTGCTTTATCGTTAGACACTAAAATGGAAAATGATGAAGGACAAGAATTCTCTAAAAATATTAAGTCTCAAACACTCGATCCCGAAGAACATATTATCAAAAAACAAAAGGTAGAGATGTTGCGTGATGTAGTAGATAAATTAAAACCTCGTTACAAAGAGTTGGTGAAGATGCGTTACTATGAAGAATTAAGTTACGAGGAAATTGCCGTGAAGTTAGATTTGCCAGTTGGTACAGTAAAAGCGCAGTTATTTAGAGCAAGAGACTTTTTGTATAATATTTTAAAAAATCAGGAAAAGTAAGTTATTGTGAAACCTGATATTATTCTAAAATATTTCCCAAACATTACTGCACATCAAAAAATGCAATTTGAACAATTGTACGATTTGTATATTCATTGGAACGCCCAAATTAATGTTATTTCCCGTAAGGATAGTGATGAGCTTTACGAACGTCATGTGTTACATTCATTAGGAATTGCTAAAGTCATGCAATTTAAACCTGGCACAAAAATATTGGATGTTGGTTGTGGCGGTGGATTTCCTGGAATTCCTTTAGCTATTTTATTTCCCGAATCAACGTTTCATTTAGTAGATTCTATTGGTAAAAAAATTAAAGTCGTAACCGAAGTAGCAGCTGGTATTGGTTTAACTAATTTAACTGCTGAACACGAACGAGCTGAAAAAATAAACGATAAGTATCATTTTATTGTAAGTCGCGCCGTAACGGCTTTTCCAGAGTTTTATAATTGGATTTCAAAGAAAATATTGAAAGAAAATTTTAACGATTTGCCAAATGGTATTCTTTACCTAAAAGGTGGAGACCTTCGCGAAGAATTTGGTAAACATTATGATAAGGCTGTTTTTTATGATTTGAAAAACTACTTTGATGAGGAGTTTTTTGAGACTAAGAAAGTGGTTTATTATAAATTATAAGTTGTAAATTAGACTAAGTCTAAAATTTGCAATTATGAAAAAAATCTACATTCTTTTATTTACAATTGTTATTTTTCAGATACATGCGCAAAGTTGGTGTACTCCTGGTTCAACGTGGCACTATTCTACCATAGCTCCAAGCAGTGGGTATACAAAATACACGTATTTATATGATACTCTTGTTGGTGCAAATATGTGCAATAAAATAAAGCATGAAGTACATGGTGTGGGTATGGCTGGTCCCTTTAATTATTCTGACTATATATATACCTATGAACAAAGTGGAGTTGTTTTTAAAAACAACGGAACATTAAGTACGCCACATTATGATACTTTGTATAATTTTACTGGTGCAGTAGGGACAAAATGGCGTTCAAATCCATCTAGTGGTCAGGCTTGTGCACAATCTTATATTGAAATTACGGGTAGTGGTTCAATGGTAATTCAAGGGCAAATATTGAATTACAAAACGATTTTTTATAAAAATTATTTTTACTTAGCACCTCAAATGTCGGCTCCCCAAACGGGTATTGACACATTGTTTGAAAGAATTGGAACTAGGCATGGGATGGAATTTATAACTGGATATAATTGTGCAGATATGACAGATGTTGGGCCAGTTGGATTTAGATGCTTTTCTGATAATCAAATTAATCTGCAAATGTCTTTAGTAGCATGTAATTATATTACTGGTATTGATGAAGCAGATGCTCTAAAAGAGAGCTTGATAATCAATAACCCAGTTTCTGATTTTATTCATGTTAATATTATACAGTCTGCTACTGGTAAAGCAAAGCATGTAGTTTTAATGAATCAATTGGGCGATAAAGTATATGATGGTAATCAATTAGAAAATGAATTTAAAATAGATGCGCGATATTTTTCAAATGGAATTTATATTCTACAGATTTCTTCAGACAACGCAATAATTAGTAGAAAATTGATTATACAGAAATAAAAAAGCCCCTACATTATCTGTAGAGGCTTCTCATAAAATTAATTCAAATTATTTCTTAGCATCCGCTAAAAATTGAGCTAAACCTTTATCCGTTAAAGGATGATTTAATAATGCTGCAATAGCACTTAATGGAGCTGTAATCACATCAGCACCAATTTTAGCACATTGTATAATATGCATTGGGTGACGAACAGAAGCCGCTAAAATCTCAGTTTCGTAACCATAGTTATCATAAATTGTTCTAATATCATCGATTAAATCCATGCCATCTTGGCTAATATCGTCTAAACGACCAACAAATGGAGATACATAAGTTGCACCAGCTTTAGCCGCTAATAATGCTTGTCCCGCAGAGAAAACCAACGTACAATTAGTTTTAATGCCTTTATCAGCAAAGTATTTTATAGCTTTTACGCCTTCTTTAATCATTGGGATTTTAACAACAATACGAGGGTGTAAATCGGCTAACATTTCGCCTTCTCTTACCATTCCTTCAAAATCTGTCGAAATTACCTCGGCACTTACGTCGCCAGTGGTAATATTGCAAATATCCACGTAGTGTTTTAGGATATTATCTTGTCCTTTAATGCCATCTTTAGCCATTAACGATGGGTTTGTGGTTACACCATCCAATACGCCAAGGTCTTGTGCTTCTTTAATTTGCGCTAAATTTGCTGTGTCAATAAAAAATTTCATAGTGGGTTATTTTTTTTGTAAATTTAGGATAAGCTAAACTATAATTTACACTTGTTTGTAGTTTGTTTAAAGTTTATTTTTATCCCGTTAATGAAGAAAAAAAAGATAGTTGTTTTTAGTGGAGCTGGAATGAGTGCCGAAAGTGGTATTAAAACCTTTAGGGACACTGGTGGCTTGTGGGAAGAATATAAAATTGAGGATGTTGCTACGTTTGAAGCCTGGATAAAGAATCAACCTTTAGTACTTGATTTCTATAACCAGCGCCGCAAACAGGTAATGGACGCGCAGCCTAACGAAGCTCATTTTTTGGTAGCTGAATTACAAAAGCACTTTGATGTTCAAGTTATTACTCAAAATATTGATGATTTGCACGAAAGGGCCGGAAGTAAAAAAGTATTGCATTTGCATGGGGAAATCATGAAATGCAGGAGCACAGCTAAACAAGAATTAATTTACGAGTTAAAACACTGGGAAATAAAAAAAGGAGATGTGTGTGAAATAGGATCTCAGTTAAGACCACATATTGTATGGTTTGGGGAAGCGGTTCCCGAAATGGATAAAGCAACGGATTTAGCAGAAAAAGCTGATATTTTTATTACCATAGGAACCTCCTTAAATGTCTATCCTGCAGCTAATTTAATTAATGTGATTGAAGGGCATATTCCTAAGTTTTTGGTAGATCCAGGAGATTTCAATTTAGATTATATTAAAAACCTGACTATTATTAAAGCGACTGCTGTAGAGGGAATGAAAGTTCTATCCCAAAAATTAAACGAATTAATTTAGATGATTGCCTTTTGGCAAATCCCAATAATACAAAATGAGTAATTCATCCACTGTAAAATGTCCTAATTGCAAAACCGAGTTTCAGTTAGGGGATGCTATATCTTCTGAAATAGAAGCTAAAATAAAAGCGCGCTATGTTGAGCGTTTCAATAAAGATCAGAAAGATTTAGCAGACAAAGAAAAACAATACGAATTGCAATTAGAGCAATTAAAAAAGCAACAGGAAGAACAAGAAAAAATTATTGCCGAAAAAGTAAAATTGCAAAAAAGTGTATTAGAGCAAGAGGCTATTAAAAAGGCGGCTTCCGAAATGCAATTGCAAATGGAAATGCTGAACAAAGAACTTTCTGAAAAAGAAACTAAATTAAAAGACAGTCAGGCAAAGGAATTGCAGTTTTTATTAAAGGCAAAAGAGTTACAAGAAAAAGAAGCGCAGTTTGAATTAACGCTTCAACAAAAGCTTCAATCCGAAAGAGAATTATTGTCTGAACAGATAAAAAAACAAGAATTAGAAAAAAATTCCATCAAAGAAAAAGATCATCAACTACAAATGATGGAATTAAAAAAAACAACTCGAAGATCAAAAGAAGTTAACTGAAGAGATGGTGCGTAAGCAAGGACAAGGTTCGATGCAAATGCAAGGCGAAGTACAAGAGTTAATTTTAGAAGAATTATTAAGAAGCACTTTTCCATTTGATTCGATTGATGAAGTAGGGAAGGGAGTGAAAGGAGCAGATGCTATTCACACAGTACGAAATCCATTAGGACAGGTTTGTGGGAAAATTATTTATGAAAGTAAAAACACCAAAGCTTTTGGCGGCGACTGGATTGATAAGTTAAAACATGATATGCGTTCCTCGCAAGCCGATATTGCAGTAATTGTTACTGAGACCATGCCAAAAGATATGGAGCGTTTTGGAATGAAAGATGGTGTGTGGATTTGTAACTATACTGAAATAAAATCACTAGCTTTTGTGTTGCGCGATAGTTTAATTAAAGTTCACGCGGCCCAAGCAAGTCAAGAAAATAAAGGTGATAAAATGAGTCTACTATATTCTTATTTAACAGGAACCGAATTTAGACAACAAATAGAAGCGATTGTTGAAGGTTTCACTGAATTACAATACGGGATACAAAAAGAAAAAAATTCCATGCAAAAGATATGGAAAGAGCGCGAAAAACAATTAGAGAAAGTATTACTTAATACCACTAACTTCTATGGCTCTGTAAAAGGCATAGCAGGTAATGCTATTGGCGATATTAAATTGTTAGAACTTGGGGGAGAAGACGAAGTTTAGTGATATGAGATAGTTATTTATCTAAAAGCCTGTCAGAATTAAATTCTGACAGGCTTTTATTTACCAAAATGTAGACGAAAGCTGCCACTTATTGGCAAAAGCCAACCAGTTACCAATTGGCAATAACCTTTGGCATTTGTGGCGGTATAATTGTTTAGAATACGATAACAATCAACCCTTTTAAAATCATACGTTATGAAAACTTCAAATTCAAACCAAAAAAATAACAGAACAAGCATTTTAGTTTGTTTGATTTTGTTAGCGATTTCTTCTCCTGTTTTTTCTCAAAATAAATTAGTAAGCATAGTCTCTTCTGTAAATCCGAGTTTTGCTATATCGGTTGTATGTGTATTTGGTTTAGCTGTGTTTTTATTTACTGCTTTTATGAAGCAAAAAAATCATTAAGGCTTGTGTTTTGTTTTGTTTGGGAAACCTAGTTGGATTAGTGCTCCAGCTAGGTTTTTTTATTTTGAATTGATAGATGAAAACAATAATGACTCTAAGAACACAATTATTTTTTTATCACCATCTTCTTTGGAGAAGTCAGTTAAAGCTGGCAGATTTTGCATGAAAAATTTCTGAGAATGCGCCATTTCTATGAGTGTACTAGCCATCGAATGTGCAAATTTGTATTTTGGATTATGTTCTTTGATAATTAAGGCAATGCGTTCACATAAATCTTTATAGGGTTTAAATAACCTGTCTTTATTATCTTTACTAACATTACGAGTTAAATAAGCTTTTGAACCTTCCCACATCATTAATTTGTAAGCTTCGTTTTCAGTAATAAAATCTGATTCAATGTTTTTTATTGGAGGCTCTTCAACTAAAAGTTTTATGATAGTTTTTAATTTAATTTCGGTGCTTGTAATATTATTTAATCTAAAAATGGATTTGTATTCCAAATAACTCCAATACCAGTTTATTAAATAAATCAAAAATTTGTGTTTGTTTTCAAAATAGCGATAAATACTGGCTTCTGTCGTTGAAATTTCAATGGATAGTTTTTTAAAGGTAAACTCTTCAAAGCCCAATTTGTTAATTAAAATCAAGCCATGTTTCACCATCTTCTTACCTAAAACTGATTCTTCGGGGTTTCGAAGAAATAGCTTTTCATTCATTTTTATTCTAATGTCTAATTCCATTAAAGCTGATTTGATAGTAAAAGTATGTTAAATATTTGATATTTGCAAATGAATAATAGTAATACTATTATTTGTATTCATTTTTTTGTTATTTTTGTTGATATATTTGTAGTATGGAAAAGAAAAAAGCTAAATTATTATTTACCTGGCTGAGTAATGAAAAGACAATTTTAAGTAAAGTGTATACTTTAGCCTTTTTACAAGGTATAATGTATATCGCTATTCCTGTCGGTATACAAGGAGTTGTAACTTACATTATGGCTGGTAGTTTTTCCGCATCACTTATTTTACTTTGTTCCATTACAATTGTAGCAACCATATTTGTTGGTTATTTTCAAATCTGGCAAATGCGTATTAATGAAACCTTGCATCAAAAAATATTTGGAAATTTAGCAACTCGCATTAGCTTGTATTTAAATAATAATACAAATACAGAGGATATTTTATATAAATTAAATAAATATTTTGAAGTAGTTACTTTACAGAAAGGAATCAGTAAAATATTACTTGATTTTTCTTTTTCACTAATTAGTATTGTTTTTGGAGTTATGTTGTTACCTCTATACAGTCCTTGGTTTATGTTTTTTACAATTATTATTGGGTTCTCATTTTATTTTATAATTGTTTATTACGGCAAGAAAGGAATTGAAACTAATGTAAAGACTTCTAATGAAAAATATAATTTGATAGAATGGTTTCAAAAAAGGGCATCTTCAAATGATACAAATAGTGAGAAATTTTTAGAGCATTCTGATTTTATATTGAACGATTATATTATTAGTAGAAAAAGTCACTATTCAGTTCTTGAAAAACAATTTAAAGGGATTATTTTATTTAAAATTATTTTTGTTGGTATTTTGTTATTCTTTGGTGCGTTCTTAGTGCAACGAGGAGATTTAAATATTGGTCAATTTGTAGCCTCTGAAATCATTATTTTTTTAGTAATTAATTCAGTTGAAAAATTAGTGAGTAGTTTAAGCACTTGTTATGATATCATTACTGCGTTATATAAAATCGAAAAAATATTTGGTGAAAAAGAAGAGTTTTCATTTTTAAATACACACGTTTTAGAGCTTGAAGGTGTTTCTAATATTTATAAACGCTCTTATTCTAAAGCCATTAAATATTCATTAACGGCATTTTTTATTACAGGTTTTGTTGTGTTGTTTTCACCTTGGACCCAAAGTGTAGAATCAAAAGGGAAAGTAACAACGCTAAATCCTGAAGGTAGACCTCAAACAATTACTTCACGTATTGCTGGTAGAGTTGAAAACTGGTTTATCAACGAGGGAGATTTTGTGAAAAAAAATGATACCATTGCTTTTATATCAGAGATAAAGGATGAATATATGGATCCTCTATTGATTAGTCGTTCTGAACAGCAAATCAAAGCAAAGGAAACAACTCTAGAGTCTTATGAGAAAAAAGTGAATTCAGTTAATTCTCAAATTGATGCTTTGAATAAAAATTTGCTATTAAAAATGGAGCAAACTCGTAACAAGCTTTTGCAGGCAAAAATTAAAGTTAGAACAGATAGCATTGAGGCACAAACGGCGTCTAATAATTATAAAACTGCCGAAGAGCAATTACAGCGTTTCGAAGAATTACAAATTAAAGGTGTTATATCAAAAACAGATTTGGAAAATAGGAGAATTAAGGTACAAGATGCTTTAGCTAAAAAAACATCTGCCGAAAATAAATTCATGGCAACTAAAAATGAGTTATTAAATTCAGAAATTGAGTTAAATTCTGTGCAACAGGATTATCAAGAAAAAATAATGAAGGCTGAATCTGATAAGTTTTCTGCATTGTCATCTTTATATGAGGGTGAAGGTTCTTTAACCAAATTACAAGGCCAATTAGCTAATTATAGTATGCGAAAAGGGTATTACTATGTACTCGCACCGCAAGATGGCTATATAACCAAAGCCTATGTTTTAGGAATTGGTGAAATTGTGAAGGAAGGAGCAGCTTTATGTTCAATAGTACCTAAACAAGCGGAACAAGCTGTTGAGTTATACATTAATCCAATTGATTTGCCATTAATTCAAAAAGGACAAAATGTTCAGTTAACTTTTGATGGTTGGCCGGCATTTGTTTTTTCGGGTTGGCCTGGAATTAGCTTTGGAACGTATGAATCGGAAATTGTTGCTTTTGACAAAGCTATTTCTGATAATGGTAAATTTCGTATTTTAGTTAAAAATACTGGGAAAAGATGGCCGGATGCGATACAGATTGGAAGCGGAGTGCAGGGTTTTGCTCTGCTGAATAATGTACCGGTTATTTATGAGATCTGGCGAAAGTTAAATGGTTTTCCGCCAGAATTTTATGTAAAAAATAGTGAGGAAAAAATAGAAAAGAAACAAGATGAGAAAAAGTAGGGCTAAATTTTTAATTATTGTTTTTGGATTTTTATTTTTTAATTGCTTTTCTCAAACTACTGTAGTTTTGAGTTATGACGACTATTTAAAGAATGTTTTGGACAACAATCCGATTTCAAAACGGGCCGACAATATTAAACAATACGGAGAGTTGCAATATAAAGCTAGTAAAGGAAATTTTGATCCCACTATTAGTGGTAACTATGATAATAAGTTTTTTAACAATACTAATTATTATAGCATTTTAAATAGCGGAGTAAAAGTTCCATTATACACAGCGCAAAATTTGAAATTTGGATATGAATATGGTGTAGGAGCCAATATTAACCCCGAACAATATACCTCGTCTTATGGATTACCTTATGTTGGTTTAGAAGTTGGTTTGTTACAAGGATTAGTAATAGATTACAGAAGAGCTGAGGTAATGAAGTCAAGAGAATATGTTGGTTATTATTCAGCTGAAAAAAATGTGCAGTTAAATGGTTTATTGTTTGAGGCCTCTTTAAAATACTTTGATTGGTTATTCAGTTTAAAACAAATTTATTTAAATAATTATTTTTTAAACTTAGCTAAGCAACGATTAATTGGTATTGAATCTTTAGCCAATATTGGTGAACGTGCAGCGGTTGATACAATTGAAGCAGCTATCTTTTATCAAGGACGATTATTGGATGTTCAGAGTTCGCAAATTGATAATCAAAAACAGATAAATGAATTAGCAACATTCAATTGGCAAAACAATAACGTTGCTGCTTTCACAACATTTCAACCTCAAGATAGCTTAGATGGTTATTTTGAAAAAGCCAAAAATAGTTTAGTGAAACGATTATATCAAGATTCATCTAATAATCCCGTGATTGCAAAGTACAACTCTATGCAATCTATTTTAGAAATTGATAATAAATTAAAGCGCGAAATGATTAAACCCAAGCTAAATGCTAATTATAATTTTTTATCCTATAATCCAAATTCTTACAGCCCAGTTTATTCTCAAAATAATTATAAGTGGGGTGTTGATTTGTCATTTCCTTTATTGTTAAGGAAATCAAGAAATGAATATAAAATGGCAAAGCTTACCTCTCAAAATAATTCATTCGAGTTAGCGAATAAAAGTAATGAGTTAGATTTTAAAATTAATGCGCTAAAACAAACCATTAGTATATTGGCAGAACAACTTCAAAATGCTGAACGTTCAGCTAGATACAGCAAACAATTAGTAGAAGCCGAAAAATTAAAATTTGAAAATGGAGAAAGTTCATTATTTATTTTAAATGCTCGAGAAAATAAATGGCTCGAATCGGAATTGAAACTATCTGAGTATAAATTAAAATTCATTAAAACAGTTTTAAATATTGTATATTTAAAAGGCGGATTAAATTATCAGTTATAGTTTTCTCAATAGGCTTCACACCAATCAAATTTATTTTTTATAATATTTTGTTTTTCTTTTTTAATATAATTTAAAAATGAAGAAGCAACAGGCGAAAGATTTTTGTTTTTCATCCAAATGAGATGCCAAGTTGATTTTATAGGAAAATTTTTAAATGGTATTATTTGCAATTCTTTTGAACTAGTTCATTTTTTAATCCAATTATTGGCATAATGGAATATCCAATACCTGCTAATACAGCCTGTTTTACAGCTTCATTGGATGTTAGTTCCATTTTTTGTGAACTGGCAAATTGTTTTTTCTCAATAAATCTTTCCATAACTAATCGTGTTCCTGATCCTTTTTCTCTATAAATTAGTTGTATTTCGTCAAATATGGATTTGTCATAGGACCTTTGATTAAATTTTTTATCATGATTGCCAATTAAAAACAATTTGTTTTGCATCAATTCCACTTTGTCTATTGCCAATTTTTCTGGTAAAACAGATACGAGGGAAAAATCGACTTCATTGTTTTCTAAGCTTTCAATTACTTTGCTTTTATTAGTTACATCTAATAGTAACTCTATTTCTGGATTTAGTTTTAAAAAGCCTGATAGAAAATGTGGCATGATATATTTGCCTGTCGAAACTATTGAGATTTTGAGTCGTCCGCTTAGTTGCCCTTTATAGGCTAATGTTTTGTAATTTATTGCATACACTTCGTTTAATATATTTTCGGCGGCATTAGCAATTTCTTTTCCAAAATCTGTTATAAATAATTGTCTTCCTATAACTTCTGTAAGTGGTATTTGAAATTGATTTTGAAAATTTTTTAATTGAATGGATACGGCTGGTTGAGTTAAAAAAAGTTCCTCAGCTGCTTTTGTAATACTTTTTGTTTGAGATATTTTTAAAAATATCTGCAATTGGTTAAGTGTATATTGCATAAAAATATTTTATGATAATCATTACAAATATAAATAAAAATTTATGAATTGCTGACTGTATTTTTGTCCTGTATTAACATTATTAATCTCTTAAATTTTTAGTTATGAAGACCTCAAGAAAAATTTCAATCATAAATGGAAAGAATAAAATTATCTTAGCCTTTTCACTAATAGCGCTATTTGTTTTTTTAAGTTCTATTATTTTTCATACGACACCGATTAAAATGTTAGCTGTTGTTTCTGATTTTGCGGTGCACCATTATTTTTTAAGTGGCTTTTTTGCACTACTTGTTTTTTCAATAGGTTTAAAAATGTATTTATCTAATACGTCAACTATTAATGAACTGCGCAATGAGAAAAAAGTATTACGTGATTTAAAAATAAAAAACAGAAAGATGCGTATTCAAAGATTTAGGAATAACATCACTTTAAAATTACTTGCGGTTAAGAGTAAAATGACTGCTAAAAATAGAGTGTTGACTTCTAAATATAGTAGTGCAGATGTTTTGGCGTCTAATGAACAAATTTTGATGAGACAGGAGGATTTGAAGCATGCAATGAGGTTAGGTAATTCTTTTAGGCAAAATGTAAAATTGTATTACAAAGAATCCAATTTACATAAGTGTATCGAAACGGTTATTTTATTTGTGAATAATGATCACGTAACTGTAAGAGGTGGAGATGTACTGCCAGTTAAAAGTATTTACAAAGTAGAAATCTAGTATTCAAATATATTATATAATGAAGATAGAATTGATTAATGATGATTTTGAGCCAAAAGAGGCTCTGGAGATTTTGACTAAATTGATTCATGTAAATATTAAATTTCACTTAGATAAAATTAATGTGTCGTCAAATAAAATAGATATAAATATGCGCGAAACTCGAATAAAAAGATTGCAAAAACATTTATTTGAAATTAGTGAACATATTGAGATGTTAAATAGTCAAATAACAATTCAAAGTAGTGTAACCTTATAAAAAATAAAGCCATGAGTAAAGTACAAAATTATAAACTTGTAGAAGGACAATTTAGTCCATCTGATGCAACTAATATATTATTTGCATTGTTTAACAGTAAAATTAATTTCCACCAATTGGAGTCATTTAGAATTCAGGAGAGAAATTTCAAAAACAGAGATAATATTAAACATGAAGAAAGAGTAGAAGAACTAAAAGATGCCTATAAGGTTTTAAAGGCTCTTATTAATGATGCCTCAGATGAAAATATGGATTTAGAAATTCATGGAACTATTATATTGAAACCAGTAGTTCGAATTCCAAAATAGTATGATAATAATAGATATAATTCAGCCAAAAGAAGATGTCGCTTTTCAGATTTCAAAGTATTTGATTGAACAAAGATATGCCATTCAAGCACATATCGATACAAATACGATTTTAAATTCTACTGGAGAAATTAAAACAATTAGGTTGTTTTTTGTAACAAAAGCGTTGCTGTTTGATTTGATTTATAGAGATATAAATGAGAAGTTTTATTCGGAAGAATTATTAATTTATGCTACTCCTGTAAGCCACATTAGTCATGATTTTGGTGAAATGTTAAGAATGAAATTAAAAGCAGTTTAGTGTGGAAAGTTTTTTAGTTTTTTTTCATACTATTCTGCTTTTTCACAAGCACCAATTTCATCGAAAGCATGCGTAGATATTTGTTTTAATATACATCAATGTTTTTCAGTGAGTGAAATTCAATGCTACTTAGTGTTTTATGGTCAAGAAAAGCAAGAGCTTATAGAACTACTTGATTTTTTTAAATTTAAAACTGGGAATGATACTAATAGCCAAGAATATTAGGATAGTGTGCAAGCAAATATTATGATTGCATTTTGTCCTAGGGAGTTTTAAAATAGGTAAGAAACCACATCATCTTAAAAAATACTTTCTATTGCAATATATAAAGGCTACATAAATCTATTTAAACCAGAGAACGAAAATTTATTTTAATAATAAATTTTTATTGAACCTATTTTTTTTATAATGATAACTATATTTTATGAATCTTGACTTACTATTATCAAACTTAACAAGTCCCGCTTTTTTGTTTTTTATTCTTGGAATTGTTGCTGTCAAATTAAAAAGTGATTTAGAAATTCCTGCTAACTCATCTAAATTTATTTCTTTGTATTTATTGTTTTCCATTGGATTTAAAGGTGGTCAGGAATTATCTCACGAAACTTTTTCGGCAGAAATTGCATGGTCGATGTTATTTGGCATAGGTATTTCTTTATTAATACCTGTGTATACGTTTTTTATTTTAAAAAGAAAACTAAATATTTTTGATGCTGGCGCAATTGCTGCAGCTTATGGCTCTGTAAGCGCCGTAACCTTTGTAACAGCAGTGTCTTATTTAGATTCCGAGAAACTTCAATTGCAAGGACACATGGTTGCTATTATGGCTTTGATGGAGTCGCCAGCTATTATTGCGGGTTTAATATTAATATCCATTTACAATAAAGAAAAAAATGATACAGTTAATAAATTAGAGGTTGTTAAGCATTCATTTACAAATGGAAGTGTATTATTGATTTTGGGAAGTTTAATAATTGGTTTATTAGCAAATGCAAAACAAGCCGAAGGGATTAAACCATTTACAAATGATATTTTTAAAGGGTTTTTAGCTATATTTTTATTAGATATGGGAATTGTAAGTGGAAGAAAATTATCATCATTTTTAGCTAATGGTTGGTTTCCGTTTTTCTTTGCCATTATAATCCCACTTTTTAATGGATGTTTTGTAGCTATTTTAAGTCAATTCATAACAGAAGATATAAGCAATAGATTTATGTTTGCGGTTTTGGCTTCCAGCGCGTCTTATATTGCTGTGCCAGCTGCTATGAAATTAGCTGCGCCAAAAGCTAATCCTGGATTATATATTCCTATGGCATTAGCAGTAACTTTTCCTATAAATATTACTATCGGTATGCCGATATATCTTTCTGTAATAAAATACTTATTTTTGTGAAGTGCTTTTACGATTAAAATATTTGTTATTAATCTTACTTTTTTTCGTAGGAATTGTTTTTGGTCAAAGTACAGATGTACACAAAGACCAATCCTTTGGTAAAGGATATTCAACTTATTACATAGGTTCGGGCGCATTTAAACGTCATTTAGATTTAAATAGAATAGGTTATAAAGTTCAAGAGTATTCTAAGTCGCCTGCATTTGTTATTGGTGCCGATTTTTGCATTTACCCTCGTGCAAGTAATGCGTATTTAGGTTTGGGGCCTTATTTTACAACGTGGGTAGGGGTTAAAGAAACTGAGCTTGATGGAATTAAAACCGAAAGATTATTTTCTAATTCAACTCTTGCCATAAAGTTTACTCATCATGCTTCTTTTTTTGTTCGAAAAAAATTGGATGTATGTAGTGGTTATATGGCAGGTATTAATTTAAAGCATTATCATTCTTATAAAGTGGATGGAGTAGAAATAAAGTCTCCTGAAAATAATAATGAGTTAGTGCCAGCTTTAGGTATTACACTAACCATTAAATACTACGCTTTTAAAAATGTTGGATTTTATTTGGAAGGCGGTATTGGTTACCGAATCAATATGTTGAATGTGGGCTTTTGTTATAAGTTTAAGAAGAAGATCGAAGATTAATCAATCGCCTCTTGTATCTTATCCATTTTACCTTCCGTATATTTTCCTGAAACGACTTCTACTATTTTGCCATTAAGGTCGATCACATAAAAATATGGAATACCGTCATCACCAGGTTTTAGCTGATCTTTTAATAATTTAATGTCGGTATCGCAGTCAATTACATTGCCCCATAAATCTTTTTGTGTTGCCGCTTTAAAATCCGCTGCCGCTTTTTTAAATCCACTGATCAATGGAATAAAATAATAGTTTACATCAAAGTAACTTGCTACATCAAAGTAATCTGTTCCTTTTGGCTTTGCTACAAATATGTCGTACATCGGTTGAATCCATGTTTTCAATTCCTCTTCGGCTGAGCGTTTGTAGCAAATACCAACAATGGTAAATTTTTTAGTGCCTGCTATTGGAATTGTTATTGCTGTTCCTTCCAAGGTATGTCCATCTAATTTTGGAAATGGTCCTTTTTGAGCGGTTATAGTTAAACAGATGAATAGTGTTAGTATGGATAATAGATATTTCATGGTGTGTGGATTGCGAATTTATGTGAATATACTCACGCTTTGGCGTGATGTGTTAATTAGATTTGTATCAAATTATTAGTGTTTTTTTATTCTTTTTTTCTTTGTGAGAAGTCTTTGCGTACTTTGAGGTTAGATCTATAGTCCTCCTAACATACAAACTCTATCAAACTCTTCAGGTTTTACAATACCCACCGATAAACGTTGAAGCTTCACTAATTGCATCTCTTTTAAGTATTCGTCTTCCTTAATTTGAGCTAACGTTACTGGTGTTTTTAATGCTTTAAAGGGCGCAAATTCAACGGCTACCCATGCTTCTTCTTTAGTCGTTGGATCTTGAAAAGCTTCCTTTACCACCTTTGCAATTCCTACAATACACATACCTTCATTGCTATGGTAAAATAAGGCTAAGTCGCCTTTTTTCATGGCTCTTAAGTTATTTCGAGCGGCGTAGTTTCGCACGCCATCCCAGGTGGTTATTTTATCTTTTTTAAATTGGTCCCAGCTATATTTAAAGGGTTCTGATTTGATAAGCCAATAGTTCATATTCAACGAGTTTATTTGATGATTAAACAGTCTGCGATTTGAATTACTAAATGTAACGTTTATACAATCTGAAAGTAACTATTTTATAGTTTTTTGGCAAGCAAAGTTTATAACATTATACCTGATAATTTAATCGAAAATAAGTTTGAATTGTTATAGTATTTATTAGATTTGTTACGCATTTTAAAACGTACCATATGGCACATTTATCAGATAAAGTAAATCTTATTTCCGAATCACAAACAATTGCGATGGCTCGTAAAAGCCGCGAACTAAAAGCGCAAGGTATTGATATTATTAGTTTGAGTTTGGGTGAGCCCGACTTTAAAACTCCCGATGTTATTAAGCAAGCGGCTATTAACGCAATTAACGAAGACTTTACATACTACACACATGTAAGCGGTTACGTTGAATTACGCCAAGCTATTGCTCATAAATTTAAAAGAGATAATGGTTTAGATTACACTGCTGATGACATTGTGGTGTCTACTGGCGCTAAGCAAAGTATAGCAAATGCTGTATTATGTTTAATTAATCCAGGGGATGAAGTAATTATTCCCGCACCATTTTGGGTAAGTTATTTAGAAATTTTAAAATTAGCAGGTGGTGTGCCAATTATTATTGATACAACTATTGAGAATGATTTTAAAATAACAGCCGAAGAATTGAAAGCACACATCACACCAAAAACACGTATGATGATGTTTAGTACACCTTGTAATCCTACAGGTTCGGTGTATAGTAAGCAAGAGTTAAGAGCAATTGCAGATGTGGTAAAGCAATATGATGAATTATACATCATGAGCGATGAAATTTACGAACATATTAATTTCGTTGGTGGTCACGAAAGTATGGCTCAGTTTCCTGATATTAAAGATAGAGTGATTACCATTAATGGTGTATCAAAAGGATTTGCTATGACAGGTTGGAGAGGTGGAATTATGGCTGCTCCAAAATGGATTGCACAAGCTTGCGATAAAATGCAAGGACAGTTTACGTCTGGTACTTGCAGTATAACTCAAAAGGCGATGCATGCCGCTATGGAATTGCCAGCAGAAAGCACACATTATATGCGCGATGCCTTTTTGAAACGTAGAAATTTGGTATTAGAATTAATGAAAGATATTCCAGGATTAAAAACCAATGTGCCTGATGGTGCGTTTTATGTTTATCCTGAAGTATCAGCGTTATTTGGTAAATCTTATAATGGATTTACAATTAATAATGCAACTGATTTATCTATGTTTTTGTTAGACGTAGCTCACGTGGCATTAGTTCCTGGTGCAGCATTTGGCGACGATAAATACATTCGTTTTTCGTATGCCACATCTGAAGATAAATTAACTGAAGCTTTAAAAAGAATGAAAGAAGCAATAGAAAAATTAAAATAATATATTTAAGATTTATAACCTCTGCGCACTTTGCGAAAAAACTTTGCATTCTCTGCGGTTAAAAATTTGAAACAATAAAATGAAAAAATTATCTGTAAAAAAAGAACACATCCGCGAGATGTTTAAATCATTCAGCAATTTAAATGTTTTAATTATTGGCGATGTGATGATTGATAGCTACATGTGGGGAAAAGTAAATCGTATTTCTCCCGAAGCACCTGTTCCGATTATTGCGGTGAACAAAAAAGAAAAACGTTTGGGTGGTGCCGCTAATGTAGCTTTGAACATTCAGGCAATGGGTGCTAATCCTATTTTATGTTCGGTAATTGGCATTGATTATGAAGGACAAAATTTTTTAGATTTATTAAAAACTCAAAAATTAAGTCAGAAAGGTATTTTAAAATCGCGAGATAGAATTACAACTGAAAAAACACGTGTTATTGGTAACAATCACCAGTTGTTGCGAATAGATGAGGAAATTGAGGAAGATATTACAGCTGCAGAAACACAACAGTTAATTACCTTAATTTCTTATATCATTCAACATGATAAAATTGATGTGATTTTATTTGAAGATTATAACAAAGGATTAATTACCCCTAAGTTAATTTCAAAAGTAGTTGAGTTAGCTAAGAGTAAAGGAATTCCAACTTGCGTGGATCCTAAAAAGAAAAACTTTAATGCTTACAAAGGAGTTACTTTATTTAAACCAAACTTAAAAGAGTTACGCGAAGGGTTAAAATTAGATATTAGCTCTGATAATATCAACGAATTACAGCGCGCTATTAGTAGTTTCCGTGTAAAACAAAAATTTGATACAGCTTTAGTAACTCTTGCGGAAAAAGGAGTGATTATTAATTCTCGTTCAGAAAAACATCATACACCAGCGCATATTCGTAGCATTGCTGATGTTAGTGGGGCAGGGGATACCGTAATCAGTGTCGCCGCTTTATTGGTGGCATTACATGTTAATCCAATAGTCATGGCTGCTATTTCGAATTTAGCTGGGGGATTAGTGTGTGAACAAATTGGCGTTGTACCTGTTAGTAAAGAACAGTTATTAGAAGAAGCGTTGAAGTTAGATTTTGTGAAGTAAAGGCTTAACCGCAAAGAACTCAGAGTAAATGCAAAGAACGCTGAGTTTGTAATAATTAAATATCTTTTTTTCTCTTTGCGAAAAAACTTTGCGCACTTTGCGGTTAAATAAAAATAGTACATGTCTCAAATTACACCATACAATAACACCGAATCAAAAAAAGAGCAAGTAGCTCAAATGTTTGATAACATTGCATTTCGTTACGATTTTTTAAATTCCTTGTTATCGCTTGGTATTCATAAAGGCTGGAGAAAAAAATGTATAAAGTTAATTGCGGATAAACAACCCAAATATATTTTAGATGTAGCTACAGGCACGGGTGATTTTGCCATTGCTGCTATGAAACTCAATCCAACAAAAGTGATTGGTATTGATATTAGTGAAGGCATGATGAAGTTTGGTAGAGAGAAATTACAAAAACTTCATTTAGATAAAACAATTACCTTACAGTATGGTGATGCTGAAACCTGTGATTTAGCTGACAATTCGATGGATGCAATTACCGTAGGTTTTGGAGTTAGAAATTTCGAGAACCTTGAAAAGGGATTAACTAATATGTTGCGAATTTTAAAACCAGGCGGACAATTATGTGTGTTAGAATTTTCTTCTCCACAGCAATTTCCAGTAAAGCAGTTTTATAAATTTCATTTTAAATATATCACGCCAACATTAGGAAGAATGTTTTCTAAAGATACACGCGCTTATACTTATTTGCCTGAGTCTATTAAAGCATTTCCTGATAACGAACGTTTTACTGCTATTCTTGAAAAAGTGGGATATAAAAATGCAACATTTAGTTCAGTGGGTTTAGGATTAGCTGCTATTTACTTGGCGGAGAAGTAAATTACCGTTTGCTGATTTTTTGTAATTGCTCAATATAAACTTGACCTCTGTTTTCGGCTAAAACATCTAAGCTTAACATAATAATTGCTTGAATTAGTAAGCCTAAAGCTAAGCCTTTCCAGTAAGTTTGTGGAGAAGAATAAAATATAATAAGCAAAATGATGGAAGCAAGAATGAGAACGATTTCTATCCATTTATAGACAGTAAAGTTTTGCATCACTTTTTCCATTCTTGGTATTTCTTCTGTTTTAATTTTACTTCGCTCGTTTATGAGCATCTGAGTTACACGATACTTGTCTTCTGGGGAACGCAAATAAATCGTCGTTCCCATAATTAACTGAATAAGACCAACTGTTAATAAAGGAACTGCCATTCCTTTAAAAAAGGAGTATTTAATTATTCCTAGAAAAATGAGGGCTAAACAAATGGAAAGAATTCCAAGTATAATAAAAATAAGGCTTTCAATTTGTTCTTGCTTAAAATAGCTTTCTTCAAAGCCTATCAACCATATCATTTTCATATCAAAGGAATGTCTATGATAACGGTAGTTCCTCTGCCAATAGAAGAATCAAAGTGAACGGAGCCATTTAAAAACTCAATACGGGTTTGAATTCCTTTTAAACCAATTCCTTCAAAATTATCTAACTGATTTGTATCAAAACCAACACCATTATCTTCAATCATTATGTTTAGTTCAGTATCGTGACGTATTAACTGCATGCTAATTTGAGAAGCTTTGGCATGTTTAATAATATTGTTTACGATTTCTTGAATGACTCTATATAAAACAGTTTCAATTTGATTATCTAATCGTGTGTCTAAACCTACAATTTCTAAATCAACTTTAAGAGTAGGAGCATTGCCCAATTTAGTAATGAATTCTCTCACGGCACTTGCTAAACCTAATTTAATTAGGGTATTTGGCATCATATTGTGTGAAACAGCCCTTACTTCTTTTACCGAATCATCAACCAAACTTAAGGCATTTTGCATGGCTAATTTTTGTTCCTCAGTTTGAGTGGCAATTTTAGAGTCGAGATTACTTAAGTTTAATTTAGCAGCACTCAATAACTGGCCAACTCCATCATGTAAATCTTGTGCAATTCGTCGGCGCTCTTTTTCTTCTGCTTCTAAAATAGCTTTTGTTCTAATTTCTTTTTGATGGGCAATCTCCGAATCTAATTTAGCTTGCTGTTCAATTTGTTTTTTGCGATAAAATAAAAATCCTGTAATGCCAAGTAATATGGACAATACTATAATTGAAATAATAATTATATTTTTTACAAATGCTTGTTTTTCTTTAGTTTCTATTTCAGCTTTGTTTTTGGCAAGTTCTAAATCTTTTTTCTCAACATCAAATTTGGTTTGTGCTTCAGAAAATTGTAATGCTGTTTCTGATGAAAAAATTGAATCTTTTTGTTGACGATATTTATCAAAATAAAAATCAGCTTTAACTGCGTCTTTGGTTTGAATATATAGTCCAGTAAGACTTTGATAAATTTTCAAAATATTTTCGCCTAAGCCTAATTTTTTTGAGATGTCTAATGAATTTAATAAAATGTTTTCTGCTTCAATAAACTCGCTATCATCAATTAAAATATTGGCTAAATTATTTGCAAACAAAGCTATTCCTGATGAATCTCCAATTTGTTTACTAACGCTTAGAGCTTCTTCATAATTTTCTTTTCCTTTTTTTGTATCCTTTAATTTCCTGTACATGTGACCAAGGTTGTTGCAAGCAATTGCATACGAAGTATAGTCTTCAACCTCTTTAAATAGTGTTTTAGCTTTACCTAAGTATTTAATTGCAGAATCTGGCTGCTGTAAATCACTATAATTACTTCCAATAACCGCAAGAGTGATTGGCATACCATACACATCTCCTATTTCTTTTTCAATAGTATAAGCTCTCATTAAGTAGGTATTACTTAAACTGTATTTATTGATATTATTATAAAGCTGTCCAATATTGTTGCAAGTATGTGCTATGTATGGTTGTATGTTTAATTCTTCATATAATCTTAAAACTCTTAATTGCATTTCAAGAGCTTCGCCATACTTTCCATCTTCAGTTTTGATATTGGCAATTTTACTTAAGCTTGAGGCAATATCTTTTTTATCTCCTAATTTTTCGCGAATAGCCAAAGATTTTTCTATGTTGAATAGGGCTTTATTTAGATCTCCACTCCTGATATATATAATACCAAGATCGTTATAACCTTGTGCTATCCATTTTTGTTTGGCCGTTTTTGTAGCTTCGGTTAATAGGTTATTTCCATATTCTAAAGCTTCTGTTTTATTCGTCTCCTTTAAAACCCATACTAATTCGCTATAGGCCGAAAAACGAACCGTATCAACCTTTGATTTTGTTAACGCTTTTACACTATCAATATAACGTTGATTTTGCCCAAAGACGGAAGATGCTATAAAAATTAGAAATAGTATTTTTTTCATGTTTTAATCTTAAGTGTAAAGATAAAAGTATTTGCTAAATGCTAAAATGAAATCCCAATAATACATACGTCGTCCACTTGTTCTAAATTACCTTTCCAATTTTCAAAATGTACGTTTAATTTTTCTTTTTGTGAGCTCGTATTTAGGTTGCTATTTTCGAGCAACAAACTTTCTAGTTGTTTATATTTTAATTTCTTACCCTTTGGTCCTCCAAATTGGTCAGGATAGCCATCCGTATATAAGTAAATCGAATCCCCCTGCTTATAAGTTATTTGATGAGTTGTAAAGAGCGCTTCTTTTTCGCCTTTCCCTACAGGCATTTTATCATGTGGTAAATGAGTTAAAATTCCATCAGAAATAAGGATTGGATTATTATTTGCAGCGACGTATGATAGCTGTTTAGTTGTTGCATTTATTTTTATCAAAATACCATCAAAACCATCTTTTTGTCCTTCGTTACCTATAGTTTCAATTAATCGCAGTCTTACGTAGTTAAATATATCGCCAGGTTCTAAAATATTTTTTTCTTTAATTGCTTCAGTTATAAAACCTATGTTTAGTAAACTCATAAAAGCTCCCGGTACGCCATGACCGGTGCTATCACAACATGCTAAATAAAAGCAATCATCTTTTTTTGTTGCCCAGTAAAAATCCCCACTTACAATGTCTTTAGGTTTAAATAAAATAAAGTAGTCCTTTAAATTTGTTTCAAGAGTACTTTTACTTGCTAGTAATGTGTTTTGAATTAACTTTGCATAGTTAATAGAATCAATCATCTCCTTTTGCTTTTCTTCAATGATTATTTTTTGCTCAGTTATTTTATTAAAAGCATCTTTTTTTGTTTTAAGCTGCTTGTAAACCATAATTAGTATAATTCCTAGTAATAAGAGCCCAATTACAAAAAACCATTTAATCATTTTTTCTCTTGCTACTTGAAGTTCATTATTCTTATTTTTTTTCTGATAGTAAATCAATTTCATTTTGTTTTGAACTAAGGAGGTACTTGTTTTCTAAGTTACTAATGGTTTTAATATTATTTTGATTAAAAACTGAGTCGTTTGTTGCCTTAAAAAGTTTGTGATATTTGTAAGCGCTATCTATTTGGTTCATGTTTTCATATGAATAAGCGATAGATTGGTAACAATTTGATTCAAGTAAAAAATTTTTTGAAACTTTAATAATATCTAATGCTTTTTGCATTAGTTCAATACATTTTAGTGGATTTCCTAATTCTTGTTCAGCACTAGCGCAATCAATAAAGCTACTTGCAAGCATATATTTATCAGGACTGCTTTTTCTGTAATCAGCTGCTTTGTAATAATAGTCTCTTGTTTTTTGAACTTCGCCTTTTAAGTAATACACATAGCCAATATTGCTAAAAGAAGTCGCCATGCCAATGCTGTCGTTTAACAACTCACGCATATGTAATGACTTTTCTTGAAAGAATATAGCACTATCTAATTGGTTTAGATTAGCAAAACCGTACCCTATTTGTGATAAAAATTGAGCTGTTTCTTTCTTTTTTCCTAATTTCTCAACTATGGCCAAGCCTTTTTTATAATACTCAATTGCCTCTGGAAATTTCTCTTGATTAATGTATAGTCGCGCTTTACTGTAATAACTTCTTGATAGTAAGTAGGAATTATTGTGTTTTTGAGACGTTAATGCCGCATTTGAGCAATAAGTCATAGCTTCTGGGATGTTACCTATCCTCAAGTTGGCTTCGCTTAAATCTAAATAGGCAATTATTAAATCTTCAGTTTTACTTTTGTCTTTTTCTATAAGTTTTACGAGCTGTACATTTAAAAACACTGATGAATCGGCATTGTTGGCATGTATCTTAATAAGTTTCTTTAATTGGTCATAGTTCAAAGATTGAGGGTAGGCGGTACTCAAAAAAAGACAACAAATGATTGCATACCACAAAATAATATGTTTTTTTATGTAAATCATAGTTTAGCAGTATGAATGATAATCTTATCTTTGTAAAGTTAGAAAATAAAGATGAAAACAAAAACACTTAAAAAGAATAAGGTAAATGTTGTAACATTGGGTTGCAGCAAAAATATTGTGGATAGCGAAGTGTTGATGGGACAGCTTAAAGCTAATAACTTTAATGTAGAGCACGAAAGCGAAGATGATAATCATAACATTGTGATTATTAATACTTGTGGATTTGTAGAAAATGCCAAGCAAGAAAGTATCGATACGATTTTGCGTTATGTTGAAGCTAAAAAAGAAGGTAGTATTGAAAAATTATACGTTACTGGCTGCTTAAGTGAACGATATAAAGCAGATTTGGAAAAAGAAATTCCGGATGTGGATGCGTATTTTGGAACACGTGATTTACCTAAAATCTTAAAAACATTAAAAGCGGATTATAAAAAGGAATTAGTAGGAGAGCGGTTATTAACTACTCCTAATCACTTTGCCTATTTTAAAATTAGTGAAGGTTGCGATAGGCCTTGTAGTTTTTGCGCTATCCCATTAATGCGTGGCAAACACATTTCTGAACCAATAGAAGCTTTAGTAAGTAGAGCAAAATTATTAGCAAGTAAAGGCACTCGCGAGTTATTGTTAATTGCGCAGGATTTAACTTATTACGGATTGGATATTTATAAAAAACGTGAGTTAGCAAATTTGGTTGATCAGTTGAGTGATGTAGAAGGTATTGATTGGATTCGTTTACATTATGCTTTCCCAAGTGGTTTTCCTATGGATGTATTAGATGTAATGAATAAAAGAAGCAATGTGTGTAACTATTTAGATATGCCTTTGCAACATATTACCGATAATATGTTAACCAGCATGCGTCGTGGCATTACCAAACAAAAAACAATTGATACGGTAAATCAAATTAGAGATAAGGTTCCAGGTATTGCAATTCGTACCACTTTAATTGCTGGTTATCCAGGTGAAACAAAGCAAGATCATGAAGAAATGCTGCAATGGGTTAGCGATACTAAATTTGAACGTTTAGGGATTTTTACGTATTCGCACGAAGAAAATACACATGCCCATTTATTGAAAGATGATGTGAAAGAAAAAGTGAAGAAAGAACGGGCAGATGCGGTGATGAAATTACAACAAGAAATTTCTTATAATTTAAATCAAGAGAAGATTGGTAAAACTTATAAAGTATTATTTGATAGAAAAGAGAACGATTACTTTGTTGGCCGCACCGAATTTGATAGCCCTGACGTGGATAATGAGGTTTTAGTAAAAGCTACAGATACAAATTATGTGCGTATTGGAGATTTTGCAAATGTGAAAATTAATGATGCCAGCGATTTTGATTTGTATGGCGATTTAGTATAATTGATGTTTTCATTTTTAAAGAAACCATATCCTTATTATTCCTTTTCGTTTAGAGATGTATACTCTAATTTTTTTATAGGTTGCTTCGTTGCTTTTTTCTTAATTGTATTTCAACCTTTTGGTGTTTCGATTTGGGAAACGGATTATAAAATATTGAAATTATTAGGCTTTGGATTTGTTTCTTTTATATGCCCTCTTATTTTTAGATTCATATCTACGTCTATTTTTAAAAAGCAAAATCCCGAAGAAACCTGGACGGTTTGGAAAGAAACTTTGGGTTTACTTTTAGTGTTAGTGTTTATAGCCTTTGGTAATTTGTGTTATGGTAATTTAATTAGAATTAGCCATGTTAATTTTCAAGAATTACTATTAGCATTAATGGCCACTTTTTTATTAGGACTTTTTCCCATAACGGCCAATGTGCTTTTAAAATACAATCGCTTTGTAACTCTCAATCAAAAGGATGCTGAATTAATGGAAGCAGAAGTTATAGATTTTCAAAATAGAGTAGAGGTTGAATCTCCTATCATAAAAGAAAACCAAGTAGATTTAAAAGAAGACTTACTAATTTTAATTGCAGAAAATGACAAAGATAGGTTTGAGTTAAAACCAGAGGAACTCTTATTTATCGAATCTGCAGATAATTATTCAAACATTGTATTTTATAGAAACAATAAAGTCAACAAGCAATTATTACGAGGTAGCTTAAAACGCATAGAATCCCAAATTACATTTCCTTTTATTGTAAGGTGTCACCGAAGCTATATTGTGAATTTGAAAATGATAAACCATATCAAAGGAAATGCTCAAGGTTACAGAATAGATTTCAAAGTTGAATTGAAGGATACAATTCCAGTTTCTAGAAACTACAGTAAAGCTCTTTTTGAAAGATTAGAGTCTTTAAAACAGTAGTTATTCGTCCCAAAGCTTATTTTTCACTTTGACATTCATCCCAAACTTTGATAATTAGCCCAAAGTATTGCTAATCAACCCTTTCATTTGACATGTGGTATCAAGTAGTTGTAGATTTGTTTCCATAAAAATTAATAATTATGGAAAAAACTATCTCAATCATGCTTTTTATTCATGTAGTTGCTGCCACTGGCGCATTAATTTCGGGAGCCCTAGCCATTATTTTAAAACGCAACACCCCAAAACACAAACCTGTTGGTAAATTTTATTTTTGGTGCATGACGATTGTATTTATAACAGCCACTTTTATTTCGGTTGTAAAACGTCATCAATTTTTATTTTTGATTGGTATATTCACCTATTACTCAACCGTTATTGCTTACCGTGCTTTGAAGCTTAAAAATTTGCATAACGGTCAAAAACCTCATTTTATTGATTGGTTAATTGAAGCTATTGCAGGAATAACATTTTTGGGAATGGTTGCATTTGCAGTTATTGTTTATTTTCAAACTAAAAGCTTTGAAGCTATTATACCATTTGTTTTTGGCGTTTTAGGAACCTATGGCGTTTATAGAAATATTCTTAAATACATTCACGGTCAAACAGAAACTATGTATTGGTTAAAAAAGCATATTGGTAATATGTGCGGAAGCTATATCGGAGCGATCACTGCATTTACGGTTAATCAAAGTGACCATATTCCCTTAAATCCAATTATATTATGGTTGGGTCCAACGTTTATAATAACACCGATTATTATTATTGAACTTAAAAAAATTAAAACTCAGCCTTTGTAAATTATTTTAAAGGCTTGATAATACGCTTGTCAACACAATATTTTAAGAGTCCGATGACACTTTTAGTATCTGTTTTTCGGAAAATATTTTTACGATGCGTTTCTACTGTGCGCTCACTGATGAATAAGGCTTCTGCGATTTTAGCGTTGGTGTACTCTTTGGCAATTAGTTCTACTACTTCAATTTCTCGCAAGGATAAGGTGATTTCTTTGGATTCTGAAGTGGTATTCACTTTTTTCATTTCATCTGCTACTTCATCGCTAAAGAACGTTCCACCGTTCGCCACTTTATAAATGGCATTTAATAGTTCTTGTTTACCAGTGTTCTTTAAAATGTAAGCGCTTACGCCAGCTTTTAGCATATCACTAATCGTTTCTCGCTCTCCAAACATAGATAAAGCAATAACCTTAATATGAGGGTTTGTTTTTTTAATTTCTTTCGTTAATTCAATGCCGTCCATTTCAGGCATATTAATGTCTGTTAATACAATATCAGGACAAAGTTTGACGATTTCTTGAGAAGCAATTTTTGGTAATGTATTTTGGCCAATTACAGATAGGTGAGCTTCATCGCTTAACAACGCTTTTAAACCATCTATTAGCATTTGATGATCATCTACAATGTATATTTTTAAAATACTCACGATTTAAAGATAAAAGGATTATCCATTACTAAAATACATATTTATTGTATTAATAGTAACAATTTATAGCCTTAAATGGTTTATATTTTTGAATTGAGATATCTGAGGCTAATAAGTTGAACACTTATTTAATAGTAGGCAAGAAAGTCTTTTGGTAATCTTCCCATTTTGTTTTTTGATAATCGCCCGAACCATAATAAGTTAATACGGGTTCAAATTGTTTTGGAGGCATAAATCCTTTTAAAATATCTAAGCGTTGAATTTGATTATTCAAAAATACAATCGATGGATAAGCTAATTGATTGTCTAAAATCGAAGCGGCAAATTGATGAGGAGCTTTTGGATTAGAGGCATCTGTTGACACAAAAACATATTTATCAAACTTCACACTGTCTTTACTTTCTGCATCAAATTTTACCGCATAAAAATTATCATTAATGTATTTTGCTATTAATGGATTGTTGAAAGTTTGGGCACTCATCATCTTACATGGTCCACACCAAGTTGTGTATACATCCACCATAATAGGACGAGGATTTTTTTTGCATTTAGAATAAGCTTCATCAAACGTAATCCAGTTTACTGGTGAATTTTCATGAAATTCAGTATAGGTGTTTTCTGAAACAAAAGAGAAAGTAGAATTATCTTCAGCGATAAAGTTACTCACTTTATTTTCGGGAGAATTAATGGAAGCTTGTAGGGTGCTTTTCTTGCAAGTATAAAATACGATAGCCATCACGATGATGCCCGCCATTGATATATCTTTCCAGTTAAACATGCTGTATTATAAAACAAAGGTAATGCCAAAATCTGTTAATTTGGATTTCGAAAAGCTTACCTAATTGTTAAATCTTATTTAACGCCTCCCATTAATTTTTTCATAATTGGAGAAATGGCAATCAATACAATCCCTGCAATGAGGGCATAAATACCTAACTGTTTATACCCATCTGCATAAATCGTTAATTTCTCAAGATTGGTGGAATTTTCGGAAGCACTTGCAATGTTTGCTCCTAGTAATCCTGCAAAATACTGGCCATAAGCACTTGCTAAAAACCACATTCCCATAATAACAGCTTGCAGTTTAGTTGGCGATAATTTTGTCATCACCGAAGTACCGATAGGTGAGAGGCAAAGCTCACCAAAGGTGATAATGAACCATCCAAAAGCAAAAAGTCCTAATGATGAAATACCATTCCCATCGGCAAATAATTTACTTGAATAAAAAATGTAGAAACCGATGGCTAAAAATATAAATCCTAACCCGAATTTTACAATAGTATTTGGTTCTGCTTTGCGGTTAGCTAACCATAGCCATAATAAACCTAAAGGCGTAGCAAAAATAATTACGTACAACGAGTTTGATGAGTTGTTTACACCATTGGGATCTAAGTGCATCCCAAAGATAGAATCGCTTAAATTATTGGCTGCAAAGATGCTTAACGAGCCTCCACTTTGCTCAAAAAATGCCCAAAAGAAAATAGAGAAGATCATAAATAATAAAGCGGCTACTAATTTTTTATTTTCAACTGCCGAAAAATTTCGCATCTCAAATAAGACATATAATATGGCTAATGGTCCAATGGTGTACATAAACCAATCGGTATATTCAGTTTTAGCAACCATAAACATAATAAGTGGCACAGCAATTAAAGAACCTACAAAGGTTAATATTTCTCTGGTTAGTCTTGTGTTTTTTGGTAAGTGTAATAAAGGAGATAAACCAATGTTACCCAATTTTTTTTGAGTTTGTGTAAAGGTTAATAGGCTAATTACCATAAATACAGAGGATAATCCGAACGCTACATTCCAACGCATGGCTTCAGGCACTAATGATGATATCATTTCTCCTTTACCAATAGCAATACAAGCATAGCCACCAAAAAAGGCACCCGCATTAACACCTGCATAAAATAGCATAAAGCCTGCATCTATTCTGTTGTCTCCATCTCTATATAAATTACCAACCATGCTCGAAATGTTTGGTTTAAAAAAACCTGTACCAACCACATTAAAAGCAATTCCTAAAAAGAAAAAATCGCTTGGATTAATAGCTAGTAAAACACTTCCAATAATCATTAAAATTCCACCCCAAAATAAAGAGCGGCGTTTCCCTAAAATTTTATCAGCAAATAATCCTCCAACAAAAGTAAAAGCATAAACAAAGGCTTGCGTGGCTCCATATTGTAAATTGGCAACTACTTCATTAAAATTAAGGTGGTTAATCATAAAAAAAACCAACATACCACGCATCCCATAAAAGGAAAAACGTTCCCACATTTCACTAAAAAATAAAGGCCAAATTTGTTTCGGGTATTTCCCTTTAAAGTCTTGTATTTCTTCTATTGTTAGTTGTTTTTCCATGATTGTGTTTTAATGAAAAACCCTAATAAACCTTTTTGAAATGATAGGCTTATTAGGGTTTATTTAAGTTTAAGAGTGATTAACGTAGTTCTTCAACATGTGCTTCAACATGCCCTTCGTTCATCATTTTTTGTAGCCAAGAGCTCAATACAAATAAAATTCCCGCAGCGGCAGCAGTCATTAAAATAAACACCATAAAGAATTCATATAAATTAGTGATTTGAAAACCTACAAAAGAAGGGAATTCTAGGGGCACTGGGTTTGCTGGATCTGGAGTAGGAGGAATTAATGCACTTAATGTTCCAGCAAATTTATTCGCCGCAGCATTTGCTAAAAACCATGTGCCCATCATTAAAGATGATAAACGTAAAGGCGCTAATTTTGATACCATTGATAGACCGATTGGAGATAAACATAATTCTCCCATAGAGTGAATAATGTATAAGGCAACCAACCACCACATACTAACTTTGTCAGATATACCAAGGCCTTTAACAGCAATAGCAATAATAATATAACCAAGTGCAACTAAGGCTAAACCTAAAGCCATTTTTTTGGGAGAAGAAGGCTCCAGTTTTCTAATGTATAAAAAGCCCCAAATCAAAGAAAAAACAGGAGCTAAACAAATAACCGCCAAAGGATTTACGGATTGAAAATATGACGCTGGCATTTCCCAGCCAAACATCGTTCTATTTGTTTGTCTATCTGCAAATAAAGTTAAAGATGCACCTGCTTGTTCAAATGCACCCCAGAAAAAGATAACAAAGAAAGCTAAGATGAAGATCACGATGATACGGTTACGCTCTGTTTTCGTTAAGCTTTTATCAGTTAAAATAATGATTGGCATTAAAATCATAGCGCCATAAATAAAGGAACCAATAATATCCAAATCTGTTTTGAACATTTGTTTGAAGTTTAACATGAAGAAGATAATGGCAATTGAACCAATAATTACCATGATATTCTTTGCATCTAATTTTTTAACTGGTAATCCGATTTCTTTACCTTCTTCAGAAATTAAATATTTTTTTTGGTAAATAACAAAACAAATTAAACTTACAATCATACCAACACATGCCATTAAAAAGCCCCATTTGAAATCCATTGACCCGCAAATTAAAGGAGA
This sequence comes from Bacteroidota bacterium, assembly GCA_016711805.1. Lineage (GTDB taxonomy): Bacteria > Bacteroidota > Bacteroidia > B-17B0 > Aurantibacillaceae > UBA4416. The sequence goes on from JADJSH010000005.1 coordinate 223,543, forward strand.
GAAGAATGCTCCTAAGTTAATTCCCATATAAAAAATGGTGAAGGCACTATCAATTCTTCTGTCACCAGCAGGATATAACTGACCAACCATTGTAGAAATATTTGGTTTAAAGAAACCATTACCGATAATAATGGCTGTTAAAGCTGCCCACATAATAGAAACTCCACCCTCAGCACCAACACTAGCGCTTAAAAACATTAAAAATTGACCCAAAGCCATTAATGCTCCTCCAATAATAATGCTTCTTCTGTTTCCTAAAAACTTATCGCATAAATAACCTCCTAATAATGGTGTTAAATAAACTAATCCAGTGTAGCTTCCATAAATCTCAGACGCCTCGTTGTCCTTCATTAGCAATACTTTAGTCATAAAAAGGATAAAGATTGCTCTCATTCCATAGTAACTAAAACGTTCCCACATTTCGGTAAAAAATAAAAAATAAAGACCTTTAGGATGTCCGGTTTTTGGTGCAGTAGATTGTTCCATATAAAAGTTTTAGTGTTTTTTAATTAGTCGTCTAAAATACCTTTTTTTTGCAGATTCACCTATCTTTTTGTAGAATTTTTGGGCAAAAAAAAATCCCCGAATTTCTTCGGGGATAAGATTTTAAATGGTATTTATATAACTAAGATAGTTTTACGTTTACTGCATTTAATCCTTTTTTACCTTCTTGAATATCGAAAGTAACCGCGTCATTTTCTCTGATTTTATCAGATAATCCTGTTACGTGTACGAAATACTCTTTTCCTGATTCGTCATCTTTAATAAATCCAAATCCTTTTGTTTCGTTAAAAAACTTTACTGTTCCTGTGCTCATTGTTAATTGTTTAAAAAATTGTTATGACCAAATTTAATGATTAATATTTACAAAAAAAACTTTTTTTGTTTTTTTTTGAATTACTAATCTGATATTACATTTTAATCAATCTTGCAACTGATTTTTGTTTGCCATCAGTTACTACCACAATGTAAGTTCCATTTGCTAAGGATGAAAAATCATAAGTTCTTGAGAAATTTTCTGTCAACTTAATGTTTTCGGTTTTTACTATATTTCCTAAAACATCATACACATTAATTACTGTTTTATTTTCATCTAAACCACTAGTAGCATTAATATCAATTTTTACTGAACCAGAAAATGGGTTAGGATATAATTTAATATTGAAGTCAGAAAAGTTAGCGTATTGATTAATTCCTGTAACAGAGGCAGTAATTGCAAAGAATTTTTTATTGATGTCAAAGAACACATTGCCAATACTTTCTACTTTTACACGGCAGGTAGGTTTAGTAACTGTATAAGTTGGTAAGGTAATAGCTTGCGAACCATCATTTGGGGTATTAGCTACCGATAATGTAAATGTTGCACCATTATCAACACTTATGTAAATATTTACATTTGCACAATTAATAGGCGCTGCGTTTGTTCCATTAACATTCCAATTAACCGTTTGTGTTGAACCACTCGGATAAGAAATGCCAGTTGTACTTTGTGAAGTGACAGCAAAAGGGCCAGCTGCTGCGGCAACCGTAACTTGAGTAGCGGCAGAGCAAACTCCACCTCCTCCCATTTTGTTGTCTCTTGCAGTTAATCTGAAATTTAAAGTAGTATTAGCGGTAAATGTAGTTCCTGCTGCACCTGGTAAAAATTCTCCTGCTGAGTTAGTGTAAGTTCCAGCAATTACATTTGCTAATTTTGGAAATAAACGTGTAGGGCTAGCAACTGGCGCGTATGATCTAAAGTAAGGTTTTTTTCCTGAATTCCAGTTTGCAAAACTTGTACCTGCATCCATTTCTTCCCACTGATAAGTAAGCGCGTCTCCATCAGGGTCTGTTGCAGAGCCTGTTAATTGAAATGGAGTGCCTTTTGGAACTACATAACTTGGACCAGCAGTTACAGTTGGAGCACTATTTCCTGTTGCAGTCATTACATCACAACTATTCCCTCCGCCTGTTTGAATAAAATTTGTAAGTGCATCATAACTTATACCATGAAAATAGGCAATGCTATTACTCGCTAAATCTTGACCAGTACAAATTCCGGCATAAGCCATAATGGTTACACCGCTACCAGGTTCTACTGCATTTGCGGAACTTCCATTTCCAGAGCAAGAACCAGCACTTCCATTAAAGGTGTGGTTGCAATTAAATTGATGGCCAACTTCATGTGCTACATAATCAATATCGTATGGATCACCAACTGGGCTTGGACTTCCAGTAATTCCACGAGCTTTTTGCGAATTACTACAAACAACTCCTAAGCCCGCTAAGCCTCCGCCTCCAGTACTAAACGTATGACCAATATCAAAGTTTGCAGAACCAATTTGGCTAGTAATTAAGGATTGACTTTTTGTTATTAATGTTCCTGCATTATTGTTTTCAGCAACAGTATATCCTGTTCCTGGAACTCCATATAATACTAATGTTGTAGTTGCAACTAAAACTAATTTTGTCGCTACTTCTGTTTCATACACACCATCAACACGGTTAATAGTAGTAACTACTTTTGCTAATATTTGGGCTGTAGTAGGTGTGTTTGTCCCTGTTCCACAGGCGGCTCTTGCATATTCGCCAGTACAACCAACAGCGATACGGTATGTTTTTAAATTTGCACCAGCGCAAATTGCTGTTGGAGCAGCCGTTTTTTCTAGACCACTTTGGCTGTCAGAATTAGCGAGAACTCCCTCACATATTCCTCTTTCAGATAATGGTTTAAAGAAATCCGACGTATAATATGAAATATAGTCATCAACATTCCATTTGCAATACGGATCGATAAAAATATCTCCATTAGAACTACGAATCATACCATGAAAACCGTACTCTGTAAAATCTAATTTTCCGCTCGCATATTTATCATCAATACCTCTCACATTATAAGTTGTGATATCTGGAAAACTAGTCTGCAAAGCATCGTCCATTACTGGAGATTCTGACAATTTAAAATCTTGTAAACTTCCATCAGGCATTGGAAGAGCAATCACAACAGATGAATATTCAACAGGAATGTTTTTATCTAATGGTGCTGATGCTAATAATGTTTTTAACGAATTGACATCTAAATGAAATGTTTTATAGTTTTCAGGAACGATGTCACGTTTACCAGTAATTGATATTTGATTTTCGTTTACTTCTTTCCATAACACTTGATTTGATTGAGCATTAGCCGATAAAAAAGAAACGAAAAGGCTTGATAGAATAATTGTTTTTTTCATGCTGGTTTAATTTAATTACTTATAAATTTAAGAATCTAAACCGAAAAAAGCAAAATTCAATAAAAATACAGTTTTGTTTTTTTAACATATAATTGAATGATTATATGACTGCCGTCATGTATTTGGAGGAAAATAAATAATATATTTGTGTATAAAATAAAACTTAAACCACATTTACCATGAAAAAAGTATTTTTAATGTTAGCTTTCGCTGGATTAGTAGGAAGCGTATCTGCATCAACTAATTTTGACGATAAGGATAAAGGAAAAAAAGAGTGTAAAAAAGAAACTAAATCTTGTTGCAAAGAAAAAGCTGGAGCTGAAGGAAAAGCATGTTCTGGAGAAGCAAAAGCTGGTGAGAAAAAAGCTTGTTGCAAAGATAAAAAAGCAGCTGAAACTAAAGCTGAAACAAAATAATTTTTTGCTCATTAATTTTAAAAAGCTCATTCGCCTTTTGGTGGATGAGCTTTTTTTGTTTAAGAAAAATCGTTAGGGCGTGTCGGCTCAAAGAGGCATCGCCGTCGGGCTGGCCCGCTACAATCTTTTTGTAAAGTAACACAAAAAGGATTTTCGCTCGCATCCCTTACGCAAACTTCCCAAAAATCGGAGTTGAAGTTTCAGATATAATGTAAATTTAGCGTGAGGGATTGCTGCCATTTTCTTTATTGATGTTAGATGCGGCAGCGAATAGAAAGTATTTGAGGCATTGTTTGAGCTCTTTTTATTTATTCCGCAGGACAAATAAAAAAGCGAGTGCCGAAAGCCCGACCCGCAGGGACACGCCCTAACATAAACTAAATTTCTTTATATTATAATTCGTTTTGAATTACTCGTATTTTTTTGCTTTATTTGTTCAACTGATTTAAAATAATACAAGCATATGAAAGTTGGAATTCCATCGGAAATATCCCCAAATGAGTTAAGAGTTGCAGCAACTCCCAAAACGGTTAAACGATTGCAAAAGCAAGGATTTGAAGTTTACATTCAAAGCGGGGCAGGTACAAAAGCAAATTTCTCTGATAAAGATTTTGAAGAAGCGGGTGCAAAAATAGTTGCTACCGCTGCTGATATTTATGGTAAATCTGATATCGTATTGAAGGTAAAAGAACCTTCGATGGAAGAAGTTGATTTGATGCATGAAGGCATGGTAATGTTAAGTTATTTGTGGCCAGCTCAAAATCAACCTTTATTACAAAAGTTAGCTGATAAAAAAGTAAATGCTGTGGCAATGGATGCGATTCCTCGTATTTCCAGAGCGCAAAAAATGGATGTCTTATCATCTATGGCAAACATTGCTGGATATAGAGCGGTTATTGAAGGGTCTTATCATTTTGGTCGCTTTTTAAACGGACAAATTACTGCTGCCGGAAAAGTGGAGCCTGCAAAGGTTTTAGTAATTGGAGCAGGTGTTGCCGGTTTAGCATCTTTAGGAGCCGCTAATTCGTTAGGCGCTATTGTTAGAGCATTTGATACTCGTAAAGAAGTTGCTGAGCAAATTCAATCCATGGGTGGAGAGTTTTTAACAGTTGAAATAGAAGAAGACGGTGCAACTTCATCAGGTTACTCAAAAGAAATGAGCCCTGCATTTATTGAAGCCGAAATGAAATTGTTTTTAGAACAAGCAAAAGAAGTTGATATTGTTATTACAACAGCTCAAATTCCTGGCCGACCAGCGCCAAAATTGTGGTTAGATTATCACGTGGCTGCTATGAAACCAGGTTCTGTTATCGTTGACTTAGCCGCAGCAACTGGTGGTAACTGCGTGGAAACTAGAAACGGAGAAATTTATGTAACTCCTAATGGGGTTACTATCGTAGGTAAATTAAATCAATTACCTTCTCAAGCTTCTCAATTATATGGTAATAACTTATGTCACTTATTAGATGATATGGGTAAAGCCGAAAAATGGAAAATTGATATGGAAGATGCCGTTGTTTCAAGAGCAATGGTAACTTATAACGGTAAAATTAACTGGCCACCTGCACCACTTCCAGTAAGTCCAACAGCAGGAGGAGCTAAAAAAGTAGTAGCACCAACAGCTGAAGAAATTAAAATATCTGATGCCGAAAAATCGAAAAAAGCGGCTACCACAACAGTTATTAGTTTAGCTGTAGTTGGAGGTTTATTGTTATTAGTAGGGGCATTTGCACCGCCTGAATTCATTCAACACTTTACGGTATTTGTTTTAGCGGTATTTGTTGGTTGGCAATTAATAACCAACGTAGCACATTCTTACATACTCCGTTAATGGCGGTTACTAATGCCATTAGTGGAATTATTGTGGTTGGTGGTTTATTGCAAACCAAAGATGATTTATCAAATCCTATGACCATTTTAGCTGGTATTGCTATTTTAGTTGCCAGCATTAATATTGTTGGTGGATTTGTAGTAACTCACCGTATGTTGAAAATGTTCAAAAAATAGTTCATCAATAAACTAAAGAACATTTAAAACGAAATAAAATAATTAAAAACAAAAACAGTTAAAATATAAATTATGTTTTTTATCGAAAAAGAAATACAAATGGCAGCATATTTATTTGCAAGTATCCTGTTCATTTTAAGTTTAGGAGGTTTATCCTCACAAGAATCAGCAAAACGCGGTGTTATGTTTGGTATTGTTGGTATGATTGTGGCCATTATTGCAACCGTTTTAGGAGAAGGCGTTGCAGGTCAGGTTTATATTATCGTTGCCATTGCTATTGCATCCGTTATTGGTTTAATGTTGGCACGTAAAGTAGAAATGACAGCTATGCCTCAATTAGTAGCTATCTTACATAGTTTTGTAGGTTTAGCAGCTGTGTTAGTTGGTTTTGGTTCTTACTTAGATCCACATACGCACACTTTAACTGGTGCTGCACACACTATCCATTTAGTGGAAGTGTTTGTTGGAATTTTTATTGGCGCTATTACATTTACGGGCTCTATTATTGCTTGGGGAAAATTAGATGGAAAAGTTCCTTCTAAACCTTGGAGTTTTAAAGGACTACAAACAATGAACTTAGTGTTGCTAATTGTTTGTACTATCCTTGGTGTTTTATATTGTAAAGCTGATGGAATAAGTGGCATATTATACCTTGGTATCATGACGGCTATTGCTTCGTTTATTGGTGTTGTATTAGTAATGGCTATTGGTGGTGGAGATATGCCAGTAGTTGTATCGATGTTAAACTCTTATTCAGGATGGGCAGCAGCGGCAGCGGGCTTTATGTTAGGTAACGATTTATTAATTGTTACAGGCGCATTAGTTGGTAGTTCAGGTGCTATTCTTTCTATGCATATGTGCCATGCGATGAATCGTTCTTTCTTTTCAGTAATATTTGCAAGCGGTTCTGGTAATGGTTCTGGTGGCGAGAAAAAAGCTATTGAAGGAGAAGTAACAGCTTTAAACCACGAAGAAGTTGCAGGCTTATTAAAAGATGCAAGATCGGTGGTGATTGTTCCAGGTTACGGTATGGCAGTTGCAAAAGCACAATATCCTATTTATGATATGGTACAATTTTTACGTAAAGCAGGTAAGAATGTGCGTTTCGCTATTCACCCAGTAGCAGGTCGTTTACCAGGACATATGAACGTGTTATTAGCAGAAGCTAATGTGCCATATGATATCGTAATGGAAATGGATGAGATTAATGATGATATGCCTGACACAGATGTAGTAATGGTAATTGGTGCAAATGATGTTGTTAACCCTAGTGCTCAGGATGATCCAGCAAGTTCTATTTACGGTATGCCAGTAATTGAAGCGTGGAAAGCAGAGAAAGTGATTATCATGAAACGTTCCATGTCTGCTGGTTACTCAGGAGAAGACAATCCTTTATTTTACAAACCAAACTCAGAAATGTTGTATGGTGATGCAAAGGATAGTGTAGAAAAAATTATGGGCTTTTTGAAAGCGTAATTAATTTTGATTAAGCATTTTTATTCTTTTATAATTTGTTTGGCATTAACTTGTCTTCTTTTTTCGTGCTCGTCTTCTAATAAAAAAGAAGTAACGCCTTATGAAAAAATGCAAATCAATACGATTAATTTTATTGCTCAGCCAACTTTTGCCGGAGATTATATCTTTTATAAAGTAACTTCAGCCAAAGCCAATCTGGAAATGTATTATTACGATACCAAACAGATTTATATGACTTGTAATAAACAAGATTATGTTGCTGAGAATCTCGATAAATTTATCATCAGCAAAGATTGTGTTACGGTTGCTAAACTCAACAGTAACATTTTGGAGTTGGACACAAAAAGATATAATGACACATCAAAAGTGTTTTTTAAAATGCCAGTTTCTAATTTTAAAGTAGATAGTACCAGAGTAATTGAAACACCATATAAGAACGCTACTTATAAAGTTACGCTTCCACAAATTTTTGATTTTACCTATTTGCGAAGTGCTATTGGAGGCGGTGCTATTGCCATTACAGAAGATCAACATCATTTCATGAATCATGGTTCAGTTGTGGCTAAAAACAATGAACCTTCCTTAAGTGATTTCGTCAAACAACTCACAAAAAATGAAACTGTTAATGAAGTAAAGGCTCAAAAATTATTGGACTTTGTTTCTCAAGAAATAGAATACAATCAAAACGAAGCCACCAGTGGTTATGAAACCATCAAGCGTCCCGATGAGGTTTTGTTTACAAAGAATAGTGATTGCAGCGGCAAAACAATTTTGTATGCTTCTTTATTACAGCAAACAACTATTAAATGGTGCTTGTTTTATTTTGAACATCATGTATGTGTTGGTGTAGCTGGAAATTTTAAGTGCGACAATCCTTTGAAGTTTAAACTAAATAATGTGGATTATTATTTAGCTGAAATAACAGATCCAAATGCCATTATTGGTTTGGATAGCTGGAAAGGTGAAATGAATGAAGCTAATTTGGAATATTATCAAACTTCTGATTTAGGAAGCGATATCTTTAATTACAAAACCAATCAAAAATTGGAATTTGTAAAAGGCAAATTGAAGAAGGATTAATTTTTTTCTTGTTGGCATGATCATTTGCAAAGAATAGTTAGCTCCTCAAAATTTTCTCCATATTTCTGCCTTTTGCTAATTCATCTACCAACTTGTCTAAATATCTTACTCGTTGCGTTAAAGGGTTTTCAATTTCCTCAATACAATACCCACAAATGACTCCAGTGATGAGCTTTGCGTTTTTGTTTAGTGTCGCTTTTTGGAAGAATGTTTCAAAGGTTACTTTTTTATCAATGAGTTCTTGTAGCTTTTTATTGTTGAAGCCAGTTAACCATTCTATTACTTGATCTAACTCGTCTTTCGTTCTTTCTTTTTTTGCCACTTTTGCTAAATACAAAGGATAGACGGAAGCAAAGGTCATATTTGCAATACGCTGATCGTGTGTGTTTGTAGTGTTCATGGTCTTTATTGCTAATATTTTATTGAATTTGCACTAAGCCTATTTTACCTGCTGGCTTTATTGTCAGAGCGTTTGTAGCCATTTAATTAATTTTTTAGGGTCTGCAATACTCCAAGAATTCGGATGTCTAATATTATTTGGTTTTCTGTAGCCTTTATTTGTCGTTGTTACTAGTATAGCATTTTGATTACCTAATCTTTGTAATTCATTAATCATTGCAACTTGATCTGTAATATTGTTATAAGAGCAATCATAATTTCTCTCTGCTAAGTACCATTGTAAATCAGGCTCCGAGATTATCATGATTGGAATTTTAATTAAGTTTTTTATTGCTTTTTGTGAGGTGTCAGAAAATGAATATGGGGATTGAGAATGAAAATTTTCTAATGCTGTTTGTGGTGTTCCATTCATTTCTTTTTCAATTCTTTCTATCATATAAAAAACCTCCTCATTCACTTTAGTCTTGTCTGAAAGTCTTACTACTCTTTTTGCGCCATTATAATAGCGTTCCCAATCAAGCACTGGATTAATTGCAAAAACAGCTTTGGGTTTAAGAGAGTAATTTTCTTGAACTGACAACTCTGCATATTTAACTGCACAAGTCCCACCAATAGAAAACCCTCCAATGTAAAAGTCTTTATTATGTAGTTGATATTTGGAAACTATCAATTCAATAATTTCTTTTAGTGATTTTTGAGAAGTTGCATCACTTCCCCAATATGTAGAGCCTGACTTTAAAAGCGGTATAATTGTCAAAATGCCATTTTTTGAAGCAAATTTTGGAATTTCTGTTTGCGATAGAACACCAGTTGGTGAATTTCCGAAACCGTCTAATAGAACCATAAACGATTTTACAACTCCATCTTTAGGAAAAACCACCACATACATATTTGATGTGCTGTCTTTCTCATTCAAAAAAACTGTCTCAATTCTCTGTCCGTATGAAATGATTGATATGAAAAGTGTCAGTAAGAGTAATTTCATTTTTTTCATTTTTACTGTTCTCTGCAGCAATATGCGTGTATTTTTTTGAGCTCTATTTTATAAAGATACAATTTCAGCGCAATTATTTTGACGCTATTTTTAGAGGGGCTAGCACCTTCAATTTGGGAGATTTTTTGTAGAATTGCAATTAGCTAAGCTATTGTTAATAAATGTTTTACCTAAACTTTTATCTAAACTCAAATTAATTTACTTTTAATTATCAATTAATTAATCGTATGACTAAGCTAAATCGTTTTGCAGCACTTTTTATTATTTCATTATCACTTAATGCATTTTCTCAAATAGGAACTGGCGGATTTAAAATTAGTGAAAATGGCGACCCATTGCCAAATGTGCTTTTGAACTTTGACGCTATTTTTGATAATACTAAAGTGGAGCTAACTTGGTCATCGGATACAGAAAACAACAATAACTTTTTTGTTGTCGAAAAATCTAAAGATGCGATGAATTTTGAAGCGTTAACTAGCATTAAAGGTTTCGGGAATCACAGCAATATCATGAGTTATTTTGATGTGGATTATACACCATTTGAGGGTATCTCTTATTACCGTTTAACTCAAATTGACGATAAAGGAAGTGTGTTATCTTCTCGCTTAGTTTCTATTAACAATAAAATTTCAACTAATAATTTATCCATGATTCAAAGCGCTGTATATGATAATCCAGCAAGTTTAATGGGTTCTGAAAACAAAGAAGTATTAGTGGTTTTAAGAAACGAAAAAGGCGAAGAGAGTTACTCTAAAGTTGTTATTGATGAAAAATTTAATGTGCTTTCTTCCGACAATACAACTAAGTTAGATAATGGTACTTATACTGTTGTTGCGTCTTCAGATAATAGATTATATAGTCAAAAGTTGGTGGTAAGATAAAATGTTGATTTATTATATTAATAAATGGAACGCAGATAGCACAGATTGTTTATAATAAAAATGATTTGTTACTCTATTTTAATTATAAAAATATAATTCTTATTTTATCTTAACTATCATAATAATCAGCGTTTTATTATAAGAAACATATTAATGTTGTTAAAACAACCCTACATCAGTAGTCTTAACCCATCCTTCATTGCCATTCTCTAATTTAATATTAGTCCAATCTGGATTACTTTCTAATACACTTACTTTGGTGCCTTCGTGTAATTTAAATTTTGAATTTGAACTGTTAGCAGGCTCTTCATGAATTTTTGATTCACGGTTAAGGATAATCGCAAAATTGGTTACTTGCTTATCTTCAATGGCAGCGTATCCCATAACCATCGATAAAATAAAAACTACAAATGATATTCCGCTCAAGAAAAAACTAATGCGCTTTAATGCTATTTGACTAGCAGTGAAAAATAAAAAGGCGAAAGCTAAGGCTCCAATCAAACTAAAAATGCTGAACCATGCCCAACCATTGGTGGATAAAGCATTTACTAATCCTGATTTAATTGCAACTATAAAGAAATTTTCTTTACTTTCAATTTTGTCGACAGTTTTTTCGTTGGCAATTTTTAAATTCGTTTTTACATCTTTATTATTTGGCTGTAATTTATTGGCTAATTCATAATTATAAATCGCTTTTCCTAATTCGTTATTTTTAAAATAAGCATTCCCTAAATTGTAATATAATTTATAAGAGGTTAATCCTTCTTTTAAAATAGTTTCGTATGCGAGAATAGCTTCTTTATATTTTTTTACTTCATAAGCTTTTTCAGCTGGGGACTCCGCTTTAATTTCTAAATCTCTATTAGCAAAAGAAAACATTGAAGCAAATAGCAGTACATTAAAAAGTAATATGTATTTCATTTGTTTCATTATTTCTTAATTTGGTTTTCAATTTGAGAAATTAATTCAATCGTATCATTATATACTTTTTTCAAATCTCCTGTTACGGCACTTGGCGCATATTTAGCATATTCGCAGGTATTTAAAGTGTCAATGACATTTTTAGTGGTTGAATCCGATACATTTCTGGATAATAACATTTCTGATATTTTTTCTTTAGATAAATCCACAATCGATAAAGCAAATTTATCCCCAATGTATTTATTTAAGGCATTTAATACTTCTGTAAAAAACGCTTCTTTGTTGTTTGCCGACATATATTTTTCGGCAATCACTAATTGTTTCTTAGCTATTTTAGCTGCTTTACGTTCTTTAACGGCTATAATATTGCTATTGGCTTTAATATGTTGCCTCACTAAAAATAAGCCTACAAAAAATAATAGAGTAGGGAATAGCAATAATAGATAATGCATAGTTGAAGAGAAAAATTCTTCATCATGTTTTTTTAGACCTAAATCTCCTGTTTTGATATAACGAATATCATTTTCACTTTCGTCAACCCCATGTTTTTTTGGAGCTATAATTTGTGCGCTGCCAGGGTCGCCTTCTAAAACTGTTAAATGTATATCGGGCGACGGGATAGAAACGTATTGTTTTTTATCTGCATCAAAATAATTAAAGCCTAAATCATTTAACGTAAATTCTCCTTTTTCTCTTGGAATAATTAAATAACTATAGCTTATGTTTCCGCTAACTCCGCCATTTGTTTTAATGTTTTCACTTTCTTTTGGATCATACACTTCAAAGCTTTCAGGTAAATTTAGTTTTAATGGTTCAATCAATTTTATGTTACCTTTTCCACTAATGGTTATTTTTAAATTAATCGCTTCGTTTGCTTTTACTTTATTTTTATCAATTTCAGCCTTGTAGCCAAAATCTCCAACAGCGCCAGAAAAATTTTGCGGTTTATTTTCAGTTGGTAAATCTTCTACATCTACTTTAACAGGTTTACTCTTTACTTTTACAGCAACATCTTCATAACCACCGGCTCCAAAAAACTGTTCAAATATATTACGTGGTTGGCGTTTGGTTTGTCTTCTTACGATACAATCTAATTCAATAGCCTCAATACTTATGGTGCCTGCACGTTGCGGAAACAAATATACTTTGCTGTATTCGGCTACATAGTACATCACGCCATTTACATTTTCTTGCTTTAAATTTATTTGTTGATTATTAACTTCTTGTTGCGACCAAAAACCATTGTATGGAGGGAATTTCACATTTTGAAAACCTCTTAAATCAACTCTAGAATATACTTTTTGAGTTAAAGTTAATTGTTCTCCTAAGTAGCATTTAGTTTTGCTTAAAAAGGTTCTTACAAATAAGTCATCATTACTGATTTCGCTTGCGTATTGATTTTTTTCTTTTCCCTGAGGTTGTTGTGCCTGTGCGTTTTGATTTCCTTGTTGCTGTTGTTGCTGAGCTCCTTTCGTCACTTCAATCACAATAGGTTTTGTCTCTAACTTTTGGTTTCCCGACATCACACTGGCAGCACCAATGGTAAAACGACCTTCTTTTTTTGCAGCAATAAATAAGGATAAGGTTGTAGATTGAGAAATGGTACCATTTACCATGCTCATACTCTGACTTTGATTAGGCCCTGAATAAATATCAAAATCATTAAAGGCTGGATACACTAAATTACTACCACTGCCATTTAAGGTAAATGCTACTTGAAACACTTCGCCAACTGCTACTTTGTTTTTGCTCACCTGCGCAATAAAGCTAGGCGTTTGACCCATAGCCCAACTGCTAATGAATAAAAAGAATATGTATAATTTATTTTTCAATGTTTATTTCACTTATAACTCATCACCCAAAACTTATAACTATTCCTTACCAGTCTTTTTCCACTTTTACTTTCTGCCCTGGATCTCCTTTTTTCTTTCTTAATGACTGCATTTTCTTTTCGTCATTTTTTAAAGCATTCAGCATTTTTTCAGCTTGTTCTTTACTCATTTGAGGTTGAGGCGCTTGTTGATCTTTGTTGTTTGGATTTTTAATATCCTCTTTATCCTTTTCGCCTTGATCTTTCTTCTCGTCCTTCTTATCTTTCTTTTCGTCTTTTTTATCTTTATCGTTTTTCTTTTGTTGATCTTGTTGTTTTTTTAACTCACGCTGAGCATAAGCTAAGTTGTAACGCGTATCTTCATCTTTGGGATTTAATTTTAAGGCTTTCTTATATCCTAAAACAGCATCTTCGTAACTCTTTTGCATCAATTTCGCATTCCCGTAATTATGCCATGCCTTTTGAATCGTATCTGGATTTGAAACAGATTTAGCAACCACATCAAATTGTTCTGCTGCTTGTTCGTATATTAAATTAGCTGCCGAATCTGCCGTCATTCGTTTGTTCGGTGGCTGCATTTTGCCAGTTCTCACTAAATCAGCTATTTTATAATACGCATCTCCTAAGTTAAAATTAGCTTTATAATAATCTTGTTTTTCTTTTAGTGATCTTTTATAAGAGTTTGCTGCTTCTGTATGTTTACCAACGCTATAAGATTCGTTTCCATTACGCAATGCTTTTTTTTCATCCTGAGCAATACTCATGGAAGTCAATATTGACAGGGTAATGGTAATATATATGCTATGCTTCTGCATGATTAAATAAATTCAGTTTTTTCCACAATTTGCTAATGCGTTCAGATAAGAAAGATTCAAAAACTAAAAACAATAAGGCAGCACCTAAAAACCACTGAAACTGATCTTCGTAATCAGAATACATTTTACTTTCTAATTGTTTTTTATCTAACTCCGCAATTTTATCTAAGATGTTATCTAAACCAATATCAGAGCTACTTGCTTGCACATAAACACCATTACTAGCAGAAGAAATATCTTGTAATATTTTTGAATCTAATTTCGTAACAACGGTATTTCCAGCATTATCTTTTTTATAACCACTCACTACACCATCGATGATATTAGGAATAGGAACACCTGATTCTGAACCAACACCTATAGTATGAATGACAATGTTTTTCTTAGCCGCTTCTTCAGCTGCATCCACTGCACTTGCTTGAGCTTCTTCATTATTTTCTCCGTCGGTAATAACAACGATGGCTTTATTTTTACCCTCATCTTTACCGAAACTTTCAACGGCTTTGTTAATGGCATCAGCTATGTTTGTTCCTTGCACGGGAACAATTTTCGTATTAATACTTTCTAAAAATAACTTGGCCGTTCCGTAATCAGTTGTAATTGGCAATTGAACATAAGCTTCGCCTGCAAATACAATAATACCTAGTCTATCGCCTTGCAGTTTATTAATCATGTTTTCGAGTGCAATTTTGGCTCTCTCTAAACGATTAGGTGATAAGTCTTGCGCCAACATACTATTCGACACATCTAAACAAACCATAATGTCGGCGCCTTCGCGTTTCACATCTTTCATTTTTGAGCCTGTTTGTAAATTGCAAATCCCTAAAATTAAAAATGATAGTCCAATTAAGAATAAAATAAACTTAGTCGTTTTTTTTGCTTTAGAAACTTCTGGAGCTAATTGATAAATCAAATTTAAATCTCCCAATTTTTTCATGTTCTTTTTAGCACGATAGATATACCAAATATAAATAGCGATGCAAACAGGGATAGCTGCAAAGGCATAAAAGAATATTGGGTTTTCGAACTTAAACATTATGGTATAGCTTTAAATACAAATCGTTTCAATAAAAACTCTAGTAACAAACAAATTAAGGCGCCAATAGCTAACGGCAAAAAGTGTTCGGCTTTATTGGTAAAGCTTTGCTCACTAATAATTGTTTTTTCTAATAGATCAATTTCTTTGTAGGTTTTTTCTAAACTCTCTCTATCGGTTGCTCTAAAATATTTTCCGCCTGTCATTTTTGTAATTTCAGTCATGGTAGCATCATCAATATCAACATCCACATAATCATATTCCATTTCTCCGTTAGGATATAAAGCCACAGGTTGTAATGCTTTTCCTTTGCTGCCGACTCCTATACAATAAACTCTTACGCCAAATGTTTTAGCAATTTCGGCAGCCGTTAATGGTGCAATTTCGCCCACATTATTTACACCATCCGAAATCAAAATCACTACTTTACTTTTTGCTTTACTATCTTTTACACGAGCTACGCCGCCTGCTAAACCTAAACCAATGGCAGTTCCTTGATCAAGCATACCCGCCTTAATATCACCAAACATGTTTTTAATAATTTTATGATCGGTGGTTAATGGACATTGCGTGAAAGCCTCTCCTCCAAAAACGACTAAGCCTATTTTATCATTAGGGCGTGCATCAATAAAATCAGCTAGCACCTCTTTAGCTACTGCTAATCGGTTTGGTTTAAAATCTTTCGCGAGCATGGATAAGGAAACGTCTAAACTTACGACAATGTCAATTCCTTCGGTTTTAGTGTCCTTCCAACTGCTACGAGATTGAGGACGAGCAATGGCAAGAATTAATAATGAATAGCAAATTAATCTCAATAAAAATAATACGTGACGCAATTTTGCCTTTAAGGAAGATTTGATTCCAGTGAATAAATTAAAAGAAGAATAGTTAATTTCCCCTTCATACGTTTTTAATTTATAGATATACCAAATAATCATCAATGGAATGATGATAAATAACCAAAACCAATGCTTTTCGGCAAACTGTATGTCTTTAAAATAATTAAGCACCTGTTGGTTCGTTGTTAATTGGTTTCACTTCTTCTTCACGCATAGTGCCTTTCACAAAATCAAAGGCATTATTTAAGGTTAAAGTATGTTCTGCTTCAATAGGAATTTGTTTTGCAAACTTCACAAAATCCGATAAGGTTAATATTTGATTTAATTTTGATTTGCTTTCAGAGTCAACTACTTGTGATTTGAATATTTTTATAATCTCATCAGATGTTAATTCTAAAGCGTTGATGTTGAAACGCTCTTCAATATATAAACGAACAGTATCAGCAATAGATGAATAATACTCTTTGGTTTTATTATCTTTCCAAATAGCATCTTCTTTAATTTTTTCTAAAGTTTCTAAGGCTGTAACATGAGCCGGAATTTTTGGTTTCTCGACAATAATTTCCTCAGGTTTCTTTTTGTTTAATTTTTTGATGAGAATAATTAGTAGAATGATAGCTGCTAAAAGTGCTAGTCCGATATAAATTTCTGGTAAATACCATTTCCAATCAAATGGTTCATCGTACGGTGGTTTAATATCTTTTATTTTTGCAATTGAAGTATCTGTAGCAACTGTATTTACTTTTAAATAAAGAGGTTCTGTTAATAAAGGATTGGCAGTATCTTTATTTAAAATAAATTTAAATGGAGCAATGTAGTAAACACCCGTATCAAAAGAGGTAACCGTTAGTTGTATATGTTGCTGAATGATATTTGGTTTATTTTTATTTGGAATAGTGGTGTCAATCTGTGTAACATTAACCACTTCTAATCCTTTTTTTATGGTATCTTCAATTAAAGGCCAAAGGACATCCATACTTTTTTGAGTAGAGGCATCGTAGTTTAAATATAAATCTAATTTGGTTTGCGCACCAATTCTTATAGAATTAGAATCTAACACCGCATGAACTTCAGTTGGTGTTTGCGCATTAACTGTCAGTCCTGTTAAAACAGTAAAAAGAATAAATATGTATTTTTTAATTCCCATAAAATCTATTATCGTTTTTTAAACAGAGTCATCAAAGGTTTGATATATCCTTCGTGCGTATTAATCGTTGTAAAATCAACACCACTTTTAGTAAAAACATCTTTTATTTGAGCTTCAAATTTTAAATGATTGACTTCCATTTTCTTTTGAAATGATTTGTCACTTGTATCCACCCACATTACTTTTCCTGTTTCGTTATCTTTTAATTTTATTAAGCCAACATCTGGTAATTTGTTTTCATGGATATCATTAATCCGTAACGCTACTAAATCATGTTTACGGTTAGCGATTTTCATTGCATCTGAATAAGAATTTGAATCTCTGAAATCGGAAATCAAAAACGTGATACTTTTCTTTTTAATGATATTGGTTAAGTATTTTAAAGCTAATTCAATATTGGTTCCCTTGTTAGTAGGCTCAATATTGATGAGCTCTCTAATAATTCTTAAGATATGAGACTTTCCTTTTTTTGGTGGAATAAATTTTTCGATTTTATCACTAAAAAAAATGACTCCAATTTTATCATTGTTTTGTGAAGCAGAGAAAGCAATCACCGCACATAATTCAGTAATTAAATCTTGCTTGAATTGTTTTTGAGTTCCAAACTGTCCGCTGGCGCTAACGTCCACTAAAATCATTACGTTTAATTCACGCTCTTCTTCAAATACTTTTACATAAGGCGTTCTTAAACGAGTAGTTACGTTCCAATCAATCGTTCTCACATCATCGCCAGGTGTGTATTCACGCACTTCGCTAAAAGCCATACCACGACCTTTAAACGCAGAGTGGTATTCACCAGAAAATATCTGGTTACTCAAACCCTTTGTTTTGATTTCGATTTTACGTACTTTTTTTAGTAATTCTGCCGTTTCCACAATTATGTTTATTGTTTAGTTGTTTTAATGTTTTTTGAAAGATGTTTGGTTTAACCTTAAACATCAAACAATAAAACCTAAAACAGTTATGGTACTTCAACAGCGTTTAACAACTCGTTAATGATATGTTCGGTTGTGATATTCTCTGCTTCTGCTTCGTAAGTTAAACCAATACGGTGACGCATTACATCCAAACTAACCGCGCGAACATCTTCAGGAATAACATAACCTCTGCGTTTGATAAAGGCATAAGCTTTAGCAGCTAATGCCAAGTTGATACTTGCACGTGGAGAACCACCATAAGAAATTAACGGAGCAAATTTGTCTAGTTTATATTCTTTAGGGAAACGAGTTGCAAAAACAATGTCCACAATGTAACGCTCAATTTTCTCGTCCATGTAAACATCTTTCACAACGTTTCTAGCATTTAAAATATCTTCAGGTTTTAAAACAATATTTGCTTTTGGCATTCCTTGGCGAGAAATGTTTGCGGCAATTACTTTGCGCTCATCTTCGCGAGTTGGATAAGTAATCACTACTTTTAACATAAAACGATCCATTTGTGCTTCTGGCAAAGGATAGGTTCCCTCTTGTTCCACAGGATTTTGTGTTGCTAAAACTAAAAATGGATTTGGTAGCTTAAAGGTTTCATCACCAATAGTAACTTGTTTTTCTTGCATGGCCTCTAGTAAAGCCGATTGAACCTTTGCCGGAGCACGGTTAATCTCATCAGCCAACACAAAGTTTGCGAAAATTGGACCTTTACGGATTGAGAATTGTTCTTGCTTTTGATTGTAAATCATGGTACCAATCAAATCGGCTGGTAACAAATCTGGGGTAAATTGAATACGACTGAATTTAGCATCAATACAAGTTGCTAAAGTATTAATGGCTAATGTTTTTGCCAATCCTGGAACACCTTCTAATAAAATGTGACCGTTACTTAATAAGCCAATTAACAAACGTTCAACCATGTGTTTTTGACCCACAATTACTTTGTCCATTTCAGATGTTAAAATATCTACAAATGCACTTTCACGCTGAATGCGCTCATTCAATTCTCTAATATCTACTACCATAAGTGTTTTTTTTATTACAAGCGTCACAAAGTTAGCAATGGTAAGGGTTTCGGATATTTTTGGCTTGTTAAAATATGTTAATCTAAAAGCCAAAAAATCTTTAATTTTTAGTATCGGCAATTATACCATCTATCGCTCAAACACCTCCACTTATAAGAAATATGCTGCCACTTATTCATTTGTTAAAAATTAATAAATTTTATGTTTAATTTTATGTTTAATATCTACCATAAAAATCATTTGATAATGAAAAAACTACTACTACTTTTTTGCTGTTTTGCAGCATTTGCAGCTAAATCCCAAAATGGATTTACAACGTTTACTACTAATCTTACTCTTTCAGGTTCTTTAAAGCAGCAAACTGCTTTCACAGTTGATAATGCTGGAAATAAATGGTTTGGATACCGAATTTTGCCATCTACATCGTCAGCTTTAATTAAGTTTGATAATTCAATTTGGACTGTTTATACAAATACAACAACTCCTTCTTTTCCTATATGTAATGTTACAGCTATAGTTAGCGATAATACTGGAAATATTTGGATAGGAACAAACATTGGATTGATAAAGTTTGATGGCAGTTCTTTTTCTACCCTTACTACTATTAATGGATTGCCAAATAATATGATAACTAGTTTGGAGTATATAAATAATCAACTATATATTGGTACTACTTCTGGATTATCGCGTTATGATGGAATTTCATTTACAAATTATAATGTATTAGCTGGAACTTTACCTTCAGATGTTATATATTCCATTAAAGCAGAAAGCCAAAATATAATTTGGTTAGGTGGATTAGATAGGCTAGTTCAATTTAACATCAATAATTCATTTTCTATAACATCATACCAGAATAATGCTTTAACTGCGGGTACTGGAACGGTTCATTGTATTCAATTTGATAGTCAAAATAATAAATGGATAGGAACAACTAACCAAGGAGTAATAAGATATAATGGAAGTGTTTTTGAAAATGCGACCTCTCTTTATGAAACTTATGGAACGATTATACCTACTAAAGTTTTAAGTATAGCGCAAGGTATTAATGGAGGAGTTGTATTTAAAATGCAAGCTACAACTGGTTTTAAAGGTTTAATCGAATTGGCGCCAAATAACCAAGTGTTTCAATATTTCAATAATATTGCTATGATAAATCCTTCTGGAGATATGCTATTAAAATCTGGAACAGATATTTTATTGCCATTTGCAACGCTCAATTCATCAATTGCTAAAATGTATTTTAAATTTAATTCGTTAAATTATACAATGCCTTTGGGTAGTATAAACATTAATAATTTTAAAACCTTAGATGTCAATAATGTGAAGGCAGGGATTGCTAATCGTGGAGATATGCATTGGGATTTAGGTGGAACCTCAAATGCGTTTTATGAAGTGCCAAAGGGTAGTGGTAAAAACGCTAATTTCGCATCTGCTTTATGGATTGGTGGTTTGGATAATGGGGGACAATTGCATGGCGCCGCTCAAACATATCGTCAGGCAGGTTCTGGAGGAGATCAATTTTGGCCTGGACCTTTAGATACCATTAATGCAACTATTGATACGGCAACTGCTTTGAATTATGATAAAATATGGAAAGTTAGCTATACAGACATTAATAATTTTATCACCGCATTTAATTCAGGAAGCTTAGTTGCTACTCCAGATATGTTAACATGGCCAGCTCATGGTACAGGAAATAATTCCAGAAATTTGGCGCCATTTGTAGATTATAATCATGATGGTTTATATAATCCAAATGATGGTGATTATCCTAAAATTAAAGGCGATCAAACCTTATATTTTATTTTTAATGATAAATTGGCAGCTCATACTAATACATTTACGTCTATGGGCGTTGAAGTACAAGGCATGGCTTATGCTTATGGTTGCCCAACTGTAATTAGTGGAAAACCTGAATTAAGCTACACCACATTTTATGATTATAAAATAATCAACCGCTCTTCTACTAATTATCACGATGTATTTGTAAGTATGTTTAGCGATGTAGATGTAGGCTATTATGGAGATGATTATATTGGTAGTGACGTGGCAGATAATTATGGCTACGCTTATAATGCAGATGCTAATGATGAAACTATCTCTGGAATTAATGGTTATGGAAGTTATATTCCAGCTCAAGGCTTTAATATTATAAAAGGTCCATTAGCAAATACAAATGATGGAATAGACAATAATAATAACGGTGCGATTGATGAGATAGGAGAAGATTGTAAAATGAATAAGTTGACTTACTATAATAATAATTTTGCGGGAACACCTCTACAAACGACAGATCCCGCAAATGGACAAGAATATTATAATTACATGACTGGATTTTGGAAAGATGGGTCTCCGTTTACTTGCGGAGGAAATGCCTATGGAGGTACTACGCCAACTAGTTGGGTATATACAGCAGATACTTATACGAATGGCGTTTGTGGCTCAACTCCATGGACTGAGGTGAGTGCGCCAGGAGATAGAAGATTAATTTTAAGCGCAGGACCATTTACTTTAAATGCAGGCCAAATGCAGGAAGTAGAATATGCTTTTGTAACTTCTTTTGATAGTTCCGCAGCGCCTGGAGGCTCCATGTCGTTAGGAAAATTAAAAACGGATATTCAAAAAATTAATACATTTTATAATCAAATTAATAAGCCAAATTGTTTGCAGTCAATTACCGTTGGATTAACAGAAATCGCTAAACAAAATGATTTTGCTTTGTTTCCAAATCCTGCTAAATCAATCATTACTATTTCATCAACTATTATTGGTTCTGTAAAAGTAAATTATGAAATTGTGGATGTACTAGGAAAAGTAGTGATGCAAAATGAGAATACTGGTTCTGATAAATTTTCTATCAATATCAACGATCTAAATTCAGGTATTTATTTTTTACGACTCCAAGTTAATAATAGCGTAGTGGTTAAGAAATTTGTGAAGGAATAATTTTTTTAACATTTAAAAAGCCTTGATAATTCTATTTATCAAGGCTTTTTTGTTTTCTATTAGGCAGTTTAAGGCCCTTTTCTTATCTTTACAAGATATAAATTTTACATCATGATTGCAGAAATGAACTTATCAGCCAAAGCCCAACAATTAATAGATTTAGAAGATAAACACGGAGCGCACAATTATCATCCGTTGCCCGTTGTTTTAGAAAGAGGACTTGGTGTTCATGTTTGGGACGTGGATGGAAAACAATATTATGATTTCTTATCAGCCTATAGCGCGGTGAATCAAGGGCATTGCCACCCAAAAATCACTCAAACATTAATTGATCAATCACAAAAATTAGCATTAACATCTCGTGCGTTTCATAATAATGTTTTAGGAGAATATGAAAAATTTGTAACTGGTATTTTTGGTTTTGATAAAGTGTTGCCAATGAATACTGGCGCCGAAGGCGTTGAAACGGCTTTAAAATTAGCTCGCAAATGGGGTTATGAGAAAAAAGGTGTAGCTGAAAACTCTGCTAAAATTATCGTGTGCGAAGGCAATTTTCACGGTAGAACCATCTCAATTGTTTCTGCAAGTACAGATCCTGATGCTCGTCAAAATTTCGGACCTTTTACTCCAGGTTATGTTACTATTCCTTATAATAATGTGTCTGCTTTGGCCGAAGCATTGAAAGATAATACAGTTGTTGGTTTTTTAGTAGAACCAATTCAAGGTGAAGCTGGCGTATATGTGCCTAACGACGGTTACTTAAAAACGTGTTCAGAAATGTGTAAAGCAGCAAATGTGTTATTTATTGCTGATGAAGTTCAAACAGGTATTGCACGTACCGGCAAAATGTTAGCTTGCGATCATGAAGGCGTGAAACCAGATATGTTGATTTTAGGAAAAGCCTTATCTGGTGGTATGTATCCTGTTTCTGCTGTGTTTGCAAATAACGATATTATGATGTGCATTAAACCTGGTCAGCATGGGTCAACATATGGCGGAAATCCACTAGGTTGCAAAATTGCGATGACAGCTATGCAAGTGGTGTTAGATGAAAAATTAGCAGAAAATGCTGAAACATTAGGAGAGGTTTTAAGAACTGAATTAAGAGCTATTAAATCTGATAGAATTACAACGGTTCGTGGAAAAGGATTGTTGAATGCCATTATCATTAAAGAAAAAGATGGTATTTCTGCATGGGATGTGTGTTTGAAATTAGCAGAAAATGGATTATTAGCTAAACCAACTCATGGTGATATCATTCGTTTTGCACCACCTTTAGTGATTACTAAAGAACAAATTTTAGATTGCGCAGCGATTATCAAAAAAACAATTGAATCATATAACTAATTGTTATTTCTTTTTGATGAGCGTTTTTGGATAATGTAATTCAGGAATTTTGTTTTCAAAAATATCTGCATAAAATTGTTTCAAATAGGGTTTTTGAATTAATACTGTTTGCATTAAAAAATAATTGTGTTCAATACCTAGTACTTCTGAAAAATCAACATAGGTTACATTTTTACAAAATTCTGGTTGCGGACTTTCCCCTAATTGTCGAGCTTTAAAAAGAATTCGGGCGCCCCTTAAGTTTCTATCTTTATCATTAATTGTTAAGTAAATATTATTTGAAAAAGATAATTTATCTAACCATATTTTATGATTTTTTTGATTCACGCAAGCAGCATTTACAATAACATTATTGAATAGATTTGAATGAATGTTTTTTAAATAATCATTTTGTAAATCATACATTAGTAATAAATTTCCCATGCTATGATTCAGTAGAGTTGTTGTTTTAAATTTTTCGGAGTGTTCTGCTTTATAATTTTGAAAATCTTCTATAAATGCAGCAAATGGTTTGGCAATTTCAGGAGCTTCAATGCAAGTTATTTTTATGTTTTTACCAGGTTTCAAATATGGCTTTTCCGTTGGCCAATCAAAAAAGATTTCATCTACGCTGTAAAGTCTCATTAACTGAGTCGCCCTGTCGACGCCAGATGTAAATGTTTTACCTAGACCTTCAGTAAAGACAACTAAATTCTTAAATTCTTTTTTAGTGCTTAATAATTCTGTTAATGAATTATATGGAACAACTATCCATTGATTATGATTAAAATACACGGCAAAGTATTTTAACGTGCCAGTGCTATCGTAATCATAATCTACAAATTCTTTGAGGGTATCATTATAATTTCGTGTTGAAACTACAAATAAACAGGTGTCGTTTTCTGTTGGAACATAGCCTTTGTTTAAGCTTGTATTTGTCCAATTGCAATAAGAGTAGGGGACACCAAATTTGCTATCTTTTTGCGACAAGATTGTAATTTGGACGAATAGTAATAGTGCTAAAAGCCTTAGATGCATATTTAATTAACAATCTATTATTTTTTTTGTTTAGATAAAGGTAATTAAGAAAATTATATTAATTTAGTTAAATAAACTAGATAAATATGGCAAACGATTTTAGTGAAAAAACTGCAGATACAGGTAATACCATTAAGTGTAAGGATTGCGGTGGAAATTTGAAATACTTACCAGGTACTCCTTTTTTGAATTGTGAATATTGCGGCGCTAAGAATGATATTGCGTCTGAAAAAACGGCTGAAGTTGTAGAACATGATTTTGAAAGTTTTTTAAATGAGAAAGCACATTTAGAAGACAAACAAGAAATTAGTACCGTAAAATGCACTAACTGTGCGGCCTCTACTACATTGAAGCCTAACGTGACATCGTCTAACTGTCCGTATTGCGATACGCCTTTAGTGGTGCAAAATGCATCAACGTCTTCTATTATTAAACCATCACATTTGTTGCCATTTAAAATTGATAGGAAGAAATCAACAGAGTTGTTTATTAATTGGGCGGGTGGATTATGGTTTGCTCCTAGTAAAATCAAAGACTATGCGCAACATTCTGCGGAAAAGTTAAATGGTATTTATATGCCATATTGGACTTATGATACAAATACAGTTTCTAGCTACACAGGTATGCGTGGAACTTATTATTATGTAACAGAAACATACACAGATAGTCAAGGAAAATCTCAAACACGTCAGGTGCGAAAAACGAGTTGGTTTCCTGCAAGCGGAACAGTGTATAATGATTTTGATGATGTATTAGTGGTTTCTTCTAAATCTTTACCAGAAAAATTAGCAAATGAATTAGAGCCTTGGGATTTACATGAGTTAACAGCCTATAATGATAACTACTTGAGTGGATTTGTTACCGAAAGCTATCAGGTGAATTTGAAAGAAGGTTTCGAAAAAGCGAAAGATAGAATGCAGGATAAAATATACTCCACTGTAAGAGCAGATATTGGAGGAGATGAACAGCAAGTAACTTCAGTAAATTCTATTTATAACGATATTACCTTTAAGCATATTTTATTACCGGTTTGGTTGAGTTCTTATAAGTATAAAGATAAAGTATATCGTTTTTTGGTTAATGCACGAACTGGCGAAGTACAAGGTGAACGTCCTTATTCAGCAATTAAAATTGCTTTATTAGTAATTAGTATTGTAGCTGTTGTAGGTGTAATTATATACTTTGCAAGTCAAAAACAATAGCCGATAGTATTAAAATATTGAAAATAAAAAAAGGCTTAAGAAATTAAGCCTTTTTTACCTTAACTGGCTTGATGCCAAGTTTTTTCATGTTGCGTTTATTTTGTCTTTTATAATCACGCTTCATTTTTTTTGCCCCCCTTTTTTCTTCTCGAGCCGCTATTGAACTTGGCTTATCTTTTTTCTTTTTATCTAAGTAAGGATTATATGCTTCTCTGGCTTTATGTCTTTTGGCGGATTTTCTCCACATCTTTTTACGCTCTTTACTTTCTGTAAATTGCGCTTTTATGGGTAATTGACCCATAAAAAACAGAAATAATGCTATCGAAATGAGGTTCTTCACTTTACAAATAACGGCTTTATCTTAAAAAGATACTGAACAAATGAGATAATTTACTAACAGTTTTTTCAATAATAAGTTTTTGTGGTTTGTGGCTTTTAGCTTAAATTTGTTAGAATTAGAAAAGATACCATGGCTATTAAAGATTGGACAAAAGAAGAAATTTTAGAGGTGTATAATACACCCTTAATGGAATTAATATATAAAGCAGCGGAAGTTCATAAGCAACATCATACCGTTGGTGAGGTACAAGTAAGTTCTTTACTTTCTATTAAAACTGGTGGATGTCCTGAAGATTGCTCGTATTGCCCTCAAGCAGCTCGTTATCATACAGAAGTAAAGGTTCATAAATTAATGAGCGTTCCTGAAGTTGATGAAGCAGCTAATAATGCAAAAGCAGGTGGTGCAAGCCGTATGTGTTTAGGGGCAGCTTGGCGAGAAGTGCGTGATAACAAAGATTTTGATACTGTGTTGGATATGGTTAAAACCATTAACAGCAAAGGCTTAGAAGTTTGTGCGACTTTAGGCATGGTAACCGAAGATCAAGCAAAACGTTTAGCAGAAGCTGGACTGTACGCATACAATCATAATATTGATACGAGTGAAGAGAACTATGAAAATATTATTTCTACTCGTAAATTTGATGATCGTTTAAATACAATTAATAATGTTCGTAAGGCAGGCTTAACGGTTTGTTCAGGTGGAATTATTGGTATGGGCGAAAAAATAGAAGATAGAGTAGGGATGTTATATACTTTAAGTTTGCTACGTCCTCAACCAGAATCTGTTCCCATTAATGCCTTAGTGGCTGTAGAAGGAACTCCAATGGAAGATCAACCGCCTGTGCCAATTTGGGATATGGTTCGTATGATTGCAACTGCCCGTATTGTGTTACCAAGAACAGCAGTACGTTTATCAGCAGGCCGTTTAAGTATGAGTATGGAAGGACAAGCTTTATGTTTTATGGCTGGAGCAAATTCAATTTTTGCAGGCGAAAAACTATTAACCACTCCAAATCCATTATATAATCAGGATATGGAAATGTTCAAGATTTTAGGTTTAAACACAAAGAAAGCATTTGTTGACAAATTGAAAAAAGAGGAATTAGTTTAATTATACATCTTTAAATTTTGCCCTAAATGAAAATATATAAAATATTCATTTAGGGCTTTTTTATAAAAACACATGGCTTCTTTTCCTCATAAATTATCTCATAAATTAATTCAGGCAAAAGAAAAGTTTCTCTTTCGTTCACTTAAAACCAACTATGCTAGTGTTGATTTTTCGAGTAACGATTATTTGGGTTTCTCTACCCAAGGATATTTACATCAAGAAATTCCATCACTCGAGCCATCAATAAAAATGGGGTCTACAGGCTCTCGTTTAATTAGTGGTAACTCGGTTTTATTTAATGAAATAGAAAAAGATATTGCAAACTTTCATGAAGCAGAAACGGCTTTGATTTTCAATTCGGGTTATGATGCTAATTTAGGATTGCTTTCAAGTGTTCCTCAAAAAGGAGATTTGATTTTGAGTGACGAATTGATACATGCTTCCTTAATTGATGGTATTCGATTAAGCCACGCCACTCATTATAAATTTTCGCATAATGATATTGCTTCTTTATTGGATTTAGTAAAGCGACATAAAGAAACTTTTCAAGAAATTTATGTGGTTGTGGAAAGTGTGTATTCTATGGACGGCGATTGTGCGCCATTAATTGAATTAGTTAATATCTGCAAACAATATAATTTGCATTTAATAGTTGACGAAGCACATGGCATTGGTGTGTTTGGGCCGCAAGGAAAAGGATTGTGTCAGGAATTAAACATACATAATGATTGTTTTGCAAGAATTTACACATACGGAAAATCCATGGGTTGTCATGGAGCCGCTGTTTTAGGAAGTGAAGAGTTAAAGCAGTATTTAATTAATTTTTCTCGTTCCTTTATTTATACTACGGCGATGCCTGAACATAGTCTATTAGCTATTAAAGCCGCATATCATTTATTAGCAAAGACAAATGAAATTGAAAAGTTGAGAAATAATATTCACTATTTTAATAGTAAAACAAATTCTGACAATTCATTTATAAAAAGTACTAGTTCATTGCATTGCAAAGTGATTGCAGGAAATAAGCAAGTTCAAGATTTAGAAGAGCGATTGTCTCAATCAAACCTTTTTGTAAAATCCATCAAAAGCCCTACGGTTAAAGAAGGACAGGAACGTATCCGTATTTGTTTACATTCTTTTAATACTTATGAAGAGATTGATTTGTTGGTTAGTTTGTTGTCAGATAATTAGAGATAATATCGAAGTTTGTCAGGCTGAGCGGAGTCGAAGCCTAACTATTCCCTTTATTTTTAACCACACAAACACATCTAAACCCTAACCAGGCTGTTGGTTTTGTGTATTGAGCATCTTTACCAATTCTACATTCTTCCAAATTATTTCTCCAACCTCCACCTTTGCTAATGCCTTTTTCATAAACCATTTCAGCAACATTTCCAAGCATATTAAATAAACCAAAGCTGTTTTTTTGATAAGAATACGCAGGTGCAGTTACGTCCGAGCTTTTATAAGGAGTCCCTTTTAAGAAAGTTGTATCGGTGTATACGCAGTTTAACTGGTGTAAACCTTTTTCACTTTTGCCATTATTTGAAAAAATATTAATGGAAGTAAGCGCTAATTTTTCCCATTCAGCTTTAGTCGGTAATCTATACTCGAAGTTTTGATTTTTAAAATTCCTTTTTGTAGTTAGAACTGTTTTTACTCGTTCTGTCCTCCATTTACAATATGCAATAGCTTGTTCATAGCTTACGCCAACAATTGGATATTCTTTATAGGCAGGGTGTCTGTAATAATATTGAACATAGGGTTCATTGTATGAGCTCTTCTCTCTCCACACTAAAGTATCTGGTAGGGTAGCTAAATGTTCTTTTGAGTTTTTTCCATAGATAGATGCTGTCCAAAATTCATATTCTTGCCAAGCAATATTTGTAATTTCTGTTTCATCAGCAAATAACGTATCGTTAATTTGAACTGTACCCGGAGGAGTAAAAGGTTTTTCTTTTGTGAAAGATAGGCATAGGAAAGCCATAGCTGTTGCAGCTAGTAGTAATTTTGTCATAAGGTTTTAATTTAGTGGTTATTATATTCCAATTGCTTTTTTAAAATCCAGCATGTCTCCAGAACTCTCAGCCATTTCTGTAAGAGGAATCTTATTTTGATTTGCAGTAATTATTTCAGTGAATTTTTCTTTACTACATAAATAAACTCTTTCTTTTATGATGACACATAAACTGTATTTTTCTTTAGGATCGTATGGTAATTGACCATATGGTAAATTATAAACTAAATTTTTTGAATGGCAAATCAAATAAATTGTACTTGGTCTCATGTGTGATTTGTCATTACTAACATAAATCGGATCCATTTTAGCACCTTTTGGTAAATTATTAGGGCAATCAGAATTGTAAATATTAAAACTGCTGATATTGAATATTCTCGTGACTTTCATGTCATTATTCATTGAGTTAAATTCCTCTAATTGTTTGGACTCTCGTTCTTTCCAAAGCCTCACTCTTTCCTTTACCAATTCATCCGAAAGATTTTTTTGTTCAGCAATATAAGCAGCTTGTTTGGCTTCAAATTCTTCTTTTAGTTTTTTCTCATCTGCCTCACGTTTGATTACTGCCGTTTTGTAATCATTAAATTTACTTTCGTATGTTTTTAACGCTTTGTCGTAATCCGCACCTGTTAGGGCAGGATACACAATTAGTTTTTCAACTCGCTCTCTTAATTTCAATGTCAATATATAATTTTTGCCTTTCACCGGACCTTCCGAAACTTCAGCACTGCTCCATGTCACATCTGCTAACTTGGAGTTATAATTTTTATTTTCGGTACCTACTTCAAAAATTGCATTTTTAAACGCTTCAAGTTCTGGAAATTCTTTATAACTAACATCTAATTCAAACTGTGGTCTTCCAGCAGTTGCTTTCGTTGGCTTTGTTGGCGTTGTAACTTTTGGTAATTGAGTTACTTTTTTAGAATACACTACTTTTTCCGCCTCTATTTTTGGTGGAATAGCATCCAGTTGTTTTTGTAAGTTTTCTGTTTTGGGCGACGCTATCGTTTCTTGAGTTACATCGGAGGTTTTGCTAGCTGAGTTTACTGAAGCTGTTTGCTTTTTTTGCCCCTTTAAAGAGTTGTCTCTGTTTTGATATACCCAATTTTTTGCAATTGTATCTAACACATACATATTATATCTATCTGCTGTATGTTCAGATTGAAACTCAACCGTAATTTGTTTTTTTGGATTAATATATACTGGTTCTCCATTTTGCTAGCCCCTAATGTCAATCATACCTGCACTTTCAAAATGTGATTGAATTCCAGCGCTATCATAAGTCATAGGAATTCCACTAGCAATGATGTCAGCTTGGTTGTGAAATTCTCGGTAGGTGATTTCTACATCGCCAATAATGTCCTGTCCTTGTTTATTTACGAAGGCTTTTTTAGGAATAATAATTTTTGAATTGGATTTGTGTTTTAACGTTCCGCCTTGTTCGGCTTTTACTTTATAAGAAGTGTAAGGAACGTTTAGTTTTGGGATGGGAGGTGCGATAAAAGCTCTATTAAGCTTGGTATTTGGGGTATTCGTATTATTTTGTTGTGAAGTAACTATTTTATCATTGTTGGTTTCTTTTGGTGGTTCTTTTTTAAATACGGAGAAATAGGTAACGGTACAAATAACGGCGACGCCTGCGATGATTGCCGAATAAGTTGCTTTTTTATTTTTTAAAAAGCGAGCATCACTTCGGGCTTTCTCGATGCTTTGCTTTTTAAATTTGTTGACCAATTCGCCAAAATCTTTGTGTGAATTAATTTCTTCGTCTGGTACCGGCTGTCTGTTAAGATTAAATTTTGTCGCCATTATTTTGATTTTTTAGTCAATGTTTTTTTTACTCGCTCAAGTATTCTATATAATTTAACTTTTGCGTTTGTTTCTGTTAAGTTTAGTATTTCAGCAATTTCTTTAAACGCTCTCTTTTCAAAAAAACGTAATTCTATTAATTGCAATTCATCCTCAGGTAAATCTTTAATGACTGTCATTAAAATACCTTTGTATTGCTCCATGTATTCTTCTTCAACTTCTTCGCAAATATTTCTTAAGTCACTGATATCTGCATTAACAGTTCTAAGCTTACTATTGTTTCTAAATAGTTGCATCACTTCGCTATGAGCAATACGATATAACCAGCTTGCAAAAGGCACACCTTTATATTCGTATTTTTCAATATTGGTCAATGCTTTTAAAAACACCTGGGCTGTTAAATCAAAGGCAGTGTCCTTATCGTCCATACGTTGGTATACGTAGCCAAAAATTTGTTTGTAATATTTGTCGTACAAAGGCCCAAAATGTTCAGGGTTTTGTTTCGCAGCCTCAATGATCATTTGCTCATCAAGCAACATGTCGGCGGTATGGTGATAACGGGGTGAAAATTCCATATGAACTGCGTCTAAAAGCATTACAGGTTTATAATACAAAAGCAGTACAATAGTTACAGTGAAAAGTGAAATAAATTCCCTGTAAAACTTAAGTGCCTGAAAATCAAACCTATTATTTTTAGTTTCACTGAGTGAAAATATGTTTTAAATGGGTGAAATACACTTTTGAATGAGTGAGTGGAATTTTGGAAAGATGAAATTTGAGGGAGAAATGTTAAAAATGAGTATAGAAATCACTCTGATGTGAATTCTATACTCAAATTACGTTCCAAAAATTGAACTAAAACAATGCTTTCGCTTTTTCTATAGCAGCACTTAAGCCTTCCAATTTACTTCCGCCAGCTTGCGCATAAAAAGGTTGACCGCCACCACCGCCATTAATTTCTTTCGCTAAATCACGAATGATATTACCAGCGTTTAAGTTTTTATCTTTCACTAAATTATCATCAATAATTACGGAGATACTTGGTTTACCTTTTACTTCGGCACCAATTACGCATACGCAATTTTCAATTTGGTTGCGAATTTCAAATAAGATGTTTTTTATTTCTTCGGCACTATCAAATGAAATTTGTTCTACAATGACATTAATGCCGTTTTTCGCAATGACTTTTGATAATAACGTTTGTTTAATGCTTTGTGCTTTTTCTTTTAGTAAAGATTGTAATTGCTTTTGTAAGTCGTTATTTTCTTCTACTAAATTGCTCAAGCTTTTTATGACATCTTTATTGTTTTTTAATAAAGCTTTCACTTCATTTAAAGTAGCCGTTTGTTCATTGAAAAACTCTTCTGCTTTAACTGAAGTAACTGCTTCAATACGACGAATACCAGCTGCTACAGCACTTTCGGAAGTGATTTTAAAATAACCAATTTGTCCGGTTGCTTTTACATGAGTTCCTCCGCATAATTCAATTGAGTAGTTTTTATCAAACTCTACCACACGAACGACATCGCCGTATTTTTCGCCAAACAATGCCATGGCGCCAGTTTTCTTAGCATCATCGATGGTCATTTGTTGAATATTACTGAAAATATTTTCGCGAACTTTTGTGTTGACAATTTTTTCAATTTGCGCTAACTCCTCATCGGTAATTTTTGAGAAGTGAGAAAAGTCAAAACGTAAATATTCTTCGTTTACTAAACTTCCTTTTTGCTCCACATGAGTTCCTAAAACCTGACGTAAAGCTGCATGTAATAAGTGCGTTGCACTATGGTTGTTTTCTGTGAATGTTCGTTTATTTCTATTTACTTTAGCTACAAAACTAGCTTCCATGTTTTCTGGTAACTTATCACAGAAATGAATAATCACACCGTTTTCTTTTTTAGTGTCGGTTATGTTTATTTTCTCATTAATGTTTTCAATAGTTCCAGCATCACCAACTTGTCCACCACTTTCAGCGTAAAAAGGAGTTTTATCTAATACAATCTGAAACTGCTCTTTGTTCTTCGCTTTTACTTTACGGTAACGGATGATATTTGCAGTACATTCCAATTCAGAATAACCAACAAATTCAGTTTCTGCAATCGTGTTATCAGACGATTTTTTATTTTTCTCAATCAACATCCAATCATCCGTGTCAACTGAAGTTGCCGCTCGAGAACGATTTTTTTGTTCAGTTAATAAACGATTAAATTCTTCTTCATCAATACTTAAATCATAACCGCGAGCAATTAAAGAAGTTAAATCTAAAGGAAACCCAAAGGTATCATACAGTTCAAATACAACTTTACCATCAATTACTTTCCCAGTGTGAGATGCTGTTAAATCTATACAAACTTGGTCAATACGTTTTAATCCAATTTCTAAAGTTTTGTAAAAAGAAATTTCTTCTTCTTTAATTACTTTTTCAATGAGTATTTTTTGCGTGTTTAACTCTGGGAATTGTTGCCCTAATTGATGCGCCAACGTTGGCACAATACGATACATGAAAGGCTCTTTAATATTCAATGATTGATAACCATAACGAATAGCACGACGTAAAATACGACGGATCACATAGCCTGCACCAGTGTTACTTGGCAATTGACCATCCGCAATAGAAAATGAAATAGTACGAATATGATCAGCAATAACACGCATGGCAATATTGATAATCAATTGCTTTTTGTGTTTGTCTTCATCTTCTGGTTTGTAACGTAAGCCACTTAACTCTTCAATTTTATTTAATAAAGGAGTAAATACATCCGTATCGTAGTTAGATTGTTTTCCTTGTAAAACACGCACTAAACGCTCAAAGCCCATACCTGTATCCACATGTTGTGCAGGTAATTTCTCCAAACTTTTATCTGCCTTACGCATAAACTCCATAAATACGTTGTTCCACACTTCAATCACTTGTGGATCATCGTTATTTACTAAAGTTGCACCATCAACTTTTGCTCTTTCTTCATCACTTCTTCCATCATAATGAATTTCGGTACATGGTCCACAAGGGCCAGTATCTCCCATTTCCCAGAAGTTATCTTTTTTATTTCCTTTTAAAATTCTGCTTTCCTCCACATATAACTTCCATGTATCATAAGCTTCTTGATCAAAAGGTACATTTTCTTCCACGCTTCCTTCAAACACCGTAACGTATAAACGTGATTTATCAATTTTGTAAACTTCTGTCAATAATTCCCAAGCCCAAGCAATGGCATCTTTTTTAAAATAATCGCCAAAGCTCCAGTTACCAAGCATTTCAAACATGGTATGGTGATAGGTATCAACACCTACTTCTTCTAAATCGTTGTGTTTACCGCTAACGCGTAAACATTTTTGCGTATCGGCTACACGTGGAAATTTAATAGCTGCATTACCTAAAAATATATCTTTAAAAGGCGCCATACCTGAGTTAATAAACATTAACGTTGGGTCGCCCTTAACTACCATTGGGGCAGAAGGAACGATTTCGTGGCCTTTTGATTTGAAAAAATCTAAAAATGTTTGACGTACTTTATTTGATTCCATAGTGTTTTAAAAAGAAGTAGCGAATATACTAAAAACACTTGCATCGCAAATCACAAATTATCCACTTTTTAGCAAGATTTTGGCAATAAAATGGCTTTTATAAATCAATCATTTTGCTATATTTGCTAGCCTTTTCAGGAACATGTCAAAAGTT
The DNA here is from genome assembly GCA_016711805.1 of Bacteroidota bacterium. Taxonomy (GTDB): domain Bacteria; phylum Bacteroidota; class Bacteroidia; order B-17B0; family Aurantibacillaceae; genus UBA4416. The sequence continues at coordinate 258,021 of JADJSH010000005.1, forward strand.
AAATATAAGTTCAATACCAAATCGCTGACCTACGAAAAAGTAAAGGTTACTTTTAAGCAGCGTTTATTGCAAGTACTCTCGTATTTGGCAATTGGAACTGTATTTGCTACCATAACGATGTTAATTGCTTACCGTTTTATTGATTCTCCAAAAGAAAAACAATTGCGTAGAGAGGCAGAAGTGATGCAATTGCAGTATAATTTGTTGAATCAAAAAATGAATCAAGTGCAAACAGTCTTAAATGATTTACAAGACCGAGATGATAATATTTACCGTGTTATTTTTGAGGCAGAACCTATTCCAACGTCTATCCGTAAGGCTGGATTTGGAGGAAGTGATCGTTACAAAGACTTGGAAGGATATGATAATTCAGAGTTGATGAAAGAGGCAACCGAACGTTTAGATAGAATCACCAAACAATTATATATTCAATCTAAATCATTTGATGAAGTAGTGAAAATGGCTAAAGGCAAGGAGAAATTAATTGCTTCTATTCCTGCTATTATGCCTTTGAATAATAAAAATTTAAAACATGCTCCAAGCGGTTATGGCTGGAGAACGCATCCTATTTATAAAACACAAGAGTTTCACCCCGGAATGGATTTTACAGCAGAGCAAGGAACACCAATTTATGCTACCGGTGATGGAGTAGTGGAGGTGGCTGATGCTTCTGCTCAAGGATATGGAAATCATGTGGTGATTAATCATGGATTTGGGTATCAAACACTTTACGGCCATATGAGTAAAATGGCAACTAAACCTGGCGTTAAAGTAAAACGTGGCGATTTAATTGGTTACGTGGGAAGTACAGGCTTAAGTACTGGTCCACATGTGCATTATGAAGTGATTAAGAATGGTGAAAAAGTAAATCCAATCAATTTTTATTATAACGATTTTTCTCCAGAAGAGTACCAAATTATGTTAGAGTTGTCATCGAAATCAACCCAATCATTCGATTAATGAATTCAACTTATAAAATTGGATTTTACACTGCCATTTCATTAGTCATTGCTAATATGATTGGCACAGGTGTTTTTACAAGTCTTGGTTTTCAATTATTTGATATCCATTCGGTATTCAGTATTCTAGTTTTATGGTTATTGGGTGGTATCATTTCTTTTTGTGGAGCATTGGTTTATGGCGAATTAGGAGTTGCTATTCCAAGAAGTGGGGGCGAGTATGTTTATTTATCCAAGTTAATACATCCAAGTATTGGCTTTATGTCGGGCTGGGTTTCTTCTACGGTTGGTTTCGCTGCACCAGTGGCTTTAGCATCGATGGCATTGGGAACTTACGTTCATAAAATTATACCTGAAATTAATATTACAGCTTGTGCTTTAACGGTTGTTGCAATTATAACCTTAGTTCATGCCATGCATTTAAAAGTTGGAAGTGGTGTTTAAAAAACATTAATCGTTTTAAAAATTGCCGTAATTATGTGTTTTATTTTAGCTGGATTATTTCATACACCAAACCATGAAATTAGTATTACTCCACAACCAACATCCATGAGTGAAATTTTTAGCGCAGGCTTTTGGGTGTCTTTAATTTATGTTTCTTATGCCTATAGTGGTTGGAATGCGGCTTCATATTTGGCAGGTGATATGCAAAATCCTCAGAAAAATTTACCAAAGGCTTTATTATTGGGAACTTTTATAGTGACAGTTATTTATGTGTTATTGAATTTTGTGTTTTTATATAGTGCTCCTATGACTGAATTAACTGGTGTTTTGGAAATTGGTCATGTGAGTGCGGCTCATATTTTTGGAGAAACCATTGGTAAGATGATGAGTATTATTATCGCTTTTTTATTATTATCATCTATCAGTGCTATGATTATGGCGGGGCCACGCATCATTAAATCTATGGGTGAAGATTTACCCATGTTATCTGTTTTAGCAAAAACAAATAAACATCATGTGCCTTACATGGCAGTGATTACACAATCTTGTATTACGGTGGTACTAATTTTAACAGCTCAATTTGAAGCAGTATTAACCTTTGTGGGATTTAGTTTAAGCATCTTTACTTTTTTAACGGTGAGCAGTGTGTTTATTTTAAGAGCTAAAAAATTAAATACGGAAGGCTATAAAACTTGGGGCTATCCTGTAACACCTATTTCGTTTTTATTATTAAATGCATTCACTATTTATTTTGTGTTTAAACAAAAACCAACAGAGTCTTTATTAGGTTTGTTAAACGTAGCTATTGGAGGATTGATTTATTTTATAGGAAAAAAAGTATCAGAAAAAAAACAAGCAAACGAATTATGTTGAAGAAAATAAGTGTATTAACGGCTGTTTTAATGACAGTATTTGGTTGTACTCCAACTGCTGAAAATCAAACAGGAGAATTGAAAAAAGATACGGCTACACCACTTATAGTGGAAGTTAAAGAATTAAAGGATTCTATTAAGGAAGCAAATGAATTGACTTTGCCTTTAAATGACACCTTAAATGCGATTGCGAATATTATGTCTGGGATGACTGATACAAGTTCGGTTTATAAATTCGTGCAGTCTTCTTCTGACTTTAAAGCTTTCAGTAAAAACTTTGATAAGCGTTGGAAAACATATGATTCAACACGCTTAACAAATTTGAGAACATTTAAAGAAAATGAAATTTCTAAAGTGGTAAAACCCCAAACAACTTTGTTTTACCCTTTTTCTGGGCCAGATATTTTACATGCTCAAACATTTTTTCCGGAAGCCGATAAGTACGTGATGATTGGTTTGGAGCCAGTAGGAAGCTTGCCAAAGTTTAAGAAAGAGGAAACGGATTCATTAGAATCTTATTTTCAAAAAGTAAATGTGTCGTTGAATGCGATTTTGAAATTTAGTTTCTTCAGAACTCAAAGCATGAAAAATGATTTAAAGAATGAAGAGGTAGATGGAACGTTGCACTTATTATTTTTGTTTTTAAAACGTACAGGTAATCAGTTTTGTTCTGCAAAACCTGTAACGGTGGATAGTTCTGGAACTATTGTATTTGTAAATTCATTTGACGCGTTAAAGAAATTAAAAACAAATACACGAGGCGTTGAAATTCAGTTTAACGACATAAATAATAAGCCTAAAACTTTGTATTATTTTTCTTTAAATGCAGCTGATGGTGGTTTGAAGTCTAATAAAGGATTTATGTCATATTTAAAAGCAATGGGAACGGTTAACACCTATTTGAAAGGAGCATCTTACCTAATGCACAAAGATTATTTTTCGTTGGTGCGTAAAGTTATTTTAAATCAAAGCGAACATGTGATACAAGATGATAGCGGTATAGCATTTCATTATTTTTTAGATGATAACAGTAAATGGAATTATTCGTTCTTTGGTCAGTATTTAAAGCCGATTCCTATGTTTGCAGAGTTCTATCAAAAAGATTTAGATTCTTTGTATAAAAAACAAGGAGCTAAACCTATTGGTTTTGGGATTGGATATAATTTTAAAGACAAGAACAGTAATTTTATGATTGCTACTAAGCAACATTAATTACTGTTGCTTTACCCAAAGTTTTAAATCGCCATTAAAAGCATCTTTTATTTTCGTGTAGGAATTAGGCACTTCAAAGTTGTTGCCATGATAGGTAACTAATTTAGTTCCTACTTTGGCTTTGTCTAACTGATCATCTGTATATTTTAAGAATACCTGATATAATTCAGCTTTCAGCTTTACTTCATCATTTAAACGTTTCGTTTTTTCTAAATTCTCATAAAAAGGATTAAAGATGTAAAAGCCATCGTAATCCGAAAAATCAATATCCAAGATATTTGCATTTAATAGAGTCACATTATTTAATAGGTAATGTTTGGCAATGTGTTTGCCAACTTGAACTAAACTTCTACGGTATTCTACACCATAAAAATGAGCATCTACATGACTTGCTGCAGCTATACAAAATTTGCCAACACCGGAGCCAATATCTAAAATACGTTTTTCGTTATTTTCTGTCAGCCATTCCGCAGCTTGTTTGGCAACTTCAATAGGCGTGAAATATAATCGAGCGGCGAATTTTAAGTAACCTGGTAATAATTCATTAAAACTAGTATCTGTTAATTCAATTATGATTTGATTTTCACTTTCCATTTTATAGGACAATAGTATTGATTTTACATTTCAGTATTTTGATAAGTTATTAAATTTTATGCTCAGTACTAGGTTTTTCTATTCATTGACCACCCCCTTTATTCTTAATAATAACTATATTTATAGCAAGAAAAATCATTATGAAAAAGTTAGATAATTCAATAGGTAAACTGGTTTTCGGATTGTTATTTTTATTTGTTTTTAGCAGTTCGTTCAGTCAAGTTGATTTTTCTTTTGATTCTATTCGTCTTAAAAAGCCAATTCTGAAAACTGTTTTTGATAAACATAAGAAATACAGATTACAAATTATTTACACGCAGATTAAACGAGATGCAAACGGAAAACCGTCTTTTAAAAATTATACGTATCAACTAGATTCCTCTAATTATTTTTATTGTGCTAGTTTAGTAAAATTACCTTGTTCTATTTTAGCTTTGGAAAAAGCAAAAAAAATACGTGTTTATAGTAATACTATTATGTTTACAGACAGTGCTAATGCCTGCCAACGTACTGTGCGAAAAGACACGACCTCCATTAGCGGTTATCCAAGTATTGGGCAATACATCAAACGTATGGCTTTAGTGAGTGATAATGTAGCTTATGGTCGCATTTATGAGTTTTTAGGAGTAGATTATATTCATAATCGATTGGCTGAATTAGGATATAAAAATATGAGAATTGTTCATCGCTTTGATGGCAGCTGCAAGGGGACTGACAATACAACAACTAATCCTGTTTTTTTCTGCGATAATAATTTAAAATCGATTGTTTCTGTTCCAATGCAAGAAGCTCAAAGCATCTATAAACATCCATTGGGACAAGTAAAAGTTGGTAAAGCTTATATCAATACTAATAATAAAAAAGTAAAAGAACCTAAGGATTTCACGAACATGAATTATATTCCTTTAGAAAATATTCACTCTATGTTGCAGAGATTAATATTTAACGATAATATTCCAAAAGACCAACGTTACGATATGACAGATGATGATAGACAATTTTTACTAGAACAATTAACTTTGTACCCTCGCCAAAGTACTCATCCTACTTACAATTCTAAAACCTATTACGATAGCTATAAAAAGTATTTTATGTTTGGTGATAGCAAGAAACCCATTACAAATGATAATATTAAAATCACTAATATCGTTGGACAATCTTACGGCTTTATGGTAGATTGTGCTTATATCCAAAACAAAAAAGAAAATGTTGAGTTTATGTTAAGTGCTGTTATTTATACCAATGAAGATGAAATTTTAAATGATGGTAGGTATGAATACAATACCATTGCTTTACCTTTTTTAGCAGAGTTAGGTAGGCAGATATATGCGTTTGAATTAAAGCGAACTAAATAATGAGCAATAGCATAGATAGATTAAAGCATTTAAAAGAACTTTTATTCATTGAGCGTGAAGAAGATTACTATCAATATAAAGAACAGTTTTTAAGAGCAAGCATCGAGCAACGTAAAAAAAACGGTGTTACTTGGTTTCCTATCCAGATATTATCCGATGAACTAGGTTATGCTGATTATGTGCATATAGAGGTAGAACGTACTAATCAATTAGATACACCGTACCGCTTTAGTGCTGGTAAAAATGTGAGTTTATTTTCAAATAAAAACCCTGATGAACAATTAGAGATTACAGGTACAATAAAACAATCAGGTAAAAACAAAATGAAGATTATTCTTCATACAGATGAATTGCCAGATTGGTGTTATGATGGCCGTTTGGGAATTAATATCCAGTTTGACGATAATAGTTACATCGAAATGCAAAAAGCATTAGATGAAGTAATTGGTGCCAGAAATAATAGAGTAGCAGAGTTAAGAGAAATTATTGAAGGGAATGAAGTGCCCACTTTTGAAAAAATAGACGATAGCATTGTTGTTCCTCAATTAAATATTTCACAAAATAAAGCTGTACGCCATATTTTATCAGCTAACGATATAGCAGTTGTTCATGGCCCTCCTGGCACAGGTAAAACAACTACTATTGTGCAAGCCATTCGATTGGTATTACAAACCGAAAAGCAAGTACTAGTTTGTGCACCAACTAATACAGCTGTTGACTTATTAACTGAAAAATTGATAGAGCAGGGGGTAAACGTATTACGTGTTGGTCACCCAGCAAGAGTATCCGAAGATTTATTGAAGACTACCATTGACGGGCAAATACAAACACACATTAATTATAAAGACATTAAGAGTTTACGTAAAACTGCCGAAGAGTATTTTAAAATGGCTTCTAAGTTTAAACGTACTTTTGGCAAGGAGGATGCGAAACAACGTGCTTTATTTTATTCGGAAGCTAGAAATTGTATTAAAGAGTCTCGATTGTTAGAGGACTATATTGTAGATTCTTTATTTGAAAATGCACAGGTTATTTGTTGCACACCGGTTACATCCACCAACAAAGCTTTAGTTAAGAAAAAGTTTGAAACTTTGTTTTTTGACGAAGCATCTCAAGCCTTAGAAGCTATTTCGTGGATTCCTTTGTTAAAATGTAAACGCGTTATTTTTAGTGGTGACCATTTTCAGTTGCCGCCAGTTGTAAAGAGTGTGAAAGCTAAGCAAGAGGGCTTAGATAAAACCATGCTGGATAGTTGCATTAAGCACGATACCATTTCGAGTTTGCTAACAAGGCAGTATCGTATGCACCAGCATATTATGGCATTTAGTAATGCTTATTTTTATAATAATGAATTAGAAGCTGATGCAACGGTAAAGGATACTCTGCTTTCTTTAAATGAACATATCGATATTCTTCATGTGCCAATAGAATTAATTGATACAGCAGGCTGTAGTTTTGATGAATCACAAAATCCAGAAACCTTAAGCTTATCTAACAAAGGCGAAGCTGATTTATTGTTTAAACATTTAGATTTACTGTTGCAACAATATAATTTTGCTGGAGAAACACAGAAAATAGATGTCGGAATTATTTCGCCTTACAAAGAACAGATTGAGCTATTAAAAGAAAAGTTAGTTGATTTTGATTATTCTGCTTATCAAGTAAATGAATTAGATGTAAAGACGATTGATGGATTTCAGGGAGAAGAACGCGATGTTATTTATATTTCATTAGTACGTAGTAATCTCAATTCAGAAATTGGATTTTTATCAGATATCCGAAGAATGAATGTAGCATTAACACGTGCCAAAAAGAAATTAGTGGTTATTATGGATACAGCCACTATTGGAAATCATCCTTTTTATAAATCTTTTATTGAGTATTGCGAGAAAAATAATTTTTATAAATCAGCTTGGGAATATAGTTACGAGGCTTAATTTATTTAATCATGGAAGAAAAAGACTCACATCCTATTTCTTTATTAATGACGGACGACCACTCTCATACCTTATTTAGTGAGCGTTTCAAAGCTACATATCACTCTACTCGAGGAGCAATGTCTGAAAGCAAGCATGTATTTATTCAAAATGGATTGCAATACATTCATGAGCAATATCAATCAAGGGAAATTTCAATATTAGAAATAGGCTTTGGCACTGGTTTAAACGCCTTTATGACTTATTTATACGCTAAGGAACATAAGTTAAAAATAAATCACCAAAGCATAGAAGCATTTCCTGTTCCTATATCAAAAGCAACTCAATTAAATTATACGAGTGATTTTTCGGAAAATGAGAAAGTTGTGTTTCACCAAATGCATCAACAAGAATGGAATAGGGGAGAAGAGATTACAGAAGACTTTTTGCTAACTAAGCATTTATGCTTGCTAGAAGAATTCAATTCTCCACACAAATTTCATGTGATTTATTTTGATGCCTTTTCTCCTTCGGAGCAGCCAGAACTTTGGACAGAACAAATCTTCCAAAAAATGTTTGATTTATTAGAAGATAATGGTGTATTAGTGACTTATTGCGCTCAAGGACAAATGAAACGAAATATGAAGCAAGTTGGTTTTAACGTGCAATCTTTACCCGGGGCATTGGGGAAACGTGAAATGACAAGAGGATTGAAAGCTATTTAATTTTGATACCCAAAATTCTTCAAATTAGAATCGTTACTTCTCCAGTCTTTAGCAACTTTCACAAACAATTCTAAAAATATTTTCTTTCCAAAGAATGTTTCAGCATCTATGCGAGCACGGGTACCAACCTTTTTTAAAGCTTCGCCTTTATGGCCAATAATAATACCTTTTTGACTATCACGTTCTACAATAATATCCGCTTGTATTTTTAAAATAGATTCTTCATCTTTAAATGAATTAACAACTACTTCAACGCTATAAGGAATTTCTTTTTTGTATTGTAATAATATCTTTTCTCTGATAATTTCAGAAACGAAAAACTTTTCGGGTTTATCGGTTAAAGTGTCTTTATCATAAAACGCCTCACCAACTGGTAAAAGTTGAGTGATGCGATACATTACGTTTTCTAAATTGAATTTTTTTAATGCCGAAATTGGAAGAATCTCAGCATTTGGTAATTTCTCTTTCCACTCAGCCATTTTAGTGTCTAAAACTTCTTGAGTAGCCATGTCTATTTTATTTAGTAATAATAAAACAGGAGTACTTGTGTTTTTTAATTTCTCTAAATATTTTTCGTCTAAAACAATATCTTCATAAATATCAACGATTAATAAAAATACATCAGCATCGCTAAAAGCAGATACAACAAACTCCATCATTTTTTCTTGAAGTTTGTAGTTTGGTTTTAAAATACCTGGAGTATCAGAGAATACAATTTGATAATCGTCGCCACTAACAATACCCATAATACGGTGACGTGTAGTTTGTGCTTTTGATGTAATAATACTTAGCTTTTCGCCAACTAATACATTCATTAAAGTTGATTTACCAACGTTAGGGCAACCAATGATGCTTACAAAGCCTGATTTATGTGGATTTTGTGACAAATTATTATAATTTTTACTTAGACAAATATAGTTTTTTTTGCTGAGATATGAATTTTGTGATTAGCTCCGCAGATCACAAAAAAGGGGCTTTACGAGTGAAAACCTATTCGCTAGCGCGAATCGAGTTTTTGTATTTTAAATCTTCGCCTGAAAGCAAAGCTTTCGACTCGATCTTAAATACAAAAACCCATCAGTGTAACTGATGGGTTTCCAATGTAGCGGGAGAGTGATTCGAACACCCGACCTTTGGGTTATGAGCCCAACGAGCTACCCCTGCTCTATCCCGCAATATGTTTGTTTTTAAAGAACTTATTAATCTAAGAAAGTAACAATTGTTATTTTCGGGTGCAAAGATAGGTTTTATTTCCTTTTACACAAATAAATCTTAAGATATTATATAAAGCCTTGGTAACAGTAGCTTTTAACACGAAAAAGTATTCAACAGTTCGTTTATATGGTTCTCTTTTATACAACCAATAAAAATAAAATATTAAAAAGGAGCCACCCTGGGAAAGTATTTAAAAACTGTTGATTCCATTTAGCTTATATTTTTGAGCTTTCAAATAATCCCAGGCATCTTTATTAAAATCAAATATGATGGGTTTTCCTGTATCTTCAAAATGATTTGAATGCTCGTAAGGTAAAATATAAATCTGTGCTCCATAAAATGAATTATCTACATCTGATTCTTTTATAAAACCAATATTTTTATTCGAACTCTTTAGTCTTATTTCTTTAATGTCTTTGAATAAAACTGTTTTTGCACTAAATAATCTTTTCTCAGAAATGGATTCTTCTGTAAGGATAATTTTGTCAAATATACCAAAGTTGATGATGAGTAAAATTGGTAATTGAGAAGAAACCAATACCATTTTTAGTAGTGAATAATAGGTATAGTAAAATAAGCATCACCGTTACAGACAATGTCAATTGCAAAACTACTTCCCAACTTTTTATTTTCTCTTTTTAAATATCAATTTATTTTATTTGAATAAGTTCCGTATTTGCTATAATCTCTTTCAAAGCATTATACAATGTATCTAAATCTTTTTGAGTATTAAATGCTTGTACACTATATCGTAAATATACATCTGAACCATGTCGCATCACAGGGATTTCTATTTTGTAAGCCTCAAATAAATCGCGTTGCAAAGTTTCAGGTTCTGTTGTATGAATAGGAATACTGAACATCTGCCCTAAAAATGTATCGTTTATTGGGCATAAAGGTTTTGTTCTAGCAGATCACTTAAAAACGTTGGGCATTAGCTTATAAAGTTTTCGGCAATTAGTGGCTTGCACTTCCCAATGATTAGTATTCATAAACTCTATAGCTTTAGGCACTGTTAAAAAAGCTGTGAAGTCTCTTGTGCCTTGTAGTTGATGATAATCTAAAAATTGTGAATGTGAAGGCATGGCACTTTCATAACCCCAACTGATAACTAATGGATCTGTCCAATGTTGATGTTGTTTACTTACATATAAAAAAGCACAACCTTTAGGTGTCATCATCCATTTATGACAAGCGCCTGCATAAATATCCGCCTTTAGTTCAGAAAGATTTAAAGGGATGTGTCCCGGCACATGTGCTCCATCAACAATAGTTAGTAAACCTTTTTGTTTGGCAATGTCGCATATTTCTTTTACAGGTAATATTAATGCCGTGCTACTGGTTATTTGACTAATAAAAATGGCCTTGTTTTTAGTAAGGCCTTTAAAAAATCTTCTACAAATGCTTCTTTTGTTGTTAAAGGTAAATTAATAGGTTGTCGAACATACTTAACGCCTGTTTGTTTGCAATAGTAATTCCATGATTTATCCATGGCGCCATATTCTAAATCAGTCGTTAAAATTTCATCACCTGCGTTTAATTTCAAGCTTTTGGTAATGATGCTCATGGCATATGATGGATTTGGCGTATAAACCAAATCATCTGAATCTAGTGAATATATTTAGCCAGCGCTTCTCTGGATTTTTTTAAGTATTTGAATCCGTCTACTGTTATAAATTGCACAGGCTCTGATTCCATTTCTAATTGCCATTTTTGTAAATCTTCAAAAATAGGTTTGGACAAGCTCGAAAGAACCAAAGTTTAAATAGGTAATTTTGGATTAATTAGAAACTGAGAGTTTAAATCTTGTAGTTGTGTCATTGTACTTTATTATTTTTTATAATTCTTTTCATCGTCACCCTGAGCGGAGTCGAAGGGTTATAAGTCCTTTTTGGAACAACTTTCATTACTTTTGCTTTGATGTTTTTTCTTTAAGGTGGATTTTGAATCAGGATTAAATGTTAAGGTTGTTTCCCAAGCATTTTCAGGTTTATTTCGATGAGCATTTCTTGTTGAACTTCCGAAGAAATTTTTTCGGAATGAATAACATTAAAACATTCTGTATTTAAGTTAGCGCTTCGTGGGTCTAGATTAAATGTTCCTATCACGGTTATTTTTCCATCAATCACCATTGATTTTGCATGTAACCCAAATATGGGAGTATGATTCATTTTCTTTTGCAAAGCACCAGTCATTATTTCAAAACGAATTGCTGCATCTGGTTTAAATTCAAAAATTCTTACTCCAGTTCTTAATAGTGCTTCTCTGTCTCTTTGATATCCACTAAACGCTTGAAGATTATCGGTAGAAGCAAGACTATTAGTCAAAATTTTAATTTTCACACCACGTTTTACAGCTTCTTTAAATAATTGTTTGCCTACTTCAGTTGTAATTAAATAAGGTGATTGAATGATAATGGAATCTTTTGCTTGATACACTAATTTAATTAATTGGAACGTGCTAATGCCTCCACCTCCTAATCCTTTTGATCCATCATTTTTACCAGGGAGATCAGATATAAATTCCACATTATCTACCCATTGTAATTTTCCGGTAGATTGAATCATATCAAACGTCTCGGGAATATGTTTTATTTTTTCTCGCACTTGAGGCCAAAAGTTGTTTGAGTCGCAGGCATACTGATGTAAATTATCAAAACGATTTGTTTCTGTATAATTATATTGAGTGGTGTCGATTAATGATTTTACATTAACTACATAACTGCTATTCCAAAATAATTCAAATGATTCTTGTATCTGTTTAGTGACGCCACCAATTAGTAAAACATCTCTATCTCTAAAGTTGTATTCGTGATCGTAATCAAAATATTCATCAGCAATATTTCTACCACCTGTTATTACCACTTTTCCATCAACGGTGTAGGTTTTATTGTGCATTCTTTGGTTAGCGCCTCTAAAGTTAGTTGCAAAATTACCAAGTTTATCACCAATTGTCTTGCCTACATTAGTTCCAGGATTATAAATTTTTATGGAGATATTTTCGTGCGAATCAAGTATCAGTAATTTTTGTTCATCAGCTTCCACCATAATGTCATCCACCAAAATCCGAACTTTCACGCCCCGATCAGCAGCTCTCCCTAAATAATCTGCTGCTATGTAATCCTACATTATCTGCTGTAAAAATAAAATACTGAATATCAATGCTATGTTCAGCATATTCGCTTAGCCAAGCCCGTGCAACCATCGATCCCATCTCCGTCTTCCAAAACATAAACTCCTGTTTTATGAGTCATCGAATCAGCTAGGGGGTTTAGTTTTTGACTTAAACTCACACTTGAATCTCTATGAATTGAAGTGCAAAAATCTGTAGTTTTCATCATGGAGTCCTGATGACTTTCGTCCTTGGATGAACAAGCCACAAATAAAGTCGAGAAAGATGAGATTAGTATTTACATACATAATGAGAATCAATGGATATAATGATAAATAAAACTAATAAAATCTTTGTAATTTATGAAAAAAGTTTCTAAGCCTTTTAACAATGGCTAAATCTTTATAAATTTTAGGTAATTTTAAAACAAAAGTGACATTTATACTAACTATGAAATAGTCATGTTGTAAAGAGAGCAATAAACAATACAGATAACATGGCTATACCATATGATAATAAAATGAAATTATAATCAACATATGAAAAAACAATTTTTACTATTCTCTTGGCGTTCTTTTTATGCAATTATACAAGGTCAGACGCCAACGCCTTCAGCTTTGATTGGTCATTAAAAGTAAGCAGTAATGTTGAAAAAGATGGAAGAGGTCTTGCTGGTGCTACTGTTACCTTATTATAAAGGGTCTACAGTAGTTACACAAGTGCAAAGTGATGGTAACGGAGATTTTCAAATAAATGTACCACCTAATGGCGATTATATCATTGCTATTTCGTATGCCTAGTTGTAACACAAAAAAGTTTTCTATTTCAACTATGGTTGTTCCGTCAGGAACAACTAAAGGCAATATTAAAGACGAAGTTAAAATTAGTGGAGTTAGTGATGTCAAAGCCCTTGCCGGGGTCAATTATTCGTTATTAAATCACGCTTTATTGCGTATGTATATGCCAGGTAAAAAAGGTTTTGCTGATGATGCTTATTATACAAGTCAAATGGTAGCTTCTTTTTCGGATATCAGACAGCAAGAAACAGACTTATTAGCAAAGTATGCGGCAGCCTTAAAAAATGGAGACGCTGCTTTCAGTAAAAAAAATTGCGAGTTAGCTAAGACTAATTATGCAACGGCAAATAGCTTATTACCAGATGAAGTAGTACCAAAAGAAAAATTATTAGCAGCAGAAAAATGTGTAAAGAAAAAGAGAACGAAAATAATAAGGCAGCTCAA